>CALNXP010000032.1:0-1596 GCA_942490555.1 uncultured beta proteobacterium | reverse complement strand
GCAATTGCTCAGATTATCGGTGCACGCATCGGTTCAAATATGGTCATTAAACGGGGTGCTGCCCTGGTCAAGCCGGCTATCATTCTGGCCACATTGGCGATGGCAATAAAACTGTTAATCAGTGAGTAAACGGCTTAGGACGCTTACACAGGAAAGCAATGACATAGTTAATTACCAGATTGCGCAGTGCCGTCATGATAGAGATTTCATAAGCAGCGAATCTCTTTGGAATAATACAAACCCACTACTTAACTGGCCAATCACTGATTCTTGGCCCGGCCAGCCCTATACAGGGTCATAAGCTGTAATGCCATTCGCTTTGGCATGATGATTAATATATTACCGGCCACCACCAGCGCCACACCACCCGCTGCAATCAGACTCCACTCATAACCTTCAAATAGGGTGGAAATACCCAGCGCCACAAGAGGAAACAGTACGGTGGCATAGGCGGCCTTTTCAGGTCCAATCCGTCCCAGCAGTGTCAGGTAGCTGCCAAACGCGAGCACTGAACCGAACAGAGCCAGGTAGAGCAGTGACAGATTATAGGGGAGTGAATTGTCATACACGAAGTTGACGCCCTGAACTGCCGCAAACAGAAACAGAATAAGCGCACCATAAGCCATACCAAAGGCATTCCCCTGTATTACCGGCAGATGCTCGCGCTGATTTCTGGCCGAGATCATATTCCCCAGCGAAGCGATGAATGTACCGAGCAGGCTAAGCATCAGGCCTTTGAGTGCACCACTGTTCTGCTGCAGATTGGCCACCTCAGGCCAGAATACCAGGATTATACCCAGTAGTCCGGTGATTGCCCCTGCGACCATGGACGCATCAATTGACTTACGGAAAAACAGCGCACTGTTGACAATATTCATCAATACGATTGTTGAAAACATCACCGCAATCAGTCCACTGGTCAACTCGGCAGTCGCCCAGTAGAAGATCAGATAATTCAGGCAAAACAGGTTAAGACCCTGCAGCGCCATCCAGAAATGCTGTTGCCTGTTGAACCGCATCGGTAACCCGCGCGCCAGACACCAGACAAACAGAATCAGAGCCGCAAGGGCAAATCGGTAGGCCACAGAGAGCTCCGGGGGAACAACCCCCAACTGAAATTTAATGGCATACCAGGTCGAACCCCAGATAAATACCGCTGCAAAATAGAGACTAACTGAATGGGTAAACATGCTTTGGATGCATCCGCGCTGAATTAAACCTATCTTATACGCGCCTGTTATCTATTATGAAAACGAATTATCGTAATCAGAAGAATCTGACGCCATTATGATTTGGCAGATAGGCGCTATTGAATCGGTGATCATTTCACAATACGACTGATATGGCGATTACCTTCATTACCACGCTACTATGTCAACCTGCGCAAATCCTGTCGTGGCGCATGGACAGTCGTCAAACAGACGGCAAATGCCTATATTTTGGTTTTGCCATGCACTATCCAACTACTGCCTGTATCAGGATGCGCTATGCTTTTCACAAACATCATATAACTTAAAAGAGGTCAGGATGCTCATTGCCATCACAGGCGCGACCGGTTTTGTCGGTACGGCACTTTGCAAGACACTGGAACGGGCC
>CALNXP010000031.1:0-93194 GCA_942490555.1 uncultured beta proteobacterium | reverse complement strand
ACCAGAACCAATTGGCATCGGCAATTAACAGATTAAATTCCAGCCCACTGCCGTAATATACCGATCCCGCCACCACAATCGCGACCCCACTGGCGACCAGATCATGCATAAACAGCCGGGATTCATTCGCACCGACAAAGCGCGGATAAATATAAAAATAACCGGCCATAATAATGACCAGATTCAATAACAAAATCGACAACTCTTCCATGCTTCAACCAACAACATCTAAAGCGGTATTCTAAAGCCTATCTCGCAGACTGGCTATCCGAGCCGAGCAGCGTAATGCATCACATCGGGATAATTACCCTCAACAATCACAACTACAATCTCCCGATGCTGTGCCTATTCGGTCATATGCCATTGATAAAGCATTATCATAAAATTAACCAGCACTATACTGGTTAACCATGCTACTCCCCCCAAGCCCTCCTCACGGAACAAACCAAGCATCACCATCAGCATGACATACCCCGGCAACAACAAAAAACAACCACCAGTCATCTGCATAAAACGATCTCGCATCACTTTGATTTTAATTGTCATCCGGATTTTCCGAGGCTTAGGCGGTACAATATTTTGTGGCATTCGCGATATCCTTATCCGCGCAACACCTGCGTCTAAACCAATCAAAATAGCAGATGGCATCAATCACACAATGCCAATTTCAGGCTGATGCGCCATGCAGCAAAGACTCTGCCGTACGTTTTAATCACGCTATCAATAGCAAACCCCCGCCTAGCAAGCAACAGACTTTTGACATCTGCTCCGGTCGCGGTATCATTCGCCGCTTTTATCGAATCACTGCGCCACAGGATACACTCATATCATGCAAACACATTACTGCGGTCTGGACTTTGGTACCAGCAATTCTACGTTAGGGGTTTTCAAACACAATCAGGCCGAACTGGTGCCTCTGGAAGCCGATGGCAGCCATGCCATTCGTTCTGCAATTTTCATGAATGAAGAGGACCGGCAAATACACTTCGGCAAACGTGCCATGGCAGATTATCTGGCACATGAAGAGGGGCGCTTGTTAATCGCAATTAAAAGCGTGCTCGGGTCACCGCTGATGAATGAACAGACCCGGGTATTTAACCGTATGGTTCCATTTACCCAGTTACCAGGGTATTTCATCAAACACCTAAAAAACCAGGCCGAACAGCATGCCGGCCATGAACTGGAAAATGTAGTTATGGGCCGCCCGGTGCATTTTGATGACGACAACCCCGAGATTGATAAAAAAGCCGAAGACACCCTGGCCGCCATTGCCCGGGCACAGGGATTTAAAAATATTGTCTTTCAATACGAGCCGATTGCTGCTGCCACCGCATTCAAACAAAGCAATCCCGGTAAATATGGCATTATCGTCGATATTGGTGGGGGCACCTCCGATTTCACCATTCTGCGTATCGGTAATCAGGCCAGCCATGGCAAGGATGATATTCTGGCCTCGGCAGGGGTACATATAGGCGGTACCGATATCGACCGCCAAAGCTGTCGCTGAAAAAAGTCATGCCGCTGCTGGGCATGGGCAGCGAAAATGAAAACCATGACCGGCAAACAAATCCCTCTGCCTATGGCCCTATATTGATCTTTCTACTTGGCATAAAAATCCAACCTGCTATATACCAATAAAGAGCACCACTATATTCAGGACCTGTTAAAGGATGCCATCGACAAAACACCCCCCTCACGTTTGCTGACCGTACTGAATAACCGCCGCGATGGCCACCGTATACTGCAAAGCTGTGAGGCACAAAAATCCACCTCAGCGAACAAAGCGACGTCGAGATGACACTGGACTATATCGAGCGTGAGCTCGGTCTGGAGATAACACAAACACAGTTAAACCAGATTGTAAAAGCGATGTAAGCGCGGATTAATGCCACCATTCACGATATGCTGACAGCTGCGGCCTGACACAACAACAAATCGATGTGGTATTTTTCACCGGCGGTACCAGCAAACTACCCTATATTCAGTCACAGGTGCTGTCGCTGCCAACGCCCAGGCCGTCAACGGCGATGTTTTCAGCTCGGTAGGACTGGGACGACCTATAATTGCCCAGAAATATTTGCCGGCTAACCACCCCGTGCCTGTCGGTGTGGACATTTGCGGAGCGGGGCACACGCACACCACCGATTTTTTAACCCACGCTCGTCAACCCTTAAAATCAGGGTGAATAATTTTAAGGCGTAGATGCGACTTCGGTACAAACTAAGACTTTTTGACTAAGACTAAAGTCTAACCTACAAATACTATCCATATTTTGGCTTTGACGAAACACCAGAATTGACACTCACGCGACAACGACAGCACGTGCGCCACGCTTAGCGCACGGAAGACTGCCGTTCTTGCCGCATCTGTTTTTTCGAGATAATCGCCATATCATCTTGCTGTTTTATCCAGGAATAGCCTAAAGCGCCAGGGTGGCGTTGTTGACGCAATACCTGCATTTCTTTGCTGACTTGGTGATACAAGCGATAACCAAATCCGTAGGCGTAAACATAACATAATCTGCAGCGTCAGATACGATGTTACCTTACTCACTTTCTGATAAAATGCGGCATCACGGGTTACGAAGCTGCTGCTTGCCCACACACCGTAATATCGGTAATCGCAATGACTGCCCGAACGTTCAAAATCAGGCGCAGCGGTATGGCGTTGGATAATAAATTTTTGATCGGGCTGATTCTTGCTGCGCTGCAACATTTGTACCGCATGCACCACATATAACAGCCAGGCCTGATCGGGCAGCTGTTGAAATTCGGTTTGTTGCTGCTTCCAGTTCAGAGCCGACAACGGCTGCTCAGCGCGGCCCCCGGCAGCGGCCGGATATCGGTGAAATGCCTGTTGCACCGGTTTGGGCAGCATCACACTGACCGCCTGTTCATCATTGGCACGCAAACGGCCAGCTTCACGCGGCTGGCAAAGCTTAACGCCGCCGCCGGAATATTGGCCGCCACGTCTTCCAGTGCCTCCGTGATGCAGGCAGATAAATCGGCCTGGGGTTGCAGTCGAATCCCGGTAAAGCGCGACGACAATTCAGGCAGGCTGGCCAGTTCGTCGGCATCCGGCGGCTGATAGTCCGGGTTTTTGGCGCGGACGATGATGGGCAAAGGTACGCAAATGGCGCGCAATTCCGGCGCGATACGGCGCAACCAGGTATAAGAAGGCTTTCAATACCGCAGTAATATCCAGATGCGTCGCCCGCCATTCAAGCTGGCGTGACAAAATCTGTTGTTGATACAGCAGATACAATGGCAGTAACACCTCGGAGTGCGGTAACAACCGGCAGATACTGTCACGGGTCAACAGGGCGATGGCTTCACCGATTTTTTCGGCACGGCCCAGATAAAACTCATTCTGGCGCTGCTTCTCGGCCAGGGTGGCCACATTGGCAAACTGATTTTCGGTAATCACCCCAAGTCCAGCAGCTCCTTACCCACCTGCATTGCCAGTTCAAACACCGCCACATCAAATTCATCAGCCCATAGCTTTCCCGATCCTGCAGCCGCCCTTCGAGCCAGGCCGTAGCATATTCCTGCGCCAATGGCTCCAGCCGCGCAATCAACTCCGGAAAAGTTCGCCCCCACCATATAACAGCGCTGACGCGCAAACACCTCATTTAAATGATTTGCCAGACTGACATTCAAGCGGTAATCATTTTGCAGATACAGCATCAACACCCGACTTTGCACCAGTTTATGCATCTGTCGCTGGTTGCTTTCATCCAGGGTCGCCCCACCATTGGCATAGGCCTGCGCAATCCAGCTGGCGGTTGGCACTGCAGCAGCTCCAGATAGGCAACAATGCTGTCCATGGTCTGGCTCACAACAGATTCTCCTGCGTCAACGGCAGCTCATCCTCTTCCAGGCTAACCCCCTGGTTTTCCGCTCAGAAACTCTATCACCTGCTGGATAAGCTCTATCTTACCGGTTACCCGATAAATTTCCCGTTCGCTATTTACCAATACCAGATAGCCTTTATCTTTCAGATTACGCAACACCTTATCCAGCGATAACGGTCGGTACCATCCGCCGGCACCCGCAACTGCATGGCCAGATTCTGCAAATCATTTCTAAAACCCGGATTGGCATCAACCGCCGCCATCAGTTTATTCACTTCTACCGTGCTGCCTATGGTCAGCAACTGCTCCTGCTCCATAGCACGCATCACCATATCCAGAAACCCCACCACCGGGCGTAACGAATGCTTAACCTCGGTAAACACCTCCCTGGCGGCCCGCCGCTCAGGCCATACCTGTTGATACGCGGCAAAATAGGCACCCCCGTGCCGCGTCTTAGCCAGTTGCAGCTCCAGCTTGGCCAGATAATCATTCGCATGAATCCCTATGCACGACCTCATTCAAATACACATACCCCTCTCGGGCTGCGCTACCGCACACATACAAACTCACCCGCCAATAACGCTTTTACAACATGTGCAAACACTTACGCTCCTTTGTTATCGATCCCTGCGACCATACGCCTTGCCGCATACGCATAAACAATAACGCTCCAAAAATGCGCCTGTTGGCAATTTCCCTCTGCCGCCTTATACGCGTTTTGTTAAAGCCAATCTAAAAACACTACAATTAAACAACTACGATCACCCCTTCTACAATCACCTCTCTAGAACGAGCCTTATATTGCATAGATAAAGACCGATAAATTAGCTCAGTTGTTAGCTATTTTATAATGGCTAGTGCCCAGGCCGTGCAAGTTTTAAGCTTACCTATGCAGTCAGAGGCTTGCCCTGATATCTCCGGCGAAAAGAGCTGACATTGCCGCAAGTTATACCGAATTGAGAGCGAAGCCAGCAACAACAGGCTGTCACCCGAGGCACGTTATGCACTGCGTCAAAAGAAAGCCAAACCGATTATCGACAAGCTCGGAGTCTGGTTAGATAAACACTTGGCGGAAGTCTTGCCCAGCAGCTTGACGGGCAAAGCCATGACTTACCTCAACAACCAATGGCCACGACTGATCCGGTATTTAGACGATGGACGTTATCCACTCGATAACAATCCGGCAGAACAAGCCGTGCGCCCCTTTGCGATTGGTCGCAAAAACTGGTTATTCAGTCAACCCCCTGCCGGTGCCCATGCCAGTGCCGTGTTGTACAGCATGATTGAAACCACCAAAGCCAATAATCTGGAACCTCAGACTTATCTAAAGCACGTACTGTTAAAATTACCAAATATGACCTTGTTTGAGGAAATAGAAAAGCTGCTGCCTTGGAGGCTGTCCGAGAACAGAAGAACCGACTGCAAACCGCCCAGGCTGGCCCTTTTTTCCTCTGATTTTCGTGTGTAGGTCAACTATTCGCCTCAAATCAATGGAAAAAAATACCTCAGCCTGGACGATTTTCGTTGCCATTCCTGTTGTCGGACAGCCTCCTTGGAACCTGTCAAGATAGGGACTTGGTTCGGCACTTACGTTGCACCAGCTTATTCTGGCTGTGCCAAATACTTTTATCCTGCACCCCATCGCCATCAATGGTTTCCAGAATCATGCCTTGAGAATTAAAGTGTTGAGTCACTTCACGACCGGATGGCTCGCTCAGTTTAGTGGCCACTACCTGGCCGCCATAAAAACGCCAGCCGGACGCTGCATGGCAATGCGGTCTTGATCACACCGTCCCAGCCGCTGATCACCACCCCAGCTGGCAAGTGTGACTTCTACCCCAGGATGGCGTTCATCGGTGATTGATTGATCTTGGGGCGCATTATTAATGGGAGGAGAGTTTTCATCCGCGAGCGGAGGGGGCTGATCACCCAGTCGGGCAATACCGTTAATTTACCGTCTTCCAGCGTGACCACATTCGACCAGATAGGATACCGCGGATGCGCCGGAGTGGCGTCCATTCTCAGCAAGACCTGACCGGCCGGTAAACCGGTGAGCAGGAAGTTGCCCGCCGCTTCCTTGCTGGCACCAATTCGTGTTTGACCGGTACTCAGGACATCGGCCGCCGTCAAGGCAATTGCCAACCGAGATAGTTAACAGCACAGGCATATCGCTGAGGATATTGTTATACTGGCGAAATGGAACAACAACATGATCGCAGCTACTACCGCTTATTTTCCAGACCGGCATTATTGGAAGATCTCATCCGTAATTTTGTGGATGAACCCTGGGTGTCGGAGCTGGATTTTTCTGGTATAGAACAGCTCAACACCAAGTTTCACTCGGAAGCTTTGGAGCGTCGCGATGGTGACATCATTGTGCGTATTCCGTTCCAGCATCAACCGCAAGCAGAGATCTATCTGCTGTTATTGCTGGAATTTCAATCCAGTATCGATCCATGGATGGTGGTACGCTTTGGCACGTATGTGCATTTATTGTATGAGCAGCTGATTAAGGAAAAACGGTTAACGCCGGGCTGGCCGCTTACCGCCGGTATTTCCATTGCTACTTTATAATGGCGATAGCCATTATCAGTTTTCCACACAGCTAGGTTCGCTGATTGCGCTGCCTGAGGGAACACCGCTGTGGCACTATCAGCCCAATATGCGCTATTATTTAATTGATGAAAACCAATATCCGCAAGGTAAACAAGGCTCCATCAGTGGGCTGGTATTCAAACTGGAAAACGTCACCGACCCACAGCAACTGAAAGAGGTGATAACTGAGGTAATCCAAGCGCTGCCGCCACAACTGGACTCATTGAAACGCGCGTTTGCGGTATGGATGAACCATGTATTGGCACCACATAAAGGCATTAACCTGCCAAAGACAGAAATAGAAAAGCTGCAAGAGGTAAAAGATATGTTATCAACACGTATTTGCCAATGGGAAAACAAAATTGCGAATCAAGCACTCGCTGAAGGTAAAGCCGAAGGTAAAGCTGAGAGAGTAAAGCAGAAGGTAAAGCCGAGGCTAAAGTCGAGTTAATTGCTTAAAATGTTGAGCCTGAAATTTAGCGCCTTGCCCGAGTGGGCAAGCCAGCGGGGTGATGCAAGCCAGCCAGACCGAGTTGGATAGTTGGGTAGAACGCTTATTTCAAGCGGAAACCCTGGAACAAGGTGTTTGCCGCTTAGCGATGTAGACTGGACGCCATTGAGCATAAAAAACAAGGCGACTCACGGTTTGACCAGACAGTCATAACGAGCAACACGCACTGATAGCACCAGGTCGCCGACTTTTGAGAGTTTCAATCAGTTTGTTGCCGTCTTCGGTGAGTACCGGCAACTTGTTTCATTAACACCGGCCAGGCTTTACGCATAGTCACGCCCACCAGCGAGTTGCTGAAAAGCGATGCCCCGGAACCGACCGCGAATAAATCGAGGAAAAAAATCGCCCTAGGCCATATGTACATTTGCCCGACTTCGTCACCGTAGTGATATCGTCTGCAATCAGAATCACCGATTCTTGCGTCAAACATAGCCGGCACAATTGCCAGTTCAGACTGGCCCAAGGGATGGATGACTGCAGAAAACGTTGATGGTGCGGTAACTGCCACCGCCGGTGGTCCAGCGACTGATTCCCAGCCCCGTCACCCGGCCATCATCACCAACCACGCCTCGGTAATTCGGAGCAGACGGCGCCAGTCGGTTTGGTTGATAAAAGGCTGTAGAAAAAAAAGAATGTGTTAAGTTCAGACAAGAGCGGTAGTCCTCTTTTGTTGGTGGCTTCGGTATGTGGTTCGTTTGGTCACTTACTTAACATACCATACCGCTCTTCCTAATAGCGGTTACCGGCTCTCTCTAAATCCGCTTAAAAATGGCGAAGGTATTGCTTGTTAAATTTTCTGATAAAAAGGTATCATTCCTGCTATAGCCCCGAGAGACTGGCTTGCATTCGCCTTATTAATATCAGTTAGATTCTTCGCTCCTGCCAAACTCATTGACTGTTTTGTCCCCGCGTAATGCGGCCAATGCCACTTTGGACTTTAAAATCCGCGCTAAAACTTGTGCGTTTCTTTTTAACTCACATTTACTTCCTTTCTATTCCATGGAATCATCTTAAACTAATGTCTGAATTTAGGGGGCCACTATACTTACCCCATCACTTCAGATAGTGGCTCTTCCAAGGTCACCGTTGCTAATCGTCTATCCGGCTCTATGGTAAAGCGGTGTTTAAATAGCGCCAGTGTATCGGGATCAGGATCGGGGAAGGCGGAGACCAAGGTGATGTTATTGCGTCGCAGCAAGTCCATCAGGCCAATCACGTTACCGGCATCCAGGTCTTTTAATTCATCCAGTGCCCAGACAATATTCACCGGCACATCACGGCGGATACGGTTAATAAAAGCAACAAAGATGGTCGCTAAAATCAAATATGACAGCCCATTGGATGAAATCACTTCCAGATCGGAGGCACGTTTGAATACGCGTTGATTGCCGTTTTCGGTAACCTCTCCTTGTAACCGAATCAAGCCTTTCAGATCGGCACGAATCCCGGATTTTACTTCCCAATGCTCCAGCAGCTGCTCAATATGCTGCGCAAACTCGGCCGGTGGCAGTTCGCTGGACATACCGGCGTTCCAGTCTTTATACGCCTCGGCTACCTGCGTAATGGTCGACCAGTATTTCAGCTCATGCAAAGTAGAGACCACCTCAACCGCCACCCGGGAAATGCTTTCAAACGCCAGACTGGTATCCAGGTGTTGTTGCAATTCACGGTTAAACTGCAGCACCCGTTTATGGAATTGGCTCATGGTGTCATGGAATACCTGAATCCCCCCGCAATACCCACCGCTTCCATTAGAGCACCCGTTTATATTCCTGGTGCTCATAATCAAACCATTGTTTTATCGGCTTGATCCAACGTCTATGCGGCCCTTCCGACAAGGCCAGAATAGCATTTTGATAGTACTGTTCCGGCGGTGTGCCAATATATTGCCTAAAGCCCTTGCCTATATGTTTTAATCGCACCGTCTGCTGTTTTGTCAGCTTATCCATTGCGGCACTCAACTGGACTTTCTGAGCCACCAGCAACTCAAAACGCCAGCTGGCATCATACCCCGGCAGCTCAACATCGGCTGCAAGCGGCAGTTGTGTCAGTTGAACCTCCACCTCAAGCTGCTGGGCCTGTAACTCACTCAGTTGTTTTTTGCTTGCATCCCGTGCAGCTTTTAACTGTTGGTCACGTTGCTGCCAATCGTTTTGCAGTATATTCAGTCGCTGTTGGTATTGCTGTTCTAACGCGCGCGCCTGCTCGGCCTTAGCCTGGTAGTGCGGATATTTAGGCCATTCGGTATCCCGCCAATAACGCCATTGCTCAACCAGCGAGGTAAAGCCATCCATAGCGGTTAGCTCGTGTTGTGCCTGCTGAATTTCGCCATCAATCTGTTTCAGTTTGTCGGTATCCACCCCTTGCTCGGCCAATGCCTGATCACGCTCTTGATCCAGCTGTATCAGTTGTTGCTGCAACTGCTGTTTATGCTCGGCAATCTGCTGCTGAATCTGCGTCAGTTCCTGCTGGCGTTTGTCCTGTTGCTGTTGGCGCTGCTGCTGGTAGTGGCTACGACGCTGACGTTCTTCATCCCGCGTTTTGTCATCAAAGGCCTTTAACCCGGCCTGCGCCTGTTGCAGTTGCTGTTGCACCTGCGCCAGTTGTTTTGCTGCCTGCTGCTCGGCCTGTGTCTTATGACCGGCCAGCTGCTGTTTTGCAGATTCCAATTCCGACTGGGCATTTTGTTGCTGTAGCACTATACGCTGTCTGTCCTGCTCATGCTGCTGCAATACCTGTTCGGCCTGTTCACGCTGTTTACCCAGCTGTTCCAACCTCTCTCTGGCGGCGGTTACCGCTATCTGGCTATCGGCCACGCCCTGTTCTGCCTGTGCTACCGCCTGCTCCGCATGGCTGATCGTTGATGCAGGATGGGCTCTACAGCGCTGCAAATTCAGCGCCAGCCCATACAGGCCCGGATGTGGCTCAACTAAGGCAGGCTCTAAATCGCCGCGTAACAGTAGTTGCGGATCAATCACCTTGGCGATATCATCCGCCCATGCGGGATATCTGCTTTTCAGAAAATGGAGCAGGGTGCCTTCGTTGGGTGCTAACAGTACCTGTTTTGCGCAACCACTTGTTGCCAAGCAGCATGCTGCTGCTGGCGTAATGCGGCGGCCAGCTTTTGCTCCTGCTGCTTAAATGTTTGCCTGGGCTTGCTGGTATTGGCGTTCTAATTCGCGTCAGGTCGTTTCTAACTGATCTTTAGTGGCTTCACGTAGTGCATCTAGGGTGATTTGTTTTTGCTCACATAATGCGCTGATTGCTGGGATCAATACGAGGATGTTCCAGTAGTGATTTAGCTTGACCTTGCGCTTCGCTGGCTAGATGAACTTGTTGGGTTAGTTCGCTACGTTGACTACGCAGAAGCAAGGCTGTGTTGTTGTTGCTGAGAGAAACTGTTGTTCTAAGTGGTGTAAGCGTTGTTCATAATTGTCGCGTATGTGTTGCTGTTGAGCCTGAAGCCTTGTTCACGCGATTGACTAAAGCTTTCTTGTTCTAATTGTTTAAGCTGGTCATAACGTAAGGAAATTTTTTCTTGTTCACCTAATAAAATCGTTTTGCGTTGATGCAAACTATTTAGCGTTTGTTTAAGTGAGGCTTGGTTACGTAAACGTTGATCTAATTGTTCAATGTTTTGTTGTCTGGTAGTTTTGTTGCTGTTGCGCCAATGTTTGCATTTGCTGTTCGGCATTTTCAGCCTCGTTTTTAGCTTGCAAACATAAGATCGCTTATTTGTGCGCGTTGATTTTGAAAGGCTTCACTTTCTGAATCGAGTAACTGTTCTTGTTCTTGTAATAAGGATTCTTGCTGTTGCTGCTGGTCATCTGTATATAGCCACCTAGACTGGTAAAGCGAGCGCCTAATTCTGCGAGTGCTTGTTCTAGCGCATGTAGTTTTTCCTCATCTTGTAACACCGTCGCCATGTTTTCAGCTTCCGCCATGACCGTGGTATAAGCACGATAATCTTTTGGCCAACTTTCGATCTTTCGTCTATCGCCTGATAGTTCATGGCTGAGTTGTTCATCATCTGTCACACAATCAATGACCATGCCTTGTAGGTCATCAAAATTGGTTTTACGGCGAAACATACCCGATACGATTTTTTCAATCTGGCGCAAAGGATGACGGCTATCGGTTAGGCTATATTCCAAAGCCATGTGACGCATAACTTGTTGATGTTGACGATTGGTACTATTGCTGGGAACACCTTGAATAATATTGCGATAATCAGCCGTCGTTTCTACTTGGCGCTCGGCATATTCATAACCCTCGATCAGTTTTAGATGACGGTGCAGTAAATCGGCTGCACGAACCAGTTCGTTTTCTGCGGTGACAAATTGTTTAACCTCGAAACCATGACGAATAAAACGGTAAAAAACACGTTCGCCATGTCGGTCAGCATACGCAGCCACACAACGCTTATAACCATCGGCGCGTATATATTCAAACACAATATAGGAGGTGACACGTGGCAGGTAATAACCAATAAAACTGTCCTTTACGCCCCGCTTCAGCTGTCACGATACGGTTTGGGCTTTCACCATAAAATAAGAGCAACAACTGCAATAAAGAAGTTTTACCCCGCCCATTACGCCCAGTTAAAACAGCACCCCCATCCACGGGTAACTCAACAACCCGATCCGGACTTAAAGAATCAATTAAAACCAAACGGGTTAACGCAAAACAATTATCTTTCATCGGCCAGGCAATCAAAAACTTAAAAGGAGCGTAAGCTATTGGCAAACCGCCAAGGATTCAAGCGCCAGCAACAAATAAGCCGGCATCGCCGGCTTATTTGTGAACCATAAAAAGGATTACTGATCGATCTTATGCAAATGCACATCCATTTGCGGGAACGGGATATTCAGACCTTCCTGTCCAAAGGTTTTGTAGATTTTTTCATTCATAGCAAAATGTACCGGCCAATAGCCCGCCGCCTCTGCCCAGGCTCTGACGGTAAAGTTAACAAAACTATCGGCTAAGGGCCGACACCACAATCATGACCTCGGGATCTTTTAAAATCCGCTCATCTTCATCACATAAACGCTTCATCACCGCACGCGCCTGATCCACATCATCTCCATAGGCAATACCAAATACCCAAACTACCCGACGGCGCGCTTTCATAGAATAGTTCACCATAGAAGAAGTAGATAAACCGCCGTTAGGAATAATAATGGTTTTATTGTCACCGGTTTTGTAAATGGTGTTAAAAATCTGAATTTCACGCACCACCCCGGCATGACCTTGTGCTTCAACAAAATCCCCCACCTCAAATGGCTTGAAAAGCAGAATCATCACCCTGCCGGCAAAGTTCTGTAAGGTGCCGGATAAGGCCATCCCCACGGCCAGACCAGCCGCCCCCAATACCGCGATAAATGAGGTCATTTCCAGACCCAGCATACTCAGTACACTGACCCCCAGCACCACTTTTAACAGCACATCGATAATGCTGATCAAAAAAGGCTTTAACGACGGATCAATATGCTTTTTATCCAATACCCCGATCACCCCACGATTAATTCCCTTGATCACCCAAAAGCCTATGATCGCCAGCACCAGCGCGCCGATCAGGCGTGGGCCATAAGTCAGCATCATTTCCGTCATTTGCGTTTGCAACGCTACCGTATCAAACTCCATCACTCCCCCCATTAATCAATTACTTCAAACTGCACATAATAGCCGCTATGCTTACGCATATTCAGCACCTGATTATCCAACATCAGGTATTGTCCTTTAATGCCGGTCAGCACTCCACTGATTTCTGGTGTTTTATCAAAACCTATGGATGACACCTTGCTCGGATATTGGGCTCTTGGGCAATGAAACTCAACCACTGCCTGTTCCGGCAAGCGGGGTAATCGCATCATCACCAAAACGCTGTTTCATCTGCAGCTCCAAGGTCTCACTTTTGGCCAGCAATTCATCTCTGACCGCTAGCAGATCCTGAGCTTCGGCTTCAAATTTCAAACATTTTACGCCAATCGGTTTTTATCATTAACGTAAGCCTTTAATGCCTCCCCTACCAGACCGGAAATATAACGACCGACGACCCGATAAATCGGCAGCGCCTGCCCGGCACCCTGATCCAGCCAACGGGTGGGTACCACTGAATGACGGGTAATGCCCACTTTAATCCCCGAGCTGTTTGCCAGATAGACAAAAATGTGGCTGAAAAAACAATGCTGCAAATCCCCAGTCCGGCTCACGACAGGTGCCCTGCTCATAGTGACAGGTTTCCGCTTCATAATGCACAGATCACACGAGGCCAGTTTCTTACCGCAGGGATAACAATGCCCCTGACTATAACTTTTTTTGGTCTGACGACCACAGTTCACAAAGTTAATCACACCGCTAAAGCGAAACGTAATGGTTTTTCCTAGACAATCATTCAACGGCAGACGTTCAGGGGGAAAAATGAAATAATAGTGGACCTGAGCCCCCGGCTCAATCGTCATTTTACTGATATTTCCTTCAATCATAGACATCCTTTACTCTGCCGTTATGGCAGTTGAAAATCAAAATCTTTCAATCCCTGCTCGGGATCAAGCTCGTTAAATCCCTTGGGTGCAGGCAATCGTTCCAGCAAGCGACAGGCCGGACAAAAACTGTGCCACCAGCTGCTGTAAAAACATGGCATCATGCTCGGGGGAGTCTAAACACAACATCGCCAGTCCTCCCGGCTTCAACAGCTGAGTAAGACGTTGCACAATTTTTTTGTAATCACGCGCGATATCCACACTGCCACGCTGATAAGGAGGGGGATCGCACACCAGCAAATCATAAGGCCCCGGCTTTTTGATCCGCCCCCAGGATCTAAAAAATATCCAACGCCGCAAACTGTACCCGTTCCAGCGCCCGCCGGTTTAGCCGGTGACGCCCCCGGCTCAAGGCACGGCTTTGCATATCCACATTGACCACACGCTCGGCACCTCCGGCCAGCGCCGCTACCGAAAACGCACAGGTATAGGCAAACAGATTCAATACCCGCTTACCCGCCGCATGCCGACGCAGCCAGTCCCGGCCATGGCGCATATCGAGAAACAAACCGGTATTCTGCGCCTTACCCAGCTCCAACTGATAACGCAATCCAGCCCCACCCACCACCGTTTGCTCAACCACTTCACCGGCCAGCAATTGATACGGCGATTTAGGCAAATAGCGATAACGCAATCTGCAGCGAACGACAGTCTGGCTGCCCCCGTGGCACTGATCAGCTTATATGCCGAGATTCTGGCTGCTGAATTTAGCAACTGGCATCTAGCCAAAAACGCATGATGCAGAAAAAAAAAAACCGCCAGACTGTCGTTCGCTGCAGGTGCGAGTTATCGCTATTTCGCCTAAATCGCCGTATCAATTGCTGGCCGGTGAAGTGGTTGAGCAAACGGTGGTGAATGGAGGCTGGATTGACGTTATCAGTTGGAGCTTTAAATGTAAGGCGCAGAATACCGGTTTGTTTCTCGATATGCGCCGCTATTTGGCCGGGATACTGGCTGCGTCGGCATGCGGCGGTGTAAGTGGGTATTGAATCTGTTTGCCTATACTCTGGTGTGCGTTTTCGGTAGCGGCGCTGGCCGTAAAGAGGTGCTGAGCGTGTAAGAAGTCAATGTGGGATATGCAAAGCCGTGCCTTGAGCCGGGGCTGAGAAAATCACCGCGCTAAAACCAGCAGGCGCTGGAACGGGTACAGTTTGCGGCGTTGGATATTTTTTAGATCCTGGGGGCGGATCAAAAAGCCGGGGCCTTATGGATTTGCTGGTGGTGCGATCCCCCCTCCTTATCAGGCGTGGGCAAGTGTGGGATATCGCGCGTGATTACAAAAAAATTGTGCAACGTCTTCCCCCACTCAGCTGTTGAAGGCCGGGAGGACTGGCGATGTTGTGTTCTGAGACTACCCCGAGCATGAGTGCCATGTTTTTACAGCAGCTGGTGGTCACAGTTCGTTGTCCGTGATACCTCTTGTCGCTTTGCTGGAACGATTGCCTGCACCGGCCAAGAGATTTAACGAGCTTTGATCCCGAGCAGGGATTGAAGGATTTTTTGATTTTTCAAGCTGCCATGTAACGGCAGAGTAAAGGATGTCTATGATTGAAGGGAAATATCAGTAAAATGACGATTGAGCCGGGGGGGGCTCAGGCACACTATTATTTGCGTTTGTCGGAATCAACAGTCTGCCGTTGAATGATTGTCTAGAAAAAACCATCGTACGTTTCGCTTTAGCGGTGTGATTAGACTGTGTGAACTGGTGGTCGTCAGACCTCCAAAAGTGCTATAGTCAGGGGCATTGTTACTCCCTGCAGTAAAAAGCTGGCCTCGTGTGATCTGTGCATTATGGAAGCCGGAAAAAAGCCCGGGTGTCACTATGAGCAGGGCACCTGGACGTCGTGAGCCGGACTGGGGGTTGGTAGCATTGGAATTTTCAGCGGGCACATTTGGTGGTCTATCTGGCAAACAGCTTCGGGGGATTCTAAAGTGGGGCATTACCCGTCATTCACAGGTACCCACCTTGTTCGGCTGGATCAGGGTGCCGGGCAGGCGCTGAAGATTTATCGGGTCGCCAGTCGTTATATTTCCGGTCTGGTAGAGGAGGCATTAAAGGCTTACGTTAATGATAAAACCGATTGGCGTAAAATGTTGAAATTTGAAGCCGAAGCTCAGGATCTTGCTAGCTAGGTCAGAGATGAATTCGCTGGCCAAAAGTGAGACCTTGGAGCTGCAGATGAAACAGCGTTTTGGTGATGATGAACGATTACCCGCTTGCCGGAACAGGGCAGGTGGTTGAGATTTCATTACCCGGTTAACCCTTAATATCCGAGCAAGAAGTGTCATCCATAAGGTTTTGATAAAACGCTGGGAAATCAGTGGAGTGCTGACCGGCATTAAAGAGACAAGTACCTGATGTTGGATAAATCAGGTACTGAATATGCGTAAGCATAGCGGCTATTATGTGCAGTTTGAAGTAATTGATTAATGGGGGGAGTGATGGAGTTTGATACGGTAGCGTTGCAAACGCAAATGACGGAAATGATGCTGACTTATGGCCCACGCCTGATCGGCGCGCTGGTGCTGGCGATCATAGGCTTTTGGGTGATCAAGGGAATTAATCGTGGGGTGATCGGGGTATTGGATAAAAAGCATATTGATCCGTCGTTAAAGCCTTTTTTGATCAGCATTATCGATGTGCTGTTAAAAGTGGTGCTGGGGGTCAGTGTACTGAGTATGTTGGGTCTGGAAATGACCTCATTTATCGCGGTATTGGGGGCGGCTGGTCTGGCCGTGGGGATGGGCTTATCCGGCACCTTACAGAACTTTGCCGGAGGGGTGATGATTCTGCTTTTCAAGCCATTTAAGGTGGGGGATTTTGTTGAAGCACAAGGTCATGCCGGGGTGGTGCGTGAAATTCAGATTTTTAACACCATTTTAAAAACCGGTGACAATAAAACCATTATTATTCCTAACGGCGGTTTATCTACTTCTTCTATGGTGAACTATTCTACCGAAGCGCGCCGTCGGGTGGATTGGGTATTTGGTATTGCCTATGGAGATGATGTGGATCAGGCGCGTGCGGTGATGAAGCGTTTACGTGATGAAGATGAGCGCATTTTAAAAGATCCCGAGGTCATGATTGTGGTGTCGGCCTTAGCCGATAGTTCGGTGAACTTTACCGTCAGAGCCTGGGTGGAGGCGGCTGACTATTGGCCGGTACATTTTGCTATGAATGAAAAAATCTACAAAACCTTTGGACAGGAAGGTCTGAATATCCCGTTCCCGCAAATGGATGTGCATTTGCATAAGATCGATCAGTAATCCTTTTTATGGTTCACAACAAGCCGGCGATGCCGGCTTTTATTTGTTGCTGGCGCTTGAATCCTGGCGGTTTGCCCACAAGGTTCGCTCCTTTTAAGTTTTTGGATTGCCTGGATGAAAGAAAATTGTTTTGCCTTAACCCGTTTGGTGTTGATTGATTCCCTAAGTCCGGAACGGATTGTTGAATTACCGGTGGACGGTGGTGCGGTGTTAACCGGGCGTAATGGGCGTGGCAAGACCTCGTTATTACAGTTGTTGTTGCTGTTTTACGGGGAAAGTCCGAATCGTATTGTCACCGCCGATGCTGGGCGTAAGGACTTTATTGGCTATTATCTGCCGCGGGTGACCTCTTATCTGGTGTTTGAATACCAGCGTGTCGATGGTGCCAAACGCTGTGTAGCGGCCTATGCCGATAGGCATGGTGAGCGCGTGTTTTACCGTTTTATCCGTCATGGCTTTGAGGTTGGACAGTTTGTTACGCTGGATAATGAGCTGGTACGTGCCTCGGAACTGCACCGTCATTTAAAACTGATCGGCTATGAGTTTGCCGAACGTCAGGTGGAAACCACTGCCGATTATCGCAATATTATTCAAGGGGTGCCCAGTAGCAGTACCAATCGTCAGCACCAGCAGATGATGCGCCATCTGGCGCTGGAGTATGGGTTGACTAACAGTCGCCACCCATTGCGCCAGATTGAAAAAATTGTCTCCGGTATGTTTCGCCGTAAAACCAATTTTGATGATCTGCAGGGTATGGTGATTGATTGTGTGAGCGATAATGAACAGCTTAGCCATGAGTTATCCGGTGACCGACGCAAGATAGAAAGCTGGCCACGCGATTATCGGGCCTATGCTGCGGTGATGGCCGAACATGCTAATCTGAGTCAGGTGTTGCAGGATGAAGATAAACTGCAGGCATTTGAGCAGGAACAGGCCCAGTTATCCGCTCGCTTTGCCAGTTTATTAGGCCATTTACAGGATCAGCAGCAGCATACCCAGCGTGAATTGCAGCAGCAGGAACAGCGACTGGATCAAGAAAGCGAGACCTATCAGCAACAACGTTCACAGTTTAGCGATCTGCTGACCGATGCCAGAAAAGAGGCCGAATATGCCGAGCAAAAGGTTGGCGAGTTGCAACAGCAGCAGCAGGCGTATCAGGCCCAAGATATTGAGGATAAAGATCAACGCTTGCACAACCAGGCAGCGCTCAAACAAAGCTTGAATGGCTTGCAGCAGCGTAAGACGATTTTACTGGGGGAGCAGGAAAAAATTTCCTTGCGTTATGACCAGCTAAAACAGCAGCAACAAGAAAGTTTTGCGCAGTATCGCGAACAGGCGCAGGAACAACAGCAACAGCTGCGCGACGATTATGAGCAGCGCTTGCAACAGCAGGAGCAGCAGTTTCATCTACAGCAGCAACAACTAAGCGATGTGTTGCGTGCGCAACGCGAGGAACTGGAGCAACGGGTACATCAGGCCAGCGAACAGCAAGGGCAGGCTAAACTGTTGCTGGAGCATCCGCGTATTGATCCTACGTTGACCGCGACCGCTGAACAAAAACAGCTTACCCTGGATGCGTTGCGTGAAGATAGAGAGCGGCAGGAGCAGACCCGGCGCGAATTGGAACGTGCTTATCAACAGGCCAGGCAGGAATTTGAGCAGCAGGAGCAACAGCTGGCGGCCGCTATGCGCCAACAGCAGCATGCTGCCCAGCAGCTGGCCGCAAAACAGGCACTGCTGACACCTGACGAAGGCAGTTTGCTGCATTTTCTGAAAAGCCGCTATCCGGGCTGGTCGGAAGATATTGCCAAGGTGATTGATCCGCAATTATTGCTGCGCGGGGATCTGGAGCCGGCATTGCTGGAGTCACATCCGGGCCTGTATGGGCTGGCGCTGAATTTGCAGCGGCTGCAGGCGCATCCTGCATCAACGATCAGCCATGCGGAGCAGGCGGTAGCACAGGCAGAACAGGGCGTGGCCGATAGCCAGATAGCGGTAACCGCCGCCAGAGCCGGGTTGGAACAGCTGGGTAAACAGCGTGAACAGGCCGAACAGGTATTGCAGCAGCATGAGCAGGACAGACAGCGTGTAGTGCTACAGCAACAAAATGCCCAGGCGGAATTGGAATCGGTAAAACAGCAGCTGGCCGGCCATAAGGCACAGGCCGAGCAGCAGGCAGCAAAACAACTGGCGCAGGTGCAACAGCAACTGCAACAGGCGCAGGCCGGGTTAAAGGCCTTTGATGACAAAACGCGGGATGAAGAACGTCAGCGTCGTAGCCACTACCAGCAGCAGCGCCAACAGCAACAGGACAAACGCCAGCAGGAACTGACGCAGATTCAGCAGCAGATTGCCGGGCATAAACAGCAGTTGCAGCAACAACTGATACAGCTGGATCAGGAGCGTGATCAGGCATTGGCCGAGCAAGGGGTGGATACCGACAAACTGAAACAGATTGATGGCGAAATTCAGCAGGCACAACACGAGTTAACCGCTATGGATGGCTTTACCTCGCTGGTTGAGCAATGGCGTTATTGGCGAGATAGCGAATGGCCTAAATATCCGCACTACCAGGCTAAGGCCGAGCAGGCGCGCGCGTTAGAACAGCAATACCAACAGCGACTGAATATACTGCAAAACGATTGGCAGCAACGTGACCAACAGTTAAAAGCTGCACGGGATGCAAGCAAAAAGCAACTGAGTGAGTTACAGGCCCAGCAGCTTGAGGTGGAGGTTCAACTGACACAACTGCCGCTTGCGGCCGATGTTGAGCTGCCGGGGTATGATGCCAGCTGGCGTTTTGAGTTGCTGGTGGCTCAGAAAGTCCAGTTGAGTGCCGCAATGGATAAGCTGACAAAACAGCAGACGGTGCGATTAAAACATATAGGCAAGGGCTTTAGGCAATATATTGGCACCCCGCCGGAACAGTATTATCAAAATGCTATTCTGGTATTGTCGGAAGGGCCGCATAGACGTTGGATCAAGCCGATAAAACAATGGTTTGATTATGAGCACCAGGAATATAAACGGGTGCTGTTAATGGAAGCGGTGAGTATTGCCGGGGGGATTCAGGTATTCCATGACACCATGAGCCAATTCCATAAACGGGTGCTGCAGTTTAACCGTGAATTGCAACAACACCTGGATACCAGTCTGGCGTTTGAAAGCATTTCCCGGGTGGCGGTTGAGGTGGTCTCTACTTTGCATGAGCTGAAATACTGGTCGACCATTACGCAGGTAGCCGAGGCGTATAAAGACTGGAACGCCGGTATGTCCAGCGAACTGCCACTGGCCGAGTTTGCGCAGCATATGAGCAGCTGCTGGAGATTGGGAAAGTAAAATCCGGATTCGTGCCGATCTGAAAGGCTTGATTCGGTTACAAGGAGAGGTTACCGAAAACGGCAATCAACGCGTATTCAAACGTGCCTCCGATCTGGAAGTGATTTCATCCAATGGGCTGTCATATTTGATTTTAGCGACCATCTTTGTTGCTTTTATTAACCGTATCCGCCGTGATGTGCCGGTGAATATTGTCTGGGCACTGGATGAATTAAAAGACCCGGATGCCGGTAACGTGATTGGCCTGATGGACTTGCTGCGACGCAATAACATCACCTTGGTCTCCGCCTTCCCGATCCTGATCCCGATACACTGGCGCTATTTAAACACCGCTTTACCATAGAGCCGATAGACGATTAGCAACGGTGACCTTGAAGAGCCACTATCTGAAGTGATGGGGTAAGTATAGTGGCCCCCTAAATTCAGACATTAGTTTAAGATGATTCCATGCAATAGAAAGGAAGTAGTTGTGAGTTAAAAGAAACGCACAAGTTTTAGCGCGGATTTTAAAGCCAAAGTGGCATTGGCCGCATTACGCGGGGACAAAACAGTCAATGAGTTTGGCAGGAGCGAAGAATCTAACTGATATTAATAAGGCGAATGCAAGCCAGTCTCTCGGGGCTATCGCAGGAATGATACCTTTTTATCAGAAAATTTAACAAGCAATACCTTCGCCATTTTTAAGCGGATTTAGAGAGAGCCGGTAACCGCTATTAGGAAGAGCGGTATGGTATGTTAAGTAAGTGACCAAACGAACCACATACCGAAGCCACCAACAAAAGAGGACTACCGCTCTTGTCTGAACTTAACACATTCTTTTTTTTCTACAGCCTTTTATCAACCAAACCGACTGGCGCCGTCTGCTCCGAATTACCGAGGCGATGTTGGCGATGACTGGCCGGGTGACGGGGCTGGGAATCAGTCGCTGGACCACCGGCGGTGGCAGTTACCGCACCATTCAACGTTTTCTGCAGTCATCCATCCCTTGGGCCAGTCTGAACTGGCAATTGTGCCGGCTATGTTTGACGCAAGAATCGGTGATTCTGATTGCAGACGATATCACTACGGTGACGAAGTCGGGCAAATGTACATATGGCCTAGGGCGATTTTTTTCCTCGATTTATTCGCGGTCGGTTCCAAGCATCGCTTTTCAGCAACTCTCGTTGGTGGGCGTGACTATGCGTAAAGCCTGGCCGGTGTTAATGAAACAAGTTGCCGGTACTCACCGAAGACGGCAACAAACTGATTGAAACTCTGAAAGTCGGCGACCTGGTGCTATCAAAAGGCGTTCTTGGTTATGACTGTCTGGTCAAACCGTGAGTTGCCTTGTTTTTTATGCTCAATGGCGTCCAGTCTACATCGCTAAGCGGCAAACACCTGTTCCAGGGTTTCCGCTTGAAATAAGCGTTCTACCCAACTATCCAACTCGGTCTGGCTGGCTTGCATCACTCGCTGGTTTGCCCACTCGGGCAAGGCGCCAAATTTCAGGCTCAACATTTTAAGCACTAACTCGACTTTAGCCTCGGCTTTACCTTCAGCTTTACCTTCAGCTTTACCTTCGGCTTTACCTTCAGCGAGTGCTTGATTCGCAATTTTGTTTTCCCATTGGGCAATACGTGTTGATAACATATCTTTTACCTCTTGCAAGTTTTCTATTTCTGTCTTTGGCAGGTTAATGCCTTTATGTGGTGCCAATACATGGGTAATCCATACCGCAAACGCGCGTTTCACCGAGTCCAGTTGTGGCGGCAGCGCTTGGATTACCTCAGTTATCACCTCTTTCAGTTGCTGTGGGTCGGTGACGTTTTCCAGTTTGAATACCAGCCCACTGATGGAGCCTTGTTTACCTTGCGGATATTGGCTTTCATCAATTAAATAATAGCGCATATTGGGCTGATAGTGCCACAGCGGTGTTCCCTCAGGTAGCGCAATCAGCGAACCTAGCTGTGTGGCGGCCCGCCAATGGCTATCGCCATTATAAAGTAGCAATGGAAATACCGGCGGTAAGCGGCCGTCTGGCGTTAACCGTTTTTCCTTAATCAGCTGCTCATACAATAAATGCACATACGTGCCAAAGCGTACCACCATCCATGGATCGATACTGGATTGAAATTCCAGCAATAACAGCAGATAGATCTCTGCTTGCGGTTGATGCTGGAACGGAATACGCACAATGATGTCACCATCGCGACGCTCCAAAGCTTCCGAGTGAAACTTGGTGTTTAGCCGTTCTATACCAGAAAAATCCAGCTCCGCCACCCAGGGTTCATCCACAAAATTACGGATGAGATCTTCCAATAATGCCGGTTCGGAAAATAAGCGGTGGTAGCTGCGATCATGTTGTTGTTCCATTTCGCCAGTATAACAATATCCTCAGCGATATGCCTGTGCTGTTAACTATCTCGGTTGGCAATTGCCTTGACGGCGGCCGATGTGCTGAGTACCGGTCAAACACGAATTGGTGCCAGCAAGGAAGCGGCGGGCAACTTCCTGCTCACCGGTTTACCGGCCGGTCAGGTCTTGCTGAGAATGGACGCCACTCCGGCGCATCCGCGGTATCCTATCTGGTCGAATGTGGTCACGCTGGAAGACGGTAAATTAACGGTATTGCCCGACTGGGTGATCAGCCCTCCGCTCGCGGATGAAAACTTTCCTCCCATTAATAATGCGCCCCAAGATCAATCAATCACCGATGAACGCTATCCTGGGGTAGAAGTCACCTTGCCAGCTGGGGTGGTGATCAGCGGCTGGGACGGTGTGATCAAGACCGCATTGCCATGCAGCGTCCGGCTGGCGTTTTTATGGCGGCCAGGTAGTGGCCACTAAACTGAGCGAGCCATCCGGTCGTGAAGTGACTCAACACTTTAATTCTCAAGGCATGATTCTGGAAACCATTGATGGCGATGGGGTGCAGGATAAAAGTATTTATAACAGCCAGAATAAGCTGGTGCAACGTAAGTGCCGAACCAAGTCCCTATCTTGACAGGTTCCAAGGAGGCTGTCCGACAATAGGAATGGCAACGAAAATCGTCCAGGTTGAGGTATTTTTTTCACTGATTTGAGGCGAATAGTTGACCTACACACGAAAATCAGAGGAAAAAAGGGCCAGCCTGGGCGGTTTGCAGTCGGTTCTTCTGTTCTCGGACAGCCTCCAAGGCAGCAGCTTTTCTATTTCCTCAAACAAGGTCATATTTGGTAATTTTAACAGTACGTGCTTTAGATAAGTCTGAGGTTCCAGATTATTGGCTTTGGTGGTTTCAATCATGCTGTACAACACGGCACTGGCATGGGCACCGGCAGGGGGTTGACTGAATAACCAGTTTTTGCGACCAATCGCAAAGGGGCGCACGGCTTGTTCTGCCGGATTGTTATCGAGTGGATAACGTCCATCGTCTAAATACCGGATCAGTCGTGGCCATTGGTTGTTGAGGTAAGTCATGGCTTTGCCCGTCAAGCTGCTGGGCAAGACTTCCGCCAAGTGTTTATCTAACCAGACTCCGAGCTTGTCGATAATCGGTTTGGCTTTCTTTTGACGCAGTGCATAACGTGCCTCGGGTGACAGCCCGTTGTTGTTGGCTTCGCTCTCAATTCGGTATAACTTGGCAATGTCAGCCTTTTCGCCGGAGATATCAGGGCAAGCCTCTGACTGCATAGGTAAGCTTAAAACTTGCACGGCTCTGCACTAGCCATTATAAAATAGCTAATAACCGAGCTAATTTATCGGTCTTTATCTATGCAATATAAGGCTCGTTCTAGAGAGGTGATTGTAGAAGGGGTGATCGTAGTTGTCTAATTGTAGTGTTTTTAGATTGGCTTTAACAAAACGCGTATAAGGCGGCAGAGGGAAATTGCCAATAGGCGCATTTTTGAGCGTTGTTTATGTGTATGCGGCATATGGTCGCAGGGATTGATAACAAAGGAAAGTAAGTGTTTGCACAAGTTGTAAAAGCGTTATTGGCGGGTGAGTTTGTATGTGCGGTAGCGCAGCCCGAGGGGTATGTGTATTTGAATGAGGTCGTGCATAGGGATCAGGTGAATGATTATCTGGCCAAGCTGGAGCTGCAACTGGCTAAGACGCGGCACGGGGGTGCCTATTTTGCCGCGTATCAACAGGTGGGTGGGCCTGAGCGGCGGGCCGCCAGGGAGGTGTTTACCGAGGTTAAGCATTCGTTACGCCCGGTGGTGGGGTTTCTGGATATGGTGATGCGTGCTATGGAGCAGGAGCAGTTGCTGACCATAGGCAGCACGGTAGAAGTGAATAAACTGATGGCGGCGGTTGATGCCAATCCGGGTTTTAGAAATGATTTGCAGAATCTGGCCATGCAGTTGCGGGTGCCGGCGGATGGTACCGACCGTTATCGCTTGGATAAGGTGTTGCGTAATCTGAAAGATAAAGGCTATCTGGTATTGGTAAATAGCGAACGGGAAATTTATCGGGTAACCGGTAAGATAGAGTTTATCCAGCAGGTGATAGAGTTTCTGATGGAAAACCAGGGGGTTAGCCTGGAAGAGGATGAGCTGCCGTTGACGCAGGAGAATCTGTTGTGAGCCAGACCAAGGACAGCATTGTTGCCTATCTGGAGTTGTTGCATGCCAACCGCCAGCTGATTGCGCAGGCCTATGCCAATGGTGGGGCGACCCTGGATGAAAGCAACCAGCGACAGATGCATAAACTGGTGCAAAGTCGGGTGTTGATGCCGTATCTGCAAAATGATTACCGCTTGAATGTCAGTCTGGCAAATCATTTAAATGAGGTGTTTCAGCGTCAGCGCCGTTATATGGTGGGGGCGAACTTTTCCGAGTTGATTGCGCGGCTGGAGCCATTGGCGCAGGAATATGCTACGGCCTGTCTGGAAGGGCGGCTGCAGGACCAGGAAAGCTATGCCGATGAATTTGATGTGGCGGTGTTTGAACTGGCAATGCAGGTGGGTAAGGAGCTGCTGGACTTGCGGGTGATTACCGAAAATCAGTTTGCCAATGTGGCCACCCTGGCCGAGAAGCAGCGCCAGAATGAGTTTTATCTGGGCCGTGCCGAAAAAATCGGTGAAGCCATCGCCCTGTTGACCCGTGACAGTATCTGCCGGTTGTTACAGCACTCCGAGGTGTTACGGCCATTGTATCTGCTGTATCAACAACAGATTTTGTCACGCCAGCCGGAATGGCGGGCGACGCATCTGGATATTACTGCGGTATTAAAAGCCTTCTTATACCGGTTGCGCCGTATCGCGCCGGAAGCGCGCTATTTGCGTACCTTTGCCCATTATCTGCGCCAAAACCCGGACTATCAGCCGCCGGATGCCGACGAACTGGCCAGCCTGCCCGAATGGTCGTCGCGCTTTACCGGGATTCGACTGCAACCCCAGGCCGATTTATCACAATCGGTAATTGCTGAGGCACTGGAAGACGTGGCGGCCAATATTCCGGCGGCGGCGTTAAGCTTTGCCAAGCCGCGTGAAGCTGGCCGTTTGCGTGCCAATGATGAACAGGCGGTCAGTGTGATGCAGCCCAAACCGGTGCAACAGGCATTTCACCGTTATCTGGCCGCCGCCGGCCGCGCTGAGCAGCCGTTGTCGGCTCTGAACTGGAAGCAGCAACAAACCGAATTTCAACAGCTGCCCGATCAGGCCTGGCTGTTATATGTGGTGCATGCGGTACAAATGTTGCAGCGCAGCAAGAATCAGCCCGATCAAAAATTTATTATCCAACGCCATACCGCTGCGCCTCATTTTGAACGTTCGGGCAATATTGCGATTACCGATATTACGGTGTGTGGGCAAGCAGCAGCTTCGTAACCCGTGATGCCGCATTTTATCAGAAAGTGAGTAAGGTAACATCGTATCTGACGCTGCAGATTATGTTATGTTTACGCCTACGGATTTGGTTATCGCTTGTATCAACAAGTCAGCAAAGAAATGCAGGTATTGCGTCAACAACGCCACCCTGGCGCTTTAGGCTATTCCTGGATAAAACAGCAAGATGATATGGCGATTATCTCGAAAAAACAGATGCGGCAAGAACGGCAGTCTTCCGTGCGCTAAGCGTGGCGCACGTGCTGTCGTTGTCGCGTGAGTGTCAATTCTGGTGTTTCGTCAAAGCCAAAATTATGGATAGTATTTGTAGGTTAGACTTTAGTCTTAGTCAAAAAGTCTAGTTTGCGACTGAAGTCGCATCTACGCCTTAAAATTATTCACCCTGATTTTAAGGGTTGACGGAGCGTGGGTTAAAAAATCGGTGTGCGGTGTGTGCCCTGCCCGCAATGTCCACACCGACAGGCACGGGGTGGTTAGCCGGCAAATATTTCCTGGGCACTATAGGTCAGTCCCAGTCCTACCGAGCCGAAAACATCGCCGTTGACGGCCTGGGCGTTGGGCAGTTGTGACAGCACCTGTGACTGAATATAGGGTAGTTTGCTGGTACCGCCGGTGAAAAATACCACATCGATTTGTTGTTGTGTCAGGCCGCAGCTGGTCAGCATATCGTGAATGGTGGCATTAATCCGCGCTACATCGCTTTGCATAATCTGGTTTAACTGTGTTTGTGTTATCTCCAGACTGAGCTCACGCTCGATATAGTCCAGTGTCATCTCGACGTCGCTTTGTTCGCTGAGGTGGATTTTTTGTGCCTCACAGCTTTGCAGTATACGGTGGCCATCGCGGTTCTCCAGTACGGTCAGCAAACGTGAGGTGCGTGTTTTGTCGATGGCATCCTTTAACAGGTCCTGAATATAGTGGCGTTCTTTATTGGTATATAGCAGGTTGATTTTATGCCAAGTAGAAAGATCAATATAGGGGGCCATAGGCAGAGGGATTTGTTTGCCGGTCATGGTTTTCATTTCGCTGCCCATGCCCAGCAGCGGCATGACTTTTTTCAGCGACAGCTGGCGGTCGATATCGGTACCGCCTATATGTACCCCGGCCGAGGCCAGAATATCATCCTTGCTATGGCTGGCCTGATTACCGATACGCAGAATGGTGAAATCGGAGGTGCCCCCACCAATATCGACGATTAATGCCAGCGAGCCATCGGGATTGCTTTGTTTGAATGCGGTGGCAGCAGCAATCGGCTCGTATTGAAAGACAATATTTTTAAATCCCTGTGCCCGGGCAATGGCGGCCAGGGTGTCTTCGGCTTTTTTATCAATCTCGGGGTTGTCGTCATCAAAATGCACCGGGCGGCCCATAACCACATTTTCCAGTTCATGGCCGGCATGCTGTTCGGCCTGGTTTTTTAGGTGTTTGATGAAATACCCCAGAATCTCGGTAAATGGAACCATACGGTTAAATACCCGGGTCTGTTCATTCATCAGCGGTGACCCGAGCACGCTTTTAATTGCGATTAACAAGCGCCCCTCTTCATGTGCCAGATAATCTGCCATGGCACGTTTGCCGAAGTGTATTTGCCGGTCCTCTTCATTCATGAAAATTGCAGAACGAATGGCATGGCTGCCATCGGCTTCCAGAGGCACCAGTTCGGCCTGATTGTGTTTGAAAACCCCTAACGTAGAATTGCTGGTACCAAAGTCCAGACCGCAGTAATGTGTTTGCATGATATGAGTGTATCCTGTGGCGCAGTGATTCGATAAAAGCGGCGAATGATACCGCGACCGGAGCAGATGTCAAAAGTCTGTTGCTTGCTAGGCGGGGGTTTGCTATTGATAGCGTGATTAAAACGTACGGCAGAGTCTTTGCTGCATGGCGCATCAGCCTGAAATTGGCATTGTGTGATTGATGCCATCTGCTATTTTGATTGGTTTAGACGCAGGTGTTGCGCGGATAAGGATATCGCGAATGCCACAAAATATTGTACCGCCTAAGCCTCGGAAAATCCGGATGACAATTAAAATCAAAGTGATGCGAGATCGTTTTATGCAGATGACTGGTGGTTGTTTTTTGTTGTTGCCGGGGTATGTCATGCTGATGGTGATGCTTGGTTTGTTCCGTGAGGAGGGCTTGGGGGGAGTAGCATGGTTAACCAGTATAGTGCTGGTTAATTTTATGATAATGCTTTATCAATGGCATATGACCGAATAGGCACAGCATCGGGAGATTGTAGTTGTGATTGTTGAGGGTAATTATCCCGATGTGATGCATTACGCTGCTCGGCTCGGATAGCCAGTCTGCGAGATAGGCTTTAGAATACCGCTTTAGATGTTGTTGGTTGAAGCATGGAAGAGTTGTCGATTTTGTTATTGAATCTGGTCATTATTATGGCCGGTTATTTTTATATTTATCCGCGCTTTGTCGGTGCGAATGAATCCCGGCTGTTTATGCATGATCTGGTCGCCAGTGGGGTCGCGATTGTGGTGGCGGGATCGGTATATTACGGCAGTGGGCTGGAATTTAATCTGTTAATTGCCGATGCCAATTGGTTCTGGTTTACCTTTTTGAGCTTTCTGGTGATGGAGATTCCATTCGCGCTTTGGTATTACCAGAAATATAAGATTTTTGACAAATATAGGTGACGGCCGGTGCTTGTGGCATTTGATGGCATGATTTATGATAACTAAGCTTCTTGAGTAGAAGCTTTTCGAGTAAATTGGTGCCGTCAACGAGGGGGGAGGGTATGTCAATTTCATTGCCTTGCCGTTTGGGTAAATATCAGTTGCAGCAGCAAGTGGGAGCCGGGGCTACCGCTGCGATTTATCTGGCATTGGATACCTTTAGTGGCCAACAGCTGGCACTGAAGCTTATCGAGCCGGAGGTGCTGGATCAGGCCGAATTTAATGAACAGCGTGCCGAGCAGTTTATGAATGAAGCGGCATTAGCCGGGCAGTTAGATCATCCGCATATTGTGCCGGTAAAAGAGGCCTCGGTATCGGATGAGTGTGCCTATATGGTGATGGAGTATCTGCCTAAAGGTGATCTCACGCGCTATACCCAGCCGGATAATTTATTAGCGGTAGAAGATAGCCTGCAAATGATGTTTAAGTGCTGTGGGGCACTGGATTATGCGTTTCGCTACGGTATCGTGCATAGAGATATTAAGCCGGCCAATATTCTTATCAAGCAGGGCAGTCATGTCAAAATTGCCGATTTTGGCTCGGCCTTGTTTTATAAAACGCAGACCGCCACGGTGGTGACTACCGGCACACCGTTTTATATGTCGCCTGAGCAACTTCGGGGAAAACCGCTGACATATCGGAGTGATATGTATTCGTTGGGGGTGGTGGCCTATGAATTATTGACCGGCGAACTGCCTTTTATGGCCAGCAGCATTCAAGATTTATATCAGTTGATTGGTGAACAGCAGCCACCGGCACCCAGTTTGCTGCGTAGCGAGGTGCCCGCGCAGGCCGATCAAATCGTGTTAAAAATGATGGCCGCCGACCCCGAGGATAGATATGACAGTTGGGCCGAAGTGATGATGGCATTTGCTCAGATCAGTCACTTCAGTCGGCAGCAACAATTTTCCGATAGTGATCAATTTAATATGCTGCGTAGCAGCCAGGCTTTATCTGCCTTTTCTGACCCTGAAATCTGGGAGCTGGTGCTGGCCAGTGACTGGCAGCGCTATCGTGCGGACTCGGTAGTGCTTGCCGAGGATGAGGAGGGGGTGAGCATGTTTTATATTGTCAGCGGCAATTTATCGGTGATCAAGCAGGGGCATTTGCTCAATACGCTGCGGGCGGGTGAGTTCTGTGGTGAAATGGCTTATATCATGCGAGGCTCGCTACGGCAGGCGACGGTAGCGGCCCAGACCGATGCGGTGATTGCCGAGTTCCCCTTTGCCGCACTTGAAAGCTTATCGCCCGGTTGTGAATTAAAACTGGCCAAGAATTTATTGTTGAGTATGCGCGACAGGCTGGCGCTGGCAGGAGATAGAATCGTGCGTATGCATGGCTAAGGGGGCGTAATGGAATTAACGCAGCATTCTCGTCGTGCGCAGCTTCATTATCTGGTCACGCTAGTGGTGATAGTGATTTATGGGGTGCAGGTTTGCCCGTTTATTGAATCGCTGGGCTGGCTTGAATTAATTGTGCCGTTATTGCTGGTAGTGCTGCTGCAATATGTGTTTCATCATCGTAGCAGTAAGTGGCTGGTTTCACGCTTGCCTTATAAACGGCAGGTGGCCAGGCTGTTTCAATATGAATGGGCTATCTTTGTGATTTCAGGGGGGCTGTTCACGCTTTATAACACGCTGATTAATGGCTTTCCGGTGGGTAGCGGTTTAAAGATGATTGTCGGTTTTAGTGCGATTGGTTTTTTTGTGGCTACCGATCTGGCATTAGAGCGGGAGCGCATGTTGGCGGGGTATATTCGTGATCAGGGGATTCGACTGACCCCGGATGAGCGCTTTTTTACCCTGGTGGCTAAATTTACTCTGTTTGCCAGCATGACCACGTTGTTTGTGGTGCTGATTTTCTTTTTATTGATTAATAAGGATTTGATGTGGCTGGCGGATGCGCTGTCTCAACGTTCATTTGCCGAGGCGCAACGGGCAATATTGGTGGAGTTTTTATTTGTTGGTCTGATATTGCTGAGTTATAGCCTGTTGATTATTCGTTCCTATGCGGCCAATCTACATCATTATATTCACAGTGAAAACGAAGTGCTGCACCAGGCAACCACCGGTGATTTAACGCATGCGGTGACCGTGAGCAGTAATGATGAGTTTGGTGTGATGGCGCATAAAACCAATCAGATGATCGCCGCGCTAAGGCAGCGTAATCAGGAGTTGCAAACCACCCAGGATGTGACCATTTTGAGCCTGGCTTCATTGGCAGAGACCCGGGATAATGAAACCGGCGCCCATATCTTACGCACTCAGCGCTATGTCAAGGCCTTGGCCGAGCAGTTAAAATCTCATCCCGAATTTTCTGATTTTCTGAACGCAGAGACTATCGATTTATTGTTCAAATCGGCGCCATTGCATGATATCGGTAAGGTGGGTATTCCTGATGCGATTTTATTAAAGCCGGGTAAGCTTAGCGATGAAGAGTTTGTCATTATGAAAACGCATGCTGAGCTGGGGGGCAAGGCCTTAATTGAAGCCGAGCAGGCATTAGGAGGTACGTCTTTTTTAACCTATGCGCGTGAAATTGCAGAAACACACCATGAAAAATGGGATGGTTCCGGTTACCCCAAGCGGTTAAAGGGGCGGGATATTCCAATTTCGGGGCGTTTGATGGCGGTAGCCGATGTGTATGATGCATTGATCAGTAAACGTGTGTATAAGCCGGCTTTTTCGCATGACAAGGCCGTGGCAATTATTCGCGAGGGTAAGGGGCAGCATTTTGACCCGGCGGTGGTAGAGGCAATGTTTTCTTGTGAGCATACCTTTAAGCGCATTGCCGCCGAATTTTCCGATAAGGCGGCGGAATAAGTGTGACGGTGATGAGCCGGTGCAATAGCCGGTTTATTGCCAGGGTTGAGCAGGGGGCGCTAACGCATACAATGCACGGTTTTGATTTTACTGTCGAGTGTAATAAGGAGATATTGTGGCGAACCTGGAATTGTTGATTTTTGATGTGGATGGAACACTGGCCGATACCGAGCGTGACGGGCATAGAGTGGCGTTTAACCGGGCGTTTCAAGATGCCGGTCTGGATTGGGAGTGGAGCGAAGATCTGTACGGCGAATTGCTGGCGGTAACCGGTGGTAAGGAGCGTATCAAGTATTATTTGTCAAACTTTAATACGGCTTATCAGGCGCCAGCGAATCTGGATGATTTTGTGGCCGGGCTGCACAAACAGAAAACCGCACATTATGTGAAACTGATGGAAGAAGGCGCGGTGCCGCTGCGTCCGGGGGTTGAGCGTTTGATTCGTGAAGCTCGTGCCAATGGGGTGCGTATGGCGATTGCGACAACCACCACACCACAAAATGTTTCAGCGTTGTTGGAAAATACCTTGGGTAAAGACTCTGAGTCCTGGTTTGAAATGGTGGCCGCTGGCGATATGGTTCCGGCGAAAAAACCGGCCCCGGATATTTTTGAGCTGGTGTTAAAGGAATTAAAGGTGAGTGCCGAGCAGTGTCTGGCCTTTGAAGATTCTAAAAATGGCGTGCGTTCGGCAACGGCAGCGAAGTTAAAAACGATTGTGACGGTGAATGGTTATACCCGCCATGAAGATTTGTCCGGTGCCGCGATTATTCTAGACAATATGGGGGAGCCGGATGCGCCATTCCAGGTGATCTCGGGTTATGCCCAAGGCCACACCTATATTAATCTGGAATTTTTAAAGGATTTTCACGCCGGATAATGGGTTTCCCGATAATGCATGTTGCATTGTCGGCGGGCTGTTAAGCCTTAGGCAGCGGGAGTTTGAATAAACGTGCGAACTCCTGCATGACCTTTTCCGGTTCAAACGGCTTAATGATAAAGCCGGAAGCACCCAGCTCCCGGGCACGGTTGACGATTTCTGGTCGGGCCTGGGCAGTCACCATGATGACTTCGCTATCGATGGTGGATTGTTTGATTTTTTGTAGTGCCTCCAGACCGTCCATTACCGGCATATCTACATCCAGGCACTAGGTTGATACTCCGCAGCCAGTTTGCAGGCCTGTTCGCCGTTTTCGCCATGCCAATAATCGTGACCTTGAGTTGTTCCAGTATCAGTTTGAGCATGGTGCGTATATCTTGATTGTCGTCCACAATCAGTACCGTAATGTCTTCTGGAATTACCCGTTGTTGGCTCTGGCGATGTGCCTGTTCAATCGCACTGATAATCTTGGGGCCATCGGGTAAATTGTTTGGCTATAAGCGAATATCAGGACAAGGCATAGCCTGGCGCAGGCAGGTGCGTGACTTATTGTGCTACGCCAAAACTATATGGATAGTCGTCGTAGGTTAGACTTTAGTCGAAGAGTCCGTTTTGCGACTGAAGTCGCACCTACGCCTTAAAGTCATTCACCCTTTAGGATTGATAGAATGCTAGGTAGGGTGCACTCCGTGCACCACTTCTAAATGAGTCAGCATGTGCTGGATGGAATACACGAGATTTTTGTGGCCACTAAGTGCTGAATGGCGGTAGTCCTGGTACGGGTATGGGGGCGATGGAGGGGGGTGTGTATTCGGGTGTGGAGTCGGCGGGAAGCTCTTCCCTGGCCGGGTCGGCCATTTGCATGGTTACGCTGCTGTTGACCGGCAGATAGCCGGCTTCCAGCATGGTTTTTATCGGTTTGCGCGGGTTGAAGCTGGCCCAGAGTTCGCGTAAGGGTTTGCCTAGCAATGGCATTTGTTTTTCTGGTGGAATGCCGAAAATGACATTTACGGTAATATCTGTTTTGCTGCTTTGTTTGTCTAGGGTGATTAATATGGCCTTGGCATCACGGTGTGCGCTTACCCGTTTGAAGGCGTGTTCCATTTCTTTTTTGGTGTCACCGCCGCCGAAATAGCCCATGATGCTCATTTCAAAAGTGCGATTGAGTTTGGCAAGGTCGATATCGCGGATATCACCGGCTTTGCTGGCCATACGGGCGGTTTGGAAGGTAGCGTAATTGACCTGACTTTTGGCATGTGAAAACATACCAAACTGAATAATGCCGAAAATAATGGCAAGAATAATGGGAGCGGTATAGACAAACTCAATCAGTGTGGCGCCGGATTGTGGGCGTCGTGCATGAATCGGAGGTGTTGGCATGGCGGTGGGTTATTCGTGAATGGTTAAAATATCGGCCATGGTATGTTCGCCACGCGGACGTAACACCATACGTGCATGCTTATCCTGGCCTTGAAACTCCATAATTTCCATGTCGTCATCTTTTTGTGGGGGCAGTCGGGCCGGGCGATAGCCTGCCGCCGCTAGGCGTTCGGTCAGCTCCTGTTTGACGCTTTGGCTATCGTAAGGTGAGGCCAGCAGCAGGTGACGAGCCTGTTTGTTGTCATCTATCGATTCGACGTCGGAAATTACTTTGGCATCCAGTGGTAGATCAAATTCATAGGGTACAAACGCCGGCTGGCGGTTGATGTGCAGATCGCTGATGGTGACGGTGGCTACCGTGGTGTTTGAGGTCTGCATGCGTAGCCGTATGGTGGTGAAATAGCCATCATTGCTAGGGAATGACAGCATGGTTTCCTGGTTAGGCAGCGTTTTGAGTAGAAACTCGTATCTGAGATTTTGTTGATAAAAACGAATGCTGTCGTCCATGCTGCGCTGGATCTGGGCCAGATAAATACGGGTCGGGATGCCGTTGACCTTCATATTGTCGCCGGCGGTGACCACGCGACTGTCATCGGGGTAAGGGATATCGGGCCAGTGCTTTTGACCGAAGTTGATTAGGCTGAAATCGGCCTGGGCCGCCGTCGATAGGGTGAGAATAAAAAACAAACAGAAAAATTTAAACTGTTTCATCATAAATTAATCCATGAGGCAGCCGCTATTGCGGGCATAAGCGGTGTAGGGTTGATTCAGGCGGTCCGTGGGGACATGTTCGACGTCATAGCGGGCAAATTGCATGCTGGGTGTGTTATCGCCAAGGGCTGAAAATTGACTGAGTAATGGTTGTATCGTGCCGCAGGTAATAAGGTCATCTGCGTTGGTTTCCGGGCTGCCGATAGAGGTGCGGGCATAATGGGGGCCGGGCGCGGCAATGCGACTGGCAACCTCATCCGGACCGCCGTTGGCATACCAGGGGTCGTGCTGGATGGCGGTGTAGCGGCGCATACCGCTGGCGAATTTGCGTTTTTCGATATCAAAGAACAGTTTTTCCGGCAGGTCGTTAAGCTCCAGCTCCACGATGCCCTGGTGTACGTCGACAGGAGCTTTGTTGTCATGTAAACGATAATAAAACTGTGCCATGGTATTGGAGCCTTGATAGCGCAAGCCTTGCTGGCTGTGTATGGTTTCCTCCATGGTATAGGCTCGGCTGTGTTGGCTTTGTGTATTGTTGGCGAATAATGGGGTTTTGGTGACCGGATCGATAAAGTGTTTTGGCGCTTCGCTATTATCCGAATTAAAAAACAGCTGGGTAATTTTTGTGGCTTTTTCTTCTTCGTCGGTTTCTTTGTCCAGGGCGGAAAATGCGGCGTAACGGCTGGCAATGGTCGCAGTTTGCGACAGATCTATCATCCGGGCCAGATAGGGCACAATCAGAAAAAATGGCAATAATGCCATCATGGCGACGATAAGTTCGGCCATGGATTGGCCTTGCTGTTTATTGAGTGACGTTATTGCATTCATTAATTATGGTTTCCTGTTTTCGGCGGCTTCAGTTACCGAACCTGAGAAAAAAGCAAAAAATGTGCCAAAAAAATAGTGCGGTCAACGCCCTAATATTCAGGCGTTTAGAGGGGGGTGATGGTGAGTTTTCTATATAATGAGAATTTTGTTGGTAATTTCTTCCTGTTATTGGGAAAGTTTCAACGGCGCGAACAAGAGTAGTTGACCGGGAGTAGGGTTAGTGCATAAAATCTTGCGCTAACATTATTTTGCGCTTGGGATGACTAACACGCAAAATGGTATTTTGAAATGTTGTGAGTGGTAAGCCATGAATGGACTCACGACATAAGTCGGGGGATAAAAATCATGAGTTTATTGCAGCAGCGTGTGCGCGCATGCCCAACACAGCGTGGTCAGATTTTACCGTTGGTGGCGGTAATGTTAATCGTATTGACGGCGACCTTGTATTTTATGTTTAACACCGGGGTGATGGTGCAGGAAAAGATGCGTCTGGATAATGCGGTTGATGGCGCCGCTTATGCCGGGGGGGTCAGAACGGCGCGAGTGTTGAACTATTATTCCTATATTAATCGCTCTATGATTGCCAATGAAACCGCTATTGGGCAGATGGTGGGGCTGGCATCCTGGATGGAGCATGCCTACCGAGGGGGGCAGACCTTGTCTGAGAATGGTGGGGAGTTGATGCATATTCCTGGGATTGGGCAGACGCTGGCAGAGGCGGCGGCGATCTCGCCGGATCGTCGTTTGGAACATATCCGTGACATGCAGCAAATGGCCATGGCATTCGATTTGTCGTTGTGGTGGTTTTTGGAAAAGCAGGCGCTGGATACTTACCGTGATTCGAGCTGGGATGGGGTGTATGGCGAAGACAGTGCGCAACGCTATTATGTGATGAAAGAAACGCTGCGCCTGAACTATGATGATAAGCCCTTGCTGCCCGGCAGCAAGGAAGAAGCGCATTATATTGCGCATCTGGCCGAGCCATTGGAGGATAACTGGCAAGAAATGACCGCGCTTTATTCGAGTCGAGAGCAGCGTCAGCGCATGGGGGGATTGATTAGTGCCGAGCGCGATGATTTTTCGGTTAACCGGGATCGTGATTTTGGTGCGGTGGTAACCGCGGGCGGTAGCGTTGAGTTGATACGTCGAGGCCGAACCGAGCTGGTGGATGATGCTGATGGCTGGGCGGCTATAGATAGTGGTGCCTTGCACCGTGATGGTGTGGAAGCCGAGTCAATTGGCTGGGGATCGGCATTTACCAATAATAAGGCCATACAAAGCCTGACGGAAGGAGGTATGGTCTTTGCAGAGAATGATGCTTTGTTGGATAACCCCGCCACCAATGCGCTGGCGATGGCCTCTCCCTATCCGGGGTTCGGACCATTGATGCGTGGTACTCCGGCACCCATGCCGGACTTTATTGCAGCATTAATGCGTCAGTCGGCGAATAATGGCAATCTGGTCGGCAGGGTGCCGCGTTTTGTTGAATTGTCGGAGTCGGCTTTGGCTCAGGACGACCCAATTATTCGCACCACGATTCGTAACTATCGAGCCTTTACCGCATTAAATACCACCGAGGATCAATCCAAGGTGGGGCATCCTATGTCGGTGATGCTGAAGAAAACGGCCAAGCTCGATTTATATCAGGGTAATGCGGTAGAGAATGTTGAAACAGAAATTCCATCGTTTGCTTCGGTGGCAAGCTTTGAGGTCTATTTTGCACGTTCGGTGGCGCGTGATGATGGCGCTATCGAAAAGGGAAGTGTATTTAATCCGTATTGGCGCCCACGCCTGATAGAAACCACGGATGAAATGCGCCATAAGGCGCAGCAGCAGATGGGGAGTCCGGTATTTACACCGGTTGATAGCGGCAATGGTAAAGGACCGATTTTCCCGGGGTAGTGATCATCGTAAAAAAGCCGGACATTGTCCGGCTTTTTTATGCGGCGTAAAAAGGATTACTCGATTTTTGCGCCAGCACGCAGTCTGTCCAGCTCTTCTTCAATGGCTTTCTGGTGCAAACGCTGTTGCATTTGTGGTTTGACTTCATCAAATGATGGTGCTTTAACATCACGCATATCGTCCATCAGGATGACATGCCAGCCAAACTGGCTTTTCACCGGTGTTTTGGTGTATTCGCCTTTGTTCAGTTTTTTCATGGCTTCGGCAAACGGGGGGACAAAGTTGTTGGGTACGGCCCAACCCAGTTCACCACCGCGTTCTTTAGAACCTTCGTCTTTGGAATGCTTGGCCAGTTCGGCAAAGTCGGTGCCGCCATTGAGCTGGCTGACAATTGATTTGGCCTCATCTTCGGAATCCACCAGAATATGGCGGGCTTTGTATTCCTTATTGCCCATCATTTCTTTTAAGCGGTTGTATTCTTGTTTCAGGTCGCTGTCACCTACCGGGTTCTTTTCGGTGAAACTACGCATATAGGCACCGGCCAGAATGGAAAGCTTGGCCAGTTCTATCTGTTGTTTGGTTTCATTGTTTTTGGTCAGTCCGGATTTTTCGGCAGCCTGAGACATCAGTTCCAGATTAATCAGTTCTTCGCGAACGGCAGCGCGTAGCTGAGGTGTGTCTGGCTGGCCCTGAGCGGTAATGATTTTAACGCGCAAATCCACCCGTGATTGTGGGATGGAAACACCGTTAACCAGAGCGGCAGACTTGTCGGCAGCCAGTGCCGGGCTGATTGTTAATGCACTTAATAAAGCCAAAGCGGCAAATTTCTGGGTTTTTAACATTAATAATTCCTTCGTTGGTCAAATCAGAGATATGGGCATCACTCGGTGACACGTATGCTTAATGCGTGAATTTCATGCTGCATCATATCGCCAAGCGCTGAATATATCATACGGTGGCGCGCCATCGTATTTTTGCCGTCAAATTGTGCCGAAGAAATGTTCAACACATAGTGCCCGCCACCCGCGCGCGCACCGGCATGACCGGCGTGTTTGTAACTTTCATCTTCAATCTCGATATGGCCAGGTTGCAAGGTGGCCAGCCGTTGTTTCATTTTTTCAATGGTGTTCATGCGGGTAATACTTTTTTAAACGGTTTAACGGAAACGCTCTCATAGACGCCACTGAGCAGATAAGGTTCTTCATCGGCCCAGGACTGTGCTTGTTGCAGGTTGTCAAACTCGGCAATGATCAGGCTGCCGCTAAAGCCAGCCGGACCGGGATCGATACAATCTACTGCCGGAAACGGGCCGGCCAGTAATAAACGGCCTTGATCCTGCAGGGTGGTCAGACGGGCGATGTGCTGCTCACGCACCGCCAGGCGTTTTTCCAGGCTGTTTACGACATCCTGGCCGGTAATGGCATACCACATTAATTTGACTCCTCTTTTTCGTCCAGGTATTTAGATAGCCAGATACCTTGAGCAATAATGAAAACAAACATGATGCCGGTCAGGCCAAACAGTTTGAAGTTTACCCAGGTATCGGTGGAGAAACTGTAGGCAACGTAAATATTGGCAAACCCCATGGAGGCAAAAAAGGCACTCCACATCAGGTTGAGTTTGCTCCAGGCTGGTTCCGGCAGGGCAACTTTTTCATGCAGCATGGCCTGCATTAGATTTTTGTTGAAGAAGACTTTTGATACCAGTAAGACCACGGCAAATGCCCAATAAAGTATGCTGGGTTTCCATTTGATAAAGGCTTCATTTTGCAGCAGTATGGTGGCGCCACCAAACACCAGGAATAGCCAGAAGCTTATCCATAACATCTTATCTACCTTGCCATGACGCAGTTTGCACCAGGCCACCTGCAGACCGGTGGCAACAATGGCGACCGCGGTAGCCACATAAATGTCTTCCAGCTTATAGGCAATAAAGAAAACGATGACGGGAAATAAATCAAACAGTAGTTTCATAAATGGCTTGTATAAATATAAAAGCGCCCACGGAAGGCCGTGGGCTGCGTTGTTAGAGTGAGGTATGACCCGCCAGAATCAAAAAGTTCGTTTTAGTGTCTGGCCGGGGATGCGATCTATTCTATAACATGTCGGCGGCAAAATCAGCCAACCTGGAGCGTTCGCCTCGCATCAGGGTGATATGACCACCGTGTTGCCACCCCTTAAAGCGATCAACCACATAGGTCAGCCCCGAACTGCCCTCGGTCAGATAGGGGGTGTCTATCTGGGCGATATTCCCCATACACACCACTTTGGTGCCGGGGCCGGCGCGGGTGATCAGGGTTTTCATCTGTTTAGGGGTTAGGTTTTGCGCCTCGTCTATGATTAAAAACTTTTTCAAAAAGGTGCGGCCGCGCATAAAGTTTAGCGATTTTACCTTGACCCGGGATTTTAAAATATCATTGGTGGCTTCACGCCCCCAGTCGGCATGTTCGCCATCGTTTTGGTTGATCAGTACCTCCAGGTTGTCTTCCAGTGCCCCCATCCAGGGCGCCATTTTTTCTTCTTCGGTGCCGGGTAGAAAGCCTATATCTTCTCCTACCGGTACGGTGACGCGGGTAATGATGACTTCGCTGTAGAGTTTGTTTTCCAAGGTCTGAAATAAACCGGCGGCCAGGGTGAGCAGGGTTTTACCGGTGCCGGCCTGGCCCAGCAGAGTGATGAAGTCGATTTCCGGGTCCATTAACAGATTGAGGGCCACGTTCTGTTCTCGATTACGGGCGGTAATTCCCCAGACATTGTTTTTGATATGGGTGTAATCGGTCAGGGTGCGTAATACCGCACTGTCTTCATCCTGTTGCATGACGCGTGCATAGAATGGCGCGATATCCTGGGTGTTTTCCAGATAAACAAACTGGTTTACCAGCAGGTTGTTGCACAGGCTGCCGTGAATGCGATAGAAGCTAAAGCCATGTTCCTGCCAGGATTCAATATTGTCACCCAGCTGTTCCCAGAAGTTGGCCGGTAATTGCTCGGAGCCGTTATACAGCAGATCGCTGTCTTCCAGCACTTTGTCGTTAAAGTAATCTTGTGCATCAATGCCCATGGCTTTGGCTTTGATGCGCATATTGATGTCTTTGCTGACCAGAATAACGCTATGTTTGCTTTTCTGATTTTTCAGTCCGACGGTGACCCCGAGTATGCCGTTGTCGGCTTTGCCCAGGTCCATGTTTTGTGGCAGATCATATTTGATGAAATTGGTCTGCAGCAGTAAATGGCCGGTGCTGGATTTATGCTGTGCGGAGTAAAGCGGGATGCCGTCTTCGATTTCACAATTGCTTTGGGTGATCACTTCGTCAAGAAAACGGCTGGCCTGACGTGCATTGCGAGCAACTTCGGTGGTCCCTTTCTTTTTGTTATCAAGTTCTTCCAGCACGAACATGGGCAGGAAAATATCATGTTCTTCAAACCGGAACAGGCTGGTTGGATCGTGTAGCAGTACATTGGTATCCAGTACGAATACTTTGGCCTGCTTATGGTCGGAAACACGTCGTCTGCGTTGTGTCATGGTAACCTCCGCTTAGCTTGGGTTGAGTGAAACCAGGTAATCCAGTACGGCTTGGGCGTGATCTTTGACTTTCACCTTGCGCCATTGCTGAGACAACTGCCCTTGTTTGACAAAAACAAAGGTGCTGCGTTCTATGCCGCGTACTTGCTTGCCGTACATATTTTTTAATTTGATGACCTCAAACAGCTCGCATACGGTTTCATCTTCATCCGACAATAACTCAAATGGCAGCTCAAGCTTTGCCTTGAATTTTTCGTGAGACTTGATGCTGTCGCGCGAGATACCCACCACGTCGCAGTTTAATTTTTGAAACTCGGGGTAAAGCTGTTTGAAATCTTGAGTTTCATTGGTGCAGCCTGGGGTATTGTCTCTAGGGTAGAAGTAAATCACCAGACTTTTATCTTTTACCGCGTCGGAAAAGCTAAAGGTTTTATCGCCGGTAGAAGGCAGGCTGAAATCGGTGATAGAGGTCATGTTTTTATTTCTCGTGTGGTTGTTCATCGTTATGTCAGGGCTATTTTTGCGTAAAAAAAGCCTTCTAGGCAAGTTAAAGCGTTATCAAGGGGCAATTTATTGTGACAGGCGACTGGCTCTTGCGCATGAAAATTGGTAGCATCCATCCATTTTGAGACTGCGCGTTACGCAGTGGATCAACGAAATTATTGAGAAATATATGACAGAACAAACCACAGCTCATCAGGACGACAATCAGATTGTTGCAGAACGTCGTGCCAAATTAACCGCTATTCGTGAACAGGGTATTGCCTTTCCGAATGATTTTGAACGTAAGCATCTAGCTGGGGAGCTGCAGTCGGAATATGCCGAACACGTGGCCGAACAGCTGCAGCAACAGGGCATTACTGTTGCCGTTGCCGGGCGTATGATGTTAAAGCGGGTGATGGGGAAATCCAGTTTCGCCACGATTCAGGATATGAGTGGCCGTATTCAGCTGTTTATCAGCAATAAGGATACCGGTGAGGACGCACATGGTGATTTTAAACATTATGATATGGGCGATATTCTGGCGGCCGAAGGCACATTGTTTAAAACTAAAACCGGTGAATTGTCGATTCGTGTTTCCAGGGTGCGTTTGCTGACCAAGGCCTTACGTCCGTTACCCGAAAAATTCCACGGTCTGGCCGATCAGGAGCTGAAATATCGTCAGCGTTATCTGGATCTGATTACCAACCAGGAGTCACGTCAGGTATTTATTACCCGCAGTAAGGTGGTGCAGACCATGCGTGAATTCTTTGTACGCCATGATTATCTGGAAGTGGAAACCCCGATGATGCACCCGATTCCCGGGGGTGCCACGGCTAAACCGTTTGAAACCCATCATAATGCCTTGGATATGCAGATGTTTTTGCGGGTGGCTCCCGAACTGTATCTCAAGCGTCTGGTGGTAGGTGGTTTTGAAAAAGTGTTTGAAATCAACCGTAATTTTCGTAATGAAGGCCTGTCGACTCGCCATAACCCGGAATTTACCATGCTGGAGTTTTATGAGGCCTATCGGGATTATCACTATCTGATGGACTTTACCGAGCGTTTGTTTAAAGAAGTGGCTAGCAAGGTGGTGGGTAGTGCTGCAGTGGAATATCAGGGCCAAGTGATTGATTTTGCCAAGCCGTTTGCGCGTTTAACCATGGTGCAGGCGGTGCAGAAATATCATCCCGAGTATAGCGATGCGCAATTAGCGGACAGGGAATTTATGCTGGCCGAACTGCAGCGTCTGAAGGCCAAATATGTGCCTGGCGATGAGGTGGGTGGGCTGCAATTGTCCATGTTTGAGGCATTGGCCGAAGAGAAACTGTTTGATCCTACCTTTATTGTGGATTATCCGGTGGAAGTGTCACCCTTGGCCAGAGCCAGTGATACAAACCCGGCGATTACCGAGCGCTTTGAGCTATTTATTGCCGGTCGTGAGATTGCCAATGGCTTTTCCGAGCTGAATGATCCAGAAGATCAGGAACAGCGCTTTGATGCCCAGGTGGCGGCTAAGGATGCCGGTGATGAAGAGGCCATGTATAAGGATAACGATTATATTCGTGCCTTGGAGTTCGGTATGCCACCGGCTGCGGGTCAGGGGATTGGTATCGACAGACTGGTGATGTTGCTGACCGATTGCACCACCATTCGTGATGTCATCTTATTCCCGCAGATGCGTCCGGAATAAGGAGGGGTTATCCTTAACCGGGATAAGTTATTTGCCGCCAGGTGCGTCTTTAGTCGTGAAATTAACACTACCTAAAGGCGTATCTACAGTGTGTTAACCTTGAGTTTTTACTCAAGGTTTTTTTTGTGCAAATTGCAGGTATTTTTCGGGTTCATCCTCAAAAATTTCTTCTCCAGCAAGTTGATAAGCCATGTGTAGTTCCTGTTGTGCCGCGTCGGTTTCACCTAGCTCGAACAGGCATTGCCCTAGACGAAAATGAGCAAAGGGGTTGCCCACCGTGCCGGGGCAGAGCATGGCGCTGGTGAGATTATCGCGTCCGGCCTTGAAATCTTCCAGCATAAAGCAGGTGTCACCAATCGCCACCAGAATCCAGGCGGCGGCCTCATAGCTTATCGGTGGTTCGGGGAGTAATTCCCAGGCCTGCCAGTAGCATTCCAGTGCCTGTTTTGGCTGTTCGTTCTCGATAAATTGGTCGCCTTGTTCCAGCTGCAGCTCGATTTGGCGTTGTATGTCTTCGGGTAATTGCATATTCAGGGTATGAAAAGATCAAAGCGCGATTATAGCGTTTCTAGCTGGTGACCGTGATCTTCCGTCACTTGTTAAACCTGGAAAAAAACGGGATAAGCAATATTTAAAATATCGCGTCGTAATACGGATTATTCGGCTAAATCCCAAGCCACGACAGTATTTTTGTAAGGAGTTCGGTGTGCTACCCGCTATGACGCCCTGTGGTTTTTAGTGATCTTAAGCGATGGCAACGCGGTAAAGAGCGTGCTAATCTTACGCCAACACAGCCTTGGATTGTATATTGGGCGGTAAAAGGCCGCGCTCAAGGCAAATAGTGCGCGGTAACCCCCTTGGAGGGTCAACCAAACTGATAACTAGGAGCCTGTCCGAGAATGCGGCAACACAGAATTTAGCCACTATATACACTGTAATTGCAGAAAAAAACATCATATATAGTATGTGATTTTCTATTTCTTCTATTCTCGGGCAGTCTCCTAGGTCAGTATCAGTGATAACGTTAAGAAATCCAAACGATGACAAGGAGCTAAGATGAGTTATGTCGTTATGATCTGGGAACAACCAGAAAACCAGGCATTGCCGGAAACCGCGGAGCAGGCCTGGGAAATGGTCCGTGCCTTGCAGGAGTCCGAGGAGACTAGCCAAAAGCTGGAGGACTGGGCCAAGGATGTCCGGGAATCGGGCTTTTGCCCTTGTGTGATGTGCCAAGAGACGGGTAAAGGCGAGGGCTATGACTGTGCCTGGCTGGAGGGGCCGCCGCGTGCCGGCGGTAGTCTGGTATGTAACCAGGGGATAGGTTTAAGTGCAACGGAGGCGAATCCGATGATTTTGCTGGTAGAGAAGGCACAGGCGCATGGTCTTCATGTGCTGGACCCCCAGTCGGGGCAGATGTATTTGTTTGACGGCACGCCCCGGCCGGTCGAAAGCGCGCCCGAGCCGGAATATGAGTTACCCCGAGCTTCCAAAGTGAACGGTGCTATCTATGATGCGGTTAAACCGTTGATGGTGGCCCATGGTTATAAGGGAAATAAAAAAGAGTATGTGTTCACGCGGGAGATCGATGGGGGACGGCACGAAATTCATATTGATCTTCGACATAATCTCTGGCCGACTGAAATTGGTATCTCGGTATATGTGGTAACGAAATTTACTGCGATTGAGGATATTCATACCCGATTTGATCGTGAATCCGATTGGAGGAGGAGGGGGGGGATAAGATTATCTCAGAGAGAATGGATGATGAATATTGACGACCGAAATCGTGATATTTATAGAATAACGTCACGAAAACATCTGGACGAAGTGATTGGGTTGATCAAACAGGCCTTAGAAGACAAGTTGTTGGCCTATCAGGACAATATGAATAGTATTTTTGATTATGATCAGCAGGCAAATGCTTTGTATTATGCGGAAGATCCGAATCCCTATGTAGATTCGCGCCATTATGATCATCATCCGTATCCCGTCATTGCGCGTGGAATTGATGGGGCTACGGTGGCACTGGTAGCCGCGCATTTATCATCCAATCCGTATTTTGAGCGTATGTATGAGGAGGAGCTTCGTCGTTATCCTGAAGAGTTTATTCCTTCCTTTCTGCAATTTGTTGATTTTCTCAAACAGCAGCCACGGCTTGAGAAAGCTTAGCTTGTGATATAGCGAAGCTTGAGAGCTTGTTGTTGGTCTTGGGTTTTCGGTAGGGAACTAAGATGAGTTATGTCGTTATGATCTGGGAACAACCAGAAAACCAGGCATTGCCGGAAACCGCGGAGCAGGCCTGGGAAATGGTCCGTGCCTTACAGGAGTCCGAGGAGACTAGCCAAAAGCTGGAGGACTGGGCCAAGGATGTCCGGGAATCGGGCTTTTGCCCTTGTGTGATGTGCCAAGAGACGGGTAAAGGCGAGGGCTATGACTGTGCCTGGCTGGAGGGGCCGCCGCGTGCCGGCGGTAGTCTGGTATGTAACCAGGGGATAGGTTTAAGTGCAACGGAGGCGAATCCGATGATTTTGCTGGTAGAGAAGGCACAGGCGCATGGTCTTCATGTGCTGGACCCCCAGTCGGGTCAGATGTATTTGTTTGACGGCACGCCCCGGCCGGTCGAAAGCGCGCCCGAGCCGGAATATGAGTTACCCCGAGCTTCCAAAGTGAACGGTGCTATCTATGATGCGGTTAAACCGTTGATGGTGGCCCATGGTTATAAGGGAAATAAAAAAGAGTATGTGTTCACGCGGGAGATCGATGGGGGACGGCACGAAATTCATATTGATCTTTGCTCTAACCGCTGGCCGATTGACATTGGTATCTCGGTATATGTGGTAACGAAATTTACTGCGATTGAGGATATTCATACCCAATTTGATCGTGAATCCGATTGGACGGAGGGGGGGGGGATAAGATTATCTCAGAGAGAATGGATGATGAATACTAAAGACCGAAATAGTGATATTTATAGAATAACGTCACGAAAACATCTGGACGAAGTGATTGGGTTGATCAAACAGGCCTTAGAAGACAAGTTGTTGGCCTATCAGGACAATATGAATAGTATTTTTGATTATGATCAGCAGGCAAATGCTTTGTATTATGCGGAAGATCCGAATCCCCATGTAGATCGGGACCATTATGATCATCATCCGTATCCAGTCATTGCGCGAGGAATTGATGGGTCTACGGTGGCACTGGTAGCCGCGCATTTATCATCCAATCCGTATTTTGAGCGTATGTGTGAGGAGAGGCTTCGTCGTTATCCTAAAGAGTTTATTCCTACCTTCCTGAAATTTGTTGATTTTCTCAAACAGCAGCCACGGCTTGAGAAAGCTTAGCTTGTGATATGGTGAAATAAAACCCGAGAGCATGTTGCTGGTCTTGGGTTTTCGATAGGGAGCTAAGATGAGTTATGTCGTTATGATCTGGGAACAACCAGAAAACCAGGCATTGCCGGAAACCGCGGAGCAGGCCTGGGAAATGGTCCGTGCCTTACAGGAGTCTGAGGAGACTAGCCAAAAGCTGGAGGACTGGGCCAAGGATGTCCGGGAATCGGGCTTTTGCCCTTGTGTGATGTGCCAAGAGACGGGTAAAGGCGAGGGCTATGACTGTGCCTGGCTGGAGGGGCCGCCGCGTGCCGGCGGTAGTCTGGTATGTAACCAGGGGATAGGTTTAAGTGCAACGGAGGCGAATCCGATGATTTTTATGGTAGAGAAGGCACAGGCGCATGGTCTTCATGTGCTGGAACCCCAGTCGGGGCAGATGTATTTGTTTGACGGCACGCCCCGGCCGGTCGAAAGCGCGCCCGAGCCGGAATATGAGTTACCCCGAGCTTCCAAAGTGAACGGTGCTATCTATGATGCGGTTAAACCGTTGATGGTGGCCCATGGTTATAAGGGAAATAAAAAAGAGTATGTGTTCACGCGGGAGATCGATGGGGGACGGCACGAAATTCATATTGATCTTCGACATAATCTCTGGCCGACTGAAATTGGTATCTCGGTATATGTGGTAACGAAATTTACTGCGATTGAGGATATTCATACCCGATTTGATCGTGAATCCGATTGGAGGAGGAGGGGGGGGGGATAAGATTATCTCAGAGAGAATGGATGATGAATATTGACGACCGAAATCGTGATATTTATAGAATAACGTCACGAAAACATCTGGACGAAGTGATTGGGTTGATCAAACAGGCCTTAGAAGACAAGTTGTTGGCCTATCAGGACAATATGAATAGTATTTTTGATTATGATCAGCAGGCAAATGCTTTGTATTATGCGGAAGATCCGAATCCCTATGTAGATTCGCGCCATTATGATCATCATCCGTATCCCGTCATTGCGCGTGGAATTGATGGGGCTACGGTGGCACTGGTAGCCGCGCATTTATCATCCAATCCGTATTTTGAGCGTATGTATGAGGAGGAGCTTCGTCGTTATCCTGAAGAGTTTATTCCTTCCTTTCTGCAATTTGTTGATTTTCTCAAACAGCAGCCACGGCTTGAGAAAGCTTAGCTGGAAAGCATCCGCGTGGGCACAAAAGCGGTGTCCACCCTACCAAGTTTATTCCGAGCGGCGTAGCTGGCTGGGTGAATTTTTAAATGTGATAACGTTAAGAAATCCAAACAATGACCGCTTGGATTTCAGCAGAAAGTCCACCGTGTTACCTTCCTTATCAACGGCCCGATATAAATACGTCCACTGACCATTAACCTTGATATACGTCTCATCGAATCGCCAGCTGGTGCCGACGGATTTCTTGTGCTTTTTAAGAAGCAACTTTTCGAGTTTTGGTAGGAAGCGTATGGCCCAACGGTTCACGGTTGCATGATCTACTGATACGCCTCGCTCTTGCATCATCTCTTCCAGCTTGCGATAGCTCAACGCGTACGCCGCCTACCAGCGGATGCAAACTAAAACGATTTCTTTTGGAAATCGTAGACCTGACATATCCAACATTTTATTTACAACCATATTCCGTTATTCTGTCTTCAGGATAAACTAAATACTGATGAGGATGGATGAGGATCCTTAATGCGACAGAACCGTTTTTATGGCTGTTTTTCGGGGCGCTGGCTGCAACGGCATTCGCTGTGGAGCCTTGTTGTCGGGAGGATGTGTCGCCAACTCTGGCTGAGGATTTTTTTATACACTATCCTTCTTGTCAAACAACGGGGCGTTTGATTTATCGTCAGGCGGCCAATGATACGCCACTGCTTAGTGGCAGGTTGTTAGATGCGGCGCCGGTGGCGGGTTGGTGTTATGCGACCGCAACGACTTATGGGGTCACCGATAGTGAGGGAGGGTTTCGCTATGGGGCGGCGGATACGGAAATTGTGTTTTATCTGGGGGGTATTGTTTTACCTTTGGCCGTTCCGGAACCTATGGTGACCCCTATGGATTTTGCCAGCGGCGATACGGCGGGTTTGCCGCCGCGTACCCGTATGCCTGAAATCGGGAATGTGACTATGGATTTGCATAATCCGCAGGTTGGGAATGTAACCCGTTTTTTACAGGCGCTGCGTGATATACCCATAGATGAAGCCTTGCGGCAAAAAGCGGTGCAGTTGGCGTTAAGTTTTCAGGTGGATAAGGCGATTTTTGAGCAAAGTGCCCGCGAGGTGCTGGCACAATTGGCCGAAAATGTTGCACTGCCCGATTTGCCCGCGGCACAGAAAAATTTACAGCAGACATTAGCCGAACAGGCGTGTAGCTGGTTTGAACTGGAATATTATGATCCCTATTATCGGGCGCTGAGCATAGCGCCTATAGGGCATGTTGTCGGCCAGGATAAGTCTCACCTTACCTTGGGGTTTTCTCCTGGGAGCAACCCGTTTAATACTGCCGAATGGCCGGCGGATAAGGCGCGCTTTGGGTTGGAGATAGGCGTTGAGTTGCCGCAGACCGACAGCAAACACACGTCTGCCGAGATTGACCATTGGCTGCAGCAACAGCGCTATAGTGTGCAAGTTCAGCTGAGTGTGCAACAGGATATGGTGAATACGTCGCTGGCGGCATTCGAATATCGGGTAACACTGGATTCTATTGCAAACAAGGGGCAGTTTAAGGTGAGGCGTTATACGGTGGCGGGGCAGCAAGGATATCAGTTGCTGTTGAATAATCTGGTGTTGCCACTGAGCTCGTCCCCGCATATGGCCGCGAGTATTGCCGATAGCGTGACGCTGGACTCCGCGGCCATATGCGGGGACGCGGCCCATATGTCGACGGGAGGGTAAACCACGGATGTATTCATCGGCTTGTCATAAATAGGGGGTAGACTGATAGTCGTGTACTCAGTTGCTGGTTAGCGGGTGACGCATGCTGCCTGGCAGCGATACAATGCTATTGATAAGGAAAATCCTGGTTTGCATGGCTAGTGTGAAACATTACAAGTATTCGTCCTATTAGAACACAAGGTGACATTTCTGGTAGGGTGCATGGAATGCGCCCTGCAATGGGATTGAATTTTTCACGGTTTGGCGCCAGGTGTTTTATGTTGGCTGAACCATGGGTGCATGGCTTGCGAGTATTGCAATAATGCCCACTGGATAGTCTGGTGGCAACAGAAATAGGAAAAGCAATGGCACAAAAATCAACTTCCGTAACATCCTGTGAGGATGTGCGTATCAGTTATAGTGTGGCGGCAATAAAACAGTCGATTAGCGATAATTTGTTATATATACAAGGGCGTTCTCCGGATGTGGCTACCGATACCGACTGGTATCTGGCATTGGCCTATTCGGTGCGTGACCGTTTGTTAAACCGCTGGCTGCATAGCGAACGGGTATATAAACAGCAGGGCAGCCGCACGGTCTGTTATTTATCTGCCGAGTTTTTAATTGGTCCGCAGCTGGGCAAAAATCTGGTTAATCTGGGAATCTGGGATAAGGTGGATGAGGCTTTGCGTCAGCTGGGGCTGGACCTTAAGCAGATGTTGCGCCAGGAGGAAGAACCGGGCCTGGGCAACGGGGGGTTGGGGCGTCTGGCGGCCTGTTATCTGGATTCGTTGGCAACCTCTAAAATACCGGCGATAGGTTATGGTATTCGTTATGAATTTGGGATTTTTAATCAGGAAATTGTCGACGGCTGGCAGGTAGAAAAGACGGATAAATGGTTGCTGGATGGCAATCCCTGGGCCTTGCATCGCCATAAGATTGCGTTTGATGTCAAGCTGGGGGGCAGGGTAGCGCGTTATACCGATGAAGAGGGGGGATTATCTACCCGCTGGCATCCCGAGCGGGTGGTTAGGGGGATGGCTTACGATACCCCGATGATAGGTTATCGGGTGAATAATGCCAATCTGTTGCGCTTATGGAAGGCGGAGGCGGCGGAGGCATTTGATCTGAACGCCTTTAATCAGGGTAAGCATTTTGATGCGGTCAGTGAAAAAATGATGGCGGAAAATCTGACCAAGGTGTTATATCCGAATGATAACTTTGATAATGGTAAGCGCTTGCGGCTGGAGCAGCAGTATTTTCTGGTCAGCTGTTCGCTGCAGGATATGTTACGAATTTATCTGGATGGCAGCAAGGATCTGCACCGTTTTCATGAAAAATATGCGGCCCAGCTGAATGATACCCATCCGGCTTTGGCAATTCCAGAGTTGATGCGTTTGTTGATGGATGAGCATGGTATGCACTGGGATGCTGCCTGGGAGGTGACTCGGAATACCTTCAGTTATACCAACCATACGCTGTTGCCCGAGGCGATAGAAACCTGGAGTGTGGCGCTGATGCAGCGTTTGTTGCCGCGCCATATGGAGCTGATTTTTGAAATTAATCAGCGTTTTTTGGATCAGGCCCGGATTCATTATCGTGGTGATCAGGCGCAGCTGGCGGATTTGTCGATTATCGGGGAGCGGGGTGGTCAGCATGTGCGTATGGCTAATCTGTCGGTGGTTGGTTCACATTCGGTAAATGGGGTGGCGCGTTTACATACTCGCTTGCTGAAGCAGGGGATGCTGAAACCGTTTGTTGATTTATGGCCGGGCAAGGTAAGCAATATCACCAATGGGGTCACCCCCCGGCGTTTTTTACGGCTGGCCAATCCCCGCCTGGCGACATTGATTTCGGACCATATCGGTAATGAATGGGTGACGCAGCTGGATCAACTGCGCCAATTAGAAGGACTGTGCGACGATACTACCTTTCTTGATGAGTGGATGCATGTCAAGCTGGCCGCCAAGCATGATCTGGCGCAATATGTGTTTCAGCAGCAAGGGCTGACGCTGGACCCATTCAGTCTGTTTAGTGTGCAGGCCAAGCGTATTCATGAATATAAACGTCAGCTGCTGAATATACTGCATATCGTGACGTTGTATAACACCTTAAAAGACAATCCTAAATTTGAAATGCCGGCACGTACATTTATTTTTGCCGGTAAGGCCGCTCCGGGTTATGCCACGGCAAAATTGATTATCAAACTGATTAATTCGGTGGCTCGGGTGGTGAATTATGATCCGGCGATTAATGGTTTGCTGAAAGTGTGTTTTGTCCCGAATTTTAATGTCAAAAATGCCGAGTTGTTATATCCGGCGGCCGACTTGTCGGAGCAGATATCGACCGCAGGTAAGGAGGCTTCGGGTACCGGTAATATGAAAATGTCGCTGAATGGTGCCTTAACCATGGGCACCATGGATGGGGCCAATATTGAAATTCGAGAAGCGGTAGGCAGTGAGAATTTTTTCTTGTTTGGTCATACCGCCAGTGAAATTCGGAATATACGTGATCAGGGATATCAGCCAGCTAATTATTACCATCACAATCACCGCCTGCGGGAGGCAATTAATCTGATTAATTCGGGGGTGTTTACCCAGGGTGATACCGATTTATTTCGGTCGTTGACCGATGGCTTGATGCAAGCCGATGATTATATGTTGATGGCGGATTATCAGTCGTATGTGGATACCCAGGATACGGTGAATCAGTATTTTCAGGAGCGATTGCACTGGAACCAGATGTCGGTGCTGAATGTGGCGCGTATGGGGTTTTTCTCCTCCGACCGTGCGGTGGCGGAATATTGTAAACGGATCTGGAAGGTGAAGCCGGTAGAGGTGGAATGACCGTTACCGGTGGTTGGGGAATTCCATGCCCTCATGTTTATTCATGTAAGGTCGGTGCACGGAGTACACGCTACCCAATCGTAGCGTGCATACCCATTTGCGGTAGAAGGGTGCATTCCATGCACCCATGGGTTTATATTCCCTGCTTCAGGCTGGCGACGATAAAATCATCCAGGTCGCCATCCAGTATCGCTTGTGTATTGCCGGTTTCATGGCTGGTACGCAGGTCTTTGATGCGCGACTGGTCCAGCACATAGGAACGAATCTGATGTCCCCAGCCGATGTCGGTTTTGCCGTCTTCCAGCACCTGCTTTTCGGCATTGCGTTTCAGTATTTCTTCTTCATATAGCCGGGATTTCAGCATGGCCATGGCCTCTGCTTTATTACGGTGTTGTGAGCGGTCATTTTGACATTGCACTACGATATTGGTTGGGATATGGGTAATCCTGACCGCAGAATCGGTTTTGTTAATATGCTGACCACCGGCACCGGAGGCGCGGTAGGTGTCAATTCTTAGTTCGGCAGGATTGATGTCGATATCAATCGAGTCATCCACTTCTGGATAGACAAACACACTGGCAAATGAGGTATGGCGGCGATTGCCCGAATCAAATGGGGATTTGCGTACCAGACGATGAACGCCGGTTTCGGTGCGCAGATGGCCAAACGCATATTCACCGATAATTTTAATGGTAGCGCCCTTAATGCCCGCCACTTCGCCTTCGGATTCTTCCAGCACTTCCACCTTAAAACCTTTGCGTTCGGCATAACGTAAATACATACGCAGCAGCATGGAGGCCCAGTCTTGCGCCTCGGTACCTCCCGAGCCGGACTGAATGTCCAGAAAACAGGCGTTGCCATCCATTTCATTGCTGAACATGCGGCGAAACTCCAGCGCGGCAATGCGCGACTCAATATCGGCCACATCGTCGGCGGTGCTGCTCAGACTTTCCAGATCCTCTTCCATTTGCGCCATTTCGAACAGCTCGCTAGCGTCCGCAATGTCCTGTGTGATGCGGGTCAGTCCCAGTACCACATCTTCCAGCATTTTACGTTCACGTCCCAGCTCCTGGGCGCGTTTGGGATCTTCCCAGATAGAGGGATCTTCGGCTAATGCGGCAACTTCTTCCAGGCGGTCTTGTTTGACATCAAAGTCAAAGATACCTCCGTAGTTCATCGCTACGTCTGGCCTGATCGGCCAGCTGCTCCTGTATTGCATTTATCTGTTCTATTTCCATGATTTACCTATGACTTAACTTGCAAAGCGGGCGATTATATCAGGCTCAAATGCCGGCGTTAAGCTATCCTCGAATTCGCCAGGGCAAACGCATTTAAATCTTCATGAAAATACGACCTTAGCGCGAAACGCATCGTTTAACGCAGCTTTTTGCATTTTACGAGGTACACTGCGTTTGCTTCCCTCTCGTTCAAACAAGCCTAAACACAAATGTCGCAAAGAGGTCATAATGGCTGGCGCATTATTTTTCCGGATGCGACTTTTGTCTTCGTTCATCGAAACATCTAAGCGCCAGTGCAGTTGATTTTCTATTCCCCAGTGACCTCGCACTGCGGCAGCAAAGCGTTCTGCTTGAGCGGGAATCGAGCAAATAAAGTATCTTTGTTCAATGGTGTGTTTGCCATTGTTTTCACTCTCTCGCTCAACCATCCCGATACTCGTTAATCCCTTCCAGTCGTTGGGGGTCGGTAGTGTCTCTAAACACTCTGTAATCCAATAACGTCGAGTTTCTAATCGACCATGACCTTTGTCTGTTTCTTCAAAATATTGATATTCAACTTTTTTGAAATCTGCTTGCCGCGCTACCGTAAAAAAGTCTTCAACCGCTTCAGATAGTTTTTCCTGATTACCTTTCAAACCAAAAATATAATCACCCTGTTGTTCTTTGATTTTTTTGGCTATTTCCTTTTGGCAACCCATCGCATCAATCGTGATGATGCAGCCTTTTATCTCCAATAAATCCAGTAGCTTGGGGATAGCGGTAATTTCATTGACTTCTCATCCGTTGCGGATTGGCCCAATACTAAGCGATTCTTGCTCGCCCAGGCGCTCACCATATGCAAGGGTTGACGATTGTTTTTTTTATCTCGTGAACCTCGCGCCGTTTTACCATCAATACTGATAAATTCGTCCCCTAATTGCTCAACAACGCTATCTGTCCAGTTTATAAAACACTCAGTAAATTTTGCCGGAGAAATACGCTGAAAAACGTAAGAAATGCAGTCATGTGACGGGATGCCATTTGCTAATGGTACATATTGGCGTAACCAGTCGATTTTATCTTCACCAAATCCTGCGATCTCCTCCCAGCCTTTGGCGCCGCTAACCATGGCACAAACGGCTAAGACAACAATATCTATTAGTTGGTGACACTTGTTTCGTTCAATGCGTGGGTCTTCTAGCTCGGAAAAGCATTCAATTAGGGTATGACTCATGAATTGGGCTGCCAAAAACTGCCATTTTCTGTAATTTACTGTTTTAGCGCAAGTTTAAATGCGTTTGCCCTGGTATTTCGTCAATCCTTAAAATCAAGGTGAATGATTTTAAGGTGTAGCTGCGACTTCAGCCGCAAAATGGACGCTTCAACTAAAGTCGAACCTACGACTGCTAACCATAGTTTTGGCTTTGATGGAATACTGGTACTATCTCCAGTTCAGCATTGCGCCAGATTATTGAGCGTAATTATGCCAATAACTATCCAGCCCGGATGGTGTGTCTGTTGGGATTAATGGTTAATCGATAGGCGCATAATTTGGTGTAATTGGATAGCCAAATGCGAGATTAATAAAACTAGGATTCAATATAACGGTAAGGTGATATGGACTTTTCAGAAATTTTAAAGTCATTAAATAAGGCATCAGCCTTTGAGTTGTTTCGTTTGCAGGCAATGATTGAACAGGTCTTGAAAAACCCGGAGTGGAATCAGGCGATTCAATCACGGCTTGAGATTGGGCAGGAAGTGGAATATTTCAGCTGGAATGATAACGGTGTGCGTAAAGGCAGGGTGCTCAAACTGGGGCGAAGTCAGGTGCGTCTACGGGATTTGCAAACGAATGTGCAGTGGCGTCTTGATTATGCGGCAATTAATGTTGATGGCCTGGATGTGCAGGTACGAGAAGAAAAACCGCGTGGCCTGGGGCGTAATGAGTTGGCGATAGGGGATAGTGTAGGTTTTAACCACGAAGGCAGGCAGATGGTTGGTAAGATAGTTCGGCTAAATCCTAAAACGGTAACGCTGCAATGTGCCAATGGCCAATGGCGGGTGGCTTATGTCTACTTGCAGCGGGTGGTAGATGGGGAAACCTTTGAGCGCCAAGTGATTGAGCATCAATGATGATTTATCTGGCTGCAGATGTTGGATGTACATTTTTATAGCGGCTGTTGCCAACATGGTGGCCATCTTGCCGAAGTTGGCGCTGGCGATAACTACTTGCTGTGTTTTTAGTCGGCATAAAAAATCCAGATCTTAGTCGCGAAAAAATCCACAATGCAATAAATGTGTCATATAAGCTGTTATTTGGGTAGTGGTTGTTTTTAAGTGATTGTTTTTTTATGTAAACTGCGGGCTGTTTAAAAAATGAACAGTTTAATAAAAACCCTTGTGCGACGGTGCTTTAACGGCTTGTTTTGCAGTTTGCTCACAGCGTTATCCACAGAATCTGTGGGTAACTGAAAAAGTTGTTTAAATTCAATTGTAAGCGGGATTTCGGCTGTGTCTGTATGGCTGGATACGAGTATTCAGTGGCAAGACTGCGATTGCTGATAGCGTCTAACATGATGGTGCTGGTTTTTATAGAAGGGGGTGTTTTATGCACCACATATTCAAATCAGTGGTGCTTGGTGTACACCCCGGCAGAAATATCCTAAAGAAAAGTGAGTTTTTCTTTGGGATTTTTTGCCTTGAGGTATTACGCGTCGGTGGTGCCTAGTGCGGTGGTGTTAAAGCCGCCATCCACATAACTGATTTCACCGGTTACGCCACTGGCCAGGTCGCTGCACATAAAGGCGGCGACATTGCCGACTTCTTCAATGGTGATATTGCGCTTGAGTGGCGCATGTTTGGCGTTGTAACTTAATAGTTTGCTAAAGTCGCCTATGCCTGCCGCAGCCAGTGTTTTGATGGGGCCGGCAGAGATGCCGTTGACACGAATGCCTTTGCCGCCTAATTCCATGGCCAGATAGCGTACGCTGGCCTCCAGACTGGCCTTGGCCATGCCCATGACATTGTAGTGTGGCATGGTGCGTACGGCCCCCAGATAGCTCATGGTCAGCAAAGCGGCCTGGCGACCTTCCATCATCGGTAGTGCCGCTTTGGCCAGCGCCGGGAAACTATAAGCGCTGATGTCGTGTGCAATACGGAAGGCTTCGCGACTGAAGCCTTCCAAAAACTCACCATCCAGTGCTTCTCGGGGGGCATAGGCAATGGAATGTACAATGCCATCCAATCCGTCCCAGTGTTGTTTCAGACTGGTAAACAGGTTTTCGATTTCCTCATCACTGCTGACATCGCAGGGGAAGACCAATTCGCTGCCGAATTCTTCCCTGGCCATTTTTTCAACGCGGGGCTTGACGCGCTCGCCCTGATAGGTGAATGCCAGTTCGGCGCCTTGCTTATGCATTGCCTGGGCAACACCATAGGCAATGGAGCGATTACTGATCATACCGGTGATCAAAATTCGTTTATCAGCCAAAAATCCCATACTCGTCCTCATGTTATTTTTTCAAAATTCCGTTGATTATACTGCAAATGATAAATCCGCATTATCAAGTTGCAATCGTATATAATCGCGGGCTGTAAAAAAATTAGGTTGTGTTTCTCATGCTGAAAGTCAGCAATCTTGCTTGTAGTCGTGGCGATCATCAATTATTCAATGGTCTTAACTTTGAATTGCACCCGGGTGAAATTGTGCAGGTCCAGGGGGTGAATGGTAGTGGTAAAACCAGTTTGTTGCGTACCTTATGTGGTTATTTGGTGCCAGATGAAGGTGAAATTTTCTGGAATGGCAGCTCTACTAAAGAGCTGGAAGAGGAATATTTTGCCGATTTGCTGTATCTGGGGCATTTGAATGCGATTAAGGATGATCTGAACGGGGTGGAGAATCTGTGTATGTCCGCCGGACTGGCCGGGATAGAACTGAGTCGCGCCGAAGCGGTGGCGGTATTGCGTCGTATGGGTTTGCGCAAACGCGAATTATTGCCGACCAATGTGTTATCTCAGGGGCAGCGTCGCCGGGTGGCGTTGTCGCGGATGTTGGTGGGTAATGCAAAATTGTGGATTCTGGATGAACCTTTGACCGCACTGGATGTCGGAGCGGTGGTGTTGATTCAGGAGTTGATTGCCGAGCATCTGGATAGGCGAGGAATGGTGATGTTTACCACCCACCAGCCGTTAGTGGTTGAGGGGCATGAGATTCGTAAGCTCAATCTTTCCTCGGCATGTGAATAACATAAGGCAATCAATATGAAGAAACTTTCCACTTTTGAGCTGCTGGTGATGGTGATTCGTCGTGATCTGACGTTGGCAATGAGAAGACGTGCCGATGTGTTGACGACACTGGTTTTTTTTGTCATGGTAGTCAGCTTGTTTCCGTTTAGCGTCGGGCCTGAGACCGAGATGTTAAGGAGAATGGGGCCAGGTATTTTATGGGTGGCGGCACTGTTGGCATCCATGCTGTCGTTGCTGCGGATGTTTTCTGCAGATTATCTGGATGGCACGTTGGAACAGATGTTACTGGTGCCGCAGTCGTTGTCGGTGCTGGTGCTGGGTAAGATGGTTGCGCACTGGCTGATGTCCGGCTTGCCGCTGGTGTTGATTACGCCGGTGTTGGGGGTGCAGTTTGATTTATCCATGGAAGCGATTGGCGTTTTAATGGTCAGTTTGTTATTGGGCACGCCGATTCTCAGCATGATTGGGGGAATTGGTGCGGCTTTGACATTGGGATTGCGTGGTGGTGGCGTATTGCTTTCTTTGCTGGTGCTGCCGTTATGTATTCCGGTGTTGATTTTTGGTGCAGGTGCGGTGACCGCCGTCACAACGGGAACAAATGCCGCAGAAGCAAACTTGTCGCTGTTAGGGGCAATGTTTTTGCTGTCTTTGGTGTTCACTCCGTGGGTTACTGCGCAGGCTTTACGTATTTCAATGGAGTAAGTAAGTGGCAATAAATTGGTTTAAATATTCTGCACCTTCGACTTTTTATGGCTTAGCCGGAAAAATGGTGCCATGGTTTGCGGTGTCTGCCGTGATCATTTGTGCAATTTCCCTGTACTTTGGTTTTGTCGTTGCGCCAAGCGATTATAAGCAGGGTGACTTTTACCGGATTATTCATATCCACGTTGCCACCTCGATACTCTCCATGTTTTTGTATCTGGTGATGGCCGCTTACTGTATTCTGGGATTTATTTTTAAGACCCGGTTGTCTACTATGATGGCGCTGGCGATTGCCCCTACCGGCGCATTTTTGGCCTTTTTGTCATTATGGACCGGCGCACTGTGGGGTAAACCGATGTGGGGAACCTGGTGGATCTGGGACGCCCGTCTGACATCAGAGTTAATTCTGTTGTTTTTGTATATTGGTTTTATGGCCTTGCATGCCTCTATTGATGATGTGCGTCGCGCCGATAAGGCGGCCAGTGTGTTGGCGATTATCGGTTCGGTGAATGTGCCGATTATTTATTTTTCTGTGAAATGGTGGAATACCCTGCATCAGAGCTATACCGTGAATGCGCAGGAAGTCAGTATGGACCCGAATATGCAGTACGGGATGTGGCTGATGTTGGTGGCCTGTTGGTTATATGCGGCGGCCGTGATTTTCAGTCGGGTGCGCAGCATTATTCTGCAACGTGAACGTAACGCCAAATGGGTGAGTGAACTACCGGAGGTGAAACAATGACAAACTTGGATATCTGGATGCGTGAACACACGCTGACGTATGTGTGGTTGGGAAGCTATGCGGTGGCATTGCTGATCTTTCTGATTGAGGTGTTCGTGATACGTCGTAAGCGTAAGCAGACCCTGGAGCAGGTGAAAATGATTCAAGAAGCAGGAGATGAAGATTAATGAAAGCACGTCAGAAAAGAGTCGTATTTGTCGGTGCAGCACTGGCTGCTTTGATCGGTGTGGTGGCACTGGTGTTAAATGCAATTGATGAAAACCTCAATCTGTATTACACCCCAACAGATATTTATCAGAACAAAGCCCCGGTAGGAAGCTCATTCCGTATTGGTGGTCTGGTGCAGGAAGGCAGCGTCAGGCGCAGTGAAGAGGGGCTGGATGTGTATTTTGAGATCACCGATTCGCACCGCAGCATTCCGGTGCGCTATACCGGGATTTTGCCGGACCTGTTTAAAGAAGGAGAGGGTGTGGTTGCTCAAGGCCGCATTCAGGAAGATGGTGTGATGCATGCAGAAGAAGTGCTGGCCAAGCACGATGAAAGCTACATGCCACCTGAAGCTGCCGATGCTTTGGAAAAAGCAGAGCAGCATAAAAAAGCAGAAGCTGCAAAAGTAGAGCAAACTGCCGCCGCGGATCAGGCCGCGACGGTTGACGCGCAAGCTGCTGCAGAACCTGCCGCCATGGCTGAGCCAGCACAAGCTGCTGCCAAAGCTACCGAGTAATCACTTACTGTAAGAGATGGGCTGATGATTCCAGAAATAGGACATTTTTCACTAATTGTGGCACTGGTGCTGGCAGTATTTATGTGTGTACTGCCAATCCTGGGGGCCGCACGTAATAATATGGCATTAATGGCCACCGGACGATCATTGGCGGTAGGGCATTTTGTCTTTATTGCCCTTGCGTTTGGCTGTTTGATGTATGCCTTTGCGAATGATGATTTTTCTGTGCTGTATGTGGCACAGCATTCTAATACGCATTTACCGATAGAATATAAGATTTCCGGTGTTTGGGGCGGGCATGAAGGGTCGTTGCTGCTATGGGCATTAATGCTGTCCGGCTGGACCTTGGCGGTTGCCATGTTCAGCAAGCATTTGCCAGATGAAATGGTGGCTCGAGTTATCGGCGTGCTGGGCTTTGTGGCAATCGGCTTTTTGCTGTTTATGCTATTGACCTCCAGTCCGTTTGAGCGCTTGATTCCTCAGGCGGTGGAAGGCCGGGATCTGAATCCTATGCTGCAGGATCCGGGGCTGATTATTCACCCGCCGCTGTTGTATATGGGCTATGTGGGCTTTTCGGTTGCGTTTGCATTTGCGATTTCTGCACTGCTGGGCGGCCGTATGGATGCCACTTGGGCACGTTGGTCACGTCCGTGGACAACCATTGCCTGGGTATTTCTGACCCTGGGTATTGCGCTGGGCAGCTGGTGGGCATATTACGAACTGGGCTGGGGCGGCTGGTGGTTCTGGGATCCGGTTGAAAATGCATCCTTCCTGCCTTGGCTGGTCGGTACCGCGCTGTTGCATTCGTTGGCGGTGACCGAAAAGCGTGGTGCATTTAAAAGCTGGACCTTGTTGCTGGCAATTGCCGCGTTCTCGTTAAGTTTGCTGGGTACCTTCCTGGTGCGCTCCGGGGTGCTGACTTCGGTACACTCGTTTGCCAGTGATCCACAGCGTGGTTTGTTTATTCTGGGCTTTTTAGTGGTTGTGGTAGGGGCTTCGCTGTTCCTGTTTGCCTGGCGTGCGCCTAAGGTTGGCCTGGGTGGGCGTTTTGAGCTGATGTCACGCGAAACCATGTTGCTGATGAATAATGTGTTGCTGACGGTCGCCTGTGCGGCGGTATTACTGGGTACGCTGTATCCATTAATTATGGATGCACTGGATGCTGGTAAATTGTCGGTTGGCCCTCCTTATTTTGAAGCGATTTTCCTGCCGTTAATGGTGCCTATGATCTTCCTGATGGGACTGGGGCCGCTGGCTCGCTGGAAAAAGTTTGAGCTGCCACCGCTGGCACGCCGGGTACGTTGGGCGTTTGTGGTCGCAGCAGGGTTTGCCGTAACGGTGCCATATATCATGAGCAGCGGTAATCCGGATCACAACTGGACACCCTTATCGGCGTTGGGCTTTTTGCTGGCCTTCTGGTTGATGGCCACCATAGCGGTCGGTTTTAAGGAACGTCTGGCTGGGCGTGATAGCTTTGTTAAACGTTTAAAAGGTCAGTCGCTAAGCTACTACGGTATGCAGTTGGCCCACTTTGGGGTGGCTGTCTTTATTATCGGTGTCACCATGGTGAACTCTTATGATACTGAGCGTGATGTACGTATGGAGTTAGGCTCTGTTGCTACTTTGGGTGAATATCAATTCCGTTTTAATGGTGTAACTAACGAGCGTGGTCCTAACTATCAAGCGGCAAAAGGTAGCGTGACCTTGATGAAAGATGGCAAGGTGATTGATGAGTTGCATCCTGAAAAACGTAATTACAATGCATCTGGTATGCCGATGACTGAAGCGGCGATTAAGAGCGGTATTACGGGTGATATCTATGTGTCACTGGGTGAGCCGATTCCTGGAAGTGATGGTGCCTGGGCGGTACGTTTGTATGTGAAACCGTTTGTAAATTGGATTTGGGCCGGTTGTTTCCTGATGGCCATGGGGGGGGTATGTGCTATCTGTGATCGTCGTTACCGCGTTAAAGCCAAGAAGTCGGTCACGCTGGCCGACGGCAGTGCCGATAAAACACGCAATGTGGATGAAGCCGTAAATCCGGCAAGCGCAGAGGTAAAAGCATGAAGGCAAAGTTTTATCTGCCGCTAGTGCTGTTTATGGTGTTGTGTGGCATGTTTCTCTATCAGCTGGTTCGAGAGGATTATGATAAGGGGGATATTCCATCCCCGTTAATTGGTAAGCCGGCACCGGCTTTTGAGTTGCCTTATCTGCATGATCAGCAGCGTATGTTCACGCCCGAGGATATGAAGGGGCAGGTCTGGCTGCTGAATATCTGGGCTTCGTGGTGTACCACTTGTAATATTGAGCATCCAATTTTTGTTGATATTGCGCGTAAAAAGTTGTTGCCTATTGTCGGCATGGACTATAAGGATGACCCGGAAGCTGGCAAGGCCTGGTTAATGCGTGGTGGCAACCCTTACGATGTGGTGATTATGGATAGAGAGGGGCGTATCGCGATTGATTACGGCCTGTATGGGGTTCCCGAAAGTTATCTGATCGATAAGCAGGGCATTATTCGTTACAAACAAATTGGTGCAGTAACACCTAAAGACTGGGAAGAAAAATTGCTGCCTAAGATTAAGGAGTTGCAGGCACAATGAAAAAATACGCGCTAATGTTGTTGCTGGCATTGATGCCGATATTTTCATGGGCGGGTGAAGCGGTGGATATGGCCGAAGATCCGGTGATTGAAAAGCGCCTGATGGCGTTGGCTGAGAATCTGCGTTGTCTGGTGTGTCAGAACGAATCACTGGCAGGCTCTCATGCGGAGCTGGCTCAGGACCTGCGTCGTGAGGTGCGAGAATTACTGCAAAAAGGTATGAGCGATGAGGAAGTGATTGAGTTTCTGGTCTCGCGTTACGGTGATTTTGTATTGTATGACCCACCGATGAAAAAAAGCACGTATTTGCTGTGGTTTGGCCCATTTGTGTTGCTGGTGGTTGGCGCCGGTATCTTAATTATGGGCTTGCGCAAGCGTAAGCAGGATATTGAAGAAGCTGGTGAGATAAAACTCACTGCTGAAGATCATAAGCGTGCGGCTGATTTATTAAAGCAGTCAAATCGCAGTTAATTTACCAAGGATAGTGTAATGACCACGTTTTGGATAATTTGTGCAGTGCTGGTGGTCGCCGCACTGCTGTTTGTAGTGGTGCCATTGTGGCGCAGTAGCGGCAAGAATACGGAAGTTGTTCGTGATGCCGCTAATCTGGCGATTTTGCAGGATCAGGCAAAAGAGCTGGAAAATGATCTGAAAAACGGCCTGTTAACTCAGGAAGCCTATGAGCAGGGCAAAAAAGAACTGGAACAGCGTTTACTGGAAGAGGTGAAAGATACCGAAGCACCCGCGACCATGATGCGTAGTCCATCAAAGGTATTGGCCATGACCCTGGCGGTTGTGATTCCGGTTGTCAGCTTGATTGCCTATAAGCAATTGGGTAGCCTGGAAGGGGTGCTGGTTGAACCGATTGTGCAACAGCAGGCACCGGAGCAGGAAGAAATTCGACTGACGCAAGAGGATATCAAGGCGCTGGAAGAAAAGCTGAAAGCCGAGCCGAATGATCCGGAAGGCTGGTGGATGATGGCCAATGTGTATACTGAACAGTCGCGCTACGATAAAGCGGTGGAGGCCTATGGGAATTTGACCCGACTGGTGCCTAACGAAGCACAGCTATGGGCTAACTATGCCGATGTTTATGCGATGAAACAAAATCGTAGTCTGCAGGGGGAACCTACCAATCTGCTGAAAAAAGCGTTGTCTTTGGATCCGAATAATCTGACTGCGTTGGCATTATCCGGTAATGCGGCGATGGAGCGTGCGGATTTTGTGTCGGCGATTAAGAGCTGGCAGATGGTGCATGCTCAGTTGCCGCCAGGCTCACCCGATGCCGAAATGATTATGAAGGGTATCGAGCAGGCGCATGAAATGATGATGCAAGGGCGTGAGCATGTTGCCGATGCGGGTAACAAACCCTTGGATTCCTTAGCCGGACAGGCCGATGGCGCAGCCAGTAAGCTGACCGGTGTGGTTACCTTGAGTCCTGAGCTGGCAGATAAAGCCTCTCCGGAAGATACCGTGTTTATTCTGGCTAAATCGGCCGCTGGTGGGCGTATGCCACCACTGGCGGTGATGCGTAAGCAGGTAAAAGATCTGCCTATGGAATTTACCCTGGATGATTCCATGGCCATGCAGCCACAATTTCGCTTATCGGCTTTTGATCAGGTGAAAGTGATTGCCCGGGTATCTAAAGCGGGTACCGCTATGGCTCAGGCCGGTGATCTGGAAGGGATGTCGGAGGTGATCAAGCCAGGTACCGAAGGACTGGAGATTGTGATTAACAATATTACTCAGTAAGCATAGGTTTGTTAGAAAAACGCGGGTTGTTTTGCAACCCGCGTTTTTTTTGTTATCAGGAGGTCATTTGCCACATATCATTATCGAATATCCGGAAGCCGACATCACTGAGAACGTCGTTGCCGAAATATTATCTGCGCTGCATGCCAGTGTCGTGAACAGTGGCTTATTCAAAAATAGTCATATCAGAACGCGAGCCTGCCCATTTCGCGACTATACCCATGGCGAGGACAACAAGCCTTATATACATATACAGGCCAGAATTAAATCGGGTAGAAATGCCTTTGCGAAAAAAATGTTATCACGCACTATGCTTGAGGGGGTTTCCGGCCTGGGTTTACCGGTCTCGGTGATTACCGTTGAAATTGTGGATATGGATAACGCGAGTTACAGTAAGCATGTGCTTTAGCCGGTGGATGCCGGGCGGTGAGTCACTGCCTAAAACTGGTAACTCAGATTGAAAACTAGTTGGCGTCCGGGTTGTGGGTGATAAGCCGGAATAAAGCCATCGGGATTGATATTGCTGGCGGCATCGTAATCACGGCTTAAGCTGTTACCGCTTTGTCGACCCACGCCGTAATAGGATTCGTTAAATAGATTGTTGACCAGTAGTTGTGCCGATAATCCCTTGTTGTTAAATAGTTTTGACTTGCTGATGACCAGATCAAACTTTTGATAGCCTGGGGCATATTGGTCAAAATAAAGATTGCTGGTTGGGGTTTTACGTTTGCCCACCAGATTGGCGCGCAGGTTGATGTTAAGGTTGCTTGATTCCCAAAACCAGTTCATGCCGAGATTCAGCTTGTGACTGGCGCTATGGTCGATATCCCCCCAGGAGCGCATGGACGTTTTTCCCTGGGTATAACTGTAGTTGCTATACAGTCGCCAATATTGATTTAACTGAGCATCAAGCTGCATAAACAGCCCCGCGACGGATATGGATTCGATATTTTGATATTTTTCAGGGTTGCCTATGGGTTGGATGCCATCACTCAGGCGTGAATAAAACAGGCTGCTTTTCCAGTTGATGCTGTCAATCGAACTCATCGGGTTGGAAAAGAAACGAGACGCCATCAGCTCCAGGGTGTCTATGGTTTCCGGTTTGAGTGACGGGTTGCCACGGAATTCATCATGCAATTCAAACAGTGTCGGCTGGCGGAATGCCGAGCCATATAAGGTTTTATATATCCAGCCATTGTCGGCCTGATAGATTAGTCCGGCTCGTGGATTAAAAGTACTGCCGAAATCACTGCTATAGCTGTAACGAGCACCGGCGGATAGACTGAAACGATGAGTTAAGGGTCGCTCATACAGGCCATATAGTGCAATTTCATTGCTGTGATAGCGGTGATAGTTTTTGTATTGGTGCAGTCCTTGTCCATTGCTGGCCAGATCCCAGGAAGATTCGGTTGCCGTCTGGCTGAGCGATTGGGTTTGTCCCAGTGAGACCACTTGCTGCATTTTGTGGTTGTGCAGCAGCTGCAGGCCTACGCTTAAATCGGCCTGGGAGGGTAGGGTGATATCCAGTTGCTGCTCCAGCCCCAGCTGTGAATGACGGCTATGATAGCTTTTTTTGAGCTCAGGAAAACGGTACAGGTAGCGGAAACCGGTGTCTGGGTGTTGCTTGTCGAGACGATACCAGCCATTGCTATGCCAGACGAGGTTGTCTGACAGGGGGTGCATATATTTGCCGTATAAGGTTAAGGCCGAGGCATGAGCGATGTGATCATTAGCGGTTGCCTGGTATTCAAAGCCCGAGGTGTAGCTGCCCAGCCCATCTTTACGTTCCCAGTAATAAACTCCCCAATTACTATGTTGAGTGTTGAGTTTGAAGCGCAGGGCAGAATCCTGCTGGCGGGTATTAAATCCTGAGGGAATACCTTGTCCGGCCGCCGGATTGGCGACATTGGTCAAATATTGCCAGTCGCCGTTAGCATCCGGCCGATAATCCTGGCTGAGTTGTCGCGGTTGCTGCTGCTTGCTGAAATAATTGCCGGGATCGGGGCGGCCTTGTCCCATATCTCCGTCACTGTGATGATGTTTGATGGCCAGTTGCCAGGAAACCTGTTGTTGCTGTTGACCATGCAACAGTTCTACGGTTTTGCTGTTATGCTGACCCAGCCAGCCCCGTATTTCAGTACCTTGGATAGTGTTTTTCGTGATGATATGGATAATGCCGGAAACTGCGTTGGTGCCATACAGCACGGAGCCCGGGCCATGAATGACTTCAATACGATCAATATCCTGAAGCAGCGCCTCATTGGTCAGTCCCTGGGCCCAGTTAAAGGCAATATGATTTTGCACAATGCCGTCTATCATCACCAGCATACGGCTATTGCCGTTATCGCCACCAATGCCGCGGTTCAGATTATGGACAGGATATTCACCGCCACCATCTTCATAGGTGGCAAAATCAAAGCCGGGCAGATCTTCCAGAATCTCAATCAGATTGCGATAGCCTCGGCGTTTAATCATATCTTGAGTCACTACCGAAACATTGGAAAATGCTTTGTTGATTGTACGATCCTTGCGGGATGGTGTGACAATCACAATATTGGACAACTCTTCCAGGCTTAATTCCAGAAATTCATTCTCCTGGGCATGCGCAACAGTAAGCCCGGAAGCGGCCAGGGTTAAGCATAAAATAAATGACAGCGAGTGAATCTTCATTTGAGGTTATGATTTTGAGGCTAAGGGCTGCTGTGCTGGTGGTATCGACTTTAAACAGGATAGCGCTATTGGTCAACCGATTATCTATGGCGGTTACTGATATGGGGTAGCAATATGATTGGAATTGTGCTGGCTGGGGTGGAACGATGGCAGCTGAGGGATAACGAATTTTGGTGGTAGTCAGGGTCAGTGTTATTCTTATTGGCGTTTGTTAGGTTGTAAAGGTCGAGGGTGGATAAAATAGTTTGGATGGAACGTGTCGATAATTCTTAATCAGGTGGTAACGCTGGCTTGCCAGTTGGGTAAGAAGATGCAGCAGGCAAAGCCGGAATGTGGCGAGCTGTATCAGCAAATGCATGCTGGGCTGGCCGCACTCACACCTGGAGTGCCGGTGTTGAGTGAGTGGTCCAAACCGCTGCTGGACGGTAGTGATGGTTGGCTGGTGGCATTGTCGGGGCTGGCCGCAGAGGGGATTGATGCGCAGGCAACGGTGAATATTGCACGGCTTGAAGCGGGAGTGCCGGTGTTAGGTGTGGTACATGCCCCATTGCTGGGAGTGACGTATTTTGCTCGCCAGGGGGGGGCGAGCCAGTCGACAGGATGCGGGGCAGTTGCCGCAGCGTTTGCGCATTTCCAATGCGCTCGCGCGTGAGCCGTTACGGGTGGTTTATGATCCTGGACGTGTGGATCAGGAGGTAGAGCGTTTTTGTCAGATGCTGGCGGTGCAAGAGGCTCATCCCTTGGCGCATTCCCTAGCATTATGTGCGGTGGCACAAGGCGGTGTGCAGCTTTATCCTTGTTTGCAGCCAAGCCCTGACTGGCTGAGTGCGGCGGCGCATTGTGTGCTTAGTGTGGCGGGAGGGCATATATGTGGGTTGGATGGGGCCGCGCAGGTTTATACCACTCCCGGACAGAAGTTACCTGCCTTTGTGGCGCTGGCTAAGTCAAATAAGGAGTTACTGGCACGTTTGCAGCAATGGCAGTGAATGAAGAAGCTGGCATAAGTCTTCAGCTCTCTCCTACCCATGTATGAGCGCAATAAGTTTCCCCCTTGTTGAGGGGGGGTATTTCGCCTGCGGCCAGTGTGTTCTTTGTGCCGCCAAAGCAAGTTACCAAACAAAGGCAGCCCCTGATATCGTGGCCGTTGGCCTTCAGTCGTTGCTCGATCAAGCCCGGCTGCGCTCAAAGAGTGCTCGCTTTTCTTTGGACCCGCTCTGCGCTACGCATCACCATAAAAGGGAAGAGTAGGCACCGCATCACTTCGCTCGCGATGTGGCATGAGCAACAATTAACGAGGACATGGCCTAAGAAAAAGCATCCGTGTAGACTGGCAGCTGCCTGATAGTGTTAGAGCCAGGCTATGTAATTTAGTCAGGTGCGCCTTGTGTAGATGGGAGTGCCCCTCGATAAGCCGGATAAAGCCATTAGCGTTGTTTAAAACAGGCCTGGGCGTTGTTTGCATCGTGGAGTTAAGGGTGGGTTGGCGTCGTCAGTGCGATATCATGAAAAGGAAGGCTGTATGAGTGAGCATGAAAATTAATTATGTTGAGTTCCCGGCAAGCGATCTGGCGGCAACCAAGGCGTTTTTTAGCAATGCTTTTGGCTGGTCATTTCAAAATTATGGGACAGAATATAGTGCGTTTTCCGGCCAGGGGATGGATGGTGGATTCTTTAAATCGGAATTAAAATCAACGACAAATAGCGGCGGTGCGCTCATTGTCTTTGCCGCATTCGTTGGCGTCGGCAATAAAAAAGGAAGAATTAATGAGTGAATTTAGTGAAAGTTATCATTTAAGAACAACGGACAAAAATGAAGGAAAGCAGCTTGTCGAGGAGTTGGGCGTTAGTGGGATAGTATTTGCAGAAACTAATGGTTGGGTCACTGTTTTGCTGGAAGGTGAGTTAAATGCGCATATCAGAAATGTGGCGTCGAATTTCGATGGTGTTGTGTTGCATTATATGTATGCAGCAGATCATGCCTGGATGACGAATTTATTTTCTAAAGGAAACCCGATAAGCAGTTTTGTCTGTGCCTGGGATCCGGAGCTGCATATTGAAGATGAGGCCTTGGATGTCGATGCCTTGTCCACGCTATTGTTAAATGCTGAAGATGAAGAAAAATTAGAAGCGTTATTTTCGCTTGCTGATTTGGATGAGATTTTTGAAATTAATCCGGCCTATAGTTTTGCAGCATTGCTTGGTATTGAACATTATCAATGGTTGGCCGGCCACGATATTGCCAGCCATGGTTCGGAAATTATAGATAATGCCGTTGGGGCTGAGCTTATCGGCTAGTTGGCTTCCAAACTATCTGCCGCATCAGCGGTTTCACAGCGTTGCTGGGTTATCTACGCAATGCGGGGTAAGCCCCGTTTAGTTGACCGACATGGGGGATCGTAGCGTCTTTGGCCACCGCTAAACGGCTGCTTAAGCGTTTTTGTTTGTCGCGCAAACAGGATGGTAACCCGCAGTTTGGTAGGTGATAACAGCCTGCTGGGGGTGATATAGGCTATGTCCAGCTCTCCATTTGATAAGCTCTGCTCAAAATCAGGCATGTTTTTATCCGAAGTATGTAATTTCGATTTTGATGGCGGTTGATTGTTCAAGCGCATTCGGTAATGGGTGTCAGTTGCTATGCAGTTGTTCTTGAGTAAATTGAGGAGCAATCCCCAGGGCTAGTGTCTGGGCCGAGGTCAGTTGGCAACATGGCGGTACAACGGGAAATGTGGTTGTTTTTAATAATCTATTCATATGGGGATTCTGATTTGACTGCTGATAAAACCAGCGAATGCGTCCGTGTTGTTGATTGTAGATCGCTGTTGCTGTGTCAATGTCGGAGTTAAAAAGGCATTAAAAGTTCTTGGTGGGAAGGTGCTATCTATTCCGTCGCGTATGGCGCGTGATGCGCTAACCGCTGGTTTGTTACTATGAATCTAAACGCTATGTCCTCTGAAAGTATCCTGGTTGAACTCATTGCGGTGCAACAAGATTGCGAAATTGAAGCGGTTGCCAGGCTGGCAAAGACGGTCTGGCTGGAGCATTACGTGCCTATTATTGGGCGTGCTCAAGTGGACTATATGCTGGCTGCATTTCAAAGCGCTCAGGCGATTGCATCACAAATGCTTGCAGGGTATGAATATTGTTTGGCCAAAGAGGCGCATGCCTATGTGGGTTATGCCTCGTGGGTTATCGATAGTCCGGCCAGGTGTAAACTCAGCCAGCTTTATACCTTGAGTTCGAGGCGACGGCGAGGGGTGGGGCTGGCCCTTTTAAATGCTATTGAAGACAGGTGTTGCTCTGTGGGTGTCTCAACGCTTTGGTTAACGGTTAATAAATATAATCATGGGTCAATTTCCTGGTATAAAAAGCGAGGCTTTCAGATTGTACGGCAAGAAAAAACCGCGATTGGTCATGGCTATTATATGGATGATTATGTGATGGCCAAAACGGTAGGGGTATAGTGCATAACGGCGCGGCCTTAGATGGAGACGGTTGCGTTAAGTCTGGCTGACTTTTTCTGGTGCTGAATGATGGTCATAAACGTGTTGTGGCTTGAAGGGAGGAATGGCTGTTTAGCCTGTGGTCAGCGTCGCTGGAAAACGGAGAATTGTCTGTTTCAGTGCCAATGTCGTGTTTTTTGGCTTGAGGTGGCCGGGTGGTAGTGATAAAATTCGCGCGCTTCGAGATTGCTCGAAGTAATTTCCTGTCTGCGCATGGTTGGGGTGCTCTTAGGTTTTTAGGAGAGTCAGCTGGCAGTCAGTAGTTTAATAACCCTTAACATTTGGAGTAAGTATGGCTATCACAATGCGTGAAATGTTGGAAGCTGGTGTGCACTTTGGTCACCAGACTCGTTTTTGGAATCCGAAAATGGCACCGTATATTTTCGGTCACCGCAATAAGATTCATATTATTAATCTGGAAAAAACCGTTGCTAAGTTTGCTGAAGCTGAAACGTTTGCGCGTAAGCTGTCAGCTAAAAAAGCAAATATTTTGTTTGTGGCGACTAAGCGTCAGGCGCGTGATATCGTTCAAGAAGAAGCAAGCCGTGCCGGTGCACCTTATGTAAATCATCGCTGGTTGGGTGGTATGCTGACTAACTATAAAACAGTACAGCAGTCTATCAAGCGTCTGCGTGATCTGGAGCAAATGGTTGAAGATGGTACTACCGCGCAAATGTCTAAAAAAGAAGCGCTGATGCTTAGCCGTGAGCAGGATAAGCTGGAACGCAGCCTGGGTGGTATTAAAGATATGCCAGGTTTGCCGGATGCATTGTTTGTTATCGATGTAGGTTATCAGAAAGGTGCCATTACCGAAGCTAAGAAGCTGGGTATTCCTGTTATCGGTGTGGTTGATACCAATAACTCAACCGCAGGTGTTGATTATGTTATTCCTGGTAACGATGATTCAACTCAGGCGATTCGTCTGTATGCTCGTGGTATGGCTGATGCGATCCTGGAAGGTCGTGAGCAGGCATTAAACGAAGTGGTTGAACAAATCGCGGAATAATTAAAAATTTGAAGCGTAAAGGGGCGCGAGCCCCTTTTTTTATAAGTATTTTTAGGAGTTAGACTAAATGACAGCGGTTACTGCTAGTATGGTTAAAGAGTTGCGCGAAGCAACGGGTCTGGGCATGATGGAGTGTAAAAAAGCGTTGGTTGAGGCCGAAGGCGACTTCAAACAGGCTGAAGAGCAATTGCGTATTAAGAGTGGTGCTAAAGCCAGTAAAGCGGCTTCTCGCGTGACTGCAGAAGGTAAGATCACCGTTGCAGCTTCAGACGATGGCAAAAAAGGTGCTGTTGTTGAAATTAACTGTGAAACCGACTTTGTGGCGAAAAACGAAGACTTTATCGCGTTTGCACAGAATGTTGCCGAGACGGTAGTAAAGCAGGCGCCTGCCGATGTTGACGCGTTATTGGCGTTGGCACTGGAAAATGCCGAAGGTACGGTTGAAGAAGTGCGTAAAGCGCTGGTGATGAAGCTGGGTGAGAATGTTTCTGTTCGTCGTTTTGCATTAACCCAGGCGCAAGGTAGTGTGGCCAGTTATCTGCATGGCGGTAAAATTGGTGTGATGCTGGATCTGGTCGGTGGTGATGACGCACTGGGCCGTGACCTGGCAATGCATATTGCGGCCAGCAAGCCTAAGTCGGTAGATGCTTCGGGTGTGGACCAGGAAGCGATTGAAACCGAGCGTCGTATTGCTATTGAAAAAGCACGCGAGGCGGGTAAGCCGGAAGCGATGCTGGATAAAATTGCTGATGGTACTGTGAATAAATTCCTGAAAGAAGTGACGTTGCTGGGGCAGGTGTTTGTTAAAGCCGCCGACGGTAAACAGACGGTTGAACAGTTGCTGAAAGCAAACAGTGCATCGGTATCCAGTTTCCAACTGTATGTAGTTGGTGAAGGTATCGAGAAAAAAGTTGAAGATTATGCTGCCGAAGTTGCTGCTGCAGCGGCTGCCGCACAAGGATAAGCGATTATGACAACAACACCTGCCTATAAACGTATTCTGCTGAAACTTAGCGGTGAAGCATTAATGGGGGAAGATAGTTACGGTATTAACCGGGCTATGATTCAACGTATCGTTGCTGAAATTGCTGAGGTGGTTTCGCAAGGTGTGCAGGTAGCCATCGTTATCGGTGGTGGCAATATTTTCCGGGGGGTGGCACCGGCTGCTGCCGGGATGGAAAGAGCCACTGCCGATTATATGGGGATGCTGGCCACGGTGATGAATTCCATGGCATTGCAAGACGCCATGGTGAGTGCGGGTGTTGATTGTCGCGTGCAATCTGCGTTGAATCTTGAGCAGGTTGCCGAGCCGTTTATTCGTGGTAAGGCACTGCGCTACCTGGAAGATGGTAAAGTGGTGGTATTTGCTGCCGGTATTGGTAGCCCGTTTTTTACTACGGATACGGCGGCCGCATTACGTGGTGTGGAAATGTCTGCCGAGGTGGTGATTAAGGCAACCAAGGTGGATGGAATTTATACGGCGGATCCGCTGAAAGATCCGACGGCAACACGTTATGAGTCGTTGAGCTTTGATGAGGCGATTGAGAAAAACCTGAAAGTCATGGATTCAACGGCATTAACGTTATGTCGTGACCAGAAGTTACCGATTATTGTGTTCAGTATCTTTAAAGAAGGTGCGTTGAGACGTGTGGTAATGGGTGAAGGTGAAGGTACACTGGTTAAAGTCGATTAATGTGTTTGCGCTTGGGAGAAACAAATGATTGCTGAGTTAATAACAACAACAGAACAAAAAATGCAAAAGTCGGTTGAGGTATTAAGGACCAACCTGGCTAAGGTGCGTACCGGACGTGCGCATACCGGACTGTTGGATCATGTGACAGTAGATTACTATGGTTCACCGGTGCCTGTTAATCAGGTGGCGAATGTGACGCTGGTGGATTCGCGTACCATTGGTGTGCAACCCTGGGAAAAGACTATGGTTGGCCCGGTAGAGAAGGCTATCCGTGATTCGGATCTGGGTTTGAATCCGGCAACCATGGGCGAGCTGATTCGGGTGCCTATGCCTATGCTGACCGAAGAGCGTCGTCGTGATTTGATTAAGGTGGTTAAGTCCGAAGGTGAGGATGCCAAAATTTCGATACGCAATGTACGTCGTGATGCGAATAACGGCATGAAAGAGGCCGTAAAGAAAAAAGAACTGGCAGAAGACGAAGAGCGTCGCGGTCAGGATCAGGTACAGAAACTGACCGATAAATATGTGGCTGAGATTGATAAGTTACTGACGGTCAAAGAAGAAGAATTGATGACGGTCTGATTGACATGTCATTAATTTCTAAAAGCTCAACCCGTACCATTCCCGAGGTAAACTCGGTGCCGCAGCATATTGCGATTATTATGGATGGTAATGGCCGTTGGGCCAAAAAGCGCTTTATGCCCAGAGTGATGGGGCATCAGCGTGGTGTGGAAGCACTGCGTGAGGTGGTTAAGGCGTGTCGTGACTGGGAGGTTGGACATTTGACCGTGTTTGCCTTCAGCAGTGAAAACTGGCGCCGCCCGGCCGATGAAGTGTCATTTTTAATGTCGCTGTTTTATAAGATGCTGGAGCGCGAGGTTGTGGAAATGCACGAGAAAAACGTGCGTTTGCGGATTCTCGGTGATCGCACGCAGTTTGATGCCAAACTGTCGCAGTTGATGGAAGAGTCGGAGCAGTTGACCGCGAATAACAGCGGCTTGACCTTTAATATTGCCGCGAATTATGGCGGGCGTTGGGATATGATGAATGCGGTCAGAGAAATGCTGCGCCAGCGTCCCGAGCTGGCCGCCGGTTTTGAAGAGGCCGATCTGACGCCTTTTCTGGCCTTAAGCGATGCACCGGAGCCGGACTTGTTTATTCGTACCGGTGGTGAGCAGCGTATCAGCAATTTTATGTTGTGGCAGTTGGCCTATACCGAATTATATTTTACCGATACCTTGTGGCCAGCCTTTGGCCGTGATGATTTGAAGCATGCGATAGAATCCTATCAGAAGCGTGAACGCCGTTTTGGCAGGACCAGTGAGCAATTGTCTGCTGGTGAGATAAAAAGCTAGGACTTTCAGTGCTTAAATCGAGAGTGATTACTGCAGTTGTTCTGGTGGCTTTACTGCTGCTGGCACTGTTTGCCCTGCCTGCGTTTGCCTGGACGGCATTGATTGTTGTGATGCTGATGCAGGGGACGGTTGAGTGGGGGCGTTTGTCGAAATTGAGCCATGGCCAAAGCAAGGTGTACTGGGGGGTAACCTTGCTGCTGCTGTTAGGGTTGCTGTGGGGCGACTCCAGGCTTGCCGGTCAGACGCAGATTGTGGCACATCTGCTGGTGTATGCGGTTTCTGCATTATTGTGGTTGATCATTGTTCCTACCTGGATGATGATAGGTACGCCGATTAAAAATAAGTGGTGTTTATGTGTTGTCGGCTGGGCGGTGTTGATCCCCACCGGGCTGGCGATGATAGATTTGCGTCAGGACTTTCAGATGTTTCCCGGTGCCTGGGTGCTGCTGGCACTGATGTGTCTGGTCTGGGTGGCTGACAGTTCGGCCTATTTTGCTGGTAGGCGCTTTGGCAAAAATAAGCTGGCCCCAACAATCAGTCCGGGTAAAACCTGGGAAGGTGTAGGCGGTGCGATGCTGGGTGTGACGGTCTATATCGTACTGGTCTGGCTGTTAAATCCGTTTTATAACCAGCCGGGTCTGATTCCCGAGTTGGTGCTGGCCGGCTGGTGGTGGGTCGGTCTGGCGGTGATCGGGGATTTATTTGAGTCATTTATCAAGCGTCAAGCCGGTGTGAAAGACAGTGGTGCCTTATTGCCTGGGCATGGAGGGCTGCTGGATAGAATTGATGCGTTGACGTCTACCTTGCCGCTGGCGGCAATGGCCATTTTGTTTCAGAAACTGATTTGATTTTATGCAAAAACTCACTGTTTTAGGTTCTACCGGAAGTATTGGTAAAAGTACGCTGGATGTGGTGGCGCGACATCCCGAACAATTTTCGGTGTTCGCACTGACCGCCAATCGCCAATATCAATTAATGTTTGAGCAGTGCCAGCAGTTTGCACCGCGTTATGCGGTGTTGCTGCAGCCTCAGGCCGCCGAGAAATTAACCCAGATGTTGCAACAGGCAGGGCTGGCAACCGAGGTGTTGTGTGGTGAGCAGGCGTTGGCGCAGGTTGCCAGCATGGATGAGGTGGATAGTGTGATGGCGGCGATTGTCGGGGCGGCCGGATTGCGTCCCACGTTGGCCGCTGCTCAGGCAGGTAAAAAAATTCTGCTGGCGAATAAGGAAACGCTGGTTATGGCCGGCCAGGTGTTTATTGATGCGGTACAGCAAAGTGGTTCTCCCTTGTTGCCGATAGATAGTGAGCATAATGCGATTTTTCAGGCCATGCCCGACGCTTATGATGGCCATCTGCAACATTATGGCATTCAGAAAATTCTGTTGACCGCTTCCGGTGGTCCATTCCGTAATACCCCGTTGTCCGAGCTGGAGCATGTGACACCGGATCAGGCGTGTGCGCACCCCAACTGGTCTATGGGGCGTAAGATCTCGGTGGATTCGGCTACCATGATGAACAAGGGGCTGGAGGTGATTGAAGCGCATTGGCTGTTTAATGCCGCGGCCGATGATATTCAGGTGGTGGTGCATCCGCAAAGTGTGATTCATTCATTGGTGCAATATGTGGATGGTTCGGTGCTGGCACAGCTGGGTAACCCGGATATGCGCACACCGATTGCGTATGGGCTGGCTTATCCTGAACGTATTGATGCCGGTGTGGAACCTTTGGATCTGTTTGATGTGGCGCGTATGGACTTTGTGCCGCCTGATTTTGAGCGTTTCCGTTGTCTGGATCTGGCGTATCAGGCATTACGTCGTGGCGGTACGGCGCCGGCAATCTTAAATGCGGCCAATGAAGAAGCGGTGGCTGCATTTTTAGATGAAAAAATTGCTTTTTTGTCTATCCCCCAATTAATAGAAAAAACTTTATCCGATTTAACCGTTCAAATGGTCAGCTGTCTGGATGACGTGTTGCTGGCTGATCGGCAGGCGCGTGAGTTAACCCGGCAGCAGATTTACGGTTAATTTTTGGGGGGGTATATGGTAACCATACTGGCATTTCTGGTGGCAATCGCCATTCTGGTGGTCATTCATGAATATGGACATTACTGGGTGGCCAGGCGCTGTGGTGTCAAGGTGCTGCGCTTTTCGGTAGGTTTTGGCAAGGTCATTTACAGTAAGCGTTTTTCCGGTGGCGATACCGAGTGGGTGATTTCGGCCATTCCCTTGGGTGGCTATGTCAAAATGCTGGATGAACGCGAGGGTGAGGTTGAAGAAAAAGACCTGCCCTATGCTTTTAATCGTAAGTCGGTGGGCCAGCGCATGGCCATTGTTGCGGCCGGTCCGATAGCAAATTTTTTGTTAGCTATTGTATTGTACTGGGTGTTGTTTGCCGGTGGGGTGATGGGGCTAAAGCCGGTGGTGGGTGAGGTTCCTGCAGGGACGCCGGCAGCAGCGGCTGGCATGCAAGCGGATGAAACCGTGGTCAAGGTTGAGGATGTGGACATCCCCAGCTGGCAGGATCTGGGCTGGACGGTATTGGATCTGTCGTTAAAGCAGGATGAAATTACCCTTCAGACGGTGGATAAGGGCGGTTATTCGTCATTTTATACCCTGGATGTCAGCGGTCTGGTGGCCAGCGAGCTGGAGGGGGAGTTCCTTAGCAAGCTGGGACTGTATGTGAAACGTCCGCTGCTTGAGCCGATTTTAGGTCGGGTGTTGCCGGAGGGGGCTGCCGCGGCGGCCGGTTTGCAGTCAAATGATAGAGTTGTCTCGGTGAACCAGCAGACGCTGACATGGTGGCAGGATTTTGTCGAGGTGGTGCGTGCCAGTCCGGAGCAGCCGCTGCAGCTAACGTTTGAGCGTGATGGTGTGTTGCAAAGTGTGGTCCTGACGCCGGCTGTTGAAATGGAAGGGGAGCAGCGTATTGGCAAGGTAGGGGCCGGTCCGTTTGTTGATCCCGAGTTGATTAAGGACAGTTATGTTGAGATCAGCTATGGCCCCCTGGGCTCGTTGTCGGTAGCGGTACAAAAGAGCTGGGAAATTTCAATCGTGACGCTAAAAATGCTTGGCAAGATGGTTATGGGTGAAGTTTCCGTGAAAAATCTTAGCGGGCCGATTACAATAGCGGATTATGCCGGTAGTGCTGCCCAGAGTGGTTGGGTGCCTTATTTGAGTTTGCTGGCATTAATCAGTATCAGTATAGGGATTTTTAATCTGTTGCCGATTCCATTATTGGATGGTGGGCACTTGCTATACTATTGTGTTGAAATAATTAAGGGTGGTCCGGTCTCGGAGCAGGCATGGATTACCGGTCAGAAAATCGGTATTGCCCTGCTGGGTACGGTAATGATTTTTGCAATTTATAACGATATTAGTCGTCTTGTTTCTGGTTAAATATGAATTTTCCTAAAAAGTTGATCGGTTTGGCTGCGTTGTTTTCAGTGTCTGCGTCAGCCTGGGGGCTTACCCCATTTAAAGTCTCTGATATCCGTGTTGAAGGTATTCAACGAACCGAGGCCGGTACGGTGTTCAGTTACTTGCCCATTAAAGTGGGTGATGTGATGAATCAGGGCAAGTCAGCGAATGCAATTAAAGCGCTGTATGCTACCGGTTTCTTTAAAGATGTACGTTTGGAAGTTGATAAAGGCGGTGTGCTGGTTGTTGCTGTGGAAGAGAAACCTTCAATTGCCAGTATTTCTATTGTTGGTGTGGAAGACTTTCCCGAAGAGCAGCTCAAGGACGGGATGAAATATGCCGGTTTAGCCGAGGCCAGAATTTTTGATAAGGCAGTACTGGATAAAGCGGTGCAAGAGCTGAAGCGTCAATATATGGCCAGAGGTAAGTATGGTGTGCAGATTTCAACGGCAGTGAGCCAGTTGGAGCGTAATCGTGTGGCAATTGCGTTCAAGGTTGAAGAAGGGGATGTTGCCAAGATTAAGCATATTAATCTGGTCGGTAATCAGGTGTTTGCTGAAGATGAACTGCTGGATCTGATGAAGTTGAGTACTCCCGACTGGTTAAGCTGGTTCAATAAAAATGACCAGTATTCCAAGCAGAAGCTATCTGCCGATATGGAAGCGTTGCGTTCACATTATATGGATAGCGGTTATCTGGAATTTAATATTGATTCGACTCAGGTATCGATTACTCCAGACAAGCAAGATATTTATATCACCATTAATTTTACCGAGGGTGAGAAATATACCATTTCCAGAATTGATGTCTCCGGCGGAAATATTATTCCCGACCAGGAACTGCGTGAATTGGTTGAGGTAGATCCGGGCGATGTGTTTTCGCGTAAGGCGTTAACCGAAACCAGTAAGAAAATCGGTGACCGGCTGGGTAAGCAGGGTTATGCCTTTGCCAATATTAATGCGGTTCCCGATCTGGATAAAGAAAACCATAAGGTGGCGTTTAACTTTGTGGTGGATCCCGGGCAGCGCGTGTATGTGCGACGTATTAATGTTGAAGGGAACAGCAAAACGCGTGATGAAGTGATTCGTCGTGAGTTTCGCCAGGTTGAGGGCGCCTGGTTTGATATGGATAAGATCAAACGCTCCAAACAGCGGGTTGATCGTCTGGACTTTTTCTCCGATGTCAGTATGGAAACACCTGCGGTGTCGGGTACCACCGATCAGCTGGATGTGAATATTAAGGTTGAAGAAAAATCTACCGGTAGTATTACCATGGGTGCCGGCTTTTCGGATGGTGAAGGCTTTGTATTATCCGGTGGTATTACCCAGTCCAATTTCCTGGGAACCGGTAATCATGTTTCTACCCAGGTGAATACCAGTAAGGTAAATCAGGTGTATTCCTTTTCTTATACCAATCCTTATTGGACCGATGATGGGGTAAGCCGTGGCTTTGATGTATATAAACGTAATACCGATTCGCGTACCACGTCGGTCAGTCGTTATTCCACCCATTCTGTTGGTGCGGGCATTCGTTTTGGGGTGCCAATTGCAGAGGACCAGCGGGTGAATTTTGGGTTGAAAACCGAGCGTACCAGTATTGGGCTGGTTGAGGATAGCCCTCAACGTATGCATCAATATGTGGAAGATTTTGGGAAAACCAATCAGTCGCTGACCTTGACCGCTGGTTGGAGCAGCGATAGCCGTGATAGTGCTATTTATACCACCGAAGGGCGGGTGCAGCGCTTTTATGGCGAAGTGGCCTTGCCGGTGATGGATATGCGTTATTATAAGGTGAATTACGAACACCAATATTTTTATCCGATTAATGAGCGCTTTACCCTGATGCTGAATACCGAGCTGGGGTATGCCGATGGCTACGAAAATAAAGATGTTCCTTTCTTTAAAAACTTTTATGCCGGTGGTACCGGTTCGGTACGTGGTTATGAGTCCAGTTCGTTAGGCCCGCGTGATGATGAGGATGCGGCACTGGGTGGCACGCGCAGAGTGATAGGGAATATTGAGTTTCTGACGCCTATTCCGGGAATGGAAAAGAATAAATCGGTGCGTTTGAGTGCATTTGTCGATGGTGGGGCGGTTTATGGATCTGGTGAAAAGGTGACCGATGAGGGCTTGCGCTTTTCAACCGGTATCGCTGTGACCTGGATTTCACCGGTAGGTCCGATGAAAATCAGTTATGGTATTCCATTGAACCAGAAGTCTGAGGACAAAATTCAGCGTGCTCAATTTACCCTCGGTTCCGTATTCTAGTGCCGGGTGAAGGAGGAGAGAATGAGAATGATCAGAAAACTGTTACTTGCCGCGCTGATGATCAGTGCTGCCGGACTGAGTTATGCTGAGTCGTTAAAGATAGGTGTGGTTGATGTTGAGCGTTTGCTGCGTGAATCACAGCCGGCAATGCAGGCAGAGAAAAAAATTGAACAGACATTTTCTGTACGAAATAAGGAAATTAAGCGTCTTGCGGCTCAGGTGAAAGATATGGAGTCATTGCTTGACCGTGAGGGTGGGGCCATGGCGGTAGAGGAATTTCGCGCCAAGGAGCGTGAGTTAAATGCGATGCGCCTGAATTTGCAGCGTTTACAGCGCGAATTTCGTGAAGACCTGAATCTGCGTAAGAATGAAGAGCTGGTGGTGGTGATGGACAAGGCGAATAAAGCCATTCAGAAAATTGCCAGTAGCGGTAAGTTTGATCTGATTCTGCAGGATGTGGTGTATCGCAATCCCTCTATCGATATTACCGATAAAGTGATTGAGCTACTGTCTCAGCGTGGGCGATAGCTGAATGGGAGAAAAATATTCCTTGGCTCAGCTGGTTGAGCGCTTTGGTGGACGAGTGGCGGGTGATGAAAATGTGCAGATAGGGCGCATTGCGACCTTGCAGCATGCCACTGGCGGTGATATCAGTTTTTTAACAAATAGCAAATATACGGCTCAGTTGCAGCAGACTCAAGCCAGTGCGGTGATTTTATCCGAAGCTAATGCCGATCTTTGTGATATACCTCGTATTCTCTGTACTAACCCCTATGTCTATTTTGCCCGGGTTTCGGCCTTGTTGAATCCAGAGGCGCAACATGCCGCAGGAATTCATCCGTCTGCGGTGGTGGCCGATAGCGCGGTTATTGATGCGTCGGCTACCATTGCGGCTACCGCCGTGGTGGAGGCGGGGGCGGTGGTCGCTGCCGGCTGTTATATCGGTCCGGGGTGTTATATTGGGGCAGAGGTGAAACTGGGGCGTGATAGTTATCTGAACCCTCGGGTGACGATTTATCATGGTTGTATACTGGGTGAACGGGTCAGACTGCATTCCGGTTGTGTAATCGGGGCCGACGGTTTTGGGCTGGCCATGGATGAAGGACGCTGGTTAAAAGTACCGCAGGTCGGTGCGGTAGTGATTGCTGATGATGTGGAAGTTGGGGCCAATACCACGATTGATAGAGGCGCCTTGAATAACACCGTCATCGGTGAAGGGGTGAAAATCGATAATCAGGTGCAGATCGCACATAATGTGGAGATAGGCGCACATACCGCCATTGCGGGTTGTGCTGCCATCGCCGGAAGTACCACTATAGGACGCTATTGTTTGATCAGTGGCTCGGCACGTATTATTGGCCATCTGCAGATTGCGGATCGTGTTGAAATTGCAGCACATTCATTGGTGAGTAAATCGATTCGGAATGCCGGTGTCTACAGTGGGGTTTACCCATTGGATAGCAAAGATAACTGGCGTCGCAATGCGGTGCATTTGCGACGGCTTGATCAATGGACTAAACGTATCAAGCAGTTAGAAAAACAATTGAAAGTATAAAACAAGAAAGAGTAGAACATGAGTATGGTTATGGATATTAATGAGATCCAGAGTTATTTGCCGCATCGCTATCCGTTTTTGCTGGTCGATAGAGTGCTTGAGCTGGAGCCGGGTAAGCGTATTACGGCATTGAAAAATGTGACCATGAACGAACCCTTTTTTCCGGGGCATTATCCACACCATCCGGTGATGCCCGGGGTGTTGATTGTAGAAGCTATGGCCCAGGCTGCCGGCTTGTTGTCATTTAAGTCTGAGGGATCCACGCTGGATGAAAACTCGGTGATTTATTTTGCCGGGATTGATAAGGCACGCTTTAAAAAGCCGGTAGTGCCGGGGGATCAGTTAATTATTAAGGCAGAAATTTTGCGTAATTCGCGCAAAATCGTGAAATACAAGGTGGTGGTTGAGGTTGATGGTAAGTTGGCGGCCGAAGCAGAAATTATGTGTGCCATAGGGACATCTAAATAATGCGCCATGCAACGGCAATTATCCATCCTGGGGCCCAGCTGGCAGATGATGTTCAGGTGGGGCCTTATACGATTATCGGTGAGCATGTGGAAGTCGGTGCCGGCACGGTGATTGGCCCGCATGTGGTGATTGATGGGCATACCCGTATTGGCTGCAATAACCGCATTTTTCAGTTTTGTTCGTTGGGTGAGGTTCCTCAGGATAAAAAATATGCCAATGAGCCGACCCGACTGGAAATCGGTGATGGCAATACCATTCGTGAGTATTGCAGTTTTAGTATTGGTACCGTGCAGGATCAAGGGGTGACTCGCATAGGGGATAACAACTGGGTGATGGCGTATGTGCATCTGGCGCATGATTGCCAGGTTGGCAATCATGCTATTTTTGCGAATTGTTCTACCCTGGCCGGACATGTCAAAGTGGATGATTATGCCATTTTGGGGGGATTTACCAAGGTACATCAATTTGTGCAGATTGGTGCACATGTGATGACCGGAGTGAATACCACTTTGTTGCAGGATCTGCCGCCTTATGTCACGGCTTCGGGCGATCCGGCAGCTACACATGGTATTAATTCTGAAGGCTTGAAGCGTAGAGGCTTTTCTAAACAGGCTATCCGAGAAATAAAACAGGCCTATAAAACCCTGTATCGTTCCGGATTGACGCTGGCCGATGCGCAGCAGCAGATTGAGGAACAGCTCAAGCAGGTGCCGGAGCTGGAAATTATGTCTCGATTTTTAGCGGGTATTACCCGTGGTATTGTTAGATAGTCGGGAGTAAATACATGACGCAGATTGTCGTGGCCATGGTGGCTGGCGAGGCATCGGGGGATTTGCTGGGCAGTCATTTGATCGCGAGCTTAAAACATTATTGCCCGGATATTCATTTTGTGGGTATCGGTGGGCCTCAGATGCTGGCCCAGGGGATGGATGTGCATTTTCCTATGGAGAAGCTGGCCGTTAATGGCTATGTCGAGGTGTTGAAGCGCTATCGGGAGATTGTTGGCATTCGACGGCAACTTTGCCGTTATTTGTTGAAAAACCCACCGACGGTATTTATTGGTATCGATGCGCCCGATTTTAATCTGGATCTGGAGCTGAAATTACGTCGTGCAGCCATTCCTACGATTCATTATGTCAGTCCCTCAATCTGGGCCTGGCGTGGCGAGCGCATTCATAAAATTAAAAAAGCGGTGTCCCATATGCTGGCGCTGTTTCCGCATGAGGAAAAGATTTATCAGGATGAGGGAGTGCCGGTGAGTTATGTCGGCCATCCGCTGGCAGATATGTTGCCTATGCAGCCGGATAAGGCTCAGGCCAGAGTCGAGGTAGGCTTGTCGGATCAGGCAAAAGTGTTTGCCATGCTGCCGGGAAGTCGGCAAAGTGAAGTGCGTCAACTGGCGAAAACCTATGTGGAAACGGCCAAGCAGATTTTACAGCGTTATGCCGATGCCCAGTTTCTGGTGCCATTGATTACGCGTGAGGCGCGTGCTATTTTTGAGCAGGCGTTAAAAGAGTGTGATGCGCGTCAGCTGCCCTTTACCTTGTTGTATGGTCATGCGCAGGCGGCGATGACCGCTGCCGATGTTGTGTTGGTGGCTTCCGGTACGGCAACCTTGGAATGTGCGCTGTTAAAACGTCCCATGGTGATTACCTATAAAATGCCGGCTTTATCCTATTGGATAATGAATCGTAAACGTTATCAGCCCTATGTCGGTTTGCCGAATATTCTGGCGGGACGTTTTGTGGTGCCGGAAATTTTACAGCATGATGCTACCCCCGAACGCCTAGCCGAGGCCTTGCTTAATCTGTTTGATAACCCGCATAATCAGCAGCAGGTATTGCGGGTGTTTAATCGTTTGCATGAGCGCTTGCGGCAAAATACCGCCGAGAAGGCGGCGCAGGCGGTACTGCCTTTTTTAACGTCGACGAAAGCCTCTGCCGATGGATGAGTTGATTTTGCCGCAAGCTACCATAATTTGTGGTGTCGATGAGGCGGGCCGAGGCCCGTTGGCTGGTGATGTGTACGCGGCGGCGGTAATCCTGGATGAGGATAAGCCGATTCAGGGGCTGGATGATTCCAAGAAACTTTCCGCGCGTAAACGCGAAAGTCTGGCGGTACAGATTCGGCAACGGGCCAAAGCCTGGGCTATTTGCCGTGCCAGTGTGGAAGAAATTGATCGCTTAAATATTCTGCAGGCAACGTTGTTGGCAATGAGCCGTGCGGTGGCTGAATTAACGATAGCACCGGGGCTGGTGTTGGTGGATGGTTCGCAATGTCCTAAAATAAGTCTGCCGTGTCAGGCCGTGGTTAAGGGAGATTCTCGGGTGCCGGCGATTGCCGCGGCATCTATTCTGGCAAAAACGGCACGAGATGCTCAGATGGTGGCTTTGGCCGAGCAATATCCGCAATATGGTTTTGCCGCTCATAAAGGCTATCCTACCGAGGTCCATCTGGCCGCCTTGCGTGAGTATGGGGTCAGCCCGGTACATAGAACCAGCTTTAAGCCGGTTCGTGAGGTAAGTAATTAAAGGCTATGTGTTTGCATGGGTAAACACAGGCGGTTGGCTGGTAATCGTAACCGCATGGCGGATTGCTGAAACAATAAAAATTATTGGGAGAGAATATGACGGATAACGTTACCGTTGAGGGTTTGAAGCAGCGTTTGAATAACGATGTTAATGATGTGCAGGCAGCCGTGAACCTGGGGAATTATTATTATGATCAGGGCGAGGCGGCTCAGGCGATTGTTTATTACCGTGCCGCACTGGATGTTGATCCGACCTTGCCTGGGGTGAGAACTGACCTGGGGGCGATGTATTGGCGTAATGATAATCTGGGATTGGCCGAGAAAGCTTTTCGTGCCGTGATTGCACAACACCATGGCTTTGGTCAGGCTTATGTGAATCTGGGGTTGCTGCTGCAGTTGGGTAAGGGAGAGTTGCAGGCGGCTCGTGATATCTGGCAGCAGTTGCTGGATAACTACCCGCAGCATGATGTCGCTGGGCGTGCACGCGAGTTATTGCAGGAAACCGCAGTCCAGGTTCAGTAACCGGCGGCGTAGATAAATAATAATTGTTGCTAATAAAAAGAGAGTAGTATGGCCGTAAAGTCGACCAGAAAAATGGATTTTGAGACCGCAATGCAGGAGCTGGAGCAGCTGGTGACACAAATGGAGGGTGGCCAGTTGTCGCTGGCAGATTCCTTGAGCGCTTATCAGCGCGGTGCCGAGTTGTTAAATGTATGTAAAGAGCGCTTGGATAATGCTCAGCAGCAGGTACAGATTCTTGAGCAGGGGTCATTAAAACCATTTCTTGTACAGCCGGCTGCCGGTGAAGTGGAGAATTGATTATGTCACAGGATTTTCAAAGCTGGATGACCGCGCATCAGGCGCGTTTTGAAAACGAGCTGGAACAGTTGCTACCGCATGAAGAGCGGGTGCCGCTTAAATTGCATAGGGCGATGCGTTATTCGGTACTGGATGGTGGCAAGCGGGTCAGGCCCTTGCTGGCTTTTGCTAGTGGTGAGATGTTGGGTGCCGAGGTTGAGCGTCTGAACCGGGTGGCGGCCGCGGTAGAGTTGATTCATGCCTATTCACTGGTGCATGACGATATGCCTTGTATGGATAATGATGTGTTGCGGCGCGGTAAGCCAACCTGTCATGTTGCTTTTGATGAGGCAACGGCGTTGCTGGTCGGTGACAGCCTGCAATCACTGGCGTTTCAAATGCTGTCCGAACAGCCGTTGGCGGATGATGCGGCCAGTCAGCTGGAAATGGTTCGTTTGTTGGCTTTAGCTTCTGGTTCGTATGGTATGGCCGGTGGACAGGCATTTGATCTGGATAGTGTCGGCCAGGCACTGAGCCTGCCGGAGCTGGAGTTTATGCATATCCACAAGACCGGTGCCTTGATTCGTGCGGCGATTTTACTGGGTGCGCGTTGTGCCGCGGTATCTGATAGCCAGCTGGCGCAGCTGGATCATTTTGGTAAATGTATCGGTCTGGCATTCCAGGTGGTGGACGATGTCTTGGATCATGAGGCCGATACTGCCACACTGGGAAAAACCGCAGGAAAAGATGCGGATAACGACAAGCCAACCTATGTTAGCCTGTTAGGTTTGAAAGACGCCAAGGAAAAGGCACAGCAGTTGCATAGTGATGCCTTGGCGGCACTGGATGATTTTGGTGACAGTGCACAGCGCCTGCGTCAGCTGGCAGATTTTATCGTCTTAAGAAAATATTAGATTAATGTATTCTTTACTCAATACCATTAATTCCCCACAGCAATTGCGTGATTTGTCCCGTGATCAATTGGACGAGCTGGTTAGTCAGTTGCGCGAGTTTTTGATTGAATCGGTGAGTAAAACCGGTGGCCACTTGTCCTCGAATCTGGGTACGGTTGAGCTGACGGTGGCGCTGCACTATATTTTTAATACGCCGGAAGACCCCTTGGTGTGGGATGTGGGACATCAGACCTATGCGCATAAAATTTTGACCGGCAGGCGTGAGGCTATGAGTCAGTTACGCATGGCGGGGGGGATTTCTGGTTTTCCTAAGCGTGATGAGAGTTCTTATGACAGCTTTGGTGTGGGACATTCCAGTACCTCTATCAGCGCGGCACTGGGGATGGCGGTAGCGGCTAAACTGCAGCAATCCTCACGTCGCTCGGTGGCTATTATTGGGGATGGGGCGCTGACCGGTGGCATGGCGTTTGAAGCGTTAAATTGTGCCGGGGATATGGATGCCAACCTGTTGGTGATTCTGAATGATAATGAAATGTCGATTTCTCCGCCGGTAGGGGCGTTGAGTAATTATCTGGCACGTTTGATGTCAGGCCGGTTTTATTCCCAGATGCGTAAACGTAGTGGTAAGGTGCTCAAGGGTATGCCTCCCATGCTGGAATTTGCACGTCGTGCGGAAGGGCATGTCAAAGGGATGATGACTCCGGGCACACTGTTTGAGGAATTCGGCTTTAATTATATCGGTCCGGTCGATGGCCATGATCTGGATGTCATGCTGGAAACTCTGGAAAATATCCGTGAACTGGAGGGGCCGCAATTTTTGCATATTGTGACGCGTAAGGGTAAAGGCTATGCGCTGGCCGAAGAAGATTGTCTGTTGTATCACGGGGTCAGTCAGTTTGATAAGAAAGAGGGGATTGTCGGTGGTAAGTCTTCTTCCTCCCGGCCGAGCTATACTCAGGTGTTTAGCCAATGGTTGTGTGATATGGCAGCACAGGATGAGCGCCTAGTGGGTATTACGCCAGCGATGTGTGAAGGCTCGGGTCTGCAGCAGTTTTCTAAAGCCTTTCCGACACGTTATTTTGATGTCGGGATTGCCGAGCAGCATGCGGTGACCTATGCGGCGGGACTGGCTTGTGACGGCATGAAGCCGGTGGTGGCGATTTATTCTACCTTTTTGCAGCGTGGCTATGATCAGTTGATTCATGATGTGGCGATCCAAAATCTTCCGGTGGTGTTTGCGATTGATCGTGCCGGGCTGGTAGGGGCCGATGGTGCGACGCATGCCGGCAGTTACGATTTATCTTATCTGCGCTGTATCCCCAATATGACGGTGATGGTGCCGGCCGATGAGAATGAATGTCGTCAGATGCTGTTTACCGCCTATCAGTTAGAGGGGCCTTCGGCGGTGCGCTATCCGCGAGGCAAGGGGCCGGGGGTTGAGATACAGGCTGAAATGCAGGCGTTGGCGCTGGGTAAGGCCGAAATGCGTCGCCAGGGCAAACGGGTGGCGTTGCTGGCGTTTGGTTCTATGTTGACCCCGGCATTGCAGGCGGCCGAGTCGCTGGACGCGACGGTGGTGAATATGCGTTTTGTCAAACCTTTGGATCAGCAACTGCTGGTTCAGCTGGCAGCCGAACATGAGTTATTGGTGACGATTGAGGAAAATGTGGTGATGGCAGGCGCGGGGGGCGCGGTTGCCGAATGTTTGAATCAATTGGATTTGACGGTGTCGGTTTGTCATTTAGGGTTGCCCGATCGGTTTATTGAACATGGGGAGCATCAACAGTTGCTGGCCGAATGCGGTCTGGATGCCTCAGGTATTGTTGAGGCGGTGCAAGATCGTTTGGCGCAGCTTTAGGAAAGTGGACGGATATGAAATTACTTGAGTTATGGCAAGGTGTTTCCAACCGTTGGTTGTATGCCTTGGGTATGCTGGCGGTATGCGGCTTAATGGGGTTTGGTTTTTATCTGCAATACGTTGAACACGAAGAGCCTTGTCCCCTGTGTATGGTGCAGCGTGCCATTTATGTGATTATCGGTCTGGTATTTGCGGTGGCGATGTTGCATGGTCCTAGACGGACGGGGCAGTATTTATATGCCGGGCTGTTGAGTGTGCTGGCATTGTCGGGGGTGGCGGTGGCAGCACGCCATATCTGGTTGCAGAATCTTCCTCCCGATCAGGTGCCGGCCTGTGGTCCCGGTCTGGATTATATGCTGGAAACGTTGCCCATGGCGGAGGTGTTGCAGAAGGTATTGCACGGTTCTGGAGAGTGTGCCGAAAAGGGCTGGACCTTTTTGATGCTGGGGATACCAGAATGGTCGTTGCTGACCTATCTGGGGTTGATGGGCTGGGCATTGTTGATTGCGATGGCTAAAAAATAGCAATAAAAAAGGCTGCGACGGCAGCCTTTTTTATTGAGAGACTGTGGGCTAATGCATTAGGCGTTACCGATAAAGTGTTGCAATTTGTGCTTTTCACTTTCTGCCATACCTAAAAATTCACAGCCATAGCGTGTTGCTGAGATTCCATCATCTAACGGAATCTTGGCGCGACTGCAAATGCGTAGCGTCGCACGTATGCTCTGTTGGTCGGGAAGTATGATATTGCAATCTTCCAGTTCGGCACCTTGCATAAATTGTTGCTCATCATGATCGGACATCATGCCCAGGCCACCGTGACTGATATCCCATAAAGCGTTGCGACTGGTTTCACCATTACGGAACTTGATTTCACAGACGGCGGCTTGCACCACCGGGGTGCGGATACGGCTGAATTCACGACGCTGCATCCAATGAATGCTGTGCGGCAGCGGAATGCTGAATGCCGACTTGCCATCAAAGATAACTTCTTTCATGCCGGTGGCGACAAAATTAACCGGAACCCCACTGCAGATGCTGTTAAACAGCATGCTGTCGGCGTCGACAATCTTACGTGTGACTTCAATGTCGCAGGGGTTATGGAAAATCAATGCCTGTGAATCATGGTCAACCAGATAGGTGGTGAAGCTGTTGTTGCGTCCACCAAAGTAAACGGTAATGCGGCTACGTCTACGCTCCAGTTTTTCAAACAATGCACAAATATCGCTGTGGTTGCGTAAAAGGTTCTGTCGTTTGTATAAGCTCATGGTTTAAGTCTCTCCCTGCAGGATTTCAGTCCAGCTAGAGGCTGTTGATGGTCATGCTTTGTGCCCAGTCAATGCCATTAATACAGTTGCTGTCTTGTTGTCAATAATTATTCTAACACTGTCGCGCAGTTTTGGGTTGAAAAAACCGCGTGATAAACGTTGCATTTGAGCAGATCATTTTTTACTGGAGTTGTCATCGCTTTCGTCGGTATTTAGCATGGCTTTTAATTGTGCCAGCCGATTTAAACCTTGTGCTTTGCTGACGGTGCTGGCGGCTTTTTTATGCCCTCCGGCAAAGGTGAGATCATCGCCGGGCATTTCGTCGATAAAGCGACTGGGTTCACAGGGTTGCCATTCCCGGGCACGCTTGCGCCGATTGCAATAGCTGATTTGCAGACTGCGTTCGGCCCGGGTGATGCCGACATACATTAAACGACGTTCTTCCTCAATTTGCTTTTCATCACTTTCACGGAAAGGCAGAATTTCTTCCTCGGCCCCAATGATAAATACGTGTGGATATTCCAGCCCCTTGGAGGCATGCAGCGTGGACAGGGTGACGGCATCCTGTTCCTGGTCTTTGTTCTCCAGCATATTGATCAGGGCAATGGTCTGTACCATATCAATCAGCGTTTTATTGTCGTTGTCGGCTTTTTTGCTTAGCCAGCCGGTAAATTCCTGCACATTTTTCCATTTTGTCTCGGCCTGGCGCGTATCAAAGCTGTTGTATAGCCAGCCTTCGTAGTCGATAGCGCGTAACAGCTCGTCCAGTAATTCGCCGCAGGGTTCTCGCTCGGCCCGGTATTGCAGTCGGTGAATAAAGTTACAGAACAACATCAGATCTTCATATTGGCGTGCCGAAAGCTGTTGTTGCATATAGACCTCAAAGGCGGCCGCAAACAGGCTGATATGGCGCTTGCCCGCATGCGAACCGAGTTTTTCCAGGGTCTGGTTGCCTATACCGCGCTTGGGGGTGGTGATGGCACGAATAAACGCGGGGTCATCATCCGGATTGGCGATCAGTCGTAAATAGGAAATCAGGTCTTTAATTTCGGCACGATCAAAAAACGAGGTGCCGCCACTGACGGTATAGGGAATGCGTTGTAATCTGAGTTGTTCTTCAAAAATTCGGGATAAATGATTGCTTCTATATAAAATGGCATAGTCGGCATAGCTGTTTTTATGTTCGAATTTGTGGGCGACCAGGTGCATGACCACGCTTTCCGCTTCCTGCTCCTCATCGCGTGCCGCATAAATGCGTATAGCTTCGCCGTGGCCGTGTTCGCTCCATAATTTCTTCTCAAATACTTTGGTATTATTTTGAATAACCTGATTGGCCACATTCAGTATGCGTTGCGTTGAACGATAATTTTGTTCCAGCTTGATGATGCGCAGCGTGCTGAAATCATGGCGCAGGTTATGCAGATTTTCAATGCTGGCACCGCGCCAGGCATAAATTGCCTGATCATCGTCACCTACGGCAGTAAACGCGGCACGTTTTCCGGCCAGCATACGGGTCAGTTGATATTGGCAATCGTTGGTATCCTGGTATTCATCAATGAGTAAATAGCGCAGTTTTTCCTGCCAGCGTGTTAAGGCTTCTTCATGCTGCTGAAACAAGGTGACGGGTAAATGAATCAGGTCATCAAAGTCTACGGCCTGATAAGCGTGCAGGGTTTCCTGGTAGCGCAGATAGGCCTGGGCATTTTGTAGTAGCTCTTCGCTGTCGGCCAGCGATAAGGCTTGTTGTGGGCTGATAAATGCGGCTTTCCAGTTGGAGATCTGGGTTTGCAGATTGCGCAGCAGTTGTTTATCGCTACTGTTGGTCAGCTCGGATAGAATTTTAACGCTATCACTGCTGTCAAAAATAGAAAACTGGGGTTTGTAGCCCAGTAGCTTGGCTTCTTTACGCAGTATTTGCATGCCCAGCGAGTGAAAGGTGCTGACGGTCAGCTCTTTGGCCTGCTTGCCTTGTAACAGACCGGCGACTCGTTCGCGCATTTCGCGAGCGGCTTTATTGGTAAAGGTGATTGCAGCAATATTGCGGGCGTTATAACCGCATTCTTCGATCAGATAGGCAATTTTGTGGGTAATGACCCGGGTTTTTCCACTGCCGGCACCGGCCAGTACCAGCAGGGGGCCGTCCAGATAGGCCGCTGCTTCACGTTGTACCGAATTCAGTTTGCTTAATAAGGAACTCATAGGGTAAAGCAACGGCTTGCGCCGGACTTATTCGCTACGACTGGTAACTTCCAGCAGATGAAAGCCAAACTGTGTTTTTACCGGGCCTTGTACCTGATTTAACGGCGCAGAAAAAACGACTTGGTCAAATTCGGGAACCATGACACCTGGACCAAACTCACCCAGATCACCACCGGTACGGCCCGATGGGCATTGTGAGTGTGCCTGCGCCATTTCGGCAAAGCCGGTGCCAGCCTCAATTTTGTCTTTAATTTCCTGGCACTCTTGTTCGGTGCTAACCAGCAGATGACGTGCAGTTGCTTTTGTCATTGTTTTCTCCTTTGGTTGGTTAAAGCCGGGGATATTACCCGATTCAGTGCTCTTTTGCAGGATGTTGGTGATAAATAGCGATGAAATCATCCAGGTTTTCCAGAAAGATGGCGACCAGCTTGGGGTCAAAATGTTTGCCGCTTTCTTGGGTAAATAACGCGATAATTTTTTCTATGGGCCAGCCGGGTTTGTAAACCCGGGGTGAATAAAGCGCATCAAATACATCGGCAATGGCGACAATTCGGGCAAAAATATCAATTTGTTTGCCTTTTAGTGCCTGTGGATAGCCGCTGCCATCCCATTTTTCATGATGCTGGTGAGCGACGGTCGCGGCCGCCCGTAAAGTGTCGCGATCAGAATGTTTCAGCATGTCGTAGCCCAGTTTGGGGTGGCTCATCATCAGTGTGCGTTCTTCCTCCGTCAGTTGACCCGGTTTGAGTAGAATGCTGTCCGGGATGCCGATTTTGCCGATATCGTGCAATGGTGATGCCATAGTGATCAGATCGACTTCGCGCTGATTCAGTTTGTGCAGTTGTGCCAGGCGTTGGCAGTAGAGTGATACACGTTTGGTGTGGTTGGCAGTTTCCTGAGAGCGCATGCCCTCTATCAGGCCGATGGTGAACAGGGTCTCACGTAAGGTGTTTTCAATTTCGTTGTTAAGTTTTTGTAATTGCAGATTGCGTCGCTTTAAGGCTTCCTGATGAATCACAATTTCGGCATTGAATAAGTTGATTTCATCGGCCACATGAGTGAACTCCCGGGTTTTGTATTGCTCCAGTTGTAACGGGATTTGCTGTTGATAGGCTTCGGCAGCATGGCTGATCAGGTATTCCAGTGGTTTTTGCACATGCTGGCGAATGGTGCGTGAGGTGTTTACATACACCAGCAAAAAAGCCAGCCCGGATAATCCGGCCAGGCCGAAAATGCCCAGCAATGCATGGTTGCGATATTCACTGACATCCAGTTCTATATCAACGCCGCCAAGTACGGCGCCATGGCTAACCTGATGGCATTGCAGGCAGTTAAGCGTCCCCTGGTCGCTGGCAATATAGGGGATGATGACTCGAATGGTGGGCTGCATGGAAAACTCATGCATGATGATTTTAGGCTGTTTGCTGTTGAATACTTCTGCCACTTCTGGGGTGATGGCAATATTTCGGCCGGGACCAAACTGCTGTGTTACCGGTTGATTGCGGATGACGGTCAGAGATTTGACCTGGTGCAATTGCTGGATTTCATCCAGATAATAATCGCGTTGCGCCATGGCGCCCATTTTCATATGGGCGGTTAATCCGGCTTTGACCAGTTCGGCATGTGCCAGTGCCTGGTTTTCAATGGCCTTGGTGGACAGGCTGCGGAAATGATAGCTGGTAATGCAAAGCAGGATGATGGCCAGCCCCAGCAGGACATTGATCAAGCTTTTGATAGTAATGGTTTTAATGCTGGGCTTTTTCATGAGACGCGCTGGCGTGATTATTTAAAACGCGCATTATAGGTAATTTCGCGGCTA
>CALNXP010000030.1:0-9340 GCA_942490555.1 uncultured beta proteobacterium | reverse complement strand
TGGAAGTGGATATTGTCAAGGTTGAGGTCCGGGCGTTGATCTCTTTAACTCCTTTGCCATTGTCGGAAGTATCCGCGTTCGCCGATACCCTAAGCGCCAAACCCGCCAGTGGCAGCTTAACCTGATAACTTTTTGCCCTACTCCTTTTCCATAATATGGGTAACTGGTCTCTGCTATCCACACAGATAACTGGAAATTTGGGATCATATGGTCGTTCATAAACCTCCAGAATATCTTCCATTACCGCGAAAAAACTTGCGTTTTCATCTGGTGGTATTTTTCAGTATTTGCTTAAGTGAGGCTTAAGTTCATTTTTTTTAAAGTCGTGCACACAGTCATCGGAGAGACTGTTTTGACGATTTTCAGTTCAATCAGCTTTTCAGCCAGCAGACGCACTGTCCAGCGCTTTTTACCCTCTGGAGCGTCCGAACAAGCCAATGCTATAAGGTGTGCTTCGAAATCACCACCGAATTGAATCTCTCGAGGAGGTTTAACTCGTGTTTTTCGTTCTATCGCAGCTGGGAGCCCATCTTCAACAAATCGCTTTTTCAAGTGTTCCAGGCTACGTGGAGTTGTCCCAAGAGCCTCTGCAACTTTTGCTACAATCCATTTTTGACCATATTCTCCGACGTCAAGTAAAAGCAACGCCCGGGCATACAATACGGTTCGTGCAGCCCGTTTACCTTTTGTTGAGATCGCCTCCAACTCTTTCCGCTCTTCTTTTGTAAGTGTTACTCGATATCTTGGTGCCATATTTACCCTCCTTGGTTTAGGGTAACCATAGCACTGAAAGCTAAAATATGCGAAACATTAAATTTTACAATGTACTAGCGTAAAAAACACGTAATATTGAGGTCGGCTTGAAATTAAGAACGAAAAACAATCTCCAAAGCACTTATACCCCCTTGTGGGGTTGTAGTGATTTATAGCATGCACGCCCGGATCTGTCAGCTTGCATAAATGCTCCTGACGGCCCGGCTGCAAGCCCATGCCAAATGTAGTCTCGAACAGAGAATCTTCACTCTGGATCGAAGCTTTTGTATCATTTACTATTCTTATTTTTTGTATCATTTATTATTAAGACATGCTAAATTGTTACAAGAACAGGATTGCTGGTTGCTTATAGGCCACTATACAAATGCGGTGGCAGCATAGCATTTTCATAATTTTAGGGGATACCATGATACAAAAGAAAAGATGGACTGTATTGCTGGCGGTTCTGCTTCTATTGTTTTTATCACATAGCGCTTTTGGTGACAAAATGTATCTTCCGTTCATTCCGCTTTTGCTGAAAAACTCCCATACGGTAATACCTTCTGCGGGCGCGGGGGGGACGATCAGCCCCGATACGCCGCAATCTGTTGGCTACAAGGACACGACAAGCTTTATCGTTACCCCCGATGCCGGCTACTCCATTGATGAGGTTAGTGGTACCTGTGGCGGCATGTTGGATGATGATGGTGCAACCATCACTTTTACTACTGAGCCGATCACCGTTGATTGTACGGTGGAGGCGAGCTTTGTTTTCGATAGATTTACGGTAACGCCGTCGGCAGGCGCGGGCGGGATTATCAGCCCCGATACGGCGCAATCCGTTGTCTATAATGGCACGGTAAGTTTCACCGTAACTCCCGACACCGGCTACTCCATTGCCTCGGTTGATGGCAGCTGTGGCGGTACCCTGGCTGGTTATACCTATACCACTGACCCGATCACCGCTGATTGCACGGTTGAGGCAAGTTTTGTTATCAATACCTATAGGGTCACACCATCTGCGGGCGCTGGCGGGTCCATCAGTCCTGATGAGGAGCAGACTGTGGAGTATGGGCAAACAAGCTCATTCACTCTGACCCCCGAATCCGGGTACTATATCGGCGCAATTGGCGGCAGCTGTGGTGGCAGGCTGGATGGTATGACGTATACCACCAATACAATCACCGCTGATTGTACGGTAATCGTCAGTTTTACCGACACCAGCTATATGGTAACGCCTTCGGTGGATGGAGAAGGTGGTAGCATCAGCCCCGAGACTTCGCAAATAGTTGGGGAGGGAGGTACCTCTGCTTTTACCCTGACGCCTGACACCGGGTATTATATCGGCGCAATTGGCGGCAGCTGTGGTGGTTCGTTGGAAGATAATCGCTATACCACCTCAGCGATCACCGCTGATTGCACGGTAATCGTCAGTTTTACCGACACCAGCTATATGGTAAGGCCTTCGGTGGATGGAGAAGGTGGTAGCATCAGCCCCGATACGGTACAGACGGTTGGAGAAGGAGGGACCAAAAGGTTCACTCTGATCCCCGAAACCGATTATTATATTGGTGCAATAGGCGGTACTTGTGGTGGCAGGCTGGATGGTATGACGTATACCACCAATACAATCACCGCTGACTGTACGGTAATCGTCAGTTTTACCGATACCAGCTATATGGTAACGCCTTCGGTGGATGGAGAAGGTGGTATTATCAGTCCCGATACGGCGCAGATAGTTGGAGAGGGAGGAACCTCTGCTTTCACCGTGACTCCCGATACCGGCTACTCCATTGCCTCGGTTGATGGCAGCTGCGGCGGTACCCTGGCTGGTGATACCTATACCACTAACCCGATCACCGCTGATTGTAGCGTGGAGGCGAGTTTTTTTATCAATACCTATACGGTCACACCATCTGCGGGCGCTGGCGGGTCCATCAGTCCTGATGAGGAGCAGACTGTGGAGTATGGGCAAACAAGTTCATTCACTCTTAACTCCCGAACCGGGTACTATATCGGCGCAATTGGCGGCAGCTGTGGTGGCAGGCTGGATGGTGATACGTACACCACCAATACAATCACCGCTGATTGTACGGTAATCGCAGTTTTACTGACACCAGCTATATGGTAACGCCTTCGGTGGATGGAGAAGGTGGTAGCATCAGCCCCGATACTTCGCAAATAGTTGGGGAGAAGGTAACTCTGCTTTACCCTGACGCCTGACACCGGGTACTATATCGGCGCAATTGGCGGCAGCTGTGGTGGTTCGTTGGAAGATAATCGCTATACCACCTCAGCGATCACCGCTGATTGCACGGTAATCGTTAGTTTTACCGACACCAGCTATATGGTAACGCCTTCGGTGGATGGAGAAGGTGGTAGCATCAGCCCCGATACGGTACAGACGGTTGGAGAAGGAGGGACCAAAGCGATTCACTCTGATCCCCGCAACCGATTATTATATTGGTGCAATAGGCGGTACTTGTGGTGGCAGGCTGGATGGTATGACGTATACCACCAATACAATCACCGCTGATTGTACGGTAATCGTCAGTTTTACCGATACCAGCTATATGGTAACGCCTTCGGTGGATGGAGAAGGTGGCATTATCAGTCCCGATACGGAGCAGATAGTTGGAGAGGGAGGAACCTCTGCTTTCACCGTGACTCCCGACACCGGCTACTCCATTGCCTCGGTTGATGGCAGCTGCGGCGGAACCCTGGTTGGTGATATCTACACCACCGGCCCGATCACCGCTGATTGTACGGTGGAGGCGAGCTTTGTTATTAACTCCTTTGCGGTAAGCCCATCGGCGGGCACCGGCGGCACAATTGACCCCGACGTGGAACAAAACGTCGACTACAATGGCAACATAAGCTTTACCGTAACTCCCGACACCGGCTACTCCATTGCCTCGGTTGATGGCAGCTGCGGCGGAACCCTGGTTGGTGATATCTACACCACCGGCCCGATCACCGCTGATTGTACGGTGGAGGCGAGCTTTGCTATTAACTCCTTTGTGGTAAGCCCATCGGCGGGCACTGGCGGCACAATTGACCCCGCCGTGGAACAAAACGTCGACTACAATGGCAACACAAGCTTTACCGTAGCTCCCGACACCGGCTACTCCATTGCCTCGGTTGATGGCAGCTGCGGCGGAACCCTGGTTGGTGATATCTACACCACCGGCCCGATCACCGCTGATTGTACGGTGGAGGCGAGCTTTGCTATTAACTCCTTTGTGGTAAGCCCATCGGCGGGCACTGGCGGCACAATTGACCCCGCCGTGGAACAAAACGTCGACTACAATGGCAACACAAGCTTTACCGTAGCTCCCGACACCGGCTACTCCATTGCCTCGGTTGATGGCAGCTGCGGCGGAACCCTGGTTGGTGATATCTACACCACCGGCCCGATCACCGCTGATTGTACGGTGGAGGCGAGCTTTGCTATTAACTCCTTTGTGGTAAGCCCATCGGCGGGCAATGGCGGCACAATTGACCCCTCCGCGGAACAAAACGTCGACTACAATGGCAACATAAGCTTTACCGTAGCTCCCGACACCGGCTACTCCATTGCCTCGGTTGATGGCAGCTGCGGCGGAACCCTGGTTGGTGATATCTACACCACCGGCCCGATCACCGCTGATTGTACGGTGGAGGCGAGCTTTGCTATTAACTCCTTTGTGGTAAGCCCATCGGCGGGCACTGGCGGCACAATTGACCCCGCCGTGGAACAAAACGTCGACTACAATGGCAACACAAGCTTTACCGTAGCTCCCGACACCGGCTACTCCATTGCCTCGGTTGATGGCAGCTGCGGCGGAACCCTGGTTGGTGATATCTACACCACCGGCCCGATCACCGCTGATTGTACGGTGGAGGCGAGCTTTGCTATTAACTCCTTTGTGGTAAGCCCATCGGCGGGCACTGGCGGCACAATTGACCCCGCCGTGGAACAAAACGTCGACTACAATGGCAACACAAGCTTTACCGTAGCTCCCGACACCGGCTACTCCATTGCCTCGGTTGATGGCAGCTGCGGCGGAACCCTGGTTGGTGATATCTACACCACCGGCCCGATCACCGCTGATTGTACGGTGGAGGCGAGCTTTGCTATTAACTCCTTTGTGGTAAGCCCATCGGCGGGCACTGGCGGCACAATTGACCCCGCCGTGGAACAAAACGTCGACTACAATGGCAACACAAGCTTTACCGTAGCTCCCGACACCGGCTACTCCATTGCCTCGGTTGATGGCAGCTGCGGCGGAACCCTGGTTGGTGATATCTACACCACCGGCCCGATCACCGCTGATTGTACGGTGGAGGCGAGCTTTGCTATTAACTCCTTTGTGGTAAGCCCATCGGCGGGCACTGGCGGCACAATTGACCCCGCCGTGGAACAAAACGTCGACTACAATGGCAACACAAGCTTTACCGTAGCTCCCGACACCGGCTACTCCATTGCCTCGGTTGCTGGCAGCTGCGGCGGAACCCTGGTTGGTGATATCTACACCACCGGCCCGATCACCGCTGATTGTACGGTGGAGGCGAGCTTTGCTATTAACTCCTTTGTGGTAAGCCCATCGGCGGGCACTGGCGGCACAATTGACCCCGCCGTGGAACAAAACGTCGACTACAATGGCAACACAAGCTTTACCGTAGCTCCCGACACCGGCTACTCCATTGCCTCGGTTGATGGCAGCTGCGGCGGAACCCTGGTTGGTGATATCTACACCACCGGCCCGATCACCGCTGATTGTACGGTGGAGGCGAGCTTTGCTATTAACTCCTTTGTGGTAAGCCCATCGGCGGGCACTGGCGGCACAATTGACCCCGCCGTGGAACAAAACGTCGACTACAATGGCAACATAAGCTTTACCGTAGCTCCCGACACCGGCTACTCCATTGCCTCGGTTGCTGGCAGCTGCGGCGGAACCCTGGTTGGTGATATCTACACCACCGGCCCGATCACCGCTGATTGTACGGTGGAGGCGAGCTTTGTTATTAACTCCTTTTGTGGTAAGCCCATCTGGCGGGCCCCTCCCCCCCGCGCCCTGTGTCTCCCACCTGGCGCGCCGCTGATGTCGACGACTTGCTCTCCTTTGTGGTAGCAAAACGTCGGGCTACATGGCGGCACCTAACTCGGCTTTTCGGGCACCGTAGACTCCATTTCTCCGACACCCGGCTACTCCATTGCCTCGGTTGATGGCAGCTGCGGCGGAACCCTGGCTGGTGATATCTACACCACCGGCCCGATCACCGCTGATTGTACGGTGGAGGCGAGCTTTGCTATTAACTCCTTTGCGTGGTAAGCCCATCGGCGGGCACTGGCGGCACAATTGACCCTCTCGTGGAACAACGTCGACTACAATGGCGCAATGCTTTACCGTAGCTCCCGACACCGGTTACTCCATTGCCTCGGTTGGTGGGGGTGCGGCGGGGACCCTGGTGGTGATATCTACACCACCGGCCCGATCACCGCTGATTGTACGGTGGAGGCGAGCTTTGCTATTAACTCCTTTGTGGTAAGCCCATCGGCGGGCACTGGCGGCACAATTGACCCCGCCGTGGAACAAAACGTCGACTACAATGGCAACACAAGTTTACCGTGCCCCCCGGTACTCCATGCCTCGGTTGATGGCAGGGGGAACCCGGTGTGATATCTACACCACCGGCCCGATCACCGCTGATTGTACGGTGGAGGCGAGCTTTGCTATTAACTCCTTTGTGGTAAGCCCATCGGCGGGCACTGGCGGCACAATTGCCCGCCGCGGAACAAAACGTCGACTACAATGGCATCAGGTTTACCGTAGCTCCCGACACCGGCTACTCCATTGCCTCGGTTGCTGGCAGCTGCGGCGGAACCCTGGCTGGTGATATCTACACCACCGGCCCGATCACCGCTGATTGTAACGTGGTGGCGAGCTTTGTTATTAACTCCTTTGCGGTAAGCCCATCGGCGGGCACCGGCGGCACAATTGACCCCGACGTGGAACAAAACGTCGACTACAATGGCAACATAAGCTTTACCGTAACTCCCGACACCGGCTACTCCATTGCCTCGGTTGCTGGCAGCTGCGGCGGAACCCTGGCTGGTGATACCTACACCACCGGCCCGATCACCGCTGATTGTACCGTGGTGGCATCGTTCTCTTTCTCAACAGTGGTTTCAGTCACTGGCAGAGTATGGCTGGATCGAGATTTAGGCGCTTCACGGGTGGCGCAAGCCGTGGATGATCAGCAGGCCTATGGTGATCTCTACCAGTGGGGTAGAGGTGCCGATGGCCATCAGAAGCGTGACAGTGAAACTACCGACGTGTTAAGCTCCACTGATACTCCAGGAAATGATGATTTTATTCTTCCTGATAGTTTTCCCTATGATTGGCGATCGCCTAAGAATGATGATCTGTGGCAGGGTATAAATGGCACCAATAACCCCTGCCCAACAGGTTTTAGGTTGCCAACTCAAGCTGAGTGGCAGACGGAAATAGACACATGGGTTCCCCAAAATTCTGTCGGTGCTTTTGCATCGGCCCTTAAGCTTGTTGTCGGGGGGTTTCGCGATCCTAGCGGCTTAGGGGGGCCTGGCGAGATTATTTATGCCGGCACCGACGGCTACTTCTGGACTAGTACCAAATTGGGCGACAACAGCCACTACTTGACTATAGAAAGCGGAGGAGCTAGTGCAGCAAGCAACTATGTACGTTCCTCAGGGATGAGCGTCCGTTGTATTGAGGAGTATATTTTCACGGTAACACCTTCGGTGGTTGGATCAGGTGGCAGCATCAGTCCTGATACTACGCAGAATGTGTATAATGGGCAAACAACCTCCTTCACTCTGGCCCCAGACAGTGGGTATTATATCGGTGCCATCGACGGCAGCTGCGGCGGTAGACTAGATGGTAATGTTTATACCACCAATGCGATCACCGCGGATTGCACGGTAAATGTCAGTTTTTCCGACACCAGCTATACGGTAAGGCCTTCGGTGGTTGGAGACGGTGGTAGCATCAGCCCCGATACTACGTTGATGGTTGGCGAGGGTGGGAGCAGGTTATTCACTGTGATCCCCGATGATGGCTATCTCATTGCCTCGGTTGCTGGCAGCTGCGGCGGCTGGTTGAATGGCACTATCTACACCACCGATCCAATCACCGCTGATTGTACGGTGGAGGCATCGTTTAATATCTACGATACAGTGGTTTCAGCCAATAACAGAGTATGGATGGATCGAAATCTAGGCGCTTCACGGGTGGCAGAAGCCGTGGATGATCAGCTGGCCTATGGTGATCTCTACCAGTGGGGTAGAGGTGCCGATGGGCATCAGAAGCGTCTCAGTGCAACTACCGACGTGTTAAGCTCCACTGATACTCCGGGAAATGATGATTTTATTCTTCCTGTTAGCTCACCCTATGATTGGCTATCAAACCCGGATGATGAGCTGTGGCAGGGCACATCTGGCGTCAATAACCCGTGCCCGAGCGGTTTCAGACTGCCAACTGAAGGTGAGTGGCAGACGGAAATAGAATCATGGGATACCCAAAATTCCGCTGGTGCTTTTGATTCGCCTCTTAAGCTTGTTGTCGAGGGGTATCGCGACTCTGGCGCATTAGGGTGGCCTGGCGCGATTTTTAATGCTGGCAGGGACGGCGCCTACTGGACCAGTACCATAGCTGGCGACAACAGCAGATACTTGTTTATAGACAGTGGAAATGCCGTTGCTTTCGAATATGTACGTTCCGCAGGGATGAGCGTCCGTTGTATTGAGGAGTTGCAACTGAACAATTGGCAATAATGCGTTAAACTTCGGGGGGCTGAGGGCTGGCCCCCATCCTTAACCGACAGGTAATGAGGGTTCCGTGTCTTTCTGATCCCTTCCTTGCTGCTTTTGCAAGGCGATAGCTTTCCAGGTTCACCTCCAGAATCACACTATGATGGACCCGCCTGTCTATTGCTGCTGCAGTGGCATTGGGTCTTTAAATATCTATGTATCGGAAAATCAAAGTTTCTGTAAATGTTTCTGATTGATAATGGGTGATGTTCACAGGAAGAATTTTATACCATCTCTTAAGAAAAGAACCTTCAAGCAAAGCATTAACTCTCCCAATGATTTTTGGTGGAAGCCGAAACCAATCAAATATAGCCAGGTTCTTTTCCAGAGGCAGTCTGGACTCCCGCAGGTATCTGGCAATGCCTTTTCTGCTGCGGGACGCCACCACGTTGCTAAAGACTTTACTGTAATCCTTCACTGACAGCCTTAAAACTCTAAGAAAAACATATGTTGCACGTCTCCCAGTTGGAAGAGGTTAGAACAAAATGGTATACCAGATGAGCAAAAGGCAAGCCACTCAGAGTTACCCCGATATCTGACATATGGTTGAAATCAGACTGGCTCAACTTACCTGGTATGTGTTGTTGTGGAAAGTATACCTCTTGATGCCGACACCTCCAAGGTCTTCCCCTGGCTTAAGTATTTCTTCAATTTCCTCACCTGATTGTCTGTGATCATCCTGTTCCTCCTCGAGAAAACAGGAATAATCATTACGCTATTATCCGGGAAAAATAATTGTGGTCTGGGGGGAAT
>CALNXP010000029.1:0-141181 GCA_942490555.1 uncultured beta proteobacterium | reverse complement strand
CCATCGCCGCCCGTTTCAGTTACGTATTGCTTTTCTTGTGCTGAGCGTACACAGTAATCTGGCGTACAGATCAGGTACAAAATATTCAATGCGATTACGCCCCAGTTCCTGGGCGCGCTGTAATGCGGCATCACAGGCTTTAATCAGCCCCGAGCTGTCATAGCCATCCTCGGGAAATACGGCGATGCCAATGCTGGTCGTCAGGTAAATATGACGGTCCTGTACCTGATAAGACGCAGATAAATCATCTGAGATGCGGTGAGCCAGTTGATCTACCGCAGAAATATCCATGTCTGCCAGTAGTAGTGCAAACTCATCGCCGCTAAGGCGTGCCAGACTTTCCTGGTTGGGTGACAGATCGTAAAGTCTTTGACTGACCATACAAAGTAGGTCGTCACCGGCATCATGGCCCAGCATATCGTTTTGGCTTTTAAAATTATCGATATCAATAAACAGCAAGGCTAGCGTCAGCTGTTTTCTGCGACAGTGTGAAAGTGTCTGTCTGAGTATATCAATAAACTGACTGCGATTGGCCAGCCCGGTCAGGCCATCATGTGAGGCAAGGTAGGTGTTTTTGTGGCGACTTTCCTTAATGCTGGAAATGTCCGAAAATACGGCAATAAAGTGTTCAAACTGACCCTGCTGATCTTCAACGCGATTTAATGTCAGCCATGAAGGGAAGTCGTGCTGCTGTTGATGTTTTAGCCAGACTTCGCCTTGCCAATAGCCTGAGCGCATTAATGCGCGTTTTATATTGTCATAAAACGGTGCGTGATGACGCTGACTGCCAAGTAGTGTAAAAAAGTCCTGATCCTGTCCTGGCTTATGTTGATAGCCGCATATGTGCAAAAAAGCATGATTGCTGGTTTCAATGCTAAATTTCTGGTTGAGAACCAGAATCGCTTCGGCGGTATTTTCAAACACTTTGGTGGTGATTCTAAGCTGTTTTTCCGCTTCGATACGGGCGCTGATATCTTCGGCCTCAAAAACCAGGCTGGTGGGAACATCCTGTGTATTGAAAACCGCCCGGTGGCAAGCTTGTAGATGATAGATTTGCCCATTTAGCTGATAGCGATACTCGCAGTTGATAGGATGCTTTTCGCGTATAGCCTTTTAAATCATTACTCCACATGTCGTCAGCAATTTGATTGGGTAACAGGGAGAAATGATTGCCTTTGTTTTTGGAAGTGATTGCGAATAATTCGCAAAACCTGGGGTTCATGAATTGGTAATTGCCTTGAATATCTTTCATGGCAAACAGAATGCTTGTATGTGTGATCAGGGTTTCCAGGCGTTGTTGTGATGCATTCAGTGCATCGCGTGTGCGCACCATATCGTCGATATCAATCAGGCTCATAATCAGTGAATTGATAATGCCTTTGGGGGATAATGTGGGTGTGATTTGTAAGCGCAATGATCGGTTTCTAAAAAGCAGGGTTTCACCATGTGATTTTTTATCGGTTAGGCATTGCTGTAATAGCAAGGGGAGTCGGACTAAATCATCTGCGTGATTTAATTGTTCTATAGATAGGCCTATGCTGGTCTGATAAAGATCAAACAGGCGTGATGCCTGCTGGTTATAACGTTTTATTTTCAGGGCAGGATTCAATACCATGACGGCAAAATCCAGGGAATCATAAAGTTGTATGTATTCTTCAGATAGTTCGGATAATTCCGTGGATTTTAATTGCAGCTCCTCATTAACGCTGAGCAATTCCTGATTGGTGGCTTGCAGTTCTTCATTGGAGGCTTCCAGTTCTTCATTCGTGGCTTGCAGTTCTTCATTGGAGGCCTGAGTCTCTTCGTTGAGTGTCTGCATTTCCTCGTTGGTTGTCTCCAACTCTTCAATTAATGTTTGCAGCTGTTCCTGAGTGATTTTTAGTTCGCTTTCCATTTCGGCTTTTGAGCTGTCAGAGAGTGTGGGTAAATCGTTTTGTTGCCAGTGCGTTTCAAAGAAAATAATGAGTAAGACTTTTTCTTTTTGGCGTACCGGAATCAGGCTCAGGCGTACCGGTTGGGTATTGGCGTTAATGCGTCTTGGCCGCCCGGTTTGGGGTTGGTTTGACTTTTTTCCGTGGTGAATAAGCGTCAGTAATTCACCATGAAGTTTGTTGTGAATGATATCGCTGATTTTGAGCTGTACTTCACCTTTAGGGAATTCAATATAGGGGGTGATATCGCCCGTGGTTTGAATAATATTGTCATTGTCATCGCATAATACGACGGCCGCATGAAAGTATTGGCTAATCTGATTGAGCAGTAATAAATGGTTGGCCGGTTGTCGTGGGGTATATTTGGTTGCTGATTTCGCGGAGGTGATATGCGGTGTCTGCAGGTGTGTATGTTTGCTAAACAGGCGCTGACGTCTGTCTACCGAGTTAAATAAGTGTTCCGCTTGAGTGATGCTTTCCGAGCGTCCCAAAAATAGATAGCCATCATTTTGCAGACCAAAATGAAAAGTCGACAGTACTTTCTGCTGCAGGCTGCTATCAAAATAAATCAGTACATTACGACAGGAAATTAAGTCCAGGCGTAAAAAGGGGGGGTCACTGACCAGATTGTGTTTGGCAAATAACACCATGTCTCGCAAGGTCTTGCTGACTTCATAGTTGTCTCTAATGGGTTTGAAGTGTTTTTCCAGCAGGCGGGGGGGGACTTGTGCAACCGAGGCTGCGGGGTAAATGCCGGTACGTGCAATATTTAATGCCGCTTCATCTATGTCGGTTGCGAAAATCTGAATACGATATTGCTTGCGTTTGTCTCCCAGTTCATCGGCCAGTAAAATGGCCAGTGAATAAGCTTCTTCACCGCTGGCGCAACCGGCAACCCAGATACGAATTTCATAAGCGCCATGTTGTTTTTGCTGGCAAAGTCTGTGAATGGCGGCATGTATCCTATCAAACGCCTGTTGGTCACGAAAAAAAGCCGTGACCGAAATAAGTAAATCCTGGCATAAATAGTGAATTTCTTCGGGATGTTGAGTAATGTATTCGTGATAATCTTTAAGGTTGTGGCAATTGCAGGCAATTTCCCGGCGTTTAATGCGACGAAACAGGGTGGCGGTTTTGTAGCCACTGAAATCATAAGTTAATCTGCTCTTGATGGTTTGCAGCAATTGCTGCAACACCGGGGTGTTTTCAATGTCATTAAAATCCTGAGTGGAATGCGTTATCCACTTTTTCAGTTGTGCCGGTATTTTGTCCGGTGGGCTGATGAGGTCTGCCGCTCCGTTTTCTATGGCTGCCTCTGGCATGCCGGAATATTTTGCAGTCTCGGGGGTTTGCACTATGCTTAAACCACCGGCGGTTTGTATGGTGTGCAGTCCGGTGCAGCCATCTGATCCGGTACCCGACAAAACAATGCCTATAGCGTGTTCATTGTGTTCCGAGGCCAGTGAAATAAAAAATTGATTAATCGAGGGCTTGGGGAGGGTTTCGGGAGGTGATGACTCCAGTACGAATTGGTTGCCGTGTAGGCGCGCATCTTTGTCGGCGGAAACAACGTAAATATTGCCGCTTTGCAAGGGAAGATTATGGCTGGCTGGGTGTACCGGCAGCAAGGTCTCGCGTGTCAGAATATCTACCAGCATACTGCGATGTGTTGGGGAGGAGTGTTGTAATATCACATAAGCACACGGCAGGTCGGCTTCCAGATTTTTTAATAATGTTGATATCGCTTCCAGCCCTCCTGCTGAAGCACCAATTCCGACAATAAAAGGTGTGTCTGGATGTTCGTTTCGTTTAGGCATGTCAATTAATTACTCTGGCGTTTGCCAATTATAATATTTATGGGGCGTTTTTGTGGGTTCAAATTGGTGCGCTTAGCAATGCGCAGGCATTATGCGCAGGTTTTTTGTGTATTATTTCGTTGAATTGTTTATCCCTTTTCTATTAAGGGGTTAATCGGGATGGTTGTGGTAACGGGTTTGCTGAGGTTTGACCTTGGCGGTCTGGTTCGATAACATTGGCCGGTTATATAAATCCTTATTTTATCCTGTGCATTTTAATCAGAAAAAAACTCTCGTCACACTGCTAACAACCAGCTTGTTGCTAGCCTCATCTGCTCAGGCTGAACGTATGGATGGCTTGCATAGTTATGTCTCCTCCGCCTCCTCGGTGGAGCAGCCATTTACCTTGACCAGCGCCAGGAATATTCAGTTGGTGGTTTTGTCACCGGGTATGGAAGGCTATGCTTATGACAGTGTCTGGCACCGGATGAAGCAGGGGTTTGCTATGCCTGAGCTGGCGGATGCTTTGGTGGCACAGCATGCTCAAGCATACGCGGGTAATGCCGAATATATGCACAAACTAAGTGAGCGTGCAGGTAAATATTTATATTTTATTCTGCAAGAGCTGGAGCGGCGTAACATGCCTGCCGAATTAGCGTTGCTGCCTATGGTGGAAAGTGGTTATAAGCCGGATGCGTATTCTCGCAGTAGTGCTTCAGGTATCTGGCAGTTTATTCCGTCTACCGGTAAAAAATTTGGGATGCGACAGAACTGGTGGTATGACGGTCGACGGGATATTGTTGATGCCACCCATGGAGCGTTGAATTATCTACAGCGTTTGCATGTGATGTTTGGTGATTGGCGGCTGGCGCTGGCGGCCTATAACTGGGGGGAGGGAGCGGTCAGACGTGCTCAGCAAAAAAATCGCAGTCGGGGTTTGCCGACGGATTATCTGAGTTTGAAATTGCCGCATGAGACGCGTAATTATGTACCTAAATTAATGGCGTTGCGGAGTATTATTGAGCATCCAGAGCGTTATCGTGTGCGCTTGGCCAAGGTGGCTGACCGTCCTTATTTTGCCCAGGTAAAAATTACGCATCATATGGACCTTAAGCTGGCTGCGCGCCTGGCTCAGGTGACGCTTGAGGAGTTTAATGCGTTGAATCCTGGTTATGACCGGCCGGTTATTTTGCGGGATGTCAATGAGCGTATTTTGCTGCCGGCAGATAAGGTGGCTATATTTCAGCAGAATCTGAGAAATTATGATCACTCGTTATTGAGTTGGCAGCCGTTTCGGGTGGATAGATCGCAATCGCTAAGAACGTTGGCAAAAAATCTGGAAGTGAGTCCTTATGCGTTAAAGCGGGCGAATGGCCTGTCGGTAAATGATAAGTTGCGCAAGGGGGAGTTGTTGCTGGTGCCAGGGCGTGGTGAGGTGCAGCAGTTTGCGGCGTTTAATATGCATCTCCCCTTGGATAGTAATCGTACCGCTGCTCAAAAGCGTGGGCAGCGTATTGTTAAGCATACAGTACAAAAGGGGAATACCTTGTCGGGGTTGGCGCGTCAATATCGCGTGACGGTCAGGCAGATCCGTCAATGGAATCAAGGATCGCTGCGGATATTAAGGCCGGGGCAGGTATTGATTGTGGCTAAATACGATCGCTGACAGGCTGCTGGCGGCTAAAGATTAACAATCTGCGCCCGTTGCAGGGCGTAGTAGAATCTTTGATGTAGTACATTTATGGTTGTTTTTTAGGAATGGCGGGCTGTGCTGCATGGAGTCTAGCCTAGCGTTTAATGCCCAGTCTGACCATGGCCAGTTGTACTGCCGGTTTTTCCATAAGCTGGCGCAATTGGCGATACTTCTTCCAGCTTTTCCAGGCGAATTTTGCGGTTCCCAGCAGGCCTTTGCGTTTGATGATGCACAGCGTGAGCGCGCCGGCAAGCAGTGCGGGGCGCTGTTTTAAATAGAGTGCGCCTTGCCATAGCTTATCCAGTATGGCTGCAGGTTTTTCACATTTTTCGCTGAATTCGCTGATCTGATCGCGTTGTGTTGCTATGCGTGTGATCAGTTGTTCGCGTTGTTGTTGGAGTTGTTTAAGGTTGTTGCTCATCTGAAGCACTGAGTAAACGTTGACGGTCTTTTTTTAGTTCGGCAATGCTGGCAGAGAAAAGCTTGCGCTTTTGTTTGGCTTTTTGGCGAATGCTGATAATGCAGAAGCCGCCAATTGCAGCGTAAAGCAGTAGCATAAAGCCCGTAGCGGCAAGTCGGCTTTCTTCCCAGAAGGCCAGAATAACAAAAAGTGTCATTAAAATGGCGGTCATGGCAAGGCAGAATAATGCAATGCAGCCAAGAACGAGCATCTGCGTCAAACGCAGACGCTCTTCCTGCAACTCATTGGCCAAAAGCTCAAGTCGTGTTGAGATGATGCTCGTTAGGGTGCTCAGGAAGCGCTTTCCTGAGGCCATCAGGCCAGAAGTCGCCATTAGCCTAGCGGCCGCGAGTGATTAATACGCCAACCACCAGGCCAACACCGGCAGCAACGCCAACGGCACGCCATGGATGGTCATGAACATAATCATCCGTTACGCGAGCAGCTTCTTTGGTGCGACATACCAGAGATTCCTGGGCAGTTGCCAGGTTTTCTTTGGCGACGACCAAGCGCTTTTGAACGCGGTCTCTGACTTCGGCGATTTTGTCACCAGCGGTGCCGGCGGTTGCCTGTAGCAGCTCTTCGGCGTCTTTAACTACCACGCGCAGATCTTCAACCAGTTTTTCTTTGCTGACTTCTTCAGTAGTCGTCTTGTTCATGATGTAGCTCCTTTGGAAAGTAAATTAAGCCAGAGCCCACTCCCAGCTTCTTTGTTATGGCGTGTTGTGGAGTGAGCTAGGCGCTATCCATGCTGATAGTAGTCCCATTTTTATCTAAAACAGTGTCAGAGTCAAATGGATTCTTTAGCTGGCGGATCGCTTGAGTTGTTCCAGTATAGCCGGGTTTTCCAGTGTGGAGATGTCTTGAGTGATTTCCTCCCCCTTGGCTAAGGCGCGCAGCAGGCGACGCATGATTTTTCCGGAGCGGGTTTTAGGTAAATTTTCACCAAAACGAATTTCAGTTGGTTTGGCAATTGGGCCGATTTCCTGGGCTACCCATTGGCGTAATTGCTCGGCAAGCTCGCTGCTTTGTTGTGCGTTGTCCGGAATGTTGTTTTTGAGTACCACAAAGGCGACGATAGCTTCACCTTTGATTTCGTCCGGCCGGCTGACGACGGCGGCTTCGGCAACCATGGGGTTGGCAACCAGTGTGGATTCGATTTCCATGGTGCCCAGTCGGTGCCCGGAAACGTTTAATACATCATCTATGCGTCCCATAATCCAGAAATAGCCATCCTCATCGCGCCGCGCGGAGTCACCGGCAAGATAGGCGCCCTGCATTTCTTCGGGGAAGTAGGTTTTCTGGTAACGCTCGGGGTCGCCCCAGATGGTGCGTATTTGTGAGGGGAAGGGGCGTTTGATGACCAGTGCGCCCCCCTGGTTGGTGTCGGTTGGCAGGCCTTTTTCATTGACAATTTGGGCCTGGATGCCGGGTAAAGGCAGGGTGCAGGTGCCGGGTTTTGTCGGGATGGCGCCGGGAAGGGGGGCAATCATATGCGAGCCGGTTTCGGTTTGCCACCAAGTGTCAACAATGGGGCAGCGTTGCTGGCCAATTTTCTGGTAATACCACATCCAGCTTTCCGGGTTGATAGGCTCGCCTACGGTGCCGAGTAAGCGTAGTGAGGATAAATCGTATTGTTCGGGCAGGTCGCTGCCCAGCTTGATCAGCGAACGGATGGCGGTAGGGGCGGTGTAGAAGGTGGTAACCTTATGATCCTGAATCATTTTCCAGAAGCGTCCCGCATCTGGGTAGGTGGGTACACCTTCAAACACGATTTGGGTGGCTCCCATGGCCAGTGGGCCGTATGCAACATAGCTGTGGCCGGTGATCCAGCCTACGTCTGCAGTGCACCAGAAAATGTCGTCGGGTTTGTAGTCAAATACCCATTGCATGGAGAGTATGGTGCCTAGCAGGTAGCCAGCGCTGGAGTGTTGTACGCCTTTGGGTTTGCCGGTGGAGCCAGAGGTGTAAAGTATGAATAGCGGGTGTTCGGAATCCACCCATTCCGGTGGGCAGTCACTGCTTTGATTGTTGATGGCATCGTGCCACCAGATGTCGCGTGTCGTGTCCCACTGAACAGCATCTTTACTGCGTTGGTAGACGCAGACCGTGTGTACGCTTTCGCAGTTTCCCATGTTCAGCGCGTTGTCTACAGCGTTCTTGAGTGGGATGGTTTTGCCGCCGCGAATTTGAGCGTCTGCGGTGATGACGGCGCTGGCCTGAGCGTCGCTGATTCGTTCATTCAGGCTTTTGGCCGAGAATCCGCCAAACACCACCGAGTGGATAGCACCTATGCGGGCGCAGGCTTGCATGGCAATCACGGCCTCTATGCTCATGGGCATGTAAATTACTACGCGGTCGGATTTTTTGATATTGCGTGACTTTAAAGCATTGGCAAACTGACAGACTTTCTGATGCAGCTGTCGGTAGCTGATGGTTTGGGTCTGTCCGTCGTCGGATTCAAAAATGATAGCGGTTTTGTCGGGCTGGGTTTGCAGGTGTCGGTCAAGGCAGTTATATGAAACATTTAGTTGACCATCTGCAAACCAGCGATAAAATGGTGGATTGCTTTGATCAAGAATCTGAGTGAATGGGGTGTGCCATAGCAGTTTTTCTTTGGCCAGGTTCCCCCAGAAGGCTTCATAGTCCTGTTCGGCTTGTTCGCATAGTTGCAGGTAGGTCTGCATGTTAGGGACGTTTGCCTGTTTGCTGAATTCCTCTGAAGGGGGGAATTTGCGATTTTCGTGCAATACGGTCTGGATGTTGGCCATGTAATCTCCTCGCTATGGTGTCTGGTTGTGGTTTTTAAAGCTTGAACTGTAGTTTCTTTCATTGAAAACTGTCAATCTTGCATGGGATTGGATAAAATGCGTGCGCATGTCTTTTTGAGAGCATGCGGCTTTTCAGTTAAAATCATTTTTTATGACTAAATATATTTTCATTACAGGTGGTGTGGTTTCTTCATTGGGTAAAGGGATAGCTGCGGCATCGTTAGCGGCAATTCTGGAATCTCGCGGTCTAAAAGTGACCATGTTGAAGCTGGACCCGTATATCAATGTTGATCCGGGCACTATGAGTCCGTTTCAGCATGGTGAGGTTTTTGTTACCGAGGATGGTGCAGAAACCGATTTGGATCTTGGGCATTATGAACGTTTTATTTCGGCCAAAATGCGCAAGTCAAATAACTTTACTACCGGGCAGATCTACGATAGCGTGTTGCGTAAGGAGCGCCGGGGTGAATATCTGGGGAAAACCGTTCAGGTGATTCCGCATATCACTAACGAAATTCAGACCTTTATCGAACAGGGGGCGGCAGCTTCCCATGGCGGTGAGGCTGATGTGGCGATTGTTGAGATCGGCGGTACCGTTGGTGATATTGAGTCGTTGCCTTTTCTCGAGGCGGCAAGGCAGATGGGGTTGCGCTTAAAGCGTAATGATGTGGCATTTATCCATTTGACCTTGGTGCCCTATATTGCAACGGCAGGGGAATTAAAGACCAAACCGACACAGCATAGTGTGCAAAAGCTGCGTGAGATTGGAATTTTCCCTAATGCGTTGATTTGTCGTGCTGATCGCAAAATTCCTAAGGATGAACTGGCTAAAATTTCGTTATTTGCCAATGTCAGAGATGATTCGGTGATTTCGATGTGGGATGTGGATAGTATCTATAGCATTCCATCTATTTTGCGTCAGCAGGGGCTGGATAGAATTATTTGCGAAGACTTGGGGCTGGCCTCCTTGCCGGAAGCCGATCTGAGTATGTGGGATGGGCTGGTCAAGGCGGAGAACAACCCGGAATCTCATGTCACTATTGGCATGGTCGGTAAATATGTTGAACTGACCGAATCTTATAAATCACTGATTGAGGCATTGCGCCATGCGGGCATTCATACTCAAACCAAAGTAAAAATTGAGTATATTGACTCGGAGGTGTTGGAAAGCTCTGGTGTTCAGGCATTGTCTGGGCTGGATGCGATTTTGGTGCCGGGTGGGTTTGGTAAGCGTGGTACCGAGGGTAAAATTACTGCGATTAAGTATGCGCGTGAAAATAAAATCCCTTTCCTGGGGATTTGTCTGGGTATGCAGTTAGCCGTGGTGGAGTTTGCTCGTCATGTGGCCGGTATGGCCGATGCCGCCAGTACCGAGTTTAATGCCGAGTCGGATCATCCGGTGGTGGCATTGATTACCGAGTGGCTGGATCGAGATGGTCGCGTTGAGATGAGAAACAGTGATTCAAATCTGGGTGGCACCATGCGTCTGGGATCTCAGTGTTGTCCGGTTATGGAGAATACCTTGGCGCAGCACGTGTATGGGGATGAGGTGAATGAGCGTCATCGTCATCGCTATGAGGTGAATAATCACTATGTTCCCGAGTTGGAAAAATCAGGTATGATTATTTCGGCTCGTACACCATCGGAAAGTTTGCCTGAAATTATGGAGCTGCCCGAGGCTATGCATCCATGGTTTATTGGGGTGCAATTTCACCCGGAGTTTACTTCCACCCCGCGTGATGGGCATCCATTGTTTGTGGCGTATGTGAAAGCTGCGTTAAAAGCCGCATCAAAGTCGGCATAAGGGAGAATTATGAAGTTGGCTGATTTTGAGGTAGGGCTGGATAAGCCGCTGTTTTTAATTGCCGGGCCATGTGTGATTGAGTCTGAACAACTGGTCATGGATGTTGCTGGGCAATTGCAGGAAATTTGTCGGGACTTGAACATTCCCTACATCTTTAAGGCCTCTTTTGATAAGGCAAATCGTAGTTCCGGTCAGTCTTTTCGAGGGCCGGGTCTGGATAAAGGGCTGCAGATTCTGGCCAAGGTTAAGGATCAGTTGAATGTTCCCATTCTGACCGATGTGCATAGCGTTGAAGAAATTGCACCGGTAGCCGCCGTGGCGGATGTGCTGCAAACGCCCGCATTTTTATGTCGTCAGACGGACTTTATTCAGGCGGTTGCCCGTTGTGGTCGTCCGGTGAATATTAAAAAAGGTCAGTTTCTGGCGCCGTGGGATATGCAGCAAGTGGTAAATAAGGCTAAAGAAGCCAGCGGTCAGGATAATATTATGGTCTGTGAACGTGGTGCTTCTTTTGGATACAATACCCTGGTGTCCGATATGCGATCACTGGCGGTGATGCGAGCTACCGGCTGCCCGGTAGTGTTTGATGCAACGCACTCTGTTCAGCAGCCGGGAGGGCTGGGATCAGCCAGTGGCGGACAGCGTGAATTTGTGTCGGTGCTGGCTCGCTCGGCCGTTGCAGCCGGAATTTCTGGTTTGTTTATGGAAACCCACCCGGATCCTGCAAAAGCCTTATCAGATGGTCCCAATTCGTTCCCGTTGGGGCTGATAAAACAGTTGTTAGGTGTTTTGGTAACACTGGATCAAGCAGTTAAACAGCAAGGGATGATTGAAGAAATAGTAGATTTAAAAAATATTTGAGATAAATTTAAGGAAAAATAAATGAGCGTAATTATTGATGTGGTCGCCCGTGAAATTCTGGACTCCCGTGGTAATCCTACGGTTGAGGCTGATATTCTTTTAGAGTCGGGTGTTAAAGGACGTGCCGCTGTGCCGTCTGGCGCGTCGACTGGTGAAAGAGAAGCCATTGAGCTCAGAGATGGAGATAAACAGCGTTATTTGGGTAAGGGTGTGTTAAAAGCGGTTGAGTATGTAAACACCGAAATTGCAGAAGCTATTGTTGGTCTGGATGCCACCGATCAGGCATTGATCGATCAGGTGATGATTGATCTGGACGGTACCGAAAACAAAACCCGTTTGGGTGCAAATGCCATTTTAGCGGTATCTTTGGCGGTGGCGCGTGCTGCAGCAGAAGATCTGGGCTTACCTTTGTATCGCTATCTGGGTGGTTCGGGGCGTATGGAAATGCCGGTGCCTATGATGAATGTGATCAATGGTGGGGCACACGCCAACAATAATGTAGATATGCAGGAATTTATGATTATTCCTGTGGGCGCACCTAGCTTCCGTGAGGCGTTGCGTTATGGTACCGAAGTGTTTCATGCACTGAAAAAGCTGATAGACAATAAAGGTATGTCAACCACCGTGGGTGACGAAGGGGGTTTTGCGCCTAACCTGGAAAGCAATGAAGCTGCTTTGCAGTTGATTATGGAAGCGATTGAAGCGGCTGGCTTTGTGCCTGGTCAGGATATTGCCATTGGTCTGGATTGCGCCAGTTCCGAGTTCTTTAAAGAGGGGCACTACCATCTGGGTTCGGAAGGTCTGAAGCTGACTTCCGAGCAATTGACCGATTATCTGGAAAACTGGGTCAACAAATACCCTATCGTGACCATTGAAGATGGTATGGGTGAAAATGACTGGGATGGCTGGAAAATTCTGACCGATCGTCTGGGTGATAAAATTCAGATTGTGGGTGATGACCTGTTCGTGACCAATACTAAGATTTTGCAAGAGGGGATTAGCAAGGGGATTGCCAACTCAATTCTGATCAAAATTAATCAGATTGGCACCTTGACAGAGACCTTTGCTGCGATTGAAATGGCTAAACGCGCCGGTTATACTGCGGTGGTATCGCATCGTTCGGGTGAAACCGAAGACAGTACTATTGCCGATATTGCGGTGGGTACTAATGCTGCTCAGATTAAGACCGGTTCGGCATCACGTTCTGATCGTATGGCGAAATATAATCAGTTGCTGCGTATCGAAGAAGAGCTGGGCGTGACGGCAAGTTATCCGGGTCGTAAGGCTTATTACCAGCTGGGTTAAGCGCGCTGGCTGAGGGTGGGGCGCAGGCCTTTATCCTCAGCGAGGAGAAGTGTTGAAAGTCATTACCCTGATTTTTTTGCTGATTTTGTTATTGTTGCAATATCCGTTATGGTTTAGCTCTGGAGGCTGGATTAAGGCCTGGGAGCTGGAACAACGCATTTCGGAGCTTGCCTGGGAAAATCAGCAGATCCAGCAGCGCAATAATCTGATGGATGCGGATGTGCGTGATTTGCAGCAGGGCTATGAAGCCATAGAGGAGCGTGCCCGCAATGAGTTGGGTATGACCCACAAGGATGAGGTTTTCTTTCGGGTGGTTGAATAGCTGACTCCAAATAATCGATAAAAGGTTGTCCTGTTGTATTGGGCGGCTGACTGCGAGTGCTTTTTTTCGGTAAAATGCAAGCCAGGATTGAGTAGACCAGTATGGAGTGTTTATGGCAGTTGCGAAGATGTTTTTTCGGTATGTAAGCTTGTCGCTAGGACTGATGTGTTTGTCCATGCCCTTGCAGGCCGAAACGCGTTATTCCGACAGTGTGGTTCACACCTGTCAAGATTCAGCTGCTTCTATTGCCGGTTTTGTTAAACAATTGGTCACCCAGCCATTAAGTCGCTGTGCGGTCATGGGGAAATCGCTGGATGGCCGTTTGTCCTTTGGGGTAAGAAATCGTGATCATATACAGCCGGAAGCACAGCCGCAAACCGCGACGGGCAAGCCATCAAATGAACCGCTGGTGAGTGTGACTTTTAGATTTTGATTTGATCCGTTGTTTTTTCTTGAAAAACCTGCTTTGTGGCAGGTTTTTTTGTTTGCTGGCTGCAGTTTTTGTGGGTCGGTGATATGATTTCAGCCAGTTTTGCCGGGCTGGTAGCCATTATTCGTAATTTTAAAGTGGATATAAATGAAAAGTAGTGATATTCGTCAAAAATTTCTGGATTTTTTTGCCTCTAAAGGGCACGAGGTCGTAGCTTCAAGCTCCCTGGTGCCATTTGATGATCCAACTTTGTTATTTACCAATGCAGGGATGAATCAATTTAAAGATGTCTTCCTGGGGTTTGATAAACGTACGTATTCGCGAGCGACGTCTTCGCAGAAATGTGTGCGTGCCGGAGGTAAGCATAATGATCTGGAAAATGTAGGCTATACCGCCCGGCACCATACGTTTTTTGAAATGCTGGGTAATTTCAGTTTTGGCGATTATTTCAAGCGTGAGGCGATTCAATATAGCTGGGAATTGCTGACCAAGGTGTATAAACTTCCCGACCAGCGGTTATGGATTACCGTTTATCAGGAAGATGATGAGGCCTTTGATATCTGGCATCAGGAGATAGGTGTGCCCGCGGAGCGTATTATCCGTATCGGGGATAATAAAGGCGAACGTTATGCTTCCGATAACTTCTGGATGATGGGGGATACCGGTCCTTGCGGTCCCTGTTCCGAAATTTTCTATGATCATGGGGCCGAGATTGCGGGAGGCCCCCCCGGATCGCCCGATGAGGATGGAGATCGCTATATCGAAATCTGGAATATTGTTTTCATGCAGTTTAATCGTGATGAAAACGGGGTAATGCATGCCTTGCCTAAGCCCAGTGTGGATACCGGTATGGGGTTGGAGCGGATTGCTGCGATTTTGCAGCATGTGCATGCCAATTATGATATTGATTTATTTCAGCGTCTGATTCGTGTGGCGGCCGAAAAAACGGCAACTGCCGATTTAACCAATAATTCACTTAAGGTATTGGCCGATCATATTCGTGCCTGCAGTTTCTTGTTGGCCGATGGGGTGATTCCGGGGAATGAAGGGCGTGGTTATGTGCTGCGTCGCATTATTCGTCGTGCTATCCGACATGGTTACAAACTGGGCGTGCGTACTCCCTTTTTCTATTCGCTGGTTACCGAGCTGGTGGATGAAATGGGGCAGGCTTTTCCCGAGCTGGTGAAAAATCAGGCCACTATCGAGCAGGTGTTGCAGCAGGAGGAACAGCGTTTCTTTGCCACCATTGAGCATGGTATGGCGATTCTCGACGGTGAGCTGGAACAGTTATCGGCGTCGGCGGATTCCATGCTCAATGGTGAAACGGCTTTTAAATTGCATGATACCTACGGTTTTCCGTTGGATCTGACTCAGGATATCTGTCGCGAACACCAGCTGCAGGTGGATGTGGCCGGTTTTGATCAGGCCATGGCCAGACAAAAGTCCCAGGCCAGAGCCGCAGGCAAGTTCACTATGGCCGCCAATCTGGAATATGAGGGCGAAGCTACCTGTTTTGAGGGTTATCAGCAACTGGAGACCGAAGGCCGGGTGCTGGCGCTGTATAAGGATGGGGTGGCGGTATCACAACTGCAGGAAGGTGAGCAAGGGGTTGTGGTGCTGGATAATACGGTGTTTTATGCCGAAGCCGGTGGTCAGGTAGGCGATAGTGGGCGCCTGAAGTCGGCGCAGGGTATTTTTTCGGTAGAAGATACACAAAAAATCCAGGCCAGTGTCTTTGGGCATCATGGTGTGATGACAACCGGTAGCTTGTCGTTGGCCGATAGCGTTAACGGATTGGTGAATACCTCGGCCAGAATAGCAACCGAGCGCAATCATTCGGTTACCCATCTAATGCATAAGGCCTTGCGCGAGGTGTTGGGTGAGCATGTACAGCAGAAGGGGTCACTGGTTGATCCGGAAAAAGCACGCTTTGACTTCGTGCATAATCAGCCGTTAACGCCAGCGCAGTTGTCTGAGGTTGAGTGCAAGGTGAATGCCGAGATTTTGAGCAATCAGCCTACTCAGGCAAAGCTAATGACTATAGATCAGGCGCAGCAGACCGGTGCCATGATGCTGTTTGGAGAAAAATACGGTGACGAGGTGCGAGTGATGCACATAGGTTCATCGTTGGAGCTGTGTGGTGGCACCCATGTGCAGCGTACCGGAGATATAGGCGTGTTTAAAATCGTTGCCGAAGGTGGCGTTGCTGCCGGTGTGCGCCGTGTTGAAGCGGTTAGCGGAGAGCCGGCATTTCACTATCTGCAACAGCGGGATAGTCAGCTGTTGCAGCTGGCGGCGATGTTTAAAGCGCCGGTGGCCGAGTTGGCTGCCAAGGCGGAGCAATTGCAGGATAAATTAAAGCACACCGAGAAAGCATTGCAGCAGCTGAAAACTAAGCTTGCCGCCAGTCAGGGGGATGATCTCGTTTCTCAGGCGGTTAAGGTGGGTGAGGTTAGTGTGTTGGCGGCGCAAATGGATGGCGCTGATAATGCCGCTCTGCGCGAAGCCATGGACAAGCTGAAAGATAAGCTGCAGTCTGCCGTCATTGTACTGGCCGCCGCCGATGGTGATAAAGTGGCACTGGTTGCCGGGGTGACCAAAAATCTGATTCCGGGTATCAAGGCCGGTGATTTGGTGAAAATGGTCGCCGAGCAAATAGGGGCCAAAGGCGGTGGTCGTCCCGATATGGCCATGGCCGGTGGTGGTTCGGCCGAGAATCTAGGTGCGGCATTAGCCAGTGTGGCCCCTTGGGTAGCTGACAAAATATAGCTTTTGGCGGGTGATTGAGGCCAATTGGGGCGGTTTCGGGTAGAATTAGCCGTTTGATTGTTTTAAGACAAGGTGCATTAAGGTGAGAAAACTGAGAATGATGGAAAGAAGAAACGGTTTGCTTGCTGTGGTGTTGATATCATCGTCGGTGTTATTGACCGGCTGTCTGACAACTCTACCTCAATATCCTTCGGCGGCACAGGCACGTCAATTGAATCTGCCGGCGGTAGATAGTGCCCCGATAACTCAGCCAACAGCGGCCGCAAGTTTGAAGGAAAACGTGTCCGCGTTGGTACGGCAGGATCGTGCTGAAACCGAGGCCGCAGAAAATGATGCCGAGCCGCTGCTGGAAGCGCCTGAGCTGGATGATGAGTTTGTGCCCGAAGTAGAGACGGTGAGCAGTTATCAGCCTCTGGTTGAGGACTCTTCAGGGGTTGAAGCGCAGGCTCCCATGGTTCAGGCGCCGCCAGCCCGGGTTGCCTCGGCGCCCTCTCAGCCTGTCAGAACGAATAAAAGTGGCGATCATAAATATTTGATTGCTCCCGGCGATAGTGTGAATGTGATGGTCTGGCGCAATCCGGAAGTCTCTATGGCGGTTCAGGTCAGACCTGACGGTAAAATTACTACACCGCTGGTGGAGGATATGCAGGCCAGTGGTAAGACTTCCTCGCAGTTGGCACGAGATATTGAACTGGCATTATCCAAGTATATTCGCGACCCTATTGTGACGGTGGTGGTGACAACCATGCTGGGAAGCTATGACGAGCAGGTGCGGGTGATAGGTCAGGCGGCCAAGCCTCAGGCACTGGCTTATCGTGAGAATATGTCGGTGCTGGATGTGTTGATTGCGGTCGGGGGGATGACCGAGTTTGCCGCTGGCAATAAGGCCAGCATTATTCGTAAACATGGGGGGCAGCAGCAAACCATTAGTGTACGACTGGATGATCTGATCAATGCCGGCGATATTTCCGCCAATATTCCGGTGAGACCGGGTGATATCCTGGTTATTCCCGAAAGCTTTTTTTAAAATATGTTGCAAGCAGACGTCAACACAGCGCTGATCGTTGACGTCGGAGTATAGAAATCAATGGAAAAACAGCTGATTCAAATTAAAGCTTATGTTAAGGGGATATGGAAATATCGCTTGATTGCGTTGTTGGTGGCCTGGGTGATAGCCCTGGCCGGCTGGGGTTGGGTGGTGATGAAAAAGGATCAGTATGAAACCACGGCCCGGGTGTTTGTCGATACGCAAAGTGTACTGCAGCCGTTGATGTCAGGTATGGCAACCCCAATGAATCTGAGCCGTCAGGTTGAGATTATGAGTCGAACATTGATCAGTCGTCCCAATGTGGAACGTGTGATGCGTATGGTCGATCTTGATCTGCAGGCGGATACGCCCGAGAAAAAAGAGCAGATGATTCTGGAATTGCTGGAAGATATTCGTATGAAATCGGCCGGTGACAGAAACTTATATATTATTTCTTATCGGCACAGTAATCCGCAACTGGCAAGAGATGTGGTGCAGGCATTGTTATCTATTTTTGTAGAAAGTGGGCTGGCCGGGAAAAAACAGGGGGCCGAATCGGCGGTACTTTTTATTGATCAACAGATTCAGGAGTACGAACAGCGATTGCTGCAGGCCGAAAATAGCTTAAAGGAATTTAAACAGCGCAATCAGAATATGATGCCGGGTAATGGTGATTATAGTTCGCGCATGCTGAATGCAGAAAATATTTTGAGTCAGGCTCAGCTGGACTTAAAAGAGGCGGAGCAGGCGCGCAATGTATTGCATAACCAGCTAAGGCAGTATCAGGCCCAGGCTAACCAGGTAACGCAAGAGCAGAATGCCGCTGTGCCTAAAGCGATGACGGAAACCGAGGCGCAGTTGATTCAATTGCAGCGGCAACTGGATGCGTTGTTGTTGAACTATACCGATATTCATCCCGATGTAATCGCGACCAAGGAACTGATTGCCCAGCTGGAGCAGCGTCGTCAGCAGGAGCAGATGCGGATCAGACCATCGCAGCCAGCACGCAGCAGTACGTCTTTACAGGATCCGGTGTTACAGCAATTGCAATTGTCATTGGCACAGGCGGAAGCCAATATTGCCAGTATTAATGCACGGGTATCCGAATATTCGCAGCGCTATTATGAACTCAAGGCCATGAGTGATTCCTTGCCCGAAGTGGAGGCTCAGCTGGCGCAATTAAACCGTGATTATGGGATTAATAAAAGTAATTACGAAGAGCTGTTGCAAAAACGTGAAACGGCCAGAATGTCGGGTAACCTGAGTGATCAGACCGATCTGGTTTCCTTTAAAATCGTTGATCCACCGTCAACGCCACTGGTTCCCTCGGGGCCTGATCGGATTAAATATTTTACGGTGGTCTTGATTCTGGCATTGGGCGCCGGCAGTATGCTCAGCTTATTGATTAGTCAGATTCGTCCCGTGTTTTATACGACAGAAAGCTTGTGTGAAATCACGCAGCGTCCGGTATTGGGGGTGGTCAGCCGGGTGCCTCTGGCCAGGGATATTTCCCGGCAGCGACGTTCGGTGATGGTGTTTGCGTTTGGCGGCTTAATGCTGCTGGCGTTATTTATGGCGCTTTCGGCCAAAGAATTTTTCCGTATCAGTCTGTTTTAATGAGGTGATTGGGTGAGTATTATTGAAAAAGCGGCGGCCAGAGCCGCCGAGCGGAAAAAACGCGTTGCTACAGAAGCCAAAGAAGCCAAGGCGGCCTCAACTGCGCGTAAAACCTTTGCCGGAGTAGAAATTCCCGATCAGCCGGTTGTCCCTCCCCAATCACAACCGCTAGACAGACCTCAGGAGAGTGAGGCATCGTTGTCGCCGGCATCGAGTGAGATGCCCTCATCCGACACTTCGGCTATTCTGTCAGCAGCCATGCGCTCACCATCCTCAGCGTCTTCGACGCCCACAGCGCAGCAACAAGCATCTGCCGAGCTTAAGCAGACACCGGAGCCTGAGGCAGCTACGGCCAGCACCATTAATCTGGCGCTGGATGGCTGGCGTGAGATGGGGGGTATGGTGCCGGGGAGTAATGATAAATCGACCATTGCCGAGCAGTTTAGGCTGATTAAGCGGCCATTGATTGTGAATGCGTTGAATCCCAAAGTGAATTTGAGGCACGGCAATCTGATTATGGTGACCAGCTCGCTGGAGGGGGAAGGAAAATCGTTTTGTGCGATTAATCTGGCGATGAGTATTGCGCGGGAAATGGATCACACCGTGTTATTGGTAGATGCCGATATGGCCAGGCCGGCAATACCCAAATATCTGGGATTTCAAGCAGACAAAGGCTTGTTGGATGTACTGGAAGGCCAGTGCAGCTTACCCGATGTGATTTTGCGTACCAATATTGAAAAATTGACGGTATTGCCTTCGGGTAAGGGGCGGAACAATTCCACCGAGCTGCTGGCCAGTCAGAGTATGCGTCATCTTTTAGAGGAAATGTCAGATCGTTATTCGGACCGGATTATTATCTTTGATACCCCGCCGTTGTTGCTGGCTACCGAACCTTCGGTGCTGGCGCTGCAAATGGGACAGATTGTGATGGTGGTTGAGGCGGAAAGTACGCCACAGAAAACGGTTCAGGAGGCTTTGCGCCAGATTGATAGCTGTGAAGTGGTGAATATGTTGTACAACAAGGCAGCACCGTCGTCGGGTGGTGGTTATTTCGGAAATCAATAATGCCTAGTCGTCAGCATAGCATCATGCTTTTGTTGCTGGCCGGTTTGTTACCTGCCACAGCCGGTGCCGGTAAGTTGAAACTCACCCCAACGCTGCAACTGGGATTGACCTATAGCGATAATCTGCGGCTGGATAGCGCGCAAGATAAGCAACATGCCTGGATTACCGAAGTCAGTCCGGGGCTGGAAGCGCAGATGAAAAGTGCGCGTTTGTCGCTGAACCTGGATTATCGTATGCAAAATGCCTATTATGCGCCTCAGTCGGGCCATGATACGGCGCATAAATTGAAAGCCCAAGCGAATTTTGAGGCGGTGCCGGATCTGGTGTTTGTTGATGGCTATGCCCGGGTCAGGCGTGAGGATTTGTCGCCACTGGGGCGGCGCGGGCAAAGCCAGTTATTGGCATTGCAGAATGAAATTCGTAGTTACGGTATCAGCCCCTATATTCGGGCCAGGTTGAGCAACAGTATGTATAGCGAGCTTAGGTATCTGCATCAACATAGCAGTACCGACAGAGCTGGTTTGGCCGACAGTGTGCAAAATGCGCTTTCCTGGCAATTGGTGGATGCTGCCGAGGGTAAACGCCTGAACTGGGATCTGGGGCTATATCATAACCGGACAAATAATGATGAAGTCGCAAATTACAGTCAGCAGCAGCTGCGGGCGAATATGCGTTACCGTTTTACCCCCAAGACCGGATTGATGGCGACAGCGGGTTATGAGCGTTTTGATTACCTGGCGGTCAATGATGAAAAGCCGGAGGGGGAGGTGTTGATGTTGGGAGTGTTCTGGCAACCGACCATACGTACCCGCATGGAAGTCAGTGCCGGTAAGCGTTTCTTTGGAACCAATTATGCCTTTAGCGCCAGTCAGCGTGTACGTTTTGGCCGCTTCAGAGCAGAATATAACGAGGATATCACCACCGCGCAGTCGGAGTTCTTGCTGCCGTTGAATGTGAGCCTTGGCACGGGGCAGGGGACGGTTGAGCTGACCGATAATGTCAATGTGGAAAGTAATCGTATTTTTTTGCAAAAACGTTTTCTGTTGGGGATGAATATTGGCGCTTCCAAAAATGATTTTAATGCCAGTTTCAGTCATACCCGGCGTCTGGCTCAGACCGATCAACTGCAGGACAGTGCGTTATTTGGTGTCAGCAATCTATCGATTAATGATGATGTGCGTTTGTGGGTATTGGACACCATCTGGGATTGGCATTTGAATCGCCGTACCGATTTCAGCGTACGTGCTTATGTCGTTAAAGAAGATTATCTGGCACGCCAGCTGGAAAATAATTACGGTTACTGGTCGTTGAGCGTTAAACGTCGCTTGCAGCGCGATATTCGTGGCTCGGTGGTTTTTAAACGTAACCAGCGCGATGCATCGGTCATCAGTCCAGGCTATCGGGAGAATTCACTGGCAGCGACCTTGTTATTTCAGTTATAAATAAATATAAGCGGATTTGTCTATGTACGAGCAATATTACGGTTTCAGCACCAAGCCTTTTCAACAGCGTCCTGACCCGGATTTTTATTTTGGCAGTAAAGGGCATAATCGTGCCGCCGCCTATCTGGAATACGGTTTATCTCAGGGTGAGGGATTTATTGTGGTGACCGGAGAGGTGGGGGCCGGTAAAACTACACTGGTGCGCCAAATGTTCTGTAACCTGCCGCAAGAGCAGATCATTGCCGCACACATAGCCAATACCCATTTGGATGCGGCGGATACCTTGCGTCTGGTGGCGAATGCATTCGGCCTGATCGATGATCATGCACCGTCCTATTCCAAAGCGGTATTGCTGACGAAAATTGATAATTTCTTAAAACAGGCCAATGTGGAAGGTAAGCGGGTGTTGCTGGTGGTTGATGAAGCGCAGAATCTGCCTCAGCACACCCTGGAAGAGTTGCGTATGCTGTCTAATTTTCATGCCGATGGTACCCCGTTGCTGCAGACCTTTTTGCTGGGACAGCCGGAATTTCGCCGCATTGTGGCACGGCCGGATATGTTGCAGCTGCGTCAGCGTATTATTGCCAGTTGTCATTTAGGCCCCATGGATCAGGACGAAACGCGTGACTATATTTTACATCGTTTAAAAACGGTGGGCTGGCAGAGCGACCCCACTTTTTCTGAGGATGTGTTTCCTATTATTCATCAGTATACCGGAGGAATTCCTCGTAAAATTAATGCATTGTGTGATCGCTTGCTATTGATGGGCTATCTTGAGGAAATGCATGCTTTTACGCATGCCGAGGTGGTAGAGGTGATAGAGGATGTGGAAAAGGAGTTTTTCCATGTGCCAGAGACTGGCAATATTGCCGACAATAGTGTTAAATCGGATCAGGCGGAGTCATCTGAAGACATACATGCCAGAATTGCCCGGATTGAAAACGCATTAAATGCATTATTACGTTTGGCTAAATTTGTGATGTCCAAGCCTAAAATTAAAGCCTTGCTGGAACAGGAAGGCGACAAACAGTAACGAAAGGAGCGGTCATGTCGGCGCAGCATCATATTATTTGTGTGGTCGGAGCCAGACCCAACTTTATGAAAATGGCGCCGATTCTGGCGGCCTTTGATCGTGTTCCCCAACAATTTTGTACCACCTTGCTGCATACCGGTCAGCACTATGATGTGCAGATGAATCAGCAATATTTTGATGCGCTGGGTATTCGTCAGCCGGAAATTAACCTTGAGGTCGGGTCTGGCTCACATGCAATGCAGACCGCTCAGGTGATGCAGGGCTTTGAGCCGGTGCTGGATGCCCAGCCGGTAGCCGCGGTGCTGGTGGTTGGTGATGTGAACTCTACGCTGGCCTGTGCGCTGGTGGCGGCCAAAAAACAGATTCCGGTGATTCATGTTGAGGCCGGGTTGCGCAGTTTTGATAGAACCATGCCGGAAGAAATGAATCGGATTCTTACCGATCAGATGTCCGATCTGCTGTTTACCACCGAACGGGATGCCTTGCAGAATCTGCTTAACGAAGGCATTAGTGCCGACAAGGTCCATTTTGTCGGTAACGTGATGATAGATAGCTTGCATCATAATCTGGCCAAGGCGATACCGGTACAACAGATTCTGGCCGAGCATAAGCTCCAGGCCGATATGGCCAACGGTTATGCCGTATTGACCATGCATAGACCCAGCAATGTGGATGATCCGCAGATTCTGCAATCGCTGTTAGCTTGTATGCAGCAGATCAGTCGTCAGTTACCGCTGATTTTTCCTATTCACCCGCGTACTCAGGCCAAGCTGGAGCAGTTTGGCCTGATGAATGAACTACAGCAAAGCGATATTATCTGTTTGCCGCCTATGGGCTATCTGCAGATTCTTGGACTGATGAAGGATGCCAAAGTGGTGCTGACCGACTCGGGAGGGATGCAGGAAGAAACCACGGCACTGGGGGTGCCCTGTATTACCATGCGTAACAATACCGAGCGGCCGATTACCGTGACCGAAGGAACCAATGTCGTGGTAGGCCAGTCGCCGGATACTATTTTGCAAAGCGTTAACCAGGTGATTACCTCGGGAGGAAAGCGTGGTCGCATTCCCGAATTCTGGGATGGACAGGCGGCACAGCGTATTATTGCGGTTTTGGGTGAGCGGCTGGCTGCCGGGAGCTGATCTTATGGAGAGTGCTATGCGCAATGCGATGAGCATTGATGTGGAGGATTATTTCCAGGTGTCGGCGATGGCGCCTTATATTGCGCGTAGTGACTGGGATACACTGGAATGTAGAATAGAGCGCAATATGCAGCGGATTTTACAGATGCTGGATCAGCATCAGATCAAGGCCACATTTTTTACCCTGGGCTGGCTGGCTAAGCGCTATCCGGAAATGATTCGTCAGATCGTGGCTAATGGGCATGAGCTGGCCAGTCATGGTTATGGTCATCAGCGGGTCACTGATTTGTCGGCAGTGCAATTTCATCAGGATGTGAGCCAGGCCAAGGCAATACTGGAAGATATCAGCGGTGTTGAGGTGATAGGCTATCGCGCCCCCAGTTTTTCCATAGGGGCGACAAATTTATGGGCACTGGAGACACTGCAGCAGACCGGTCATCGCTATAGTTCCAGTATTTATCCGGTACAGCACGATCATTATGGTATGCCGGACGCACCGCGATTTGCCTATAGGCCGCAAGGCGAGGGCGGTATTCTTGAAATCCCGCCCACCACGGTACGCTATGGTGGCCGCAACTGGCCGGCCTCGGGGGGCGGCTATTTTCGCTTATTGCCCTATGTGATTTCCAAGGGGCTGCTCAGTCGGGTTAACCAGTTGGAGGGTCAGCCGGGAGTGTTTTATTTTCATCCTTGGGAGATTGATCCACAACAACCCAGGCAGCCCGGTATGGCGGCTAAATCACGCTTTCGGCATTATGTGAATTTGCACAAAATGGAAGCCAAGATTCGGGCATTGTTGCAGGATTTTCAGTGGGGGCGTATGGACCAAGTGTTTTTATATCCGGCCGCTAGTCAGGAGGTTGCATGAGCGACAAGGTACAGATTCGTTATGCCGAAAGCAGCGATCAGTCCGCGTGGGATGATTATGTGATGCAGCATGCACAGGCCAGTTTTTTTCATCGCTTTGGCTGGAAAACGGTGATTGAACAGGCGTTTTCACACAAAACCTTTTTTTTGATTGCTCAGCGACAACAACAGCTGGTGGGGGTGTTACCGCTGGCGCAGATTAAAAGCCGTTTGTTTGGTCATTCGCTCAGCTCATTGCCGTTTTGTGTGTATGGCGGGGTGCTGGCCGATTCACCCGAGGTGGCACAGCAACTGGATCAGGCGGCGGATACATTGGCGCGTGAACTCAAGGTGGATTATCTGGAATATCGTTGTGTGCAGCCGCAGCATTCGGATTGGCCGACCAAATCATTGTATGTCACCTTTCGTAAACAGATTCTGCCCGAGGTCGAGGCGAATATGAAAGCCATTCCACGAAAACAGCGGGCCATGGTCAGAAAAGGCATTAAAGCCGGGCTGGTGAGTGAGCTGGATAATCATGCGGAACGTTTTTTTCCGGTATTTGCCGATAATGTGCATCGCCATGGTACGCCGGCCTTACCCAAACGTTATTTTGATTTGTTGTTTCAGGTGTTTGGCCAGGATTGTCAGGTACTCAATGCGGTCCATCAGGGTCAGGTGGTCAGCAGTGTATTGAGCTTTTATTTTCGTAATGAGGTGTTGCCGTATTATGCCGGTGATCTGCTGAGTGCACGTGCGCTGGCCGCAAACGATTTTAAATACTGGGAACTGATGCGCCGTGCCTGTGAGCAAGGCTTGGAAGTATTTGATTATGGCCGCAGCAAACAGGGCACCGGCCCTTATAACTTCAAAAAAAACTGGGGCTTTGAGCCTCAACCGCTGCACTATGAATTTCAGCTATATGCGGCGGAGCAGATTCCGGATACCAATCCCCTGAATCCAAAATATCAGTTATTTATTAAAATGTGGCGTCGCCTGCCGTTATCGGTAGCCAATACGCTGGGACCAATGATTGTTAAAAATCTAGGATAACACTATGCATGATGTATTGATTCTGACCCATAGAATACCGTATCCACCGAATAAGGGTGACAAGATTCGTTCCTGGAATTTGATTAAATTTTTGGCTCAGAAATTCCGTGTACATCTGGGCTGCTTTATTGATGATCCGGAAGATAAAGCGCATGTTGAACAGGTGAAAGCCGTCTGCGGTGATACCCATTTTTCGGAGTTGAATCCCACCACGGCCAGAATAAAAAGCCTGAGTGCATTTTTCAGCCAGCGCCCATTGAGTCTGGATTATTATCAGGATGAAAGGATGCAGCAATGGGTAGATCAAACCATAGCAGGTCATGATATCCGGCGCATTATTGTATTCTCCGGTGCCATGACACAGTTTGTGACCCAATATGAATCGGCAATGCGGATTATCGACTTTGTCGATATAGACTCGCAAAAATGGAAGCAATATGCTAAAAACTCGGCGCCACCGGTGAATATGGTTTACAGCTATGAAGCGCGTAAATTGCTGGAATATGAGCGCCAGGTTGCCTCAACATTTGATGTGTCGTTGTTTGTTTCAGAGACGGAAGCGACGGCATTTCAGCAGTTGGCCCCCGAGTCGGCTGATAAGGTGGGCTACTATCTGAATGGGGTAGATGCCGATTATTTTTCTCCCGAGCGGGAATATCCCAATCCCTATTCTCAGGGGCAGGAGGTGATGGTATTTACCGGGGTGATGGACTATATGCCGAATGTGGATGCGGTAGATTGGTTCGCCAAGAATGTATTTTATATGATACATGAGCGCAATCCGAATGCCTGTTTTTATATTGTTGGTATGCGTCCCAACAGTCTGGTTAAAGCGTTAAGTCGTCTTAGTAATGTCTTTGTAACCGGCGAAGTGGCGGATGTGCGCCCGTATCTGGCACATGCCAAAGTGGTGGTGGCCCCTATGCGTATGGGGCGGGGTATTCAGAATAAGGTGCTGGAGGCCATGGCTATGGGTAAGTCGGTGATAGGTACCCCATTAGCCATGGAGGGGCTGGATGTGCAGCACCGGGAACAGGTATTGATCGCTAAGGAAGAAGAGCAGTTTTATTTTGAGATCAGTGATCTGTTGAAAAAACCCAATACCCAGCTGGAAGCCGATGCGCGCCTGTATACGCAGATGGAGCTGACCTGGGAAGCGAATCTGGCCTGTTTTGATGAATTGTTGAGTTAACGTGACACAGACGACACCGCGATTGCTTATCTTGCTGGTGCTGTTAGTGGTGCCGGCCCTGCTGTTTTGGGATACCACGGCACAGATGGTGGCTATCTGGAATCGTTCGGAAACCTTTGCCCATGGATTTATTATTCTGCCTATCAGCCTGTGGCTGATCTGGCAGCGACGGGTGCAACTGGCGGCGCTTGATATCCGTCCTTGTTGGGCGGCACTGCTGCCGTTGCTGATATCTGGGCTGTTATGGCTGGCGGCGGATCTGGCCGAGGTCAGCGTGGTGTCGCAATATGCAGTGGTGGCGATGGCGCCGCTGTTGCTACTGTTGGTGATGGGTGTGCGTGTTGCCCGAGAGATTGCCTTTCCCTTACTGTTCTTGTTGTTTATGGTGCCGTTTGGTGAGGCATTAATTCCCTGGCTGATTAAATTTACGGCAGACTTTACCATTACCGCGGTGCAGTTAAGTGGTGTGCCGGTATTGCGTGATGGGGTACGCTTTTCTCTGCCAACGGGTGACTGGGAGGTGGTTGAGGCCTGCAGTGGTTTACGTTATCTGATTGCCTCGTTTACCTTGGGGACGCTGTATGCGTATTTAACCTATCGCCGTTTATGGAAAATAGCATTATGTATCCTGATGGCCTGCGTGGTGCCGGTTCTGGCCAATGGTGTGCGTGCCTATATGATAGTGATGATAGGCCATCTCAGTGGTATGCAGCTGGCGGTAGGGATTGACCATTTGATTTACGGCTGGCTGTTTTTCGGGGTGGTGATGCTGGCCTTTTTCTGGATAGGGAATTACTGGCGCGAAGACCTGGAGCAACCGCCGGCCGAGACGGCAGTGCGTAGTGGTGAGATAAAGCTGCCGGCGTTGATGGCGGCTGCCGGGGTTGGGGTGGCGGTCCTGTTGGCTTGGGGATTCTATAGTGATGTTGCCCGGAAACAGGCGGCACAGCAGTCGCCGCCTGAACTGCAGCTGAGCAGTGCGTGGCCACAGGCGCAGCCGTTTACCGATTGGCAGCCGGCCTATTTGCCGCCAGCCGCTCAGTTGCAGCAGCGTTATCAACAACCGGGGCAGCCGGCGGTAGGGGTGATCGTCAATGTCTATCAGGCGCAAAATGCGCAGCATAAGCTGATTTCTTCGTCGAACCATATGGCGGGCAATGATCCGTTATGGTTTGTACCGCAGCGCACCACGCTGTCGTTGACGTTGTTGCAGCAGCCGCTGAATGTGCGTCAGAGTCTGGTGCGCAGCGATCATCAAAGTCTGTTGGTCTGGCAGTTTTACTGGATTAACGGCGCGCTGGTGGGTAGTGATTATCAGGGCAAGCTGCGTCAGGCGTTACAGATGCTTAGTCTGCAGGGGGATAGCGGGGCGGCGCTGGTGTTTTATACCGATGTCAGCGACGATGATATCCCGGCCGCTCAGGAGCGATTACGGTCTTTTGTCGATCAACACCTGGCTGCATTGGTTCAACCGTTGGAGCAATAATGGATAAGCCGCCTTTAATCGCACATATTATTTATTATTTTGATATCGGGGGGATGGAAAACGGATTGGTTAATCTGATTAATCGCATTCCGGTGAACCGCTATCGTCATGCGATTATCTGCCTGCAGGATTATTCCGTGGCCTTTGCCCAGCGTCTCAAACGTAATGATGTGGAGCTGGTGGCGCTACATAAACAGCCGGGGCAGGATTTTTTTATGTTTTTGCGCTTGCGTAAGGTCTTGCAGCAGCTGCAGCCCGATATCGTACACACCCGTAACCTGGCAGCGCTGGAATGCCAGCTGGTGGCACGCTGGATGAAAGTCCCGGGGCGGGTGCATAGCGAGCATGGGCGGGATATTTTCGATGTGGAAGGCAAAAATCGTAAATATACTATGCTGCGTCAGTGGCTGAAAAACTGTCCGCAGCACTATATCGGTCTGAGTCAGGATCTGGCCAACTGGCTGGTAGAGGATATTGAGATTCCTGCGCCGCGCGTGTCACAGATTTATAATGGCGTGGATGCGCAGAAGTTTCATCCGGTCACACAGCGCCCGGAAATTACACCGCCAGGTTTTCTGACGCCGGATTGTTTTGTGATCGGCAGCGTGGGTCGTATGGCAGAGATTAAAGATTATCCGACGCTGGTGCGGGCTTTTTTATTGTTACTGGAAAAATATCCTCAGGCGAGTGACAGTTTGCGTCTGGTGATTGTAGGCGATGGTGCAGTGCGCGCAGAATGTCAGCAGATGCTGGAACAGGCCGGTGTTGATGCGCTGGCCTGGTTGCCGGGCGCGCGGGAGGATATTCCTGCCTGTTTGCAACTGATGGATGTGATGGTGTTGCCCTCGCTGGGCGAAGGGATTTCCAATACCATTTTGGAGGCTATGGCTAGCGGGGTGCCGGTGATTGCCACCGAAGTCGGGGGAAATGTGGAGCTGGTGCAGGCCGATCAGACCGGTTATCTGGTGTCTACGCAAAATGCGGCCGCGATTGCCGAGGTGATCTGGGACTATTATCAGCAGCCAGCATTATGCCGCGAACATGGTGATAACGCCCGCCATGTTATCGAACATGATTTTTGTCTGGATGTGATGGTCGAGCGCTATTTGTCGGTTTATGATCAGTTGCTGACGTAATGCTTGGATAAGGCCGGATTCATTGCAAAATATTTGACAATACCATTCACAATGGCCTTGGCCATCTTATGCTGAAAGGCCTTATCATTCAGGCGTTTTTCCTCATAGGGATTACTGATAAATGCGGTTTCCACCAGAATTGACGGGATATCCGGCGATTTCAATACCGCAAATCCGGCCTGTTCTACCTGGCCATTACCGTGAATCTTATTGATTTTAGCCAGTTCACGAATCACCTGCTTACCTAGGCGCAGGCTGTCATTAATGGTGGCGGTTTGTGACAAATCCAGCAGGGTCTTGGCCAGGTGAGGATCGGGAACATCCAGGTTTACCCCGCCGATCAGATCCGCTTCATTCTCACGTTTGGCCAGCCAGCGTGCCGCGGTGCTGGTGGCGCCACGTTCCGAGAGCGCGAATACCGAGGAGCCACGAGCTTTAGGGGTGGTAAACGCATCGGCATGAATAGAGACAAATAAATCGGCACGAATTTCACGCGCCTTGCGTACCCGGGTGCCTAACGGAATAAAATAATCGCCATCACGTATCAATACGCCCTGCATATTGGGTTGCTGATCTACCAGCTGTTTGACCTCGCGGGCAATCGCCAGGGTGACATGCTTTTCCATGGATTTGCTGCCTCTGGCTCCCGGGTCTTCGCCGCCATGGCCGGCATCAATCGCCACAATCAGCCGGCGGGCTTTGATTTCGGGGACGGTAGGGGGCGTGGGGCGCGCAATAGGAGCCGGATCGCTGGCGCTTGAGTTCTCGCTGTCGGAACCTTCGGCCTTATGCGTATCATTATCATCGGCAGTATGCCGGTTGCCGTGTTGAAGTAAAGCCAGTAGCGGATCAACCGCTTTAACCGGATAAATATCTATTACCAGCCTATGGCCATATTCGCCTACCGGTTTAAGATCAAACATCTGAGGTTTAACATCCTGTTTTAAATCCAGCACGATACGCGCGGTACCTGGCTTGAAGTTGCCGACACGAATGTTCTTAATATAAGGATCGTTTTTGCTTACCAGTTTGGACAGTAGGCGCAGGGTGCTGTCGGCATCAATGCTTTTTAGATCTACCACGACGCGTGGGGGATCGGACAGCGGGAACATGTTACTTTTAATCTCATGATCGGCTTCCAGCGTGATGCGGGTATAGTCCGGTGCTGGCCAGACACGTACCGAGCTGAGATTGCTGACTGCATGCGCCATGCTGCTGCCCAATAGCAACATGACTAACAGCAGATTTATACATTTGCTAAGCATGTGTGTCCCAATGGAGTATAGGATTTAATGGTAACGTTGCGTCCCTGTTTCAGGATGTCAAATTCTATAATAATATCGGCGACAGGTAATAGTTGTTCTGCCTTGGCGGGCCATTCGATCAAGCTGACGGTCTGTTCGTTAATTTCGTCACGAAAACCGGCAGCTTCCCATTCTTCGGGATCCATGAGTCGATACAGGTCAAAATGACGGACTTCCCATTGATCAATGGTGTAAGGCTCTACCAGCGTATAGGTTGGGCTTTTAACTTTGCCTCTATGCCCTAAAGTGGTTAAGATGCCTCGCACCAGTGTGGTTTTTCCGGCCCCCAGATCACCATCCAGATAAATGACCAGTCCGGGTAACAGTTGTTTGGCCAGGCGGGCGGCAAGTGCCAGTGTGGCCGCTTCGTCGGCAATGCTTTGACTGAATACGCTAAGATGATGAGCAGACAACCTAATAATCCTTGAAATATGGAATCAATAAAAGCGCACAATTATACCCTGTTAGCCGAAAAAATACGCCATTGGGCACAAGAACTGGGGTTTCAACAGGCAAGAATTAGCGATGTGGCACTAAAACATGCCGAACCGGGGCTGCAGCGCTGGCTGGATGCGGGCTGTCACGGTGAAATGGACTATATGCAGCGTCATGGCATGATGCGCTGCCGACCGGATGAACTGGTGCCGGGAACCTTGCGGGTCATCTCGTTACGTATGAACTATACGCCTCCCAAGGCCAAGGATGGCTGGCAGGTGTTGCAGCAGGCCGATCAGGCATATATTTCCCGTTATGCGCTGGGGCGGGATTATCATAAAGTATTGCGTAAGCGCTTGGCGCAACTGGCCGACAATATCGCCCAGTATGCCCCCGAATTCAGTGGCCGGGTATTCACCGATAGTGCCCCCTTGCTGGAGGTGGAACTGGCAAAACGTGCGGGGCTGGGCTGGCGTGGTAAACATACCTTGCTATTGACACGAGAACATGGCTCCTGGTTTTTTCTGGGTGAGGTGTTGGTCAATCTGCCGTTGCCGGTTGATCCCCCGGTGAGCGATCATTGTGGTGAATGCCAGCGCTGTCTCGATATCTGCCCCACCCAGGCAATCGTCGCTCCCTATCAACTGGATGCCCGGCGTTGTATTTCCTACCTGACCATAGAATATAAAGGGCATATTCCGTTGGAACTGCGCCCCGCTATGGGTAACCGTATCTATGGCTGTGATGATTGTCAGCTGATCTGCCCCTGGAACCGATTTGCCCAACACACCCAGGAAATAGATTTTCATGTCAGACATGGTCTGGACGCGATTTCACTGCTGGAGTTATTCGCCTGGGACGAGGCCGAATTCAAACAAAAAATGGCCGGCAGTCCTATCTATCGTATCGGCTACCTGCAGTGGTTACGCAATATTGCCGTCGCCCTGGGAAATGCTCCTTATTCAGAAGCTATCATCACCGCCCTGCAGAACCGGCAGCAGCACGAATCCGAGCTGGTCAGAGAACATGTGCAGTGGGCATTGGATAGATTGATGGTTAACCACCGCAGTTTCAGCGAGATTTTACCTGGAAAGAGGGACAAACCCACCTTCTAGTAGATTCAATTGCAAGAAATTATCCTATTGGGTCGCTTCTTATTCTTGGAGAAAGTGAAGAAGTGCCATTAATATCAAGAAAATTGGGTGCTAATTACCCTCGACCATGAGCGGTCAATATGGTATTTGACCTTTTTTGTCATCACCATGAACGGCAAGTTTTTGCCGTATTAAGTCTTGGTAGTTGTTAACGGGGGAGAAATACGGCTCAACTAAAAGGTTGATCCGTAATTTTTTCAAGTGCAAAAAGAAAAGCTCATAGCATTCATCAAAATCCATGCTACCGGAGCCAGATCCGAAATAAGCCATAACAAAATTTAACCAATGACAATTATTTAAGTTTAGATACAAGCTCAATAATATCTTGTCATTTCAAGCAAAACTAAATATCATCCGTCCCCAGCACCTACCAGCAAGATCATCTCAGATATTGCTATCTAAAAAAACACTATAAATTTCTAGGTGTTCAAATCTCGTTAACAAAATATAAAACTTTATGCAAACTAGAAAAATATTTTTGCTATCCAGTGCGCTTGTATTTGTCACCGGATGTGCAACAACAGAAACTTCTCGCACCATTGAAACGCAACAAGTTACAGCGGCTCAACAATCTTACAGCGGCCCCCAAACGGCTATTTCCATCGGTAAATTCGACAATCGTTCAAGCTATTTACGTGGAATTTTCACTGAAGGAGAAGATCGATTGGGCAGCCAAGCTAAAACCATCTTGACAACCCACTTGCAACAAAGCAAACGTTTTAGCGTATTAGACCGCAGCAATATGACTGAAGCTAAAGCGGAAGCAAAGATTGCCAATACCACCCAACAACTCAAAGGTGCAGAATATATTGTTACCGGAGACGTAACTGAATTCGGTCGTAAGCAAGTTGGAGATCGTCAACTATTTGGGATATTAGGACGAGGTAAAACACAAATTGCCTATGCTAAGGTTAATTTAAACATCGTCAATGTCACCACATCTGAAGTTGTTCATTCTATCCAAGGAGCGGGAGAATACACGTTATCAAATCGCGAAATTGTTGGCTTTGGTAGTACGGCTAGTTATGACTCCACATTAAATGGAAAAGTCCTAGAACTCGCCATTCGAGACGCCATTAATAAATTAACAGCCACTATCGATAACGGCAGTTGGCAACCCCAGAAATAACGATACAATCACCATGCATTTATTAAACCCAAAAACTATCCGCGGTTCACTCGCCGTATTAATGCTATTGAGTCTTATCGGCTGCAAAAAACAGGAACTGATTTATCAATGGGAAGACTACCAACCACAGGTATATGCTTACTTAAAAAGTGATCAACAAAGTCCAGAAGAGCAAATCCATAAAATGGAACAAGGCTTAGAAAAAATCAAAGCCTCCGAGAAGCAAGTCCCTCCTGGCTATCACGCACACTTAGGTTTGCTTTATGCAACGGCAGGCAGGACAGAACTATTTGTAGAACAAATTAACACGGAAAAATCTCTTTTCCCTGAATCTGCTAGCTATATGGACTTCCTTTTAAGAAATCAGCAGAAATAACGGTTATGTATTCAAAATTCATTCAAGTATGCACCATTGTAAGCACATGCCTTATTAGTGTGGGTTGTACAACCACCTCTTCGCCCTATGACTATACGAACTATAGGGCCAATCAACCGACATCAATCTTAATTTTACCGCCAACCAATAGTTCACCAGATGTAGAAGCCACCTACTCAGTGTTATCTCAAACAACGTTTCCGGTTGCAGAATCTGGCTACTATGTCATTCCGGTTACGTTAATGAATGAAACATTTAAACAAAATGGATTGACGGTACCAGAAGAAATTCATGCTGTCGCACCGGTTAAATTGCGTGAATTTTTTGGTGCGGATGCAGCCCTTTATATTGATATCAGTCAATATGGCACCTCCTATCAAGTCATCACAAGTGATACTCGAGTGACAGCATCCGCCAAATTAATTGATCTTAAAACAGGCCTGCTACTTTGGGAAGGTAAGGCAACAGCCTCCTCCCAGGAAAACAGAAATAGTTCAGGTGGTGGCTTAGCTGGTTTATTAGTACAAGCAGTTGTTAGCCAAATTGTCGAAAGCACGACCAATATGGCTCATACTGTATCGGCCCGCACCACTTACCGATTATTATCTGCTGATCAACCTAACAAATTACTACCAGGCCCGCGTTCATCAAAATATGGTCAATCCTCAGCGAACCCTTAAGATTCTTTTGGCCTAGCAAACAAGTGTGCTAATCATATCAATATGCTTAGCACACCTCTCATCATTTTACCCGCATAACTCAGCAATCTCTGTACACGACAAAAAATCAGCTTATTAACCTAAGTGTTTGAGGCGTTATAAATTTCATCAATCTATCTAGGCTGATTTTAACGGGGCGAGAAAAGTGGGGTAGATAACTCTCTGGTCCCAACCTTCTCGGTGGGACGATCTAATGCAATAATCGAGTAGAGCGGTAATATTCATCTGGTTGATAAAAAGGATACAAGCCGATGAATACAAACACTGTTGCGAATGCTATGAACGAAGCCAACTACCAAACGAAAAACCTGGATCATCTCGGCTTAGTGGCTGCTCAGTTTGATGAGCTTGGGCTGGTTGAATTAATTGACAGCCTTAGGACTTACGCATGGACAGGATGAGAGCCATCTGAAACTAAGTTTTTGCACGATTCACTAAAACCACGGATCAATAAAATCAATAGGTTACATTTTATGGCTTCTAATAAAAAACGATTAAACCAAACGGAAATTATCCCTCTCGCCTATATGGGCAACCCTGCAACATCATGATCATATTGTTTATTTTATTGTCAGCGCGTAAGTCCTAAAACATTGTAAAACTACATTTTTTCACCGGCCTTTTGATAAAGGTCAAATAAAGCTTGGTGTGCCTTTTCATAAACATCTTGAAGCTCTGGATCATTTTTTATAGCTGGATGTTCTGCTAAGGAAAATTCTAAATGAGATAAAACAATATAAGCTCTATCTATAGCCTCATGCATAAATTCGTTTTTTTTATCTTTATCCATAATTTCCAACGTCACGGTCAGCTGGACCGACTGGTGTACGCCCAGCAGGGCGTGAACTAATGAGGTGAAAGTCCTCTGTGGGAGGATCACCATCATCACCGAAAGGTGTATTAGATGCTAACCACTAGTGAAAGGCAAGGGCTAATCCGTGAGGAGCGGTCTGAAGGGTGAAAGCGGGGTTTCTCAAAGCAAGAAGTTTTGCTTTGTGCCGCTTGAACGACATTTGCTCCGCAAATGGCTGGAACGCCCGGAGAAAACCGGTAGCTGATGTACAAGAACATCATCAGGCGTAGGATGGAGACGAGATGGCACCTTGTATCGAAGTCATGTGATCTAACGGCCGCCGGTGTGGTGCAGATTGGTAGCCCGTAGGTAGCGACGCAGGAGTGGAGTACGGGGGAACGTGGCACATCATCCCGGATTCCATTCCTTCGTCATTTCATCCGAGCTACAAGAAAATCCGCAGTTAGCGGTCAGATGGCATAGTAGCCCAATGCCCATCGTAATGGTTGGGACAGGGTGAAGGCCGGAACCAGAGGATCAATGAGGAGCCTGTTAAGCTCAATGTTTCATGCTCGACCGGGTTTTAGAGAGATGTTGGCGTGGACACAGAAACCATCATTGGAGCCAACAGCAGTTTAGTTTGCTTTAAACGTCTTCTGGAACCGCCCCGTGCGGACCCGCATGCGGGGTGGTGTGGGGGCTGGCGGAGAAAAACCGCCGGCTACCCGATTAGGATTTCCTATTCTTTGAAGAGCAACCACTTACCATCCTGCCTCAGAAACAGTTCAGGCGTAAGGTGGTAGCTGCCTTCCGCAACGGTCTTGCCTGCCAGCGTGCGCAGTTGTTCCAGTCCTTCTGTGTTCCTGCTGCCAGTAACGAGCAGGATATCCCTACTCGGAATGGCGACAACGAACTCACCGTCAACGTTGAAGTTGTCCGTTGACCAGATCGAGTCGAACAGGAGGAGACTGGCTTCGTAAGTGCCGCCAGCTATGACCATGAACGTGCCAGCATTTCCATGCCTCTCGATGTCAGGAAGCAAACCACTGAGGTTCTTGACCGCCTGTGTGCGAAGCTCTTCAGGCTGCAAGCTGAGACTATCTATGTCTTTACGGCCCAGATATCTGATATTCCGCTCAGTGTCGAGCGCGTAGAAGACCAGAAGATGCTCGTTGATCGTCTCGTAGTAGAAGTCCAGATTATCGGTCTTGTGCCCTGCCTCAAGCAGTGATCTCCGGACCTCCACCGGATATGCAGCGTCTTTGATCACGGGAACAACTCGGGCGATGTCAATGGCATCGCTGGTGGGCATGCGGACATTCTCCAAGGTCGACTGTGTGTAGAGTTTTAGCAGCTCGTCAATGTCCTCCGGAGCAAGGCGGTATTCCTTGTAGGCGTTGTCGAGGAAGACGCTGTACCCATCCTCTTCCTCGCCGCCAACACGGAGTTTAAGTTCCCCTAGCTTCTCAACCGAAAGGCTTGGGTCAGTAGAACGCAGTTTGGCCACGTATGCATCAGTGAACTGCGCAGCAGTGAGCGAATTGCGTTCCGGCTTCCCGCCACACCCGCTTAGGTGCAACGCGAGAACGAGAATCGGTATGGCGATGTGCCGTTTCATATGATCATCCCAACGGTTAAGGTAAGCTGACCGAAACGAAGTGGCAAGGTGCCACGCAGTTGAGGGTCAGTTTGACCGTTTACGTCTACGCTGTTAGCTTCTGTTATTCACTCAGTGACCTTGGGTACCTAAATAGAAAATTGCCGCTAAATTTATCATTTGCCCCAACATCTGGCTCCTTAGGAACCGGGCCTGCACCAACAGAAACCACCATAACTCTGGAAACCTGATAATTTGCTTCGTCACTATAAATATAGCGTGCTGCTGCTTCAAGGTTGCTGCAGGAATGGCCTATATTATTGTCTGGGTTTAAGCCTTCAAGCATAAGAAAAGCAGAGAACGGTATAGTTTTTTTACGGATTACATCCTTACTTAAAGTGAATGTTTTTTGTTTATTTTCTTTTGTGCTTATTATATTTTTACACCGTTGAGCATTTAATACAACTGGTGAAAGACAACCTTTTTTAGTGTTTTTTTCGTTCTGCATGCAATAAAACAAATAGAATGCCCCTTCATCACCTCCTGATATCAATGACTCCATTTGTTGAATATTAATAGTTGCTGAGGGATTGGCCTTTTTGGCTTGAAACTTAAACGCTTTAATAACTTTAGGAGAATTTGGTAAATCTGCTATAAGAATGACACCAAAATCTGCCCCAGATTTTGCTTCATTTGAATTTGTTGCAACATCTGCATAATGGAAATCCAAATCGAATTCAGTGTTGAATAATTTCCTACAGGTTTTGAGAAATTCTTTTTTTGCTAAATCTAGGAAAAATATTGACTCACTAAGAAGATGGCCAGTAAGGCGCTCTTCATGGCTGTTTTGTGGAATATATTTCGATGAAAATCTAATCTCAGCTGCAATAAGAACGCGCAGAAGTAATAATGAAATTATCTCCTCCTTTTCATTGCAAGGCTTAAATATGTTCTCTATATGGTTTTTTACGAATTTGTTTTTTCCTGTCGAGTCATTCTTGGAAAGCATGTATTCCAGCTCTGCATGATGGAAATAAATTCCTTGCATGTTTTTCTCGCCTGACAATCCGTATTGAGAAAGCAGGCTAATGAATTCACCAGCATATTCTGGTTGTTGTATATAGTTAAATATACCGCTTCTTGTTCTTTTTCCCTCAGAGAATACTTCATCCCATTTTATGTATGATTTTTTCATAGATCTCTCCTTTCCAAGGGAAGCTAACGAGGCTGTAGAAAAACCTAGATTGCAAATTTTTCACGCCATTTTTTCATTAAAAAACGCCTTAAAACACCGCTTAAAGCCGACATTGATCAGGGGTAAGGTGAATTTTTTATATTTAATTTCTACAATGAAATTAGACCCTTAATATAATTTCAGTAATTTGTGAAAATTAACATTTTTTACGATTAGCGACTTTAAGTGACAAGCCTAAAATTATAACTCACTGTTTTAAAATGTTTATCCGTAAGTTATTGAATTTAATAGGTATTAAATAACCAGTTGTTTTTAAAGTAAAAATAAACTCTAAAAATGATATTTCACCCTGATCAATGTCGGTTAAAGCCAGAAAATAGGCTGTTTTTAACCAAATTTACAGCCCGGTAGGGCGTAATAGGCGCTTTTTGCCGTATTACGCCGAATGTTTACATGCGGTGCAATACGCGGTGAAACTGCTATTGCACTCTACGCGGGCTGAGTTGCTGCGAACTTTTCATTAACGACATGGATTTGATCTGGGAATGTGTGATTATAGAAATCAATTAACCAAATCTGTTTACTTCTAATAGATGAAGAAATACTCAATTCAGCTGGGATAATCTCAGTGACTACTGCCCAAGTTTCGGAGGCATTTCTTCCACACAAATAGTCAATGAACCATACCCCGTCTTGTTCAAACAGAAGCGGCACGCTTGAGCCTTGATCCTTTATTATAGGATTAACTAACTCCAAAAGATCTTTACTTACAACCACTCTTGGAGATTTGGCGACTTGGGACTCTAACCTATACGCTTCGATCAACCCATTGCTGAATAAAAAATCCTCAGCAAAAAAGTGTTTGCCATAAGATACACCGCCTCGGCACAGAATCCCATTTTTAAGCAAGTTATATTGGTAATCAGAAATTATTCCAATAATGCTTTTGTAGTTATCTACTGAATAAGGAAGCGCAAACACCACAGAGTCCGAAAACTGAATCAATTGCAAATCAGGATGATCCGCCTTTAGACTTTTTGTTTCCATGTGGCAGTCATGCAGCGATTCAATATACTTTTGTTCTCCATTCGGCGTTTCACAATCATGAGCTACCATTGAGGAAAAACCGAGCAAATCAATAAATGCAACGATGTATGGCTTTAATTCTATGGGCATTACAAAAGCTTCTCTAAATTATTAGCCATATTAGCTATGCAACCTTTGTAGTTAGCCATTCTCTCTTGTGCTTGATTCCAAGCTACACCGGACCAAGCAGTTCCTTTTAGATTTGTTGCTCTTGTGTCGTCAATTGTAATGTCAAACATCGCCTTACCACATTCCTGCATTATTGGCGCTAGCCCCTCAAAATCACGTATTTGGGAAACAACAATACCTTCACCATTTAGACCGGATGTTAAATCTCTCTCTGCAGTGTTGAATTCACGAATAGATGGGAATAATGAACTTTCTACCTTAACAGGAATCCTGTCCATCCACATTTGATATGTTGGCTTAGGCTTGCCTCCACGAATTTTGAAATTTTGAAGAATTACCCCAAGAAATTTCGGCATACCATCCCGAATTGGCAAGTCAAGGCCTTTGAATTCATCAAAAACTTGGCGGTGCTCCCGAATCCATTTTTTAATTATCGTAGATAAAGTTCCAATTGCTTGGACATTAAACCTATCTGGAGCTGTTGGAACAAAATAGCCGTCGCAAGCCAAGAAGCATGCTCTGGTAAGTGCACCAGAGCTAGGCCCGACGTCAATTAGCACATAATCTAAGCCCTTAGATTCGGCATATCGGATCAAAATATCACCAATTGCCACATAGGTTCTTTTTTCGTGAGTTTTATTAGAGAAACGTTGAATATGAGCCTCTGCAAGCGAATCCTCTATAGAGCTAAGATTTACGTCACCTCGCAATAACTCTAAATTATCCGCAACATTGATAGTTTTAATTTGATACATCTATTTCCGAAATATCCCCGTCTATTCGGGGTTTTAATAGTTCTAGAAGACTCGAGCCTTGCAACTCATATTTGGTGCCAGTCTCGCTCTCTTGTTCATCTAGCTTTGCAATCACAGGAGCGAGCATCAACTCGGTGAGATTGGCCTGTGGGTCTGCATCAACCGCTAAAACCTTTTTCCCTGATTGAGATAAATAGTGCGCCAAATTAAAAGTCGTTGTGGTTTTAGATACCCCACCTTTGTGGTTATATAACGTAATAATCTTCGTCATTTAAATTACCTTCTTAATTATGAGCGGCGTACCCTCAGGGCCATAACGCTAAAGTGAGTGGCTTGCTAGAAATGGCGCGGAGGAGCGACTTTATTGGCAAGTCCACTCAACTGTTGGGTTAGACTGATTTAACACAATTTTAAAAATTGCCACCTTGCCAACCAAGGTTTGAAACTTTAACAAAGTCAGTAAGATTACAGTTCTCGCAGTGTAATTTAAACGCCAGAGTAAAACCCTTAACTGCTTTTGACTTTAACTTATCGTTATAAGGATTGTCTGCTTGTTCCTCTCTAACTTCATAATCCAATACCCGCATAATTTTCTGGCCATCACAGTTAGGACAGAAAAAATAAAAATAATCAGTATCAGTTGCACCTTTTAGATTTCCACCCATAACAACACTACTTCCATGATAGACCTTACCATTATTAAATTTAGCAGCCATAAAACAGTCCCCTAACTATATAGGCCGAACGACTTTTGACGACCTATTCGATATAAACCCAAAATACTCAACCTGAATCATTGCTATCTTCCTTAACTATTAGATGCTTATAAAAATAAGTATGGGCAATACTGTGGTAATAGGCGATCTAAAAAAAGACGGATCAGTATGGCCCCAAATAAGGGAACTTGGCCAGTATCCATCTTGCCGGGAATACTTCCGGTGTATGTCTACAAAACTGAAGCTCATGGGTCATAAATGTGCCGGTTTGAATGAATGTTGTCTATAGGTCAATATATATAATATGCCTATATATTTTCAGGCGTTGACAACGCATGTTCATCCGCGTGAGTAATGTCACTGCACTTCGCGGGGAGGGGATGTGTAGTTTGGCGCAGCGTCTGGCAACGGCGGTATCAATGGGGAGGATACGATTCTGCTTGAAGTAGGGGCTATCTCGTTCCGCGATATCTTACAAATTGAAATTATCTTTCTTCGTGTAATCCTCTAATCTTCTGTTTCATGAACTGTCCCTATTCGGCTGGGATTTGGTGTAATCTCGGCGTTGTTGGGTGTGTTGCTGACCAGCCAGGGGATTTCTGGTTAACAGGGGCTGAGTCTTACCGTTTGTTAGGGAGGGATTATGAAAAAAATTGTGTTTGTCGCTGGTTTGTTAATCAGTAGCGTGAGCTGGGCGGCTGATGGGGTGGTGTCGTTGGCGAGTCAACACTCGGTGGCGGTAACTGCAGATAAGCTGGAGCAGGTTTTAGGGCAAAAGGGGATGACGGTTTTTGCGCGTATAAATCATGCCGCCGGGGCGCGTCAGCAAAATTTGTCACTGAATGATAGCGAGCTGGTGATATTTGGGAATCCCAAGGTGGGTACGCCGTTGATGCAATGTCAGCCAGGCATTGCGCTTGATCTGCCGCAAAAAGCGCTTATCTGGCAGGATAACCAGCAAAAGGTCTGGTTAAGCTATAACCGCCCACACTATCTAAAGCAGCGTCATCGGGTGGAGGGCTGTGATCAGTTGTTTCTCAAGGTGGAAAAAGCCTTGGCCGGGATCGCTAAAGCCGCTACCGAGTAACGCGAATAGGGAGCGTTGTTATTTTCTATCTGGTCTTGCTGTTACTGGTGTTGATATTGGCTCCCATCAGCTATGCAGTATTAACAATCATAGGCGCCAGACGCGGATTCGTTATGTTGCCGAGCGTGTTCGAACCACACAGTTTGATCAGGCGTTGTCGGCCATTGCGGGGCTTACTGAGGTGGTGCCGGAGAGCGCGATGTTGGTTGCCCGGGATACTTGTGAGGATAGCGTGTGTTATCAGATCGCTATCCCGGATTTTATGGCAAGTCCCTGGGCCGGCTGTTATATAGAGCTTATCCCGGTGGCGGATCTGGCGCTTAGGCTGGTGAGGGCAAGCGGTGTTTCCCAATTGGGCGCACAATGCTTTACCGCGCTTGGGGTTCCCAGGGTAAGGCAGGATAACGGGGAGTATAGGAATATCTGGTCTTACGATTGGCTGGTGCGCCATTCTGATGCACTGGATAGCATGTTTTCTCCGCTGGATACACACGATCAAGCCCAAGCATTGGATTTGCTGTTAGGCGCTACCATCCGTATAGGGGGTGAAGCCTGCGAGATTTCATCTACGTCAGGCGTAAAACTCGCTAGGCCACTATGTGCGCGTTGTCATCAAAAAATGACATTTATTGCACAACTGGCTGCGAGCTGGTTGCCGAATTCGGTTGACTTTGATGTGCATAACAGTGAAATATACCTGTTCGGGTGTGCTAACCATCTAGAGCAGTTGGATAAGGTCGTGTTGTGAGTTGCTGATATCTTGGGAGGTGGGCTATGTTAAAGCAGGTATTGGATGCGCTGGGGGCGTTGCTGGATGATGCGCCGGTATTTAATCGGGTGATTGAGCAAATGAAGGTGTGGGGGGATGATCAGCAGCAGGCCAGGCATCATCTGGTGTCGGTACTGACCAATGTGGTTGCCAGTTTTGAACGTGGACATGCCATTGTGCTGATTGAGTTGTCCCGGCTGGCGGCGGTGAAGACCGCGGATGAATATAAACAGGTAATCTCTCAGCAGCTGGATAGAGATAAGTTTTATCAGCTGTTTAAAGAAAATGAAATTTGTGAGCATGTACATCAGTTGCAGGCGGATCTAAGCAGTGGCTTTGGTATGATTTCCGAGTCCATTGTGTTGGGCGCGGCGAAAAACCTGGCACGCGCACTGGGAGAGTTTGAGCAGGGGGAATATACCCTGGCGCAGCAGTATCAGAGCCATTTAGCCAACACGTTGTTTGGGGCATTCAGTGTGGATAGCGAACAGGACCTTAAAACAGCCATCGCACAAATTATTGATGAGCAAGCGGGGCTGGCCGAAGAACTGGCCGCATTGACCGTGTTTAAGCGTAAAATTTATCGGCTGGCACTTTACGATGCGGAGTAGTAATAAAGATTAATCTTGTTTATTAGCGTTTTGTTATAAGCTATTGATTGGTTTTTATTTTAGTTTTGTTTTTGTTGTTAAGGTTAATTGTTGGTTTGTGTTGTAGTGATTTGATTTTTCAGTGTATTTTTGTGTGTTGCTTGATGGGTATATTCAGCTTAGAACGCAAGGTGGTATTTAAGCATGTGGTGCATGGAATGCACCCTACAGTGGGGTTGAAATTTTCACGGTTCGGCACTAGTGTTCCGTCAAAGCCAAAACGATGGATAGTAGTCGCCGCTACGTCTTAACATCATTCACCCTCTTGTTTTAAGGGGTGATTAGTTAATTATTATGTTTAACAAAATTCCCTATATTGTTGTTTATTAAAAATTATGACTTTATCCTCTTGCCGTCATCCATTATTTCAGCGCCAAAGCGAGGTGGTGCGTGATTCTGCGCTGGTTATGGTCAAGCGTGAAGTGCAGGCGGATGGATTGGTCTGGTATCACAAGCGTTTTAAATCGGTGGGCTTTGATATCTGGGCACATCGTGAAAATCGATTTTTTAATCTGTTTGCGTTTAAGAATTTACCGCATGTGGTGAAACCTCGCAAAACGGAATATAGCGAGCAGGGTATGACCGAGGTGGCAACCTTGGATGCCGGTCTGACGATTGAGGAATGGCAGCAAGTGGGTGTGTTGCTTGCCGATGGTAGCCGCTTGCTCAATCCCTGGTTATCGGGTGACAATCTGTTGCGTCTGACGCATGCTTGTCTGCAGGCGTTACGTGAAATTCACGCCATTGGGGTGATACATTGTGATATCAAACCCGATAATATTTGTTTACCTTATCATCCGCGCTCGCAGGTATTTGATCCCGAACAGTCGCTGCGCATTGATTTTTCTCAGTTGCAGCTGATTGATTTCAGTTTTTCGTTATCGGCCGATATTCCTCTGCAAGAGGCGGTGTTGCCGATTAACAGTCGCTCGACATCGGCCGCCTATATCGCCCCGGCTTTTGCTCAGGCGTTACAGGAGGATCAGTGTTTGGGACGACCACAACAGGTCAACGCTCTGGATTATCGTATCGATTTATATAGCCTGGGGTATATGCTGGACAATTTGTTGCAAGAGCGGGCCATTGTCTGGCAGCAGCCGGCCGCCAGAGCCTATCTGCAGCAACTGGCCACACGTTTGCAGCAACTCCCCGAGCAGGTGTTATTGCCGCATGACGATTGGTTGCAGCAGCTGGATGCTTGGTTATTAACGACGGATGATGATCCAGACTTTACACTGGATGTCTCGGCCGCAGTATCCACCTCATCAACGGTAACTCCGATTACGCCCTTGCTGGAAACACCGCTGCTGACAGCGTTACCGCAAGAACCGCCGCCATCGGAGAATCCTTCCCCGGTGGCCAGCAGCACCGGTGTGTCCGGTTCTCGGCCTAAGCGGTTGCCCTGGATGCTTAGCCTGCTGGTGCTGGCTGGGGCCGGGGGGTGGTGGCTGTCTACACCAACGGGCAGTGAGATGGTGCCAATGATTCAACCCGATGTGCCTGAAGTATTGGCTAACCTGAGTGAAATGTCGGCGCAACAGGTGGTTGTGTTGCAGCAACAAGCCGCCGCGGCCTTGGGGCAGGAAGTTAAAGGACGTCCGTGTGAGCAATGTCCCGAGGAGGTGGTGATTCCAGCGGGCAGTATGAATCTGCTGGATGCGCAGGGCCAGATTGAGCAGAGCTTGAGCTTTAAACAGCCTTTTGCGGTGGCTACCCATGAAGTTACTCGTGGTGAATTTTCTGCTTTTGTTGAGGCCAGTGGTTATGACATGGAGGGCGGATGTTATCGGCGAATCAGCGGTAATATGATGCAGGAAGGCAGTTGGCGTAACTTGGGGTTCAGACAGAGTGACCAGCACCCGGTCGTGTGTGTTAATTGGCAGGATGCCTTAGCGTATGCACAATGGTTGTCACAACAAACCGGTTATCACTATCGTTTGTTGAGCGATGCCGAGTGGGAATATGTCTGCCATGCCGGACAGACGTCGCGCTATTGTGGTGGTAATGACAGCGCGGCGGTTGGCTGGCATAGTGGCAATAGCCAGAAAACAACGCAACCGGTGGGTAATAAAGCGCCCAGTGTGTTTGGCGTATATGACTTAAATGGCAATGCCTGGGAGTGGGTAAGCGGCAGCCTGGGAGATGATATGCCAGCCGCTGGCCAGCAGGTGGTGCGTGGCGGCTCCTGGCGTCATGCCGCGGCAGCCATGCGCAGTTTTAATAATGTTGATCAGCGCCAGAATCATACCGGCTTTCGGCTGGCGCGTGATTTGCAGTCTAAGGAGTGAGTGTGAGCGGCTTGTGCTATCACTGTCGAAATCATCGCTTGCAGCCAGCATTGGATGAAATGCGTGACTGGCTGGCGCAACAGCTGATTGTGCAGCAGGGGCTGAAGGTGTCTGCGGTAAAGGTGGGCTGCTCGCGAGAATATGGCGATCCGGATGACTGGCAGCAGCAACTGCCTAGGTTCAAACAAAGCTTATCTGCGCTGTCCGGCGTCAGTATTCATTTTCAGGTATTGCCAAGTGGTCCGCATCAGATTGAACTGGAGATTCAGAATATGCCTAAAAACTGGATGGAGAAAACTGTTCATCATATTAAACATATGTTTAGTGAGCAGCCGGTGGCAATATCCCAAACCCATACAACGGCTGCTGCCGCCGATAAGGCCACACTACAGTCAAACAATCGCTATCGGGTGATTCAGTTAGCGATGCAGCAGGCCTGTCGCCAGTTGCAACAACAGCTGGTCGCCCATATTGCTATTGCGCCGGATGATGTGCTGGTGGTGCGCCAGCTGCAGTTGCAGGCTAACGATAGTGAGCACGAGACGTTGTTGCAGCAGTTTGAGGCAGAATTCGGGCATGCGCAGCGCCAGGCCTATTTATTGAAATTGTTGCGTGATGGGGTAGCCAGTGCCAACCTGGTAGTAAGTGATTGTGAGGTGCAGTTGCTGCATGGCTCCAGCGAAATGCCGGAAAGCGAATGCTTTGAGCGTATTACCCAGCAATTAAATCAGCCACAAGCTGATGAGGCAATCGCGATACAGCTGTTTGGTGAATGGGATTTGCGAGAGCTGTATATGCCGTGCGCAGAAGCCGCCGTGGTAACGGCTGAAACGGCGACGCCAATCGTGGCCACCGCTGACGGTGTATGGCTGAAATTAAAAATAGTAGATGCGCAATCTGAGCAGGGCAGGGAGGTGCAATGTAGTCAGTTTCCGGCGGTGATAGGCAAAGCCGGTGCAGATATCCCGGTTCATGCCGAGTTTGTGTCATCACGTCATGCTTTGTTGCAATGGTCTGAATCACAAGGCATACAATTTAGTGATCTGGATTCAACCAATGGCAGTTGGTTGAATCAGCAGGCGCAGCGTTTGCCGGCACAGCAGGCGGTAAGCCTGGCGGTTGGCGATAGACTGCGCCTGGCATCCCCCTGGGAAGATAGCCGGCAAGTTAATCTGGCACCACGTCTGGAAGTGCTGGCCATACATATTCCGTCGGCCGATACGGCAACCCCGTTGATTGATGCCGATACCCAGGCAACGCCCTTGCTGCAGGTGGCTACGCCCTTAGCCCGGTTACAGATTCGAGATGCCGATGGCGAGCATCTGCGATTGATTGCGCAATGTCCGTTTACTATTGGGCGAGGGCATGATCAGGATTACCAGGTGCCTATGGCCAATTTGAATGTTTCAGGTCGTCATTTATTCGTTAGCGGAGTAGATGCGCAGGGGGCTACGGTGACCAATCTGGCGGTGCAGCGTAATGGTGTCGCTTGGTTGGAAACGCCGGATCAACGCTTGCCGGAAAGCTTTAGCTGGCCATGGGGGCATACATTGCTATTGGCGCCTCTGGATAAGCAGCATACGCTGGCACTTACCTTGATGCCGCCTGAGTGATGAGTACGACCACACCCATTACCCCAGTATTGGATCAACAGACCACTGCGCGACACAAGCAGGCACTACGTGCGGCGGCCTGGAGTGAAACCGGTACCCGTCATCCCGATAATGAGGATAGCTGGCGTATTGTTGCTCCACAAGGCAGCCCGGTCTTTTGTGGTGTGGCGGATGGCGTGGGTGGCGGCAGTCGCGGTGATGTGGCCAGTGCTGCCTTAATGGACTATTGCAGCCGCTTTGATGACATACGGTTGGCGGATAATCATAGTCTGGCAGAATGGTTTAAAGCATCGGATAGTGTGGTGCGTGAACAGTTGCAACGTTACAGTGATAAGCCCGGTGCCGCCACCATGGTGGGTGCCTGGTGGTTGGGAAAACAGCAATGGCGTGTAATTCATGTGGGTGATTGTCGGGCCTATGTGTTCAGCCGTAATCAGCAGGGCTGGCAGCTGCAGCAGCTTACTCAGGACCAGAATTATCAGCGGCTGGGATTAAGCCCGCCTGGCGGGGGTAGCCCGGATGATCCCGCCCGCATGGTAGGAGTGAATGTCATGGGTAATCCGGAAATTACCGAGCTTAACCTGCCGCCAGCACATTATTTACTGCTATGTTCGGATGGTTTGCACAAATTTGTGGATGAAGAGGTGCTGTTGGAACTGGTCAGCCAGGGCGTGGAAAACCGGATTGATGAGACGATAACCTGCCGCCTGCTGGTCAATGCCGCCAAGCAGGCCGGCAGTCACGATGATGTTACCGCCTTACTGATTGCGCATGATCCCGCACCCGTTAAAACGCGCTGGTTATTATACGGCCTGGTATTCATGCTCATCCTAAGCCTGTTGCTGGTTATTTAACTCGATTCTCAAGTTTTTTGCTCAAACAACCAATCTTGCCGCAGAGTCTAGAGAATGTTGTCGCGATGCAGATGGCTCCAACCTTCCCAAATCTCGACCGCTCATGTGTTTTTTAGATGGCATTGGCTTGAATAAATCGCCAATGCGCTCCTTCCTTCATTTTTCCGATCCCTGGTGCTTTAAATAACGACTTTTCTTTTTACCGCCACTTGATTGACCTGGCTCTAAATCGGTCAAAAGCCCTTCACCTTGGCGAATACGCTTAATTAATGAATAAACCTAGCGGCGGGATATATCGAGTGCTTTTGCTGCTGCATCTGCTTCTTAATGCCCGCTTTATCTTGCTCGGTCAGTGGTCGCAGCACATCCATGCGACGTTGAGCAATATTCCAGACTTCATCTGGTAATGTCCAAGCCTTGTTCTGCTATGATTGTTTTGTCTGATAGCAAAAACATTTTAGTTTTTGACTATATTTTAAGAAAGGCTACTTATGGATTTCATTACCTCAACAATTGTTTCTGGCTTGGTATATGACTGCCTTAAAAAAGGAGTACAACTTTGCTCGGAAGAGATTAAAAGTTCTTTCCAAGGTTGGTTAATTGATGATGTGATGGCAAGGAAGCTTGAAGCTGAACTAGGTAAATTGGAGTTATCTGATGAGTTAAGTGAAAAGGCAATAGAAAAACGCCTTCAGCAATCGCAAGAATTGATGGCAGTATTGAACGAAATACCGAAAGACACAACAATAAACATTACTCAGATCCATAATGGAACTGGCGATATTATTGGTCGTGACAAAATTTGTAAGTGACGACTAACAATATGCAGCAAACACATAATGGAACTGGCGATATTATTGGTCGTGACAAAATAGTTCAGTCTATTACGCCTGATGCCTTTAAAAATCCCGTTGAAAATATTTTGTCTCATTTAAGGCATAAAAATATTTCTCAGGCCCAAGAGATCTTAAATGTATTAAGTGCAGCCGCCAGTAAAAATTCACAAACAGATATTATTATTAAAGTTGTTTCGTTACATATCCAACTTGCCAAAAATACAGGTGATTATATCGAGACTGTGATGGATTTAAAGAGATATTTACCTGAGTTTGAGGATATGTTTTGTAAGGGGGTTGTGCAATCAGCCTTGCTTCGCTTGGAAGCTGCAAATGATCAGTCTAATGATGCAAGATTGAGGTTTAATTTGGAGGATAAACCTAATGCTTTATTTATAGAAGCATTTTTTTAATGTGTGGCCAATGAAAATGAAATTGAGGAATATTTTAAACAGCATAAAATTTCCTTAGATGAACCTATCCTTTGTGGGCTCGTTCGAGGAGCATTTCGGCTAGGAGAATTCAAATTAGCGCTTGAAATAAGTAGCTACCTAAACACTGTATTACCAACAATTAATAGTAGGATCTTCCTAGCCCGAAGCAAATTTTTTACATTTTTTCAAGTAATAAACAAGCCTTGTTATTGGTATGTCAATGCTACCCAATATCGAGAGACGTTAGAGTTATGTGATACGTTTGTCAGCTTAATTGATGAGCTTGAATTTAATGATCAGAGAGTTATTGAATGCGTTGTTAATTTACTTGCATTCACGATGAATGAATATGAACAGCTTGTAAACTGCTGTTGGAAGCATCTTCACAAGGTCGAAGAATTTTATCCTGAAGTTGCCTGCATTCTTAGAGAAAAGTTTGATAGCAATTTTGAGCCGGAAGACTTTATTTACAAAGAGTCAATTAAAGCAAAAAATGACTCAACTTATAAAAATAGTTTGATTTCTACAATTAGTCAGTCATCTGAAATTACACCAGAACAGTTTGAGATTTTTCGTAGATTTGCAGATCCGGGGCTTCTTTCGACTTGGCTAAAAAATGGAAGTATTAAGACAGAATCTGACCTTCAAAATGATTTTTGTTTATTCGAATTAGCGGTTCTATCTTGTCAAAACTGTAGTCGTCCAGATAGGCAACAACTTGAGATTTACGCTAATAGGTTTCTATCTCATGGGGAAAGTATTCTCTCTATTAACCCATATAGAATAAAGAAAATAGTTGAAAGGTTGTATTACCTAAAAGCTTTCAGCATTAACTGCAATTTACTAAAAGCCTTAGTTCCCGAAAATGATCTATGGGCATCCCCACCTGTTGAGATTTATTTACAGTCCTTATTGTATAGCGAACAACTAAACAGCTTGCAACATGCTTTGTCTAGCATTGCTGAAGCGGAAATAACACATTTAGTTTATGCCGTATCAGCTCATCAATATGAACGTCTTCATAAATATGAGAATGCTATTAATGAAATTGAATTGGCAATCAACTTAGCTCCAGATATTTCATCTTATTGGGAGTTTTTGATTTTTTTACATCAAAAAAATGCCAGTAATAGTAATATTTTAAAAAGTGTAACTAATCGCATTCCGAATTCAATATTTGATAACTATTCAGAGTCTAAAATTTCACTTCTATATCAGGTGGCTAAATTTGGAGAGTTTAAATTAGTTGAGGAAACGCTAATTCGCTGGTTTATAGCAGACCCAATTAAACTTGCTATTCCAATAACTAGCTTTGAGCACTCAAAAATGATGGATCAGGATATTGATCATCAAAGTATTGTTTTATCTTCAACTGTCGGAAATTGTTTGGGCGGCTTTGTTTATAAAGCTGATGGGCATCCGCTAACTAGACTAATCGTTTCAGATTCTATAAATAATCAACACGAGTATTTTTTGAGTGATTCTTCACCAATAAAAGCATCATTAGATGCTATGGAAATCAACCAATCAAAGATAATAAATTATAAAAAGGTTGAGCTCATTGAAAAGCTTCCTCCTTATATCGCCGTTTTCAGAATAGCTTCTCAGATAAGAGATAACAGCAACGATGGTTTGGATGGATATTTTGTCTTAACTCCACCTTCCGATCCCGATGAGTTATTTCAATATGTTTAGTGAGTTGTCTCAGTTTATGCAGCAAAATTTTGTTTATATATTTTTGTTATCGTTACTTTGGTGTCTGGGATTTTCTTGGATGACTTGGCTTGGGTTAAAAAAACGAGGCTTAGACTTTGCGGAGCTTTCATCCGCTAATGTGTTGTTTGAAGAAACCCAAGCTTCGGGTTGTTCTCATCAGTCCGTTTTTACTCTGTTGGGAGGTGGGCGCAAATGTCTTACGTGGTTTTGACAGACACAGCATATATTACGGCGCAGTTTCCGTTTAATTTGGTTGCGTTTTATTGCGATGGTATTCATCGTATTTCATTAAGCTCAATTACTGATATATAGCAAGATGGTAAGCGTGTGTATGTTGAGTCTAAGCGTGATAGTGTCAAGGTAGGAAAGTTTGAGTTGGTGTTGAAAAAGCAAGAAGAATTTATAACGCTAATGCAAGGTAGCATAGATGCTAGTACGAGAAATTGAGTCTTGGATTCCGTATTTGCAATAAAGAACAGCCGATGAGTGATTCCTGAAAAATAAGGCGGGGTGTGTAGAGCGGTATTGAACTAGCGTATGCCAAGCTTAGGCCGTTTCTTGGATGATGGGTGGCCCGATTATGATAATCAGAATGGGGGGCTTTGTATGGCAGCTTGGATATGATGGGTAGTGCTTGGTGGTATAGCCGTCTTTCATTACCCAAAACTGGCATTTAGATAATGACATTATTTATCTTATTCAGTTGTTTAAAAAATGCGCCGAATTTCGTTATTTTGCTGAAAAGTACCAAATCAATCGAGATAAACTCTGCTTCCTGTAAAGCAATTTATCCAAATCAAGCATATTTCCTAGCTAGGGGAGGGGAATGTTGGACTCAGGCATTAGTGCGGAAAAATCTCTAGCAATTGCCTCAGCCAATAGCCAGAAAATCGACACCATTATCGAAAGTGGCTATTGGGGCGGCCAATGGGTGTGCGAGAGCGTAGGCATGAGTCCCATTTTTTAGTAATAATGTGCAATTAACGGACGGTTTGACCTTAATAAAACCGCGTTATTTACTGATAGAAGGGGATATTTGCTAAGATACAGCAGGTAAAGAGGGTAAGTTGAGTTGTCAGCCTTTTATGGATGGAGAAAAAGTGTTATGCAATGTCCTAAATGCCATCATCCGCAAGCCGATAACCGTTTGGAATGTGAGCGCTGTGGGGTGATTTTCAGCAAGTATTATCAGGCCCAACAACCGGTCACTACGCCGGATTACGATAACCCGGCTCCCGAGATACGGTCAGAAAATGCCGTATTGCAATGGCTGCTGGAGGTGCCACAGGATGTGAGTCACGGTGGCTGGTATGCGCGCGTCATACTGATATTGCTGTTGTTTATCTGGAGTCTACGTTTTATCTGGTCGCCGGTGGCGGGGGATTATGCCGGGGAATCTTTTTTACATTTGGTTAATTTGCCGTTTCACGAGGCGGGGCATTTATTTTTTCGGCCATTTGGCCAGTTTATCAGCTCGCTGGGGGGCACCCTGGGGCAGTTACTGATGCCACTGATTTGTGCGGGCTATTTTGTGTTTAAAATGCGGGATACCTTTGCCGCGACTATCGCGCTGTGGTGGTTTGGCCAGAACTTTTTTGATATTGCTCCTTATATCAATGATGCCCGTGCCGGCAGTTTACCCCTGTTGGGGGGTAACTTTGGACATTCTTCTCCCTATGGTTTTCATGACTGGGAATATTTGTTAACCGAAACCGGCTTATTACAATATGACCACTTGCTGGCGGGATTAAGTAAATTTACCGGCTGTGTTATTTTTGTACTGGTCTTTATCTGGGCTGGAATGTTGTTGTGGAAACAATGGCAGAGCCTGAAGTCCACCCCGTTTTGAAGTAGCTTGTATGTTATATTAGGCAGCTGTTTCTGTTATCAGAAAAAAGTGCTAAAGGCGCTGAAATGTGCTTTTAATTGCTATGTTGTGACCTTTCCTTAATGCCATTGAATACATTACATTACCCTTCAGAAATGTCTGATCCCAAAAATATATTGATTATTCGTTTAAGCGCGATTGGCGATGTTGTGTTTGCCTCGCCGTTAATTCATGCCATAAAACGTACTTACCCCGATGCCAGGCTAAGCTGGCTGATTGAACCGGCGGCGGCATCGCTGCTAAGCGCAAACCCGCTGCTGGATGAAGTCATTATCTGGCCCAAGGCCGAGTGGAAAAAACTCTGGAAACAAAAGCAATGGTTGCAGTTATGGCGTGAACTGCGCGCCTTTCGTCGCTTATTAAAGTCTAAAGGCTTTGATGTGGCCATTGATTTGCAGGGTCTGCAAAAAAGCGCGTTATGGGCCTATCTCAGTGGTGCTAAACGACGTATTGGTCTGGGCTCCAAGGAGGCAACTCAGCATTTAATGACCGAAGTAGTGGACCGACAGGGAAACGATAAGCGTATTGGTTCGGAATACTTGAAAATGGCCCAGTATCTAGGGCTGGAAACCGGTGATTTTTCCATGAATATTGCGTTATCGGCAGATGATGAGGCTTATGCTCAGGAGATGTGCCGGCAAGGCGACTATATTGTGATCTGCCCGTTTACCACACGCCCTCAAAAGCATTGGCTGACTCAACATTGGATTGAATTCATTCATGCGTTTGCGGCCACGCATTCCCTGCGGATTGTGATGTTGGGCGGCCCGGCGGACAAACTGGCCGCCGAAGAAATTCTCTCTCATGCGCCTCAGCTGGAAAGCCGGGTAGGCGCATGTTCATTAACGCAGACCGCCGCACTGATTAAATACAGCCGCTTGCTGGTAGGGGTTGATACCGGCCTCACCCATATGGGGATTGCGTATCACCGGCCTACGGTCGCTATTTTTGGTTCTACCTGTCCCTATTTGGAAACTACCCGGGACAATGCCAGGGTGCTTTATCATAAACAAGACTGCTCGCCCTGTCGGCGTAATCCCAGCTGTGACGGTGCATTTACTTGTATGCGCTTAGTCACCCCTGAGCAAGTCATGCAAACACTGGCGGAAATAGGGGTTCAATAGAAGATGGCATTGCGCGAAATTACGGTGGTGCATGTAGAAACCGGTAAGCATCTGTATGGCGGGGCTTTGCAGGCGTTCTATATTATGCGGGGGCTGGCGGCATATAATGTTAAAAATATTCTGGTGGCACCCCAGGGGAGCGCGATAGCTAAGGCCGCCCGGGACAGCGTCGATGAGGTCTATGAGTTACCCATGAAGGGAGACCTGGATATTGCTTTTATTTGGCGGTTAAAGAAAATTTTACAACAGCAGAACGCCGATATTGTGCATCTGCATAGCCGGCGTGGTGCCGATGTGCTGGGAGGCATTGCCGCCAAACTGGCTGGGGTGAAATGTGTCTTATCCCGTCGTGTGGATAATCCCGAATCTCGTTGGCTGGTAAAACTTAAATATCCGCTTTATGACAAGGTCATCACTATTTCAGAAGGTATTCGTGAAGTCTTGTTGAACGAAGGTGTGCCCGCGGCCCAGTCGGTATGTGTGCATAGCTCCGTCGATGTGGAAAAATATTCACAGCCTGCAGAAAGAGACTGGTTTTTAAACGAATTTACTCTGCCGGATGATGCCAAAGTGCTGGCGGTGATCGCACAATTAATTCCGCGTAAGGGCCATCGCTATTTATTACAGGCCTTACCTCCGCTTTTGGAAAAACATCCACAACTTCATGTGCTGTTTTTTGGCAAAGGGCCGCTTAAGGAAAGCCTGCAGCAACAATTAAATCAACCCCCATTTAACGGCAGGGTCAGATTAATTGGTTTTCGGGATGATTTGCCTCGCATTCTGCCTTGCCTATATAGTGTGATACATCCGGCTGAGATGGAAGGGCTGGGAGTCTCGTTATTGCAAGCGGCAGCTGCCAGTGTACCTATTATTGCCAGCAATGCTGGCGGAATTCCTGAGGTGGTGCATGATCAAATCAATGGCTATTTAACCCCCCCCGGAGATAGCGCACAATTGGCAGAAAAAATTGACTACTTGCTGACTAACCCGGATCAGGCCAATGCATTTGGCCTGGCCGGCCATGCCTTGGTTAGCCAGAAATTTGCTATTCCAGTGATGGTGGAAGGTAACTATCAGGTGTATCACAGCCTGCTATAGAAGGGCTCGCTATGCAAAAATTACCTATTGGCATCCAGACATTTTCTTCGATTCGCGAAGAAAATTATGTATATATCGACAAAACCCCGTTGATCTGGGAAATGGTGCAAGGTGCCGGCCGTTACTTTCTTTCGCGCCTCGGTGTTATATGCCTGGCTGGCCGGCCTGAATGCGAAGATCATTCCGGAGGATGTCAGTAATCATGGTCAGGTTGATCTGACCATCAAGTTATCCAACCGGATTTATATTTTTGAGATCAAACTGGATCCACCAACAAATCCCCAATCCGGCATTGCAACAAATTACTGATCGAGGGTATGCTGACAAATACCAGGGTGAGGTGGTATATTTAATCGGCCTGGTATTTAACGTATCGGCACGCAACCTGGTGCAGATGGATTGGCAGAAGTTATAATTGAGTCGAGTAGAGTAATGAGTTTTTGCTGGGGTTTTTTAGTATGCTTGATTTTACATAATATAAATTATGCGCACAATTTATATTGTCAGGTTGATGTGGCATCCCGAGGTTTATATTTCAAATGCCTTTCGATTTATACCCATGCGTTTTATTCGGGATGCCAGTGTTGTCGGTTTTATATTCAGCAATTTAGCCGCGCCATGGTTACCAAAGACTTTTCCGTTGCAGCTTTTCAAGGCGGCAATGATGCTTGTTTTATCCCGCTGCCGGCGTTCATCTTCGGAGATACTTTGTTGATGGTCGCTGCTACTTATATTTGGATGTTGATATAGCTTCATGTCCTGCCTCTCTGGAAGATCAAGATGCAGTTTTCCGCGTTGTGACAAGATCACCGCCCGCTCGATAACATTCACCATTTCCCGGATATTGCCTGGCCAGCGGTAATCTTGCATGCGCTGGATATCGTACCGAGTCAACGTAATTACTGCCTTATTAAATTTCTGACAGGCCTAGATCTCCTGTTTCAGGTTGCGGTTGGTCGCAGCCACAATACGCACATCAACCTTGTGTGTGCGATTATCCCCAACCCGCTCAAACTGCTGCTCCTGAAATTACGACCGCTCCCACCAGCTCGATTTGATTGTGAATCGGAGTGCTGGTGTACTCCACTGGAATCGGCTTGCCGTTCTTTCCCCATCAGTGCAATTGATTTCAGCATGGATATCGACAAACAAGAAAATCCCGCTGGGGATCGTGTGGTGATCACCATGAACGGAAAATTTCTGCCTTATAAATCCTGGTAGATGGCTTATGGACTTCCGATCAATACCTTATTATATATTGATCGGAAAGTGACTATATATTAGTGGGTTATCTCAAAAATGCGAACTTCCCCCCTTTAAGCTGAATAACTTTTTTATATTGTAACAGTTTGTCCGTTAATTGCACATATTTACCGGACATAAATGCTATCGCTGGAAATAAGGAACACGCTACAAGCCAAGCCTTAAATTAGCGTTAATTTCTTTAATCAGTGACTGGGGAACCTCCCAGTCATTAGCCAGTGATTTCCAGTTTGCCACCTGGGTAATGGTTTCATCAAGAATCAGATTGATTTTATGTTTACTGAACAATGGGCTGATGTTTTCCAGGCTATAAAAGTCTTCTCTGGAAAAGTTGTCTCGTTTTCCGTTTAAGCTCATCCAGTGGCTGTTCACCCATTTGCTTCCTGGTTTATAGCTGTAAGCTAAATCATAGGCCGGGGCTAACGCCCACTTGCCATCGTTTAAGATAAAGGCAAAGTTTTTAGCGTGATCGTCATGGTTTCTGGCAATGATATTAAATGCCATACGCCGTAATATTTGTTCGGCTTGTTTTGCCGGCAATTTTAACTGCCGCGCGATACCGAATATCTCGGCATAAGAAAATGATCCCGGTTTTTTATAGTCAATATGCGCCAGACCATTTAATGTCTGCACATGCAATTTTTTATTGCCTCTACGATCAAAACGCTGAGTAATAAAATGGCGTCGCTCCCCTTCTTGCAGCAATTTACAGGGCATCATCTCAATGCCGCAGCTTTGCGCCATCAAATAATACACAAACTCCATTGCCCCATACCCTAGCGGATCACCAAAGGTTTCCTGATGTTGATGGTGCTCACTCACACCATCGAATTTCATCAAAAAATGGGTATAGCCTTTAGGAATTTTGGTCTGTCCGGATCTAACCTGCGTGAAATCGTGATTAAATGCCACCACCGCTTTGGGCCGTGCCCCTCCTGCACTCATACCCACCGACAGCAAAGACAGCATCGCCTCCCGGTTTTCGTTACCGCTTTGGTGAAGCGCTACGGAAAATTCGCCTCTGGCATCTAAAATTTCTTGCGCAATTGACACTAAGGACTGAATTTCAACCTGTTGCGATGCGTTAAGATGACGCATTTTTGTAGCCGGGGTGTATTCAAGCGCTCCCATGCCTCGTTTACCGGTGTACTGCAAGCGTTGCAACGGGGTAATATGCTCGGGAGATTTACCTTTAGCGGCCACCCAGGCATTTAGTACCGCATTACCAAAATCATCGGGTAAGGAGTCGGCAATTAAACCAGGTAAACCTTTGTAGGTCGCAAAATCAAGTTCTGGAAAACTGAAAATTCGCTTTGATAAAGGCATTTTCAGTGGGGAAAGCTCAATGCCTGTTTTAATAAAACCCGGATTATATTCAAATGCTCCCAGCCCGCTAGCACTGTCAAAGCTCACCGCCCCCACCTCCAGACCGTTATAAGCAACCTTGATAACTTCCATTACCATTCGACGTTATCCTCGTGATGCGCATTATCTCGCCTTGAAGCTCTTTGACGTTGTTTACCTTGCAATTTAGCCAGCTGCAACGGAGAGATTTCCTGCCTGGGTAAAAATAAATCTAACTGATCCGTTAACTCCAGCACCGCCATAATAGCGACAAAAATGGTGAGCTGGGCCTTGCCTTTCTCCGCGTTGATAACGGTTTTTCGGGCAACACCAGCAAGCTCGGCAACTTCAGATTGCGTAAGATCCCGATTGAGTCTCGCCAGTTTTAAACGCTCCCCCAGGGCTTCTGCAATGGCAGCAGCAGACATACTGCTTTTTATATAAGGTCCCATATAATTAACTTTATACATTGATAGTGTCATTAATGTATCTACTTTATAACTTTATATCAATAAAAATATAAAAAACACATAAGGAGCAAATTTAGTCACTTTATATCATTATTTTTTTAATAAAGTAACCATAAAAGAACATAGATCCATGTTATAAAAAATGCAGCAATGAATCCGGCACGCTACTCAGCACACCCTAGATGGTAACAAAAGCTAACAATTAAATTATCCATAATCTGCTGATAGCGATGATGAATAAAGCACAGCATATATAACTTCTGTTGTGATAAAGTTAAACGACGTAAGCGAGAGGCTGTATATTGTTCAGTAATTTCAGCGTAATATCGAACCGCATTTTTTGAGATGTTCAATGTTGGAATGAAATCTTTAGAAAACAAATAAATTTCTTTGATTTTGTTAGCCTTTTAAACTTCTTCTTTAATTGCCGTGTATTGAAAATCTTTCTGATCAGATCGAATAGCATTTAATTCCGTTATTGTTCCTTGGTTTTGAATAAGCCCCAATAATTGCTCATTAATCGAACCGGAAATATTCGCAATAATAGAATAGAGGCGTTTTTCTTCAACTGAAAACGCCTGGCTGAATAAGTCTTGCAGTGTCGAATAAGCTGGGATAATGATTTTCTGATGATCAAGATAAGCTAACAACTGTCTGAATGCACTATACCCTTTCGGATAATAGCGCAGTAAATCTACAATATGCCTGAAAACATCATCGACAAAGTCGATTAGCCCAACCATGATAGGTAAAGAATGAAAGTATAACTTGTTGTTGAGCTCGTATAGAATTACCTGATATTTTACCGGCTAAGGTAATTGATGCCGATGCTCGAGAATATGTTTTCACAATATATTCGACATCATTCAATACATCATCCAGGCGGAAATTAAAAAACTGCTGCTTCGCCTTAAATTAGCCTAATTGGAGAATAAAGTAGATGCGGGTTTTCGTATTGCTGTATTGAGCAAGTATTTGCCGTTCTGATGGTGTCAATGAAAAGTAAATCTGTTGCTCATGCGAATTAAATGTCGGCAATCCATATAGTTCATCAATTTCTATATCCGATAATAAATTGATGCGTTTACTGGCCATGCAGGTTTATTGATGCTCAGTATTAACAACTTCAATACAAGTTGTAATAGGTAACCACATTTCAATCCGTGTCGGATTGGCTGGATCTGCAGGAAAAAAACCATACTGTTGATAGAATGGGACGACTTGTGGCGTCATAGGATCAACAAATAGCCCAATCGCTGAGATTTGTTCAGCAACAAATACGGTGCGATGAATGGCATCAATAAGCAAACGTTCCCCTAATCGCTTTCCTTGATTCGACTGATCAACAGCGAGCCGTGCTAGTTTCACTGCATTCAAAGGGTGAGGATACTTTTTATACTCCCTATGTGCGGGAGGCGTAGATATTGAGTAACCAGTTAACGTATAGTAAGCCATCACTACACAGGGTGATGACTGGTCACAAGCAACATAAGTCTTAGCAATATTCTTTGCATTCTTTTGCCTTGCTTGCTGGTGTAAGAACTGGTTAAGCTCAATGACCCCGCAATCAAAAGACTTCCGATCATGTTGTCTAGTCAGTTCTTCAATGAAGATCGACATTCACCGTGTCCTTATAATGAAGGGCTGCCTGTTTTAGCTTGTCATTTGCTTTAGGAGGATTATCCAATGCATTAAATAGAGCATCAGCGCTATCCATTGATAACTGTAAACGTTCTGTCCGCTCGATCACGTCTCGTGCTTTTTCCATTGCTGACTCAATTAAAAATTGAGAAATGCTAGCACCAGAATAATCCGCTGCACGTTGAATGATTTCTTGAATGTCAGTAGATGTCCTTGCAACTAGACGAGTTTCTTTACGTTCTGCATGAGTAGCCATCGTATTACCTCTTTTGTTTTATATGTTGCCAGTATGGCATACATTGATAATATCTTCAATATGTGCGCCATATCGGCATACATATATAATGTTTGAATTATTTATTGATTCAAATAGAGTGTAATTACAATGAATGGACGAAGATATGAGATACAAAAGCATGAGACATAACAAATAGGGGGTCGTCAGAACCCGAAATAGATTGCTTTTGAGGAGATACGATTATAGAGAGTTAAATTCCTTATAACCACTTGTAGAGATCAGGTATTGAGATTTTTCGAGGGTTCTTCCAGTACGCCCCTAATAGGCGTTCGGACAACGGTGCCCACACCCTGATTAAATTGTTGCGAACGCGCTTGAGCAGCAGCCAGCTCTGCTTGATGTGCCGTCAGCTGACGACGAATATCTATCAACTGCTTTTCAGAGAAATTGTTTCGGCGGTCTTTCTATAGAGGGTAAAGAAGTAGATTGAAATGACGATTTAAAAAACAAGGGGGCACTATTTGGAATACTGTCCTCTTGTATTTGATGGTCACTTAATAATAATGTAGTGAAACATTGATGAGGATGATGATGTTCATCCTGCGCTTCTGAGCTAGATTCATGTTCCGTATTACATTCTTCAACGACAAGATGTAACAATTGCTCAGAAACCGCTTCATATAAACTATGCGTTTCTTGAGGTTCATAAGAATCAAGCACACCTTCCACTGCCGCAAACCCAGCATTGAATGTTAAGCAAAATGCAATGAACACTAAAATCGCAGAGCGGAGCATAGAATAAAAATAAAATAAGTTACAAGATTCCAGTCTAACATATTCCACAATCCATAATTCCTTAAGTTAGACCCGACATTGATCAGGGGTAAGGTGAATTTTTTATATTTAATTTCTACAATGAAATTAGACCCTTAATATAATTTCAGTAATTTGTGAAAATTAACATTTTTTACGATTAGCGACTTTAAGTGACAAGCCTAAAATTATAACTCACTGTTTTAAAATGCTTATCCGTAAGTTGTTGAATTTAATAGGTATTAAATAACCAGTTGTTTTTAAAGTAAAAATAAACTCTAAAAATGATATTTCACCCTAATCAATGTCGGTTTTAATTATCCTTTGGTCTTCATAATTAATTTGGCCGTTTAACACGAACCACACCATACGAGGAAAGATCTTGATCTGACACGCTGGGATAGCTAGAACAGCGCCCACTAATAACAATCGTTCCCTTACCTTCCATAAATGGGAAGAACTGCATTAACTTCCCACCAGTAGCACTGACTTTGTTGTAAGCCACTACGACTTCTTTAGTATCAATATCAACATAGCGTCTCTGGCGCATATGCATGGGAATCCACTTATCTGTTATTGCCACATATTTAAGTTTCTCCAAATATACCGTCTTCCCTCGCGCATCCGGTGCCACATACACCTCAGCATTTTCATCACATAACTGTTTAAGTTGCGGCTTAGCCAATATTTCATCCATTATTGGTAATGGAAAACCAACGATCACAATACCCAGAAAAACGAAGCCACTCAGCCAAGCTCTATGTATCTGTTTCGATATCACGCGAGCTATTGACACACAAAGCGCCAACCAAATGCCACAAACTACTAGAATAATGAGTCCAGTCATAATACCTCTCTAACAAAAGGGGTGGAAAACTTGCCAACATGGAAAAAAATCGAACGCGAGCCACTACAAATGCACAAAAAATCACTTGTAATCACTCGAAAGAGGAAGCCGTATTTCAGGCGGGAGGATTTTTTCTGCAAAAAACGCGGCGGATAATATCTCATAGTTAACAACCCTTAAATACGCCAAAATATATAGATAAATATATAAGAAAAAATATATTGCGCCACAATTAAATCGCAATATATTCAAATCGATACAATCATCTATCGTAACTTCTCAATAACTCATGGCAAAGCGGCATTCTGAGCAGCATTTCTCATGAGTTCAGGTAAAGGCAGAATGTTATTTCCGTCTTTCATCACCCCCTACGTTCTTTTAAATAATTAAACAATCGGGCCACTTGCAAAACTAATAGCCGAAGCTTGAAGTTTTTCAATTCCGGCTTGATTAGTCCCCGTTTTTTACTCTTACACCGCTTATTGGCTTTTGATTGCTATCAAAATGCTTAAAACCATATCATTTGGACGTGACGTATCCTGCCATATGGCATTTTTCAGTTTTTCCTGGATTGTTGAGTGCTAATAGCGCAATCGCATCAGTTGGTCAGCACTGAGTGCTAGTAAACCAAACATTAAATGGCTTTTTACCTTTTGAGCGCCTCGAACCCAAATATTTCGGCCACCAAATTCATCTTTTAGCCGGGCATTCATACGCTCTGCAACACTGCGCTCCTGGTAGCGCTTTGCCTCGTGTGGGGAAAATTCTTTTTCTCACCACGTCGAGGATTATGATCAATCAATGGAATATGCCCTAAAGAGCGGCTCTGTTCGCGTAATATCTCACTACAATAGGCCGCATCCATCAGATCATACAAATTCGTTACCCGCTGCTGACTGATTAACGATAGCGGCATTGCTGCCAAGCTGTCGTGCATAGATGCGGATGATAAAACGGCTGCAACCGGCACACCGCAGTCTGCCGTATCAATGTGTAACTTATAGCCATTCCAACTGTTTTTGTAGCCTTGAGCATTGCATTTGCTGCCGCGATGACAATCTGTCGGTAGCTGAGCCAACATTTGCTCTAAACTCAGTTCCTGCTGATGCTCTAATGCCGATTTTTTGGGCGGGCGATTTTCCCCTTTTCGAGGACGACCGCGCGTTTTTACTTTAGGCTTGTCTTTGTCTTCCTTAGGCTTTGCGACTGGCCGCTCACGTGCGGCGATAGCTGTGCCATCTCGACTGATATGGCCAATCAGCTGGTTGCCTAGGTGGGTTTTGATCAATGCGTCGTGTACCCGCTCTGCTAAATTACTTTGTGCAAATTCGGCAAAGGCGCGCGAAAAAGTCGATTCTGACGGAAGTTTTTTGTAAGGGGGAAAGCCGCATAAACGTTGCAATGCACGGTCATTACTCAGTCGATCCAGCAGGCAACTGTTAGTTGGAATATTCAGAATCACCTTGGCAATAAACGCATTCGCTAAACAAAAGCGCTCATGCGGTGGACGCCCCATTCCACACCAGGAGGCACAGATGAATTCTTCTAATTGAATCCATTCCAGTATGTGGATGAGCTTTTCCAGCTTGGGCGTCAGCGTCATTTCCAAACCCAAGGTTGGAATTAATTCTTCCTGAACACATGTCCAGCGTTGCAGGAATTGGTTTTTTTGCGTATTGTTCATCAGGCAGGCCTTTCGATTTTTTTGTGGTGAATCAATCGTGCCATAAATGGCGGCCTGCATCTTCTTTTTTTTACCTATTCAGGTAAAAATCAACTTCGATACTTTGTTTTGCAAGTGGCTCAATCTAATGCAATAATCGAGTAGCGCGGTAATATTCATCTGGTTGATAAAAAGGATACAAGCCGATGAATACAAACACTGTTGCCAATGCCATGAACGAAGCCAACTACCAAACGAGAAATCTGGATCATCTCGGCTTAGTGGCTGCTCAGTTTGATGAGCTTGGGCTGGTTGAATTAATTGACAGCCTTATTATTCAAGACCGTACGAGTCGAAATGTATCCGTAGGTCAGGCAATTAAAGCCATGGTTATCAATGGGTTGGGATTCGCCAATCATACGCTATATTTGATGCCTGCCTTTTTTGAAGACAAACCCGTTGAGCGCTTAATGGGTCAAGGCATAACGGCCAGTGATATTAATCAGAATTTGCTTGGGCGAAGCCTTGATGTCATTCATGAGTTTGGAGAAACACAACTGTATGCAGCACTTTCTACTCATGCCGTTAAACAACTTGGCTTATCCTGCTCAAGCACTCATATAGATAGCACCAGTTTCCATGTGGATGGTGACTATAACAGCGGCTCGGAATCAACGGAAGGCTTGGTTCACATCACCAAAGGCTATAGCCGGGATCATCGTCCGGATCTTAACCAGGTGGGTTTGGAGCTGATTGTTGAAAACCAGGCGGGAATTCCTTTGATGATGCAAGCGCTCAGTGGTAATAGCAATGATAAAACAAGCTTTAGCGAAGCTATTGATACACACATCAAGCAACTACAAACGCATTTGGATGTTGAATATATCGTTGGAGATAGCGCCCTATATACCGCAGAAAGTCTGGGCAAGATGACCGACATATTCTGGATTAGTCGCGTACCAGAAACCCTGGCAGATGCTCAATATATGATTGAGCAGGTAGGTAAAGAACTCATGCAAAATTTCACCGAAGAAGCGAGTTGTTCTGTCTGTGTAAGCTATGCTGGTATTAAACAACGCTGGTTGATCACGTATTCACCCGAAGCGTATTCACGCGCCGTCAAAACAGTCAACAAGCAATGTGCTAAAACCAGCGATCAAGAATTGAAGCAATTTAAGTCTTTGTGTAAACAAGAGTTTGCTTGTGAGGCGGATGCTAACAAGGCCTTGATTATGCTAAAAAAGAAACTAAAATTAACGGAAATCCATGAGGCTGAGCTAAGTAAGCAGCCGCGATTCAATCAAAAAGGACGCCCCGCTAAACATGCTGAACCTGACTTTTTTGTTTGGCAAATCACCGGACAAGCGGCGAGTCTCATCGCGCAACGGGAAATGAAAGTTCGGCGTAAAAGCTGCTATATTTTGGCGACCAATCAAGTGGACGATAAAGCGCTTAATGAAGAAGCATTAAAACGCGGCTATAAGCAGGATCAGCAAAAGGTTGAGCGAGGCTTCCGTTTTTTAAAAGATCCCCAATTTTTGGCATCAACGCTGTATTTGAAGAAGCCCGAACGCATTATGGCTTTGCTCATGGTGATGACACTCAGCTTATTACTCTATGCAACGCTGGAACATCAAATTCGCTCGGTACTTAAACAAGCCAATGAAACCTATCCCGACCAAAAAGGAAAACCGACATCCACGCCCAGCGCACGGTGGATATTTCAAAGTTTCAGTGGCATACACGAGCTAACCGTGCAACAGAATACCGTAATGATTTTAAACATAAAAAATCAGCACCAACGACTGCTTAAATTACTTGGGACATCATTCCTGAAAATTTATTCTGGAACGATGGTGTTGGGGTGATGAAAGACGGCATACCATTTCCCTCCACGTTATTTAAAACATGAATGCTCCGCTATGAAATAAATGAATCCTGCACATAACTAATGTGCGTGATCGCCATGCTCATGACTATCTGTCTGTTCAGGCATCATATGCGAGTCTGTATTGTTAGCTGGGTTTACCATAGGCATCGTTTGGCCTTCATTATCATGACCGTGATCATCGCCACCAGCATCATGACCGTGACCTTCACCACTCGTTTCAGGCAACGACATTACGCCGAGTCCATGACGATAAACCAGCTCTCCACCACGCCAAGCCGTTGAAGCCAGAACACCACCTGCCATTAACATGGCGACAATAAACAATACGCCGGGCTGCTTGCTGTTACGAACACAAACCGCTAGCCAACCAGCTAATGTTAGAAATAATAATAGTGTGACAACGGCCCAGTTTCGGTGGTCGGTCATCGCCAAGTGAGAGGGGGTGTCGTGAGCTACGGTATTGTAGGCATGTAGACCCGTTATGGCTGTAATTACCGTCATGATGGCACCAAACCACAAACTCCATTGCGCCACTGTCTGCCACTGTGGTTTTAATTTTTCAGGTGAAAATGGGGAAATAACAAACAAGGCAACAGATAGTGATAACAGCGCAACGGTAAAATGCACAAAAATAGGGTGAAAATTCGGGATAATTTCAATCATATTTTTTCCTTTAAAGGTAATGTGCTCTTATACTTTTACAATTGGGGGACGATTGCAACAAGACATAGCAGGTGCTGCAAGATTATCCAATTCAATTTCTTCATAATAATAATGCCACGCTTGAGTCAGCTGTCTATACCAGCTAATATTTAACGAGGCTTCCGTGCACATTAATGCCAGCCCTATTTGCTCTGCTGTCACTTGCAGCAAGTCATAACGAATTAACAATTTTTTATCGTTTATACTCACGTCATAAATACCCATGAGTTTCGTTAACTGTTGTATTATTTGTTCAGAAACCTGACTGTCAGGTGCTTTACGCAATATCATGGTTCGTTGTTTTATCCGAACAGCTTTAGGCTTGCCTGTGACATAAAGAGTGGGATGGTTATCGAAATTTTCACGGCATTGCATAGAGCAGAAGTAAAAGCAGCGCCCTTGATAACTTACTTTCTCAAATGATGAGTCTGACGCCATGCCGCAAACAGGACAGAAAATGACTTTTTTATTCATGCTTTTCTCTTTCCGGTTGTGGTGCAACAGAACAGAATCCTTGTGGTGCAACATCCAGTGCCGAATTAAACTTACTCGACATATTCTGAAAGCCGATTAATCCGGTTAGCTCAATAATTGCATCATCATTTAAGTATTTAGATAGTGCAGAAAAGTGCGCTTTTGTGGTCTGTTGATCAGAGCCAGTTATGGCTTCCGCATAATGTAATACGGCTTTTTCCATATCAGTGAATAAGTCACTCTCTGCAAAGCATGATAGTTGTGCTAGCTTTTCTGCTGAAACACCCCGCTTTAACGCGGTCGCCGCATTTATATCAACACAAAACGGGCACCAGTTTATTTGTGATACCCGAACGGTGATCAATGTCCTTAATGCGGGTGACAATGGTGATTGCCTGCGATCAAACGCACCATATAGCAAGGCTAGCATGGCAAAAACTTTGGGTGTACGGCCCCATAATTTAGCCGGTTCCAAAACAGCACCATATTTACGCCGCTGATGCCAAAAGAATAGGCGTACATACCATGGAAAGCGATACTGTTCGGGCGTTTTAATCACAGACATAAATCACCTCACATTTATTAATATCAGCTTGAGCAAACTGATGAGTCAGTCAGTTAAATTATTTCATCTCCATTTTTTGTTGCATCATCATATGTTCCATCATTTGCTCCATCATGCCTTGCCAGGCATTTTGTCCTGCTTACTACCTGACATCATGCCGCTCATCATGCCCATTCCCTGATACATTTTTTTCATATGTTGATGCATCAATTTTTGTTGCTCCATAGGCTTTTTGGCGTCGTGCATTTTCCGCATAACATGCTGTGTTTCACTCATATGCTGATGCATTTTATCCATGTCCATCATTGGCATATCACCTGACATCATCATGCCTGATTTAACCCCTTTCATCTCATCTTGATGATGATTGCTCTCTGCAAATGCCATATTGGAAGTTAATAAGGCGCTAACCGCTAACATAGTAAATAATTTATATTTCATGGGTGCTCTCCAGTAGTTAAAAAAGACGACTTATAACAATATGTTATAAACCGCTACTACAATATTATCTTACTCTGTTTCTTTAATCGCCATTGCATTACTAACCCATACAGTGCGGGGATAACACCCAGTGTCAGTAAAGTCGATGACAACATACCGCCCACCATTGGTGCCGCAATTCTGCTCATCACTTCTGAGCCTGTCCCCGTACTCCACATAATGGGTAGCAAGCCAGCCATAATGGCGACTACAGTCATCATTTTAGGACGAACGCGTTCAACTGCACCTTCCATAATGGCGGCATAGAGATCGGCTGCGGTAGGTATTTTTCCTGCCGCTTCACGTTCGGCTTTAATTTTGTTCCAGGCTTGATCTAAATAGATCAGCATGACCACACCCGTTTCAGCTGCAACACCTGCCAGAGCAATAAAACCAACAGCAACGGCAACGCTCATGTTGTAATCTAGAAACCACATCAGCCAAATACCACCAATAAGTGCAAATGGTACGGATAGCATCACGATGAGTGATTCTGTTACTCGGCGGAAATTGAGATATAGCAGTAAGAAAATAAGTACTAGCGTCACCGGGATCACAATAGACAGTTTTTCTTTGGCGCGCTCCATGTATTCAAACTGCCCTGACCAAGTAGCATAATAGCCAGGTGGGAAATCGACTTGTTCTAACACCGCTTGTTGTGCTTCTTTGACATAGGAACCAATGTCCCGTCCACGTACGTCTACATAAACATAAGCTGTTCTAAGCGCATTTTCAGTTTTAATAGCTGGCGGGCCATTTCTCAGTTGAATGTGGGCAATTTGTCCTAGTGGGACTTTACCTTGTGCTGTTGGCACATAGACTTCACTAGCAATGCGTTGTGGATCTTCACGTAGGGCACGTGGATAGCGCACCGATATGTTGTAACGCTCCAGCCCCTGAACTGCAGTGGTAACGGGCATGCCACCAATGGCAGTAGCAACAACCTGTTGTAACTCACCAACAGTAATGCCATAGCGGGCCAGTTGTTCGCGTTTAGGGCTAATATCAAGATAATAGCCACCTGTTACCCGGTCAGCATAGGCGCTGCTGGTACCGGGAACGTCTTTTACTGCTTTTTCAATTTGGCGAGCGACTTTTTCAATTTCATTCAAATCATCACCAAATACTTTAATCCCTACCGGGGTACGGATACCCGTTGATAACATATCAATACGTGCCTTAATCGGCATAGTCCAAGAATTAGCGACGCTAGGAAATTGTAGTGCGGCATCCATTTCGGCAATCAAGCTGTCAACGGTTACCCCTTCGCGCCATTGCTCTTTGGGTTTAAGGGTAATCACAGTCTCAAACATTTCCATTGGAGCCGGATCGGTAGCTGTATCTGCACGGCCAGCTTTACCATAGACCATTTCAACTTCAGGAAAGGTTTTGATAATTCTATTGCTTACTTGTAACAGGCGCGACGCTTCAGAGACGGACATGCCCGGTACAGATGATGGCATATAGAAAATAGAGCCTTCATTTAGTGTTGGCATAAACTCTGACCCTAGTTGACGTGCTGGGTAGATGGTTGCCACCATGCAGCCAATAGCGATAAAAATGGTTAACACTTTAAAGCGCATCACGCCTTTTATAACTGGACGATATAGCCAAATCAACAAGCGATTCACCGGGTTCTTTTGCTCGGGCATGATGTGTCCACGAATAAAAATCAACATCAATACGGGCACTAAGGTAATCGATAGCAGTGCAGCCCCCGCCATAGCAAACGTTTTGGTAAACACCAGTGGGCTAAACAAACGGCCTTCCTGACCTTCCAATGTAAATACGGGCAGGAAGGAAACGGTAATGATCAACAATGAAAAGAATAAGGCAGGCCCGACTTCTTTACAGGCTTGAATCATTGCTTCAGCTCGTTCTGACTGGCTATGATCGGTGGGTAAACGCTCCAGATGCTTGTGGGCATTTTCGATCATCACAATGGCGGCATCCACCATTGCACCAATCGCAATGGCGATCCCCCCCAGGCTCATAATGTTTGACCCTATATCCATGGATTTCATCGCAATAAATGCGATCAGAATCCCAATCGGTAAGGTAATAATCGCCACCAATGCACTGCGTACATGCATTAAAAAGATAATACAAACCAATGCAACAATCAGGCTCTCTTCCAGCAATGTCCATTTCAGATTGTCTATCGCACTTTCAATCAACTCAGAGCGATCATAAACCGACACAATTTCAGTCCCTTCAGGCAGACCAGGACTAAGTTCTATAATTTGTTGTTTGATATTGGCAATGACATCTAGCGCATTTTCACCAAAACGTGCCATGACAATACCGGAGGCGACTTCACCCTCTCCATTTAACTCAGCGACACCCCGTCGGCTGGCGGGTACAATTTCAACCCGAGCAACATCACGTACCAGTACCGGCGTACCACCATCACTTTTTAATACCAACAGCTCAATATCTTCAAGGCTATTCAGATAACCCAGACCGCGCACCATAAACTCTTTTTCGGCCATCTCAATAACACGTCCGCCCACATCTTTATTAGACTCACGAATTACTTTTCCAACATGATCAAGTGGAATGCCATAAGTTGCCAAGCGGTGTGGATCAACCGTGACTTGATACTCTTTAACATAGCCGCCAATGCTGGCCACTTCGGACACACCTTCTGCCTTGGTTAGTTGATAGCGTACATACCAATCCTGCACACTGCGTAAATCACCCAACGATTGATCTTTACCTGTCAACGCATATTGAAAAACCCAACCCACGCCAGTGGCATCTGGCCCCAACTGCGGGGTAACTCCTGCTGGCATATTTCCCTGAGCACTACTGAGATACTCTAAGACACGCGAACGCGCCCAATAAATATCCGTTCCATCTTTAAAAATGACATAAATATACGAAGCTCCAAACATTGAAAACCCACGCACTACCTTGGCATTAGGTACTGCTAGCATGGCGGTCGTTAATGGATAGGTAACTTGATCTTCAACTACCTGAGGAGCCTGTCCCGCATAGGGTGTATATACGATAACCTGAACATCTGATAAATCAGGTAGGGCATCTAGAGCGGTATTTTTTACGGCATAGAAACCGGCACCAATAACGAGTAGTGTTGCCAGTAGCACTAAAAATACGTTACGTACTGACCATTCGATAATTCGCGTTAGCATGTTTAGTGGCCCTTATGTTTCATCTTATCCGAGATCTTTTCAATCCGGGTAATCACATATTCACCATCCCCATGATCTTCAAAGATAAAGCTTATTTTCTCCCCGGGTAAAATACCTTCTGTGACAGCAGGACTCGCAATATTGAAGTCCATAGTCATTTCTGGCCATTGCAAAGCGGGAATGGGATCATGTGTCATGGATACGGTATGGTCATCTAAATCAATGGATTCCAAACTACCTATGGCCTGATACGTTTGAGTTTTAGTCATTTCAGTAATCACGTAAGTCCCCTCTCCGTGATCTTCAAATTTGAAGTTAATACGTTGGCCTATGTCTATATCGCTAACCAGATCCGTATGTTTTAAATCAAAGTCCATGCTCATTTCAGGCCAGCTGAGTTCAGGAATTGGATCGTGCACCATAGATACGCTCTTTTCTTCCAGATCGACTGATTCTAAGTGCCCCATAGCATCAAAGCTTGGCATGCTAGCTTTAGGCTCAGAAAAACTAGCCAATGCGGCTTTTAGATTACTTTCAGCGTCAATCATAAAGTTAGCCGCAACAACCACTTCATCACCATCTTGCAAACCATCGAGTATTTCAACCAAATGACGGTCACGTAATCCGAGCTTAACGGCTTGAGGTTTAAATTTACCTTCGCCTTTCACTAGGAAAACAATTTGTTCTGCCCCCGAGTCAATAACTGCAGACTTAGGTACGGTTAAACGCGGTATGGAACCCGCCGTTGCCAATTCCACATGGGCAAACATACCAGGACGTAGCTTTCCACTTTGATTACTTAGCTGTAAACGAACGGGGGTTGTTCGGGTATTGGCATTCAGTGTGGGATAGACGTACTCTACTTTGGCAGAAAATACTTTATCTGGATAAGCATCAATAACAACTTGCGCTAATTCTCCTAGTTTAACCTTATCCAAGTCTTGCTCATATACATCAGCGATGACCCACACGGTTGATAAATCAGCAATACGGTAAATGGTGGTACCCGGTGTAAAACGCATACCTTGAGCCGCATTTTTTTCTAATACGATGCCACTTGCCGGGGCCGCAAAGGATATATGATTACTGCGATTACTTGTAACCTGCCAGTTTTTAAGCCTTTCTTTAGCCGCTTCAACTAAGCGTTCTGCCGCTTGTTGTGCTTCTTGATCGGCATGTTGGATCGTTTGTTGTAACTGTTTGGCAATCGCCAACTCTTTTCGGGCAGAAACTAATTCGGGACTATAAACGGTGAATAACGTTTGGCCTTTTTTAACCGGGTCACCGGTTGCATTGATGTAGAGCTTTTCTATCCAGCCTTCAAATCGAGGAGATACATCGTAAATCATACGTTCATTAATCTCGACTTTACCAACAGATCGAATCGCAGCATCCAGACTTAACATTTCTGCCTTGGCGGTTTTAACACCTAATGTTTGTAGACGTGCAGGACTAACACTAACCGCCCCTTCACTAGATGGTGCATCATCTTCATAAACGGGAAGATATGGCATACCCATTTCATCCTTCTTAGGTACCGGAGAGGTATCCGGCAAGCCCATAGGATTACGGTAATAAAGAATCTTTCGCTCACGGCTATCCGTAGAATCTGCGGCACCTGCAGTGTCAGTATGGCCTGTTTCAGCTGAGACCATAGTCGTACCATCATGTGATTGGTGCACACCCAACCAGTATCCCCCCATCAAAGAACCAGCACCCAAAATCAAAGCTAAAGAAAGCGCAACACCTTTATTCATGGCTTTCACCTATCTTTTTTTCTAGCTTTGCTTGCTGAATACGGGCTGAAACTTCCGTATTCAATAAGATTAGTTGGGTTTGCAAGACCTGCTGTTCGGATTCAATCAGCGTATTAAAATTGACCTGTCCAGACTCATAGCCTGCTTGAGCTGAATTAAAGTTGGCATTGGCTTGCGGGAGTAAGGTATTTTTTAGCAGATCAATTTTATTTTCACTGGCTTTTAACTCAGCGAGCAGTACGCCAATGTCACCATTCAAGCGTGCTTCTATGGCATTAACTTGTTGGCGTGCCGCTTCTAGTTGGTGTTCAGCTTCTTCTTCCTGAGCTTGACGAACAAGCTGCTGAAGCGGAATATCAACGCCAAACATGACATCCCAACTATCATTACCCATTTGTGGACGGTTATGGCGTAATGAGAAGGTAAAATCCGGATAGCGATTGAGTACCGTTAAGTCCTGTGTTTTTTCTGCTTGTTCAATAGCAAGTTGATGTTTTGCTAATAATGGCGCTTGCTGTTTGGCTTGTGCAAATAAGCTTTCTAATTCAGCCCATTGTTTCAGCTCGGGTAGTGATTCAGGTCGTGCCAATATCGCATCTGCTTTTCTAGGCAATAGGGCATTTAACCTTGCCGAAGCCGTTTGCATACGGCGTTCGGTTTCTACTAGATCGAGTTTTAACGCGGTAATTTCTGTTTGTATACGAAGCGCATCTTGCTGCGTCCCTAAACCAACACCATAGCGGCTTTCTACTAGACGAGACAGACTGTTAAGTAAACTAAGGTTTTCATTCAGAATTTGCTGTTGCTCTGCCGCTTGATAATATTCAGCAAAAGCGATCTTAATTTTAGTTTGTACATCAAGTAATTGATATTCCCAGTCTTGTTCGCGCTGGGCAGCTTTAGATGCGGCGATTTCACCGCGTAAGTCTCGTTTTCCCCAATAGGGAATCGTTTGCGCAACTTTTAACCGGGTAACACCCACTTCACCTGGCAGCAGGTTCAAGTCACCAGACGTATTGGTATTGGTTACATCCATTAACTCCATTTCAATACGAGGATCAGGAAATTCACTCACCGCGTGTACATTTGCTTGTGCTGCTTGCGTTTGTGCCGCACGTATCGCGAGATCTGGGTTATTTTTTTGAGCAAATTCCAATAAGCCAGGTAGCGTTTCACCCAATAATTCTGATTCTATGAGCTGTTCAGCTTGAGTTGCTGACGAGAATAACAACACACTGCTAAGCGCACTAACTAAAAAATATTGTTTCATGGGGATTGGGATGCAATAGAATAATTAAACGGCAAGGGGAAGTGACTCCCCCTTAATTTGTTACTGATTTATTTAATTTCAGTCAGCACAATTTTTCCATCTACCTTGCTGACCTTAAATTTAATTTCATCTCCTTTTTTGACTTGTTTTAGCAATGCGTCATCAGATACTGCAAAAGACATGGTCATGGGTGGCATATTCATATGTTTCATTGCTCCATGCTTAATCTTGATATGGCCTTTTTCCATATCCACTTTTTTCACCATGCCATCAATCCACATATCTGCATGCTGATTACTATCATGGTGCCCACCATTGTGATGATTATCTTGTGACATATGATGATCATGCCCATGATCGTTATTGTGGTGCTCATCACCCGCAAATGCAGATGTAGAAATAGTTAAAGCCGCGGCAGAAATCATTAACGATAAGTATTTTTTCATTTGAGTCACTCCAGTTAAATTAAAAACAGTAAAGTCATTTTATGACAGCAAGCCTGACATAACGCTGACATAAAAATTACATTTTTGTCATTTTCAGAATAACGGGGTTTAATTGTATAAAGTATCGGCCATTACAAGAGATTAAGCATGATGAAAATACTACTCATAGAGAATGAAAAAAAAGCGGGAAGTTATGTCACTAAAGGCTTAACAGAAGCCGGCTTTATTGTTGATTGGTTACAAAACGGGCTAGATGGACTACATCAAGCGTTAAACCAGGATTATGACCTGTTAATTATCGACATCATGTTGCCCGGTATCGATGGCTGGCAAATCCTGCAAGGCGTTCGACGGGCAGAAAAACAAACGCCAGTACTCTGCTTAACGGCATGTGATCAAATTAAGGATAGAGTCAAGGGGCTAGAGTTAGGTGCAGATGATTATTTAATTAAACCATTTGCGTTTGCTGAATTGTTAGCTCGTGTCAGAACATTGTTACGTCGTGGCAGTAATACACAAGAAACAGCCGCATTACACATTTCGGATTTAAGTTTGGATCTATTAAAGCGTCGAGCAACCAGAAATGGACAATCAATTGAGCTAACCGCTAAGGAATTTACCCTGCTTGAGCTTTTATTACGCCGTAAAGGTGAAGTATTACCCCGTTCTCTGATTGCCGCACAGGTTTGGGATATGAACTTTGATAGTGATACCAACGTTATTGAGGTTGCGATTAAACGATTGCGCAAAAAAGTAGACAGTGACACGGATAATAAACTGATACACACCGTACGTGGTATGGGCTATGTGCTAGAGGAACGTTAAGTGTTATATCGGTCATTAACATTACGTCTAACCCTTTCATTTGCACTGACCGGTATTATTGTATTACTACTGCTCGGGAGCCTCATTTGGTATTCAGTAGAGCAACATTTCAAAGAACAAGACCAAGCGGTTTTAAATAGTAAGGCAAACCTGCTTAGTCAGGCATTTACCCAAATGCCTGACACATTTGATTCAGCCATTTTAAACAGTTACTTAAGTAAAAGCATTAGCGGTCAGCAAGGTTCAGTCATGGTATTTGATGCTAACCAGCAGCTATTATTTTCCAATGCACAATATACTGACATTCCATCCCAACTAAAACAATCGGCTTATTCAAAGCGCTTATATGAATGGAAAGCTGCGGACGACATACCCTGGCGAGGTTTTCAATTTCACCCAGAGAAAAACAAAAAACTGTCGGTCATCCTAGCTGTAGATATTACGCATCACCAACACTTCATGCATCAATTTTGGCAAACTTTAACGGTATTTATTGTGCTGGCCAGTTTGGCTATTGGGTTGTTAGGTTGGTTAATCGTTAGAAGAAGTTTGGCCCCATTACATGCGATTCGACAAGAGGCCGAGGAAATTACGGCACATCGTTTACATACTCGACTCAATATGGATAATATTCCTGCGGAATTAGCGGAATTGATCAATACGTTAAATACCATGTTTGCCCGATTGGAAGAATCATTTCAACGATTATCCGACTTTTCCTCTGACTTAGCTCATGAGCTAAGAACGCCGGTTAATAATTTACTCACTCAAACTCAGGTGACACTTTCTCAATCCAGAAGTGCCGCAGAATACGAGGATATTCTCGCCTCGAATATTGAAGAACTAGAGCGATTATCACGTATGATTTCCGATATGCTGTTTCTGGCTAAAGCTGAAAACAAACAACTCATTCCTGAGTCCAATAAACTGTTATTAGCACATGAAGTAACAGATTTATTCGAGTTTTTTGAAATTTTAGCGGAAGAAAAATCGATTCACTTAGAATTAATCGGCGAAGCCGTGATTAACGGTGACAGGCTCATGTTACGACGAGCGATCAGCAACCTATTATCTAATGCATTACGCTACACACCTGAAAAAGGTCGTGTGAGTGTACGATTATCGGAAAATGAAAATAAAGTAGAGGTAATTGTCGAAAATACAGGGGCGCATATCTCAAAAGAGCAACTGAATAAGCTTTTTGATCGTTTTTACCGAACCGATAATGCCAGGCAAAGAGTGAGTGAGGGTACGGGGCTAGGTCTGGCTATTACGCAATCCATTATTCATGCTCATGGTGGCGTCATATCAGCCAATTCTGAAAACGGTGTGACACAATTTGTGATCGTTTTTCATCACTAAACTCTATCTGTGCTAACTATCTATCACTTAGCTTTTGCCCCTTGTTCTGCAATTGCGTCATTCATTTCTTCAATGGTGACAGGCTTGCTGGGCTTAGGAATACCTCCCTTTAATGACTGAATAGACTCCGTAGCAGCAATTACTTCAAAGCGGCCATCATCTGTTTCAACAAATTCAATTCATTTCCTGGAATTGTTTTACACCGGATTCCACACGATGGACTATGATACCTATAGAAAAAGCAGACACGCTGGCACCGCGAATAAACGGGGATTAAAGCCCCTAAACCCGCCTTCATGCTAAAGGGTGAACGTGGGTTAAGCCCGTTGACACGGCACTCACGGAGAAGCAAAATTCAAGGCGATTCCGCAATAAAAATGGCACGCAGTGGTGCCGGATAACCTTCCAGGGTTTTGCTGGTATCGCCGGGAGCCAGATAATCTACCAGCGACTCCTTTAAGGTCCAGTCGGTGGCTCGTTGCTCCTGTAATGAGGTTGGGGTTTGATCAACCATACGAATATTTTTAAAGCCACAGCGCCGTAACCATAACGCCAGGGTACCGGCACTGGGCAAAAACCAGACATTACGCATTTTGGCATAACGGTCTTCCGGCATTAATACATCCCCCTTATCACCGTCAATCACCAGAGTTTCCAGCACCAACTCCCCTCCCCGGCGCAAACTATCGCGCAGCTCAATCAAATGATCCAATGGCGAGCGGCGATGATATAACACACCCATAGAAAATACGGTATCGAATGCCATCATCTGTGGTGGCATGGCCTCCATGGTTAACGGTAGCACAAAGGTCGGAGAATCCCCCACAAAATGCTTGATCAGCTGATGCTGCAATACAAATAACGGCGAGGGCTCAATGCCAATCACCAGCTCCGCCCCGGCACCGGCCATACGCCAGCAATGATAACCGCTGCCACAGCCGACATCGAGTACGCTGCGCCCATGCAACGCGTTAATATGCGGCAGCAAACGCTCCCATTTCCAGTCGGAGCGCCATTCGGCATCAACATACACGCCATGTATTGAAAAAGGTCCCTTGCGCCAGGGAATAAACTGACGCAAACAGGCCTCAACCTGCTGGCGCTGCTCGGCAGAAATATCTGGCTGTGCTACGCTGATCGCGGCACTATTTAACTCGACAGTGGCCGCCGGGATATCCGGCAAGGTTTGCAGCTGCGCCAACCAGCCCGGCAGATCGCCATGCAGGCGTTCAGAAAAATATTCCTCAACCAGTTGCGGCAAAGCATCTGCCAATGGCTGCAGACGACTGCCCTGAATACGTTGTATCAGTTCCGAATAATCTAACATGGCTATTTAATCGCTAATAATGCGGCAAAATTAAAACATTGAAACCAGGTTGCGCTCTGACTAAAGCCAACCTGCCGCAAACGCTGGTGATGCTGCTCCAGGGTTTCCGGAATTAACACATTCTCCAGCGCCGAACGTTTCTGGCTGACTTCCAGCTCACTATAGCCATTGGCTTTTTTAAAGGCCAGATGCAGTGTTTCCTGCAACTCGGCATGTTGTGGCTCGGCAAACACAATTTTTTCCGACAACACCAACACCCCGCCCGGTAACATTCCCTGATAGATACGTGTCAGTAATTGCTGACGCTGTGCGGGAGGTAAAAATTGCAGGGTAAAATTCAGTACCACCAGCGATGCCTGCTCAAATGCCATATCGCGAATATCCGCCAATCGCGTTTCCACCAGAATGGGCGAGATATCATCGGCCAGATGTTGTTTGCAGCGCTGCAGCATGGCCGCCGAATTATCGACCGCAATAATCCGACAATCCGTATGGGTAATACGATGACGCATGGATAAGGTGGCGGCCCCCAGCGAGCAACCCAGATCGTAAATATTGCTGCCTGGCTGCGCATACTGCTCGGCCAACAGCCCCAGCATGGTAATCAGCGTGCCATAACCCGGTACCGAACGGCGAATCATATCGGGAAAAACGCTGGCTACCGCCTCATTAAACTCAAAGCTGCTTAGCTGTGACTGCGGTTGGGCATAGATACTGTCGTGTAGGTAATGAACTTTCATGAATGACTGGCTAATTTATTGCGGCCGTAATGATACAACAATTGGCCGCGTATTCACCTGTTTACGAGTCCATAATGTGCGTAACAGTTGAATCTGAGACTGATAATCTTGAATATTAATCATTCCTTGAATCCGATATTTCTCTTGATTGCTGTCTCGCAACAAGGCTTCAACCCGCATTTCACCATCGGGCCGGGTAAACGCATACACCAGCGGCATATCTATCTTATCTTGCTGCTGTATTACCACGGCCAGCTCACCATTAACCAGCTTAACCATGGCTCCCGCCGGATAGACACCACTTTGTTCAAACAACAGACTGACCAGACGTTTATCCAGTTTATCCGGTTGTTGATACAACAGATTATTGATTAAGCGGGCACTGACCAGCCCCTTACGGTAAGGCTTAGGTTGAATAATGGCACTGAAACAATCGGCCAGCGCCAGCAGCCGTGCAGGAATTTTTAATGTTGAGCGCGCCAGCCCCTGTGGGTAACCACTGCCATCAATACGTTCATGATGCTGGGCAACACTATTTAGCCAAATCTGATCATCTACCCCCAGCTCGCGTAATATCCGACAACCATCATCGGTATGACTATCAACTCTTAAACGTTGCTCTGGGCTAAGTTCACTATATTGTTTATCCAACACGTCATGAATATCCAACAAGCCTATATCATGCGTTAATGCCCCGCACACCATGGCCTGCTGACTGGCCGCATCAATCTCCAGGCGTTGACAGACCAACGCCACCAGCATAGCGGTATAAACCGAGTGTGAAATCATCACCGGCACAGTATCATCCAGTAGCAGCCCTGCACTGGCCGCATCGGCATCCAATAGACACAGCTGCTGAATATCCAGTGCCAGCTTCTGCAGCTGAGAAACGCATAAGGCTTTAGTCTTGCGGCCTTGTGTGTGCTGTAAAACATTGGCAAATGCAGTTGTTATACTGCCAACCATAGTAAACGCCCGTTGAGCTGCACTCTCCTGCACTGGCTGCCGAGCATTGACTTCGGGCTGAAACACCCGATAAAGCCCATTATCGATCAATTGCTCCAGCTGCTGAGAGTGTTTAATACAGCCCCCCGCGGTTAATACAATCATTCCCAGCCGATTATAGACATCGTATGGTAATGGCTGCCCCACCTTTAAGTCCTGGTTTGCCGCAGACTTCAAATGCAATACTTTTACGCCATTCGGTCCCGGTTTAAATCGATAGCGATAAGTCCACACATCGGCCAAGGGGTTTCTCCTCAAGTCAGTGGCTATAATATTTCGTGTCGTCCAACTAACGCAGAAATACCTCATTATTAAAGCCGCTCATTTACAAGCGTGCCGGATCTCGCAAGATCAATGTTATTATCGGCAGTTATACTCAAAATTTTAACCCTGTTTACTATTGAATCTGCTAGGAAACCTGTAATGAAAGTTGTTTTTATTGGCTTATTTGCCGCTTTATTTAGTCCTGTCGTGTTAGCGGCTCCCGCCAGCTTAACGCTACCTGAAGCCATAGAGGTATTGTCGATTGACGGACAAAAACACAAGGGATCTTTTTTCTCTATTGGAGATAAAGACATTTCACTCAATCCCGGACAAAATCAACTCATCGTGCAATATGACATGGTCTGGGATATGTCGCTACGGGATGATCATGAACGTGTCATATCCAAACCTATACTACTGCAGATGAACTCACAATCGGGAGGCGCATATCAGCTACAGCTGCCTGCAATACACGATCTACAGCAAGCAAAGCGTTATATCAAACAGCCAACAGCTATTGTCATTGACAGCCAATCGGGACAAGCAATTAACATAGACTTTGAACTGGCACAGAGTAATACCGTCACCGTTAGCGGCAACACCAACAGCGTGTCTGCACTGTTTAACAAGATGACCAGCGATGACAGCCAGCCGGTTATCGTCAATCAGCCGACCCAACCTCTGACAATTCCTGGCGAAGCACTGCCACCGCCCGCCGTCAGCGCCGCGCCAAGTGCTCGCGCCAATACCGCCAGCGCCTACCAGGCTAACCAGACAAACGGCGATATCATGCCATTAAATCAATTGCGCTACTGGTGGAAACAAGCCGATCAGACACAAAGAGAAGCCTTTATGTTGGAAGTCCTGCGTAAATAAAACTGGCCGGGGGAAGCAAGCATATCGCTATGTGCAAGCCCCCCACAGTCCCCGATAACGATGTTTTGGGGCTAAGGGGGTGATTGTATGGAAAGCCCTCCGCCCCCCACCCTAAAAAGCCAATAACACCTTTGGGGTACACCTGGACCCGTCCATATCCCACCCTCACCTCGGTTTACTGCCGCCATCTGGGAAACAGCCCGCATCCCTATCCCAAAACTATCTTAAAACTATCCTTAGCAATGCTATGGTCGGCCGATATATTCATCTGGTGATAGATATCACATATTAGATCGGATAGCAGCACTTGCTTAACCGATTATTCATCATATTAATGTGGAGGTTAACCGCCCATGAATCTGTTATTTAAACCACTTTGTTCATTAGCGATTCAGCATGAATATTATGGTAATAAACCCTGCCCTGATTTTGATTTTCTGTTTGCCCAGCACAGTCAGTTGGATATGGCCGGCCATAGCATTCGCCTGCGCCGGCAAAATCATCAGCTAAAGCTTTATTTTCAAACCTCACCACAAGATCGGGGTAAGCCACCACTGCATAAACTTGATGGGCTGGAATTATTAATCGGCCTTAAACTGAAAAACCCGTATTTCAATACCTTCACCACCAATTTGCCGAATGGTATGGCTTTTTACCAAAACATCAGCAATCCCTTACAATTGAGCGAAAATCATCATTGCCTGCTGGCAGGGGAGCGATTTAAGCCGGTAGTCGCCATTGCTCGCCCCATGGTGACCACTATTCAACACCTGACGGGGAATACCGCCGAAAATCCCCCCTGCTGGCAGCAGACATTACATACGGCAGAAGACAAGCTTGATCTGGACATCAGTCACTGGCAGCCAGGCTGCTATTTATTTACCAACGACAGCATTGAAGGCAGTGACAGTCAGATATTAATCATTGCCCCATGGCTGGCGCACCAATCGTTATTTGGCATCATACGACTGGTATTCACGCCGGATATCTGGCAAGCAGCTAAGCCCCCCAAATTCAACTTATACTTTCACAGCGTAACCGAAACACTGGATTACTACATTGTCGCTCCTGCCAGTTGGAACAACTTCCCTAACAATCTGCAAGTCACCGACAGCTCGTCCGACAACACGCTCACGTTTACAAAAATCAACCAGGAAAACTTTCCCGAAAACAGTATTGCCCCCTCACAACTGGGTGCCCCCGAAATGCAGGCAGTACTGTTTCGCTCACAATCAGGCTTACCTCGCGGTGCAGGATATGAACGAAAAATTGAATTGCAGCGCAATGGCACCACCCTGGTAAAACACCTGCCTACGCCGGAAGCCGAATCGCCTCAGGCCCAGTTTATTGTGCATTTATCCAAATCGTAGGCTCCAAATCGTAGGCAATGTGTATTCGCCTGAAATCACGGATTTTTATCTGCAAATCACACCGACAAAGCGCACAATATATTGCGTTAATCTTTGGGAGAACAGGATGCCAAATCAAGTTGCACTCATTACCATTCATGGCATGGGAGAGACCCCCAGCCATTATCACCACGCCTTTGTTGAACACATGCGCCAGGCACTGGGCAGCAACCAATGGAACGAAGTCATTTTCCGTTCGGTGTATTATCAAAAAGATATTCAACGTAATCAGCAGCAGATTTTCTCGCGCATGCGCCCCCATATTGACTGGAAAAAATCACGTAAATTTCTGCTATATGCATTTTCCGACGCGGCCAGTCTGGAACATAGAAAGGAACAGCCAAACAGCGCCTACAGCAAAGCACAACAACAGATATACCACACACTGAACGATATTTATCAGCAAACCAGCCGGGAAATTCCGGTGATATTCGTCGCCTACTCACTGGGCTGTCAGTTACTTTCCAATTATATCTGGGATGCCACCCCGGGCAATCATCCACCCTATGGTATCTGGAAAGATCAACACGCCAACGGAGGGCCTCAGGACAATTTTACACGTCTGCGCAGCTTGCAACGGCTGTATACCCTGGGGTGCAATATTCCTATTTTTGTTGCCGGAAATGACACCATCACCGCAATCGACAAGCCCAACCCTGATTTTCAGTGGATCAATCTTTATGACGATGATGATGTACTCGGCTGGCCGCTACAACCGTTAAGCGATTCTTACCAACAACGCGTACTGGATATAGCTATTAATGCCAATAGCAACCTGCTGAACACACTGGCACATTCCTGGAATCCTCTCAGTCACATGGATTACTGGACGGATAATGATGTCATTGAGCAGGTCACTCAGGGAGTGCGTGAACAACTGGAACGCTTATGATATATCCAGTGACTCGTCCGCGCCCATATCCGCCAGGCCACAGGCTCTAGCATACTCATACCTCAGCCTGGGCACGGTGAACTCCCCGCCGGGTTTAAAGCCCAGCGCCTGGGTGATCAGCTCATCACTGGCGCCAGATTCAATCAGCTGAGCGGCATACGTATTGCGCAGGGTCTGACCACATGCCCGGCTTCCCTGGATGCCGGCCTGATTTAATAAAGCCTTAAGACGTCGAAACACATTGGCCGGGTGCAGGCTGGCGGCCATGGCCGATTGATCATGGCGACGTTTATTCACCATCGCCGGAAACAGGGTATCCCCCAGCCCGTTCTCATGCTGTCGATAAGGCTGCCAGATATCCAGCGCGGTAACCGCAATCGGAAACAAGGGGGCACAATGCGGGCCATATTGCCCGACAATCTGCAAGTCACCCTGTAAATACGCAGCATCCTGGGTTAATGATGCCAACTCAGACACCTTGACGCCCCCTCCCAGCATAATGGCCGCAATGGTGGCATCACGCAGCAATGCCCAGGCTTTATGTTGATCACGCTGCGGTAACGCCAGATAAGCATTAAACCCACTATCACTCTCTCGTTCATCCAGTATCTGATTAATAACACTCAACACCTCGTCCCTCTCCCAGGGATTGAGAAAACGGGTAGGAGCATTACTACGATTACCGATTCCAGCCTGGCCGGCCTGTCGTCCCGGATTCGTATTATCCAGGCCTAAAACATTCAACCGGTCAAACACCTGCTCAATCAACACCACATAGCGCCAGGCCTGTTCTTTATCCAGCTCGGCCCCGTGTAAAAAGCGTGTAATATGCTCGGCACGACAGTTTTTCAGATCGCCACCCTGAGTTTGAAACCAGCGAATAAATTTATTCCACATGGAGATTCTGACAACCTGAGTGCCATGAGCCAGATCCTGTGCAGATATCCAGCCGGCAAACGCCTGTTCGGGTGATTCAAACCAGAAATCCAACCGGTCAAACAAATCATTGGCTAACGTATTTTTCATAGGGATAAATCTTGTCCGTTAATTGCACAGCATGGTAACGTAAAATACCGTACCCGGCAAAGAAAATCATAGAAACACCGCCTAAGATTGCGGCAAAAATACGCTTAACTGCGCCAGTATGTCCTGCGCCAGCTCCCAATCCTGCGCTTGCAGGGCCTGGTCAAGCAGACGAATATCTTCGGCAAATTGCTGATCATCCAGCTTATTCTTTAGCTGCTGCCAGTCCTGTAGCACCGATATATCCTGTCGTTCAAGTTTATTACGCAAGGCCACAAGCTGTTGGCACAGCGCAGCAGTTTCATCCGCGGCATGTGTTGTCCCCACAGCATCCTGCCAGGCATGCGATTGCTCAAGCAACGGATTGAGTTGCTGCAACAATTCGGCAGCATGCTGCTGTAGCACCCCGGGAGCATGCTCACTGCCAGACAAATATTGCTTAAACCTTGCGGCCGCCAGCATTAATGCTTCGGCCCCGATGTTGCCCGCACACCCTTGCAGGTTATGTAGCAATAACTGCATCTGCTCCGGATTTTCCTGCAAACAGGCTAATTGTTGCTCCATATCTCCAAAACTGCGAACAAACTGTTGTATTAACTTGCTTAGACGTTGCGGACTGCCGGCCAACAGCAATGCCTTATCCAGATTAATACCCGACAATGCAGGCAATACCCACTCAGTCTCATCCTCCACTTCTACCTCTTGCGGCATTACTGGTAATGGCCGTTTACCGGCGGTTATCCACTTCAGCAACACGGTAAACAACTTATTGATATCAATCGGCTTGGAAAGATAATCATTCATACCCGCCGCATAACAACGTTGCATATCGGCAGTCATCACATCCGCGGTCATGGCAACAACAGGCGGGCCGTCCGGCGATATACGTCGGATTTCAGTTGCCGTCTGATAGCCATCCATTTGTGGCATATGTATATCCAGCAACACCAGGTCGTAATCCTGCTGCCCAATCATTGCCAGTGCTTTAACACCACTGTCCGCCAGATCAACCACAAAATGATGGCGCTGTAAAATCCCCTTAGCCAGCTCCAAATTCAGCGCCATATCATCCACCAGCAAAATTCTGGCACCATAAATCGGAGCCAGATTTATCGTTTCCGATTGGGGGGCAACAAGCTTAACACTATGCTTTTCTGGAGCATAACCCAACACACCCAGTAAGGCATGCACTAAATCAGATAAAATCAGGGGTTGATACAGCAACACTACAGGCGCATCCTCAGATGTTTGAAAACATGCCTCCTCCATACCGGCCAACAGAATAAATTTCGGCATTTTATGATTCTCCATCACAAGCTGCACGCTTAGCATAATATCCGCCCCCAACTGTCCAGCCACCCTGTTCGCGAGCATTAACACCTCAAACGGACAATGATTAATGCTCGCTTGCGTCAGCATTTGCAACGCTCGCTTACCCGAACGAGCAAACTGCACCTCAAAGCCAAGCTCGGTTAAGCGGGCACCCACAACGGCAGAGCTAAGCGGACAATCGTCAACAACCAGCAAACGGCATCTTGACAACAATGCGGGCATAGAAAAATCTGGCTGCTCTTGTGGGTTATACTGCAGCGGCACAGTAAAACTGAAGACACTTCCCTTGCCTGACTGACTTTCAAGCTGCATTTCCCCGCCCAATAGCGTGACCAGTCGGAAACAAATACTCAGTCCCAGCCCGGCACCGCCAACACTACGGCTGATTGAAGCATCAAGCTGACAATAGGGTTCAAAGATTTTTTGCTGCTGTGCCTGAGCGATACCAACACCACTATCCTGCAGCGAAAACTTCAGGACTACCGAATTCTTATCCTGCTCAATCAATGCAATGCGCAGTACAATTTCCCCGCACGAGGTGAATTTATCCGCATTGCTGCATAAATGATTCAGCACCTGCAACAGGCAAGTCGAATCACCAATCAAACGACGGGGAATCGCTAACGGCACATCAAAGACAATGGCCAGCCCCCGCCTTGCCGCCCCACGCAGTCGTTCCTGGGCCAGGCTATGCAATAACGCATCCAGATCAAATGCGACAGACTGCAACTGTACATTTTTGGCTTCCAGCCGAGTAAACGCCATCATCGCATCAATCAAATGCAATAACGCATCGGCAGAATGATGAATATGAGTTAAATACTGCTGCGTCTGGGCATCAATGCCGGTCTTCATAGCAAGTTGACACATTCCTATGATGGTGTGCATTGGGGTACGAATTTCATGACTCATATTCGCCATAAACTCGGACTGCATTAAGCCTACCTGCAGCTCTTTTTGCTTAAAAAACTGCAACTTTTCGGCCTGTTCACGCGCTATCTTAGCCGCACGACAAGACGCATCAACCTTAATCAACACCTGCTCCAACCGGATAAAGTCTATAGGCTTAAGTAAATACCCAGCCACCTTAAGCTCAATGGCTTCTAGCGTATACTCACTATCTGAAAATGCGGTAACAAATACCACCGGAATATCATCCGCCTCAGCAAACTGACGCATTGCCTTCAACATGCTGATACCATCCATGACCGGCATACGGATATCACTAATCACCAGATCTGGCTGATGCTTTATCCATAATTGCAGGCCCTCTTTCCCGTGTCGGGCAAGCGTCAAGCGGTTGCAGTATTCCGTCAGCACCTCGGCAAGCTCCCGCCTCACCACCGCCTCATCTTCAACATATAAAATATGACCAAAGCAAGGCGTGGCATTCTGAGTGTGCCGCATGCGCATACTTTTACCCTTTCATCACAGATCACGATATTGACCACCGACCGCAACCGTTTATATAAAGCGAAGCTGGCGACAAAGCCCACCCTTTAACTAACGGGAGCGATTGTGCACCCCCGTCTTAGCCAAGAACTTGCGTGCTGTTTTAGTGTCACGTGGCGGTACTAGCATTTTAATCACCGCTTTTTGTAAGATCAGATTATTCGGATAGGTCACGATATTGCCATCCGATTTTTTGATAATCACATGGAACAATGAAATTTCATCAATCACACCGGAAATATCATCATCCTTATCCACCACCTTGACGCTATCACCCACACGATAAGGAAAAGAAAAAAAGATCACCAGGCTGGCCGTAATATTGCTCAAAATCGACCACTGAGCAAACATGGCAACACCAATCACGGCAAACAGCGAGGATAAAAAGACGGTAATCTGGGAGTATTCAATCCCCAACAACAGGGTGAGTACAATCAAAAAAACCGGCAGCAATACAATATTGATGGTTTTGCTGATATAACGGGTGCGATAACAGCCCACTTCTTTGCTTGCCGCCAGACGCCCTATCGCTTTACTCACCACCAGGGTACACACCCAGTAGGCCGAGAGCACAACAATGACCAGCAGCGCCTTCATATAATAAGAATGAACAAACTCGGTCATACCCATGAATACCCAAAAAGAAGAGAATATTGATTCTATGCCTGCCCACATCTGCTGACAATAGCTAAAAGGCTATATCCGATCACAGGACGCATCCATACACCACCATGCCACCCAGAAATGACAAATGGCACTTGGCTATGAATTACCGACTATTCATCCAGCAGCGACAATAAACTGGCATTCCCCCCCACCGCCGCCACATTGGTAGATATCGCATGTTCGGTACAAAAGCGATATAGATAATGCGGGCCGCCCGCCTTAGGCCCGGTGCCAGACAACCCTTCACCGCCAAACGGCTGCACCCCCACCACGGCACCGACCATATTGCGATTGACATACATATTGCCGATATGCACCTGAGTCACTATCTGTTCAACGGTAGACTCAATTCGACTATGAATGCCCAGGGTCAGCCCATAACCGGTGGCATTAATATCGGCAATAACCTTATCCAGATCATGCTGCGCATAACGGATAATATGCAGCACCGGCCCAAATACCTCCTGAGTTAATTGAGAAATGTGCTCAATTTCAAAACAGCATGGCGCCACAAAACAGCCACTGGCCGCAGATTCGGGCAATTCCAGCTGATACACCAGCTTAGCCTGCTGCTTCATGGTGTCAATATGCTGCTCCAGACGCATACGCGCCTCGCTATCAATCACCGGCCCCACATCGGTAGCATAACATCCTGGATCTCCCAACTTCAGCTGCTGCATGGCACCGGTTAACAACGGGATAATTTTATCGGCCACATCCTGCTGCAGATATAACACACGCAATGCCGAACAACGCTGGCCGGCGCTATCAAAGGCCGATGAAATAATATCGCCCACCACCTGCTCGGGTAAGGCTGAGCTATCCACAATCATGGCATTCATGCCACCGGTCTCGGCAATCAACGGGATAATATCCCGCTCTCGCTGAGCAATGGCCAGGTTAATCATGCGTGCGGTTTCCATAGAGCCGGTAAAGACTACCCCTTTCACCGCCGGGTGCCTCACCAAGGCTCCACCAATTTCCGCGCCATCCCCCGGTAACAACTGAATCACATCAACAGGAATACCCGCCTGATGCATTAACTTCACCGCAAATGCGCCAATTAATGGCGTTTGTTCTGCCGGCTTGGCAACGACAGGGTTACCACATACCAGTGCCGCCGCAATCTGCCCGACAAAAATGGCCAGCGGGAAATTCCAGGGGCTAATACAGACAAACGGCCCTCTACCGGATAAATACAGCATATTTTGCTCACCGGTAGGGCCAGCCAGCTGCTGCCTGGAAGCCATCAGTCGCTCGGCCTGCATCGCATAATAATGACAGAAATCCACCGCCTCTCTGACCTCGGCCACACAATCCATCAAGGTTTTACCGGCTTCCAGGCTCAACAGGGCATAACACTCTTCACTATTATGCTCCAGCAATGCCGCCAGCTGACGCAGTTTATCCGCCCGTTGCCTGACGGGACGCTGACTCCAGTCCCGGTATGCCGCCTGAGCCAGCTGCAAGGCTTCATCCACCATAGCCTCCTTGGCTGGATGCACCTGACCTGCCAGATTATGCCGGTCAAACGGACTCACTAACGGCATACTCATGGTTTCCCTGGGCTGACCGTTAATCAACGGCCTGGCCTGCCATTGATTTCCCCGATAACTATCCAGCAACAAACCATAATTATGCAGTTCGGTTTCATCATGCCAGTTAAATCCACGAGAGTTTTCCCGTTCACCGGCAAAAATATCCTTGGGCAGCGGAATCGCCGGATGCGGCATCCCCTGGTGTCGCAGACTATGCAACACCGGGTCCTGTACCAATGAAGCTACCGCCACCTCGCGGTCATATACCCGATTCACAAATGAACTGTTGGCACCATTTTCCAGCAAGCGACGTACCAGATAGGGTAGCAGCTCCTGATGGCTGCCCACCGGCGCATAGACCCGGCAATTTAAAAAGCGTTTTTCGTGCTGGCGGACAATCTTCTGATATAACCCTTCTCCCATACCATGCAGGCGCTGAAATTCAAAACCGTTTATCTTGCTGGTCTGGGCAAGAATAAACTCAATAGAATAGGCATTATGCGTAGCAAATTGCGGATAAAAAGCTTTACGATTTTGTAACAGTTTTAAGGCACATACCTGATAGCTTAGATCGGTATGCTGCTTACGGGTAAATACCGGATAGCCATCCAGCCCTCGCTCCTGGGCATGCTTGATTTCAGTGTCCCAATAGGCGCCCTTAATCAAACGAATGGAAATGCGCTTGCCGGTTTTATCCGCCAGCTCCGCCAGCCAGTCTATCACCGCACAAGCACGCTTCTGATACGCTTGCAGCGCCAGACCTAAACCATCCCAGCCGGAAAGCTTGGGATCAACGAAAACCGACTCAAACAATAACAACGACATCATTAAGCGTTCGCTTTCTTCGGCATCAATGGTCAGCGTAATATTTTTACGCTTGGCCAATACCGCCAGATCCAGCAAACGCCCACGCAACTCGGTCATCACTCGCTCCATCTGCGATACCTGATAACGCGGATGCAGCGCCGATAATTTGATCGACACACTGGGACGGGAATACATAGATTTAACCCTAACCTCCGGTGCGGCAGACAAGGTCTCTATGGCATCTTTATAGGCATTAAAATAACGCTCAGCATCATCGGAAGTAACCGCGGCCTCACCCAGCATATCAAAGGAATAGCGCGAATCCAGGTTTTTCCCCTGGCGACTACGCTTAAAGGCGGAGGCTATGTTCTCGCCCATGACAAACTGGCGCCCCATCAGTTTCATGGCCTGATACATGGCCTGGCGCACCACCGATTCGCCACTGTTTCTTACCATACGCTGAATCGTGGCATTTAACCCTTGCGCTTCACCCTCATCAAAATCCACCAGCCTGCCGGTCAGCACCAACCCCCAGCTGGTCGCATTGACCAGCCATGAATCGCTATGCTGCAAATGCGCTTCCCAGTCTCCAGATTCAAGCTTGTCCTTGATCAACCGCTCCGCAGTCTCCGCATCGGGAATACGCAACAGCGCCTCGGCCAGACACATCAACATAATGCCTTCTTTGGTCGACAGCCGGTATTCCACCAAAAAGGAATCCATTTCATGACTGGCACTGCTGTCACAACGCAGTTGCTGCACCAGTTCCGCCGCCTGATTAGCGATAACCTCACCGGAAAACTCAAACTGCTGGGACTGGGTTAACAACCGTTTCACCAGTTTTTGTTCATCGATCAGATAATAATCTGCAATCGCCCAGAACTTGTCATCGGCTTGCGGTTTATTGAAAAACAAAAATTCGGTATTATGCGCATCGCTCATAGTGACACCTTTTATTCACACTGCCTACACGAATGAGCACAGTTATCGTTATGGGTTAAGCTATAGCTTGCCAAAGCCCGGTCACGATTATCCCGGCTGTGATCGTGAACCTTTATCTGTGGACATTAATATCATAAACATAAGCAAACTGAATAGTGCTATTTACCCGATACAAAGAATTAAACAACGGTTCATGGCCTGCAAACCCTATAACCATCAGCGCAGCATCACTACATCTGCGTTCACCCAGGGAACATAAAGCGAAACCATGGCCAACACGTTCTCACGTTATCGACTCTTAGTTACCCCGGCAATTGCGCTCATTATTGTCACCAACTGCAGCTATCTATGGTTAACCGCAGAAAAACGGATGCGCCAGTTATGCCAACAAATCCCCTTAAACATGAGCTATGCAAAATTACAGCAATTTAGCCAGCAGCATAATCTTACGCCGCCACAAAGCCCACATGGTGATAATCGGCTACTAGACAAAAGCGTACGCACCCCACTGGGGTGTCAGCTGCAGCTACACAATGGGCTGGTGAGCAAGGTCAGCTTTTATCAGCCTTAGGCTGCAACTGCTGACATAGATATTCCAAGGTACAAATACGGGCATACATGGCGCTATCGGTGACGTTATCCAACTGAAAATATTGCTGCATATAGGGAAAATCTGCTGCCATCACCTGCTGCAGATAAGAGGGGGATAACCAATACGGCAAGTGCAGCTGGCGACGACGGTTTTTTAGACGATAACTGCGCCGGCGCAGCCAGATAGGTCGACAGATTGTCGCCATATCCTTAACCTTATGCTTAAGATTAGGCGCCTCGACAAAACTATGGCCATAATCACTGGGATAAGCCGCCAATACCGGATCTATGGTTTGAATCAGGCTCGCCTGAAACTTTCCAAAATTCTTTTCTGCCAAGGGAATCTGCAAAGCCAGACGCACAATCAGCAGGTCGATAAACGGGGTTAACATAAACCCCAGGCGATTATTAATGCTGTTATTTTTCCCCATCCAGTAACGGCAACGAAACAACGGGTATAACATTTCTATCTGCTGACGACGCAGTTCGCTACTGTCACTATCCAACACCGCTTGCACCTTATGCTCTAGGCAGGCATAATATTCCCTATCATTAAAACGCGAAGTGGTCACCTGCGGATCAAACTGAGCATAAAACGTCGCCAGAAAATCATCGACACTCAGCGGCTTATTCGGCAAATAGAAAAAATTACGGAAAATCTCACCGCCCCCACCATTAAGCAGTAACTTGCCCTCGGCACAGCGCTCACGGCGCGTGAGCAGATCGCTGCCATTATCAAAAATCCCATCGGCAGGGCAACCGTCAAATAGCAGGTAGTTTTGCCATACCAGGGCGGCATAATCCTGTTCATCGATTTTTGCTGCGTTTGCCTTATCAATATGGCGTAAACCCAGCTGTTCATGTTGATCAATCCGACTAGCCACGATAACATCCGGACTGTTCGCCGCCCCATAAACATGCACCTCGGCAGACACACCCGCCTGACGCAGCAGCGCCAGCATCAAACGCGAATCATAACCTCCCGACAAAGCGGTATCTATGTTGGGAAAGCATGCACGAATATTCGCAAAATCCTCGGTTAACTGCTGACAGCATTGCTGACGCAGCTGGACAATATCCGCATTCAGCCCTTCATCATGATATACCGGCGCCGCACCGCTGACCGGCTGCAACTGCTGCTCAAAGCAATACATCAGATCCGCATCTAACTGAACCACCTGGCTCAATACCGTGTGCTCACCATTGACCGCTTCCTGAAACACATACTCGTAAACGCCCTGAGCATTTAACGAAAGCTCAGAACCACACGCATATGCCGCTGCCAGAAAAGAACTGCTGAGTAATTGTTGCTCTGCGGTTAGATAGAGCTTATATACCCCCAGCCTATCCTGCAGTACAAACAGGCGTCCCTGCTTAGCCAGCAACAGCACAAAAGCGCCATATAACGGCCGATAGTCCAGCTGATTCACCTCGAAATCCTGATAAAAGCGCTGCAATGCCGCCGTACCGGTCATTCCTCGATAAATAAGCGTACCACAACAGGCACAAAAGTTACCCTTGTCCTGCTGCCAAAACTGGGGAGCAACCCCCGATAATTTACCAAACAAATGCAGCTGCCACCCCTGCCCCTCGAAGCAACGTGGAGAAACAAACCCCTGCTGCTGCAACGCGTTCAGTGCCTGCTGAATAGATTGTGTTAGCACCGGCTGGGTACCAGTCAGCAAAAAAGCCCCCATGACTCGCCCCTGATCAACGGATATCGGTCAATATTCTAGCCGGTTAACTCACCAAACCGAACATTATCAGACAAACAGTCACTATGACGCCATTAGAGGTCAACCTGCCACCAGGATAACGCGTTGGCTATGGCTTAATCATAGCGCCGTTTTACACAATTTTGGCAGTGGTATCATAGGCTATGTCACCTATTAACTATTCGCTGCTGCTGTTGGCTCTAGCTCTTATCGGCATCACGGCTCAGGCTGCACAGTTGACAGCCAACCCGGCCAACTATCGCCAGCAACTGAAACAATTGCAGCCGGGCGACACCTTGCAACTGCAGCCAGGCACTTACCGACATGGTCTATCACTGCACCATCTACATGGTAAGCCACAACAGCCAATTATTATTCAGGCCGAAGATCCACAACACCCCCCTCGCTTTGTCGCCGCGGCCAAGCGCAATACCATCAGTCTGCGTAACGCCAGTCATCTGATCATCCGCCAGCTGCTGCTGGACGGTTTAAATCGCCCCAATATTGATGCCGTCAAGGCGGAGAGCAACGGCGATTATACGCATCACATCACACTGCAGCAGCTGACCATAGTCAATCATGGCGCCAACCAGATGACGGTCGCCATTTCCACTAAATCTCCCGCCTGGAACTGGGTCATACGTGACAATCTGATTATCGGCGCTGGCACCGGTATCTATCTGGGCGATTCAGATGGCAGCGCACCGTTTATTCACGGCATTATTGAGCATAACCGGATTATTGACACCCTGGGCTACAATCTGCAGATCAAACATCAGAACACCCGCCCGGCACTGGCGGGTATCCCCAAACACCATGGTGATACCTTAATCCGCCATAATTTTTTCGGCAAGGCCCAGCGCAGCAGCCACGGCCGTATGGCCCGCCCGAATCTACTGGTTGGTCATTTCCCCGAAAACAGCGAGGACAGCTATGTAATTTATGGCAACTTTTTCTATCAAAACCCCAGTGAGGCCTTGTTTCAGGGAGAAGGTAATATTGCGTTTTATAACAACATCCTCATTAATCAACAGGGACCGGGGATACGCATCAAACCGCATAACGACACCCCCAAACGCGTGTTAATCAGCAACAATACCATACTGGCAAAAACCACCGGCATTTCGTTTAAGGGTCAACATCCGCGTTATCAGCAACAGATTATTAACAATCTGGTATTCGCCAGGCGTAATCATCATGCACCGCCCCCGGTGGGCCGCCTATTGCAAGCCCCGCATTATCTCTACCAGCCCTTTGCCAGCCATGGCAAACTCAATCTGGGAATTCACATCGACAGCCCGCTGTTTATTGCCAAACCGGTAAGCTTAGCGCCCTACCCCGATATAGCGCTGGATTTTCAGGGAAAAACACGTCAGGGAAAACACAAAGGCGCCTATGCCGCCGGCTATCGCCCGGATTCACTGCACATCCCGCAAGCCTCGCTTAGGAATACCAGGAAGTTTGATTGATAGCAGGATGACTAACACACCTACACCCCGGTTTGATAACTGCCCGCCCCCAGCATCATTGAAGACCATTGCCCGGTCCATAAATCCAACTGGCTGATACCATTAGCCGTATAACGGCTAAGCTGACCGGATACGGTTAACACGGCGGCAATTCCTTGCTGACTGTCGGACCAGAAGCTGACGGCAGCAGTATCTATTTCAAGCTGAGAATTGCCCAACAAGCCAGCACCCTCCGAAGTTAATACCAGCTTATCATCCGCCCCCAGATTATCACCACCTCGCCACGGTGACCAGCTGTCAGCACCGACATTCAACGCACTGCTATGGCTGCTGACACGAATCTCAAGCTGATAACTGACATCCGCATCAAATTGACGCAAAGGCGTATTTGCGTCCCCGTTAAGCAGATCAAAGCTCACCCGTTGTCTTTCCTGGGCAGGCACCTGGGTGGCTACTTCCGGGGGGTCGCCGTCTTCTGACAATACGGGTGGCAATAATGGCGGCGTTTGTGGCGGAGGATTGATCGCTAGCTTTTTATCGGCCGATACCGGCAGCAACATCATATCGAACATACTGCTATTGCCCGCCGCATCTTCCGCAATCACAATTAAGTGTTGCAGCTCCACCCCTTGCTCGGGAATCGTGACAACGGTTAACTCACCCGAAGCTGCATCAATACGCATATACTCTGCAGCCTGCCCCGCCAAACGATACTGCATCTTCCCCTGGCCTAATGCGTCCACCTGATAAACCACCTGCCCGGCAGTAACATTTTCGGGAATATTCAGCTCAACCACAGGATTAACAAACATCACCATCCCCGGTGGACTGTCGGCACCTTGCTCAAAAAACGCCTTACCCCCCTGTTCAAGCAGCAGCATGCCATCCTGGTCAAACGCGCCCAAATCCTGCTCAACCTGCAGGCTTTCGGTCAGCAGCATCAACGGATCATACTCAGGACTCTGAACCTGATAATAGTATTCCATCCCCGATAGCCGTGCCAGTAACAAACCATATAGCTCGGGTTCATTCAGGCTGTCATCCGAATTAAAACGCTGCTCCAGGTCATTGACCGGTACCGGCTCTATTTCAACCATTTCGGTTAGACCAAAGGCCTGCGCCGTTGCCCGATTGAAATGATCGATATCTTCGGGGGTAGGCACCTTCTGCTGCAGCTCACTGGCCTTCAAATAGGCAATGGTGGTTGCGGGATTAACCGTCACATATAATGCGTCACTCGATAGCGTTGCCATCGCCCATAAATCGTTTTCCAGATCCTTATTACCTATGGTTTCATCCAGATAATCGGCTGCTTCGTTACTATCCACTATCTGCACAAACACCCCGCCCTGGTAGCTCCCCACATCTACCTTAAAACGCCCATCATCCGCCACCTTGATATCCTGATGGTTAAGACGCTCAAAATTCTCGTTGTAAACAATCGCCGCCAGACCATTACCCTGTATCACCGGACCGGCCACCACCCGCCCCTCAATCCTATTACCGGTACCACCAAAGGCAGAATCTTCTTCATCCTGACCGGAGACGCTGCTAAGTAGCGTCGCCCCTCCGGCAACCGCCACCCCGCCCAACAACACACCACCCCAGTTAACGTTAAAATCCCAGCCGGAATCCGCCCGATACGCATTCACTTCCCCCCTAGGCGTCACCTCCACCGGCTGCAACCAGACCTCGGGCGCTGCTGAATCACTCTTAGCCACTGACGATACCACGCTAGCAGCTAACACCTCCCCGGATGGTGCCACGGCTAAAACGGTGGCATGCTCTGCCGACGATGCCGACGGTTCAACATCGGTAAGCCGAGGCACGGAAAATTGAACCGTGGTTTGTGCCGCTAATGGACGACAAGGGTTATCCGCTGCCCGGCAATCGAAATCATCATTTTTTGCAAGCGCTCCTGGCATCATAGGCGAAAAGACAAACGGCCGGGAGGCGATGGTTATTTTAGAAATCGCTGCAGACATTAATTGACTCCTGTCGGGTTATCGCTATATCTCATCTGATTACCGTTTACGTTTACTGTTGGGATAGTTTTTATCGGTATAAAAATACGCCCCAAAGCGAAAGCGCCGATTATGTCGGGCATTACCGCGATCTCTGAGCTGAAGCTCCCGGCCTTTGCTGTTAATTTTCTTTAACAGCGCCATCGCTTCCTGATCAATCAATTGCTTAAGCTCTTCCTCGGATTGCGGCGAAAGATTATTAAAGTACACTCCGCGTTCAAAAAACGCCGGTTTATGCCCGGAAATATTTTCCACGCAAGCAGCAATATGATCTTCAACATGCTGACCAAAAAAATGCATGCGACTATCAAAATCATCTCCTGGCAAAAAGGCGTCTTTATTGAGATGTACCCGTCCTTGCGTATCCAGCACTACCAGTTTTTTTTCCAACCATTCATCCAGCAGCGAACGCGCACGGATATCATGGCGACTGATATCGGTGACCAGCTTCTCAAAACTGGGAGTCCCCTTGGCCGTCAATTTATATAAGGGCAAAGGCTCACCTTGAGCATCCACATACTCACTCATCCAGATTGAAAACACTTGCGCCGCCACCGAGGCCGGGCGACTTTCCGGCAGCATCACCCCTTCGTCTTGCTGACGCAAACGCCGCACATCCTTGCGATGCACACCGGTAATCATTGATAAGCGACTGTCGGTCAAGCGTTTTTCCTCTTTTTCGCTGGCCGCAATCGCCTCTTTCAAATACACCGATTTAAGTAATTGGGAAACAAATGGATATGCCACCTGACGACGAATCATCAATCGCACCAAAGGGCACAATATCCTTACCAGCGCTTGAATCAACGCTCCTGATGGCTCAACTGGCGGTAAATTTTCATCATTCATGGCAAGGCCTAATTCTTCTTAAATAGATAAAAGCAGGTTTTATGCCTGAAAGGACTGTCACCCATTATTTTTGCATAAGCCACTCCGCGACAGAAGGTAAACCAGCAAACAGCACCCCACCAGCGGTGCCACCATCCCATCTTCCATGGCCACCCCGATAAAATCAAGTGAAAATTTCCCGTATTTAATAATCAAAATACAACAACATTCCCATAATAGAGAATAAATCACGGGAAATTTTCCCGTGATTTATATAAAAAAATTTATAACAAATTGATTAATTTTATTTTTTCAACAATGGCACAGGTAGTGCTTAAAAAAAGCGATGAAAAACCAACATTCAAATAATTGCTTTTATTCACACCCAAAGGAAATAAATCATGAAAGATTTTTTCAAAGCACCACATCATCAGTTCTTTGAACAACAAGAGCCGCACATTGATCCACGAGAGCCACACTTTCCCGAGCACACCATGCCAGCCTTCCCAATGAATCATGGCATCATGCCTGTGCCGCCCAGGGGCTTTGAAGAGCATCCTCAGCATCATAAACATCCCCAAGCCGAGCTTCTGCAACATCTTCACCAGGCACTGGAAGGAAAACATTTTGGCCAGCTGGAACACGGAGGGTTACCTCCACACGGGCCCGTTGATGAGCTGCCTATGAATCAACCGCTACCGACAGAGCCAAGCATGCCACATGAAGAGTGGTTAAGACTGGCCGAAACCAATGGCTGGGTTGATGAAGCCGAGCCTATTGAAGTAGCAACACCAGAGCCAAAGTACAGCATCACACCCAACGAAGTGGTTGTAATGATTGAACCCCCACTGGCTCCCGAGCAAATAAATAAAACCCCTGCAGAAATGCAAATAATTGAGGGTGAAGCGGCAGCGCTGCTTGTAGCGGAAGAACCCCACCATCAACCCGAAGCAGAAAAACAACCCGATGAAGCTGAAGCTATAGAAGCCGCACCAGCCGAAGGCGAAATCCCGCCGGAAGAATTATCCATTCAGCCTACTGAAGAAGTCATACCAAGTAAGTTTGACGACGAGAATACTCTCCCTATCGATCCGGAAATAGCCCCCCAGGAACCTCGCATAGCTGAAGATGAAACCCATCGAATTCCCGAAGAAATGATCCAAGGCAAGCCAGACAATGCGGCCATCCCCCCTGTCGATCCAGCAATGCCACATCCGGAATTTCATAAACCCTCAGCGGAAGAACCCAACCCTATCGGTGCCGAACCTCATCTTCCCAACCATGAGGAATGGATGGAACTGGCCAAAGAGCATGGCTGGACCGACGAAGCCCAGCCTATTGACGTAACGGTTACGCCTCACAAGGGTGAGGAAGCATTCATTCAGCCTCCTGAGGAAATTTCCCTCCCTATAGCCCCGGAAATGCCACACCCAGAATTTCATAGATTCGAGGACGGAAAAATCAACCCTATCGGTGATATTGAACCTCATTTCCCCAACCCAGAAAAAGAAATGGGACGTCCAGGGGGACACGATTGGGAAAATTGGGAGCACAACGCCGAAGCCATACCTCATGAACGGGCTAAACATATCTTCGCCGATACGGATGCCCAGCTGCCGGATGAATTTATTAACGAACACTTTGCTCACGGCCCACTGCCCGACAACCTGGATGCAGGCATCTTTGAACTGATCGATCATCCGCAGCATCATCCCATGCACACCCCAGAGTTATTTAAACCTATGCATAGCGGTGCCATGCAACCCAATGACTTACCCGCATTCGATGAATTGTTATCAGATGATCATCTGATGGATGAAATGCTGCCGACAATTGAGCCTGCAGGTCACGCACATGCCGAACCTATACATGCCCAGCCATTCCATTACGATCAAGGAATGATTGACGGTATGGGACATATGGCAGACTTGCTGCACCCCGAAATCGGGTAATCCTCGCCCAACCACACGACCTGCCTGCAAGGGGCGAGTTGTGTGGTGACTCTTTAGCTGGCAATGTCTGACGACAAATCTTTATCAACGCCTTAATACTGGACAAACACTGGCAGGATACCACTGAGCCGTAGGATGCTGCTGAGCCAAAGCGAAGCGCATCACCCTCAAACCAGCATGTGCTTCGTGCCTCAGCGGCATCCTACTTGCCTACCAACACGCTATCTACATTGATGCCAAACCGTAGGATGTTGCTGAGCCACAGCGAAGCGCATCATCACTCAAACCACCATGCGCTTCGTACCTCAGCGGCATCCTACTCGGGCAAATCAAAATCGGTACCACACCAATCAAGCGGATAGGCGCCTTGTTTCACAAACCGATAAAAACTGGAGTATGGCCAGTCGGCTAACCGTTTAACCTGCCCATGTTTCATCGGATTCCAATGAATATAATCAAGATGATTGTGATAATCCTGCTCATCACGTATGCAATGTTCCCAAAAACGGCGTTGCCAGATACCACGCTCTCGTCGTTTGACACGGCTATGGGAAATGGACTCGCTTTTAGGTAACTGTCGAGAAAATCCGGACTTAATCAAACTCCATCGCGTTGAAAAATCCAAATCATTATCCGGTAAGCGCCAAATACAATGCAAATGATCCGGCAACACAACCATCGCTTCAATTTCAAATGGATGATGCTGTTTTACCTGGCGAAAACTGCTACGTAATATATCAATATGCTGAGTTAATAAGCGAGCATTACGGTCCGCCAGCACAACAGTAAAAAAATACAAGCCACCTGGAATATATAAACGTCGATACGCAGTCATATTATTTCCTTAGAGCCAATCACCACAAAATACCAACCCGTAGGATGCTGCTGAGCCAAAGCGAAGCGCATCATCACTCAAACCACCATGCGCTTCGTACCTCAGCAGCATCCTACTTCGCTATCCATGTTGACACCAAACCGTAGGATGCTGCTGAGCCACAGCGAAGCGCATCATCACTCAAACCACCATGCGCTTCGTGCCTCAGCAGCATCCTACAATAAGACACCCCCAAGTTTACAAGATACTGCGGAGCCTTCATTTTTATGCTATTTGAGAATACCATTATGCAAAATTACTAAAAATGGGAAAACACCAATCTACTACCAACCCACAAAGCAACCAATAACCCACTGTTTTTTATATGGGTTAATTATATTTTCAAGTAATGGCCCACTATTTGCTGATAATAAACCGTGCCCCGGGAGGCTCGAACACAGCAACAAAAATATAAACAAGAATAAAGGGATCTACAGCATGGCATATTTTGTTTATCCATACCTCATCACTCTTGATGACACCATGGCCTACGGGTCACATCACTTTATCACCAACTTCAAATTTCAATGTGCCGCCAGAGAATCGCTGTTATACGGCAATATTGTCGATAACCAGGTTGATTGGCGCGATGAACTGCCAAATATTCTGATGCTCACCCCAGATGGCTATACCCGGAACATGAGTCCGGTACCGGTGGGAGAAATGGTGATTGTATTTATGACCTTTGAAGCGGTGACAACCAGCAGTTTACGCCTGTGTTTTAGAACCATCAGTTATGCCGGAGAAATGGTGGCATGCGGTTATCAGTCAATCGCATGTATTGATAAGGAAGATAAAGCACCGGTGCCATTACCCAAAGCCTTTACTCAGTTTCAAGACACCCTGCAAGAACCCCGTCATCAGCCATCCTTCCAACAGCGCGCATTGGAAGGTGGACAGTTAACCCAGGATCTGTTTTCCCCCGAGCTATTAGACACCGCCCAAAAACTGGCCAGGCTACCGGCCCATAAACGCTATCCCCATATTTTAAATTAACGTATTGCTTTTATATTTGTTGTTCACTGACCAGAGGTAAACACAGCGCCGTGATAATTTCGCTCAACCTTGATCCAGGCTACAATGGCAGCGTTAACTTTTCAGCACCACGTCATGCAAGCCTTACCGATTGGGATTCAAACCTTTGCCAAAATTCGTGAACAGGATTTTGTTTATATAGACAAAACCCCACTCATAGCAAAACTTACCGAAAAGTCTGGCGCGTATTTTCTATCCCGTCCGCGTCGTTTTGGTAAAAGCCTGCTGGTTGATACCTTCAAAGAATTATTTGAAGGCAATCGCAACTTATTTAAAGGCTTGTATATTGAAGACAAATGGGACTGGTCACAGACCTACCCTGTGATTCATCTGAATTTTGCGGATGGCGATATGCGCACGCTCGCTGAATTCAAAAAAAATCTCGACAGTATCTTACTGCTCAACCAACAACGATTAGGCCAGCTGGGCATGGTATTTCATCGCAGTGCGCGAAATCTGGTACAGATGGGATGGAAAAAATCGTAGCCGCTACCATGAACACTCAGCGTAGCGACTAACGATTCATTACTACGCCAAATCAAACCTGTCTGCATTCATCAACTGAGTCCATGCACCAACAAAATCCTGCACAAACTTTTGCAGGTTATCGTCCTGTGCATACAGCTCGGCATAAGAACGTAAAATCGAATTTGATCCCAGCAGCAGATCCACCCGGGTGGCGGTCCATTTCAGCTGGTCGGTGTGACGCTCGCGAATTTCATACAGATTATCCGCGACCGGCTTCCAGCAATAACGCATATCCGTCAGATTCACAAAGAAGTCATTGCTTAACACCCCCTCACGTTCGGTAAAAACACCATGTTTGCTGCCGCCATAGTTAGCCCCCAGCACGCGCAGCCCCCCCATCAGCACCGTCATTTGATGGGCACTCAACCCCATCAATTGGCTTCTATCCAATAACAATTCTTCGGCGCTGACCGCATAGTCTTGCTTCAACCAGTTACGATAACCATCATGCAGCGGCTCCAGCACATCAAATGAATCGGCATCAGTCATTTCAGCCGTAGCATCACCACGTCCCGGCAAAAATGGCAGCGTAATCGCCACCCCGGCCGCCTTAGCAGCCTGCTCTATGGCCACATTGCCCGCCAGCACAATCACATCCGCCACACTGGCGTTGCTTTGTGCAGCAATTTTTTCCAGTACGGCCAGCACCTTGGCCAGGCGCTCCGGCTCATTACCTTGCCAGTCCTTTTGTGGTGCCAGACGAATACGTGCGCCGTTGGCACCACCGCGCTTGTCGGAACCTCTAAAGGTGCGTGCGCTATCCCAGGCCGTGGCTACCCTCTCACCGATAGTCAGTCCGCTGGCCACAATTTTATCCTTCACCGCCTGTACATCATAATCACGATTCCCTGCCGCTACCGGGTCTTGCCACAGCAAATCCTCCGCGGGCACCTCGGGGCCAATATAACGCGTTTTCGGTCCCATATCGCGATGGGTAAGCTTAAACCAGGCACGTGCAAACACATCGGAGAAATATTCGGGATCGTTAGCAAAGCGCTCGGAGATTTTGCGATATTCAGGGTCCATCTTCATCGCCATATCCGCATCAGTCATAATCGGGTTATGACGTATGGAAGCATCTTCCACATCGGCCGGTTTATCTTGTTGTTTGATATCTACCGGCTCCCATTGCCATGCACCGGCCGGGCTTTTTTTCAACGCCCATTCATAGTTCAATAACAAATCAAAATAGCCGTTATCCCATTGGGTCGGGTGTGTGGTCCAGGCCCCTTCGAGACCACTGGTAACGCTATCACGCCCGATACCGCGCCTAGTATGATTGTTCCAGCCCAAGCCCTGCTCCGCCACATCGGCAGCTTCCGGTTCTGGTCCCAGCAAGGCGGCATCCCCATTGCCATGTGCCTTACCTACGGTATGGCCACCCGCAGTCAGCGCCACGGTTTCTTCATCATTCATTGCCATACGTGCAAATGTCACTCGCACATCATGCGCGGTTTTCAGTGGGTCCGGCTTACCATCCACCCCTTCAGGGTTAACATAAATCAGCCCCATCATCACCGCCGCCAATGGATTTTCCAAATCGCGCTCACCGGAATAACGACTACCCTCACCCCCGCTAGGGGCCAGCCATGCTTTCTCTGAACCCCAATAGATGTCTTTTTCCGGATGCCAGATATCTTCACGTCCAAAAGCAAAACCAAAGGTTTTCAGCCCCATGGATTCATAGGCCAGCGTACCGGCATACGCAATCAAATCCGCCCAACTCAGCTTGTTACCGTATTTTTTCTTGATCGGCCATAACAGACGGCGCGCTTTATCCAAGTTGGCATTATCCGGCCAGGAATTTAGCGGTGCAAAACGTTGATTACCGTTAGCCGCACCACCGCGCCCATCGGCAATACGATAAGTACCGGCCGCATGCCAGCTCATACGAATCATTAATCCGCCATAATGCCCCCAATCGGCCGGCCACCAGTCCTGGCTATCGGTCATCAAGGCGATCATATCCTGCTTCAATGCAGCAAAATCCAGCGTTTTCACTTCCTCACGATAGTTAAAATCTTCCCCCATAGGGTTAGTTTTACTATCCTGCTGATGCAGAATGTCAAAATTCAGCGACTTAGGCCACCATTCCATCGCGGACTGATGGCTTGTAGTCGACCCGCCATGCATTACCGGACACTTGGCGGCGGATTTATTGGCGTGCTCGTTCATACACTCTCTCCTCTTATAGATGCGTTGTTATTGCCAGTTAAATGCTAAGCTTTTCCGAACAGATCGCGATGTTTTTTGGCGTGCCAGCTTAGGCTCTGTCAACAGAGCCTAGAGGATTAACTCAATATCTTCCTGCACAGCCTTGCAAGGCTTCACACGTCGGATAATCCCATGGTGATCGGATTACGTTCAGCTCCAATGCGCAGTGGATCTCTGCTTTCGTATCCACTTGGCCAAGACTATACCGTTACCGCAAGCGATTGTTGCGTGATGGCCTGCTGCCATTGATTCAAATCGGCCGTTTGCAGGCGCTGCAGTATAAACTGTTCGGCCGCCTGTAAATGCGCTTGTGCTAACGCTGATAGCCGCTCACCCAGTTCAAAGCTTTCACCTTTAATACACAGAATAAAGCTGGCCGGTGGCTCTTGCTGGTAGAAGTCGCTATACACATGCAGCAACTGCTCGGGATTAAGCGCATGGCTATACAGCACCGACTGCGCCTGTTCGGCCACCGGATAAAAGCCGAACGGCGCCGGGGTATCCATGCCGGCATCAATAAACATCACCAGTTTACGTTGTTCCATATCGGTAACATGTTCAATCTGCAGTTGATATTCTTCCTGTAATTCAAACTGCTCGCTCAGCCCTTGTTGTTGCAGCCAGTGTTCTACACGCTGCAACAACAGCGGGCCTAAAGCATCATCACCGCGCGATTGATTGCCAATCGCAAAAATCAATACCGGTGCTATGCTCATGCGCCAAACTCACCATCGGCATTCCGACTCAGGCTGGAGACGCGCGCACCTTCGGCATCCAGCAACTCCACCTCCAGCGGCATTTTACCCAGCGCATGGGTGGCACAGGATAAGCACGGATCAAATGCCCGAATCGCTACCTCTATATGATTTAACAGACCTTCGGTAACGGTATGGCCATCCAGATACTGACGCGCCACCTGACGTACCGCCTCATTCATGGCCTGATTATTATGGGTGGTAGACACAATCAAATTACACATGGTCACCAGATCATTTTCATCCACCTGATAATGATGAATCAGCGTACCGCGCGGCGCTTCAATCACTCCCACACCTTCATTTTCACGCGGACCGGAAGTCATCAGTTCCGAACCGGTAATATCCGGGTCGTGCAGCGTTTCCTTGATCAGCTCAACCGCATGCAGCATTTCAATCATACGCGCCCAATGGTAGGCCAACGGGGCATGAATCGGCATGGTGCCACCATAGGCGATAAACTCCTTACGCTCGGCCTCGGCAAACGGGGTGGAAATAAAATCACAGTTTTGTACCCGTGATAATGGCCCTACGCGATACCAGCCCTTATCCTTACCCATGGATTTCCAGTAAGGGAACTTCATATAGCTCCAGCTTTTAACCTCTTCCTGGATTAAATCACTGTAGTCATCATAGTCCACGCCATCAAACAGGATGTCGCCGCTATCGTCGCGACCACGCAGTTTGCCGTGATACAGGTCCATGGCGCCATCATTGCCCACCAACGACATAAAGTTGGCCTTAAAGGCACCAAAGGTGTTGTACGAGGTAATATTTTGATGATGCAAGTCTTTCACCAGTTTGACTGCGTTACGCGCCCATTCAATCATCTGATAGGCATCTTTCAGCAGCAGATCACGCTCGGCAAAACTCAATGATTTATTCATACCACCGGGGACGGCACCGGTCCCATGAATACGCTTACCCGCGGTCAGCCGAATCACCTCCTGGCCGTATTTGCGCAGCAACACACCCTGTTTGGCGGTGTCCGGGTATTGTTGTGCCACACCGACAATATTGCGACGTTCAACATCACTGTCGAAACCAAATAACAGATCGGGCGAACATAAATGGAAAAAATGCAGCGCATGCGATTGCATGATCTGACCATAATGCATCAAACGGCGCATTTTCTCGGCGGTAGGCGTAAGTTTGCGCGCCCCCAGCACCACATCCAGCGCCTTGCTGGCCGCCAGATGATGGCTTACCGGACAAATGCCGCATAAACGCTGCACCATCACCGGCACTTCCCAATACGGGCGTCCCTGAATAAATTTTTCAAAGCCGCGGAATTCAACAATATGCAGTCGCACCTGATGCACCTTGTTATCATCATCCAGCAGTATGGTTACCTTGCCATGCCCCTCCACCCGGGAAACCGGCTCAATCGCCACGCGTTTCAGGTTTTCCGGATGAGCAGCCGTTTCTAATGTCGCTGTTGTCATAATGACACCTTTAATCGTAATGAATCAGGCCATGCCCCAGCTGCGGCTGACGACCGGCCAATAAATCGGTTAATACTTTCCAGATGGTATCGGCCGAAGGCGGGCAGCCCGGCATAAAGTAATCCACTTTCACCACCTCGTGAATCGGATGCACCTTATCCAGCAATAACGGCAGCTCAGGATCATTCGGCACCATGCTGCCGCCCACCAGCCCATGCTGTACGTGATACACCTCTTTGAGCACCGTATCCAACGGCAATGAATTGCGCTGTGCTGGCAGACCACCGTTAATTGCGCACGCCCCCATCGCAATCAGGATTTTGCAATTATCCCTAAATTCACGCAGCACATGCACATTTTCGGCATTACATAAGCCCCCTTCGATAATACCGATATCACATGGATCGCAGTGTTTAATATCGGTCAGTGGCGAACGGTTAAACTCCACCAGTTCCACCAGCTCAAACAAGCGCTCATCAATATCCAGAAAAGACATATGGCAACCGAAACAACCGGCCAGTGAGGTGGTCGCCACTTTCAGCTTTTGTTTAACGGGTGCGTCCATCTCAAGACTCCTTGATTTCTTCGTGTTGATGATTGGGAGCGCTGATCGGTTTTTCATCAAACGTACGCTCACCTATGGGTGTAGCAAAACCTACCCGTTTTTTCAGAATCACCCCTACCGGACACACATGCGCCGCTTTATCTGCCTCTGAAAAATCGGTATCGCCCAAGTTTCCGCTGCTGGAATTCACAATTAAATGGCTCTTAATACCGCGCCCGGATAAGGCGAACACATTTTTGCCATCCACATTTTTACTCGCATCCACACATAGCGAACATAGAATGCAGCGATTAAAGTCCAGCAGATAATCCGGATGTGAGGCATCCAGTGGCCTGTCTGGAAAAAACTGATCAAAATGCGGCGACATCATATCCAGATCATAGGCCAGCGCCTGCAACTGACAATTGCCGCTTTTTTCACACGATGGACAAAAGTGATTCCCCTCGACAAATAACATCTGCAACAATGCCCGGCGTTCGCTGTTAATCTCTTCTATATTGCTTTCCACCTGCATTTCCGGCTGCGCCTGCATGGTGCAAGAGGCCGTTTTATGACCGTTCACTTTCACCGTACATAACTTACAGGAACCATGCGGCTTAAACTCTGGGTTGTAGCATAAATGCGGAATATATTTACCAGCATCCATGGCGGCCTTGATCACGGTCTGCCCGGGTTCAAACGGCACTTCCTCGCCGTCCAGCATAAACGTATTTTTTTTCTGCTCACTCATTAGCCGTCTCCCTTAACTTGAGGCATGTTCATTGTTGCCGGCCAAATGCGCTTGTTCATCATCACGCCCCGTCATCAATCGTGCCTTAAACAAGGCCTGATCCAGATCAAACGCCGGCACAAACTCTTTATTGACTAAGCGTTTTTCATATTCCGGCCTGAAACGCTGAATGGTATCCAGCACCGGATTACACGCGGTATGTCCCAGTCCACAATGGCTGGTAGCCTGCAATAACTGATTCAGCTTTTCTATTTCTGCGAAGTCATAGGGTGAGCCCAGCCCTTTGGCCAATTTATCCATCATATTCGACAGCAGCGATGTTCCTACCCGGCAGGGGGTACAAAAACCACAGCTTTCATGCGCAAAGAAATGAATAAAATTACGTGCCACTTCAAACACATCGCGCGAATGATCAAAAATCATAAATGCGCCGGCGGTGGGAATATCCTCAAACGCAATCTGGCGATTAAATTCCTCTTTGCCGATACACACCCCAGATGGCCCGCCAACCTGCACCGCCATGGTGTCTTTGGCACCACAGTCATCCAGAATCTGCTGTATGCTCACCCCAAATTCATATTCATAAATACCGGGGCGCTCACAATCCCCCGAAATCGATAACACCTTACTGCCGGTAGAGGTTTCGGTGCCTTTGGCGGTATACCAGTTTGCACCGTTTAAACAAATCAACGACGCGGCGGCAAAGGTTTCCACGTTGTTTACCACCGTGGGTTGATCGCGATACCCCTTGCTGACCGGAAAGGGAGGACGAATCCGTGGATTACCGCGTTTACCTTCCAGTGATTCAATCAGCGCCGATTCTTCACCGCAGATATAAGCCCCAGCCCCCAAATGAATCGCAATATCAAAGTCAAAATCCGCCTGACCTTGAATATTATTGCCTAACAGCCCAGCTTCACGACGACGTTGCAACACCGCTTCCAAATGCGCTTTCAAATAGCAGTATTCACCACGCAGATAGATAAAACCCTGTTTAGCACCAATAATACCGGCGCACACCGTCATCCCTTCAAACACCATATCGGCATAATCGGTCAACAACACCCGGTCTTTAAATGTCCCCGGCTCACCCTCATCGGCATTACACACCACATAATGCGCATCACCTTCGGCGTTACGGCACAGCTCCCATTTCATGCCGGAACCAAAACCGGCACCGCCACGCCCGCGCACCTTGGATTTTTTCACCTCCGCCAGCGTGGCATCGGCACCGTTTTGCTGCAATGCCTGCAATGCACTGCCGACCACAAAATCACTGCCTAACAACAATTCCTTGCGATAGATATGGGTTTGTTTGGTAAAAAATTCCGCCGGCCAGGCATGCACCGGCACCTGCTCACGAATCAACTCACAAATGGCATTAATGCGCTCCGGGGTCAGTTGATTAATCGCGATATTATTCACCAGCATGGCCGGTCCTTGATCACACATACCGGTACAGGAGGTGGTATCAACACTGACCAGCCCATCTTCGGAAAGCTTGCCCTGTTCCACCCATAACTGCGAACACATACTTGCGAGCAAGTCCTGATTACCTTGCATACGGTCGGTCACATTATCGGAAAACAATACCCGATATTTCCCCACTGGCTGCAGATAAAGAAATGAATAAAACCCGACCACGCCTTCAATCGTAGCTCGCGAGGTATGCAAGGCATCACTGAGATAAGCCATCACTTCGGCGTCGATATAACCTCGTTTTTCCTGTACCCCAATTAATACCTGCAACAGGTTATAAGGATCATGCTGATATTTTTCCAGAATCGGATCAACATAGTCGGTGCATGAGTAAACTGATGTATCCATAACAAGTATTCTCAAAGTAAGTTGACGAAATACAGCTTTCAATCATTGTTACCCGCAGCGATAGCATTAACACCACTGGCGCAAATTTTTCTATGCCTTTATGCTACACCGATAGCCAGAGCTTGTGTAGCGGGATACGCCATTAATTAAAGATTAAATTGGGATGACTAGCCAGCGCCGCCGGCTTCTTTTACACTCACTATTTTGGGCATCGCTCTAGCCACCCCCAAAGAGACGGGTTAGCCATCACACAAGTCAAGCATTATTGACATAAGGAGTTTTAGATATGAGCGATTTTACGCATAAAAAATTGAGCCTGGCCGCAGTCGCGGCTACATTAACCCTGTTACCGGCCACCGCCTTCGCCCACGTTGGCGAGGCCCATGCTCACAGCCTGATGCACCCGCTATCCGGCCTGGACCATATCGCCGCCATGCTGGCCATTGGGCTATGGGCACGCCAACAAGGCGGCCATAGCGCCTGGCAGCTGCCACTAGCATTTACCGCGGTCATGGCGGCAGGCATGCTGGCCGCGAGCAGCCTTGCACTACCGCTGCTTTCCGGCACCACCGCGGTACTGCTGCTAGTCATGGGCCTGCTAATCGCCTCGGCAATGCGCCTGCCCAGCATGGCAAAGCTTAGTTTGATTAGCGCTTTTGCTTTATTCCAAGGCATGCAGCACGCCAGCGAGGCATCAATCGCATTATTAGCCGGCACCTTTGCTCTGCAGGCTAGCGGTATCTGGATGGCACATACGCTGATCAAGCATCAACATATCAATGCCCTCAAAACCACCGGCATGGGTCTTGCCGCACTGGCCACCGGCCTGCTAATCGCGGGGTAATATGCACGAAATGTCGCTGGCCGAGAATGTGCGGGAAATTATTGAGCAAACTGCCGAACAACATCAGCTCACCCAGGTACGCAAAGTGGTGTTGGAAATCGGTGAGCTGGCCGCGGTGGAAGTGGAGGCCATGCGCTTTTGCTTTGATGCGGCCATGCAAAACAGCATTGCTGAGGGAGCCGAACTTGAAATCGAGATTATTCCCGGCCAGGCTCAATGTGGTCACTGTGGACACAGCAGCCATGTCAGCGAACAATATGGACTGTGCGAACAATGTGAAAGCCCGCAGCTGAATATTATTTCCGGCCGCCAGATGCGGGTTAAAGATTTACTTGCCAGTTAACCCCAACAACGAAGGAATCCCCCCTTATGTGTACAACTTGTGGTTGCAGTGGTCATAGCCTGAGCGCACCCGGCAACAAAAACACCCCCCTGTTAAGCGAGGCCAAGCTGACCTTCACCCCCATGGCTTCGGAAAAACCCGACCCGACGATTGAACGTGTTATTCAGGTCGAAAAAGACTTATTGGCCAAAAATGACCAACATGCCGACCAAAATCGCCAACATTTTAAGCAGCAGCAGATTTTAGCCCTGAACCTGGTTTCCAGCCCCGGATCAGGTAAAACCAGCCTGTTGGTAGAGACTATTCACCGCTTAAAAGCCGATTACTCGGTCGCGGTCATCGAAGGCGACCAGCAAACCGAAAACGATGCCAAACGCATCAAAGCCACCGGCGCCGAAGTGATTCAGGTAAATACCGGCAAGGGCTGCCACCTGGATGCACAAATGATACAACAGGCGATTCCACAACTGCGCCTGCAGTCGCAAAGCTTTTTAATGATAGAAAACGTCGGCAATCTGGTCTGCCCGGCCTCATTTGATCTGGGAGAGCACAGCAAGGTAGTGGTGTTATCGGTAACCGAAGGTGAAGACAAGCCGCTAAAATACCCCGATATGTTCCAGGCCGCCGGCCTGATGCTGCTCAATAAAATTGATCTGCTGCCATATCTGGATTTTGATGTAGACCAAGCCATCGCCTACGCGCGCCAGGTCAACCCCAGGATAGAAATTATCCAGCTGTCGGCGCGCAGCGGTGAAGGCATGGATGACTGGCTAAACTGGTTAACCGCCCATCAGCCGGCACTGACCGAGGCCTAATGGATCCTCAGCCACAACCTGCCCATAACACTCTCAATCATTACCTCATCACCATTCACGGTCGGGTTCAAGGGGTGGGGTTTCGGCCGTTTATCTATAGACTGGCGCATGAACTGGCACTGGAGGGGGAAGTGTGGAATAACGGTGCAGGCGTAGAGATTGCGGTTCAAGGTTATGAGCCGCAACTGCAAACCCTGTTGCAGCGCATTCCGAATGAACTGCCGCCACATGCCGAGCTGGATGAACTCAGCTGGCAAACCCAAGCCATCAACCCCAGGCTTTCCGGATTTCACATTAACACCAGTCAGTCCAGCCGGGTGTCCACCATGATCACCCCGGATTCCGCCATCTGTGATCACTGCCTGCACGAACTGTTTGATGCTCAAGACCGGCGCTATCTGCACCCGTTTATCAACTGCATGCATTGTGGACCGCGCTATACCCTGGTACACCGGCTGCCCTATGACAGGTCTCAAACCAGCATGGCAAAATTTGCACAATGCCCTGACTGCCTGCAGGAATACCAGGACCCACTGGCACGGCGTTTTCATGCCCAGCCCAATGCCTGCCCCGACTGCGGACCACAACTGGCACTGTATGACCGACACGGGCAAGCGATTATCGCCGATCATTTGATTGCCGCAGCGGCCGAACGTATTCGGACCGGTGAGATTCTAGCCATCAAGGGGTTGGGCGGCTTTCATCTGGTCTGCGATGCACGCAGCGACGCGGTAACAACCCTGCGCCAGCGCAAACAACGCCCGTTTAAACCACTGGCGATTATGCTGTTAAATAGCGCCTCGCTGTCACCCTATACACAGGCTCAGGACGATGAATTGGAGTTACTCAACAGCAGCGAACGCCCGATTGTACTGCTAGACAAAAGCCCACAAGCCGACACCCTGCTACCCGGTATTGCACCGCATATCAATCATATCGGCGTGATGCTGCCCTATACCCCGCTGCATTATCTGCTGTTTCATCAACTGCTGGGCAACCCCAGCGGTCACAACTGGCTGCAGCAAGCGTGCGATATTGCACTGGTAATGACCAGCGCCAATCATGCCGGTGAGCCGCTGGCAATCAACGACGAGGAAGCCCAACACCTACTGGGCGATATTGTCGATGCCACGTTGACACATAACCGTGACATTCTGCAACGCTGTGACGACAGTGTGCTACGCCTCACCTTAAATGGCGCACAACAGCGCCGCCCCCAGTTTATCCGCCGCGCCCGTGGCTATACCCCGCAGCCATTTACCCTGCCCGCCAACACCGAACCCGTGCTGGCCTGTGGCGCCTGGCTAAAAAACACCATCTGCCTGACCCGGGATAAGCAGGCATTTATATCACAGCATATCGGCGACCTGGATAATGTCAGCACCCGCCAGATGTTGCATGAATGCGTTGCACATCTTAGCCAGTTACTGGACGTCACCCCGGCCCTGGTCGTGCATGATCTGCATCCTGACTATTACAGCAGCCAGTTTGCTCAGGCCTATGCCAACGAACGGCAACTACCCACCCTGGCGGTACAGCATCATCATGCGCATATCGCCGCAGTATGTGCCGAACACCAGCTGCATGGCCCCGTACTTGGGCTGGCGCTGGATGGCGTTGGTCTGGGGTGGGATAATCAGGCCTGGGGCGGCGAACTGCTGCAGGTTGATGGTTTACACTGTGAACGCCTGGGACACTTACAGCCGTTGCTGATGCCCGGCGGTGACAAGGCCGCACGCGAACCCTGGCGCATGGCGGCCAGTGCATTATTTGCCTGCGATCAAACACAACAGATTACACAACGCTTTGCCGATCAAGCTGCCGCCACCATGCTACCCACGGTCATGCAACGTGGGCTGAACTGCCCGCCCACCTCCAGCATGGGCCGCTTATTCGATGCCGCAGCCGGACTACTGGGACGAGCACAGATACAGGATTTTGAAGGTCATGCGGCCATGCAGCTGGAAGCGCTGGCCGCTCGCCATGGCAACACACCCGCCCTGCCCCATGGCTACCATATCAGCAACGATAACCAGCTTAGTTTCATCCCCTTGCTGCATGCCTTGATTGATGCCAAAGATCAAGCTCTGGCGGCGGCACAGTTTCACGCCACACTGGGTGCGGGTCTGGCCGAATGGGTGATTCAAAGCGCTCGCCAACAACACCTTAGCCGCATCGCCCTGGCCGGCGGCTGCCTGCTTAACCAGCTACTGGCCAAAAGTTTGCTTGAATCCTTAAACCAGGCCGGCTTGCAGGTGTATACCGCCGCTCGCCTGCCACCCAACGATGGCGCGATTGCGTTTGGCCAGGCCTGGTTAGGACAATTGTATTTACACCCCCAATAAATGTAGGGTGCACTCCGTGCACCAATAAGTAAAACCTTGCGGTGCATTGAATGCACCCTAATAGCCAACAAGGATTATTATGTGTTTAGCGATACCCGGAAAAATTGAACAACTGCTGGACAACGACATGGCCATGGTCAGCGTGGGTGGCGTGCGTAAACAAGTCTCGCTGTCATTACTGGATGATATCCAAGTGGGCGATTATGTGATTGTGCATGTCGGTTATGCCCTGCAAAAACTGGATGAACAAGAAGCGGCCGAAACGCTGAAACTGTTTGCCGAACTGGCCGAACAACAAGCCGGAGAAAACGCATGAAATATATCGATGAGTTTCGCGACGGCGAACTGGCCAAGATCATTGGCGAGAATATTCGTAACACGGTACAAGCCGGCAAATCGTATCGCCTGATGGAATTTTGTGGCGGACACACCCATGCCATCTCACGCTATGGCATTCAGGACCTGTTACCCGACAATGTCACCATGATTCACGGCCCCGGCTGTCCGGTCTGTGTACTGCCCATAGGCCGCATTGATCAGGCCATTCGACTGGCACTGAACCATAACGTGATCCTGGCCACCTATGCCGACACCATGCGGGTACCGGCCTCCGACAACCTGTCGTTGATCAAGGCCAAGGCCGCCGGCGCCGATATCCGTATGATCTATTCCACCCAGGATGCGTTGCAGCTGGCCAAAGATTATCCGCAACGTGAGGTGGTATTTCTGGCCATAGGTTTTGAAACCACCACCCCTCCCACCGCGGTTGCCATCCTGCAGGCAAAACAACAGCAACTCAGCAACTTCAGCGTGCTTTGCAACCATGTACTAACCCCGGCCGCCATGCATGCGATTTTGAATGTCAGCGGTGGCGTTAAACTGGATGGATTTGTCGGCCCGGCCCATGTCTCCACCGTTATCGGCAGCCGCCCGTATGAAGTATTTGCCAGCGATTATCACAAACCGGTGGTCATTTCCGGTTTTGAGCCGCTGGACGTGATGCAGGCCATTTTAATGCTGATCCGCCAGATCAATGACGGCCGTGCCGAAATTGAAAACGAATTCACCCGCGCCGTCACCCGCGACGGCAACCAAAAAGCCCAGGCGCTGGTCGCCGAAGTCATGGAATTGCGCGACGAATTTGAATGGCGTGGCCTGGGTACCGTGCCAGACAGCGCCCTAAAACTAAAAGCCGCCTTCGCCGAATTTGATGCCGAACAAAAATTCAGATCAACATACCACTCCGTTGCCGACCACAAAGCCTGTGAGTGTGCCGCCATCCTGCGCGGCGAAAAAACACCCGTACAATGCAAAATTTTCGGCACCGTCTGCACCCCGGAAAACCCGGTAGGTTCATGCATGGTGTCATCTGAAGGCGCGTGCGCCGCGCATTATAGTTATGGGCGGTTTAGAGAGTAAGCGTCAAATGCACATTAGGCTGCAATTAAACAAATACTTCAAGCGTAGCCCGTGATGCAGCGGGAGCGAAATCCGGGAAAGGGTGTGTACCGCGCATATCCAGCAAACACCTGCGCCCGGCTTTGGGCAATACCTGTCGAAGCATATCGTTATCTTTTGCAAGCTCGCGATTGCTGTCTTTACCAGGCTAATGCCTTTGTGCTGCTGGATTTTTCACCACCGCGTTACAATAAAATATTGTAGCCAACCACAGAATACGGTGATAATGCCGCTTTATTCAAGATCGGCCTGATCGTATCAGGCGCTTGACGCTACCAAACCGCTGGGACTTTAATTATCACAACCTGCATGAACGCTCAATCTACCACCCGCCCTATGACCCACAGCGAACGGGATCAGTTACTCACCTTGCTCGCCCCCTTACATGATAACGGTAAGAAATGGCTGACCGGTCTGCATCATGCCATCAAAATATGGGGGGCATTGTTGCTGGTATTGCTGGTGCTGGCGCTATTTATTGTCTGGCCGACGTTATTGCTGGCCGATGAGGTACTGAAACCCTATAGTGATCAGATTTTGCTGGTGTTTTTCGGTTTATTTGGGCTGAGTTTTTTATATGCAATTTATGCCAGCGTACAGAAGGTAAATCTCTGGCTGGCCATGCGCCCCAAACTTGAAGCCGATTTAAACAGTGGTCAGGCCAATCAGCAAACGATTCAATTGCTGGCGGCCAAGCGTTTTCAGGAACCCAAACATGGCGGGCTATTGTATTTTTTGCTGACTACCGAACAGCAGGTGCTGGTGATCTATGATGATGACAGCCAGCGCCTGGGGCTAGCGGGTAAAAATCCATTCAACAGTGAATTCAAGCCCTGCACTCAACTGCAACTGGTCACCGCGCCGCTTAGCGAAATGGTAATCGGGCGCCATTTCAGTGGTCAACCACTTCCGTCCATCCCCACCTTTGAACTTAGCGCGCCAGCCGATCAATGGCCGCTACGTGATAGCTGCTGCCCGGTTGACTGGACAGCGCTTAATCAACAGTTTGGTGATACCGAACTGGAACCCGTTTCTTCAAAAAACCATTAACAGGTGCGTCATGAAAAAAAACTATCTTCGCCCGCTTGATTTTAAACAAGGACTGGTCGATATGGCCATGGGCTCCGGCGGCAGTAAAATGGCACAGTTAATCAGCGAGCTGTTTGTACCGGCATTTAATAATGATTATCTGGCTCAGGGTAACGACGGCGCCCTGCTCCCACCAGCCAACGGACGACTGGTGATGGCTACCGACAGTCATGTGGTATCGCCGTTATTTTTTGCCGGTGGCAATATCGGCTCACTGGCGGTACATGGCACCGTTAACGACGTGGCCATGATGGGTGCCCGCCCGCTATATCTGTCGGCAGGCTTTATTCTGGAAGAAGGTCTGCCATTAGGCCAGCTCAAGCAAATTGTTGCCTCCATGGCCGAAGCCGCAAACAAGGCCGGCGTTCATATTGTTACCGGCGACACCAAGGTGGTGGAAAAAGGTAAAGGCGATGGTGTTTTTATCAGCACCACCGGTGTCGGTATTGTAGAACACGATATCACGCTATCTGGTGACCAGGTACAGGATGGCGATGCAATTTTGCTGTCTGGCACGATTGGCGATCACGGCATTGCGATTATGTCGCAACGTGAAAATCTGGGCTTTGAGGCCAGCCTGCAATCCGACTCGGCCGCATTACACACCCTAGTACACACCCTGCTGGACAGCGGCGCACAACTGCGTGTGTTACGCGACCCGACACGCGGTGGACTGGCCACCACCCTGAATGAAATTACCCGCCAATCGGATATTGGCATCCAGCTGAATGAAGCGGCCATCCCGGTCAAACCCGAAGTCAACGCCGCCTGCGAACTGCTGGGCCTGGACCCGTTAAACATTGCCAACGAAGGCAAATTAATCGCCATCTGCGCCGCCGCCGACGCCGACAAACTGCTGGCCGTAATGCAACAACACCCTCTAGCTAAGGAGGCCGCCATCATCGGTCATGCCAGCCAGCATACCCAGGGGTTTGTACAAATGACCACCCGGCTGGGAGGCCGACGTGTGGTGGACTGGCTGGCCGGCGAGCAGCTGCCCAGAATTTGTTAACCACGGTTTAAACAGGTCCCTAACTGCCATGAAAATTCTTTTAGCCATAGTACTGATCGCCATACTGCTCATCATCGCCGCGCTGGCCTGGCTAGGGTATCAATCACGGCAACAACTGCCCGTACTGGGACAGCAGCAGCACATCCTGCTGCCCTGCCCACACAGCGGCAACTGCGTCAACAGCCAGCAAGGGGACATTGCCGCCCTCACCTTTCAGACTACGCCGCAACAGGCCTGGCTAAGCCTACAGCAAGCCGCTTTGCAAATGGGAGGAAAGATTCAATTACAGTCGCCAGACTATCTCTGGATAAGCTTCAAGTCTGGGATATTTGGCTTTGTTGATGATATGGAAATCACCCTGGACACCGCTAACAAGCAATTGCATATACGCTCGGCATCACGGGTGGGACGTTCGGACTTCGGGGCCAACCGCAAGCGTATTGAACAGTTACGTCAGCACTTTATGAGCCAATAGCCGCAAGTGCCAACTATCATAAGTTTCAGCCTCCCAGAACGCAACACAACATCGCCAGCGGGGTTAGCCACGTGCATTTTCTTAACATAATCACAGGCATGCGGTGCATGAAATGCACCCTACGACTGCGACGGAAGCAACATTCACGATACAGAACACTAGAGCGTATTGAATAAGATCGCCTGAATCAGCCTTTGCATTTTTTATCATTTTTCAGTAAAAAGGACGTTTTTCCTTATTGCTCCATCCGCATGAAAAAACTTATCTTAATCTGCTCTCTTATTGCGCTGACGGCATGCTCTCAGTCACCTCAGCAAGGTGTCAAAAGCTACCAGAATCACGCCGCCGCCTTAAGCTTCAACTATCCTGGCGACTGGCAGGTCCAGGCTCAACCGGCAAACGCTGGCGACATACCGCTTGATTTTTATGCCTCTCGTAACGACGGAGCCGCCAATATCAATGTAATTGCCAATGAAGTGCCCCCAGAACTATGGGACAAGATCAAGCTACAGGAAATTAAAGCCAGCTTAATTCAAACCGCTCAGGCCGAAATGCCTACCATCAAAATCCTTCCCGGCGCCCGTCCGCTAGGCAATTCCGCCGATATTGGTCATTTTTCTACCCAGCTGGATTCGGATGGAAAAAGCATGTATCAACACACCTACTTCTACTGGAATCAGCCCTATTTTATTCAAGTCACGCTAACCACCTCACTACCGGATGATCCACAGATCAATGCCACCTTTGATTCCCTGAAAATCCAGCCTGGCATTCCACAAAGCTGACACGGCACACATCGTGGTTTATACCCCCCAAAGTTGACGGAGAAGTTGAAGCTCGCTTGATTGCATTAAGGCTAGTGCATAGCCGTAAAACTAATCATACCTATATTTTTCATATAGATTAGATTGGTCTATTTGTTCAGTTTATGCCACACCGTCAAGCCGAGAAGATATCATTAACAGAAGTAGACCGTACATTGCTAGAGCAAACGGTGCGCAAGCGAACCGGCTGCTCACGATCTGACATAAAGTTATCTGTTACCCTTGGGCCATCAAACCAGCGATCCCAGCTTTCTTCCACTGGAGAAATAATCCGTTGGTTTCCAATTGAAACTATCTCAACCTCAGTAATTGAAGGTGGTAGCTCAACTGCTTTAGGTAATCGAACCGCTTGAGAACGATTGCTCTTAAAAATCTTTGTTTGTGCTAAAGCCATGTTAATTTATTTTGTATATTCAAGATGTATATCGATTGCAATCCCGCCAAAATGAGATATCAATTGGATATACAAGGTGTAACTAAAATAATCCCGCACAAATGCGGGGTTCAGTAGGCTTGCCCACAAGGATTGATTATAATACTGCGGAAGTTAGGGTGATTTTAAATAATATTGGTGATTTTAAATAAAATTAATGCTATGTTGTTGTAGCATTGTTTAGGCTTTTTACACCCTATTTATTAAATTTATAACTTTAGTCAGGTAGTTTATGGAGCATTTATTCGAGTTCCAATTTAAAGGTAATCGAGAGTACGTTCACGGTACCGATATTACAAATCATTTTCTTACATTTTTTTCCGAACAAAAACCAACGAATATTGATATTAAGTTTCACGGTATTGTGAAAAATAATTTATTAATGACGAACGTTAAAAGCGAGGGCGTTAAGGCAGATATTCGTTGCTTCCTTGATGGGGAAAAACAGTCGTTTTTTCTATATGAAGATAGTAGTAGTGTAACCTCTCGCTATGAATATGATGAGAGCCTTATTTTAGCTAAGAGCGAAATTGATTTAGCGGCTGAAACTATTGCGCTGACGAGCTCAACAGGTTTCACTGCATGTGAAAATTTTGTGGCTTTGAATAAGGAGTTATTAACTAAGCTATATCCAGAAGAGCTAGGGAAGTGGTATTTTACTCGATTAGAGTTGCCCGCGGCTATTTCTGATAATAGTCTGTTAACAGTCCAGTTAGTTAAAAACTTTAATTTTCGATTAACTAAAAGCACGATTTTAATTGATGGTATCCCAGCTGGTAATGTTTATTTTACTTTAGTGAGAAATTGACCGTGATTTCAATAGCCCAAATTGGCACATATTTACCCGAAAATAGAAAATCAAATTTAGATTTATTAGATAAGTTTGAAGTGGATCGTGATTTTATTGAAAATAAAATTGGCGTATTAAATCGAGCTTATAAAGAATCTGATCAGTCGGCTTCTGATCTTTGTTTGAAAGCTTTTGAGGACTTGAAGGCTCGTACAAGCATTGATTTGGATCAAATCGATTGCTGTGTGGTTGTGACTCAAAATCCTGATTATAAAATTCCACATGTGTCGGCAATAGTGCATGGAAAATTAGGATTGACTCGTGATTGTGCATGCTTTGATATTTCGCTGGGTTGTTCTGGTTATGTTTATGCTTTATCGGTTGTCAGTGCATTTATGCGTGAACATAAGCTTAATAATGGCTTGTTGTTTACCGCTGACCCCTATTCTGACATTATTGATGAAAATGATAAAAATACCGTCTTAATTTTCGGTGATGGTGCCACTGTGACATTGCTTCAGCCTGATACTAAAGGTTTGCAACCGGTTGGTTATCAATTTGGTTCGGATGGTAGTCAGTTTCAAAGTTTAGTGTGTGATGAACATTTAAACATGAATGGTCGAGCGGTATTTAATTTTACTGCTTCAACAATACCTGGCTCTATTAACAAGTTATTGTCTAAGTTAGACATGACTACTGAGCAGGTAGAGCGTTGGTATTTTCATCAAGGTAGCAAATATATTGTTGATACTTTAACAAAGCGATTAGCGTTGAATAAAGAGAAGGTTGTTTTTGGAATGATGGAGTATGGAAATACGATATCTTCTTCAATACCTATGTTGTTAAAAAATGATCTTGGCTCAATTGAACCGGGTACAAAAATATGTCTGAGTGGATTTGGTGTTGGCCTGTCTTGGGCATCTGCAATATTTGAAATGAAATAATAATGGAGAAAAAATGAGTAAATTTACATCTGAGCAAATTGTAAAGTTAATTCTTGATTCAAACGCATTAACGGATGTGTCTGAAATTGATAGCACTAAACCTTTGTCTGATCAGGGTATTGATTCACTGGATATTTCTAGTATTTTTCTATGTATTGAGGAAGAAACGAATATTAAGGTTCCAGATGAGGATATTGATAGTTTGACTACGGTAGATGAGATTGTTGCCTACATGAATAATAAAAATGGCTAATAGCGTTTTATATCCAGTTACCGTTAAGCAGCCTCTTTCTTACGAAGATTTAAAGACAATTTTAGCGTCCAGTTCTGAAAATGAGACCTATGAGTTATTTGTGGCGCCTGATATTTGTGTGGAATATATTGCAGATGGACGAGCGCCTTTAGCAAATAGTGTTTGCTTTTTGGAACAGGTTGATAATGTAGAACAAAGGCAAGATGTTCTATATATTTTGCCAGAAAAAATAGCTAATGTTTCTTGTATTATTGCCACTGATCCACGCTCTCTTTTTATTAAATTATTAGCTCATCTGAAAAAGTATGAACTGTCTTGTGTGGATTGGGGTGAAATGCCAATCGGTATTCATGAATCTGCGCAGATTCATCCTAGTGCGGTTATCGAGCCAGGCGTTTCTGTTGGAGAAAATAGTATTGTAGAGGCAGGGTGTGTTTTAAAGCGTAACGTGTATGTTGGTAAGAATACGGTTATTCGGGAAAATACGACGATTGGCTGCGCAGGTATCGCAATATACCTTAACAAAAATAATGAGCGTTTAAAGTTTCCTCATCTTTCCGGTGTTTACGTTGGAGATGATGTGGAGATTGGGGCGAATGTTGTGATTTGTGGTGGTACGCTTAAACCAACCGAGATTGGCAATAATACAATTATTGGAAATTTGAGCAATATTGGCCATGGCGTTGTTATTCAAGATAACGTTTGGATGTCTGTGGGTACGTTAATTGGAGGGAACTCTACTATTAAATCCGGTGCTACGATTGGCTTAGGCTCATGTATTAAAGATAATCGTATCATTGAGCAAAATTCCTCTATAGGCATGGGGAGTGTAGTGATTAAGAATACGGTAGAGAATACGTCATATTTTGGCAATCCGGCTAAACCTTTCCGGAAGCTAAATACAGGACCTGCACGGTAAATAGACTTGTTAAGGAACCCGCTACAAATAACTTCCCGTTTTTGGCTTGTCTTTTTTAACGGCCTCCGCGTTGCAACTAGGCTAAACTAAACAAAATCCTGAGGCCTGCTTGCCGTGGAATTATCAAAAAGCCGTTGAGGACATCCGTCGCTAGCAGGTTAAGAACGTGTTGTCACGCTATGCTCTCGGAAGCTTACTATTAACCGGACAATGAAACGAACTTTAGCAGAATATCTGGTTATATAGGCTGACAAACGTACCTTCCACCCACTAATTTAGCTGATTTTCTGGTTGTTCCCAGATCGTGACGACATAACTCATGTTAGCTCCCTACCGAAAACCCAAGACCAACAACAAGCTCTCAAGCTAAGCTTTCTCAAGCCGTGGCTGCTGTTTGAGAAAATCAACAAATTTCAGGAAGGTAGGAATAAACTCTTTAGGATAACGACGAAGCTCCTCCTCATACATACGCTCAAAATACGGATTGGATGATAAATGCGCGGCTACCAGTGCCACCGTAGCCCCATCAATTCCACGCGCAATGACGGGATACGGATGATGATCATAATGGTCCCGATCTACATAGGGATTCGGATCTTCCGCATAATACAAAGCATTTGCCTGCTGATCATAATCAAAAATACTATTCATATTGTCCTGATAGGCCAACAACTTGTCTTCTAAGGCCTGTTTGATCAACCCAATCACTTCGTCCAGATGTTTTCGTGACGTTATTCTATAAATATCACGATTTCGGTCTTTAGTATTCATCATCCAGTCTCTCTGAGGTAAGCCTATCCCCCCCCCCCATCCAATCGGATTCACGATCAAATCGGGTATGAATATCCTCAATCGCAGTAAATTTCGTTACCACATATACCGAGATACCAATTTCAGTCGGCCAGAGATTATGTAGAAGATCAATATGAATTTCGTGCCGTCCCCCATCGATCTCCCGCGTGAACACATACTCTTTTTTATTTCCCTTATAACCATGGGCCACCATCAACGGTTTAACCGCATCATAGATAGCACCGTTCACTTTGGAAGCTCGGGGTAACTCATATTCTGGCTCGGGCGCGCTTTCGACCGGCCGGGGCGTGCCGTCAAACAGATACATCTGGCCCGACTGGGGGTCCAGCACATGCAGACCATGGGCCTGTGCCTTCTCTACCAGCAAGACCATTGGATTCACCTCGGTTACACCTAAATTTATCCCCTGGTTACATACCAGACTACCGCCGGCACGCGGCGGCCCCTCCAGCCAGGCACAGTCATAGCCCTCGCCTTTATCCGACCCTTGGCACATCACACAAGGGCAAAAGCCCGATTCCCGGACATCCTTTGCCCAGTCCTCCAGCTTCTGGCTAATCTCCTCGGACTTCTGCAACGCGCTGATTATTTCCCAGGCCTGTTCCGCCGTTTGTGGCAAGGCCAGATGCTTAGGTTGCTCCCAGATCGTGACGACATAACTCATGTTAGCTCCCTACCGAAAACCCAAGACCAACAACAAGCTCTCAAGCTAAGCTTTCTCAAGCCGTGGCTGTTGTTTAAGAAAATCAATAAATTTCCTGAGGGTAGGAACAAACTCTTTACGATAACGACGAAGCTTCTCCTCACACATACGCTCAAAATACGGATTGGATGATAAATGCGCGGCTACCAGTACTACAGCAGCCCCATTGATTCCACGGGCAACTAATGGATACGGATGATGATCACAATCTTCCTTATCTACATAGGGATTGGGATCCTCTGAATAATATAAGGCATTTATCTGCCGATCAAAGTCAAAGAGACTATTCATATTATCCTGATAGGCTAACAGCTTGTCTTCTAATGCCTGTTTGATCAAGATAATCACTTCGTCCAGACGTTTTAGTGAGTTTATCATATACCTATCACGGTTTGGGTCGTCAAGATTCCCAATCCAAAGTCTCTGATTTAAGGATATCCCCCCCCCGTAAAATCGTATTTACGCTTAAATCGGGTCTGAATATCGCAAATGGTAGTAAATTCTGTTTTCGCGAATAGCGCGATATAAATTGCATCCGGCCAGTAATTAGCTGAAGAATATATAGAGATTTCGTGCCATCCCCCATCAATTTCACGTCTAAACAAATACTCTTTTTTATTTCCCTTATAACCATGGGCTACCATCAATGGTTTAATCGCATCATAGATAGCCGCCAGTGCTTTGGGAGGTTTCGGTAACTCATATTCCGGCTCGGGCGCGCTTTCGACCGGCCGGGGCGTGCCGTCAAACAGATACATCTGGCCCGACTGGGGGTCCAGCACATGCAGACCATGGGCCTGTGCCTTCTCTACCAGCAAGACCATTGGGTTCACCTCGGTTACACCTAAATTTATCCCCTGGTTACATACCAGACTACCGCCGGCACGCGGCGGCCCCTCCAGCCAGGCACAGTCATAGCCCTCGCCTTTATCCGACCCTTGGCACATCACACAAGGGCAAAAGCCCGATTCCCGGACATCCTTTGCCCAGTCCTCCAGCTTCTGGCTAATCTCCTCGGACTTCTGCAACGCGCTGATTATTTCCCAGGCCTGTTCCGCCGTTTGTGGCAAGGCCAGATGCTTAGGTTGCTCCCAGATCGTGACGACATAACTCATGTTAGCTCCCTACCGAAAACCCAAGACCAACAACAAGCTCTCAAGCTAAGCTTTCTCAAGCCGTGGCTGTTGTTTAAGAAAATCAATAAATTTCCTGAGGGTAGGAACAAACTCTTTACGATAACGACGAAGCTTCTCCTCACACATACGCTCAAAATACGGATTGGATGATAAATGCGCGGCTACCAGTACTACAGCAGCCCCATTGATTCCACGGGCAACTAATGGATACGGATGATGATCACAATCTTCCTTATCTACATAGGGATTGGGATCCTCTGAATAATATAAGGCATTTATCTGCCGATCAAAGTCAAAGAGACTATTCATATTATCCTGATAGGCTAACAGCTTGTCTTCTAATGCCTGTTTGATCAAGATAATCACTTCGTCCAGACGTTTTAGTGAGTTTATCATATACCTATCACGGTTTGGGTCGTCAAGATTCCCAATCCAAAGTCTCTGATTTAAGGTTATCCCCCCCCCCCCCCGTAAAATCGTATTTACGCTTAAATCGGGTCTGAATATCGCAAATGGTAGTAAATTCTGTTTTCGCGAATAGCGCGATATAAATTGCATCCGGCCAGTAATTAGCTGAAGAATATATAGAGATTTCGTGCCATCCCCCATCAATTTCACGTCTAAACAAATACTCTTTTTTATTTCCCTTATAACCATGGGCTACCATCAATGGTTTAATCGCATCATAGATAGCCGCCAGTGCTTTGGGAGGTTTCGGTAACTCATATTCCGGCTCGGGCGCGCTTTCGACCGGCCGGGGCGTGCCGTCAAACAGATACATCTGGCCCGACTGGGGGTCCAGCACATGCAGACCATGGGCCTGTGCCTTCTCTACCAGCAAGACCATTGGGTTCACCTCGGTTACACCTAAATTTATCCCCTGGTTACATACCAGACTACCGCCGGCACGCGGCGGCCCCTCCAGCCAGGCACAGTCATAGCCCTCGCCTTTATCCGACCCTTGGCACATTACACAAGGGCAAAAGCCCGACTCCCGGACATCCTTTGCCCAGTCCTCCAGCTTCTGGCTAGTCTCCTCGGACTTCTGCAACACGCTGATTATTTCCCAGGCCTGTTCCGCCGTTTGTGGCAAGGCCAGATGCTTAGGTTGTTCCCAGATCGTAACGACATAACTCATGTTAGCTCCCTTATCGTTTAGATTTTTTAACGTTATCACTGATACTGACCTTCAAACCGGTTTGCTTAACCAGATCAGGACGCTCGTCTTCCGTTTTCACATTTAAAAATTCACCCAACCAGCGACGCCGCTCGGAATAAGCCGTTTTTTTCTCGTCCTCATCCTCGGTAAACAAGTCCTGATGTTTGGCGTGCGTTCGGCAGCCAATTATCATTATGAATTGAGCCCAAGGTACGCTGCTGTATACTTGCCCAGCGCTGGGTAAACAACTTGTCATAATCTTTCACAATATTGATTTCAACGGTATTGGGGTGGGAATTGACATAAGGGGTATAGCTATCTTTGATGCTGGAAAATATTTTAATACCCGTGGCAAACTTACTTAACTCTTCACAATTTGTGTTGTGCACCCAGACGCCCATATCCCCAACAAAATAGGTATGATCATCTTCAACCTCCAGGTTATACACCGTGGTGCTAAACCATAGATCAGGATCTTCGTTTTCCCAGTCTACCCCCCTCTTATTCGTATAGCCAGCACGCCAGTTTACGCCTTCATTTAAATATAGTGATGAACCAGGCGCAGGCGAATTCGGGTCGGCATTGGGATCGCATGGTATAATTTCCTGATCCCCGGCTTTAATAGTACCTCCGCCGTACCTAATATTCCCGTTATCATCAAGTGTTATTATTTCTCCATAATTATAATACTCATCAAAGCCATCCAGCGTAGAATCATCATAGCGATCAGAATAAATATCATACCACCAGCCATAGCCAGGGATTGCCATACGATTTAAACGATCACAACCAGACACAACCCCAGTACGACCGTCCTGTAACAGCAGCGTCATACCGGGACGTAACAAGTCGGCACGCACCCAGGTATTAAACGATTTAAGAAAAGGAGTTTCATCATCACCATAAATAATCAGGTCATCAAGATACTGATCTAACACCCAGAATGGGTGATTGCGCGTAACTAAAAGCTTGTCATATTCACCGCTCCCACTCACTCTCTCCTGATTTTTCTTAACCCGTATCTGAAGGAAAATAACCTCCTTATCCTGGTACTCAAATGTTTTAGTGACCCGCTTATACGACATTTCGCCTTCCCCGCCTTCCGGCTTGGATAACACATAGTCGCCCACGTTGATGGTTTCAATCGGCCTTAAACCTTGTTGAGTATGCACTAACGTACCGGCGGCAAAACAACCGATATTTTTCATCCCTGCAATCGCCGCCTCACGGACTTTAGTAAACAACGCCGATCCCGAATATTGGTCTGCAAACTTCTCCGCCCATTCGCGAAAACCAGACGTTGGCTTACTCAGGCTTAACCATGTTGCGGCATTCACATCGTCCATTGCATTACGGGCGACCATAATCAAATCATTTTGCAACTGAGAGGTCAGATAAGCTTGCTCCCAGGCTGAGGTATTTTTATTCAACAACAGTGGAATATTCTCGGCTGAGGCCTGTTGCCAGCGTAAAGCATCATCCACCTTCATGCTGGCCGTAACCGGTATGTCAATGACCGACCCATTGGGCAAATCAAGTTTTCCACCCAGGTTATGAATCAGATAACCTCCGGTACTATCGGCGACCGAACCCGCCAGATGTAATGACGTGGTATTCGGGGTCGGGATTACCAGCCTAATTGGCAATCGATTCAGTTCGTTGGGGCTGTTCCACATCGGTACTGCACGACCGGACATCGCGGCACCGACCAATCCAAAACCGGCACCGATACTGGTGCCTACTGTCAATTGTGTCATTTTTTGATCCCAATATGTTTGTCCAGTTTACCTGGATCACTGATTTGATAACTTAACACTTCACCTCCAAACTGAGTGATGGTTGCTGCGGCTGCATCGACCGCGGAACCGGCTACCGTTGCCACCATGCCTGAACCATAACCCGCGTAAGGCGCATATCAAGCCTAACACGATAAACATTCACCCGCTGTAGGGCATCCATTAGGCGTTAGCCGTAATGTGCCGCATGTGACCACCTTACACGCGTTTATACGAACAGAATGCCAAAGGCTGACATTTATCAAACAAACATTGAAATGATAATGATTATCATTTATATTAAATACAAATCATTCAGGATAAAATCCATGTCTACCACACATCAACGCAAACGCTTATGGGATTTACCACATCGCCTGCTATGCCCGGTCATTGGCATTTGCCTGCCCACCAATAAATTACGAGGTTTAGTCAAAAGCAGCTGGTTTGGCTGTTGTCCCGACGATGACTATGAATTACATACCCAGGCCATACATTACGCGCAATCGCGTAATCGCATTGCCAAAAAAATACACAAAGCGCTTGAACAACGCTATGCCTTAACCATTGCGCAATATCATAAATTAAAATCGAAAACCGAACTGCTGCAACAATGGCAACAAGACCTGCAACAATCTCAGCTGGCCGCAGCATTCTGGGCCATTTTGACCCATCCCTTATGCGATGACAGCATACAGCAGCGGGTTTATCGGCAAATACATTTATTGCAGCACCAACACTGCACTCGCCCAATAGCGCCTGCTGCCGACCCGTCATTACTTAGGGAAAATGCCTGTTTGTCACAACAGCTGGGGATATTACAACACCAGTTTTCTCAATATCGCACCGAGAAAAATGAGCAGATTAACCAGCTGAATCAGCAATTGATGCATTTACGTGCCGAAATTATTGGCCGTGATAGCCGTATCTATCAATTACAGCAGCAATTTAACCCACGGCAGCAACAGCTCACCTTGCTACGGTTACAACAACAAGTCGAGCGGCTTCAATATCGATTACAACGTGCAGAACAGCAAAATAAAAAATTAAAACAAATAACTAACGCATCCCCCCAAACAACGACCGCCCCTATTCAGACAACACCGGCTTGCTCCGCCCCAAGCCCAAGCCCAAGCCCGCTACAACAGAAAACCATACTATGCGTGGGCGGACATCAACATAAAGTCAGCCACTATCGACAAATCGTAGAACAACACGGCGCCCACTATCTGCATCACGACGGTGGTCTGGAGGATAATCTGCACCAACTGGAATCCAGCATTGCCGCAGCCGACCTGGTCATTTGTCAGACCGGCTGCATCAGCCATAAAGCCTATTGGAAAGTAAAAAACCAATGCAAGCGTACCGGCAAACAATGCTTATACCTTAGCAACCCCAGCAGCAGTAGCATGCAGCGGCAGTTAAGCGACTCGGCCAGGGGGGGTGATAAAACAGCATATCAACAATTAACTGAACGGGCACGAGTATAGCCCTCTTATTTGCCCTCCTGGCAAAGACTTACTCAAAGCCAATTCACGGCAAGTCCAGTTCTATTTGCGCGGCCTTATCGAACAGTTGCCATTGCTGTGCCGGCAGTTGCGCAAACAGCTGGCTATAGCGTTGGCTATCGGCACGTTCCTTGGCAACATTACGAATCAATATTTTATGCACCTGCCCCGGAAATTCTGTCGCGATCTGGGCATAGACTTCCGGGTCCTGTTCGCCGTTATCGCCGATCAGAATAAATTGCCGTTCAGGAAAGCGCTGCATAATTTCGCGGATCTGTGGCGGTTTAGTCTGTGTGCCCGACTGCAACAGGTTTATCAGCTGACGCGCTCGGAAACGCAGTACTTTTAAGTGATAGCTGGCCTCGGGAAAATCCTGTTGTAAAAAGTCATGCAGCTCGGGATATAGCTGCCAAGGGCTGGAGGAGACAAAATGAATCGGGATATCTTTGGCTGCCAGGCGCTGATACTGCTCAGCCATACCCGGCACTGCCACAAAATCGCGATAAAAGGTCTGTTCCAGCAAGGCCCGGCGATCTTCCACATGTGAGATTTTGACGGTATCATCGATATCGCTGATCACGCTATAGCCGCGCGCTGAAATGAATTGCAGCCGGCCAAAAAACTGTCGCTGCTGCTGATCGACCACCCTGAACGTCAGCCAGCCATGCTCATCAATAAACGGCGCTAGCTGTTGTGCCGAAAGTTGCAGCTGATAACGGCTATGCCCGGCCTCCGAGGTGGCCGGCAACAGATAATCCTGTCCGGCAAGCTGTAACCATAGTTGTTTATCGCGCTCATTATCTGCTAATAACAGATTGCTGCGTCGCTGAAAGTTTTGTCCGGCAGCCGCATCCCGCTTCAAGCCATATTTTGCGTGCAGCAATTCGGCAAACAGACCGCTACGCAGCTGGCTTTGCTCCGGCTCATACACCCAGGCATGTAACTGTAGCTGCCATTCCCCCGGCGCTGACTGCCAGGCATAACTGTTAAACAGTACCAGCTGCTCATCGGCCTGCAGCTCGGTCACCATATGCGACGGCCCCGTCTCGCTGGCTGCACATTCGGGCCAGCCGTAGCCCCATCGCCAGGGAAGTGTGGAACAAGGCTGACCACCGGCTCTTACCGCAAGGTACATCATCTTAGCCACCTGCTCAAATGCCTGTTTAATCTGTGCCTGCTCAAGCGGATAAGCTACAGCCGGCGGGATAAACGCATCACCACTGGCAATCACACATTGTTTAAGCCTCTGATCGGCCTGTTGACGTAAGCGGTAACCGTTTTCGGCAGTGCCTTGCCAATAACTTTTATCATGCGCAATACAACAATGTTCCCAGGGAGGGCGCGGCCCCAGATTATCTTCAAATATAGACAAGCGATTAGCCAGCCAGGACCAGCCTTCCGATAGATAACCGCTGCAACCATCGCTGGTGAACGGACTAATTCTGTATTCGGCTTGAAGCTGCTGCAAGCGCTGCATAGAGCGGTTTTCCAGCTGCTCCGCAGCTTGTTGCAACACACCCTGCGCCATCAGTGGCGCGGATAACAGCAGCGATAGAGCCGCACCACATACAGCCCCTTGCATGCGGTGCGGCTCAGTGATCATATTCTTGCAACCGGGCTTGTACAAATTGCACAATCTCTGGCGGCACCTCCTCGGCCAATGCCAAAAAACGGGTCTGCAATGCGGCTGCATCCAAACGTGCGACCGCGCTAAAAATCGGGGTGCGATTTTCTCCCGGCAGCCTTTCCCCATCATCCACCCGATAATGCTCGAAACCGCGACGCTGGTGCCAGCAAAATACCGCCTCATGCCGGTGTTTATTATAGGCCAGTTGAAAGGCATAAATAGCCTGGTCCGTTTGCTGCCAGACCACCAGATCCAGTTCATGGCAAAAAAACCAGCGCCGTTTTGGCTCATTTTCACGTTGTCGGGTTTTGGCCAGCTCTCGCAGCATGCTTCACCTCCTTAATATGAAAAAACCACTATTTAGCCGCCAGGTTGCGCTCCAGAATCAGATGAAAACGCGGATTTCCTTCCAGCTTCTTAAAAAAGACCTCGCTGCATATTTCATCATACAGATAATCCGACAGGCTGAGTGCATGTGCAATATCATCCAGTGCATCTTCTTCAAACCCCAGCTCGGCATTCGCACAGGCACGCTGCCAATACGCCAGACCATATTCACTATCCAGCAAGATAGCCTGATTAGCCAACGACAAGGCCCATTTAATTTCACCAATTTCCAACAATGCATCGGCCTTATATGTCAATGCCTCAATATCATTACCATGAATTTCCAGAATATGATCATAAATACTGATTTTTTCCTGAGCGCTTTTTTCCAGTCCAGCACGCAACCAGAGTGAATGCAGCATATTGGTATTGGCAATTTTTTGCTGATTAACCAGAATCTGGTCGGAACGTTCCTTGATTTTCATTTCCATCTCATCCAGCCGCTGCTCATAACGTTGGGTTAATGCCTGAATCTTACGTTCGGTTTCATGTTCCAGTTCAAGACGAAAATCTCGGACCGATTTCCAGCCCAGCAATACTAAAATGGAGGCGGCGGCGGTAATAATATAGAAAATCGTATTGGTGGTATCGGCGGTGTAGCGTATCACCCTGTCGGACGCATCCAGTCGGGCATGGGCCACCTTATCCGCCACATCCACCCGTAACTGCTGCTGATCCTGTCTTAGTTGTTTCAGTTCATCCAGAATATAACGCTCGATAAACGGCTTATATAGCGGTTGTTCCAATACAGGTTCTGACTCCACCTCCGGCTTCATCGGCTCGGCCATTCCCCAGGAAGCCAGCAGCAACATCCCCAATAAGCCCAATAATCTGCACAACACGCGCTCTCCTTAGCTAAATGAGCGCAGAGCATAGCACTCAACGCATAGACACAACACCGTGATAATGCGTTTATTTCTCGTGTTGCTCTGGTGTTGCTGGATTTTTTGCCAACATCCCGAACAATTGCGCAATGGTCTGCTGCTGCAGTGTCTGTTGTTGCTGCAGCTGCTGTGTGATAATTACCCGCTGCAGTTGTGCATCCAGCAATTGCAAGCGGTTCATCAAGCCGGCATTTACATTGGCCTGAATCTGCTGTTCGGCCTGCGTATACAACTGCTCCTGCTGTCTATAGGCCTGCAACTGTTGCTGGCTGGCAGACAACACCTGCAGAATATCGTTAATCTGTTGATTCACCTGTAACAACGTATGTCGATAATCCGCCATCGCGGCTTTGGCCTGAGCAATTGCCACCTTATGTGCGGCCTGACGGGCGCCGCCATCAAACAGCTGCTGTTGCAAACGGGCAATCAGACCGACAATCAGCGTATCACTACCGGGCAAGGCCAGCCGATTGCTTCCCAGCTGCAGGCTGGCTGCCAGTTCCAGTTGCGGGTAAAACGCACTGCGGGCAATGCCTATCTGTGCCACCGTCTGCTGCAAACGGGCCTCGGCCTGTTGCACCTGTGGCTGTGTCCGCAAAACCGTCAACGGCGACAGCTCGGGCATGGCCCAGTGATACTCGGGTATATACTTGGGGCTTAACGATTTAGCCGGCCATTCAAACTGACCGCTTAAGGTCGCCAGCTGATTGCGCTGCTGATCCAGCCGCTGCTGCTGTGCCGCCATTTCCACCTCAAGCCGGGCAATCTCCAAACGGATATCGGTTAATGCCAATGCCGGCTGCAAGCCCGCCTGTAACAAGCCGTTATATATCTGCCATTGCTGCTGTAATAGCTGGCGGCGTGTTTGCAATTGCTGCTGGCCTTGCTGCAGATAACGCAGCTGCAGATAATCTTGCACCAGCTGGCTGCTGGTTTGCAGCAGCAACTGCTGCAACTGGGCACGTTGCTGTTCAATCCGGGTGTGTAACATTTGCCGCTGATAATACTCGCGCCCGGAAGTATCCAGTGCCAGTGTGGCATCCATCTCCAACGATAACGACTGCGCATCACGGCGCGTTGGCTGCCACTGGCTTTGCTGTCGTGCCGAGGCTGCACCCTGCAACTGCCCTCCCTGCTCGGCCTGCAACTGCTGCCATTCGGCCTGCAACGCACTTAAGCGGGCACTTGCCGCCTGCAGTGGGTAATGTTGTCTAAGCGCCTGTTCCAGCAACTGGTTGAGCGTTTCATCCCTATACCCTTGCCACCAGGCACTGTCGGGCAATGCCTCCACCTTGTCGCGGCTTAATAACTGCAGCACCTGGGACGCCTGAAATTCTGGGGGCGGGTCAATTTCCGGCTGATGATATTGCACGCTGCCAGCACAACCAACCAGCCACAGTGTCAGCAGCATGACCGCCATTTTATTCATAGCCTGCCCCCCTGTGCCTGCTGCAATTGCACGTCCAGCTCTCGCCCAGCCTGCGCTCTGGCTTTCAGGTGTGGCGCAATCAAAGCATAGCCAACCGGCACCAGATACAGGGTAAACACTGCCGACAGCCCCAGCCCACCAAAAATCACCCAGCCAATCGCGGCCCGCGCTTCGGCGCCGGGGCCGCTGCTAAGAATCAACGGCAAGGCCCCCATCACCGTGGATAATACGGTCATCACCACCGGACGCAGACGTACCTTAACCCCTTCTATCACCGCCTCGGCAACCGTATGACCGGCATCGCGCAACTGGTCCATAAATTCCACCAGTAAAATCGCATTTTTCGTCATCAGCCCGATCAGCATCACCAGACCGATCTGACTATAGAGATTAATAGACTGACCGGTCAACAACAACGCAAAAATGGCCGCGGCCAGCCCAAACGGTACCGTCACTACCACAATCACTGCACTGCCAAAGCTTTCAAACTGCGCCGCCAGCACTAAAAACACCACCAGCAGCGCAATCACAAAGGTAATCGCTACCGCATAACTGCTTTCCTGCAGGGTGGCGGCTTCTCCCAAAAAGATAATATTCACCTCCGGCGGCAAGGTGTCATCTGCCAACTGGCGCACCTGGGCCACCAGTTGTCCCAGTGGCACATCCGGTTCGGTACCCAGATCCAGTTCAATCGCCCGACGCTGCGCATGACGATCCAGCTCGGCCGCCACCCCCTGCTCGACCACATCCACCAATGCCGCTAACGACACCAGCTGCCCCTGCGTATTGCGCACATACAGCTGCAACAGATCACTGGCGCTGGCAATCGTCATTTCGGCCGGCCCCAGCATCACCGGCACCGCCCGGTCATTCACGCTCAAGTCAATCACATCATAGCGATCCACCATCACCCGCAAGGTTTCCGAAATCCTATCCAGTGGCACATTCAACTGATGCGCCCGCTCCCTGTCGATATTAAACGACATTTCCGGCTGCGAGGTATCAAACTGAATACGCACATCGTTAATTTCCGGCAGCTGTTGCTGCAGTACCTCACCCAATTGGCGTGAGGCGGTTAACAGGGTCTGATAATCATTACCCAGCAACGCAATTTCAATTCCACCGCCACCCGCACCACGCATATTCAGGCTGTTACCCTGAATCACCCGCAGCTGCGCACCTGACACCGCTTTCAGGCTATGGTTTAACTGTTTGACCAGCTCCATTTGGGTCATATCGCGCTCGGACCAATCTTTCATGGTGGCGGTAATAAACACCCGATTTTTATCCCAGCGCCCGACAATGGCAAACACATCATCGATCAATCCCTGCTGCTGATACGGATACAGCAGCTGTTCCACCTTGCGCGCCTGTTCATCGGAATAAGCCAGCGAGGCGCCATCCGGCCCGGTTAGCATAATCCGTATCTGCCCCCGGTCTTCCTGAGGCAGCAACTGCTGGTTTAACTGGGTAAATCCCCAGACACCGGCCGCGGCCACCAGCAGCGCTGCCAGTAATGCCAGCCAGGGATATGCCAGCACACGGTTAAGGCTGGCCAGATAGCACGCGCTCAAGCCACCTCCCAGCTGCCTCAGTTTATGCCGCAACACCCCCTCCGTATAATCGCGTTCATCCGGCAAACGTGAAGCCATCATAGGACACAGACTGACCGCCACAAACGAACTGATAATCACCGCAATCGCCAGCACCAGTCCAAACTCCTGAAACATACGTCCGGCCTCACCGGGTAAAAACGCAATCGGCAGAAATACCGACACCAGGGTAATGGTGGTGGCTATCACCGCAAAAAACACCTGCTTGGTACCCAGCACCGCCGCCGCCATACCGGCCTGCCCCTTGGCGCGTAAGCGCTGAATATTTTCCAGCACCACAATGGCATCATCGACAATCAGGCCGGTGGCCAGCACCAGCGCCAGCAGTGTCAGCAAATTAATCGAAAAACCACATAACCAGATCACCGCCAGCGTACCTATCAACGAGATAGGCATGGTCACCGCCGGCACCAGCGTCGCCCGCCAATGCCCCAGAAACACCGCAATCACCACCAGCACAATCACCACTGAAATCACCAATGTGGTCACCACTTCCGACAGCGCACCGGTAATATAGCGGGCATCATCCGAGGTGGTCACCACCTGAAAATCCCGCGCGCGCAGATTGATCTGCTGCAGCCGCTGTTGCACTTGATTGGATATATCAATGGTATTCGAACCGGCCTGACGCACAATATCCAGCCCTATCACCATACGCCCGTTTAACAGCGAATAAGACTCGGCCTGCTGCGGCGCATAAAACACCTCGGCAATATCTCCCAGTTTTAACTGTTCGCGCAACGGCAACTGTTTGATCTGCTCGGGTTCGACCACCGTGGCATAGGCTCGCACGATAAGATCCTGGCCTTCGGATTTATAACTGCCAGCGGGCACATCCAACCGCGCATCACGTAATACCGCAATCACATCGGCCACATCCAGCTGATAAGCCGCCAATCGCAACGGATCAACCAGCACCCGCAATACCGTCGGCTGATCACCATTGAGCTGTACATCGGCCACCCCCGCTATCGCCAGCAACATAGGTGCGACATCTTTATCTATGCGCTCGGCCAGTTGTGATTTGGTTAAGCTGTCGCTATAGGCAGATAATTGAATAATCGGCTGCGCATCGGCATCGGCCTTGATTACCAGCAGCTGTTCCACCGCATCGGGTAACTGACGCTGCACCCGGGCCACGGCCTCCCGAATATCATTGGCCGCCACATTCAGGTCTACTCCCGGCGCAAATTCCACCCGAATGCGCATATTGTTTTCTTCACTGGAGGATTTAATGCTCTGCACCCCGGCCACCCTGGCCACCGCACCCTCAACAATACTGGTCACCTCGGCATCCATGGTATAGGGTGAAGCGCCGATAAAATTAGCACGCACGCTAATTACCGGTCGGTCAACATCGGGCAGCTCACGCACATCCACCCCCATAATAGCCGCCAGGCCGGCCAGCAGAATCAGCAGGTTCACCACCAGAATCAAAATAGGGCGGCGTACCCCCAGCGCGGTAATACCTTCGGCAAACTGGCTCATGGCTGCGGCTTACCCAGCAAACGCACCTCGCTACCCGCTCGCAGACGCTGCACCCCTTCAATCACCACCGGCTCATCTACCTGAACATCACCATCCAGTAACACCTGACCGGCACGCCGATTCACCACCTGCACCACCGTTTTCACGGCCTGGTTATCCCGTACCAACCAGATATACGGCCCTTGCCGCCCCCATTGCAACGCAATTTCCGGCACCGTAGGATACGACTTACCGGCAACCTGCCATAACAATTGAAACGACATCCCTGGTCGAAATTGCCCATGTGCATTATCCAGCACCGCACGTACTAACAGGCTGGCATTCTCCGGATTCACCCGGTTATCCAGTTGCCGGACCTGGGCAATAAAGGTTTTACCGGGATACGCCGGGGTGCTTGCCTGCAACTGCCGCTGCGCGTCCTGCTGCATGGCACTGAACAACGACTCGGGCAACTCAAAATCCAGATACAGCTGACGCTGATCATCTACCGTGGTCACCAGGGTATTAGTCTGCACCCGGTCCCCCACATCTACCCGCGTCATACCGACACTACCAGCAAATGGGGCAATAATTTCACGTTCGCTGATATCCAGCTGCGCCTGTTCTACCGCCAGCTGCGCCTGCTCCATCGCCGCGGTTGCATCCTCCAATTCACGCTCGGAAATCCCTCCCTGGGCCGCCGCCAGTCGATAACGCTGCTGCAGGGCTTTGGCATCTTTTAACACCAGCAGCGCCTGACGCAGCGCCAGCTGCTCGGCCCGGTCATCCAGCTGCAGCAATAGTTGACCGGATTTAACCTGCTGCCCCGCACTAAACAACAACTGCTCCACCTGCTCGGCTACCGCCGGATACAGCTCGGCCGAATAACGCGCCTGGGCAATACCGGTCGCTTTAAAATTGATATCATTGGAAGTTAACCTCACGGCCTGAGTCAAAACTGGCAATGCAGGATTATCGCCGGCTTGGTCTCGTTTGGCTGGTGCGGCCTGCACCACGGCTGGCAACAACCACGCCGACTGCTGCCAGCAAGCCACTCCCAGCACACTCGCCGCCAGCCAATACACTGTTTTTCTCACCCCGGATACCTTTGAAAATTTTTATTATTGCATTAAGGATGCCAATAGCAAGAAATAGTTTCAAGCAAATTCTTTAACCCAGCATCAAATAACACACCACGTTTCATCAAACTGTAACCATTACTTAATCAAACTGAAATATCTCATCGGTATTGTACATCGCCACAACAGATGGAGATATCTAGATGAGTTCGGCGTTAATCAATCGTAGTGGCAGTGAAGCAATCTATAGTCAGATCAGTCGCTGCCTGGAAAGTGAAATCAAGTCGCTTTATCAGGCCGCAGATTTATTACCCTCAGAAATGGAACTGGCAACACGCTTTAACGTGAACCGTCATACCATACGCCGTGCCGTAGAAACGTTGATTGACAGTGGCCTGGTTGAACGCCGCCATGGCAAAGGAACGGTGGTACTGGAACCGGCGCTGAACTACGCCATAGGTAAACATTCTCGCTTTACCGAACAGTTATCCCATCAAGGTAAAAATACCGACTGTCGGCTGTTAAGAAAACTGGTGATTCCGGCCAGCGGTGGTATCTGCCATCGTCTGGCACTCAAGCCCGGCACCCCAGTGATCTGGCTGGAAACCTTACGTAGCGTCGAAGACTCTCCCTTTTGTCTGATCTCCCATTTTGTGCCACAGCAAGGATTTGAACCGCTCAATGGGCATTACCACGGTGGATCATTACACCGTTTTATCAAACACAACTTCAATATCGATTTAATCCGCAGCGACAGTCTGATTACCGCAATCATGCCACAAGGTGACGATGCCACACAGCTGAACATGCCCAGACAAATACCGGTACTACGCGTCAAAAGTCTGAATATCGATAATCAAACACGCTCGCCGGTTGAATACGCCGTCACCCGTTTTAGATCCGACCGAACTCAACTGGCGATCAATCTTTAACCCTATGTTTTTATGATCACAACCACGGATAATACTCATGAAATTTAAAACACTGACAGGACTTACCCTGTCCGCACTGATCGCCTCAAGCAGTGCCTTCGCATCAAGCCTGCCAACAGGCAGTGCTAACGATCCACTACGGGTGATGATGGTACCGGCCGATACCGGTGGCGCCGACGTCAGCAAAGACTATCAGCCGGTATTTGATGCCATCAGCAAAAAATACGGCATTCATTTTAAGGTCATGTCGGGGAGCAGCTATGCCGCAGTCGTTAAAGGCCTGTGCTCAGATCAGGCCGATATCGCCTGGTATGGGCCGGTGACCTTTGGTGAAGCCAAGAATATGTGTGACGCCGAACTGCTGGCAGTGGATGTCAAACACGGTCAGTCGGTTTACTACTCGGGCATTTATGTGCGCAAAGACAGCGGCATTCATAGCCTTGCCGAACTACAAGGCAAGAGCCTGGCCGTGGGTTCTGTACACTCCACCTCCTCATTTAACTTCCCAGTCGCGATGATTATCGACGCTGGCCTGGATCCGGTAAAAGACCTGGGTAAGGTGATAATTGCCGGCAGTCACACCAATTCTATCGCCGCCTTGAAAGAAGGTCGCGTCGATGCGGCTGCGGCCTCCTTCAACTCATGGGAAAAAGCGGTTAACAAGGGCATTATCGATCCGAGCAAATTTACCGTACTGGCAAAATCCGAGCCTATTCCTAATCCCCCATTGGCCATGAATACCAAGCTAAATGCCGCAATGAAGCAAAAACTGCGTATGGCCTTCAATGACATCCATAACCATGTCGACCCCGAACTAATCCGTGGTTATGGTGGCAAAAAAGTGGATCGTTACGATGCAGAATATCCAGAAGAAAAAATGCTGGCGGTATTAAAAAAACTATCCAAGGTCACCGATGAAGTAAAAACTGGGCTGGTAGAAAAAGCCGGCCAACGCTAAGGTTTAACCTCGTGCAGTGTGATGGGTATCAAGCCAGGCTGAAACGGTTTCACCACCGTCATCCCGACGAACTTCGCGCCATCGCAATGTACACCTTTAGGAATATCGTCCCATGTTGAAATTAGATAGCGTCTCACTATGTTATCCCGACGGCACGCAAGCTCTGGCAGATATCAATCTGCGCATAAACCAAGGTGAATTCTGTGTATTACTGGGCTCATCCGGGGCTGGAAAATCCAGCCTGATGGGGTTAGTTAACGGACTGGTCAGCGCCACCCAGGGCCAGTTGGTATTTGAAGGTGAAACCATTACCCGTAGAAACCTAAAGCCGTTGCAACAAAAGGTCAGTATGATTCATCAGCAACTGCACCTGGTGCCGCGTGTATCGGTACTAAACAATGTCATCTCTGGAAAATTACACCAGATTCCCTCCTGGCGGACGCTAAGCGGCTGTTATAGCGCAAACGACCAACGTCGTGCCTGTATGCTGCTCGATGAAGTCAATCTGGAAGAAAAACACCTCTACCGTCGCACCTCCGACCTGTCCGGTGGTCAACAGCAGCGTGTTGCCATTGCCAGGGCATTTATGTCATCCCCTCAGATTGTACTGGCCGATGAACCGGTATCCAGCCTGGATCCAACCACCAGCCGCAATGTACTCGCCAGCCTGAAGAACACCTCGCGCCATCATCAGGCCACCGTTATCTGCAGCCTGCACCAGGTCGAGTATGCACTGGAATTTGCTGATCGCATCGTCGCCCTAAAACAAGGCCGACTGGTATACGACGGCTGTCCTTCCCAGGTGGACAACAATATTCTCGACTCGCTCTATGCCCTAACCCGCAACCACCGCGTTCAACCTCAACCCGCTCCAGAATTAGCCGTCGCCTAACAGCCCTATGTCACATTCAAATATTCCCACATTATCGCGCCCGCACCAGCAATGGGAACTGCATAAGGTCATCACGCCCAAACTGCTGATCATCTTACTGCTGCTCTGTATCGTCCTGTCATTCTCGGCTCGTAACACCGAGCTGGATCATGCGGCGATTGAAACCGCAAAAGCCATGATCGCCACCACAGGACTCACCGAATCCCGTGTGCTCGATAGCGGCAGCAGTTTTTTAAAAGACGCCCTGCCGTTTACCTTTGAGTCCTCCGAAAGCGTGATCCGTATCCAAAACTTCGACAGGGACAATCTGCCGCTGTTTAGCTATATCGAAGTCAGACAAGTCAGCGAGTACGATGCCTTGAGCGAAACCTATACCACCTCACAGGTAGAATATCTGGTGCAGCCGTTTGGCTACTTATTAAAAGTGCTGGCCAAGATGTGGGAAAGCATAGAAATGGGCTTCTGGGGCACCGTATTATCGATCTTAGTTTCCCTACCACTGGGTATTCTGGCTGCGCAAAACTACAGCCCGAATAAACTCATCTATACCGTTGCCAGAACTATTCTGGGGTTTCATCGGGCCATGCCAGAGCTGATTCTGGCGCTGTTTTTTGTACTGATGTATGGCTTCGGCCCGATTGCCGGCATTTTTGCTCTAGCCATGCATACCAGTGGCGTATTAGGTAAGTTTTTCTCTGACGAAATAGAAAATGCCCCGACCGGCCCGCAAAAAGCCCTTAAAAGCTCTGGCGCCAGTGCCCTAAAGGTCTTGCGCTTTGCGGTTCTTCCCCAGGTCTTTCCGGCCTATGTCGCCTATGTGCAATATATTTTTGAACGCAATATCCGCACCGCCACCGTGCTCGGCATTGTTGGTGCTGGCGGCATAGGCATGGAATTAAAAGGACGCTGGGATCTGTTTGATTATTCTCATGTCGCGACGATTTTGCTGGTGATTTTTATCACCGTAATGCTACTGGAATTTATCAGCCAGAAAATCCGCTCCCGTTCGCTATAACACTAAAGGTTAACCATGAAATATACCCGCAGCAGCTGGCTACGCGCCTGGACAGCCTTGCCTAAAACGCAACTGAGCGACAGCGTCACCCGACTGACCAAAAACTATCATGTTCAATTTAAAACCCTGCCACAGACCGGCCTGGGACTGATGAAATTTAAAGATTCGGCCTTACAGCAAGCCTTTTATTTAGGTGAGTTTCCACTGGCCAGCGCCGTGGTTGCACTCAAACACGACAGTGGCAGCGTAATCGAGGGCGCCGCTCAAATCATGGATGACGACCAACAATGGGTCACCACACTG
>CALNXP010000028.1:0-165056 GCA_942490555.1 uncultured beta proteobacterium | reverse complement strand
TCGATCTTCTCCAGGCCTCCGTAATCGCGCTTCGCGAGCACCACCGCCGCGTTACACAGCCGCACGTCGAGCAGGTTAACGATATAGAGAGCCAGTGCCCCGACCATCCCCGTCAGGAACATGGCCGCCAGGCCCAGGATCCATCGGCGATACGACCAGCGTTTCAGCCGTTGCGTCGCCACAAAACGCTGCTTCAATCGCGATGCGAGTTCCGCCGCCGACTCCGGACGATCCGTAATGTCTTGCGACAGACAACCGCAGATGGTTTCAGCCAACCGGCGATCAACCTGCGCGGGTTAAATTTTCGCACATCCGCGGGTGGCTGTTGTTGCATCGCGAGATACGCCTCGCCGGCTTCCTTGAAGCCCGTGCGGCAGATCGCCAAAGGGGAGACGGCCGGCCAACAGTTCATAGAGGATCACGCCGAGTGAAAAAACATCCGACCGCGGATCGCCGGTCAGGCGACCGTCGGCCGGCGGCATGCGCACGTCTCGAATCTGCTCAGGTGGCATGTACGGCAGGGTTCCACCGACCCGGTTGACGTCGAACTGAACATCGCAAGACAGGTTGAAGTCGAGCAACATGGGTTTGCCGCTTGGCGCCAACAACACGTTAGACGGCTTCAGGTCGCGATACAGAATCCCCTGCGAGTGGGTGTAGGCCAGCGCCTCGGCCAACTGCACGCCCGGATGGACAATTCCGTCCACATACAAACCGCGGGTCAACGCGCGATCCGTATCAGAACCGACATGCTTGCGATCGATGAAACCAGCGAGAAAGTCCCTCCTCGGCGGCGGTGAGGATCACTTCGGCTCGGGTGGGAGGCTGGTTTCCGCGAATGCCAAATCAGGACATCCGCCAACGTGGCGGCAGGTACGGCATGCAGACAGCGGTCATTCCCGTTTCGGTGTCGAACTGCACGGAATGCACGGGAACCACGTTGGGATGTGAAAGCTTCCCAAGCGTATCCGCTTCATCGTCCCCATAGAGAGAGACTTTGACCGCCACGAACCGGCCGCCCAAAAGCGTACTCCGTAGCGAGATAGACTCGGGCGATCGCACCAACACCCAACTCGTGAAGGATCTCGAAACCGAGAAACTCCTCCCCGCACTCAGGCCACGAATCCTGCTCCAGATCGGGTATTGACTCCAGACTGTTGTGGACGTCGATTAAACGGCGGAGGACTTGCGGTGAGTGGGGTACCGATGGCAAAACTCGCTGGGCAGTACCGTTTCGCCGCGTCGCGCCATTATTACTCGTCGTAGGCTTGTCCAATACTTTCTGTTTATCGTACTTCCCGCCGGCATTCGCCTTCAACGTCTGATCGTGCCACGTGGACGCCAGACCGGTGAATGCCGCCTTGGTGGAATGATGGAAACAGAGAGCGTTTCATGGAGCGCGCACACCGGCGCCCGGCCTTGTCGAGCTTGGCGATGACGTGACGCGCGTGCGTTCATTGATACCCAGTTGCTTGCTGATCTCGTCGAACGTCTCCCCATCCATGCGCATCTCGACGATCCGACGGTCCCGTTCGGAACGGTACGGATGATAATATTGTGTACCGTTCGCGGGCAATGGCAATCTGACTCGGCGTGTCGCTCCGCTTGTGCGACGATGCCCCACTTACCTCGGCATTTCGCAACGGAAGTTCGCGGTCCACATTGTGCTTCTGATACTTGGGCGACGTCGCGATTCTTCCGTCACTTTGTTGGCGGCCATCTTGGCCATCAACACCGGCGACTCGTCCGGATCGTTGATCTGCTTGATGCGGTCGGCGTCGGCGAATGGTACACCATTTGAACGAAGTCAACCGTGTCGAACTTCGAACGCATTCGATGGTGCAGCTTCCTTCGCACAACCGAGCAGTGTGCGGACCGAACCGCTCGATGGCTCACAGAAATCATCTTGGGATCCCGAGCAAGCGCGCTCAAGTGCTGACGAAACTCTGAATCGTGTTCGCTCATGAATTGTCCAATTGCTGAGCCACGCGTCCGCCTCATACCATCCGCCAAACACGCTCATGTCCGGGAGGCTGTCGCCCCACGACTGAAGCCAGCGTCGGAACGTTTTCCGTATCATAGCCGCGACTGCTCCAAATAGGTTACACCAAACTCGCCCGACAAGACAGCGGCGGAATCACCGTCGCATGAAGATGCCCCAAAGGGTAGCCGAAATCGATGGAACGTGAGCCCCAGGTCGTGCGACGCGAGTTCATCTGTTTGATCGGTGCGGCGCGGAACGAGTGCTCTGAAGTCGTTCTTCACGCGTGCAGTGCCATCTCTCTGCCGGACTTGGCCGCGCACCACCACATAGCCTTGGCAATATCGTTTTCGACACGTTCGTCGTACAGAGCTGGAAACTAAAACCGCTGCAACACCTCCACGTCTTGGCAGCCATGGCGTTCGCGTTGTATTCGCCGTGCACTGTGCGTGCCCCGGCTTGGCGGAAACCGGCGAGTCGTGTCGTCGCATTGAACTCCAAGGCGTCGGCCAGTCGCTGCGGATCGTTCGAGGGAACCAGGTCGCCCTCCGCCCAGGCGTTCGAGCATCTCGGGAAAGGCTCCATGCCGCGGCTGCGCCGCCGGAACGCCGGCCGCCAAGGACTCCAGGACGAACAGCCCCTTGGGGTCGCGATAGGTCGTCGGAACGGACAGCACGTCGATGTCCTGCAGAAACTTTGGTTCTGGCGGCGATCCACGGCGAGATATTCAGAAGCCGTCGCAAGTCCCGCGGCTTTCAGGCGGGCAAACTCCTTCTCGGCGTACGAGCGATGGTCCGGACCTGTCCAGCCGGCGATACGCAGACGGACGTCCAGGTCCGGCTCCGCGACCGAAGGTCCAGAACGCGTCGACGAGCAGATGGAGCCCCTTTTCCGGGGACCGAGCCAGGTAGCCAATGGTGCCCGCGACCTGCACCAGTTCCTTCTGCGCGATCCCGACGAGCGGCTCTTCCGAGGGTGCGGGAAAGCCTCGCGTCCACGCAGGGAACCTGGTGGATCTTCTCCGGCGGAATACTCAGGTACTCCTGCATGAAGTCGGCGTAGTACCGGCTGTGGACGAGAAACCCATCGACGTGAACGACCAGTCGCCGAATCACTTCGAGCGCTGGGAGCGCCAAGACTCACTCAGGTATTCAGAACGCGTCATCACCTTGCAGCGTCACCACCAGTGGAATCCCCAGTTCGGCCTTCAACCGTGGAGCGCATCCCGCGATCAGGACGTTCGTGAACAAAACAAGACGCGGTTTCAGGCCCGACAGCCAACGGCAGAGTTTTTCGCCTTCAACGCGTTGCTTTCCCTCCACTCCGCGCAGCATCGATACAGTGAGGGCGGCAAGAGACTCGGCACGGACGGCAGACGGACGTGACGGCCCAACAGATCAGCCAAGGCAGTCAAAGACTCTGCAGACGATCGAAGGGACGATAGAAAGGAAGTGATTGCTCCAAAAGACATTGATCCCACCAAGAAAAACACGATCAACGCTCGCGTTCTCTTCGTCCGTGCGTATCGGGGTGTAGGTAGGAATCGGCAACATCGATGCCCATTTGAGTCCACGCACGAGCCAGCGTGTTGTCGTGCGGCTGGCACGCACGGTACATGCCACCGGCACCGGCGGTGAGATACGCGATCGGGCCGCTTCGTGTCATTTTGAATTTGGGATGTGTAAACTGAAATCTGGATGAAGCTCCACGTGAATCTCCCGCCCTGGCGCTGTTTCTTTCGCATGAGAAACCCTCCAGGGACTCGACGACGCGTGAATTCATCTGCATCGGATGGCTTCGGCACAAACAAATCCACCTGCAAATCCATGGCTTGCTGTTGATCATCTTTGAACACCGAGGAAGTCATCATCACCACGGGAATCATCGCCCCGTCGCGAATCGATTTGACTTCCGCGAGCACCTCCAAGCCGCTCATACGCGGCAGGTTGACGTCGAGAAGCACGAGATGCGGGAGCGAGACGCCGCCGAACGGATGATCGCCACGCAGAGCGGAGCGCGATCTCCCCGTCGCGAACCAGATGAACGGTCTCCACGAGCAGGCTCTCGCTGAGCCAACGCTCAAACAGTTTGGCATCGCTGGCACTATCCTCAACCAGCAACACGCCAATGGGTTCCTCGAAAGACGACACGCACGGCACCTCACAAAATCCAGCCTCGGCGAAATACTCCCCCACTTATGGGGCACACACAAACTCGCACACTGCCCGAGCTTCGTCCCGCGAGACGGGTATGGTCCCCAGGAACGCCCCCAAGCTAGCATCGAGCAAACAGCCGGAGAACCAGCCGCTTCGCAGCAGCACGAATTCTAGGCTGCATCGCATATCCGCTGAAGGGTAATGACTCTCGCCAAGAAGACGGTAGATTCAGCGGGCGCGCCAGGGTAGAATTTGGCAGGTTAATATCTTCCCGCCCAATAAGCCCACCTACGAGTGATCCCCCGGGCATTGTCTCATCCCCGAGACAGGATCGCTATGAACGCCACACTCTTGACCAAAACGATACTTCGAACGAGTTTGCGATCTGTGAGTTTCCGGTACTCATTGGCCGCAGCCTTGATGCGAATATTACGCTCAATGACCGCTGGGTGAGCCGTCGGCATTGTGAGATCGTCCTCTGCGAGGACCGTCTCATGGTCCGCGACCTGGGCTCAAGCACGGCACGTTCGTCAATGACTGCGGCATTTCGGAATCACCTCTTATGCCCGGCGATCGGCTAACCGTTGGACTCTCAACGTTTGTCGCGAAATACGAAACCGAGGAAAGTTCACCGGGCGTGGAATCAGCTACCTTGGTCACGCGGGAATGAACCCCGCTGTGCAGGAAGCCGCGTGGATTCATGAGCGATGATCCGTGTCTCGTTCTGCTGGTCGACGCACACGCGGAAAGTGTGTCTCAAATGCGTACAGCCCTGACGGGCTCCATTACTGTACGCGCCTCGGTGGAGCATATCAGTAGCCTCGGAGGCTCTGCGCGCTCTGACCCGTCAACGTTTCGATGTCATTCTCCTGAATCTCTCGCTGCCCGACGCGACGGGTCTGGAGGGATTTCTTCGGATAAGCGATACGTCCTCGGGCACACCGATTGTGGTGATTGCCGATTCTCTTGAAGACCACCGCACTGCGTGCCGTTCGTGCCGGGGCCGACGACCTGATTGTGCACGAGCAAAACGAGCGAAACCGTTTGCAGCGTGCGCAATGCGGTGCAGCAGGCCGCGGAAATCTGCCGGCGGCGGCAAGGCCGTGAAGCACCTGGACCTGTTGGCGCGACAGTTGCGTTGCGTTCTGGACAACCGATCCTGGCTCCGGATCACATCCTTTGACGGCGGTGATTCGGAGGAATGCGAACGTCAGCCGGCGCTCTGGTTGGACAGGACGTGGGGTATCTATTTCCCGAGGAAAACCGTGGCGTCCCTTTTCGCACACATTGCGAGGCGTGTCCGGCTCGTCGACAAGCCTGGATCTTGAGAGGCAGCGTCGTACGTATCGCGCATCCATATCGACCCGTTCCGTGACTCAGAGGAGTCGCTTGATCAGTGCAGTCGGTTTGGCAGTCGACGTGACGGATCGGAAGCTGATCGATCTCGAACTTCGACTGACGCGTCAGATCCAGGCCGGATTGCTGCCCTCCTCCGCCCCGGAGTACCCGGGTTTGATGTTGCCGGCTCTTCGGTTTCGGTCGCCGAGGCGGGCGGCGACTATTTCGACTACTTCCCGGTCCACGGCCAGACCACGGGCATCGTTGTCTGCGACGTCGGAGGGCACGAGCTGGGACCGGCCATGATGATGTCCCATACCCGAGCCTACGTACGGGCACTGGCCCTCACGCACGATGATCCTGGCCAGATTCTGACGCTCGTGAACGGGTTCTTGTGCGAGGACATTGATGAAGAGCGACTGGTCACTTTGCTCTTTGCCAAGCTCGACGCGGCGACGCGCGTTCACCTATTCCAACGCCGGTCATCAAGGGTATCGGCTCGACGCGGACGGCCAAGCCGAGCTATTCGCTCCCAATTCACTGCCGCTCAATGTGATGGCCGAAGTCACCGCGACGACGGCACCGCCCGTCGTCTTGACGCCGGGAGACCTCGTCCTGCTGTACACCGCCGGAATCGTGGAAAACCCAACGACCAGCGGAAGCCAGTACGGCACCGAGCAGATGCTCAACGTGGTGCGCGAGAACCGGGACCAAGCCGGCCGGTCGCATCGTAGAAACATTGCTCCAAGCCGTTCGCGATCAATCCCCACAGCGACAGGTTTACGATGATATGACCGTGGTCGTAATAAAACGGAGTGAGCCGCGCTGACTATCCACTTCGCTTTCGCCCACGAACGTGTAATAGGGCACTGAATCAATGGGATGTAGGGGATCTTGGCCCACCGTTCCTCCAAATGCACGGGATCAAAATGTCGGTGCAGGAACGGGATATGGTCGGGAAACACATTGTCGCATAACCGCCAGACCGGCCAGAATGAACGGGTGAACCAGCCGTGGCGATTCTGATCCATCCGGCGGGTATTTTCGGGACGCAGAAATCGACCACGCCGATCAGACCACCCCCGGCCTCGCGCATCGCCAGAGCGTTCTCGATGGCGGCAAACCAATCGAGGAATCATGGTCAGCCCGAATACGAAAACGTCACCACATCCACAGGGCTCTCGGGCGGCTGAAACAAAGTCGCGTCGGCCTCCTTAGTTTCGACGATGGTCCAGCCCGCCGCTCGAATCGGTGATCGGCCATGCAGCAACGAGTGCGAAAGGTCGACGACGTAGACTTTGCCATGAGTCAGGCAGTCGCCAAAGTAGTCGAGATTGGCCCCGGTACCGCCCCCCATGTCGACCCACACGGCGTCGGCCGAGGCATCGATCGCATTCCAAAGTTCCTGCCGTCCCTGCAACAGACGCCGACGGAAATCGTCATAGAGCGCGGCCTGGCCCGCGTAGAAGCTCTCCATGCGCGCCCGCGTGGTCCTTGCCACGTGGCTTACAGCCTTAGCCGTTTAAATGATGCTGACAGGCAATACGGATACGTTCCGCGGGAATACGTAACTGTGTAACCAGATAGGCTTTGAAATCATCTGGATAATCCTGGATTTCAATCGCTTTTTGCATACAAATCATCCACGCCTCGCGCTCAGCCACATCGATGGCTAAATGCTGATGCACACCGGGAATACTGATTGGACCAAAGTGTTCGGCAAACAAATGCGGCCCACCCATCCAACCAGATAAAAAATACACCAGCTTCTGACGTGCCAGCGTTAAATCGGCAGGATGCATATCACGTATGGTTTTTGCTTCGGGCAGACTATCCATATAGTCGTAAAAATCATCAACTAATTGGGTAAGACCGGCTAATTCACCGGCGGCCTTATAGGAATTATCGTTGATACCATAGTTGCCAGTTGTCATCTATTACCTGTTTATTATGTGTTTAAAGGGACGCTATTATCCAACAATAAACGATGTATCGGACTGATGTAGATCAAAGACATGAGATTCTTTGAGTGCGGGGATTTCGCGCGTTGCAGTCGATGCCGGGGTTTATGTCTCACCGCTAACTCCATACGTACGCACATTATTTATTGCTCATCCAGACGTTCAATGGCCATGCCAGCAACAAGCTTTTCGTTATTCTGCAGTTTGCTGATAAACTAGCTACTGTTGATATAGCGGCTAGTTGGTGGTGCAGCAAGATGCTGATTCGGCCAGGCTTTAATCAACACAATCCAGTTTTTCACCAACCATAGATATCCCATGATTGAACCACGTATTTATCAAACACTGATCCAGCATATTAAAGACATTGCCGAGCAGGAGATTATTCACCGCTTTGAGCGCACGACCATCAATTTCAAACAAGATGGCAGCATTGTTACCGAAACGGATCTGGCGGTACAAAATCGTCTGCAAACGGTACTGGCAGAGCTGACCCCTGAGATTCCTCTGCTGGGCGAAGAAATGACCGCCGAAGAACAGCATAAATTGGCCAATGAAAACCCCGACGGTCTATGGTGCCTGGACCCGTTGGACGGCACCACCAATTATGCCAATGGCTTTCCATTTTTTGCGGTCTCACTGGCACTGCTTAAAAATAACCAGTCCGTATTTGGGGTGGTGTATGACCCTATGCGTAAAGAATGTTTCTGGGCCATTGAAGGCCAGGGTGCCTGGTTAAACCAGACCCGGTTACTCTGCCCCAGCGATGAACAACGCAACTTGAAACAAAGTATCGCCGTGGTCGATTTCAAACGCCTACCCGATGTGTTAAGTCATTATCTGGTGAAAGAACAACCATTTGCCTCGCAGCGCAGCCTGGGCTCGGTCGCGCTGGACTGGTGCTGGCTGGCAGCCAATCGCTATCATGTGTATCTGCACGGTCGCCAAAAAGCCTGGGATTATGCCGCCGGAGCATTGATTCTGCGTGAAGCCGGTGGCGTGGCCTCGACTATGGAGAATCAACGTGTCGATGATGGCTCACTCAGCCCACGCTCTGCGGTAGGCGCCAACGCTACCGCATTACATCAACAGTGGCTAAAATTAATACAGGATACCTGTCAGTAGCCCTGCCTAAACTACAAGCCCAGTTCGCTGCAGGCCACGGTCTTTAGCGAACTATTTGAAAATTCGGACTGAGCCGCATTGATGCTGGCAGCGGCACGCTTATTATTCAGCTGAAACAACAAGGCTACCTTGGCCGAGGTCGAGCGCTGCCCGATCTGGGCATCGGTAATTTGTTTTTGTTGTAAAAACTGTAACAACTGGAAAGCCCCGTCTTTGGTTTTAAACACCCCCAATGAGATCGCATGCTGCCATTCGGTCTGCTCTTTTACCACAAAATAATCCGTCACTCCCTGCGCGACCAAATGCGCAATTTTAGCTTCGCGTTGTGCCTGATCAATCACCGGAGGAATATATACCCAATACCCCAGCTCCGGGGGAATATGCTTGCTAACCACCGATTTCTCCAATGACAGCGAATCCAGCAATGCCCGGCCTCGCGCCAGATCGTCACCGGCAAAGCTGCCCCACTCCATACAAAGCGGCGACGCCAGCTTGTCTTGCTGCGCATCGCTGGCCGCCAGCGCTTCACTGTCGGCGGCCTCCTCTGTCGCCGTTGTTTCAGCCGTGGTTGCCGTCGATTCGGTATCCACGGCCTCGGTATCGGCCTGCGCTGCCGCCACAACCGTCTCGGCCTCAGCCTGCAGCGGTGTTTCCACAGTATTTTCCGGTACAACGGCAGCAGGCTGACCATCAACCGGCACCACGGGGTCTGCCACCACCGGGTTAGACTGCAACGCCGACGAGGTTGGCGTCGCGACGGTCTTTGGCTCCAGCACAACGCCAGCCTTAGGCTCGGTTGGGACAATCATAATTTTGGCCGCATGCAAATCGCGTGGCGCGGGTTCCTCCTGCTGATTGCGCTCAATCAAAGGCAGCATCCAATACATCGCCACAAAAAATAAAATATTAACAACCAGCAGTATCCAGAAAAACGTTCTAATCATTCCGTTGAAAATCCCGAGCAATCTTTAAAAGTCCGTGCAACACCAGATTATCCACTATCTGCAACGGTAAAGTACAATGGCTTTGTACACGCCGGGCATTACCGCCGGTTAACAGCACCCTTGCCGCCGGTTGTGACAGTTGCCGATATTGGCGCTCAATCGCCCCCAGGGTCGCCTGCAATGCGCCACTGGCAATGGCATCCATGGAGTTATCCGGGAAGGACTGATAATCGCCGTGGATAGCCGCCGCAATATGCGTTCGCTGCAACACAGCCTGCTGCATTAATTCCATACCCGGCATAATTACTCCCCCCAGAAAGACCCCGTTTGCGTCCAGCGCATCAATGGTGGTTGCGGTACCGCAACTGACCACCAGCCCCCCCTGTGGCAGCCATTCACCCGCCGCCACCAATGCCGCCCAGCGATCACTGCCTAATTGCGCGGGCTGGGCATAACCATTGCTCACCCCACACTGCTCGGGTAATGCTCGAATCGTATGTAGCGACCAATAGTCCGCAGGACATGCCTGCGCCAACGCGGCAGCCACCGTCTCACCGGCCACATTGCTGACCCACACTTGCGGTAACAGCGTAAACTGCTGTGCCAGCTCGGCCACCACCTCAATCAAACGGAACGCCTGCCCGGTTTCCAGACTGCCTTGCTGCAACCATTCGCCCTGCTGCCATAGCCGCCATTTAATCCGGCTATTGCCGGCATCAATCAACAAATAACTCACACCAGCACTTCCCCGCTATGTACCCGCCGCAGACCAGATGCGGTCTGCAGTTGTAAACATCCTCGATCATCGATACCCAGCGCGATACCACTTAATGGTTCACCATCCGGCAGTTTTAGCTGGACCTGCTGCCCCTGAAAATAATGATAACGCTGCCACTCCTGTCTGAATGCACTCAGGCCGTGCAGCGTAAACTCGGCCAGAGCGGACCATAGCTGCACAACTATCTGCTGCAGCAACTCACTGCGCGTCGGCAGACTAGAGCAACACTGCGACAATGCCGCCAACGGACGATCCAGTTGTTCGACCAGCCGCTCCGGCAAACGATAATTGATACCTATACCTATCACCACCGCACAGCCAGCGCTCCCTCGCTGCCGGGTTTCCAGTAAAATCCCCCCCAGCTTGCCCTGGGCATATAACAGATCATTCGGCCACTTCAATGCCACCCCACTGATGCCCAATCGCTGAAAAGCCCGATTCAGGGCTACGGCCACCACCAGGCTCAATCCCATTAACGCCTGTATGCCCCGTTCAAAATGCCAGAGCAAGGAAAAAGTTAACGACTGCCCCGGCAGCGCATGCCAGCGTCGCCCTTGCCGCCCACGCCCAGCCGTCTGCAGCTCGGCAGCGAGCAACGTTCCCGTCGGCAGGTCAAACGCCTGGGTTAACAATTGGGTATTCGTGGAATCCACAATCGGTGCATATTGCCACTGTAACTCGGGTTGCAGTCCCGCCAGCACCAACGCGCTTCCAGGGTCTGCCAAAGGCTGCCAGGCAGGCATAAAGATATCTGCCTTTGTTGCCGGCAACACCCCCTGAACATGCAACTGGGCCAGCGCCTCATCCAGTGCCTTAGCCGGACATTGCAATGCCGCCTGCAGTTGCACCACGGTATAACTTTGCCCATCTGCCAGTTGCAGCAATACTCGTCCGGCCAGTGGTAACATCAGGGTTGAATCCTGCCGGCCATTTCATCGGCCAAAAAGGCCTGAATTTCGTCCTTACGCTGCAGTGCATCCTGATAACCCAGATCAATCAGCGCCCGACAAAAGCCCTTTTCCAGCAATAAATAGCTGACCAGACTGGAGCCGCTTTTATGCGATGCGCCTATCAGACGCAGCAAAGCCTTAATGGTCCAGGGCAGATTATCGGCATATTCTTCGGCAATCTTTTCTAATGGTCGGCTGGGCATAATCGATAACACATCAATATGCTTTAAACGTGAAGTCTTACGCAACTCTTCCGGCATCAAGTCAAGAATTTCATTAATCCGGTGGGCACTTTCCAGATCCATTTCCATGCTATCCAGAAAAATACTGTTTAACGCATGACCAGCAATATCCGCCAAGGGGGGATATTCCCCACTACCACCACGCTTTTGTTTGCTCACTCCTTCATTACAGGTCACCCCGATAATCAGCAGTTTATTCGCACCTAAATGCAGGGCGGAGCTGATAGGCGCCAGCTGACGCATGGAACCATCACCAAAATATTCGCGGTTAATCTTACGTGCCGGAAAAAAAAACGGAATGGCTGCCGAGGCCATCAAATGCGTGGTTTCAATCTGAGTAGGAATACCAATACGCTGGGTGCGCTGCCAGGGCTGAATTGTATCCACCCCTTGATAAAAGGTCACCGATTGCCCAGAGCTATAGCCACAGGCGGTAATACTTAACGCATGCAAACGTCCGCGATCAATATTTTCCTGAATTTTGTCACAAGGTAAAATTCGCTGTAACAACTCGCTCATAGGCTCGTTATCCAGCAAAGACACCTGGTTCAATTTATGTATTCCCAACGCACTCAAGCCCAGCCCCGCTACCCACAGCGCGGTGTTACGCGTCACCCCTAGCACATCGGTACGATAAATATGGTCTGGCTCGTTATATTTCCATAGATTATGAATATGGCGCACCCCCTTACGAAAGTTGGAGGTATAAATCGCCAGACCCGCCGCATTCAACGCGCCGGCCGAAGTGCCACAGATCACCGGAAACGGATTACGCGAATGGCGCGGCAACCATTCGGCAATCGCTTTTAACACGCCGATCTGATAGGCCGCCCGCGCGCCACCGCCAGTAAGTATCAGACCTGTTCGCCGGCTCATCACTAGCTATGCGCTTGAACCGCTTCCAGCGCATCCTTCAAGGTTTCTTCGGGTAAGGCATTCAAGCATTCGGACACCCGCTCGGCGGCATCTACCGTCTCGGCCGGAAGCTGGCCGACATCGGTATTGGCAATCAATACCGCTGCCGCACCCGCCACCTTGAGCAGGCAACTGCGCTCCGCCATCAGCAGTTCCATTTCTTTGCCCAGTAGTTCTTCTTCCTGTTCATCCATGCTGGCCTCCTGTTAATGCGTTTTAACCGCTGCTACTGCCAGTGCACTCATATTTATAATACGACGAACCGTGGTCGAAGGCGTCAGAATATGTGCCGACTTGTTTGCACCCAACAGTATTGACCCTATGGTAACACCATCTCCAGCCGCCATCTTCAATAATCCATAAGCAATATTGGCAGCGTCCAGATTCGGCATAATCAACAGATTGGCCGAGCCTTTAAGATTAGAGTTCGGGAAAAGATGACTGCGCAAATCTTCCGACAGTGCCGCGTCGCCATGCATTTCACCTTCCACCTCCAGATTTGGGTCCATTTCCACCAACGCCTCACGCGCCCGCGCCATCTTGCGAGCCGACTCGTTCTTATAACTGCCGAAATTAGAATGCGACAACAATGCCACCTTGGGCGTCAGACCAAAACGACGTACCTCTTCGGCGGCCAGCAACGTCATCTCAACAATTTCATCCGCCGTAGGATTATTATTGATATAGGTGTCACAGATAAACAGCGTATGCTGCGGCAGAATAAGAATATTCATTGCCGCATAAATATTCACTCCAGCGTGATGACCGATCACCTCATCGATATAACGCAAATGGCGCTGTGGCTGTGAAATCGTGCCACACAGCATGGCATCGGCTGCGCCCATACGCACCAGCATGGCCGCAATTAAGGTATTCCGTCGGCGCATCTCGCGCTTGGCCGAATCCGGCGTAATACCCCGACGCTGCATAAGCTGATGATATTCACGCCAGTATTCATTAAAGCGTCGGTCACACTCGGTATCCACCATTTCAAAATCCACACCGGCACGAATCCGCAGTCCCAGCTTTTGAATACGCTGGTTAATCACCGCCGGACGACCGACCAGAATAGGCTCGGCCAAACCATCATCCACCACCGACTGCACCGCATGCAACACACGATGATCCTCACCCTCGGCATAGACCAGACGTTTACGTGGGGCCTGTTTTGCGGCTTCCAGCACCGGTTTCATCAACATATTGGATTGATAAACAAATGACTCCAGATGCTGACGATAAGCATTCATATCGTCCAGTGGGCGTTCTGCCGCGCCACTATCCATCGCCGCCTTGGCCACCGCCGGTGCAATACGGGTAATCAAACGTGGGTCAAACGGTTTAGGGATCAGATAATCCGGCCCAAAACTAAGATTATCGTCACTATACACCGAGGCCACCATCGCCGATTGCTCGGCCTGTGCCAGTTCGGCAATTGCTTGTACCGCAGCCAGTTTCATCTCTTCATTAATGGTAACCGCACCCACATCCAGCGCACCGCGGAAAATATACGGGAAACACAGCGCATTATTCACCTGATTCGGATAATCCGAACGCCCGGTCGCCAAAATCGCGTCTGGACGTACCGCTTTGGCATCTTGCGGCAAAATTTCCGGGTGCGGGTTAGCCAGCGCAAAAATCAACGGTTTTTCCGCCATTTTAACCACCATATCCGGCTTTAATACCCCGCCAGCCGACAGTCCCAGGAACACATCGGCACCCTCAATCACTTCACTCAGGGTACGCGCCTCGGTTTCCACCGCATAACGCGCCTTGTTGGCATCCATCTCCTCGGCACGACCTTTGTAGACCACCCCTTTAATATCGGTGACCACAATATTGTCCATGCTCACCCCCAGGCCGACCAGAATATCCAGACAGGCCAACGCCGCCGCACCGGCACCGGATACCACCAGTTTCACCTCGCCAATCGGCTTAGCAACAATTTTCAAACCATTTAGCAAGGCGGCACCCACAATAATTGCGGTGCCATGCTGGTCGTCATGGAAAACCGGGATATTCATACGTTCACGCAGCTTCTGCTCGATATAGAAACATTCCGGCGCTTTGATATCCTCCAGATTAATCCCGCCAAAGGTAGGTTCCAGTGCGGCAATAATATCCACCAGCTTATCGGGGTCATTTTCATTAATTTCCAGGTCAAACACATCAATCCCGGCAAATTTTTTAAACAACACCCCCTTACCTTCCATCACCGGCTTAGCGGCCAATGGACCAATCGCGCCCAGCCCCAGCACCGCAGTACCGTTACTGATCACCGCCACCAAGTTACCGCGAGCGGTCAAGGTACGGGCTTCCAGAGGATCACGCACAATCTCCTCGCATGCCGCCGCCACCCCCGGCGAGTAGGCCAGCGCCAGATCGCGCTGAGTCACCACCGGTTTACTGGAATTAACGACAATTTTACCGGCAGGCTCCTGACGGTGATATTGCAAGGCGGCTTCGCGTAAATGTTGGTCCATAGTTATCCCACTAGTAATTTCAAAACCGGGCGATTATACCGCACCGCCACGACAGACATCGAACCGCAAGCCGCGCTATTTAATCAGACGGATAGCAAATGGCACCCGGAACGGCTTACCCCCTGCGGTCGCCACTGCCCCCATAATGCAGAAAATTAGGTTACATAACACCACTACAATCTGAATCACAAAACCAATCAGAATAATCGTCAGAAACGTGCCTATCGCGGAAATAATCAAAGCGGTAATCGACCAGTTCAAGGCCTCTTTGGCCTGCGCCTTGATATAGGGATCATCCGCCTTGATCAGATACGCAATCAATCCCGGAATAAAATTAAAAAAGAAGGTACCTATCCATACCAGCAGCGAGATATTCTTCGCATCTTGAGACACCGCGTCTATTTCATATTCGTCATTCATCAGTCACTCCAAAAATAATTAATGCTGCTATCATAAAACAGAATGTATTCATACTGATGACCAGACATCAAATTTTCTGCCGGTGCATAACCCTATTAATAGCAGGTTGACGCCGATCACGATAGCCACTACATTCTTAGCTTGGGTTAATTAACAAAGGAGTAAATAATGGCCGTTTTAGTTGGTAAAGCCGCACCTGATTTCAATGCAGTCGCCGTCATGGGCAACAACGAAATCAAAGAAGATTTTAATCTGACACAACACATCAGCGGAAAATACGCAGTAGTTTTCTTCTACCCACTGGACTTCACCTTTGTATGTCCTTCCGAGCTGATCGCCTTTGATCACCGCCTGGAAGAATTCACAAAGCGTGGCGTTGAAGTCATCGGTGTTTCTATCGACTCTCAGTTTACGCATCTGGCGTGGAAAAACACTCCGGTAGACAAAGGCGGTATCGGTCAGGTGGCCTATCCTCTGGTTGCCGATATCAAACACGAAATCTGCCAGGCCTATGATGTTGAGCATGATGCCGGTGTTGCCTTCCGTGGTTCCTTCCTGATCGACAAGAACGGCGTGGTTCGTCACCAGGTGGTTAACGATCTGCCTTTGGGCCGTGATATCGATGAAATGCTGCGCGTTGTTGACGCACTGCAGTTCACCGAAGAGCATGGCGAAGTTTGTCCTGCTGGCTGGCAAAAAGGTAAAAAAGGTATGACCGCTTCTCCTGACGGTGTCGCGGCCTACCTGGCTGAAAACGCAGACCAGCTGTAATCAGCACGCCTTTGGGCAAAACCACCCCGTGGCGGGTGGTTTTTTTACGTCTGCTAGACGGAGCAATGATAAACTGCGAGATTATTCATACACTGCCACCATGCCGAAGTTTTCTGTTTCTCTTCCCTACCGCCAGGACGCCAGTTGCTATTTTGCGTGCTTGCGCCAACACGACTGGGCAGTCTGGCTGGACAGCGGCAATATGGCACGTTATGACATTCTCAGTGCTGCACCGGTAAAAAAAATCATTGCCGATCATCGGCAATATCCCGCACACGCAGACGAACTGCAAGCCCTGCTACAGCAATATCAATCCACGGCAGATAGCGCCCTGCCGTTCAGCGGTGGCATTATCGGCTACTGGGGCTATGATTTATCTCGTCCTCAACTTAAGCCGCCACACCCGCCCTGCCAGCAGGATCCGTTACCCGCCTGCAGCCTGGGCGTTTACGACTGGGCGCTGATTATTGACCACCAGCAACAACGGGCACAGCTGGTTTCCGAGCTGCACTACCCGCAAACCCAGGCATTGCTGCAGCAACTGAGCATACAGCTAGCACAGGCCACCCCGCCAGACAGCACGCAAAATACCTTCCAGCTGCACTCCGAGATTGCGTTTAATTTTGATGCCGACAGTTACCGCCAGGCATTCCAACGCATTCAGGATTATTTATTCGCGGGCGACTGTTACCAGGTCAATCTGGCACAACGTTTTCATGCACAGGCCAGCGGCGATGCTTTCCATGCCTATACTGCACTGCGTAAACTGTCCCCTGCACCCTATGCCGCCTTTCTGGACTATCCGCACGGCCAGATCCTTTCTGCCTCACCGGAAAGGTTCTTATACACCGATCAACAACAGATCAGCAGCAAACCCATCAAAGGCACCCGCCCACGGGGAGCAACCGCACAACAGGACCAACAATATATCAGCGAGCTGCAACAACACCCCAAAGACCGCGCAGAAAACCTGATGATTGTTGATCTGCTGCGTAATGATCTGAATAAAAACTGCCTGCCCGGCAGCGTCAAGGTACCATCCTTATTTGCAGTAGAAAGTTATAGCAATGTACACCATCTGGTCAGCACCATTACCGGCCAGCTAAAACCACAGGTCAGCCTGTTAAATCTCTTACGGGACTGTTTCCCCGGCGGCTCCATCACCGGCGCACCTAAATTACGCGCCATGCAGATTATTGATGAGCTGGAGCCCCACACACGCGGTGTCTATTGTGGCAGTATCGGCTATATTGGCTTTGACGGTCGGATGGATACCAGCATTGTGATTCGCACCCTGGTGTACAGCAATCATCAGGTACGTGGCTGGGTAGGCGGCGGCATTGTGGCCGACTCGGTAATGGCAAACGAATATCAGGAAACCTTCGACAAGGCCAGTGCCATGCTGGCACTGTTACAACAATTCAACAGGAAATAGCCTATGAATATGGTCAAATTCATCAAAGAAATCGGCAGGGGTGCTAAAGGTGCCAGCGATTTAACTCGAGAAGATGCCGAGTGTTTATTTGCCGCCATGCTGGATCAGCAAATTGATGAACTGCAACTGGGTGCTATTCTGATCGGACTGCGAATTAAAAGCGAATCCCTGGACGAACTGCTCGGTTTTAAGGCCGCACTGGATGCACGCACACCGCCACTACAGCTCAATATGCCCAGCAAACTGGTGGTCATCCCCAGCTATAACGGCGCCCGCCGCCAGCCCAATCTGACGCCTCTGCTGGCGCTGGAACTGGCGACGAAAGATATCCCGGTGCTGATTCATGGCCGCTATGACTTTGATAATCGGATTGATCCGACAGCGGCCATGCAGCAGCTGGGCATTCCCATCGTTCACAACCCTCAACAGGCCGAGCAGGCACTGGCGCAGCACAAACTGGCGTATATCCCGCTTGGTGACTATATCCCCGAACTGGATCAACTGCTGGCCTTGCGCTCACGCCTGGGGCTGCGCAGCTGTGGCCACACCATGGCCAAGCTACTGGACCCGGCGCCTGGACACAGCCTGCGCCTGGTATCGGTCACCCATCCCGAATATCTGGAGAAAATGGATGCCTTTTTGCAGGCCGATGGCGGTGACAGTCTACTGTTGCGTGGCACCGAAGGAGAGGTCTATGCCAATCCCAGACGCTGCCCGAAAATGATAGCCTACCATAACGGTCAGCCTCAGATCGCCCACCCCGGCGATGAAGGCGGCGCCCCGCCACTGGCCGGTATTGCCAATGAGCCCGGCAATGATTATTTGGTTGAGTTAATCCTGCGTATGCGTAATAACCACCAGCTACCTGCCCCCTTGCTCAAACAAATAGCAATTATTCACAACATAGCCGCAAGGTTGGAAAAATAGCTGGCTCAAAGACGGTGAAAAAACTCAGCCACAAAGTCATTCACCGCCTTTCAATTAAGCAATTACTCGGCATTACCCACATGCATTTTTTGCTCACTCAACAGGCTGGATTGTGACTGACGCACGTTACCCACATGCACATTAGAACGGCCGCGGTCTTTGGCGTTACCGATGGCCAGTGTCTGTGAGCTCAACAGGCTGGATTGAGATTGCGCCACATTATGTGCCACCACATTGGATACGCCCCCCTTGGTGGCATCACCAATCGCCATTTTCTGTTCGCTTAACAGGCTGGACTGCGTCTGGCTGATGTTGCTGGCACGTACATTGGAACGGCCGCGCTTATCGGCATTGGCAATGCTCATTTTCTGGCTGCTCAGCAGGCTGGATTGTGCCTGACGTACATTGTTCAATGTTGCATTCGATACGCCACGGTCTTTGGCATTGCCCAGATCCATGGTCTGCGAGCTTAACAGGCTGGACTGCGTCTGCTCCAGGTTATGTGCGGTAATGTTTGATACACCGCCTGCAGCGAATGCCGAACCGGCAAATAAGGTGGCTAGAACAAAAGTCGTCAGTTTAGTGGTGATTTTCATTTGGTTTCTCCCTCAAAGTTTGTCTATATTCCCACGCTGAACATGAGAACCAGAAGCAATGTGCTTGTTACGGCTATAGGTTGCAGGGAAAAAGCAAAGGGTTCAGATTTTTTAAAAAAGTTTTTGGGGCGTTGCCAGGAGCAGGTATTCCCACGCAGCGTGTGGGAACAAAAGGAACATTACCATTGCCCATTTTTCATTTTTCATCAGTAAAAGTATCCGTTTTAGAAATTTAATATCAAACAAAAAACGTAGATCATTCAGGGTGAGTAGCCATACAGCTTGATGCACTCGGATCAGTTGAGTGGATCAAGCACCAAGGGAAAATTGGTAAAAAAGCGGAGTCATAGTTGACCTGTTCGAGCACTTTCTAACACCGTAATGCGCATCTATGATCATAAACAGGTTCTAAGACTGCCGCTCTATGCCTGCTTTTTATAACATCGCTGTTCGTTCAGCATCGTTGTAATAGGTGGCGACAGTGATTCTTGTATATAGTCCTTTCGAAAGCGACTCGGCGTTATTCCCGCTTCTTTACGAAAGAATTTGATAAAGTTCGTTGGCTCATCATGCCCCAGCTTTTGTGCTATTTCTGCTACCGGCAGACAGGTATGGCACAACAGTCTTTTGGCTTCCAATAACAGCCTTTGTGTCAGATACTGCTTGGTTGTCATTCCCATGACATCTTGCACCGTTCTAGCCAGCGTTTTTTCCGAACAGCACAATAACTTCGCATAATCAGATACTTGGTAGTGACAATAAAGATTTCTTTCTACCGCAACCTTAAAGTGATTAAAACGCAGATATTGTGTCGAGGGGGAAAACGCCTGACTTATTTGTTTGGTACAGGCATGACTGAATATTGCTCGCATTAAGAGAATGTTTAATTGTTGCCGTAATAAATGTTGCAATATATTTGTGGGTAAAGTTGTCTGACTGTCCTGATACATACGCTGGAAAATCTCATGAAATGCCTGTTGTTCTTGTTTTTTTAACGCCTGATGGTAGGGTAATTCACAAAAATCATGTATTGGTGTCAAATTAAAGTTTTGAGGCGTTAAAAGCTCCGGCTGAAATAATATCAGCCATCCTTGCCAGTTATCCGAATTATCAAAGCGTTGCACCTGACCCGCATGCACCGTGATCAATGAGCCTGGCTGGCAGTGCCAGGATTCAAAATCAATCATATGGCTGCATTTTCCCTCTGTCACATATAACAGCAAATTAAAAGAAACTCGCTCCAATTGTTTTAAGCGTTCTCGAGTTATTCTGCTGCGCAACGTAGCCATCGTAAAAACCTCTATATCAAGGTCGTAATTCTGCGGTGGATTGTAATTGGTAGTTAAAATTTTTTTTGACATGCGACTGGAGACTGGAAATGTCTGATTTATATCATTTTGAGTTTGAAATATACCTAGTCATGGTTTGTTGCTAACCGCAAAATTGCGGGGCTCAACAAATGGTGAGCAAAAAAAGTTTTTAACTAGGGACATGTTGAATGTTTTATCTAAACAAAAAATCAATTTGGGGAATATTTATGTTTGCATCTACTGCCGTAGCATCAATTCCAGCATTTTCTGACACTCAAAATATGACTGCACAAAAAACGCAGGCTTTTGACTTATTAAAAAGTATAGAAACGGGGGATACAGAGCCGGTTCAATATATTAATCCGAATAAATACATACAACACAACTTAATGGTTGCAGATGGGCTGGAAGGCTTTGGTGCCGTGCTACAGCAACTTCCTCAAGGATCCGCAAAGGTTAATACCGTCAGAGTATTCCAAGATGGTAACTATGTATTCCTACATACCGATTATAACTTTTTTGGCCCTAAGATTGGTTTTGATATTTTCCGTTTTGAAGATGGCTTGATTGTTGAGCATTGGGATAACTTACAAGAAAAGCCGGCTCAGGCAAATCCAAGCGGGAATACCATGGTTGATGGTCATACCCGGTTACAGGATTTAGATAAAACCGAACAGAATAAAGCGTTAGTTGCCGCATTTGTGGATGATATTCTGGTAAATGGCAAAATGGAAAAACTGGCAGGTTATTTCGATGGAGATAACTATATTCAGCATAATCCGAATATTGGGAACGGACTGTCGGGCCTGGGCGCAGCCTTAAAAAGCCTGGCTGAGCAAGGCATAGAAATGAAATATCACCAGGTACATAAAGTATTAGGTGAAGGAAACTTTGTTTTGACCGTTAGTGAGGGGAGCTTTGCTGGCAAACCGACCTCATATTATGACCTGTTCAGAATTGAAAATGGCAAAATTGCAGAACATTGGGACACCATGGAGACAATTCCTCCACGTTCTGAATGGAAGAACAAAAATGGCAAATTTCCATCTTAATACCACTGAACTTTAACTAGACATTTGTTATTATTAAGTATTTTCCCCGACAAGGAGAGACGGGGAAAATATTTTTATTGAATTATCAGGATTATTTATGTTTTGTTTTACAGAAGAAAAAGAATTAAATACGGCACCCAAAGTAGTTGAATCGTTACTGAAAGAGCACGATGACCTTCGCTTAAATGCAATCAACTTGATTGTCAGTGAAAACAGAATGACTCCCCAAGCATTAGCACCACTAAGCTCGGATATCTATTCACGTTATGCAGCCCCTTTTTATGCCGGAACAGGGCCGGCACAGCAATTAGTTAGCTATGCTGCAGAAACGGCCAAAGCCGTATTTAAGGCGGATTATGTGAATCTATCACCGATCTCTGGCAATATGTCGTTATTAGCGGCTATATTCGCACTGACCAAAAGCCAGGATTATGTTGGGCGTGTTCCTCCATTTTTTCCTGGTGGCGGCTATCCGCTTAACTATACTTCATTTGAGCGCAATCCCTTACCTTTAGCTTTTTCCGAAGAAACCTGGCAAATTGATTTACCCAAAACGTTAAAGTTATTGGATGAAAAAAGGCCTCCGTTAGTGGTACTGGGCTCTTCTATTGTGACGTATCCCATGCCCGTTCGTGAGGTTGCCGAGGTGGTTCATCAATACGGCGGCATTGTTGCTTACGATGGTTCTCATACCTTAGGCCTTATTGCCGGTGGTCAATATCAGGACCCTTTACGGGAAGGCGCCGATATTCTGCTTGGCTCAACGCATAAGACATTCCCGGGGCCACAAGGGGGAATCATTCTGACCAATAATGAAGAGTTGCATTTACAAATTGATCGTATGTCTAATTTTACGCCACTGAATGGACCAACGATGATATGCAATCCACATCTGGCACGTATTGCGTCAATGGCGATTGTGCTTAATGAGGTTAACTGGAAAGAATATGCCGCTCAGATTGTTGATAATGCAAGAACAATCGCCGCAACCTTTAAAGAAGAAGGTATTCCGTTAAGAGGCGCCCAGACAACAAATTTCAAGCAATTAACCTATTGCCACCAGGTATTGACCGAATATTCAAGAAGCGAATCCATCGTTCACCGGGATCATTTGTTTAAGCACCGTATTAATGTTGATGGCTTTTTACGCATAGGCACATCAGAGATCACCCGCCTAGGCTACAAATACGCCGAATCTAGAAAGCTTGCCAAGTTGCTTGCCGCATTATTAAGGGGAGAGAGCGGCCTTGAAATCGATAAGGAGATAAAAGAGCTCATAGCGTCTCATAAAGATATAGTGATGTAGCCGTCACGGGAGAGAGAACAAAGATGAAAAAAAATATGAATAGACGTGAGTTTATTAAACTCACGGGGATGGGGCTGGCCGCGATTTCAGTACTGAACTGCCCGACCGTACTGGGTGCATTAGCGGCAGAAAGTGAGCCGGTTGATGCCATGGTCATTGGCTCTGGCTTTGGCGGAGCGGTAACCGCCTTGCGTTTAGCACAAAATGGCATACATACGGTTATGCTTGAACGTGGCAGGCGCTGGCCAATTACCACCGAGCAAAATACCTTTTCTTCATTAAAGGAACCCGATGGGCGTTCTGCCTGGCTGAGTAATGTGGCGTTAATGGGAGAACCTAAGCCCATTGACCCTTACATTGGTGTTTTAGAATTAACATTGGGTAAGGGTATTGCATCATTAAGCGGCGCGGGTTTTGGCGGAGGTTCATTGGTCTATGCCGGGGCATTGTACCAACCGGGACGTGCGTTGTTTGATCAGACTTTTACCGGTAGCGTCAACTATGATGAAATGGATAGTATTTATTATCCTAGGGTGCGCAATGTTATTAAGCCCTCGCCCATTCCACAAAATATTTTGGGCCAACCGGAATATGCTGCCGCCAAAATGTGGCAAAGTTTAGGCAATCGTTCAGGGCTCAACACCAAGTTAATTGATCTGGGCGTTTCATGGGATCTGGTTCAAAAAGAACTAAGTGGTGAGTCGGTTCCCTCTGTCATAGCCGGGGAATTCTGGTATGGGAATAACAGTGGCGCCAAATCCTCATTGGATCAAAACTATTTGACGCAGGCAGAAGCCAGCGGTTATTTACAGGTAGAGACTCAGCAGGAGGTTGTGAAAATTGAACAGGCTGCCGATGGACGCTATATTGTAACGAGTAATGAAATTGCAGATAATGGCATTAAAATCGGGCAACGTAAATATGTTGTGAAAAAGCTATTTATTGCAGCCGGATCAACAGGCACATCAAAGCTACTGGTAAAAGCAAAGGCCAAAGGCTGGTTAGAGAAATTAGATACGAATGTTGGACGCTATTGGGGTAACAACGGTGATTTCTTTAGTAACTTATCTAATCTCCATAGAAACATTCAGCCACATCGTGGCGGGACGGTGATTGTCGCCATTGAGGATCATAACAACCCTATTGCCCCAATAACGGTTGAATGCTATGCCGACTGGCGTTTTGAAGGAAACGATGGTCTGATTCCTTCTGTCGGCATGTCAAGTGCGCCTGCATTAGGCCATTTCAGTTATAACGCTGAAAAAGACGATGTGATATTAAATTGGCCGGGATCCGACCCAGAAATTAATACGATTCTTCAAGCGGCATCTAAAACCTATCAACAAATTGCCGATGCCTGGGGGGTTGCCACGCCTAGAGCGCATTCTGTCAAACCAGGCTTTGGTATGAACGCGAATCCTACAGGAGGTGTGACAGCCCACCCTCTGGGCGGGGTCGTGCTGGGCAGAGCAACCGATAATATTGGGATGTTAAAAAATTATCCTGGCTTATATGTATGCGATGGCGCACTTGTTCCTGGCAATACGGGATGTACAAATCCGGCACTTACGATTGCAGCGTTGGCAGAAAGAAATATTGAGCAAGCGTTACAACGTGATTTGATATAGCGAAGGAAGAGTATGTCTGATTTTTTAAATCCTAGAATGGCCCAGCTGCAAGTTTACCCGGTAGAAAAAATGAAAGCTTTATTTAATCGTGTTCCATTGACCGCGACCGGATTAAAGCACATTGATCTTTCAATTGGTGAGCCTAAGCATATAATGCCTCACTTTATTCAAGAATCTATTGCTCGCAATGCTCAAGGCATAAATAGCTATCCTGCGGCCCTCGGTTCTATTGCGTTAAGACAGGTCATTGCAAACTGGCTAACGCAACGCTATAACCTGACAACCGTTTGCCCTGAAACAGAAGTCCTCCCCGTTTTAGGGACGCGTGAAGCCTTGTTTGCGTTAGCACAGGCGGTTCTGGACAGTGACAAACAAGATGGTTTGGTATTGTGTCCCAACCCGTTTTACCAAATTTATGAAGGTGCCGCCTTACTGGCAGGGTTACAGCCTTATTTTATCAATCAAGCCAATCAACCCGGTACGCTAACAGATTGGGAAATTATTCCCGAATCAGTCTGGCAGCGTATACAGCTGGTATTTGTTTGCTCTCCGGCCAACCCGTCAGGAACGGTAATGAGCCTGCCAGAATGGGAAAAACTGTTTGAGCTATCGGATAAATATGGTTTCATTATTGCTGCGGATGAATGTTATTCCGAGATTTATTTTGATGAGTCTGCACCGCCACTTGGGGCATTGCAAGCCGCGACATTGTTAGGGCGTAAAGATTACGCACAGCTGGTGGTATTTGGCTCCTTGTCTAAACGCTCTAATGTACCAGGAATGCGTTCAGGCTATGTCGCAGGTGATGCAAAGATTATGCAGCAGTTTTTGCTATACCGCACTTATCATGGTTCAGCGATGAGCGGTCTGGTTCAAATGGTATCAAGTGAAGTCTGGCAAGATGAAGATCATGTCAAAGCAAACCGGGATTTATATCGTAAGAAATTTAATCTATTCCATACTATGCTTAGCAAAAAGTTGCCGCTGTTTATTCCACCGGCCTCTTTTTATCTTTGGGTTAAAACCCCGTTCGATGATCAGCAATTTGCACTCAAGCTATTACAACAACAAAATATAAAAGTCTTACCTGGTAGCTTTCTGGCAAGAAAAGCACATGGCATAAATCCAGGACAAGGTTTTGTTCGTATTGCGTTGGTTGCTTCTATTAATGACACGGTCGAAGCCGCAAATCGTATAGCCACTTTTCTCGATGACATTCCTGAGCGTGAACAAGACGTATTATCGGCCGAGCTGGTCTGTTAGAAAAACGTAGTTTCTGAACCGAATGGCACTTACTTAAGCTTTTTTGGGTGTCCAAATTGTTGAATTTTCTCTCTTTCTTCCTCACGTCTGATAGTCAGCAAACGGTAAGCTTTGGGTCTTCTTTTCACGGCTCTAGGCTCTATTCGGCCTGGCCGCTTACCAACCCGCTGTTGGGCCATTAATAGAAAGAGTTGATCAAGTTTTTCTGGCGTTAGCTCTGCGTGCGGAATGGCTGAAAGCCACAATTGCATACAATGTTTAAAGCTGATCGTTCGTGGTGGTATGTCAGCCAGATGCGCAGACTGATTCATCATTAATCGAATCAGGTTATAAGCCAGCAGATAGACCCAAATTTCTTTTCTGATCATTTCTGGTGTTTTACAACTCAAGATATCCATACCCATGACTTGCTTGATAAAACGAATATCCACTTCCACTTGCCAGCGTTGTTTATATAGCTGCTTTAGCTGTGATTTTGGATAGGCTTTATGGCATAAGGTTGTCACCATGATTTTTCCACCAGTTTTAAATTCACGAATCAGCAGTGAGTCTGGTACGGCATCATATTGTTCTTTTGTCATCCAATCCGGGCGGGTTTTTGGCTTGGTTAAGGTGATCAGATGATCTCGTTCTGCTAATCGCTTTCCTTTACGAAAATCGGTGACACGTTGGCGAGCCCCTTGTTGCTCCATCAAGACATCTATTTGTTGAGCCTGCAATGTGGCCAATAAAAAATAGGTCGGATAAAATGCATCACCAAGGATTAAGTCACCGGGTTCGAAGGTGTCCAGTATGCTCCGCAACAACGATTGTTCATCCGTTCCTTTGCCCTGATAGCGTCCGAAAGCCCCATTAAGCAAGGCGCCACTGGCTAAGCAGGTCACCGCGACAATACGACAAATAGGGAAGCCCAGCCCGGGTTTCTGGGTGGATTGCTGGGGAAATGTTGTTTGATTTTCTGGTGTATCAGGCATGGTAACGGTTGTGCCATCGACCACTTTGATACGCCGTCCCTGCCAACGCCATGAAGCCGCGGCCTGCCGAGAAATATGCGCACCTAAGTGCTGTGCCAAATGGGGTGGTAAGGCTTCTGGCAGCCGTCCCCTTGCTTTGCAGTAAGCGCCCGTCGTGGTACGGCTTGGGACATCATTATTGATGATTTGCTGTGTCGCGTGTTGATTGACGACAAACTGGCATGAGCGATCTTCGCTCATGGCCTGACTCAGGAACATGGCCAACGTCTCGACCGGGGGGTAATGTCGGTGACGATGTTCCGGTAAATGAGGGGGTATTTCGTCACGAAGCAACTCATTCGATAATAGGCTGAACAATTGCTGGCTGTGACTATGCGAGCGGTAATGTTGAAAGCGCTGACGTTGATGATTTTGTGTGGAACGGGTAGCATGCATATAGAGCGGTTCCTTGTGTATGTTGTGGGTTTGCCGATTTACAGCTTAACATGGAACATGCTCTATTTTAACTCGCGGGGGAAGCCCCCAAAAGAGGTGTCAGCCATCTCGGTTTGATGGGCCTGATCTGGAGAAAACCTCACTTCAAAACCTCATTCAACGATTTGTTTTTGATGTAAATAATCCTTAAGTAAGTGCCATTCGTTTCTGAACCTTATTAACTTGTCGTAACATAACGGCAAGCACGATAATAGACGTTGCAAACTAAAAGACCGACGCAGCAGACTTCCAGTCAATAGCGTCCGGTCAATTTGCAACTTCAAGCCTAAGCCACGGCATTACCCTTGATGCATTTTCATGTGCTGGAAATAGCGGGTAAAGCACCTTCAATATTTTTCCGTTCTCTATAATCAGCGTAAGCTGCTCGAAAGGGAGAGGCAGACGCTCGAATGATTCTTGCTGTTCTGCTATATCTTGTGAGCTTGCTCCATACACTTACGCCAAGGCATTCCAAGTCCGACAGCTGGTCTCTGGATTCACAAAATTGGGAAGCACACCCTCTGGCGCCTGGTATGTCGTTCCAAGCTGACATTGGAGCACCTTGGGGTTACCAATCATGGGGGGGGGAATAAACAATGCGTAAATATACATAGAAAGAATGACTTAGGATACGATGCTCTATTCTGGACGAAACAGAGCAAAGATAATAAAACCATAGCGTTACTAGAAAAATATGACAACCCGTAAATTCTGGCCAGAGAAAAGAACAGATTCCGAATCAACCACCAAACCAACATCCGGCGGAATAAGGGCTTCACCAACGATGCCGCCACTAGCAGATCAGTCCTTACTTACGTGCTAGCGGCGCCCTCTGTCAGGCACTGCCCGCGATGGACGAAAAGACGGCTACGGCTATTTAACGCCCCTCCAGCTCAAAATCGTGTTCACGAATAAAGATTACTGCTATATATTTTGTGCCGGATATTACCGGCAGTCCGGCATGCAGACTGAGATATTCCGGCTTACCCTCGGCCGTTACATTCTCCCAGATCAGCAACTTACCCCGCTCGGGCTGGACAGTAATATCCAGCTTGGGAAAACGGGTTTCACCACCACTATAATCGTCATTTAAATAAAACAAAGCGGTCTTGATACGATTACCCCCCTGCGCCATATGTTCGGCGGCATAGGCCTCGGTAAGATGAAAAAAGTCATGGTGTTCTTTATATTCACCGCCCACATCATATTTCACAATATGCACCAACTCCATCTGCTGAGTACGCAGTTTGGTGATATTGGCCACGATATGCATCATTTTCTGTGATGCAATATGCTCTCGCGGCACCCAGGTGCCATCGGCAATCCGATACTCATCCCGCTGCTCACCTAACAAACCGGCTTTTTCCAGATTCGGCGTTGCCGCCTCAATCAAACGCCGGCAATCCCGGCTATTTAGCTGTGAAGCATATTCCTGCACAATCATATCCACACTCCCGACAGAATATAGAGCCACTTATTGCGTTAGCACACGCGGTGGCGCATGGCATGCACCCTGGCGGCTTACCAATAAGTAACTTCTCAATAACTCATGGTAAGTCAGGAACAACATCATATGGTGTGATTGCGGTTACAATGTAGTCAAACAAGATTAGCCCTTATGAAAAAGCCACTGCAACTACCAGAGATACCAGAATCGGAGCAAAGCCCTTTAGTAAAGTGCTTGCTGGCGATTATTGCTCATCTTCAGGAGCAGAACCAATTGCAGCAAGAGCAAATTCAGCAACTGCGAGATGAGATTGCGATCCTGAAAGGTGAAAAGGCAAAGCCCAAGTTCAAATCGAGCAAAATGGAGCAAAACACCGATCCAGATGATAGTGACGATGATGACAAGCCTACAGGTCAGCGTTCTAGCGGCCAATCGGGTAATAAACGCAAGAAACGAGCGGGGTCGAACAAGCGCAGCAAAACAGCCCAGCTGACAATTCACGATATCCAAATCATCCCGTGCGAAAATGCGCCCACTGGCGCACGGCATAATGGTTATCGAGATGTGGTGATTCAAGGGTTAATTTTTCAGGCGCACAACATCCGCTACCGACTCGAAGTGTTTGTGGATGCGAACGGTAAATCGCACGTTGCTCAACTGCCTGCCTCGCTACGCAACCATCGCTTTGACGAAATATTGCGCGGCTTCATTATTTATCAACACCACCACTGCGGTACCACGCAGCCGTTGATTTTGGAGCAATTGCGCGAAGTCGGCGTCGATATTTCTGCGGGGCAAATTAACGCCATTCTGAGTCAGCGCCATGATGTGTTGCATACAGAGAAAGACGAGATACTTGAAACCGGCTTAGAAATCAGTGCCCATGTAAGCGTTGACGATTCTGGTGCCCGTCATGCGGCCCGCAACGGCTATGTTACCCAAATTGGCAATGATTATTTTGCCTGGTTCGCCAGCACGGCCAGCAAAAGCCGAGTGAATTTCCTGGAGCTACTGCAAGCAAGTAACCGCGGTTATCAAATCACCGAAGATGCCCTGGCGTATATGGAAGCGCATGGACTACGCAAAGCACTGCGACTGGAACTCAGCGAGCACCTGACAACGCCGATTTACGACGAGAAATTATGGCGGTTACACCTTGCATTCTATGGCTTTGAAACCGATCATCAGATCCGCATCGCCACCGAAGCCGCCCTGATCGGGCATTTGCTGACAAATGGATTCAATCCCAACTTGGCAATCGTCAGCGATGGTGCCCGACAATTTTCGCTGTTTTTGCATGGTCTGTGCTGGGTACATACCGAACGCCTGATTCACACACTGATTCCAAGCAATGATCTGCAACGGCAAGCGATTAAATCTGTGCGTGCACAAGTCTGGGATTTTTACCGTGATCTGAAAGCGTACAAAGCGGCCCCTAATGCAACACAGATACCGATATTCGAAGCACGTTTTGATGAAATATTTACCCTGCGCACTCAGTACGCCACGCTGAATGAACTGCTCAAGCGCACCCATCAACGCAAAGAGGAACTGTTGTTAGTGCTGAGACGCCCAGAAATTCCGCTGCATACCAATGGCAGCGAAAACGACATTCGCTGCTATGTGCAAAAACAGAAAATAAGCGGCGGCACACGTAGCGAACTGGGACGAAAATGCCGAGACACCTTCACCAGTTTGAAGAAAACCTGCCGAAAATTAGGCATGTCGTTCTGGCAATACCTGCAAGATCGACTCACGCTGAAAAATAACATTCTGCCTTTGCCTGAACTCATGAGAAATGCTGCTCAGAATGCCGCTTTGCCATGAGTTATTGAGAAGTTACACCAATAAACATAACACAGCCTAATAATAATCAGAATGTCAAAACAACCCCAGCAATAATGGTTTACCCGGTCATTAACGCAGACTAAAGGGTATAAAAAAACCCGCTGCCGCGGGTCTACGTATCAGCTAAGCTAAGCTAACCTTGCTCAACGGCGGCGCGCGACCATCATGCCTAACAAACCGGCCCCCAATAGCGCCATGGTTGCTGGCAACGAAACGGGCTTGACACTACCTTCCATGCCCTGCACATAGGCCACATCAAAACCCGGCGAGCCACCATAATTATCCAGCCCGACCACTTTAACCGCATTCACGTCATCGCTATAACCGATATCCGCCAGATCAAACCCGGACACGGTGGCGGTGGTTGCCTGTCCCAACAAGGTAAAACTGACCCCCAGGTCAGAGGAAACAAAGACATCTGCGGTTTCGTTTGAACCACCCACCTCGGAAATAAAGATATCCAGCCCGGCACCATCAAACACCACACCGGAACTGAAGCCAAAGGTCATAAACGAACCGGTAGGCAAAGAAACAAAGGTATCCGCATTACCATCCAATGCCATTCCCAGATCCACCGCCACCGGAAAACTCCCCGGCCAGGTACCCCCATAAGGCCCCACCATAGGGCCGGCACCCGAATCATAAAACTCAATCGCCGTGTCTGCCGTCATCACCATCGCATTGGCCGATACCGCCCCCAAACTCAGGCCTAAAGCGGCCATCATCGCAACTAAACTACGCATTATTATTCTCCCTCTTTCAGATAAAAATAGTTTAATCCGGCACTGCTCAACGGCAATACTCGGCTAATTATAGTTAGCCAAAGACAAGCATTTTTCATACCAATCACAAATAAGCGCACATCTTCAAGCCATTAGCCAAATAATTTGGGCGCAACGTAAATCATACCGACAGCCTGAAAAGGAGGGCACTATAAATAAACGCAAATCACCAGAAATAGCCAATAAATTATTGCGCAAGCCATAATTTATTGGCGTAAAAACACGCTTATTTTGTATCTGCAGTCACAGTTTTGCACCATAACTCATCGAAAATTCAGGCACAAACACTCATCTCAGCATACACACCAGGACCGCCATCCTTAGCTGTCGACAAAATATACGGCTAAATGAAAGCATAACTCTCAGCGTTACAGTCGGCCTTTCAGCTCCTGCCATAATGCCAGATAACAGGCCTGTGCCTTATTACGCGGCATGGCACAGGCCGGTTGTTTACTGATCCCCATTTTTTCGATATCGCTCATAGAGGGAATCACCGCTTTAGCAAACCGATATTTCTCGGGTGGGCTGGCAACGGTCTGTTTATGCAGTGTCCGACGGTTATCTACCATGGAAAAAAAGGCCAGCAGTTTATTGTGAGACAGTTTGCCGTCTTTAAAAAAGTCATACACCTTATCCAGGGTCAACAACGACAAGGTGCTGGGAATGGTGGGGATTAAGACCAGATCGGCGGCGACAAAGACACTTTCCGAGGTCAGCGACATACTGGGCGGGCAGTCGATAAAGATATAATCATATTCTTCAGCCAATGGTTTCAATAACTTAGCAATACGCTTTTGCGGTTTATTTTCACCATCCAGTAAGACATCCTGATGACGCATGCTGTCATCGGCGGGCAAAATATCCAATAACGCATAATCGGTAGCTTTAATACTGGCATCCAGCATTTTTTTGCCACTGAGCAGTTTTTCGGCACCGCCTTTGATCTTAGGTTTTAAGCGAAAATAGAATGTCGATGCCGCCTGCGAATCCATATCCCAGATCAAGGTGCGATAGCCATCCAATGCTGCTATATAGGCCAAATTCACTGCAGTAGCCGTTTTGCCTACGCCCCCTTGTTGTTATACAGCGCAATGGTTTTCATGGTTTATACAAGCCCTTGAAAAGTTGATGTTGTTCTGCCTCTCTGAATACCTTCCACACCGATTTAAAGTGTTTACGACAGACGTTGGCTTCGGCATCCAGCAATTGTTGTAATGATGTTAACGCGAATGCCGTCTCTGCAGCCAGCGTTTGTTGAGTACTCACCTCGGCTTCCAGCAAGACAAACTGGTTACGCTGCACATGCAGATCCTGAAAGGTTCCCAGATTATCCTGCAAGGCTTTCAAACCGGTTAATAGCTGCTTCACCCGTTTTTTTTCATACAAGCGGGCAAAAAACTCCAGTAAATAGCGTAGTTTTTTGGCGCGTTTACGCAGCTTATGCAGCTCTTCATCGGCCGAATGTTTATTGATCTTATCGCCTTGACGAATCAGCTTCTGATAGCTTTTCCAGATTTGTTCGCTGACCACCTGCGCTATCGGTCGCATTGCCAGTGGCTGGCTGGATTGTTCCGGTACCGCACGGTATAGAAAATCACACCAGCCGGACATCATCTGTTGATATTTACCCGACTGAAAATAATGTTCCATCTGCAAAAAAGCCACCTGCCGCTGATGCTGCAGGGTCTGCTTTAATGGCTGCAATGCCGTTTGCTGTGCTACCGGCAGCAGCGACTGATAATGCGCAAAATCCATCAGCAACACATCATAATCTCGCAGTTTACCGGTCACCCCACCCAAATAACAAAAATACTCCTGATACTTCTCCACCAGTCGCTGCGGCAGCACACCCGGCAACTGACTTAACAAGGCCCGGGTACGACGCACCGCCACCCGGTAATCGTGCAGACATTCGGTATCCACATCCGCCAGCATAGGGGCAGTATTAACCTTGAGCACATGATAAAAACTTTTTAATAATGCCAGCACTGCCACATCGGTACGCATATCCGCACGCAGTTTGACCTTGGGTTGATCAAAACGCAGTACATCCAATTGACAGGTATTCAGCCAGAAATGGATACGCGAACATTGCATCGCCTTCAGTTTTAACTGACGCGCCTGAGGAAGATCAAACTGATAGCCCTTATACACTCCCAGGCTCAATAAATAGCGCGGCCGGGGTTTACCTGCCACCGGACTGATCAGCTCCACCTGTTCCAGTGAAATCTCGGCCTGAGCCTTATCCTGCCGGTTCAACACCTGGCAACGACGCTGAGTCACCCGCTGCTCAATATGCACCACCAGTGAACGCACATCCAGAATCGGTGCAACCAGCTCATACAGCTTACCACTGCCCAATTGCGATGCTTGTCTAGGCAGGCCGGTGCAGAAATAATGTGACAATAATTGCTCATCTTCGGCATCAAATAACTGTAGGCTCACCCCGCTCTCGCTACGCTCGGCCTGTAAATACAACCCCCGCTTAAACAAGCGCCAATCCAACGTATCCAGATAATAACGCGACAGCCGCTGCTGACTTAACGGCTGACAATGAGAAACAATCAACTTTTCAAGTTCAGCCAGCGTGGCTTCAGAGAAAATCTCATAACACGTAAAAGTCATACAGGTTCCTGACAATAGACAAATAAACGGGGTTAACCATTATAGCGCTGGAATATTGCAGAGGAATGACTCACTCATCAACCTCCTGCGGTAATTTCTCAGCCTGCAAACGACGCAACATCAGCATCAGCACCGCTGCGCAGAGTAAAATCACACCGCCCAGCGCGGTTATTGCTGCCGCACTGCCATCACCCCATTCTGGAGGCCCCCCCTTCATTCCCCAATAACTGGCAACGGCCAAAGCACCCAGACCGGCCAAGGCCAGCAAAGCTGCCGCCGCGTTAATTATCCATCTAATCATTACTTATCCATTCGTTGATAGCATAAGGCATCTTCCAGCTGCCACAAACTGCCATACAGGCGCAGCACACAGCGCTCTCGCTGCTGTATCTCGCCATCTGTTTGATATAACGTCTTGATAACAATACGCTGTGCGCCATCGAAATGTGCATCCAACGGCATAAAGTCCTGCGGATAAAATGCGCTGACCTGCACGGGAGGGTTATCCAGCCGATAAATTGCCAAGGCATTCGCTGCAAAACCAGATTCATCACCATTAAATGTCAGCAGGTAACGACGATCCGGTGATAGCCGCCAGTGTCCAAATGCGGGCAACCAGCTCCCCGACGCATGGTGAAACAGCCAGGCATCGCTATGCTCATAACCCTGCTCGCGAATCAGCGTTAATGCCAGCTCCGGCAAATGATCACTGATACGATATTCCACCCCACCAGCGGACAGATCGGTATCTTCCAGCCGCTTACTGCTGCTGTTAGGCGCCACCGGATATAAGGTCAGCACATTCTGTTTACGCTGAAATTTATCCGGAAACTGTGCCAGACAGGCGCTTTCTCCAATCGCCGTATTCTGTTCGGCCAGCGTTGGCCCTGCGGAGGCCAACAATAAAACCAGCATCATCAACCAGCCTGTTATTTTTCTCATCATTCCCTCTTTCAGCTGAATAGCACATCCTTGCAGAAAAATTTACTCGCGTGGCCGTCGCCGACAGCCAAACAGCTGCCCGTTCCAGCCAATAGCAATCAGCCAGCCCACCCCTACTAACCATAGAATATTCAGCACAGCCGACAATAACCCGTCTATCGCATTACAACGATTAACGACCACACAGTCAGACGATATACCCATCAACAACAGCAAAATGTAGACAATAGTTGCCAAAACTATCCATAACAAAATAACCAGCACACGACGCCAGACAGCGGGATAAATATAGTTTTCCTGATCCTGCCGACGTTCAGTTAAGCATTCATAGGCTGGAAGTGCAGTTATATCTTTATGAGTAACAATCGAACCCACCAGAAAATCGTGAATAGCCTGGTGGCGCCGACTGGCAAAAATAGTGACAAATGACAGCCAACCTAACAACAGCTTGGCGATAAACCGGATTATTGCTGCAAGTAAATGGATACGACACTGCCCATCGCGACGGGTAACTCGGATTTTCTGCCAATGCTGACCAACCGTGCCACCGGTAAATGCCACCAGACAAGGTTCGAATAAAACAAGTGGTAGCACAATAATCCCGAGTTTGAGGCTGCGCGTCTGAATTCCCAATAGTGACACCAAGCCAAAAAGAAGCGCCAATAATAATGTCATCAATAAGCCATCAAATAACACAGCACGAACTCGTTTAATCAGCCGCGTATAAACAATAGGAGGAGTATTCATCAACAATATCGAACAAAGCGCCTTAGGCTCAGCACAATATACCTTGGATAGAGCCAAAGAATACTACGCACTATATAACAAACCAACATTTATTCCTTATTTCGCCATCTCAAGCTATGGCAACGGCTGGCAGGATATTCAAACTCAAGTAGTCAGCGACTATAAAAACCTGCGAGATCAGTTTATTAATGATGCAGGCTTATTTGGATTGGGCTATATGATGCTGGCCGATGACCCAAACCACCATGGATTCTACGGTGAAGCAGAATATCGTATTGGATTAACCGATTTAAACTTCACGAAAAAACCGGCATTCGATATTTTCTTCTCAATTCCAAGCGTCACCCAATAACGGCAAGCCCATCGGGCCCGGGAAACACCTAGGCCCGAAACCGTACTACCGGCCTCTCAACATTCCATGCAATAGCGTATGGAATGTCCTCGTCCTTTCAACCTGGATTCCGTAGTTGGACAGACTCAAGAATGCGTTGTCAGTGATTCAGTGCAAGGCGCAACAACGCCGGAATCGAGCCTTTCAAGTTGTTGCAACGCAGCAGATACTGATTCTAATAGCCCAACGCCCGCGCCGTCTGATAAAACGCAAAACTGATAAACCAGGCCAGCGACACCGCCCAAACCAGGTTAAACATCGTAAAACTCAAGCTACGTGACTCGCTACGCAATACCGCAATGGTCGATAAACACGGCGTATAAAGCAAGGCAAACAGCATAAAGCTATAGGCTTGCACCCAATCCATACTATGACTGATTACACCACTCAGCACATCTTCACTTGTCACCCCGTAAATAACCACTAACGCACCCAGCACCACTTCCTTGGCGGCAATGCCTAGAATCAACGCAATAATCAGATTCGTACTCACCCCCAATGGCGAAAATAGCGGCTCTAGCCAATGGCTGGCCAGGCCTGCCCAGGAATGCTGTACATTGGCTCCGCTAGGATAATGCGTAAGAAACCAGACCAACACCATCCCAATAATAATAAACTTGCTGGCACGGGATAAGAAATGCCAGACCTCGTGCCAGCCACGTAACATAATCTGACGCCAAGTTGGCAGACGATAGGGCGGCATTTCTAAGATAAACGGTTCCTGACTGTCAAAGCGGCGGCGCAACAACACGGCGGTTAAAAATGCGCAGCCAAAGCTGAGCACATACAGACTGAATAACGCCAGACCGGCATGCTGCGGTAAGAACAGTGCGGCAATAAGAAATACAAACACCTGTAACCGTGCCGTACACAAAGAAAATGGGGTAATCATCATCGTCAACAGACGTAATCCACGCGACCTCATCACTCGAGACCCCATCAACGCCGGCACATTACAACCTAAGCCCATCAACTGCATGACAAAGCTACGGCCATCCAGCCCCATGCGGGCCATCAACGCATCCATCATAAACGCGGCTCGTGATAGATAGCCCGAGTCTTCAATAAAGGTCATAAAAATAAAAAACAGAATCACAATCGGAACAAATGAAGCAACCGTACCTACCCCCTCATAAATCCCATCAAGCAATAATCCATGCAACCAAGCGGGGGCAAATTGCAGCAACGGCTCCAATGCAGAACTGCGCAACCAGCTCAGGCCATTACTGACAGCATCCTGAATCGGGCTACCCAGCCAGAATACCCCTTGAAATACTGCGAACATGATCAGAAAAAATAAGGGTAATCCCAACCAGGGATGAAGCAATAAACGATCAACATATTGAGTCAGCCGGGTAGGTAATTGCAGCGGCACCATCACCGAATGACTCAACAGAGATTCACTGTCTTGTCTGATCTGTTGCTCTTGCGCTTCATTCAGCGCAACCACTTCGCTCAGCACCGCGTCATTTTCTGCTGATAGTTTCAGGCGCTCAGTCAACACCGCCTTGGCTTGATTAACCCCCTCACCATATTTCGCACTAATCAACTGCACCGGTGCGGCAATTGCCCCGGATAATTTATCGGTATCAATGCGAATACCAAACTGGCGCGCTTCATCAACCATGTTCAGCAGTAATACCACCGGCAATTTGTAATGCCGTAATTGTGATAACAAATGAATTTGCTGTTGAATCTGGCTAGCATTAAGAATGACCAGAACCAGATCAACTGGCGTCGTTTCCAGAAACTGTTTGACCACCCGCTCATCGTCCGAGTAACCCGGAAATTCATAAATTCCTGGCAAATCGACCAGCTCGACCATTTCATTGCCCAACAGCAATTTAGAACAATACAGATCAACGGTAATGCCCGGCCAATTACCAATGCGTGCATTAGCACCGGTCAGACGGTTAAAGAAAGTAGACTTACCCGTATTGGGCATGCCAATTAATGCAACGCGCTTCATAGTAATAACCAGCCCTTAAACTTGCACACCAATCAAGCTGGCCTCACAACGACGCAACATAATTTCCGCCGTACCAACACGCACATGTAGCGGTCCTCGGGCAAAACCATGACGCAGCATTTCTACCTAACAACCAGTACGAAAACCAACCGCATATAAACGTCGCGCCAACAATTGCGACATTTCTTCAGTAAATAGCTGGGTGATAATTCCTTTTTCACCTGGCTGTAGAATATTCAGACGCTTGCTCATGTTAATAACCCTGATATGTTTGCGAATTTTAAAATGATAATCATTTCACCCTGCAAATACAAATAAAAATGATTATCATCAACAAATAAGCAAGATATTTCAAGCTCACTGTCATCAGACCAGAAATCAAACTGCCAGGCAAACATCCATCTTTCACTTATCAAGTGCATCTTGTCACTCATCAACAAGATGTAGCTGATTAAACTTATTCACGATACGGGCCAACTTGGAACGAAAACAAATTATCGTTTAAAGTCAATAAAATATAAATCATTCTAGTAACTTCTCAATAACTCATGGTAAGTCAGGAACAACATCATATGGTGTGATTGCGGTTACAATGCGGTTAAACAAGATTATCCCTTATGAAAAAGCCACTGCAACTACCAGAGATACCAGAATCCGAGCAAAGCCCTTTAGTAAAGTGCTTGCTGGCAATTATTGCTCATCTTCAGGAGCAGAACCAATTGCAGCAAGAGCAAATTCAGCAACTGCGAGATGAGATTGCGATCCTGAAAGGTGAAAAGGCAAAGCCCAAGTTCAAATCGAGCAAAATGGAGCAAAACACCGATCCAGATGATAGTGACGATGATGACAAGCCTACAGGTCAGCGTTCTAGCGGCCAATCGGGTAATAAACGCAAGAAACGAGCGGGGTCGAACAAGCGCAGCAAAACAGTCCAGCTGACGATTCACGATATCCAAATCATCCCGTGCGAAAACGCGCCCACTGGCGCACGGCATAATGGTTATCGAGATGTGGTGATTCAAGGGTTAATTTTTCAGGCGCACAACATCCGCTACCGACTCGAAGTGTTTGTGGATGCGAATGGTAAATCGCATGTTGCTCAACTGCCTGCTTCGTTACGCAACCATCGCTTTGACGAAATATTGCGCGGCTTCATTATTTATCAACACCACCACTGCGGCACCACGCAGCCGTTGATTTTGGAGCAATTGCGCGAAGTCGGCGTCGATATTTCTGCGGGGCAAATTAATGCCATTCTGAGTCAGCGCCATGATGTGTTGCATACAGAGAAAGACGAGATACTTGAAACCGGCTTAGAAATCAGTGCCCATGTAAGCGTTGACGATTCCGGTGCCCGCCATGCGGCCCGCAACGGCTATGTTACCCAAATTGGCAATGATTATTTTGCCTGGTTCGCCAGCACGGCCAGCAAAAGCCGAGTGAATTTCCTGGAGCTACTGCAAGCAGGTAACCGCGGTTATCAAATCACCGAAGATGCCCTGGCGTATATGGAAACGCATGGACTACGCAAAACACTGCGACTGGAGCTCAGCGAGCACCTGACAACGCCGATTTACGACGAGAAATTATGGCGGTTACACCTTGCATTCTATGGCTTTGAAACCGATCATCAAATCCGCATCGCCACCGAAGCCGCCCTGGTCGGGCATTTGCTGACAAATGGATTCAATCCCAACTTGGTAATCGTCAGCGATGGCGCCCGACAATTTGCGCTGTTTTTGCATGGTCTGTGCTGGGTACATACCGAACGCCTGATTCACAAACTGATCCCAAGCAATGATCTGCAACGGCAAGCGATTAAATCTGTGCGTGCACAAGTCTGGGATTTTTACCGTGATCTGAAAGCGTACAAAGCGGCCCCGGATGCGACACAGATACCGATATTCGAAGCACGTTTTGATGAAATATTTACCCAGCGTACCCAGTGCGCCACGCTGAATGAACTGCTCAAGCGCACCCATCAACGCAAAGAGGAACTGTTGTTAGTGCTGAGACGCCCAGAAATTCCGCTGCATACCAATGGCAGCGAAAACGACATTCGCTGCTATGTGCAAAAACAGAAAATAAGCGGCGGCACACGTAGCGAACTGGGACGAAAATGCCGAGACACCTTCACCAGTTTGAAGAAAACCTGCCGAAAATTAGGCATGTCGTTCTGGCAATACCTGCAAGATCGACTCACGCTGAAAAATAACATTCTGCCTTTGCCTGAACTCATGAGAAATGCTGCTCAGAATGCCGCTTTGCCATGAGTTATTGAGAAGTTACTCATTCTAAAATAAGTAAAACTCAAGAATGTAGCAAACACTACAATTTTTGTTCTGTAACTGTAGGCTGTACCGGCCATACCGCCTCACAAGGTAATGAGCAATTAGCGTCCAAACTGCGTCTAAAACCGAACAAACAGTTTAAAAATCACATGCAACTTATTTTCTACACCGAATAACCCAATTCCGTAATTGTTTAAATGGCCGAATAAGCTCTACCTTTATTTTTTCCTTCAAAGGAGTACTGTGTTTTCTACGCTTTTTCAGGGTCGGGTCAATCCCTAAATCCAAGTCAAGAAAGCCCCAGGGAAGTTTAGTCTGCCAGCAAACATACTGCAGGCTAAGTTGGTCCCGCTTAGTAAATTCAAATAACTGTGACCACCATAAAGACATAGTGGTATCAAATTGAGGGTGATTGTGAAATCTAACAAGAAAATTATTCTCTGTAATATAGGACCCTGTATCAAAGCCTTTAGCTCGATAAACTTCTAACTGCCTGCTGGACTGCAGTTCATCAAAAGCATCAAACTTTCCTCGTTCACGGCAAACAACAACCTCCTTCTCAACTTTTCTATCCCAACCCGTATCATGGGAAAAAGCCAGCAACGCCAAACCACTTGCTTGCAAACGGGTAATAATTTCCTGAATACTTCCGCAATAGCTAATATTCCCATCAAGGTATATAGAATAGTCATAACCCGCTAAAACATGATGAGGAAATATCTTATGGTAACGATTAATATCATGACCATTAGTAACACGAGGAGGAGCTCTAAATTGTTCAGCCCGCCAGGGATGAGGAATGTGTTTTAACGGACGGTCCGTAAAACAAACATAATCGATCCCCTCCTCAATAACAGACGGAGCAACAATTTTGTCATAGTTTTTTGCCACACAGGTATAAACAACAATTTTATTCCGAACTTCCAACCCTCTCATTCCAGAAAACCACCCAAACAAAAAGACGCAGTATACACACTCATTTGAAGCGGCTAAGACAACGAGGAAAAGTCACTAATTTTTTATTCTAAAAAAGCCTCTGCAGAAAAACCTCAACTAGGCTCTGTTGACACAAGACCCCGCCGCCCTGTTTAGCCTGAGAAAGTGTCAGACAAGGCACAAAAAAAGCAACGTTTAGTCGGCAAAACTGGCGTTTTGTAACGAGGCATGGCGCGCATCGAAGGCCAAACCCTTAGTGCAGTGCCAGAATCCTGCCCGACCGCGTTATCATTCACTTATATAGCCGGGCTATATCGCACTCATAATGCCTGCCGAATCAGAATTCTGGCGCTGCAGGACAGCAAAACCTTATCAACACTAAGATACAAATCAAGAGTTACCGATTATTTAAAGGATTATCTATGCCAACACATAATGCTATGCTCCCTCCGTTACTTGATACCCTCGGCCGAGCACAACTACAGAAGATGTATCTGGCCGGTAATGAAATTTTGTCGTGTTATCAGGCACTCAGCAAAGCGGGTTTAAATGTTGTTGGCGAAATACTTCGTGACTCATTAAATCGGGGAGAAACTTTCTACGAACTCACGCATTACCCTGAAAACGATGTCTACGACCCAGATAGTCATGCTCAATATTATTATCACGCCCATCGTAGTGATGCCGGAGAACATGGACATTTTCACTGTTTTTTGAATTCACCGGGCATGCCACACGGCGTCAGCCCCTTAGCGCAGGCAGATGCACCACACAATACGCATCTGATTGCGATTGCCATGGATGAATACGGCTTTCCCAATGGGCTGTTCACCACCAATCGCTGGGTCACGGCGGAAAGCTGGTATCCGGCCGAACAAGTGATTCACATGCTGGATGCATTCGTTATCGACCACGCCTATCCCTCATGGCCGGTAAATCGCTGGATTTCTGCCATGCTGATTTTATTTCGCCCCTATATCGAACATTTGCTAAAGCAACGGGATAGCCGTATTACCCAGTGGCAACACACCCATCAAAGCGTGGATGTATATGAAGATCGCGAATTAGAAGTCACCAGTTATCTGAGCATAGATGTAGGGCACACATTACAAGAAATTATGACATTACTTGTAACCAAATCCTCACACCCAACGAAATAAAGGCTGTTAACCCGATTTAAACCAAACACGAGGAGCAAACATGACACCATCCACCTTGCGCAACACCTTGATTTCCGCCGGCATACTGAGCATTTCTGTCGCGGGCATGGCCATTGCCTCACCCTGCCATGCCAACCCCTGTGCCGCGCAGCAACACAGCATGTCCAACCCATGTGCTGCCAAAAACCCATGCGCTGCCAAGAACCCATGCGCTGCCAAAAACCCATGTGCTGCCAAAAACCCATGCGCTGCCAAGAACCCATGCGCTGCCAAGAACCCATGCGCTGCCAAGAACCCATGCGCTGCCAAGAACCCATGCGCTGCCAAGAACCCATGTGCTGCCAAAAACCCATGTGCTGCCAAGAACCCATGTGCTGCCAAGAACCCATGTGCTGCCAAGAACCCATGTGCGGCTAAAGCGCTGCAACACCCCGAAATACTGCGCCCGGCCACTTATCAACCCTACCAAGGCGATCATAAAACACTGGTCAGCTATGGTGAAAAATTATTCAACGACAGTACATTAGGCAGTAATGGCATGTCGTGTAACAGCTGCCATAATAACGGTAACCTTTATAATGAAACCTTCGCCCAGCCCTACCCACACCATGTGCAAATGGCCGACGATCGTGCCGGCATCAAAAAAGTGCATCTAGATGAAATGGTACAGTTCTGCCTGAACATGGCAATGGCCGGCAAGCCCCTGGACTGGAACAGCAAAGAACTGGCCGCATTAACCGCCTATACCGCAGAAATGCAAAAAATGTTTACCAACAAGCTCAATCACTAGTACTGCGCTGTAAAATTAATCACAGCATTAGGAATGGAGTCTTATCCAGGGCGGTTCACACAGCAAGCGAAGCTATGCTGTGTATATTTCTTCCCTTTTATCGTGATGAGTAGCGCAGCCGGGCTTGATCGAGCAACGACTGAAGGCCAACGGCCACGATATCAGGGGCCGCCGTTCTTTGGTGACTTGCTTTGGCGGCGCAAAAAAATCACTCGCCGCAGACGAAATAAAAACCCCCGCAAAAAGGGGGAAACTTATTGTGCTCATACACGGGCAGAAGAGAGGTGAAGATTTATGCAATTCAGCACCAGGGATAAACATCACAAACATTCATCCTATTAGAACGTAATGTGACATTTTTGGTAGGGTGCACTCCGTGCACCACTTCGAAATAAGCAAGCATGTGGTGCATGGTTAGGCTTTAGCTAAATCGCTTGTTTTGACGGCCAAAGCCTAACCTATGACACTATATCCCTATGTAACTTAAAACAACAACACCGCAGCAACCGCCAGAACCAGCTTACACGCCCCCCCACATGCTGCAGAAAACAAACACCGCTATGCCCTCACACTTTCCGCCCCCCCATCACACAAGCTAATGCTGGCAGTAACACCACCGCTGCCACCATATTCACCAAAAACATAAAGGTCAGCAAAATCCCCATATCAGCCTGGAATTTGAGGGGGGAAAATATCCAGCAGGCAACGCCCAGCGCCAGGGTCAGGGCGGTAAACAGCACACCGCCACCGACTTCCTGCAAGGTCTGGCAATAGGCTGGATATAAAGCCTGCCGCTGTAAGTGTTCGCGCAGGCGACTGTAAATATAGATACCATAATCCACTCCGACCCCGACGCCCAGCGCGACTACCGGCAAGGTGGCCACCTTCAGCCCTATATCCAGCTGCGCCATCAGCGCATAGGCCAGTAATGAGACCAGGCCCAGTGGCAACATAATATATAAGGTGCCATGTAGCGAACGGAAAGTGAGCAGACACAGCGTGATAATCGCACTGAACAAATACAGCAGAATCGGAAACTGAGCCGCGGCGATTTCCTCGTTGCTGGCGGCCATGACTCCGACATTACCGGTAGCCAGACGAAAGCGGAGTTCGGGATGCGGATGAGTAGTGCGATAGTCTTTCACCGCCTGCACCACCCGGTTAATGGTTGCGGCCTTATGATCTTTGGTAAAAATCATTACCGGCATCACACTGCAATCGGCATTTAACAGCCCGCTGCTACTGGGAATATAGGCGACCGACTGCGCCATACTGGATGCATCGCGTGGCAGCACCTGCCATTTGGGGTTGCCCTCATTCCAGCCAGCATTGATGGTTTTGACCAGCATGGGCATGGCAATCACCGACTGCACTCCCGCCACATTACGCATCGCCCAGCTAAAATCATCAATCGCCTGCATCAATGCATAGTGCACACAGGACTCGGGAGGCGCTTCCACAATCACATTCAGCACATCCACCCCAATAGTAAAGCGCTGGCTAATCAGCGTGGTATCCTGGTTATAACGCGCATCGGCGCGCAGTTCCGGCACCCCGCGTTGTAAATCACCAATCTGCACCTGTTGTGCCAGCCAGCCGCCGACTCCGGCCAGCATCAGCGCCCCTAACACAATCATCAGCGCTCGTGGTCTGGTGGCCACCGTGGCCACCTGCGCCCAAAAGTGCTGCAAGCGGTTTCGTCGACGTAACAAGGCTTGCTGCTTAGCTTCGGTCACGACAACAAAGGACAGTAATACCGGCAATAAAAACAAATTGAGCAGAATAATCACCGCCACCCCAAGACTGGCGGTGACCGCCATTTCCTGAATCACCCGAATATCAATCAAATAAATGGTAATAAATCCTAAGGTATCGCTCAACAGCGCAATGCTGCACGGTAACAACAGTCGGCGAAAACTCTGACGGGCACTTTGCTCTGCCGATCCCCCGGCCAGCAACTGATTGCAATGACAGCTCACCATCTGCACCCCATGGCTGACCGCAATCGCAAACACCAGAAATGGTATCAACACCGACATAGGGTCCAAGCCATAGCCAAATAAGGGCAATAATCCCAGCTGCCAGACCACTGCGGCCAGCGCACAGCCAATCAACCCGCCGCTCATCACCCAGGAGCCGGTATACCCCCAGCTAAGCAACAGGGTGATCAACAGCGTGATCACAAAAAACAGTACCACCCGTTCGGCACCCTCGACAATATCGCCCACCGCCTTGGCAAAGCCAATAATATGAATATCCAGTTGTTCATCGGCAAATTGCTGACGAATCTGCTCCAACTGTGCAGCCACCGCAATATAGTCCAGTTGTTCACCGCTTTCCGGGTTAATCTCCTGCAGCTGTGCGCTGATTAGCGCCCCACTAAAGTCATTCGCTACCAGTCGCCCGACAATACCGGCCTTAAGAATATTTTCCCGCACCTGAGCCAGACCTTGCGCATCCGGCCGAAAGTCTGCCGGAATCACATTGCCGCCAGTAATCCCCCCTTCCACCACCTCGGTAAAACGTACATTCGGCGTAAACAGCGATTGCACCCTGGCCCTATCGACGCCCGGAATAAAAAACACCTCGTCGGTCACCCGCGACAACTTCTGAAAGAATGCCGGATTAAACATATCGCCGCGCTTATCCACCAGCGCAATCACTACCCGGTTGGCACCGCCAAATTCCTGCTGATGCTGACTAAAGGTCTGCATATACTCATGCTGCATCGGCAACAGCTTGGTAAAGCCGGCATCTACCTTAAGCTGCGTGGCAAAATAGCCCATCATGGCGGTTAACCACGCAAACAATGCCAGCACCAGCCAGCGACGGGTAAATAACAGAGATTCCAGACTCAGCAGCAGTTTGCCCAACATGACCAGCAAGCCCTCCAGATCATAGTGCACGCCGTGTGCCCGGATAGCAAATTAATCAAGATCGCCAGCCTCCAGCTCAAAATGTGTTACCCCATTGCTGCCAAACAGTAACAACTGTCCATGCGCATTTTCCAGCAGGGCATTCACATGCTGACGCGAGGATAACCGATAAAATATCAACTGCTGTGCATCACAGCCCCTATCCAGCACTAACTCACCGTTCAGGCCAGCCAGCACACAGTCCCCACCTTGCAAACGCAGGCCGCTGGTCAACATTGCCTGCGCCGAAGTCGGCAACGGCTGCCACGCTTCCCCCTGGTTATGGCTGCTGAACACATGCCCTCTCAAGCCATAAAGCAGCCATAGTCCGGGTTGTAGTCGCAGACTGCCAAACCAGGAGCCATGATACGAGGTTTCCTGCCGTTGCCAGCGGGTACCCAAATCATTCGAGCGATATAACAATCCAGCCTCGGCGGCAATCAGCAACTGTCGCCCACCAAGATGGCGGATCTGATTCAAATGATAATCATCTTCTGCATTCAAGCGGCGTTGCTGCCAGCTATCCCCCCCATCATGGGTCTCCAATAACAAACCATAGCCGCCAACCGCCAGGCCATAGTTCTCATCGGCAAACCAGATATCCAGCAACGGCGCACTATGTTCGGTATTGCTATACACCTGCTGCCAACTGATGCCACCATCTTGGGTACGCAAAATGGTGGCATCGTGGCCTACCGCCCAGCCCAGCGACGCATTATGCAAATGCACACCGGTCAACAACACACGACTGGGTACCCGTCCCTGCTGCCAGCTCGCGCCCTGGTCTCGACTATAAAGAATATGACCACGCTCGCCCACCGCCACCATCAGGCCATTGGCCTGAGCAGCATCGGTCAACAAACTTGTCTGCGCCAGTGCCGAGGGACTTGCCGCCTCGGCCTGTGCCGGCGGACTGCCCACGCACAGGACGGCCGCCAACATCATGCCCCGCCATGCAGAGCAATCAAGCCTCACACTGCCGTTCCATCTCCAGGGCAACCTGCATCATGGCTACCACACTGTCTGGATTCAACGAAATAGATTCAATTCCCTGCTCAATCAGCCAGCGCGTCATTTCCGGATAATCGGACGGTGCCTGCCCACAGATACCGATATATTTCCCTCGGGCCTTACAGGCATCTATCGCCATTTTAATCAGCTTGAGTACCGCCGGATTGCGTTCATCAAATGATTGTACAATCCCAGAATCCCTATCCACCCCCAAGGTTAACTGGGTCAAATCATTCGAGCCTATAGAAAAACCATCAAAATAGTCCAGGAACTGATCCGCCATCAACGCATTGGAGGGAATTTCACACATCATATGAATCTTCAGCCCACACTCACCACGTGTCAGTCCCTGCTGCGCCATCAGTGCCAACACCACCTTAGCCTCGTCTACGGTACGCACAAATGGAATCATCAACGCAATATTATCCAGACCTTTAACTTCCCTGGCCTGCTTCATGGCCTGGCACTCCAGTGCAAATGATTCGGCAAACTCGGCCGAGGGATAACGCGAAGCACCGCGAAAACCTATCATCGGATTTTCTTCCTTGGGCTCGTATAACTGGCCGCCAATCAATGAGGCATATTCATTGGATTTAAAATCACTCATACGCACAATCACCGGTTTGGGATAAAACGCGGCGGCAATGGTCGCCACCCCCTCGGCCAGGCGGTCGATATAAAACTGCTCAGGGCTGGGATAACCAGCAATAATCGGACGAATCTGCTGTTGCAACGCCTCATCCAGCTGTTCAAAATTGATCAGTGCGCGTGGATGCACCCGTATGCTGTTGTTGATAATAAATTCCAAGCGCGCCAGACCGACACCCTCACAGGGCAAGACCGTGGTTTCAAATGCCTGCGAGGGATTTGCCAGATTCAACATGATCTTGGTCTGCGGCGGCTGTAACTGCGTCAAATCGGTTTTATCGCAACTAAACTGTTGTTCGCCGCTATATACAAAACCATCATCACCTTCGGCACAGGAGACAGTCACCATCGCGCCATCGGCAATGCTCTGCGTGGCACTGTCACAACCCACAATCGCCGGGATACCCAGTTCTCTCGCAATAATTGCGGCATGACAGGTGCGGCCACCGCGGTTGGTCACAATCGCAGCGGCTACCTTCATCACCGGCTCCCAGTCTGGATCGGTAATATCGGTCACTAGCACCTCACCCGGCTGCAACTGATACATATCACGCGCTTCCATAATCACCCGCGCCTTACCCGCAGCAATCTTATGCCCCACACTTTTACCTTGGGCAACCACCTCACCACGCGTCTGAATCTGGAAATGCTGAGCAAATTTCTGATCTACACTGGTCTGCACGGTTTCCGGGCGCGCCTGTACAATAAACAGCTCACCGCTTTCACCATCCTTGGCCCACTCGATATCCATAGGCCGCTGATAATGTTTTTCAATCGCCATCGCCTGACGGGTCAATGTCAGCACTTCGGCATCGGTCAGGGCAAACTGTGCCCGGTCCTGATCCCTGACCGTGACATTACGCGTGGACATACCCAGCATAGGATCGCCGGTATAAATCATTTTGATTGCTTTTTCACCCAGCTGACGCTTTAAAATCGGTGCCTTACCCGCCAGCAGCGTATTTTTATACACATAAAATTCATCGGGATTCACCGCCCCCTGCACAATATTTTCACCCAGCCCATAGGCGGCGGTAATAAACACCACATCGCGAAACCCACTTTCGGTGTCCAAGGTAAACATCACGCCAGAACAGGCCAGATCGGAGCGCACCATCTTCTGCACCCCGATAGACAGCGCCACATCCATATGCGCAAAACCTTTATCTACCCGGTAAGAAATGGCCCTATCGGTAAACAGCGAGGCAAACACCTGCTTACAGGTTTGTAACAGATTTTTACTGCCACGGATATTCAGATAGGTTTCCTGCTGCCCGGCAAACGAGGCGGTGGGCAGATCTTCGGCGGTGGCCGAACTGCGTACCGCCACATCGGTATTTTCACCATAATCGGCCTCCAGTTCGGCATAGGCCTGAATAATTTCCTGCTGCAGCGACGGCGGCAGTTCACCATGAGTGATCCAGTTACGAATACGCGTTCCGGTCACCGCCAGCGCCTGAGTATCCCGGGTATCCAGTGCATCCAGCGCCTGGCGAATCTTCTGTTCCAACTGATTATGTCGGATATATTGGCGAAAGGCATCCGCTGTCGTGGCAAAACCATTCGGCACCTTAACCTGTTGTGCACTCAGACTGCGGTACATTTCGCCCAGCGAGGCATTTTTCCCGCCAACCACCGGCACATCCTGAATTCCCAACGCTGCAAAACGTTTAATATATTGCATATCGTCCTCCCCTGATGCGGTTAATAAACAGCCATAAGCAATTTATAACATAATATGCCAATAAAACCCTGCGCCGGGTCAGCGACTTTGCCAGTTATCGCGTTAAGTTATATGATTAAGCCCTAACCATGATTCAGGAACTAAAAATGAGCAAAATCAAGGTACAACGTCAGGTTGACCACAGTATATTGCAGCAACAGGAAATTCACCACTGGCCGGTATGGAGCAAAGAAGCATCCACCTTCCCCTGGCATTACCACCGTGCCGAAACCTGCTATTTTATTGAAGGTGAGGTGATCGTCACCCCGGATGGTGGCGAAGCCGTTACCATGGGCACAGGCGATATCGCCACCTTCCCGGCCGGTATGTCCTGCACCTGGGAAATTCGCCAGGCCGTCAAAAAACATTATCAATTTGGTTAAGCCATGATTAAATATTTCTTCGGTCTGCTGCTGGCGATCAGCCTGTGTGTAGGCAATGCATATGCAGAAACTGAACAGGACAATCCGGCTGACATGCTGCCGGAAGTCATCGCTGCCGCTAAGATCAGTGAACTCACCGGTATCGCACTTAACCCGCTGCTGGTCGGTGGCGGCATGCGTGCCTGGGATTACTGGCAGGCTCCCGAAGAAATTCGTGAACAACTGCACTGGTCGGCACAACCCTGGTTCTGGGGCACGCTGCTATCCGTTGGCTTTTTGTTTTTGGCCAACAACACCATAGGCAGAATTTTTCCGCCCACCGCCAAGGCCATGGACGCCGTAGAAACCCTGGAAGGCAAGGTCGCGCCGCTATATACCGCACCGCTGCTCATACCGGTAGGCATTCAGGTGGTACAGGCTCTGGAATCGGCCAATGTATTACCGGTCGGCCAGGCGCTCGCCAGCACCACAGGCCTGGAAAGCGCCCTGTTAAACCCGTTTGCCGCCGATCCACTGACCATCACCCTGGGCAGCGCACTGGCCTTGTTTGTGATGGGGGTTATCTGGCTGTCAAATCAGGCCATTCATGCGCTGGTGCTGATCTGCCCGTTTGGTTTTGTCAGCATGGCGCTACGCCTGGCCCAATTTGCGGTAATTGCTTTATTGCTGCTGGCAACCGCAATTCACCCTGTGCTGGGCGCCATCATTGCACTATTCATTATTTTCATCTGTGCCCGTATTGCCGGCTGGAGTTTCCGTTTCATGGTATTCGGTACCATACTGGCCTGGGATCTATGTCTGCTACGCCGCAAACAGACAATACAGAACAAGGTATTGGCCTTTTCCGGTTCCGCATTGAATATCCCTATACGCACCCTGGGTCATGTCGAAATGCATAATGAGCAGCTGACACTGGCCTATCGCCCCTGGCTGATCTTACCCAAACGCCGTATCAACCTGTCGGAACAGCATCGCCAGCTAACCCATGGTATTTTTATGTCACAGGTTCACGCGGTCAGCAGCCAGGGCACCAGCAGTCAGGCATTATGCACCCTGCCCCCGCGTTATCGCGGCAGCGAAAATGCCTTAATGCAATTTATGGGCTGTGAATACGAACGCGCCTCTAAGGTAAAAAGCGGCCTGAACGCCGCCATGGAATGGCTGAAAAGCATGCGCTACAGTACGGTGAATAACTAGTACTGCGCTGTAAAGAACCACGCCATTAAGCATGGTGTCTTATCCAGGACGGTTCACACCGCGAGCGGTTATGCGGTGTCATTTCTGCCCTTTTATGGTAATGTGTAGCGCAGATTGGGCCCAAAGCAAGCACGGTTTGAGCGCAGCCGGGCTTGATCTAGCAACGGCTAAACCCAGATTCCGCAGTTGACCATTAGTGAGTGTTGCCAACGTTACTTTGACGTTGCTGGCGCTATTCATTCTCAGGGTGACTGGCCATTACAGGCTAGAGCCCATTGTCAGCGGCCCATTGCGGCGTTTTGTTGCACCTTGCACGAACCACTGACAACGCACTTTTGAAACCGTCCAACGACGGAATCCAGGCTAACGGCCACGATATCAGGGGCCACCTTGCTTTGACGGCGCAAAGCAAGTCACTCGCCGCAAGCAAAATAAAAAAAGCCCCCTCAAAAAGAAAGAAACTGACTGTGCTCATACACCGGTAGGAGAGAGGGGAAGACTTATGTAATGCAGCACGAGAAGTGCAGGCTCCCCATAGGCGGTGGCCACCGCCTATGAGAGCGATTAGATAATGCCGCTACTCGGCCAGCAGCTTTTGCTGTACTTCCCGGTATTTGTCTGCGGTCTTTTGCAATACATCCGCAGGAATTTTCGGGCCTGGCGCCTGTTTATTCCAGTCGGATTCACTCAGCCAGTTACGGATAATCTGTTTATCAAAGCTGGGCGGGTTAGTTCCCAGCTGATATCCCTCTACCGGCCAAAAACGCGAGGAATCCGGGGTCAGCACCTCATCGATCACATACAGCTTACCTTGACTATCCACACCAAATTCGAACTTGGTATCGGCGATAATAATCCCTTTACTTAGCGCATAATCTGCGGCCTGAGTATACAACTCCAGGGTGGCGCGCTTAACCTGCTGGGCCATATCCGTCCCCAGCAAGGCAACCACCTGCTCAAATGAGATATTCTCATCGTGATCCCCTACGGCCGCCTTGGTCGATGGGGTAAATAACGGCTCGGGCAACTTCTCTGCCTCACGCAGCCCTTGGGGTAAGGCAATCCCGCATACCGCACCGTTCGCCTGATAATCTTTCCACCCGGAGCCCACCAGATAACCCCGCACAATCGCCTCTACCGGTAACGGTGTCAGCTTTTTGGTAACAAATGCCCGACCGTTAAGTTGCGCGCGCTCGGCATCGGTTTGCACCACGCTTTCCGGTGTAATATCGGTCAAATGATTAGGAATCACCGACTGTAATTTGTTAAACCAGAAATTGGACACGGTAGTTAGCACTTTTCCCTTACCCGGGATAGGGTCGGGCATAATCACATCAAACGCCGATAATCTATCGGTTTGCACTATGAGCAAATGCTGCTCATCAACATCATATAAATCCCTGACCTTGCCTCTATGCAGCAACGGCAGACTGGTTAAATGGGTTTCAAAAACGGCTGACATATTTCTCTCCAGCAATAGTATGGCTTTGCAGAAAATACAAATGGCAAGCCCGCAGGCTTGCCATTACTTCGCGATCTACTAACGAATCAGGTATTAAGCTTCTTTATGATAGCTAACAATACGATCAACTTCGTTTTTAGAACCCAGGATTACGGGCACACGCTGATGCAGACCTTCGGGCTTAATATCCATGATACGGTCATAACCGGTATGCGATACACCACCGGCCTGCTCTACAATCATAGACATTGGATTTGCTTCGTATAACAAACGCAGCTTACCGGCTTTTGAAGGATCTTTAGTATCCTTTGGATACATAAATACACCACCACGAGTCAGGATACGATGTACTTCGGCTACCATAGAAGCAACCCAACGCATGTTGAAGTTACGCTCACGAGGACCGGTCACACCCGCCAGGCATTCGTCAACATAACGTTGCACTGGCGCTTCCCAGAAACGCTGATTGGATGAGTTAATCGCAAACTCAGACGTATCGGCAGGAATGGTCATGGCAGGATGAGTCAGCATAAACTCACCGATATCGTTATCCAGGGTAAAGCCGTTTACTCCGTTACCGGTAGTAATCACCAGCATGGTCGCAGGGCCATACAATGCGTAACCGGCACAAACCTGGGTAGTACCTGGCTGCAGGAAGTCTTCGGCTTTAGGATTCTCAACACCTTCAGGAGCACGCAGGATAGAGAAGATTGTACCCACAGAAATGTTAACGTCGATGTTAGAAGAGCCGTCCAATGGATCGAACACTACCAAGTATTTACCTTTAGGGAACTGAGCTGGAATGGCATATACATCATCCATTTCTTCAGAAGCCATAGCGGCCAGGTGACCACCCCATTCGGTTGACTTGATGAATACTTCGTTAGTACGGATGTCCAGTTTTTTCTGAGTTTCGCCTTGTACATTTTCGCTGCCGGCACTACCCAGCATACCGATCAACGCACCTTTGTTAACCTCATGAGAGATTTGCTTACATGCGACTTCGATATCACTGATCAAACCGGTAAAATCACCTGAACCACCGGTTTTACGTTGCTCTTCAATCAAAAACTGAATCAGTCCTTTGCTCATACTTACTTCCTTAGTTAATCAATAGAAAATTTGCTTATTCTACCGCGTTTTGCGCGCGGGTACTATGATTTGCTGAGATTCCGCCAGCGCTCCTGATGAATCAACTCAAAATCGGACAACAATTTATCCATGCGCTGGCTGATCTCGGTTTCCTGGTCTCTGATAAATTCAAGGAAAGTATTCGCCACCAATGACAACTCAGAGGTTTTGGAATACACCAGATACCATTGCCGACGCATAGGGAAGCCTTCGACATCCAGAATATCTACCGGACCGGTCGCACCTTCCAGCGTCAGGGTATGTAATGACAGCAAGGAAATCCCCAGCCCACCGAGTACGGCATGCTTGATCGCCTCATTACTCCCCAGCTCCATACGCACTTTGGGCTGCAGATTACGTTCCCGAAACAGACGCATAATCAGGTCACGCGTACCCGAACCCGGTTCACGAATCAGTAACGGCTCCTGTGCCAGACGCTCAATCGAAATATTCTGTTGCTGGGTTAACGGGTGATTTTTACTGGCCACAAACACCATAGGGTTAGGTGCAAAGGGGATAGACACCAGATCACTCTCTTCCGCCGACTGCCCCAGCACATACAGGTCATCATCACCTTTGCTGATGCGCTCAACAATCTTGGCCCGATTGGTCACTTTCAGTGAGACATCAATGGCCGGATATTGCGCACAAAACGCACCTAGAATCTCAGGCGCAAAATACTTGGCCGTGGTCATCACCGCCAGACGCAAGCGACCACGCTTCAGGCCTTTATATTCGGCAGTAAACGACTCCAACTCACTCAGCGTATCAAAAATTTTGGAACAGCAGCGATAGAGTGCCTCGGCCACCTCGGTGGGACGGCTTTTTCTATCAATCTGTTCAAATAACGGCAGGCCAATGGTGTCAGACAGTTTTTTCATCTGCATAGACACCGTAGGCTGGGTCAGAAACAGCTCCTCCGCCGCCTTGGTATAACTACCATGACGAAAGATTGCCTCAAAGATCTGCAGCTGTCTCAGGGTTAAATGACGAATCAAATAATCGGACTGTTCCGAGAACATCCGGTTATCACGCCCATCGGTCATATGTACGGGTTTCAGAGGGCGACCTTTTAACTTACTAATGGGGTACTGAATTTTTCTTTAGAAGGCACTTGAACTTCACTGACAAAATACGTCAAATGATAGCCCTTGGCTTTCTGGCGCTCCAGGCCATTCAACAAACGCTCCAGCGTTGTTTCGGGAATAATCACTTTAACCATAATATTAGCCTCAAAATCCAGTGTTCCGGCCGACTCACCCGAGGCGCCCTCTCCGGTAACGCGCAAAATGGTATAACCACTGACACCATAACGTCGAAACATTTCCTGCAGTTTACCCTGCAACAAATCCAGGGTAATAATATCTACCAGTTTGTGGGGATATAATTCAACCATATTTCCAACCTCTCACGTTATCTATCTGCCGGAAAGCACACATCGTGATTGCACCGCAGGGGGGTCACTATAACATTAAACACCAAGCTTATCCTCAGGCTGAGGCAACATAAATCCACCCTTCCGCCCCAAATCAGATTGCCGGCATAAAAAAATGCAGTTATCAGTGATAACTGCATTTTTAGTAACGCCATCAGTTATCACTGATAAGCCCATGCCCAACCAACATTAATCCGGCCAGACACGGCGCGATGGAAAATAAGCAACCCGCGGTTGCGTTGCTTTTGCCGCAGGCCTGGCGGCCGGTTTTACTGCTGGTTTTTGAGCGGCTACCGGCTTTTGAGTTGCCGCTGGCTTTGCTGCGGGCTTGGCTGCCGGATTGTGAGCCGCCGGCTTATTGGCCGCACGAGCACCGGAACGGCGACGACCCGCACCACGGGCCGCAGCAGGCTTAGCCGTCGCCTTACTGGCTGGCGGCTGACTTACCGCAGCAGCAGCGGCCGATTTATTTTCTTCAACTGCCGTCGCTTTATTCGCTGCAGCCTTGTTTGCTGCCGTCGATTTATTGCTGGCGGCACGGGTAGGTCTTCTACGAGGTCTTGAGGTATTCATTATTTACTCTCCACAGCATATTTGGATTCAACAAGTTGACTAATGGTATTGCTTGGCGCAAATACATTAATCTGCTCGGCAAAGCACAGTTTTGCCTCATCAAAACCATCGCCGCCATCATCAGCAGCAATTGTCATGCTAACGTGAGTCCGGGCAAAATTTGTGTCCGGGTAAAATCCAACACGCTTGGAAAGCTCTGCGGCCAGATCTAGAAATTCACGCGTCAGATCATAGCTATCAAATTCAAGTCGGCGTTCCAGCCGCTGAGGATTTTTTCTCAGTGTCCAGTTTTCAACCATAACGTACTCCTGCAAGGCCGTGTTGCCATAAGCTTATCACAGCCCACGACTCCTTATTATTATCTTTGAGTAAACTTAAGGAAATATTCCTGCTGCCAGGCACTCATACTGCTGTGGTGTTCACGCTCTTCAAGAAGCAGTTGCTCAAAGAAAATCTGGTTGTCAAAATCATCTGCACGTATGCAGTACTGACAAGCCTGTTCGTAAAAAGACACTAACTCGGTTTCCAAGGTCTTGAGGGTTTCAATCAGCGCAGGCAAAGAGTTTCCTACTTTAACCGGACGTAACTGACTGGCATTGGGAACCGCACCCAAAATGGTCATTCTGCCGATAATACGATCAACATGATCCATTTCTTCCATGGCTTCAGCCCTTAGCTTTTCGGCGATATCTTCAAAACCACGAATTTTAACAATACGCGATACCGCAAGATATTGCTGAACCGCAGAAAGTTCCAGACTTAAAGCACGGCCAAGGAATCCTAAAATAACAGGATCTGTTCTTAAATAAACCATAACAGGGATTTCAGTTACTGTACGGGAAGAGCTGTGAATTATACCCCAGCTCTATACCCGACATCACCTGAATTACAGACGATTAGCAGTGTCACCACTGTTATTCAATACCGGCTCAACTTCTTTATGAGGACGAGCAATGATGTGTGCAGCTACCAGACCATCACCAACACGCTCACAAGCGTCAGCACCAGCGCGAACAGCAGCGTTAACCGCACCAGTTTCGCCACGTACCAGAATAGTAACGTAACCACCACCTACAAACTCACGACCGATCAGACGCACTTCAGCAGCTTTCGTCATTGCGTCAGCAGCTTCAATTGCTGGTACCAGACCGCGTGTTTCAATCATACCTAATGCAATACCGTATGTATCGTTTGCCATTGCTTATCTCCTTAAAAAGTAAAATTAACGGTTATTACTCAGCTGCTTTGCCAGTAGGCAAAACAGGCTCAACTTCTTTGTGAGGACGAGCAATGATGTGCGCTGCTACCAGGCCATCACCAACACGCTCACACGCATCTGCACCAGCACGAACGGCAGCATTAACCGCACCCGTTTCGCCACGTACCAGAACGGTTACATAACCACCACCAACAAATTCGCGACCGATCAGACGAACTTCAGCTGCTTTAGTCATTGCGTCAGCTGCTTCGATTGCAGGAACCAGACCACGTGTTTCGATCATACCCAGTGCGATACCGTATTCATTTGCCATTTTTGCTCTCCTATCTAAAGTGTGATTGCGATTTTTGTAAGACTGTATCTAAAAGACTACAGCCCTACGATTTCTTGCTGCTCAAATTCATCAAAAATTCCACCAATTGTCAGATCGGTTAACACCGTATTATCGTTCAGCGCCAGCCTTGCTGCCGAGCCACTGATCACAAAGACTACGTTGCCTTCCTGACTGCCAACTGTATCTACCGCTACCTGATACTTACCTTTCGTATCCTGTAGCACCCTTAAGGGCAGATTCTTCAGTCCTGGGTGTCGATGGGTACATACCATCGTTCCCACTACTTTAAAAATATTCATTACTCTGGTGGTGTCCAGTTATCGATAATGCCAATAATGGTTAAATCCGAGGGATAGGATTTTGATCCAGCGGCCTCACGAGCGGCCGAACTACCCACACATAAAACCCAGTCTCCGGGTGCTGCCCCTACAGCATCGACCGCAACGGCCAAGCTGCTTCCATCTTTTACTACCTGAAGATGCTTTTGTTGCATATCAGGAATACGATTGGTAGCAACCAAGGGTTTAATTACCTGGACAATCTTCATTTAATGCCCCGCATCTGCGTTAACCGGTACAGCCGAATTGGCCACGACCTCAATACTCTGATCGACATTGCAGTCCCTAACCACCAACAAGGTATACAACAACCCCTGCTCGGCCTGCGACGCAAAACGTGCCTTCAGTGCCTGATCCAGATTATGACAACGCTCTACCGCACGCTCTTTAGCTCCGGGCACATTGCCATGATAATCATAACGAATCACCACCGGTGCTGGCAGGCCGCGATTGATATTCAGGCCGGTAAAAATTTTAATCCCAACATCTAAATCAGCCGCCCCCAGCTCTACGGTTTTAAGATAGGCAAAATAAGTCAGGTTGCGTAATTGCACCTCTTCAAAGCCCAGCCCCATACCAATAAAGCGCTCCTGGTGACCGATATCGCTATAACCGCCGTTAAAATAGCGCTTAACGTAATCAATCTGAGAAATATTGTTTAACAGCAGGCGCACCACAAAGTTGCGCATACCTTCGCTGACCACAATATTCTGCTGTGCAATATGCCGATCGACGATAGCACGTACTCCCTGCTCGCCCTCCTGGTTACTGGCATAGCGCGTTTCGGCATAAATATCCTTAGCACACAATGACAGCTCGCTGTTAATACCTTTTTGCACATCCGGAATGTGTACCCGGATAGCATCATTATCGGTATCAATACCCACCAGCAATAAATCAATCGACGCACCACAGCAGAAGCTGTTTTCCACACCGCGCTGAAACTCCTGTAAGCGCGTCAACGCACCATTGGCCGCCTTCACCGGATCACTGCCATGTGCCGCACAGCCTTCGGTCTCGGGATGCGAGCTACTGTAATGGTATACCGCAACCTTCAAATAACGCGTATTTGCATCCGAGGTATTTGGCTGACCTTCACGATAGCGCAAAAACTCGGTTTCCTGCCATTTTTGCAGACTGTCTTCCACATCAAACATCGCACCGGCATAAGACTTACGACGCACCGACTTATAAGGCAAACGCAGCACATAGCGAATCATATGCGCCAGACGGCCATCGGCACACGGTGAAAAATCTACCGTATGAAAACCACAGCCCTCAATAAAGCGCTGAAACTCCACGTCACAACACTGTGCCAACGGCAAGGCGTGATAGAAATCATCCGCAAACTTACGGAAGGTTTCAAACACACACCACGCATAAACACGCCCCATATCCAACGGCTGCACCCAGGTGTTATTCAACAACGACTCGGGAATTTCAAGCCCCAACTCTTCCTGGATAATTTCCTGAGCCTGAGCTGCGAAAAACACCTGATGCTGATACTGCGCTATCTGACGCAGGGTTGGTTCGATGTTATCGAACGCCTGTTTAGTACGACTTTCATACTGATGCAAATGTGCATTCTCATCTGCCTTAGCAAATGGATGACCCGCATGCGTTGTCACCGACGGCGATGCTGCCACGGTTGCTGCCGGTGCGAACGGGCGGGTAGCAAGCGTAGAAGAGCCAGGCCGACGACGCACATCCGCAGCGCCTCTTACACGCTGAGGCTGAGGCCGTTGAGCCCTTCTATTTTTCGTTTGTTTACTTGCCAACATTTTCTTTATATCCGTACAAAAACTGTGTTGAATTCGTTAGCACGGGGCAGCCAGGCCGCACCCGTACAAATGCTACTTACGATTAGCCACGGGCTCCACCCGATACGGTCACAAATGCCGCACCTTCGGATCCACCGCTACCACCTGTCACATTCGCAGATGGACGTTCACGCTGAGGTTCACGCTTACGCTCTACCAAAGGCATTGCGCTCATAGCCCCCTTACGCGAAGGGTTGCGTTGTGCAGCCTGTCCTTCAGTACCGGTAACACGCTCACCGCGATCCCAGTCATCACCTGTAATATTCAGGCCGGTCTCAATACCTTCACCAGTTACTCTGGCTGCGGCCAATGGCTCGCTTTGTTCAGGTTTTTTCGATACTTCAATAATATTTGAAGATCGACCACCCGAACCCAGACGGGTTTCATCCGTACCAGTCACCTTACCTGCACCCATAGAGAATGCACCGGTAATACTGCTCAGATCACCATATCCAGAACCAGTGACACCTTTGCTGACAGCTGCTTTAGCCGCTGTTTGCTCAGGCATAGCAGGCTTAGGTGCGACGGCAGGCTTTTCAATAATGCTTTGGGCAACACTGAATTCCTGAATCGGCGCTTCTACCTGCCCCATCACCTGAGGAAAATCAGCTTCGCCCTGCTGGGCAGGCACTGCCCCACAAACTGCTTTCAGCTCAGTTTCCGCCAGATAAGGCGTACCACTTACCGGCTGACATGCACCGGTTTGAGTACCTGTCATTTCCTTACCCACCAAGGCAGGCTGGGAACCACCACTGATATCACGACCTGCTGCCCCTTTGCGCGGCATCACACCACGCGTTCTGGAAGCACGCTGCTCATCGGTAGTACAGAAAGAACTAAACTGCTCTCCCCCCACATATGAGGTACCCGACACCGCAGTACAACTGCCACGCTCATTACCCGTCACGTTTTCGGCACGACTGGATTTAGGGCCCGAAATCACGGTACCGCGTGTTGTTTTAGACGTACTGATTTTAGCCACGCCTGCCTGAGGCTCAACATTACATTCCTTTTGGAAATGTTCGCGTCCCAGATACTCAGTACCCGTCACCTCACGACAACTGCCTTTGTCGGCACCGGTCATTACCGTACTGGAGTTCACCCTGGCACCACTAGTCAGCGTATTGCCGGTAAATGTTTCGGTGGTCACCACTTTTTCTACGGCCTTAGGTGCATCACCTTGACGACTGCAAAATTTTTCAAAAACTTCCGCCGCCAAATACTCCGTACCGGTAATACCTGAATGACACAGACCCGTCTCATCACCGGTAAGTTTTTCGGTATGCCCGACTTTGGTACCGCTAACCTGCTTGGCTTCGGCAGCATTGCGAGGACGACGTGCACGAGCGGGGGTACCGGCACTACTGCCACGCGCACCACTTTTGCTACGAGAGTCACGCACTACACGAGCGAGATCACGACTTGAAATCTCCGGGTTAGCCTGACGTGCCAGGGCTGCAGAAGAGTTACCTTTACTATGCGCTTCCAATCCAGCCTTACCGCGTCCGGACATTGCGGCACGACGAGCACGAGAAAGCATGCGACCAGTATTACTATTATTGATCATTGGTTTTCTCTTGGCTTTGACAGTATTGGCCGCGGGTGCTGACACATTCAGTGCAGGAGCGGCAGCTTTCGCTTTCGCTTCTTGACAGCAAGGGCCTCCACAACCGCAATCACCTTTAGCAGCAACCTTAGCTTCGGCAGCAGAACGACGCTTTAACGCCATATCGCTGTCACGCTGACGGTCCCTACTGGTCTCCGCTCTTTTACCACGCGATGCCAGCGCCTCACGACGCAGACGTGAAGCACTCTTCTGAACAGGCCTTGCTTTTGACATGCCGGAGGCAGGTGCCGCAAAACTTGAGACAGCGGGTGCAACCGCTTGTGGTGCAGGAGTCGGCGCAGGCATTGCAGCCGGAACAGGCTTACGCTCTCTTCTGTTAGGCTGACGGGTAGGCGCAGGAGCATGAGCAGCATATGAACGACCTTTGCCGTTCACTTGTAATTGTCGGCGTGCTCTTGAGGCCGCACGACCAGATAGCTGTTGGCTTGCCATATTATTTCCCATCCGTTCTTTTAAACTAGATTCAGATTCGGTGCGGGTTACCCCGCACCGAAATCACCTACTTACCAAGCGCGAGCAGCACCCTGCGCTTTAAATACTACAAAGTTAACACCCTGAGACTGAGTGTAGTTATCGTAGCCGGTCAAACGGATGTGGTGATCTGGGTACTCACGACGGCAAGCTTCCAGTTCTGCAACGACAACATTCAAATCGGTTTCACCGAAGAATGGCAGCTTCCACATTGTCCAGTAATGCGTACCCGCATTTTCAGGAGATTCGTGTTCGATCCCTGGAGTCAGTCCTTGGGCAATCATATAGTTGATTTGCGCAAAAACGTCTTGCTGAGTGAACTGTGGCAGGAAACCGAAAGTTTCCAATGTATTTTTAGTTTGGTAATCACCTGTTACAGACATGATTTTTCCTCTTTAAATTAGTTTTCGAAATGTTGATGACTAAGGCTTAAAAATTAAGCGCCGTCCAGCTTGTCAACAGTGTCGAATTCGAATTTGATTTCTTTCCAGGTTTCCATCGCAACAGCCAGTTCTGGGCTATGGCTGGCAGCTTGAGTAAGAATGTCTTTACCTTCACGCTCCAGGTCACGACCTTCGTTACGTGCTTTAACACAAGCTTCCAAAGCAACACGGTTAGCACATGCACCCGCAGCGTTACCCCATGGGTGACCTTGAGTACCACCACCGAACTGCAGGCAAGAATCATCACCAAAGATGGTAACCAGTGCAGGCATGTGCCATACGTGAATACCACCAGAAGCCACAGCAAATACACCAGGCATTGAACCCCAGTCCTGATCAAAGAACACACCACGTGAACGATCTTCAGGAACGAAAGATTCGCGCAACTGATCAACAAAGCCCAGAGTAGACTGACGATCGCCTTCCAGCTTACCTACAACCGTACCAGTATGCAGTTGGTCACCACCAGACAGACGCAGACACTTGGCCAATACGCGGAAGTGGATACCGTGCATAGGATTACGGTCGATTACCGCGTGCATTGCACGGTGAATGTGCAACAGCATGCCGTTTTCACGACACCAGTTAGCCAGACCTGTATTCGCAGTGAAACCACCGGTCAGGAAGTCATGCATAATAATAGGCATGTTCAGTTCTTTAGCGTACTCAGCACGCTTGTACATTTCTTCTGGAGTAGAAGCAGTAACATTCAGGTAGTGACCCTTACGCTCACCGGTTTCGGCTTCTGCTTTATGAATAGCTTCGGCAACGAAGTCCCAACGGTCACGCCAGCGCATAAATGGCTGAGAGTTAATGTTTTCGTCATCCTTGGTCAGATCCAGACCACCGCGCAGACATTCATAAACGGCACGGCCATAGTTCTTAGCAGACAGACCCAGCTTAGGCTTAATCGTACAACCCAGCAATGGACGACCGTATTTGTTCAAACGATCACGTTCCAACTGAATACCAGCAGGAGGGCCACCACAAGTTTTGATGTAAGCGATTGGGAAGCGAATATCTTCCAGACGCAGAGAACGCAGTGCTTTAAAGCCAAATACGTTACCAACCAGAGAAGTCAGTACGTTTACAACAGAACCTTCTTCGAACAGATCCAGAGGATAAGCAATGAAAGTATAGAAAGCGTTTTTGTCGCCAGGAACGTCTTCAATGCGATACGCACGACCTTTGTAAAATTCTAGGTCAGTCAACAGCTCGGACCACACAGTAGACCAGGTACCAGTTGAAGACTCGGCAGCTACCGCAGCAGCAACTTCTTCACGAGGTACACCTTCTTGTCCAACTACCTTAAAACATGCCAATAGGTCAGTATCCAAAGGCACGTAATCAGGCGCCCAATAAAGATCGCGGTACTCTTTAACGCCGGCATCATATTTCGCCATATTTTATCTCCTGCAAGTTTGTTAATCGAAAGGTTACTACTGCTATGCGGGGCCATACTACTTAAGCCGGCATTACCTGACTAATCAATTGATCAGATATAGAGCATAGACAAAATCTATACATGCCAACAAAAAACAACAAAGCACCCTATATCTAGTCAAAGATATTGCACTAGATACATAACATTCTGTTTTTCCCCCTGAGATAAGATTTATCTATCAGGAAAATCAAAACTCTCTATTCACTTTTTCACCATTCCAGTTCAGCGCACCTTAGTCCGCCCCCCCCCTCACCGAATTGGTGCAATGCAAAAGAATCAACAGGGCCTACCCAGGAGGGTCACCCTATCGACACACCGCCTGCTTCGTCATGCCACCCCCAAGACGTCGCGACAACTAAACGTCGCGCCCACTTTTAGAGATGGCCTAGCAAAAACAGCCGTCAAACCTAAACCACAAACTTCACCAAACGCTGCAACGCATTCAGCTGCCGATCAAATTGTTCACGATCTGGACAGCACAGGTTTACATGTCCGATTTTTCGCCCCACTCTGGGCTGCTTGTTATACAAATGCAGTCTTGCATGCGGCAAACACAATATCTTAGCGATATCAGGCAGATCGCCCACGATATTCAGTGTGGCGGCATAACCTCGTGATGCGACAACCCCCAGCGGCAGACCGGTAATTGCACGAATATGATTCTCAAACTGACCGGTCACCGCACCATCCATGGTCCAGTGCCCGGTATTGTGCACGCGTGGCGCATACTCATTGGCCAGCAGACTGTCACCACACTGGAACAACTCCAGTGCCAACACCCCGACATAATCAAGATGTACCAGCAGCGTCTTAATATACGCCTCCGCCCTAGCCTGCATCTCATCATCACCCAGCACCACGCTCTGACGCAGCACCCCCTGATCGTGATAATTCACCGCCAGCGGATAACAGACCACCTCGCCATCCCGCCCACGCACCGCAATAATTGAAATCTCGCGATCAAATGGCACAAAGCCCTCAATAATCGCCTCGGCACCCTGCAACTGATGCCAGACCTGCGGCAACTGGTCCTCGGCACGCACCACAAACTGCCCCTTGCCGTCATAACCATCGGAACGTGTTTTAATCACCGCCGGATAACCGATCTGGCGCATTTGTTCCGTCAGCTCTTCCAGGCTGCCAAACACTGCAAATGGTGGCGTATCTATCCCCAGCCGCCGAAACAGCTGCTTTTCACGATAACGGTCCTGAGTGGCACGCAATGCCGCGGCCGGTGGATACACCGCAAGCTGTGACTCCAACCCCTCCACCGTATCCAATGGTACATTCTCAAATTCATAGGTAATGACATCGGACATTTCAACCAGATGCGCCAATGCCCCCTGATCACGATAATCCGCACAAACATGACGTGCCACACTCGCGGAACACGCATCTGCGGCCGGATCCAACACCGCAAACTCAAAACCGAGATCACTACCCGATAGCGCCAACATACGCGCCAACTGCCCCCCCCCCTAAGATACCAACTCTCATCAAGCGTCTCTAGGATCAGGATTATCCAGCACGGTATCGGTTTGCTGCTGACGGAAATCGACCAGCGCAGCTTTAATATCGGGATATTTATTTGCCAGAATAGAGGCCGCGAACAGTGCAGCATTGGTCGCCCCGGCCTTACCTATGGCCAGTGTACCCACCGGAATACCGGCTGGCATTTGCGCAATCGACAACAACGAATCCATACCGTTAAGCGCCTTTGACTGCATAGGCACCCCCAGCACCGGCAGTGCCGTTTTGGCCGCCACCATACCCGGCAGATGCGCCGCCCCACCGGCACCGGCAATAATCACTTCAATGCCACGCGCATCTGCCTGCTCGGCATAAGAAAAAAGCTTATCTGGAGTCCGATGCGCAGAAACCACTTCTACCTCATGAGGTACATTCAATTTTTGCAGCATCCGCGCTGCATGGGACATTGCATCCCAATCCGATTTGGACCCCATTATTACACCAACCAATGGCCTGGTATCTGCACTCACAACCGACTCCCTTACAGGTAATACAAAAAGAGCCGGAAATTATAAACCAGCCACCCCACACAATTGCAAGGGTTTTATTTGGGATCGACACCCGATAGCGAACGCACTGCGTTAACTGCCGCCTGTGCCGCCGCCTCAATTTCCCCTTCTCGCCCGGCCAGAATCAGACGCCCAAACGCCCCCACTGCCCGACATTCAATCAGGGAAACACTGGCGGATTTTTCTGCCTCATTAGCCGCATAAACAATATAACCGGCCGGATCGGTTTCCATAATAAACATACTTTGCCCCGGCAAAATCATACTGCCTTTTCTATCCTGACGATTAATCAGTACCGCATGATCCGGCATAATCGCACGCACCACCTCACTCCAGGCAACACGGCAGCGCTGACGCTGATCCTCTCGGGTCCCCAGGTTGCGCAGCACCGCATGCCCCGCTTCCATCACATCACTTTGATCACGATGGTGTAGAATAATAGAACCGAAAGCACGTTCAACCACCTGCTGCCCAAGATGCACCCGAGTGGCCTTTAACGCCACATCGGTCAAGCGATGAATCGCCATCCCCGGCGCCACCTCCATCCACAAACAGGCATCACCCGGTACCGGCAAAAAGCCCTGCGAAACCGTTCCCAGATAGGTCGCTAACTGCGGTTGCAATGAGTCAATAAAAATATAGGTGCGAAGTTTGATCATAACGCGTTGAGTTCCTTATAATTCCTGGCTGGCCGAAAACAGCCAATTTTGCGAGCGTAATTTAACCATGTTTCGACAATAAAAAACATTACTGTTCTCGATAGCGCGCATAGAGCAAAACAATGCGCAAAAAATCATGCTCGTGATAATTTAGCGCTAACTATTCATTCAGCTACTGATAATATGCATAAAGAAGACTTACTGAATCGCCTAAGCGAATACCAAACCATCCATATGGACGAAGCCGGCATGGTTGCCAGAACCCTGCGTTTTATTGAGGCACATGATAACTGCTTCGACCGCAATTTAAGCTATGGTCACGTCACCGGCTCGTCATGGATTTTAAACCCGGCACACAGCCACACCTTGATGCTGCACCATCGCAAGCTGGACTGGTGGCTGCAACCAGGTGGCCATGCCGATGGAGACCCCGACATTCTTCAGGTCGTGCTGAAAGAGGCCTCGGAAGAAACCGGCATCGACGAACAACACATTCACCTGGTCAGCGAGGATATTTTTGATGTGGATATTCACACCATTTTTCCAAGTGTACACGACCACCGACACGAACATTTTGACATTCGATTTCTGTTTGAAGTTGATGATCGCCTGGAAATCCCCGGCAACGACGAGTCCCATGAGGTCGCCTGGATTCCACTGAATCAGGTCTGCCATCTGAACAATCTGCGCTCCTTGCATCGCATGGTACGCAAAAGCCTGGCGCTAAAACGCGCCACAACCTAATTGAGAACAACTATGATCAGAAGAAACCCCAATGAAAGCAAAAAATATATCGGCATCAACAATGACAAATTTGGCGGTCTGACCGACACCGGGAAAATTGTGCGTGACGCCTGGATATTTGGATTGATTCCGGAAACAGAAACCTGTGAAGGCTGGATGATGAGCGGCATTCAGCAGCTGTGGGAAAAGGTAAACCTGGAATGGGAAAAATATGGCTTTCTGGTCAGTCAGCTGCCGCCGGAAATTCGCGAGCGCTTTGACCGCATCCAGAAAGAAGCAATTGAAAAAGCAAAACAGCAAGGCTGGGATGCCGACTTCGATCTTATAGACGAAAACATCTAGTCACAACCTAACAGCAAAGCGGGTCAGATAAACATCTGACCTGATGAGCAATATTACGACTGCTTAGTATCAGTCATAGACTTTCTAAGCGGGCAGCGCATTGGCCGCTTAGCATTCACTCTGGCATTCCCTTGTTTATCGGTAAACACCCATGCCATCAGATACATAACACCCAGCATAATCAGCGGGCAGACAATCGGTGCAAGTACAAGGGTCCACGACCAATCCACAGCACCCGCCAACTTCAATGCAACCGGTACTGCAGTCATTACACCAAAAAATATATTCATAATTAAAACAAACCCTCCATAGTATTAAACACAAACGAATAAAAGCAAACAGCATGCCAGAGCCATAAATACAATGGCGCGACAACCATACTCAAGGCAAATCGATATTGACTATTTTCTAGATATAGATACGAAACACCTGAATAAGACTCTATTTAGTTATAACCAAAGCCTTGCTCACGTACTTCATAGAAATGACACATGTAATGCGGGATGCAGAATAGCACGCACATATTACAACTTAATGACAAAAATTGCAATTTTTATTTTAAATTAAGTAAGTTAGCGCACCTTATGCACAACAAACCGCCATTGCACAGAATTTTACGCACCAAAATAACCCACCCACAATAAAAGCCCGGCGGACCACCAGGCTTTTCGAACAACAATCGCGCAGTGATTATTCAAATCGCTACGGAGCCGGCGTTTTATCGGTAGATGGCGGCAAAATCGGCAACCGAAATGCCGACGGATCAGCTTCTCAACATTTTTCAAACAGCGCAATCGCAGCAGCCACGCCCCCTCGCCCCCCCCCCCAAGAGCCTGCTTACACCCCATTACAAAAATAGATACCTGCGCACCGACAGTCAGAGCATGACCAAAGGCCATTTCACCTGGACTCGCAATCCGCACTACCGCCTGCTCTTGCAAATCGGCTGCACGACCACCCTAGAATTGCACCAGATTCAAACGGGAATTCAACACCGCGGGGGCATTAATCGCCCCCTGCGGCCAGTCATGCCCGATAAAAGTTTTTAGATGATCTATCCCCCATACTCAACTCAAGTTATGGCAGGAATTACCGGCAACAAAACCGGACTTGGACAAATCAGGATCAAAATACAACCTGTTACCCAACGCAATCCGCGCCAGACTAACCGCCTTTACCGGCGGGTCGATGGCAAAGCCCGATCCGCTGCCGCACCCCAAAAAAACATATGGGCACCGACATCACTATGTTAAGCTTGGCGGTTTGTCATTTTTTAACAAGAAGAGTATCAAGATAAATAGGACTGCTGTTGCCACATTTTAGAACGCCCAATGCTTTTTGCTCCCAATTTTGAGAATCCGCCACTACCCCACTCATCGCCCGCATTTCTTACGACCAACGGCACAAAAAACACAGCGCAAACAAAATACCATTTTAAATCAAATGCAAAGCAAAAAACTCTGTGCTGAACAGCCCCCACTAATCCCGATTATGACGCCACTCATGCCCATCTAACCCCCCGCCATCTCACCCGCACTGCATGACAGGAACACAAAATGCAGTGTTATCAGCAACCAGTTGTTGCAAGAACCACCTTGTTTCAGCTCTCAGAGAACCCCATGAGAGAGGGATACGAAATGTCCACATTGACCACACGCAAACTATCCATTTTATCCACCCTGTTTACCCTAGCCACAGCCAACCCGGCTTTTGCTACCGACGGGACACCATTCCAGCAATTTTATGGCATTGGCGAACCGGCATCTATTGCAATGCTTCCCGATGGCACAACTAAAACACGCCTGCAAAACCTGCCACATTCCGCCACCAAGAATGCACTGCAGACATTACAACAACTTTCATTCCCCGCATCCGACTTAGCCCTGATGCAGATTGATAATAACGGGGGCATCTTTTATGCAGACAACTTCACATTGCCCAGCAGCCAGCCCGCCCAAGACGCTCTCGCCGAACAAGAAGCCAAAATCGCCGGTAAAGACGTCTTTAAACTACACAGCAACCCCGGTGCAGACAAGGTCGTCTATCTGGACTTTAACGGTGAAATAATACACAAACGCGCATGGAACACAAACACCCCCCTTTATGCAACCGAAGCTTATGATATCGACGGCGACAAGTCCCACTTCAACCTCACCGAACAAGCCAGCATCTATGAAATATGGCAAAGAGTCGCCGAAGATTTTGCAGCATTTGATATCGATGTCACCACCGAGCCCCCTCTCCGCTTTGGTCGCCATACAGGCCACCTGCTGATTACCAACAGCACCGACGCCCGCGGACAACCGCTTCCTGCCGCGACATCTTCGGTTGGAGCGGCCTATGCCGGCGTTTTCGGCAGCCCCGGATACACGCACTTCTCTCCGGCAATAATTTACGCGGACAAACTACACAAACGTGCCGACTATATTGCAGAAGTCGCCTCACACCAGTTTGGACACCAGCTAGGATTAAGTCACGATGGCCGCACCACACCCGCAGAACATTACTACTCAGGCCATGGTACGGAAAATCAGTCCTGGGGTCCTATTATGGGCTCCGGAGGACTGCATCAAAACATCACCCAATGGAGCAAGGGAGAATACCCGGCCGCCAACAATCCCCAGGATGATCTGGCCATTATTAGCCAGCAGTTAAATTATCGCTCGGATGACCATGGAGACCTGTTTGATAATGCCACGATATTAGCCCTGCAGCCCGATGGCCACCAGGGAGTAATCAGCCAACATAACGACATTGACATGTTCCGCGTTGACGTCAGCCAGCCGGGATCCATCAACCTGACCATCAGCCCCGCATGGAGCAACGCGTCGGCCGCTATCAAACAAGGCGCAAACCTGGATATCGCCGCCACACTATATGACAGCAACGGACACATACTGCTCCACAATGCCCCGTCGGATAATACATCCGCTCAAATCAGCGCCGCGGTAAATCCAGGCAGCTACTATCTATCGGTACAAGGCAGCGGGAACGCAACCTCGCCCTACTCCGATTATGCCAGCCTGGGACAGTATGCTATTTCCGGCGAGGCACCAAACCTAGCATCATCAGCCGGCCCCGCACTGGCCAGCACGAGCTCACCCAAAAGATCCAAAAACTCAACGGAAAACATTACCCCCCCCGAACAAAACCAGACACAAAAACACTGGAAGGGATTAACCTGCAATAGCGTGACATATAGCGCACCTTCCAGTGCCGAGGCAAATATTGAGTTTATCTTTGACCAGGCTTACCCATGTGGCCAATTTGCTAATGGCGACTGGTGGGTTGCCGACCCACTCCAAAACGGTATCACCATCGTAGATATGCTCCCCCGCACAGACCAGGGAATGCACGGCGCTGAAATCCAGCCGTCGTATACCAACAAACAAGGATTCGACAAACGCATTTCTCACTACGATGCAAGCCTGACCCCAAGCCTGCCCGCCTTTATTCCTTACGGAGATATTATCTCACTGGTAAAAACCGCTAGCGTAACATCAAGCAGCTGTAAAGTCTGCCTGCAGTTTGCCGCCGTGCTAACCGTTGTACCGGAACCTCTGGCCAACAGCCAAAGCTTATTACGCCCAGGCTACTTTGGCACAAACAAAAGCCTCTATAGCACCGACAACCTAAATCTCTCGTCATTGGGCACCCTTCCCTCCATCGGCATTCTGGATGAGAACTCGAGCACATTCGACAACCTGGCCCAGCGTTACCACGACGTACAATTAGATCATCTGATCGGCTGGTATGGTCGAGCCATGCATCCGGTGGACAACATGCCCGACTATGGCGCCAGCATCGCAAGGGATAATGCGACCACGGTGCTACGCATGCTGCTTGATGACTTCAACCCCCAGGAGCCCGCCAAACAACAGACACTGATCAGTTATTTGCAAATGGCAGTAGACCTGCAAAGCATGGTCTCAGGCGGCGCCAACTGGTACGCCGATGGCGGGCATGGCAATGGCCGCAAATTACCATTGTTATTTGCCGGCCAGATATTAAATCAACCCTCGTTTATCGAAACCGCACAACAACCACGCTTCTCAGAAGACCAACAGGTTTATTTGAGCCCGGTGACCAACCAGGCCTTATTTGGCCGAGCATGTTCGGATTCATCTTACTGGAAACAACAACGCTATGGCACCGGCCCTAAAGACTGCCGTGATCCATACGGTCTAATCGATGGTGGCGGCAGCTATATCGGCTATGCATACCAGTATTGCTGCACCAGCAAACCCTGGAAATATACCGCACTGGCAACCCGGCTGCTGCGCCTGGAATCCGAATGGAACAACCCGGTCTTCTTTGCCTATGTTGATCGCTGGGTTAATCATGGGGTCATTGCCGCTCCCGACGAATGCGCACCATTTAATGGTGACCGCACCGCCTACGGCCAGCTTTATGGCCCCGACAACATCAATGGCGGCTGTATTAAAGGAGCAGGTCGCTCCACATCAGTCGATGGCATTAATGCAGATGGCGGATACTACGGCCACACGCTAAGTGAAAGAATGTGGGACGCCTTCAAACACCTGCAATAAATCTAGTCCCTCATAACGACAAAGCCACAACACAAGAGGGCGTAGTTTGATAAGCCTATCAAACTACGCCCCCTCATTCATCGCAACTACTTACCAATACAAAACCGACTGAAAATCTCACCCAGCAGATCATCGGAACTGAATTCGCCGGTAATCTCGCTCAGACAATGCTGCGCCTCGCGCAGGCTTTCGGCAAACAGCTCAGGTTGCTCCAGCACCGATGCGGCACTATCCATATACTCACGCGCTGCATTTAAGGCATGCAGATGACGTTCACGCGCCATAAACACCCCGCCCTCACAATCACGCCAGCCAATCAGCCGCAGCAGCTCCCTGCGCAAGCCATCCAGGCCCTCACCGGTCTTGGCCGAAACCGTCAGCACCTCATCTGCGGGCAGGCTATCCATGGACATGGTGGCCAGATCGGATTTATTGATCACAAACAAACGCGGAATATCCTGCGGCAACTGCTGCAAAATTTCCTTATCCGCCTGCCGAAAACCGCGAGCGGCATCCAGCAACAACAAAATCAGATCGGCCTGCTGCAACATTTTATGGGTACGCGCTATACCCATATTTTCTACCGCATCCTCAGATTCCCTAAGACCGGCGGTATCCAGCACATGAAACGGCACCCCTTCAATCTGAATCACCTGGCGAATCACATCCCGCGTGGTACCGGGGATATCACTCACCAGTGCCACATCCTCTCCGGAAAGCCGGTTCAGCAGACTGGACTTACCCACATTCGGCTGCCCAGCAATCACCACATGCGCCCCTTCGCGCAACAGGCTGCCCTGTCGCGCCTGGGCCAGCACCTGCTGCAATTGCTGTTGCAATCCCTGCAACAACCGATTGCGCTTATCGACATCGGTAAGATCAATTTCCTCTTCGGGGAAATCCAGCATCGCCTCTACCAGCATACGCAAATGAATCAACTGATCGACCATGGCCTGAATCTGCAATGAAAACTCACCCTGCATGGAGCGCACCGCACTGCGTGCCGCCTGCACCGTATTGGCGTTAATCAGATCGGCCACACTTTCGGCCTGCGCCAGATCCAGCTTATTATTCAGATAGGCCCGCCGGGTAAACTCACCCGGCTGCGCCAGACGCGCACCACAGGCCAGACAACGCTGCAACAGCAACTGCAGAATGGCCGGTCCCCCATGCCCCTGTAACTCCAACACCTCTTCACCGGTATAGGAATGCGGCGCCGGAAAAAACAGCGCGATACCCTTATCGAGTACCGCGCCTTGCGCATCCAGAAAATCGCTATAGGTTGCATGCCGCGGAGAGGGCACCCGACCCAGGATCTGCTCGGCCATGGCCGCCAACCCTTTGCCAGACACCCGCACCACTCCGACACCACCACGACCCTGGGCCGTGGCAATGGCGGCAATATTATCGCTATTCGGCAGTGCCATTATGCCTTGCTCACACCTTTTTCCGCTTCAATTTTACGCGTGATATACCACTGCTGAGTAATCGACAGCAGATTATTCACAATCGAATACAACACCAGCCCGGCCGGGAAGAAGAAGAAGAACACACTGAACATCACCGGCATCACCTTCATCACCTTAGCCTGAATAGGATCGGGGGGCGTGGGATTCAAACGCATCTGAATCACCATGCTCAGCCCCATCACAATCGGCAGAATGAAATAAGGATCGGTAGATGACAGATCGGTAATCCAGCCGACAAATGGCGCAAAACGCATTTCCACACTGGATAAAATGGCCCAATACAGCGCAATAAACACCGGAATCTGCAACAAAATCGGTAGACACCCGCCCAGCGGATTAATCTTCTCAGTTTTATACAAATCCATCATCGCCCGCCCCAGGCGCTCTCTATCATCACCATACTGCTGACGAATACGCTCCAGCTTAGGCGTCAGCACCCGCATCTTGGCCATAGAGCGATAACTCGCTGCGGACAAAGGGAAAAAGGCCAGCTTGATCAGAACGGTCAACAGCACAATCGCCCAGCCCCAGTTATCGGTATAGCCATGCAACCAAGACATCGCAATAAACAACGGCTTGGACAACGGCGTCAACCAGCCATAATCCACACTCAGATCCAGCCCCGGCGCGATCTCATCCAGATCAATATGTGCCGGACCAACATACAGACGATTATTAATTACCGCATTGGCACCGGCATCCACCACCACATCGGGCAAAATCACCCCGGCCGCATAGTTATCACCATCCAGTTTACGGGTGTAATACTCACGCCCAACTTCCTGCTCGGGCAACCAGGCAGACACGAAATAATGCTGAAAATAACCAATCCAGCCATCCTTGGCCTGCTTGGTATGCTCGGCCTCTTCCGTGGCGATTTCCTCGAAATTAACCTTTTCAATCTTTTCCTGATCGGTATATACCGCCGCCCCAGTATAGGTTGGCAGGAAGAACGAACTGCCTGCTGGCGGCTGACTGTTACGCACCAATTGATAATAGCTACCCGCTTTTAACGGCTGGTCACCCTTATTCAACAGTTCATAACGCACATCAATCAGATAACTGTCCTCATGGAAGGTCAGCACCTTAACCACCTGCAAGCCGGCATCCGTCTCCGTTTTCAGCCGCACCTCCAGCTTACCCTCGCCCGAATGCAAGCTATATTCACGTTGTTCGGCAACAAACAAATGCGTATGGTTAGGTAATCCCTCACCCAGCAAACCGGTCTGAGCAATGTAATTATGACTGCCTACACCGCTTTCAAAAAACAGTAATGGCTGCGAGGGATCTTCATGATCGGGATGCTTCAAAAACGCCAGGCGGCTGATATCGCCCCCCACGGTATTGATCTCCACCTCCAGGGTGTCGGTTTTCACCCTCACCACTTCACCCACCAGCTGGGTGGAGGTTTTTGCCTCACTGACATCGGCTAACGATGCCCCACCCTCCAGCGCAACACTGCGTGTTGGCACACTGGGGTCGGCCGCGGCGGCATCGGCCAGCTGCTCCTGCTGCTCATAGCGCTCAGGATACTGATGGCGCTGCCAGCCGTCCCAGAGCAAGCCCAGGGAAAAAACAAAAATTAAAAATAAAAACAGTCTATGTAGGTCCATTTTGAGCCTGAGATTGGGTATTTAGCTTCAAGGTACGGGATCATGTCCGCCTGAATGCAGCGGACTGCAGCGCAACAGGCGCTTGAATCCCAGCCATCCTCCTTTGCACACCCCATGCTTGCTGATTGCCTCGCAGGCATATTGCGAACAACTGGGATAAAAACGACAACAAGGAGGAGAAAGAGGGCTGATCAGGTATTGATATCCCCTGATCAGCTTAATCAGAACTTTGCGCATGCTCTATTACCTGACAAAACAACTGGTCAAGGTGCTGGCGCTCTGCATCACGCAGCCGAAAAAAACTACGCTTTGCCATCACAACGATATCCAGCGGACATGCTTTAAGCGGATGTACGCGAAAGCTTTCGCGTATCCGTCGTTTAACACGATGCCGGTCAACTGCTCGGGGAAATGCTCGTTTACTCGCAATTATCCCCAGCCTCGCATGAGAGTGAGTCGTGCGAAGAAAAAACACTTTAAAGTATTTATCAGTAAATGCGTCTGCGTTCAACACCGGTTGAAAGCTGCCCTGACGCAGCAAACGCTGCTCGGGGCGGAACTTGCCCGATGCTGGCTGAGCCAGATTAAGCAGACAGTTTTGCACGGCCCTTGGCACGACGGGCGCGAATGACTGCACGGCCACCACGAGTTTTCATGCGGACACGAAAACCATGGGTACGTTTTCTTTTAATAACGGAAGGTTGATAGGTACGTTTCATACTGATACTCCTCAAAAACTCGGTAAATTTACAAAGCTCGACATTACAAAGCCTTAGCCTCATAGTGTCAAGTAAAATTTACAGAAATTTTGTGGATAAGTTTAAATTTAACCTGTAAAATATTTTGGTTTTACTGTACCTACACCTTATAGATACCAATATGCAAGAAGACTCTTTCTGGGAAGCCTGTCTCTCTTCATTCGAGAAGAGCCTGCCAGCACAACAATTTAATTCCTGGATTAAGCCATTGCGCCTGAGCAAAGAGGACGGCAAACTGGTATTAATCGCCCCCAACAGCTTTGCCTTAAAACTGGTACAGGAACGTTTCTTCCCAGAAATCTCACGGCTGGCCAATGAAAACTTTAATGCGCCGCCACAATTTGAGTTCCGGGTACAAAAGATAGACAAAAAAGCACGCACCAGCAGCGCCGACAGTGCCGCCCCCAAAAAAGCCGCCGACAGCAGCAGCGGTGCGAGCAGCAACAGCAGCAACAGCCCCGGCGAAAGCAAGCCCAAGGTAGACAACCAGTTTCGCAGCTATGGCAAACTGAACCCTAACCTGACCTTTGAAAACTTTGTCACCGGCAAGGCCAACCAGCTGGCTTTTGCCGCCGCCACCCAGGTTGCCGAAATTCCAGGCAGCTCATACAACCCGCTATTCATCTACGGCGGCGTCGGGCTGGGTAAAACCCACCTGGCACAGGCGATTGGCAATCAGATCAAGCAGCACAACCCCAAAAGCAAAATCTGCTATATGCATGCCGAGCGTTATGTCTCGGACGTGGTGCGTGCCTACCAGACCAACAAATTTGAAGAATTCAAACAGTATTACCACTCGCTGGACATACTGTTGATTGATGATATTCAATTTTTCGCTGGCAAAAACAAAACCCAGGAAGAATTCTTTTATGCGTTTAACAATCTGATTGACTCGCATAAACAGGTTATTATGACCAGCGACACCTTCCCCAAGGAAATCAATGGCCTGGATAACCGTCTGGTGTCCCGCTTTGGCTGGGGACTGACCGTGGCGATTGAACCTCCGGAACTGGAAATGCGGGTCGCCATTCTGCTAAAGAAAGCCAAGCTGGGCCGCTATGCGCTGGAAGAAGATGTGGCCTTCTTTATCGCCAAACATGTCAATTCCAATGTGCGTGAACTGGAAGGCGCATTAAAACGCGTTGAGGCTTACTCCCGTTTTCATAAGCGTGCGATTTCGGTAGATACGGCGCGTGAGGCATTGAAAGATATTCTGATTGCCCAGACCCGCCAGGTGTCTATCGATAATATCCAGAAAACGGTGGCCGATTACTATCGCATTAAACTGGTGGATATGCTGTCGAAAAAGCGTACCCGTAATCTGACCCGGCCACGCCAGATGGCGATGTATATCGCGCGCGAAGTCACCTCCATGAGCCTGCCGGAGATCGGCAATGCGTTTGGTGGCCGCGATCACTCTACCGTGATTCACGCCTGTCGCGCCATGGACGAGCTAAAAAACAGCGACGGCACACTTGATAACGATTACAAAATCCTGATCCAGACCCTGCGTGGCTGATCATTTATTCACATTAAGGACACTGCACCATGTTTATTGACGGAATCGACAAAGACACCTTGTTAAAGCCATTGCAAACAGTGGTAGGTGTGGTCGAACGCAAGCAAACCAAACCGATACTGGCCAATGTGCTGATGGAGCATACCGCTCACGGCCTGCAGTTTACCGCCAGCGACCTGGAAATTCAGATCACCACCACCATGCCTACCGACACGCCACTGGAAGTTGATCATCAACAACCTCAGGCCATCACCATGGGCGGCAAAAAACTGCTGGATATTCTGCGCATCATGCCGGATCAAACCAAGGTCAATGTCGACATCAAAGACAGCAAGGCCCAGATTCGCGCCGGCAAAAGCCGCTTTAACCTGCAGACCCTGCCCGCGGTGGATTACCCCAAACTCAGCACCGAACTGGAAAATGTTGACTGTATCAACATGACCCAGCGCGAGCTAAAACAGCTGTTGTCGTCGGTACAGTTTGCCATGGCGGTACAGGATGTGCGCTATTATCTAAATGGTGTGCTGCTGGTCTTAGAGGGCAATGAACTCAAGGCCGTGGCCACCGATGGCCACCGACTGGCCTTCAATATGTGCCACCTGCCCTCAAGCTATGACAAAAAAGATATTATCCTGCCGCGCAAGGCCATTGCCGAATTATGCAAACTGCTGCACGATTCAGATGATCAGGTCCGCCTGACGCTGGCCGAGCAACAGGTCAAGGCCGAATTCTCCGGGATTACCCTGGTAACCAAAATTATTGACGGCCGTTTCCCGGATTATCAGCGCGTCATACCCCAGCATAGTAATCTGCTGACCTTAAACCGCCCGGCCTTGCAACAGGCATTACAGCGGGTAGCGATTTTATCGAATGAAAAATTCCGGGGTATTCGTTTTTTAATTAACGAAACCCAACTGGAAATTACCACGCATAACAGCGAACAAGAAGAAGCCGAAGAAGTTCTGGAAATTGATTACCACGGTCCCAAACTGGACATCGGCTTTAACGTAAACTATTTAATGGAAGGACTGGCCAATATCGAAGGGGAAACCGTCGATTTTGCGTTCGGTGATGCCAACAGCAGCAGTCTGGTCACCACCACCGCCAGTCCAGCCTTCCGTTATGTAGTGATGCCAATGCGCATCTAGTCAATAACAACCAGATCAACAACGCCAGGAAAAAACCATGAGCGAAGCATATAACTCCGACAGTATTAAAGTTCTTAAAGGGCTGGAAGCCGTACGCAAACGTCCCGGTATGTATATCGGCGACACCAACGACGGCACCGGCTTACACCACATGGTTTTTGAGGCGGTTGACAACGCAATTGACGAGGCGCTGGCCGGTCACTGTGATGAAATCATCATCACCATCCATGCCGACAATTCCATCAGCGTCAGCGATAACGGCCGAGGGATTCCTACCGATATTCATTCCGAAGAAAACCGCTCGGCCGCCGAAGTCATTATGACCGTATTGCATGCCGGCGGAAAATTCGACAATAACTCATATAAAGTCTCCGGCGGCCTGCACGGCGTGGGCGTATCGGTGGTTAATGCTTTATCCGACTGGCTGAAGCTGCATATCTACCGTGATGGCAAAGAACACTTTGTCGAATTCCGCGTGGGTGACACCGTCGCACCGTTGAGCGTGATAGGCCCTACCTCCAAAAAAGGCACCATCATTCACTTTCTGCCGTCTACCGAAACCTTCGGCACGGTAGAATTCCATTTCGACATCCTGGCCAAACGCCTGCGCGAACTGTCGTTTTTGAACAATGGCGTCAATATTTCATTGGTCGACCAGCGCAATGACAAAGAAGAAAATTTTGCGTTTTGCGGCGGCATCAAAGGCTTTGTCGAATATATGAGCCGCAAAAAGAACACCCTGCATAGCAATATTTTTTATGCGGAAATTGAAAAAGACGGCCTCAGCGCCGAAATTTCCATGCAGTGGAATGACTCCTATCAGGAAAGCGTACAGTGCTTCACCAACAACATTCCTCAACGTGACGGCGGCACCCATTTAACCGCACTGCGCACGGCGATGACGCGCACACTGAACAACTACATCGAAGCCGAGCAACTGGCGAAAAAAGCCAAGGTCGATACCGCCGGTGACGATATGCGCGAAGGCCTAACCGCGGTGTTATCGGTCAAACTGCCCGACCCCAAGTTCTCCTCGCAGACCAAAGAAAAACTGGTCTCGTCGGAAATCCGCCCGGTGGTGGAAGAACTGATCGCCCAGAAACTGGCGGAATTCCTGATGGAAAACCCCAACGATGCCAAAATCATCGTCAACAAAATCCTGGACGCCGCGCGTGCACGCGAAGCGGCCCGCAAAGCGCGTGACCTGACCCGCCGTAAAGGCGTGCTGGACGGCATGGGCCTGCCCGGCAAACTGGCCGACTGCCAGGAAAAAGACCCCAAATTATCCGAACTGTATCTGGTGGAGGGGGATTCCGCGGGCGGATCGGCTAAACAAGGCCGTGACCGTAAATATCAGGCCATACTGCCACTGCGCGGTAAAATTCTGAACGTAGAAAAAGCCCGCTTTGAAAAACTGATTGCCTCGCAGGAAATCGCCACCCTGATCACGGTATTGGGCACCGGCATTGGCAAAGATGAATACAACGCCGACAAACTGCGCTATCACCGCATCATCATCATGACCGATGCCGACGTCGATGGCTCACACATCCGCACCCTGCTGCTGACCTTCTTCTATCGTCAAATGCCAGAACTGGTAGAGCGTGGCCATATCTATATCGCCCAGCCACCGTTATACAAAATCAAGCAAGGCAAAGACGAGCGTTATCTGAAAGATGACCTGGAAATGAAGAGCCATATGCTAAAAACCGCACTCAACAACGCCGAACTGTATCCAGAAGCCGACGCCGAGCCGATTCAATCCCAGGCACTGGAACAAATTGCCAGCCAATACTTCCTGGCCGAAGCCGTCATCGACCGCATCGCCCGCTATATTACCCCAGAAGCCGGCCATGCCCTGCTGAGCCTGCCCGAACTGTCTATCAACACTCTGGAGCAGGCACAACAAGCGGCCGAACAACTGGGCCAGGCCTGTGGCGACAACATCAACGTTAGCGTAGAAACCGACGAAGCCGGCGAACACCGTTTACGTCTTCAAAAACTGCACCACGGCAACTACTCCACCTATTACCTGGACCGCGACTTCCTGCTGGGCAACGACTACGCACAAATCATCAAAGCCGGCCAAACCCTGACCGGCCTGATCAAACCCGGCGCCTATATCAAACGCGGCGAACAAATGCGCACCGTCAACAGTTTCAAACAGTCCATAGAATGGCTGCTGGAACAAGCCCAACGCGGCCTCAACGTCCAGCGCTACAAAGGTCTGGGCGAAATGAATCCGGAACAGCTATGGGAAACCACCATGGATGCCAGCAACCGCATCCTGCTACGCGTGCGCATAGAAGACGCCATCACCGCCGACGAAATTTTCACCACCTTAATGGGTGATGTAGTGGAACCACGTCGAGCGTTTATTGAGCAGAATGCGCTGGGTGTGAAAAACCTGGACGTGTAGTCTGAATAGTCCTGTCGGTTATAAAAAAGCCTAGTGTTTGTTGCTCTAGGCTTTTTATTTTTCCTGTTGAGGTTCTTTTGTTGGGAAGAAAAGAGGCGGATATTTTGTAATCAATAACAATTACAAATTAAAACTCATAGGCTAAGGCATGAAAAAAGAGCAACAAATCGAACAAAAACTAATCAACAAACTTGTTGAACTAAAATACAGCTATCGCACCGATATTCGGGATAAGTCGGCGCTGGAGCAAAATTTTCGTCAAAAGTTTGAAACGCTCAATCGTGTCAACCTGACCGATGCCGAGTTTAATCGTCTACGCGATGAAATTATTACCGCCGATACCTTTACCGCCGCTCAGGCCTTGCGTGAAAAAGGCAAGTTCACCCGTGAAAACGGCACACCGCTGGAATATATGCTGGTCAATCTACGAGACTGGTGCAAAAACGAATTTGAAGTCATTAACCAGCTGCGTATCAACACCGACAACAGCCACCATCGCTATGATGTGCTGCTCTTGATGGAAGAGCTGGTGCCTTACTTGAATAAGCTGGCGGCAGGGCGTGAAATATCGGGATTGAATGCGTATGAGTAATATAAACACCGCTACAAACAACGACTTTCAAACGATACTGCAAAATATCCAACAAGCACGCCAGCAGATATTTACCCAAGCCAACACCGCGTTAATGGCACTTTATTGGCAAATCGGCCAAATCATTAGCGAGAAAGTCAAAAATGCCGCGTGGGGAAAAAGTGTGGTCAGTGAGCTGGCTTTATATATCAACCAGCAAGCACCAGAGATTAAAGGCTTTAGCGACAAAAACCTATGGCGCATGAAGCAATTTTATGAAACTTATCAACACGATGATCAACTATTGCCGTTAGTAAAATCGCTACCGTGGACACACAACACCATTATTTTTTCGCGCTGTAAAACCAGTGAAGAACGCGCCTTTTATCTCCAACTCTCTGCCACAGAAAAGCTCACCAAACGCGAACTGGAACGCCAAATTAACGCCGCCTATTTTGAGCGTAACCGACTGGACACAAAACTCTCACCGCTGGTGAGAGAATCTCACCCCAGCATTAACGGCATATTTAAAGACAACTATGTGCTGGAGTTTCTAGGGCTGCCCAGCACCCACAGCGAGCACGATTTACAAAGCGCCTTAGTGCGGCACATGAAACAATTCATCCTAGAGCTAGGTAAAGATTTTATCTTTATCGGTGAAGAATATCGCCTGCAAGTGGGCAATCAGGACTTTTATATTGACCTGTTATTTTTCCACCGCGGCTTAGCGGCACTGGTTGCCTTTGAGCTTAAAATTGACAAATTCAGTCCCGAACACATGGGGCAGCTCAATTTTTACCTCGAAGCACTCGACCGCGATGTCAAAAAGCCCCACGAAAATCCCAGCATCGGCATTTTGTTATGTCGTGACAAAGATGATGAAGTGGTGGAATACGCCCTGTCACGCAATTTATCCCCTACCTTAATTGCACAATACCAACTGCAATTACCCGACAAAAAACTGATACAAGCCAAATTACATGAGCTGTTGGCACAAGAATCCATCACGCCAGAGGATGAAAAATGAGCTTATACATCAAGCTAATGCACGAGTTTTCCCTCATCCTACACCACCCTCGTTCCCACGCTCCCGCGTGAGAATGCAGAATGCTGGGCAATCGCTTGTTTTATGGTGAGTTAGGGCGGTACGAGAGCGTAGGAATGCAGATCGCTGGCTGACTCGTCATCAACTAGCAGAGCTATTGCAACGACACCCGGAATCGTGAGGACTAGGCTTGTACGGCGACAAATAGTAAATACTATTAACCTAACTTAATAATCAAATAGGTATATATTTAAAGCGTAAAACAAGGGGAAGGAAAGTCCATGATAAAAAACATTAAGTCCATAAGGAATCTTGCTGTATTTCAAAACTTCGACTGGAAAAGCAGTGTCCGCTCAACCAGTGGAAGTGTTGAAAATTTTCGTGACATTAACATTATTTATGGTCGAAACTATTCAGGAAAAACGACCTTGTCACGCATCATGCGTGCAATAGAAGTCGGATATTTATCCGATAAATATGGCTCCCCTTACTTTACTGTTCAATTTAAAAACAATAGCGAAGTCACTGAAAGCGAACTAACAGGCCATAATAAGAAAATTCGCGTTTTTAATGAAGACTTTATCCGAGATAATTTGCGTTTTATCGCCCACCCCAATGAGAGCATCGAACCTTTTGCTATTCTAGGTGATGACAACAATAAAATAGAAAAAGAAATTGAAACATTAGAGCTGGAGCTTGGAATAGAAGAATCAGGAAAAGAAACCGGTTTATACGCACAACGAGCACAAGCAAGAAAAGCATATAGCGACTGCAAGACGGCATTACAAACAACAAAAATTGAATTGGACAAATTACTCCAAAACAAAGCAATCGCGAATCCAACAGGCATCAAGTACCAGTCTGAACGATTTGGCGACCAAAATTACACCATAGCAAAACTTAAATCTGATATTAACACGGTTTTGCAACAAACCTATTCGCCTCCTGCACAAGAACAATTAAGTAACTTTGAACAACTTATTAAAGCGGAAGACTTATCTTCAATTCCGGCTATTTCAATACCTAAGCTACAACTTCAAGACTTTAACAATAATGCTCTAACCCTTATTCAAAAGGACATTAGCTCATCCAACAAAATTGACGAGTTAGTTAAAAATGCCATACTGAATCAGTGGGTGGATAAAGGGCGAGAACACCATAAAAGCGGTGATAACTGCGCGTTTTGTGGCAACCCAATTAAACCTAATCGCTGGAATGAGCTTGAAAAACATTTTGACAAAGAATCAGATCAATTAAAGCAGAGTATTAATCAAGCGGTTCAACATATTAAGTCTGAAAAAGAGCGCATCTCAAAGCTATCAATCAATAAGGAGCTTTTTTATTTCAAATTTCATGAGCGACTCGATTTGTTAATTCAGCAGTTTGGCTTAGCCGTAGATAAATACAACAGCTCTCTTGATAATTTAACTACACAATTAGAGACTAGAAAAAACGATGTATTGAATACTCAAACATTTAAGAATGTAGAAAATCATTCAGAAGATCTCTTACAGTATTTTCATGAATACAACGTCATTCGTGAAGAATCAAATGCCTTTACAACAGGGCCACTTGCAAAACTAATAGCCGAAGCTTGAAGTTTTTCAATTCCGGCTTGATTAGTCCCCGTTTTTTACTCTTACACCGCTTATTGGCTTTTGATTGCTATCAAAATGCTTAAAACCATATCATTTGGGCGTGATGTATCCTGCCATATGGCATTTTTCAGTTTTTCCTGGATTGTTGAGTGCTAATAGCGCAATCGCATCAGTTGGTCAGCACTGAGTGCCAGTAAACCAAACATTAAATGGCTTTTTACCTTTTGAGCGCCTCGAACCCAAATATTTCGGCCACCAAATTCATCTTTTAGTCGGGCATTCATACGCTCTGCAACACTGCGCTCCTGGTAGCGCTTTGCCTCGTGTGGGGAAAATTCTTTTTTCTCACCACGTCGAGGATTATGATCAATCAATGGAATATGCCCTAAAGAGCGGCTCTGTTCACGTAATATCTCACTACAATAGGCCGCATCCATCAGATCATACAAATTCGTTACCCGCTGCTGACTGATTAACGATAGCGGCATTGCTGCCAAGCTGTCGTGCATAGATGCGGATGATAAAACGGCTGCAACCGGCACACCGCAGTCTGCCGTATCAATGTGTAACTTATAGCCATTCCAACTGTTTTTGTAGCCTTGAGCATTGCATTTGCTGCCGCGATGACAATCTGTCGGTAGCTGAGCCAACATTTGCTCTAAACTCAGTTCCTGCTGATGCTCTAATGCCGATTTTTTGGGCGGGCGATTTTCCCCTTTGCGAGGACGACCGCGCGTTTTCACTTTAGGCTTGTCTTTGTCTGCCTTAGGCTTTGCGACTGGCCGCTCACGGGCGGCGATAGCTGTGCCATCTCGACTGATATGGCCAATCAGCTGGTTGCCTAGGTGGGTTTTGATCAATGCGTCGTGTACCCGCTCTGCTAAATTACTTTGTGCAAATTCGGCAAAGGCGCGCGAAAAAGTCGATTCTGACGGAAGTTTTTTGTAAGGGGGAAAGCCGCATAAACGTTGCAATGCACGGTCATTACTCAGTCGATCCAGCAGGCAACTGTTAGTTGGAATATTCAGAATCACCTTGGCAATAAACGCATTCGCTAAACAAAAGCGCTCATGCGGTGGACGCCCCATTCCACACCAGGAGGCACAGATGAATTCTTCTAATTGAATCCATTCCAGTATGTGGATGAGCTTTTCCAGCTTGGGCGTCAGCGTCATTTCCAAACCCAGGGTTGGAATTAATTCTTCCTGAACACATGTCCAGCGTTGCAGGAATTGGTTTTTTTGCGTATTGTTCATCAGGCAGGCCTTTCGATTTTTTTGTGGTGAATCAATCGTGCCATAAATGGCGGCCTGCATCTTCTTTTTTTTACCTGTTCAGGTAAAAATCAACTTCGATACTTTGTTTTGCAAGTGGCTCAACAGAATTAAGCCAAGAAAAAAAACAGGCAAAACAGTCACTACGCCTAGCAGAAGTAGCAAAGTTTCTAACGGAAATTGGTTACGAACAAAAACAAAATGAAATCGACTTGAAGCAAAACGAGCTTAACGAAAAAGGACAAACTGGCAAAACGATCAGCAGCAAAATTACAACACTAGAAAAACAAATTGCGACTAAAAAACGAGAGCTGAATGATGAAGAAAAAGGAGCTCAGAAAGTTAATGAATATTTAAACAGTTTTTTTGGTCATCGTTATCTCTCCCTACAGGCAAAAAAACAGAATGCAACCGAGGCAAATAAACATATCCGGTTTGAAATTATTCGTGATGGAGAAAAGGCTTATCATTTAAGCGAAGGAGAATGTAGTCTATTAGCCTTCTGCTACTTCCTAGCCAAACTTCACGATACGGATACAAAAGATAGCAAACCAATCATCTGGATTGATGACCCTATTTCTTCACTAGATTCCAATCACATCTTTTTTATTTACAGTTTAATCAATGCAGAAATAGTAGCCGCTAAATTATTTGAGCAACTATTCATTTCGACACACAATCTGGATTTTTTAAAATATTTGAAACGATTTACAAAGGGTGTATTAAATCAAAATGAAGAAACCGTAAGCAATAACACTAGCTTTTTCCTTGTTTCTCGGCAAGAAAAAAATTCAACTATTAATGTTATGCCGCAATACCTAAAAGAATATGTCACTGAATTCAATTATCTATTTCAGCAAATATATTCATGTGCCTCACTTAAGGAGATAAACGACTCTAATTATTCTGTTTTCTATAACTTCGGCAATATCGCCCGAAAATTCCTTGAGATTTATCTTTATTACAAGTACCCAGATCATTCATTAAAAGAAAATGTAAAACTACAGCGTTTCTTTGGTCAAGGCAATATACCTAGCGTTTTAGTAGATCGTATCAATAATGAACATTCTCATTTAGCAGGCGGATTTGAACGAGGCGCAATGCCTATAGAAATACCTGAAATGCAAACCGCAGCCAAGCAAATCATTGAAAAACTAAAAGAAGATTCAGAGCAATACTCTGCCTTACTGAACAGCATCGGCGAAAAGAAAATCCCCAATGATTAAACAAGAAAACCACGCGATGACTAAATCCACCTCCTTCTACCGCGATATCAAATCCATCCTTGAGCAAGCTCGCGGCAAAGTGCGTTCGGCAATGGTGGAAGCCTATTGGTTGATTGGCAAGCGAATTGTGGAAGAGCAGCAAGGTGAGGCCAGGGCGGACTATGGTAAGCAACTGCTAAAGAGATTGGCGACGGCTTTATCCGCTAAGTTTGGCAAGGGGCTGGATGAACGTGAATTGCGGCGTATTCGGCAGTTTTATCTTTATTTTCCAAAATGGGACACAGTGTGCCCCGAATTAAGTTGGAGCCATTATCTACTATTGATACGTGTTAGCAATGGACAAGCCCGACAATATACACTCGTTCCCACGCTCCTGCGTGGGAATGCAGATTTAATTGAGGCAACGATATGAATGAATTCATTCTCTACACCACGGAAGACGGCAGCAGCAAGATCCAGTTGCGCACGCAGGATGGTACAGTCTGGCTGACTCAGCTAGAGATGGCAGAGCTATTTAATGCCACTAAACAAAATATCTCGTTACATTTAAAAAATATCTTTGCAGATGGTGAGCTGACTTCTGAAGCAACGGTCAAGGAATCCTTGACAGTTCAAACGGAGGGCAATCGCGAAGTGAGTCGAAAGCTGACGCTCTATAATCTCGACGCTATTCTTGCTGTTGGTTATCGTGTTCGCTCCCCTCGTGGTGTGCAGTTTAGGCGCTGGGCTTCTACTGTGCTCAGTGAATACTTACGCAAAGGTTTTGTGATGGATGATGAGCGACTAAAGAACCCTGATGGTCGCCCAGATTATTTTGATGAGATGCTGGCGCGTATCCGTGACATCCGCGCTTCGGAAAAACGTTTTTACCAGAAGGTGCGAGATCTCTTTTCCCTTGCCAGTGATTACGATAAAACAGACCAGGCGACGCAAACATTTTTTGCGACGGCACAAAACCTATTACTTTATGCAGTAACCGAGCAAACTGCCGCTGAACTGATCTCTGCCCGTGCTAATGCTGACGATCCCAATTTTGGCCTGTTGAGTTGGAAAGGCGATAAAGTTCACAAACAGGATATTTTGACCGCTAAAAATTACCTGAGCGAAGATGAGATCGATACCTTAAATCGTTTAGTGGTGATCTTTCTTGAAACCGCAGAGCTAAGAGCCAAAAGTCGGATTGAGACTCGTATGGCCTTCTGGCAAGAACGTATCGGTGAAATTATTAGCAGTAATGGTTTTCCGCTGCTGTCTGGCGCAGGCGCTATCAGTCAAAAGCAAATGGCTCAGCAGACCAGCGCGCTTTACGTAGATTTTAATCAACGTCGCAAAACACAAGAAGCACGAGCAGCGGATCAAGCCGATGAAGCAGCGCTTAAGGCGCTGGAAAATAAGATCAAGCATCGCTCCAGCGATTAGACATTTAGGAAGCTACAACAACCATGACCAAAGAAGAATTAAATCAATTAGGCAAAACTTTATGGGGCATTGCCGATGACTTACGCGGCGCAATGAGTGCCGACGATTTTCGCGACTATATGTTGTCATTCCTGTTCTTGCGTTACCTATCCGATAACTATGAGGCATCGGTAAAAAATAGACTTTACGCTTTGAAACCATTACCATCCGATGCTTAATTATCAAAATAATACAAAGGGTGTTGAACTGACACAGGGGTTAAGCAATCAAAGTTCAAGTTTTTCACAAATTATGAGATTTCATCCAGTTTTTTCCGCTAATTATGAGATTTTGTGCCTATCACAAGATCTCACAATTAATGCAAGTTACGGATTTTATTGGGCGGCTAATTTCATTAATTGTGAGAACCGATACCCAGGGTGGCATTATTTTTTTGGGTGTTGAAGATGATGGTTCAATTAGCGGCATCACCGACCCTGCCAAACAGAAAAAGTCCTTCTGGGATACCCTTAATAATCGAGGCAAAGTCAGCCTTAACCTGCTAACCAGCAATGACATCAAAGAATTTTCACTACACGGCCACACATTATTAGCGATTCATATTCCTCAAGCAGCACGGGATCAAAAGCCCATCTTCATTGGCACCAACCCACTAACAGGCAGCTATAGACGCAACTATGAAGGTGACTATAAATGCACCGAAAACGAAGTACGGCGCATGTTGTCAGACCACTCGGACCAGCCCGCAGACCGTCGCATACTCGACAACTTCGATTTAAATGACCTAGACCCCAATAGCCTAAAACAATACCGTCAACGTTTTGCCTCGTATAAGCCAACACACCCGTGGCTCAATGAAGATGATATCGGCCTGCTCACCAAGCTGGGCGGCTGGCGCCAGGATAGACAAAGCAAACAACAAGGACTCACCATCGCAGGACTGCTGATGTTTGGCCAGGATGAAAGTATTTGTGATGCCATTCCAGGATTTCATTTGGATTACCGAGAAAAACTGGCCACCGATCCCAACATCCGCTGGACCGACCGAGTTACCGCAGATGGCACTTGGACCGCCAACCTGTTCCAGTTCTATCTCAGAATCATCCAACGCCTGAACGCAGACCTGAAATTACCTTATCAGCTAGATAACGACCTGTTTAGAAAAGGTGAAAGTGAGGTACACGAGGCCATTCGAGAAGCGCTGGTCAACACGCTGATTCATGCCGACTATCAAGGTACAGGTGGCATTATTATTGAAAAATATCCTGATCGCTTTGAATTCTCCAATCCCGGCACACTGCTGATCTCGATGGAGCAATTATTACGCGGCAACATCAGTGAATGCCGTAACAAAGCACTACAGACCATGTTTATGATGATAGGCATTGCCGAAAAAGCCGGATCAGGTGTCGATAAGATACTTCGTGGCTGGACCACCCAACACTGGCGACAACCTAAAATAACAGAGCAATTACAACCCGATCGCGCCTGCTGGCAACTGCCAATGATGAGTCTAATTCCGGATGAATCATTGCGACGACTTCAACAGCGCTTTGGGCATGGCTTTAATCACTTTAACAAACTGGAAGTTCAGGCACTGGTAAGTGCCGACCTTGAAGGTGGCATCGACAATGCTCGCTTGCGCCAAATAAGTGGAGAACACGCAGGAAACAGCACACGTATCCTACAAAGCCTAGTTGCCCAAGGTGCGCTGATACAAAAAGGCCAAGGACGCTGGACCAGTTATCATCTTCACGACATTTCCGACAACATTGACTCCGAACATAAGGCTCCCGACTCCGAACATAAGGCTCCCGACTCCGAACATAAGGCTCCCGACTCCGAACACAACGACCAGGAATGGCATCAACTGCAAACGATTGCCTCCCCCGCACAACACAACAAGCGACTCACCCCCAAACAAACCGAACTGATCATCCTGGCCTTATGTGAAAATCGCTGGCTGACACGACACCAATTAGCAGAACTATTACAACGACATGCTGACGGCATAAGACAGCGTTTTTTAACTCCCATGGTAGAACACGGTTTATTACGTCTGCGCCACCCGGATAAACCTAACCGGACAGATCAAGCCTATACGGCTAATGCCTTGCCAGAAGAATAAACAAGATATAACCAACGCTTAGCTGACTAAGAATGTTGATAAAAAGACCTTTAAACCAGTCTTTTTATTTGCCTTTTTATATTAACAAGACCTATAATCAACACCATTAATAGATCATTTGGAGACAATCATGGTTACTCAAATTTTGGCTGATGCAATAACTAGCATTTCTGAGTTAAAGAAAAACCCAATGGCCGTTGTTGAGCAAGGCGATGGCTTTCCAGTAGCAGTCTTAAATCGCAATCAGCCTGCTTTTTATTGTGTTCCCGCAGCCGCTTATGAAGCGTTAATGGATAAGCTTGAAGACGTAGAGTTAGCTAACATTGTTGAAGCAAGAAAAGATGATTCAGAAGTAGAGGTAACTTTAGATGAGCTATAAGCTCAAATTTAAAAGCCAGGCACTGGAAGAATGGCAGCAATTGGACAGCACACTTAAAACGCAGTTTAAGAAAAAATTGGCAGAACGTTTAAACCATCCAAGAGTTGAATCATCGAGGCTTAATGGTTTAAAGGATTGTTACAAGATAAAACTTCTAGCGGCTGGTTATCGCTTGGTTTATGAAGTTAGAGATCAGGCGTTAGTGGTAACAGTGATTGCTATTGGTAAGCGAGAGCGTAATCAGGTCTACAATATTGCAGCAAGACGAATTTAGATGATTGGTAATGTAGTCAGTTAGGCACCGGCTGAAATAATAGGGGTAGACCCAATATTCGTATTGCCAGCCGCCACAATTTCTTAATTTACTTTAAATTCAGCCATTTAACAAATGGCTAGGTAACTTCTCAATAACTCATGGCAAAGCGGCATTCTGAGCAGAATTTCTCATGAGCTCATGCACCCCGGCCCTACCGAGCCGGGCAGAAAAACACCGCTAAGGCAGGCTCAAAGGCTGGGCGTATCCAGTGTGTCCAGCAGGTTTTGTAGCGTTTGCAGACTTTGCAGGTTCTGCGCGGTAGCAGTTTCTACCGGGCTGGGGGAGGATGCGGGGGTTTCATTGCCTAGCAGCGCGTCCAATGGGATATCGTCCGACAGCAGTTGTTGATATGCCGGCAAAGACTCGGCGATATCACCGCCGCTGTTTTTCAGTGCCGAGAGGGTGGCGCGCTCGGGGGGATCGACCTGCTCAACAGCTTGACTGACGGTTTGTTTCACCGCCGTCGGCCGCAGCACCGGCAGTTTCTCTTCATCCTGCCACTGGCTGCTGTCTTGCCCGGTCAACTGAGCCCAGATATAGGGGTCACCCACCCGCTGATAATAAGCCTGTTCGTCAATCTCTGGCACCTCCTCGGCCGGCTCCTCGACCTGCTCACCGCCCTGTTGTTTTAACTCGGTAAGCGTGCTGCGTTCGGGGGCGGTGGGTGGCGTCTCTGTTGGGGTAACGGCGGGTTTGCTCTGGGCCAGGCGTTCGGAGGTTAGCTCGGCATTGGCCAGGGGGCTGGGATTTATCGGCAGGCCATCAAACGCCTCCAGCATTTCAAGCAGCGTATCACTGGTTTTCTTAGCTAATAAGCGCCCGGTATCTATACTGTAGTTTTTCAGCAGTGATCCAAAGTCATCTTGGCGGGCGATTTCGATAAAGTCGGGAATCAAGCGCGGGTTATCCAAATACATGGAACCGGTGTTCATCAACAGGCTGCTAAGGTCTAAAACTTTTTGTGCCTGTCGGACGGTGGGGTGAATATTCATCTCGGTAATCGCCAGACCATTCGCCAGATTATTGGCAAACGCGGCCGCGGTCATTAATCCCGCCGCCCCCACTTTATTCGCGGCAACCTCCGGCTGTTCCAACAAGATGCTGCAAATTATTGTATTGCAGTTTCAGGTTGGCAATATCCGAGGCATAGCCCAGTTTTGCCAGCCAGGGCTTATCGGTAAAACCAAAAATACCATTATTTAATACCGCCATATTCCGGCCGGTATAAGAAATTTGCTGGGCTGCCGAGAGATCGGCTTGAGGGTCTTGATAGGCATACTGATGCCCCAACATAAGCCCGCCACTGGCCGCCCCGCCTAGAGTAATCCAGCTATCCGGTTGTTTAAGGTACTGAAAACCCTTGGCTGGCTTAGAGAAATCCTTAATCTCCACTAAATAGGGGAAAGGCTTTAAACTCATACACATCCTCATTTATCTGCGGTGGCAAAATATGCAGCCACAGCATGTAAACAAAGAAAACAACGATTTTCTGGAATGCCCTGGCGCCAACTAAATACTCAGAGAGTAGGGTTATTATAGCCAACTGAACATCACTTAACGACAATCAGCCGCCGCGATGTCATCAGTGGTCACCATATAGAATGAACGGTATAAAATACAGAATAAACGGTAGATCATTACTCATAAATTCATAGCAATTACTCAACCACCTGGCCTCTCCTTCTGCCAAACCGGTGCCATCACACGCTGTCCATGGAGGCGCTATTCTACCACCACTTCTGGCGGCGTTTTATCGGCCACCACCTCATCGTCGGCTAAGCCATAAGGCTCTCCTCCCAGTGCCAGATACAGATCGACCTGCTGGCTGAGCAGTTCACGTCTGGCACGGACTTCATCCATACGCACGCTCAGGGTTTCGCGTACCGTTTGCAGCAGTTCCAGTAATTCGATTTCGCTAAGACGGAATTTTTCCAGCGCGATTTTTTCGGCCAGTTCGGACTGGGTACGTGCCTGTATCAGTTGTCGCTGCCGTTCGCGCAGCAGCTGGTTGTCATCCAGTCCGGTTTCCACCTCGTTAAAAGCTGCCAGGGCGGTTTGCCTATAGGCGGCCAGCGCCGCTCGCTGTTCGGCATTTCGCATCTTGATCTCGGCCTCCCGCTCGCCACCATTAAACAATGGAAACAATAGATTAGTGGCCACGGTCCAGAGCACATTCTGCGGCTCGATCAGGGTTTTTAATGCCGTTGAGCTGCCACCCAAAGACGCACTGAGCTGCAAAGCCGGCAGTTTGGCCGCCCGGCTCTGCTCCAGCCGATTAAATGCGGCGGCCACCCGGCGTTCGGCAGCGCGGATATCCGGCCGCCGTTCCAGTAACTCGGCCGGCAAACCGGCCGCGGGCCAATCGGGCAATGCCGGAAATTCGCCGGATGTCTGCAGCCCGGCATCCGGATAGCGACCGCTTAATAACTGCAGCGCACGGCCGGCAGAGCGTTGGGCGCGCTGTATTTCGACCAGACGTTGTGCCGCACGAGCCGCCTCGGTACGGGCATGCGCTAATGCCACCAGCGAAACTTCACCGGCCTGATAAAAGGCATCGCTGACCTCTACCGCCTTTTTCATATTTTGCAAGAAGTCACTTGCCAGTTGCCGCTGGCGGCCACCTTCGATAAATAGCAGCCAGCTTTTGACCGTCTGCGCGATCAGCGAATGACGGGAGGCACGATAATCGGACAATGCCGCTTCATAGTCATAAGAGGCCGCCTTCTCGGCTGCACTCAACCGTCCCCAGACATCCGCCTCCCAGCGTACATTAAAAAAAGCCCCATACTGACTGACGCCGGGAAAGCGGGTTAACGAATCGCTGCGCCCCGGATGCAGATTCTCGGTGCGGGAGGCGCTCAAGGCAAAATCCACCGTCGGATACAGCCGGGCGCCAGCCAGTTCGGCCTGAGCCGCCGCCGCAGACAAACGCGCCTCGGTTTCTTTTAATGCAAAGTTATGTTGCAACACCTGATGTAACAACGCATTCAGTTCCTCGCTGTCAAATGCGGCCACCCAGTTCGTCAGCGGCATATCGCCCTCGAACTGCGCCACAAATTGTGCCGGATATGCAATCTGTGGCGGTGGCGGCTGGCCTCGAGAGCTACAGGCGGTCAATGCCAGTACCAACAGCAACAAACAGATGCGGGATTTATCGCGTGCCATCGGCTACCTCCCGCCTGGACAGCCCATGCAAACGTTCACCCAGCATCAACATACACGGGGTCAAAATCAGCGTCAGCGCGGTGGCAAATGCCAGCCCGCCGGCAATTGTGCTCGATAACTGTATCCACCATTGGCTGGAGGGAGCGCCGAGCATAATACGGGCATCGATCAAGTCAATATTCAGTGCAAACACCATAGGCAATAAGCCAAGTATCGTCGTCAGCGCGGTCAGCAATACCGGCCGCATACGCTGAGCCGCGGTGCGCAATACCGCCTCACGCACCGCCATGCCATCGTCTTTCAGCCGATTAAAGGTATCTATCAGCACAATATTATTGTTTACCACAATACCGGCCAGTGCAATGATTCCGATTCCGCACATCACAATACCAAAGGGGTTGCCGGTAATCAGCAGACCCAGCAGCACACCCGCGGTAGAAAAGACAATCGCACTCATCACCAGCAAGGTCTGATAAAAACTGTTGAACTGGGTCAGCAAAATGGCGGTCATCAAAAACAGGGCAATACAGAATGCCTTGATCAGAAACTCACCGGCTTCTTTCTGATCCTGATCTTCCCCCTTAAAACGCACCGCAATGCCAGCCGGTGGCACCTGTTCGGCCGCCAGACGCTTAAGCTTGCCCACCTGCGCGTCAACCAGCAAGCCCTCGGCAACATCGGCCTGTACCGTCAGGGTACGATGACCATCAACCCGAATAATATCGCCCGTCTTGGGTGCCGCCGTCAAACGCACAAAGTTCTGAATCGGAATATGCCCCCGGGCGGTCGCCACGGTTAACTGCATCAGCTGCTCCATACTGCGCTCATCGGCCGGATAGCGCAGCCGGATATCCAGTTCCTCATCCACATCATCGGGTTGGTACTCGGTCAATTTCAACCCGTTGGTAATCAATTGTACACTATTCCCCAGGATCACCACATCGGCACCATAGCGCGCCGCCAGCTCACGATCTATCTCCAGTTGCCATTCGATTCCGGGCAAGGCTCGATTATCTTCGATATCGACAAAACCCCCAGCCTGCCGCATCAAGCCGCGCAGATACTCAACCGCCGCATCCAATTGGGCGTAATCGAGCGAACTGAGTTCGATGTTGACCGGCTTGCCGCCCGAGGGGCCGGACTCCTGTTTACGCACCTGTACCCGTATCCCGGCGATCTGCCCCAGCTGAGTTCTTAACTGCTCGATAATCCTGGCCGCCGGCTGCCTAAACTGCCAGTCAATAAACTCTATCTGTATCACCCCTATCGCATCGGCGGGCATATTGCGCATATTGCTGGCACTGGCAAAGGTACGAGAATAAATGGTTTTGAATTCCTCTCGATCTAGCAGCTCGGCCTCTACCCGCTGCACCAACGCATCTTTTTCCCGTATCGACAAATCCCCCCGCGCCTGCACCTGAACCTGAATAAACTCCGGCTCCACCTCGGGAAAGAATTCCACCCCCTTGCCCAGCCCGCTATAGGCAACATAGGTAGCCAGCAGCAAGGCAACACAAAACAGCAATACCTTGAGCGGATGATAAAGCAACAGCCCCAGCATACGCAGATAGCCGCCGGTCAACCCGCGAATCTGCCCCAGCTCACCATCTTCGGCCAAGCGTACCATGGTCAGCGTATCCGCATCAGAGACCTGGCGATTACCGATATAGCCACCCAGCACCGGAATACAGATCAGCGCCATCAGCAAGGAGGACAACAGCGTCAGCAACACGGTAATCGGCAGATATTTCATAAACTCACCGACAATACCCGGCCAGAATAACAGCGGAATAAACACCGCCAGGGTGGTGGCGGTTGCCGCGGTAATCGGCCATGACATACGCTTGGCCGCATACAGAAACGCATCGTGACGCAGCAAACCTTCGGCAATTTTTCGGTCGGCCAGTTCGGTCGTCACAATCGCACCATCAACCAACATACCGACCACCAGGATCAGGCTGAACAGCACCACCATATTGATGGTATATCCCAGCGCATAAATCAATAGAATACCGGCTAAAAACGACCCCGGTATCGCCAGCCCGACCAGTAAAGCCGGCCGCACCCCCAAGGCGGCCACCATCACTATCATCACCAGCACAATCGCGCTGAGTATATTATTTTCCAGCTCTCCCAGCAGGTCCTTAATCTGTATCGACTTATCCTGCATATAAGTCACCTCAACCGCCGCCGGCCAGTGCCCACGCTGGGCCTCAACGACTGCTTGCACCTGGTCTATGGTGGCAATGATATTGGCCCCCAACCTTTTTGAGACTTCCAGCAACACCGCCCTTTCCCCCTGAATCCGGGCAAAGCTGTTTGGATCCTTATAAATCCGGCGCAGTTCGACCACGTCCTTAAAGGTCACCACGCTCTGTTCGGTAACCTTGACCGGCAGATTCATAATGTCCTCGCTGTCTTCCAACACCCCCGGCACCTTGAGCACCATACGCCCGGCGCCATTATCCAACGCACCGGCCGCCACCAGCCGGTTATTGTTTTGCAAGATACGGGCGATATCGCCAAAAGTAATGTCATAGCTTGCCATCACCTCGGGCCGCAACACCACCTCCAGCATTTCCTCACGATCACCACTGATGCTGGCTTCCAGTACATCGGGCAGCGCTTCGATTTCATCCTGCAGATAATTGGCCAGCGTCACCAGCTGACGCTCGGAAACCGGGCCTGACAACGCAATGGTCAGCACCGGAAATAACGCCACATTAATCTCGGTAATGCGTGGCTCATCGGTATCTGGCGGCAGCTCGGCCTTGGCATTGTCAACCTTCTCCCGTATATCCAGCAATGCCTGCTCGGCATCAAAGCCAGCGGAAAACTCCAGGGTCACCGAGGCATGACCTTCGGTGGCAACCGAGGTCATGGCCTTAACCCCCTCCACCGATTTGAGCTCCTTCTCCATAGGTTTGATCAGCAAACGCTCGGCATCTTCGGGAGAAATCCCTTCATAGCCCATAGAGACATAGAAAAACGGGATAGGTACATCCGGCTCGGACTCCTTAGGAATCACCACATAGGCCAGCAGACCGGCCAATAGAATCACCGCAAAACAGAGCAGCACCATACGGGAACGGTCAAATGCGGCCTCAATCAGATTCATTGCACAGCACTTTCCAGCGGATAATCCACCAGCTGGCCCGCGCTCACCCAGTGGGTACCAACGCTGATAATGGCCAGTTTCTCGGGCAGGCCACCAATATAAAGCCCATCACTGCGCGAACGAATGATATCGATCAGATGAAATTCAACAATATTCTGCGCATTTACGCTATGAATGCCGGTACGCCCCTGGTCATCAAGCAAAATGGCTGCGGGTGAAATAAAGTGCGCCGGCCGGGGCTGCAGCATGATCTCTACCGTTGCACTGGTGCCTGCCGGAAAATGATCTGGGTTGGCAATTTCAATTTCGGCCCTAAAGCTGCGGTCCTGATCACTGGCCCGCGGTGAGATAAACCGCAGTTGCCCTTGGCGTGGCGCGTGCCCCGGCAGCGCAACCGTTGCTTGCTGGCCAGGATAGACCTTGGCAATTTGATGCTGAGGTATAGCAACCACCACCTTGAGCGGCTGATTATCGACTATCGTCGCAATCTCCTCACCGAGATTGACATAACTGCCCACCTCAACGGCAAGTGTTTCAATAATCCCATCTATGGGCGCACGTAATGTGGTATGCGCAATTTCCAGCTCGATACTGAGCAAATCGGCCTCGGCCCGTTTTAATGCCGCACGGGCATCGTCCAGACTCGCCGCCGAGGTATAGCCCTTCTGATGCAAACTGTTTCTGGCATCAAAACGGCGCTGAGCCTGCGCCAGGCTGCTTTCTGCCCGCAGACGCCTCGCCACTCTATCCCCCAGCTCCAGCTGCAACAGTTTTTCACCGGTCTCAAGCGTATCTCCCTCGCGTTGACTCAGGCTCGTTACCTTACCCGCCGTCTCGGCCCTAAGTCTCACCACCCGCTCGGGAATCACCTGTCCATTCAACATCAATAAAGGGGCCACCGGCTGAGCCACAGATTGCAACACTTGCACCGACTGGCGCGCTTGCTCTTCCGTTGTCGCAACGAAAGAGGCGCTATCCACCTCGGAAGATGAGCGCAAACCTGACCCCAGCGACATCCACAAGACCAACCCTCCCGTCAGACCCAGTGCAATTTTATAAGCAGTTTTCATTAAGCGATGACATATTATAAGCAACCATGCTTGGTACGCATCAGAGTAAATGATTTTCCCTGCGAATGTAAGCCCGTCAATACGTTACCATTGGCCCTCAACAAAAGTCAGCACAAAGCCCAGCCTGGGTTAGCGCCATGCCGCACGGTAGCGGGCAAGAACGATGCCGTCCATTTCAGAATTTTTAGCGAAAAACCAGGAAGAGCTTGTTTATTGAGTGATGGGTTTGGCTGCCACTAAAGCGGATTTCGCCGCTTGTAAATATGCCTGAAAATCGGCAAAATGGAGATTCTCTGAGGATGTTTTTGGGTCATACTGGCTGGTTCTGTGATAGAAAATTCAACATACCTGGCATACTTCAGCGTCTTATCTATCCGGAAACTTGGAATGCTCCCCCCTTACCATGAATCACACCCGTCGCAAAATTGATCTTTATATTCTGTCCCTGGGACTGCTGTTTGTGTTTCTACTACTGCTGTCGGCACAGTGGCCCGACAGTCTGGCGGGGTTAACCCATGCGAACGACTGGTTAACCCTGCTGTACGCCAACCCGGTACCGCTGGTGGCATTGTGTCTGCTGGGCTATTGTGCCGTGGCCTATCTGCGCTTTGATTTTGATCTCAATGGGGCGACGGATATTCCGTTTGAGATTACCCAAATCGACAATATTAATTACAATCATCTGACCTTTCTGGCCACTTATGTGGTGCCGCTGATCAGTTTTAATGTCGATAACGGCAGGCATATGCTGGTACTGGCCTTATTACTGGTGGCGATGGGGGTGATGTATATCCGCACCGACCTGTTTTATGCTAACCCGTCGCTGGCGCTGCTGGGGTTTCATATTTACCGGGCCGCGGGCAATTTTAAACACGGTGAGCAGCAAGGCATGGTGTTAATCAGTCGCCACGCGCTGACAGCGGGACAAAAGGTGGCTTATATCAAGCTGGATGACAACGTTTATTATGTGAAAAAGAGCTGACATGACGATTGAACAATTAAAAGCCGAGTTACAGCGGTTTTATGATAATGAGGCCGAACTGGGCCTGACCGCCTATGCGCTATTAAAAGACCCGGAAAATCCCGGCCCGTATAAGCTGGATATTGAATCGGAGGCCGGCCAGGATCTTAAACAGCTGTTTATCGACAGTCTGCAACAAACCCTCTCGGAACCACCCGAACTGACACTGTTGCCATTATCCAGCTCGGATGAGCGTAGCAACAGCATTTATCACTACGACCTGGAACAACCCGCCGAACTCAACGTGCTGCAACAGGTGATGCGTAGCGATAACCTGCCGCTGCTGAATTTAGCCGAAGTGGAATTATCCGGCATCAAGGCCTTGCTGATAGAAATAGGCAACCATATCGGCCAGATCGTGCTGTATAAAACGATTGCCCCAATTCAGGTGTTCAGTCGCAAAAGCTTTTTTCTCGTAAAAGCCCAACATCGCCTGGAAAAAATTGACGATGAATTTCTGCGTATCAGTCCCGGCTTTCAGCTGATGCAAATTAACGATCAATTGATCGTTATCGAGCTGCAAACACTGGAAAAACATTTTGGTTTTCACCAGATCATCAAAAAAGAAGCCGAAAAGGGCATCAATGCGATTGCGTCCCTGGACCTGCTGGATAACCCCGAGGTGTTACAGGAGCGCATAGACGAACTGGCCTATGCCCGCCGTTTGACCAAGGTCGCCAAAGACTCCGCGGTGCTGCAACAACACGTACCCAACGACACCATTATTCATTTTTGCAAAAGCTTCCCCAAGCTCTCCGGCAAGATTCACTTTAACGAGAGCGAAGACAAAATCAAACTGGATAGCAAACAGTCGCAGGACTTATTTATCAAGCTGTTAATGGATAACTTCCTGACCTCCGAACTGACACAGCAGCATTATGAAAGCCTGGCTAAGAACAAGGCGGAGCCGCAAGCGGAAAATCATTAGGGGCGGGTAGATTTGTCGGTTATGTCGTCACGTTGGATGAACACTGGCTGTTTGCAGCCATCAATTGCCGCTACGCCAACAACTGGTTTTCGAGGCATTCGGCACAAAAGTATTCTCTTCAAGCGGTGAGGCATCACGAAAAAACCGCCCCATAGGAGCGGCTCAGCCAGCAGCGGTTAACCCGGTGGTTTATTCGGCATTGCCTACATGCATTTTCTGCTCACTCAACAGGCTGCTTTGTGACTGACGTACATTACCCACATGCACATTTGAACGGCCGCGATCTTTGGCGTTACCAATCGCCATGGACTGCGAGCTCAACAGGCTGGACTGAGATTGCGCGACGTTATGTGCCACCACATTAGATACCCCCCCCTTGGTGGCATCACCTATGGCCAGCTGTTGTTCGCTTAACAGGCTGGATTGCGTTTGGTTGATGTTAGACGCACGCACATTGGAACGACCGGCCTTATCGGCATTGGCGATGCTCAGTTTCTGGCTGCTCAACAAACTGCTTTGTGACTGGCGCACATTGTTCAAGGTAGTGCGAGAGACACCACGATCTTTAGCATTGCCCAGGTCCATGGTCTGCGTGCTTAACAGGCTGGATTGGGTCTGCTCCAGATTATGTGCGGTAATACTGGATGCCCCACCGGCGGCCAGGGCCGAACCGGCAAATAAGGTGGCAAGAACAAAAGTAGTTAGTTTAGTCGTGGTTTTCATCTGGTTTCTCCCTTAAAGTCAGTAGGCATTCCCACACAGAGCATAGGAACGCGTGCTTGTTACGGCTATAGGTTGCCGCCAGTAAGCAAAGGGTTCAGATTTTTTTGGAAAATTAACGAATGAAGCGGCGGCTACCCATCTCTCACATAGATCGCGTATGATCGAGGATTGATTCCAATAACCAAAAGGGAGAGGCTATGCGCATAATGAACACCATATTACTTGCTATAGGTTTAGGCTTGGCAACACCGAGTTTTGCCGATGTAGCCATGATCAAAACATCACCTGGCTATTATCGAATGATGCTGGGCGATTTTGAAATTACCGCCTTATCGGACGGCACGGTGGCGCTACCGGTAGATCAGCTGCTCACCAACACCACCTCCGAACAGGTCAATCAGAGCCTGGCCCGCCATCATTTACACAGCCCATTAGAAACCTCGGTCAATGCCTATTTAATCAATACCGGCGAGAAACTGGTACTGATAGATACCGGCACCTCCAATTTATTTGGCCCCACCCTGGGGCAGCTGCCGGAACACTTGCAGGCGGCCGGCTATAAAGCCAAGCAGATTGATGAAATTTATATTACCCACCTGCATCCCGACCATTTTGGTGGTTTGATGCAAAAAGGTAAGGCCGTGTTTCCTAATGCCATCATCCGCGTTGATCAACACGATATCGATTATTGGCTAAGTCAGGAAAATCTCGACCAGGCTGCCGACGATGCCAAATCGGGCTTTCAATCGGCACAGGCGGCCTTTGCCCCGTATCTCAAAGCCAATAAGGTGAAACCCTTTTCTGGCGACAGCCAGTTACTACCAGGCATTAAGGCCATGGCTAACTACGGGCACACCCCCGGCCATAGTGTCTATATGGTAGAAAGTAACGGCGCTCGCTTATTGCTATGGGGCGATTTAATGCATGTAGCAGCGGTGCAGTTTCCCAAACCGGAAATCACCATTAGCTTTGATAGCGACGCCAATGCCGCCGCGGCACAACGTCAACAAGTGTTTGCCGATGCCGCACAACACGGCTACCTGATCGGTGGCGCACATATCTCCTTCCCTGGCATTGGCCGTTTGATTCAGCAAGATAGCGGTTATCGCTGGCTGCCCGTCAATTATTCGCCGGTCACCCCGGATTAACCCCGCGTTATCACACCCCCCCCATCCACCGTAGGGTGCACCCGCACCGTTTTTTTAAAATTCATGACAGACATGTGATGCATAAAATGTCCCCTTCTACGGTGGGGTTCCGCATTAACCTAAATACTTGGCGATATCCACCTCATCCAGCTGTTCCGGCTTGAGATAACGTTCGCCGTAGCGGCGGTAAACCCCCGAGGTCAAAAACAGGTCAAACAAGTCGCCATCGATATGCTGGTCTTTTTTAAATAATGACAGTATGCGCACCGATTCGGACAGGGTTTTGGCTTTTTTGTAGGGCCGGTCGGCCGCGGTCAAGGCTTCAAAGATATCGGCAATCGCCATAATTCGGGCCGGAATAGAGAGTTCGTTTTGGTTCAACTGTCGGGGATAACCCGTGCCGCTCAGGGTTTCATGGTGGGTGCCGGCATATTCCGGTATGCGCTTCATATTATCCGGTAACGGCAGTTTATCCAGCATCACTATGGTCTGGATAATATGTTCGTTGATTTTGAAGCGCTCTTCCGGTGTCAATGTACCGTAGGAAATTCCCAGATTATACAGTTCACCAAAGTTATATAAATGCTCGGGCACTTTGGATTTGAAACCGTATTTTGGATCAAACGCCTCCAGCCGCTTACGCGGAATAATATGTTCCGCTTTATCACCTAGCAGTTTTTCGGTTGTCGGCAATGGCACCGTCTTCGCCGGACAGCGGTCCAGCTCGGCATGCGATAATCCCAGACGGTCATCAAAATGACGTTGCCAGGTTTGCTCGGCAATGTGTTGCAACCGCTCCACCTTTTCCGGCGCCATAAACTCACCACCGACATTGCATTCACCAATAAAGGCCAGATCATCTTCCAGTTGTCGTTTACGTTGCTCAAAGACCTCATCAGCCTGTGCGGCGGGCATACCATCCAAACGAGATTGCAAGCGTGCAATCTCGGCATCTCTGAGCAACACTTCAAAACGGGTGCGTATTTCATGAATGCGGTTATAAATGGTTTCCAGCTTGGTGGCTTTATCGACCACATACTCCGGTGTGGTAACCTTGCCACAGTCATGCAGCCAAGCCCCTATTTTAAATTCGCGCCACTCATCTTCGGTGTGGAACTCAAACCCGGCAAAAGGTGGCTGCCGGCTGTTAATCGCTTCTTCGGCCAGCATAAATGCCAATTCGGGAACACGTTCACAATGGCCGCCGGTATAAGGACTTTTAGCATCAATCGCACCGGCAATAATCTGGATAAAGGCATCCATTAAGGTCGTCTGGGCCTTGATCAGATTATGATTCTCCAGTGCCACCGCAGACTGCGAAGCCATGGCCTCAATAAAGCCCATCAACCGGGGAGGAAACGGAATAATTTCTTTGGTCTGCTCATCCAGCGCATTCAATAGCTGCAACACCCCCAGCACCTTGCCATTGGTTGAACTGAGAGGGACGGTGAGCATGGAGATAGTACGAAATCCGGATTGCTCACTGAATTTCTTAGTACCGGACAAATCAAAATCGGTCTCTTTATAAACATCATCAATTAACACACTTTTTTTATGATGCGTAACATAGCTGACGATGTACTGCTCACACGGTGTGCCATCCGGGTTGTAAAGAGGGATTTCGGCATTCGGCAACGGATCATCACCGGTGCGTATTGCAAACGACAAGGTGTCGTGTTCGGTACGCAAAAACAGGGTAACCAACTCGCAGTGGGCAATTTCACGCGCACCACTGACAATCTTTTTAAACAGCACATCACGATTTTTTTCGCGGCTGAGCAGCAGGCCGTTTTCAACCAGACTGGCTAATTTTCGTTCGGTCAATTCTAATGAATCATGCTGCAGTTGACGCTCGGTATCCATCTTTGATCTCGGTTCGCTGGCGGGAATTTAATTGTTACGGTTAATAGGCGATCAATCAAGGTTTTTACTGCTGAATGCAGAAAAAAACGGTAATAGTAACCCCATTCATCCTTAGCTTGGTTATACTTTCTCACCTGGGCCTAATCGTGGAGACACAGTACATGCATACGGACATTTTTAATTATCTGATTTATCTTCTCATGTCTATTTTAATGATTCCGGTGTTTCTAAAAATCTACTCGGCCATTACTCCACTCAATGAATTCTTATTAATCCGCCAGGGCAATAACGCGGCGGCCTTGTCGCTAGGAGGCGCGGTAGTCGGTTTTTCGCTGACGGTAGTCTCCAGTATTCTGCATGCCAACACTGTCGTCTTATTCTTATGCTGGACCGCGGGCGCGCTGATTGTGCAACTGCTGGCCTATGCGATTACTCATAGAGTATTGAGAAACAGCCGCGATCAGATTGAATCCGGCAATACCGCCTACGGTGGCATGATGGGGGCAATTTCTTTATCTTTGGGCGCGATTAATGCCGCCTGTGTCTATTAACGGCTAACTGTAAGGAGAAGCAGGTGGGTATTGGATCATTTATCAAGAAACAGTTTATTGATGTTCTGCAATGGAATGAAAATTCCGATGGCGTGCTGTCCTGGCGTTACCCTATGCAGGATTTTGAAATTCAAAACGGTGCCCAGCTGATTGTGCGTGAATCGCAGCTGGCCATGTTTGTTAACGAAGGTCAGGTGGCCGATGTGTTTGGACCGGGAACCTATAAATTAACCACCCGCACACTGCCGCTGCTGACCAATCTGAAAAACTGGGATAAATTATTCCAATCCCCATTCAAGTCCGATGTCTATTTCTTCAGCACCCGTATTCAGACCGCCCGAAAATGGGGCACACCACAGCCGATCACGGTTCGCGATGCCGACTTTGATATGGTACGTTTGCGCGCGTTTGGCATGTATTCCTACCGCGTGAGTGATGCACGCAAATTCTTCAGTGAAATCAGCGGCACCCGCGAATCGTATAGCCGTGAGCAACTGGAAGGTCAGCTGACCGGCATGATGCTGCCAGCCATGGCCAATGCCCTGGGCGCCTCCAAAGTGCCGTTTCTGGATATGGCGGCCAATCAGGTATTAATGGCCCAACAAATGGAAGGCGGACTCAGGGCAGTATTTGAAAAATACGGTCTGGAAATGGACGAATTTAATGTCGCCAGCATCAGCCTGCCGGAAGAACTGCAAAAAGCCATGGATGCCCGGATTGCCGCCGGTATGAAAGGCTCGTTATCTGCCGACAAAATGCAGACCTATACCCAGTTTCAAACCGCCGATGCCATTCCACTGGCGGCGCAGAACGAAGGCGGACTGGCCGGTATCGGTGCCGGCCTGGCATCCGGCATGGTCGTGGGTCAGGCTATGGGCAATGCCATGATGGGGCAGCAGCAGGGAATGATGCCGCAACAGGGCCAGCAGACGCCCCCAGGGCAACCCATGCCGGCTCAACACCCGGGGCATCAGCAGGTTCAGCCTTCGGCCGAGGAAGATATTGAGGCCCGCTTGGAAAAACTGAAGCGCTTATTTGATAAAGGACTGATAGACGAAGCGGAATACAGCAGCAACAAGGCAGAACTGCTAAAAAAACTACTGGGCTGATAAACAGACACTGCTATGCAAAGCGTTAATTGTCCGTCCTGTGGGGCGCCGGTTAAATTCCATTCAACCGCTTCGGTCAGTGCGGTCTGTGAGTATTGTCAAAGCACCCTGCTAAAATCCGGGGAGGCTATTAAAAATCTCGGCAAAATGGCCGACGTGCTGGAGGATTATTCACCGATACAGATAGGTACCAGCGGTCAGTTTGCCGGTAAAGAATTTACCGTTATCGGCCGCATTCAGCTGCGCTATTCGGCCGGCTTCTGGAATGAGTGGTATATCATCTACAACGATGGCACCACCGCCTGGCTGAGTGATGCCTCCGGGCAGTTCACCATTACCGAAAAATGCAATGCCAGACAGGGACTGCCCGCCTTTGATGCCTTGCAACCCGCTCAGATCGTCAAGTTATCAGGCACCTCGTTTACCATATCCGATGTGCGTAGCGCGCAGTGTACCGGTGGCCAGGGGGAACTGCCCTATCAGATTGGCACCGGCAGCGGCTGGGAGGCCAAGGTCGTAGATATGCGCTCCGGCAAACAGTTTCTAACACTGGATTATTCGGATGACGCCACCCCAACCCTGTATCTGGGCCATGCGGTACAGCTGGAACAGCTCAATTGCCAGCTGTTGCGTGATGTCGATACCATTGCCAGCAGTGCTGGCAAGGTAAAAGGCAAGGTCAACAGTATCAGTTGTCCATCCTGTGGCAGCGGAGTCAAGTATGTGCCGGGGAAAACCAGCACCCTGGTATGTGAAAGCTGTCAAAGCACACTGGATACCGCCGGTGAGGTTGCCGAGGTCATAGCGGCCGGCAACCGTATGGCCAATATCACCACCACGCTGGAAATCGGTACCAAAATGAACTATGCCGGTGGTCATTATGAACTGATAGGCCTTATGCGGCGAGCAGGCGGGGAAGATAACGCTATCTGGACCGAATATCTATTTTACAGTTTTAAGGCCGGTTTTCTCTGGTTTGCCGAAACCAAATATGGCTGGTTTCGCAGCAAGGTCATGGATGAATGGCCAGAACTCAGAAATAATGAGGAAGCGGTCTATCTGACCAGCCGCTACCAACAGAGCGAACAGTATAGTGCCCGCACCGTGTTTGTCGCAGGTGCGTTTAACTGGCAGGCCAAAATTGGAGATACGGTACTGGTACGCGAATTTCAGGCCGGCAGTCAGTTAATGACCATGGAAACCAGCCATGAAGAGGTTACCTGGTCAATGACCAGCCCAGTATCGGCCGATCAGTTGCACGCCTTGTTTGGCGATAAAATTGCCCCGGATGTCAAAATGTTTCACGGTCATCAATACGGTGACCCGGAAAATCAGATGACACCGGGAATCATTTCCATCCTGGCCATGTGCGCACTGAATTTTATTCCATTGATGGTAGCGGATGGGGCGTTTGTCTTTTTTGTGTTGTTGATTGCCGCAGCGCTGATCTGGGTGCCGGAAAAATACATGCTGGATAGTCATGATTAATTTTAGAATGAGGTCGAAATGAAGGGACCATTCATTATTTACTCTATCGCCGTGGTATGTGTGACCAGCCTGCTGAGCTGGTCCTATATGATTGTGGGTAATGATGACGATGACCACTACCGCAGCAGCAGTTACTATCGCGGCAGCAGCAGTAGCGGACATAAGTAGCGCGCCATGAAAACCCTTGCCCAAGTCATGCGACTGGCCGTCAGCGCGAACAGAATACTGTCGCTGCGCTCATCAGTAATCTGTGCCACATTATGCGGGCAACGCAGCATACGTTTTAAGCCCATAGCAAACCAATGATTCATCAACCCTCCGGTCATCATGTATTACTCGATCTCTACGGTATTGCGGCCGAACGTTTGACCGATGGCGCCACCCTGCAACAACTCTTGGTAGATAGTGCCCGTGCGGCTGGTGCGCATGTACTGCATAGTCATTTTCACAGTTTCGGCCCCGAAAGCGGTATTACCGGGGTGGTATTACTGGCCGAATCGCATATCTCCATTCATACCTGGCCGGAATCCGGCTTTGCTGCGGTCGACATTTTCATGTGCGGCCAAAGCGATGCACAACACTGCATGCAACTGATTCAGAAAGCATTAGCGGCACAGCGCCACCAGCAAAGAATTCTTCAACGCGGCGAATAATCTACCCTGTTAAATTGTGGATTAGCGGCGTACCATAGGGACCTATAGTGATGCAGCGTCGGCAGGGATAGCATGCTAGCAATCCATGATTTTTTTATTATTCTGCTGGCCATTCTGCTATCTGCCCGGATATTTGCCGAACTGGCCTGCCGGGCAGGGGCACCGGCAGTTATCGGCGAATTATGTGCCGGGATTTTGCTCGGTCCCAGCCTGCTGGGATGGATAGAGCCGGGGCAAGTGCTGCACCTGCTGGCAGAAATTGGCATTATTCTGCTGTTATTTGAGGTCGGCCTGGAAACCGATATCAAACAGCTGCTGCAAACCGGTCTCAAACCGATACTGGTTGCCTTGACCGGCGTATTGGCCCCATTGTTGGGTGGCTTTGTACTTTCATACTGGCTGTTTGAGCTGTCGCTGCTGATCTCGCTGTTTATCGGCGGCACGCTGACCGCAACCAGCATAGGTATAACCGTGCGGGTACTCACCGATCTACAGCGCCAGCACACCCCGGAGGCCCAGATCGTACTGGGAGCGGCGGTGCTGGACGATATTATCGGCGTGATATTGCTGGCGATATTGTATGAGTTTTCACAAAGCGGGGAAGTCAGCCTGAGCAACACCGGTACAGTGATACTGTTTATTACCGTCTTTATGATACTGGCCCCCTTTGCCGCCCGGCTGATGGCCGAGCTGATTCGTTACAGCGAACATCATAGCCAACTGCCAGGGCTGATTCCGGTCACAGTGATTTCACTGGTGTTATTTTTTGCCTGGTTATCTCATGCCATGGGCGCCCCCCAATTACTCGGCGGCTTTGCAGCCGGACTGGCCCTGTCACAACGTTTTGCATTTCCCATGGGTGCAGCGATGCGCGGCAGCCCGGAATTTTCGCATCGCATGGAATCACAGATTCGCCCGATTATTCATTTATTTACGCCGATTTTCTTTGTTATGGTTGGTGTCTCACTGAATTTTAATACGATCAACTGGCACTCGGCATTTGTCTGGCAGTTTTCGCTGGCCTTATTACTGATGGCGGTTGTCAGCAAGCTGATAGCCGGCCTGTTAATTTGTGAACCCTGGTCACGACGCTGGATCATTGGTATGTCTATGGTACCGCGCGGCGAAGTCGGACTGATTTTTGCAGAACTTGGGCGTAGCAGCGGTATTTTACCGCTGGAAATTTATGCGGCCTTGATTCTGGTCATCGCCATCACCACCCTGCTGCCCCCCTTTATTCTTAAATGGATCTACCGTACGGCACCACCACCGGCGGCTGACGCGGTAAAATAAAGGGATAAGAAATTATTAATGAACCTTTTAATTCGCCATCGCAACACAGGGGCAATGATTATGCACCTGGAGAGGAAAAATGAATACATTACGTTTATCAACATCATGGATGTATCGCGGCCTGCTATGCCTGAGCCTGATGCTAGGATCGGCCGCCACCTTCGCCGAAGAAGTACCCTATCTACAAGGCAAACCCAGCAGTGAGGAAATTTTGCGCGCATTAGGTGCGGGGGAACAGCCCAAGCAATATCGTATGCGCGGCCTATCGCTAGGCGGTGCCCAATCGGTCACCACGGCACCGGCTGCGGCACAACCGCAAGCCGTCGCAGAAAAGGGAATCCGGGCACTGGATCTGGCCATTCAGTTTGGCTTTGACTCTTCAAACTTATTACCGGACGGCCGCGATGTATTACAGGAACTGGGTAAAGCGTTGCGTTCCGACAGTCTGGGCAATATCCGCACCATTGTACTGGAAGGCCATACCGATGCGGTGGGCAGTGCCGCCTATAACACGATTTTGTCATTAAAACGCGCCCGCTCGGCCAAGGCCTATTTAATCAGCCAAGGCATTGCCGCCGATAAACTGCAGGTCGTGGGTAAAGGCTTTACCGAACTGGCCCGTCCCGATCAGCCAACCAGCAGAGAAAACCGTCGGGTTAGAATTATTGTGATGAACTAGGAGGCTGTCCGAGAATAGGGATGGCAACGAAAATCGTCCAGGTTGAGGTATTTTTTTCATTGATTTGAGGCGAATAGCCAGCCTACACACGAAAATCAGAGGAAAAAAGGGCCAGCCTGGGCGGTTTGCAGTCGGTTCTTCTGTTCTCGGACAGCCTCCTGGGGCGGAGACCATGCCAATGATATTCAGGATGAATGCTACTGGCCAGGAAACCCTTTATCAACCTATTCGCCCCTTCAAAATATGGGTGATGATGCGAGCGACTCGGATATTCCCGCGTTAAACTCAGCAGAACGCATATTACCGCTATACCCATTAATCGAGGGCCAACGGACAGTTCACCTTACCATCGCACAGCATACCGAGGTGCTTCAGAGGCTCTATATCCTCCTGTGTTCGAAATGATTTCGTCAGCTTCTCACAATATTTACTGGCCTCAAACATTCCTCCTCAGGCAACACCACCTCGGGAGGCTCGACAAACAACGGTTGTTAAACATACGATAATCCATCAATATAATACGATGGATTTTTTAAGGGAGAGATGCACGATGAAAACAAAACGAAGATTAACGCTGGCGTTATTAGCAGCAACGGTGGCGCTGGCGGGATGCAATGAAGCGGAAAATTCAACTCGGACGACCACAACTTCCGAAACTGCATTAACCGGCAGCGTTACCAAGGGACCGGTGAATAATGCAAGCATAGTAATCTATCAAATGAATGCCGATGGTTCTCGCGGCGAGCAGGTAGCCGGTCCATTCACCTCCGGTGCCGATGGGCATTGGCAAGGTCATATTCCGGCCGGCATGATAGGGCCATTTTTTGTAGTCGCCAACGGAGGCAATTATCAGGATGAGGCCACCGCGGCTACCGTCGAGCTGACCGAGCAGGATGAATTGATCAGTGTAATTGACCCTAGCGGTGGCGAACTGGCGGTACCGGTCACCCCCTATACCCATGCGGTGACAATCGCCGCCCAGAAAATGATTGAACAAGGTAAACACCCCTCGATAGCCACGCGCTATGCTGCGCAACTGGCAACCCTGGAACTGGGATTTAATCCAACCACCATCTTACCCCCCAATCCGCAGGCCGTACCGGAAGATGCCACCACCCAGCAAAAACTGTATGCGGCCATGCTGGGCGGCTTATCCAGGCTGGCGCAGGACACGGATGTACAACAGGCCATGCCGGACGTCAATGCCTTCAAGCTGGCCCGCGCATTATCGCGTGATTTTGCCGATGGCAAACTGGATGGCAAAGACCTGGAGGGACAACCCATTCGTGTCACCGCGGGACAGTCCGAAATGGCATTACCCTTGTTAAGCAACAACTGGGATAAGTTACTGCAAAATGCCCAACAATTTGCCGCAGAACATAGCGAACAATATCCGGATCTGGAGCTGCCACAACCGGATGCGGGCTTTTATAGCAGCCCGATTCAGAAACAATTTAACGATGGCGCCCTGTTAAGCTGTGACGCGATCAACCCCAAGGTAATACAGCGTCTGAATAATGGTTACCTTACCGAAGTAGAGGAATATGTCAGAAAGTCAGAGCGCCTGATTACCGTCAGCGACAACCTGGCAGACAACCCCGATGTAATTGAGTATGTTGGTAAAAATGAAAAAGGCAAAGCAAAAGTCAATGCCGGCGCCAATCAGATATTGCTGGACCCCTGTTTTAAAGACAGTACCCTGCCTCAGTGTACCGATAGCAGTGGTAACGGCAACAACCATTATTATCAACGCCAAATCACTCAGGATATTTATGTCAGCGATGATGGCAGAGTCTATTTTGCCAATGGCCGCTTAGTCGCAGATGATGACGGTTACGGCTTATGCCACTATGCCTCGGCACAACACCCCGAAAAGAAAACCTATGTGCTGATCAGCGCCAATCCGGTCAGTTTTAATGAAAACACCAATCCAGACACAGAGACTAACGGCAACACCGAAGGCAACACCACGGGAGGTACGGCTAGCGGTGCATTTGGCGGCAGCACAACCAGCATCCCAGGGGGTAATACCAACGGAGGGAATCAGCCACCCACAAACACCCAGCGCGGTGCCATTGGTGACCGCGTCTGGTTTGATGCCAATCAAAATGGCATACAGGACAGCAACGAGCCTGGTTTACCCGGCAAACAAGTCAAGTTATTCGATATAAGCGGCCTGGAACAGTTGGCAAGCACCTTGACCGATAGCAATGGTAACTATCAATTTAACGAACTCGTACCGGGGCAATATAGAATTCAATTTATTGCCCCGCCAGAAGATAGTCTGACCCTCGCCAATACCAGCGCAGATGAACGTGATTCGGATGCCAATCCGGCAACAGGGATGACCGATATCATCTCATTACAGCCTGGCGAGCAACGCCGGGATATCGATGCCGGGCTGCACCCGACACAACAGGTTCAGGTCGATCAAATAAATTAGAGCGCTGGCGCGTGAATTGTCACCTACGCTGCAATATCAACATCCTTGATGCACTCCATGCACCTGTTTTCTTAAAAAAGGACATGGGTGCATGGAATATACCCTACCAGAAATGTCACATCGCGTTCTAATAGGATGAAAACTTAGATAGTTAGCACTAGCTGCCGCACTGCCCGTTTTCATCGGGCTTGAAGCAGAAATCGCCCATCAGGCTGCTGCTTTCCCACGGCACCTGTTTTTGTCCGGTTTCGTTATATACCGCGATACGCACCTTTTTAAAGAATTGCTCTACCGGCATACCGGGTTTGCTGATATACGATAAAAAGTGCTTGGTATAGATACTTTGCTCTTCCTCGGTGTTGTCTATCGCCACCGAGCCGGGCGAGGTAGAAAAGGCCACCACGGTACCGGCAGGCGCCAGCTCCTGCGCCAGTCCTTTCGCCTTGATTTCCGGCTCAAAAGCACGCGTACGAATACCTTGCGCACGCAGGCTGGCCAGCTGGGTAGTCGAAACGGTGAATGGATTATTACGACAGGCATCCAATATCACCAGATTAACCCCTTGTTTAATCTCGGCCAGACGCTTAAGAATGGCCGACATATCCACCCCCTGGTTTCTAATATCGCTTTCGATTTGTACCTTGGCATCCACCGGCATTAAATAATTACGCCCCTTGATCTGTACCCCATGGCCAGCGTAATACACCAGGCGCACCTGGTTATCGGCCGCCTGACGGGTAAAATCACGCATGGCAGAAATCATTTCGGCCTGGGTCGCATCTTCCAGTTTAATCACCTCAAACCCCAACCCCTGCAGTTTATCGGCCACCGCATTGGCATCGTTGACCGGATTTTTCAGCGGTGCGGCACTATAGTCCGCATTGCCTATCACCAACGCCAGGCGTGCTTGCTCGGCGGCCTGCGCCAGACTGCCAAGCAGCAGTATGGCAGCACAGGCAAACAGCTTCAGAGCGTTAGTCGATTTTGATTTAATGACGGGCAGGCAATTCATGACTTTCCTCCACATACTCAACCACAGCGCTGGCCTGCAAGGTCTGCATCGCATTGGCCTTATGGCTATTCGCAACAATCAGAAAATAATCCCCCAATTGGGTAGGGCCGGCAACCATTTCAACCTGTGCATGATGCAACACCTTGCGCAACTCGGCCTCGGTGGTGGCTTCCTTAAACGCAATGCGCAGGAAGGAATCTTCGGTCAAGACCGCCGGAGTATTATCTACCGAACGCACCTGAGCAAAATCCGCCCCCGGCGTAGTGGGCCAGATTTGTACAATAACGCCAAACTGTACCACCGCAACCGCGGCCACCATGGCAAACGCCGGTGACAGTTTGAAGCTCCCCAGCCAATTAGCCATTTTTTGGAATACTGAGTCGGCTTCAACCTGTGTTTCTTTTTTCTCGGCTTGTTGCTGCTCGATACGCTGCATCACCTTGGATAAGCCCAGCTCTGGCGCGCATTGCAGTTTGCTGTCATTGCGCGCAGCATCACGTACCTTACGCTCCCAGGCCAGCATACGGCGCGCCTGTTCCGACTCTTCCAGCAGTTTTTCTACCCGCCCCAGCTCCGACTCCGGCAATGTTCCGTTAACATACCAGCTGATTAATTCGTTGACTTCCTGGTTATTCGTGCTCATGATGCACCTCCTAAACGACGTTGCGCAATTTCCACACAGGCGGCCAGCTTGGCACGCGCATTGGATAAGCGGCTTTTAATCGTCCCTTCAGGCTTACCTTGGATCTCGGCCACTTCTTTCATTGATAAATCTTCAAAATGAATCAGGTGAACACATTCTCTATGTGTATCGGACAGCTTTTCCATACAGCCTTGAATGATCTCACTGGATTGTTTTTCGGCCATATGTTCAAAACCATCAGGCACTTCGGCATCCAGTACTTCCTGGTAATCATCAATATTCTCGGCCTGGCCACCTTTGGAACGCGCACTGCGTAATGCCATTAAGGCTTTATTACGTGCAATACCCAATACCCAGGTGGTCACTTTTGAGTCGCCTCTAAAATCCGATGCCTGATTCCAAACGTCTAACATGGTGTCCATTAATATTTCCTCCGCAACCGCAGCGTTGTCTACCATTCTTTGTGCAAAGGCAAAAATGCGGTTAGATAACAGCCGGTACAATTCTTCATATGCTCGTTGGTCGCCTGTGGCGGTCCGGTGTAGCAAAACTTTGGCTTGCTCGTTTAAAGCATGGTGTTCTTGTGACATAGGTTGCGTGTATTGGAAAAAACGTTCAGTTTATTTATCAATAACGCGATAAGCCAGCAAAAAATCAGAAAAATGCCGGCCAGAGACACGCCTGCCGGTACTAAACCGTACCGGCAAGGGGAAATCGGTGAGAACTTAAGGTGATCAGTCGTTCCCGATATTGACGCTGTGCGAGCGAAAAATTCCTGATTGCTGCTGGACAATATCGCCCGTAACAACAGTGGTTGCTCCGGAGTTTGAATTGCCAACGTTAATGTCCATATCGTTTAACAGCCCACTTTGCGACTGAATGACATGACCCAGCGTAACATCGGCGTTGGCTTTACCACGGGTTTGTGCAATCTGGATACGCTGGTCATTTAACTGTCCCGACTGCTTTTGATAAATGGTCTTAACCGTTACCCGACTATGACTGCTATCTTCCGCATTGCCCAATTCCAGTCGTTGCTGATTGAGTGTGCCGGATTGCTGCTGTTGTATGCTTTCTACCAACACATCACTTTGTGCCTGCGCACCTGCATTACCCAGATCCAGTGACTGACTGTTCAACAGCCCTTGCTGGCTTTGGCTAATCTGCTCTGCCTGCACACCGGCAATCGCCAGTGAGCTGGAAGCAAGATAAGCTGCAAGCAGTGTCGCACCCCAGCTGATTGCAAATTTAGCGGATATATCCATCTCTTCCTCCGAACGCGTCATTTTAATCAAGTTATTACAGCGGCTCAACACTGCCAGCACCACTAATCTGTTGATTCAGACGTGGAGTCCCTGCATATTGCACCATGCCTGCACCACTGATACGAGTATCCAACTGCTGAATGGCATGCAGGCTGATATTGCCCGAACCACTCAGTAATGCCGTTACTTGGTTAGCCATAAAGTGTTGACTATCAATCTCACCACTGCCATTCAACTCAATCGTCAAGCGCTGGCCCTGACCGCTGGCCTGCAATACGCCCGAACCATTCAGTATCAGCTGCAATTGCCGTGTCTGCAGCTGCTCGAGCTGGATGGTACCGCTACCGGCCGCAATAACGCTCAATTGCGGCAAGTCACCACGCACCATCCGCACATCACCACTACCCAGGCTGGTTAACCGCTGCAGCGAAGGCACGGTCAGTGCAAAGCGCAGCGGCTGTTGCGTCTGAAAGCGCCCACGATGGCTTAAACGCAAACGCCCTTGCTCGGTAGTAATCTGTAATTGCTTAAACACGGCTGGCTCACACTCTATGACTAACTGACTACTGTGTTGCGCAAAGTTAATAATAAGTTCACCCGGCAAGGCAAATTCCACCGCAGAAATTTGCGGCAACGACCGAGCATAACTCTCGGCCTGTGCGGCACCACTGCCGCACAACAGCATGCCCAACAAGAGGATCAGTAGCGTTTTCATGGCATCACCTAAGGATTAATCCGCGACATAATGCACATGCCATCCTGCAAATCGAAGACCTTAACGCTATCACCGTTTTGCTGAGCTAGCTGGATCATGTTGCTGCCGCCCTGGCTTTGCCCGCTGAAACCGGTGCCGTCATACAACAGACGGCCATCATGCCAGCAGCGCAGGGTGTAACCATCGGGATGACGGTTATCACGCATGGGCTTCAAAGAATCAATTAATACCCGGTTATCTACCGTCGGCGTGATCAGGCGCGGCACATCCGGCACCTCCATATCGGCCCAGGCCATAGAGTTTAGCCCGATGCCGGATAACATCGCCGCGGCCAGTGTGTATTTTAAAATAGTCATCCCAAGGCTCCTTAACGTACGGTCAGTACAAATGTGGCCATCCCCATATTGGCTCCAGCCGCCTGCTCAAAGGCAGAAACAATTTGCGGCAGCGACTGCGAACTGGTTGGGGTATCAATATCCCCGCCACCGATAACCGGCAGCACATCTGGATAAACATCGTTATCGCTGGCAAAACAAACAATCTGCTCACGACTACCGGGCGTACCGGCATAAATATTGAACTCTTTATCTTGCGGTAACTTAATTCCGGCAGCGGCACGCACCCAGGCATCGGCAGTAAAGCGATTCGGGTAAAAACGGGCAATGGTCTGGTTCTCATCCCGCATAAAACAGTACACATAGGCATCACGACTGAGCTGAACGCTCAGCTGAATCTGTTCACCCTGGTTAAAGCCACGACGCCCGCGGCTAGACGTAATCGCCAGTTTAATCGGCTCGGCTTGTGCGGCTGGCTCGGCACTCATCTGATAAGACACCAGGATCTCACGCGCCTTGGGCGTTACATCATAATGATTGGCATCCAGATAAGCCGTAAAGAACGCCAAATCAACCACCGCGCTTTTTTCCAGCCCCATGGCCTCACGATAGGCGGTAATCGCACGAATCAACTCATCGCTGCTTTGGCCATTAATTTCACCGGTGTATAAACCACGAATACGCATCTGGCGCTGCCAATAAGCAATCACCTCACCTTCATAGTTCATAGAGGCATACCAGTCACTGATTTCATTTTTGACGGTAGCTATCTCACTGGTCGCCCCCAGACACACCCAATACGGGGTGCGTGTCAACTTGCCGAATAACTCGATAGCCGCCATATCCACCAGATTACGCACCGCCTGAGCCGTGCCTTCCGAACGGGATAAATTGGATTGATAGTTAATACCAAACTTAGAATAACCGGCCTCGCCTTCCAGCCCGGAACCGGATTTAAAAATCGCCACGGTATTGCTGGAGGTCACCCCCGACAAAATCGATAAATCGGCGGTACGCATCATGGTCAGGTCCAACCCTAAAATAGTAGTCGATGCGGTAGCTGCCCGTCCAAAGCCGCCAAAGGTATCCAGTGCGATACCGCCTCCTTCGGTTTTTTTAGCCACATTTTCATCAAACTGGGAAATCGAACCCCGAATACCGTATTCCGGTACCAGCTGGAACATATTCTTACTTTCCGATTCTTTCATAAAGCCAATCAAATTACTGGAATCGGCACCATAGGCAATCAGCCGCACGGCTTTACTGCGCTTGGTCATTTCAGAAACCGAAGTAATCAGCATATCCCGAGTACCGGTACTGACCTTTTTGGTTTCGTCATTTAAATCTTCGGCAATCACCACCACATCACGCACACCATACATCAGGAATAAATTATCCATACAACGCAAGCCATCGGTAAAACTGGTGATCGCCTTGATAGGTTTGGCCTGTGGACCGACCCGCACACTTTCGGTAATTTCGCCGGCCTCGTCACGTACCGCCTGCTCCGTGGTGGCACAGGCCGTCAGCAGTAAGGGCAGGCAGCAGGCGAATACTTTCAATTTCTTTAACATAGTCATCTCGCTCAGTAAGCATTAAATTAACGGTATATGGCTTAGTTACAGCTGGCCATATTAATCACCGGGCCAGTGACTATTGTAGTAGATTGTTTGCCAAACATTTCTTTAATGCCGCTATTACTCTTATCGCTATTATTGCTGTTGATATTGACACTGCCGCAGCTGTCGTCACTTAAGCGATCCCTCGCATTGCCCGTCATCACATGCATTAATGAACTGCTTTTTGATTTTTCTTTGGCAATTTTAGCCAGCATACCCGCCTCCAGATCCAAAGGTTCAGGATTTACCTTGGGAGGGCTGGCGGCAAAAACAGTTGCAGAACTGACAAATAGACTGAATAATGCCATTCCAATGAATCGTTTCATTTCTCTTCTCCTCAATAAGCTGCGGCTGAGCCGTGTTTGTAGGTAGGTTGCAGAAAGTGATGCCCACGTTCATTATTTTTAGCCGACTGGCGCAAATAATTACAACAATCTGTCAGCCCGCCGTGTTTCACAATAAATAGGGAGGCCTTATGCCAAAAGTTGTGACTAAAGATGCCAAAATCTTGATCGTCGATGATTCCCAGCTGGTTTCCATGATCATCAAAGATATGCTTGAATGGGCTGGCTATGCCGTGGTAGGTCTGGTGCATAGCGCTCAACAGTTAATGCAAACCATTCGCGAGGCCAAGCCGGACTTGATCGTGTTAGACCAACACCTGCCGGACGGTAAAGGCCTGGAACTGATTTCACAGATCAGGACCAGCTTTCCAGCCATTAAACTGATTATGGTCACCCTGGAATGCGATCAGCAAATTGAAAAATCCGCCCTGCGTGCAGGCGCCTGTGCCTTTGTGTCCAAACCGGTATCCTCCGAAAGCCTGCTCGGCGCACTGGATAAAGCATCCATCAAATAAGTTAACAACACGGGGGGGCTTTCCGGCTCCTCCCGGATGCATTCATACCACACCGTAGTTAAAGCCAACAGGTGCATAAAGGATGAGGCAATACTTTTTAATCGGATGATAGTCTACTATTTGGCACTGGAGTGCTGTGTTGACGTCAGGCTAGCACCTTACACCAAAGAATCAGGGTGAGCCTATAGAAACCATTGCCACTCTCCATTTGTACCAGCGGATTACTACAGTTTGTCAGCAGCCACCCAGGAACTGCTTGAGCTTTCACTGAAACAATTGGATAAACATTCAAGTCAGCACCGCCCCGCGCCGCAAACAACATATCAGCCAGTCCCTATGGCCGCCGACGTGATTACTCACGACGAGGATTATGGCTTCTTCGGGCGCATTAGAACTGCTTGATCTGCTACGCTTTCGTCTGGGCATGGATATACTCGAAGCACGCAGCGGTAATGGTGGCCGAGGTATTATCTCAGTGCGCGGCTTTCCACGTGAATACGTACACAACTTACAAGTGCTGCTAGACGGACGTACCGTGTTCTCTGGTTATGGCGGCGGGGTGTTCTGGCAACAACTGCCAGTACAACTGCAGGATATTGAGCGCATTAAAATACGCAGCACCACACCAACTTAGGATTGGATTATCTGCAATATTCATGCGGGATACAGTGATTTTGAAGGCTTAGGAGTCGCGCAATATTATCTGGGCTCTAAAGGGGAGGCTAGGAATTTGTCTGCTAATAGCAAGATACTTTACTGTAAAATACATTACATATGTAACATAACATGGATTAATAATGGCAAAAGGCAATAGTGGTCGTATAGTAATTGAGGTTGACCCAGAGTTTAAACAAGATCTTTATAAAGTTTTAGGCAGCCAAGGTTTAAATTTAAAAGAATGGTTTGTCCAAAGTGCAAGTGACTTTTTAAACGAGCATAACAACCCTACATTACCGTTGTTTTCCAATGACCATAAGAAGCCGGAGCGATAAGTTATGTTATTTGAGTCATCAAAAACGGCTTTTGGTCGTCATGAAACCTTTCCGCTACGTTACAGTTGGTTAACCAAGGGATTTCAGCAACTACAAGACACCCCATCTTTATTTCGTGATGATGATGCGGTTGTTAAATTAGGCGTCGGCAAAAATATGGTTAATGCCATTCGTTATTGGATGCTGGCTAGTCAGCTGATTGTTGCTGAAGAAGGTCGCTATACTCCAACTGAACTAGGCTTACGTCTTTTTAGCCACAGTGGTTTTGACCCATACTTGGAAGATGAGGCCACAATCTGGCTGATCCATTGGTTAATTTCATCTAATCCTTGTCAAGCAACAGGGTGGTACTGGTTTTTTAATCGTTTCCATAAGCCCCAATTTACTAGCCAAGAGTTAGCAACGGCACTACTTGACTTCACAAAACAGAATGTTAAGAACCGCTGTTCCCCCAATACAGTAAAACAAGAGGCTGGAATTTTATTGCGCATGTATGCTCGTGCAAATGGAAGCACAAAACTTTCGGTGGAAGAATCCCTAGATTCTCCGCTATCGTTGCTCGGGCTTGTATCTCAGCAGGAGGGCAGAAGCTATACTTCTCAGGCTCAAGAGCGAGAGGCGTTACCAATAGGGATACTTGGCTTTGCTGTAGCACAGCTATTTGATGAACTGAAACTATCTGAGTTTCCTATTGAAGATTTAATGTATTCAAAAGGCAATAGAATTGCTCCTGGTGCAGTATTTAGATTGACGGAGAATAGCTTATTAACCAAGTTGGAAAAGCTTATTCATCAAATTCCTAATGTATGGGAAATTCGCGAAACAGCGGGTATTCATCAGTTATATGTATTGAAACCAATAAGCCCAATGGAGTTGTTAGAATTCCATTATGGCCATGAATTACAAGAGGAAGCAGCGTGAGTTTAGCCGCTAAAATTAATATTAATGCCCATTACACCCGTTCAATTAACCTTGAGCGAGATGTGCAATCTAGCGCGGTTGTTGAGGCCTATATCCCTACATCCCGTGCGGTACAGACTTTTGAACGCATAGCACTATCTTTATCTTTAGATGAATCGCCAAGGGCTTGGTCTTTAGTTGGGCCGTACGGCTCAGGAAAATCATCATTTGCTGTTTTTTTAACCCACCTACTAGGAGGTAAAGAGAAAAGCAGCTCACAATTGGCTTATCGCGTATTACAAGACTCAGAGCTCGGAAGTAAGTTAATTAGCCCATATCAAAAATTAACTGAAAATAGTGAGGGCTATCTAACCATCACATTAACAGGGAATTCTGAATCCTTATCTCGAGCCTTATTAAGCGCGCTAGCAGAACAAACAGCTGCGGTATGGGCAAAAAAAAATGGACCGGCTCCTGCTGTTATTTCAGAAATCCAGCAAGCAGCAGAATCAACGGAAACACTAAGCTCTAGGGTGATAGTCAAGTTAATCGCTAAATTGCAGGACAACTTGTCACGTATTGGTTATGCAGGCCTATTTATTGTTATTGATGAGTTAGGTAAGTTTCTGGAATATGAGGTGCGTCATAATGGCACCCAAGATATTTATCTTTTGCAGGAAATTGCCGAGCATGCCCAAAAACAACATGCTGCTAAGCTAGGGATCGTAGTTCTGTTACACCAAGCTTTTGAACAATATGCCCGTAGTTTAGGAGAGTCGTTAAGGAATGAGTGGTCCAAGGTTCAGGGACGATTTGAGTCTATTCCTTTTTTAGAATCCGCTGAACAGACATTACGTATTGTTTCTGCCGCAATCAAGCAAAATTTTTCTGACCAGGAAATGGTGCATATTGCTAATAATAGCAATGAATATGTGCAAATACTTTTCTCCTCTCAGGCTTTGCCTGCCTCGTTAAATAAAGAGGATGCAGTTGCTCTATTTCAGGCTTGCTATCCGCTGCATCCTATCAGCGCTCTGGTTCTTCCAATTTTGTGCCAAAAAATAGCTCAGAATGAACGAACACTATTTAGTTATTTAGGCAGTAAGGAACAGCATGGCTTTCAAGAATCATTCTCTCGTTGTGCTGAGGTGTCTGACTGGATCGAACCTTGGGAAATTTACGAGTATTTTATTTTAAATCAACCCGCAGCAATTTCTGACCATTTTACGCATCGTCGTTGGGCTGAAGTGGTTACGGCGGTTGAACGCCTAGGTGACGCAGAGGTTAATGACATTAAACTGTTGAAAACAATTGGCCTGCTCAATATTATTGGTGCTCAAGGTGGGCTAAAAGCATCTAAAGAGTTAATTTCAATATGCCTACCAACTGCAGAGGCAGTAAACCATGCGATAGATAAACTGATTAATTGCTCGGTTATTCAATATCGAAAATTTAATGCTGAATATAGAGTGTGGCAAGGCAGCGATTTCAATCTTGATGAGCACGTACATGAGGAGCGAAGTAAGCTAGGCTATTTTGGTTTGGCAGAAGCGTTAAATCAAAGACATGCCTTGCAACCTATTGTAGCTAGGCGTCACACCATAGAAAACGGAGCTTTACGCTATTTTGTACCTTACTTTACCGATGCAGCGACATATTCTCAAATTAAAGCAAGCAATGAAGCTAGACTGATCTTTTTCTTAGCGGAGAGTAAGCAAGATGAAGAAATTTTTCATCAACAGGCTATAAGTCATATTTCTGCGCTGGATATTATTGTGTTATGTCGCCAAGGGGATCAATTCCGCGAAAAGATCGCTGAAACATTAGCATTGGAAGCCGTACAGAAAAATGCACAGGCTTTACACACAGATCCTATCGCAAAGCGTGAATTTTCAGATCGTTACGCGGCTGCATGGTCTGCAGAACAAAGACAAACGGCCTATCTATTAGAGACGCCCAATTTAGGCGAGTGGTACTACCAAGCGACGTTGCTTAATGTTCGAAACAAAAGAGACTTGCAGCAAGCGTTATCCAATATTTTAGCGAAAGTGTATAAATATTCTCCAAGAGTCGCTAACGAGCTAATTAACCGAGACAATCCATCTTCTCAAGCCAATGCAGCAAAAAACAAACTCATTTCGGCAATGTTAAATCATGCGAATAAACATGGACTAGGCTTTGAGAAATTTCCTCCGGAAAAAGCGATTTATTTAGCCGTACTTAAGGCATCCAAGCTGCATCGAAAAAATAACGAAGGAATCTGGACGTTTACAGCTCCAGACAGCACAACATACACAGAGGATCCCTGTAATTATTACCCTGTGTGGCAACATATAGAAAGATTTCTTCATTCAACAGAAAAAACGCCAAAGTCATTAGTTGAATTAAATAAAGAACTAATGTCACCGCCTTATGGTATCAAGTTAGGGGTTTTACCGATTTTATATGTGGCCGTCATACTTGCAAATCAGGAAGAATTAGCTATTTACCAGAACAAGGTATACAAGCCAAGCTTTACGGAAGAAATGGCCGAGCATTTTTTAAAACGTCCAGACGAATTTACTTTTCAACACTTTAAAATTAGTGGCATTAATGCCTCGGTATTTAAAGAGTATTCTTCCGCATTATTTGCCGATGGCGAATTACGGGGGGTGCTTGCTATCGCAAAACCATTGGCAAAATTTTTGGATGCATTGCCAGAATACACCCAAAAGACTGGCCATTTATCTAAGCCCGCTATTGCAGTAAGAGAGGGATTTAAATTATCCAAGTCGCCTGTTAATTTACTGTCTCAGGATATTCCTAAGGCCTTAGGTTTTGATGTGAAAAACAGTCAAAATGCTGAAGATAGCGTTGCCGGTTTAGCCGAGGCTCTTAGGGAAATAGTAAAAGAACTTAAATATTGCTTTAGTCACTTAAAAAAAGAAATGCTAGCCTTGTGCGCACAAGCTTTACATACAGATAAAAGTATTAGCTTGCCGGAACTACGCAAAATTGCTTCTGGTCGTTATCATTGCCTTGAGCAATACACAATTGATAAAGATGGATTGCGCGCATTTATTTTGAGACTCACTCAGAAAAAAGGCAGTGATGAAGAATGGTTTGATGGATTGCTAACCTTCTTAGGCCAAAAGCCTATAGAAAAATGGCATGATGCTGAGCGAAGTATAGCTGAATATCGCCTTGCTGAATTTAGCCATAAGTTAGATGATTTAGAAAAGCTAAGAATCCACTTCCAAACGGTAGAAAAACATACTCCCGAAGATTTTGACGTGTATTTGCTACGCAGTGTAAAAAAAGGGGCGTTGGATAAAGATGAGGTTGTGGCTGTTACCCAGGCTCAACATCAAGCAATTAATCAAACACGACAACAAGTGACTGAATTGTTAAGTGGTCTTGGAGATAAAGAACTTGCGTTAGCCGCGTTAGCTGAAGTAGTTGATGGTTATCTAGATCACTATCGACAAGCATCAACGAACCGCCAACAAAATAAGAGCGCAAAGACAGTTGCTAAAAAACTAAATAAAGGTGCCGGATAATGAAATGGCATGAATATGCACTAAATGCTGATAGTAATACACGGCATGTTCTTGGTATATCTGGCGGTAAAGACAGCGCTGCACTAGCAGTTTATATCAAGGATCACTATCCTGAAATCGCCGAAAAAATGGAGTATTTTTTCACAGATACGGGTGCTGAATTACGAGAAATTTACGATACATTAGACAAACTAGAAGCATACCTAGGAAAACCAATTGCGCGCTTAGGTAGCGATAAGCCATTTGAGTATTGGTTAACCGTACATAATAATTTTTTACCTTCTCCTAAACAGCGTTGGTGTACTCGCGTTATGAAGATCAAACCGTTTGAAGAATTTGTTGGTGAAGATCAGGTGGTCAGCTACGTAGGTATTCGAGCCGATGAGAATCGAGAAGGCTACATTAGTCATAAGCCAACCATCAAGGCTGTTTTTCCATTTGCTGAGGATGGGCTAGTACGAGATGACATTTTTCGAATTTTAGAGGAAAGTGTCGGTATTCCTGAATATTACAAATGGCGTAGTCGTTCTGGCTGTTATTTTTGCTTTTTCCAGCGTCAAGATGAGTGGCTAGGTTTGAAAAGAGAGCATCCTGATCTATATGAAAAGGCCGCTGCTTTTGAGAAAAAGGTTGAACAACGAAAATTTGATTGGACGGCGGTTGAAATTACCGAATTAGGAGAAGGCTATACTTGGAGCCAGCAAGGGCCATTAGAGAAAATTGTGAAGCGTGCCGAAGAAAAAGAGCTAGAACAATGTGGCAATAATAAGAAAAAGACTAGCGCTCGTTGGCAAGATATTTTAAAAGAGCAAGATGATGATGATCCTGAGGATCAGGCTTGTTTAATATGTAGTCTATAAATATGAAAGGTGGGGAGAGCTATGGATTTAAAAGGAGTTTTTAATTCAGAACCAAAATCATTATTAGATACGATTGGTGCTGCTGGCTTATGTTTTTATCTGCCTGCATATCAACGACCTTATACTTGGAATAAGAAAAATATTGATAGGGTATTTGAGGACGTTTTACATGGAATTGAAAACTCCATGAGAAATGAAGATGCGATTACCTTTATAGGTACCCTGCTTACAATTCACGATACAAAGTTTCAGACAATTGTTCCTCATAAAAAAGGCGAAGTGCCATCCAAGGTTATGCTTGTTATTGATGGGCAACAGCGATTAACAACGATGTTGTTAATCACAACAGTTCTTTTTGATAAATTAAAAATTAATGAAAGTAAGTTCCAAATTAAGCTAGAGAAACTAAACAAAAAGTTAGAGAAAGATTTTACCGAAGATGAAAGCTGTAAAAATGAGGAGGTTGATTGTTTAGAGTGGCTATTGGATGAACTATCACAGGAAATTGCAAACCTTCGGCATTTTTCAACAGACACAAGCTCGACAAGAGATAAGGTATATCGTTGGTATCCCAAACTAATTCGAGCGTATAAAGATTGTTGGTCAAAAACTCGAGATGGGGCTCAATATGATTCCCCTATAGCCTCATACTTACATCAATTTAACAACCATGTTTTAGGGAATGATGAAGGAAGCTATAAAGCATATAAATATAAGAGTAACTTTGAGAAAAATAGCGAGGAATATGAGTTACATAAAATTATTTTACAAAACTTAGATGCTATAAGTAAAAATATAAATACTCTCTGCAAGGATAAGTCTACAGGTGATGAGCTTCTAGCTCTTCCGGAGTTGCTAGAAAGTCAATTTAGCACTTCCTTCCAATTTGATATTCATGAGTATTTGCAAAAAAATCTGGATGCTGATGAATACAGCATTGAAAAGGAGACTTTAAAGCTTATCGCCTTTTCTAAATATTTTCTTAATCGTGTTTGTGTAACTTTTGTAACTGTTGCTGATGAAACATATGCGTTTGACATGTTTGAAGCTCTTAATACAACAGGCGAACCCTTAACTTCAATTGAAACATTTAAGCCTAAAGTGATTGAAGATGAAGGACTCCCTAATTTTGAGCAATCCGTATCGAAGCAACATTTTGATGTTGTAGATTCTTTTTTAGATCCAATTGATGACGCAAGAAAAAAGTATAAGGCGACAACAAGAGTTATGCTTGCCTTTGCTTTGGCCGAAACAGGCACAAAAATAACGACTCATATTAGTGATCAAAGAAGGTATTTAATAGATTCATACAAGGATGAAAGTCCACAAGAAAAACAAGGGTTTGTCAAAAATTTAGCCCATGTTACTCAATTCATCTATGAAGAATGGGATTATTTGGACCAACCCAAATGCTTAAATGACTCAACTATAGACGAAGATAATATATTAAGGCTTTGCTTGGAAGTTTTAAAAGATGCTAAACACGAAATTACATTACCATTAATCACCCGTTTTTATTGCCAATATTTAGACAACAAAAAGCAAGAGGATAGTTTCTTAAACTTGAAAAAGGCCATGAAATCAATAGTTGCATTTTTTGTTTTATGGCGGGCAGCCCATAAAACAACATCAGGTATTGATGCTGTATACCGAGATATTCTTCGCACTGGGGATAGTGATCTGAAAATTGCAGCATTTTCAAGACGGTCTACACAGCATGTCTCAGCGAATAAGTTATCTCAAATACTAAAAGAAAAATTGAAAAAAAATTAGACGCATCGAATCATGACTTAAAAGAGAAATGGACTATTTCGGCAGCTAAAAATCCAATCTACGATATTTCTTTACCATTAACTAAAATTATGATGTTAGCTGCTTTTCATGATACCTGTTTAAGTCATGATAAAGATGGTCATATTGATTCAGGTACTGAACGTTCAAATACGATGCTGTCGTGGCATAAATGGCGAAAATTTGTTTCAGAATGTGATAGCAATAATAATCACTTTACAGTAGAACATGTTGCCCCCCAACGTCCTAGTAGTAGCTGGGATGAAAAATTAAAGGAAGATACCGACTTACTACACTGCCTTGGCAATTTGACGATTCTTCCTGCTGATACTAACTCTTCCGCTAACAATAAATCTTGGGTTGAAAAAAGAAAGTACTATGTTGCTCTCTGCCAAGAAAGTAGATCAAAAAAAGAGGATTTGCTGAGCCAAAATTTTAGTGAAAACCAAAAAGCGGCGATGGATAAAATACAGTATTTAGGGTATCTAGAACCATTGTCGCATGTTCAAAAGTGGGATTCTGAGTTTATTTTGGCTCGATCTAAAAACCTTTTAGATCATGTCTGGGCACAGTTTTATAAATGGTTATAACTGTATATATTTTTATCTGACAAAGGCCCAGAAATATACCGTTCACCATAATCAAATACATCAAAATCCAACTCACGCAGTTTGATTTTGATGCGCTGGACTAATAACGGTTCATCCTTAGTGAAATCATCATATTTCATTAAGGATACCTTGCCCGATGTGAAGTGTATTTTAATCAAATCAATCTCATCTAAATCACCGTATAGCTGACAAGCACAGCCTACATAAATGCGTAGCTCAGGGGGTAAATCATTTAACAAGGTTTTAGGGATGACCCATGAATGTCCCGAGTTAAATTCTCCAATTTGGAATTGTTGAAAGGCTTCATTTGATTTGGTTTCAATAATCGTCGGGTTGCCTACGCTAAACAATCGCTTAGTCGATTGATCTTGAGCGTCAGTGTATGTACCGAAGAAGTGTTTGATATCCAGTTTTAATTCCTCGGGCATTGTTCTGTATGGCTTTCGTCGTGCGAATTGGCCTAAAGCAAAATACACCAACAAATCATTTTTTCGGGCTTCTTCAGCAGTAGTAAACGAGTCTTCTCCGTAATAATCTTTTAACGCATCGAAGGCTTTACGATGTGATCCCGCCAGGCTACGGATTTGTTCAGAAAATTCAAATTCATTATTTCCTGGGATTCGGCCAAGCTCTAAAACTGTTTCCCAAAAGTCTGCAAATAGCTCTTTATTGCTATCAATTAGCTCTTTCGTCACTCGCTTAGTCTGAGCTCTAGCTTCTCGTTGAGTGAGTTGTCGCCAGTTTCTTCTAGATTGCTGACGTTCAAATAAGAATTTTTGTTCTTCCAATTTATCTCGGAAGATAATAAATATGCCTTGCCCAACAGCAATCGCAGACTCGTTTAATACGTCTTCTAAATAAGCCTTAAATTCTGATTGTGAGTAATACCGCTGAAATGTGTTTCTAGAAGTAATAATGCCATCTTTATAAGGCTTATACTGATTGATAAGACTTTCTCCAGCCACCATGACTGATGCAATGAGCAGCTGCTTTGCATGGCTAAAGGCTTTTTTAAGTGTTTCATTTCTTTCTTTAATTTCTTCTATTACATTGAGAACAAACCCAAGATTAACGATGTCTTTTTTTGTGATTTTTTCTTGAGGGCGGTGCACTGGGTCCCAGCCAGCAACGTCTAGCCCATGAGCCTCTAGTTCGCGCACATCGTCTCCTTTGCCACAACCATAATCTAAAACGGACAGAGAACCATCAAAATAGCCATGCCTCGCTAGTATTTGCATGGGAGAAGATAATTGGTTTCGATCAATGGCTGTTTTATGACGAGCGACCTCAATTACTTTATTTGTTGATTCCGAGCTATACCCGGCCGAACTGGCTTTATGTAAGCGTCCAGCAGAGTCAAGAGAATACCCTTTTGATTTAATCAGTTTCTCCCATTGATTCTTAAAACCAATAGAGCGAGCTTTTTCATATAAGCCAGCAAGCTCACCTTCTTTGGTAATATTAGAAAATAGCTGGTAACTAGGATAATCTGTAGCGACAAAGGTCTCTTTACGATGCAAAATAGGCGGATTAGCCGAGTCGGCATAATTAGCCTTACGAATAGAAAGCTTCTGAATATCAATAGTGAGGCTATGCTGCAACTTGGGATAGGCATAGTCATCAAAGTCAGGATAAAGTAAAAAGGTGACTTTAAAGCTACGCCTAGATAGCTTTAAGAGATTCCAGTCACTGTGGTCGATGTGGAAAGTAATTGCTAGATTAGCTATAAAATCAGCAAGACTTGCATCAGTATTTAATAATGCACTTTGATGCAGATAAATAGCATCAGGCAGCTTTTTTCCTAAAGGAAGTGCGCTTACGTGCTTTTGAAACTCAGAATAGCTTAATATACTCAAGTTAATTTATCTGTGGGGCAATTGAATTAAGCGCCTAATTATAATAAAAAGTGATTGTTTAATGGCGGAAATTAATACTCCTAGCAACCGATAGCCGCAAATTGTTACCAGGGGACTGTAATTTGGACACTGCAACTATAATTGCGAACAGCTACACAACTACCTTATGTCAACACAGCCGCTATTGAGGAAAGACAGAACAAAGCGGTATGCCTGTCCCTAGTGATTCCACCTGTGTTGAGGCATCAAAATAGTCGCTACTGTCCGCAATGGTTAATACCTGCTTAACCACCGTTTCTATATGTGAGCGCATCGCCGGATCGGCAAACCGATTGGCCTGTCCCCACTGTATGGTCAGGTAATCACAACTAAATTGCTGCGGGTTATTGCTAAAAATCACCACCTGATCAAGATGAAAGTGTTTGTGCATTAATACCGCCTCGACAATCACGGCACGATGCTCAAGATAGTGCGATTGACATCCTTCCCGCCCTAAAGGACGGGGATTCCTACTGTGTCTGAACACTTTGCAGCGTTCAGATCACTTCGGTGGGTTCCTGCTGCTGGCGACATTGCTGCATCGCTCACTTCACAGGCTAACTGGGCATGTCCTGCCCTTAATAGATTGATTGCGCCGACCACATCCGCGTTTTCTTTGAAACCGCAGGAGACACAAGCAAATTCAGCTTGGGTTTTGCGGTTTTCGGCTGAAATATGCCCACATGTTGGGCACGTTCGGCTGCTGTTGCGCGGTGGCACCGCAATCAGCAAACCACCTGCCCACGCCAGTTTGTAGTCCAGTTGCCTTCTGAACTCAAACCAGCCTTGGTCGAGGATGGCTTTGTTTAAGCCGGATTTCGCGGCTACGTTTTTCCCCTGATTTTCGGCATCACCCGCCGCTGATTTGGACATATTCCGCACCTGCAAATCTTCAATACACACCAGCGCGTGGTGTTGGCTGATGGTGTGACTGGTTTTGTGCAGGTAATCGCGGCGGGCGTTGCTGATTTGGGTGTGGATTGCTTGGACTTTAGCTTTCGCCTTTTTCCAGTTACGACTGTATTTCACTTTGCGACTTAAGGCTTGTTGCGCTTTGCGTAGCGCGTCTTGATGCTGTTTGAAACTATTGAGCGGCTCGAAATATTCGCCATTGCTCAAGGTGGCAAAGCGGATGATGCCCATGTCGATACCGACATCGCTGCCGCTTTGTGGGCGAGGCGTTTCGACTTCAAGCTCCGTTTGAATCGACATCATCCATTTGCCATGACGGTATGACACGGTGACGTTTTTCACGCTGCCCAATACTTCACGACTGTTTCGGTAACGTATCCAGCCTAATTTGGGTAGGAAAATTCGGTGGTTAGCCTGCTCAAGTTTGCAGCCTTGTGGAAAACGAAAAGCATCATGCTGACCACGTTTTTTAAAGCGGGGGAAATTGGCACGTTTGGCAAAAAAATTGTCATATGCCCGACCAAGGTCTTTTAAGCTTTGCTGCAACGCTTGAGATGGCGTGTCACCGAGCCAATGGTCGATTTGCTTCCATTCGGTAAGTTGTGCGCATAACTCGGCATAATTCAGCTTAGCCTCGCCAGCAGCATAGCGTGTTTGCTGCAAATCCAATGCCTTGTTGTAGACAAAACGACACGAACCCGCGAAACAGCGCAAATCGTGCTGTTGCTCGCCAGTTGGCATCAATGCGTATTGGTAGGCTTGCAGTCTTAACATGCTTAAATCATACTCTGGTCTATGAATGATAACAATGATATTAGACACGGAAGACATTGCACTTTTATAAGGACGGCTACGCCGTCCGCGCTATCCATCCCCGCCCTAAACGACGAGGCTTTTCGCGCAAATCGGGTAAATCGCCCCGGTGCTGGGCAGATAATGCGACACAATAATGTCATGCCGAATGATTACCGCGGTAACGGCACCAAACATTTTAAACATATCCTGTGGCATATTATCCAACAACTGGCTAAAGCGACTAGCCATCCACTGATGAGATACCAAGGTCTGGTTAAGTATCTGCTGTTTGTTAGGCGTTGTGCCAGCCATACTGATTAACGGCAGTTTACGCAAACTGCACAACTGGTCCACCGCGATATGCTGAGAATCGGTACAGCCATCCAGCACCTCGGCATAAGGTGAATGCGCGACAGCAGCCTGATTAGCAACCACCTGCTCTGCGGCAACCGTCAGGTGTTGTTCCGTCAGTGGTGAGGTTCTTGGTGTGCTGGCTAATGGGTTGCTGTTATCTTCACTGCCGCAACCGCTAAATGCCAAGACAGATAGGGCCGCCATCAGCCCAATGCGTGTTTTCTTTCTCATATTTCCTATTGATCCAGGCCTCGCTGGCACACCCAGGCAGGGCCGCTCACCGGCCCGAGCGGACCACCGCTCAAGAATGCTTTAATGGACTGCTGACATGCAATCCGCATTCCTTGCTTTCCGGATTTTCCCACCACCAGCGACCGGAGCGAATATCCTCGCCCGGGGTTACTGAACGGGTACAGGGCGCACAGCCAATGCTGGGATAGAATTGATCATGCAATTTGTTATAGGGCACCGCGTTTTGCTTCAGATAGTCCCAGACATCCTGATTGCTCCAATCCAGCAGCGGGTTAATTTTTTGCAGCCCGTTATCCGCATCAAAGCTCGACACCTCCAGCGCGCCACGCGTCACCGCCTGATCACGACGAATACCGGTAATCCAGGCATCCTTGCCCGACAGCACTCGACGTAACGGGGCCACCTTACGCGCAAAACAGCAGGCCTTGCGTAAAGCCATACTGTCATAAAAGCCATTAATTCCATTCTCGGCCACGTAAGCTTCCACATCCCGGCTTTCCGGAAAATAGACCGTTAACCGTGCATCCGGGTAATGCCGACGTGCGGTTTGCAGTAACTCATAAGTTTCCTGATGCAAACGGCCGGTATCCAGCACAAACATGTCGATATCGGGCTGATGCTTAGCAATCAGGTCGGTGATCACCATATCCTCCGCCCCCAGACTGTTGGCAAAACACACCTTGCCATAGTCTTTAGCCGCCTGTTGTAAGGTGGCGATGGTTGCATCGATTTTTTGTTGTAACTCCATCACATTTCTCCGTAACCCGAATGGCGCGACAACAGCATGGGATACGAGAATTCCCCTTCCCCCTTGCTTTGTCGTACCATTCGAACAACATTATTAATTAGGCAATGCTTCGCTCAAATCCAGCTGCGGATCTTTTGCTGTCGCCAGGGCAGCGGCTTGTTTCATCCAGGCATCGACCAGCTTATTGCAATCTTCCAACGATTCCAGGCTTGCCTCTTGCGGAATACCTTTAACAATCGCATCAAAATCAGCTGCCACTTGACCGCCGACTTTTTCGGTTAACTGCGCAGCAACCTCGCTCAGATCAGCAATATGTTTTGCCTTGCTGTTTTCCAACTGGATCAAACCATTACCTATCAGCTCCAGGATAGATTCGTTACAATGCGAGGCTTCGTCATACTTACGCTGGAAAGCCAGTGCAGTACGGTAATGACGTTCGTGCGCCGCTTCAAAGAACTGGGCACCAATCATCACCTGTGATACCCCGGCACACTCACCACCGCCCATATTAATCACGCGGAAGCTTTCGGTGCTGCCGTAATCCTGCATTAACGAATCACGCTCTTGTTCGCTTACCTCGACCAGATCGGCCAGTAATTCGCTGAAATAGGAGGCTCCCTGTGCATGTGCCCAATCAAAGAAACTGGCCTCACCACTGTTATCGTGCGCCTGTTCAACACGCTCAATCGCCTGTTTAACACGCATCACCGGAACGGCCGGTCCTTTAATCGCCAGCTTGCCGCCGCCCATACCGCTGCCACCGAAATACATCTGATAATGCGGCACCAGTTTGCCGTGCTTACGCTTACCTTCACCATAGATACCGATATCACCGGTCTCCGGCTGAGCACAGCCATTATGACAACCCGATACCCGGATACGCAGATCATTTTTACCACCCGACAGTTCAGGTGCCACAATCGTACTCGCGGTAATCCCCAGACGACAGGTTGAGGTGCCCGGACAAGCCACCACATCATCACTGGCGGCTGGCTCTTTCAGACCCAGCGCAGCAAAAGCCTCACGTACGCTGTCTATCTGTTGCTGCTTAACATTCATCAACACCAGATTTTGATCCTGAGTGGTATGGATCTCATCCAGCCCATGATCACGCATCAAGCTGGCAATACCATGCATCTGCTCGGGCTTCATATCACCCAACGGCAGCGCCACCGGAAAAGCAAACAAACCTGCCTGACGTTGCGCAAACAGCTTACGCGGCGCACCCGGGCCAGGAATTTCGCTCTCGGTCTGATCACGCCATTCGCCCTTAGGTGGCGTAGACGTAGCCAATGCCTGCTTGGTACGTTCAAATTCCTCACGGTATTTTTCCAGGAAGCCTTCCACCCCAAAGCGTTCAACCAGGAACTTAATCCGTGATTTAGCACGACGCTTACGATCGGAATGTTTGTTGTGCAAGGTCAACAGGGCCTCAATGGAGAACAACAGTTCATCTTCTTGAATAAACTCTTCTACCACAATCGCTTCACGAGGTTTATGCCCTAGGCCACCGCCAGCTTTTACCATAAAGCCGTGCTTACCGTCCTTTTTCACCGCGACCACACCGGCATCATGCAACAAAGACTGTGCACAATCGGACTCGCAACCGGAAAAACTCATTTTGAATTTACGCGGCATCTGCTGATTCAGCGGATTACGTAAGAAGTGTACCGTCGCACCATCCAGATGAGTGGAAATATCCACATGCTCACGCGGGCACACCCCCGCCAGGCCACAGGCCGACATATTGCGCACGGTATGACTACAGGCTTCACGCGAGGTCATGCCGACTTCGGCCAACCGGCGCATCGCATTCGGCATATCGACCAGCTTAATAAAATGCACTTGAATCGACTGGCGCGTGGTGGCATGTGCAATCTTGCGCTCGGAGTAGTTGTCGGTCAGGTCCGCAACCGCATCCAGCTGATCGGGAGTTAAGCGGCCACCCGGCACCTTCATACGCAACATATTGACACCTTGCTGACGCTGGCCATATACCCCATGCTGCAGACGGATGGCCGTCATTCTATCGGTATCCAGCTCACCGGCATTAAATGCCTTAATTGATTCCTCAAAGCGATCTATTTCCGCCAGATCGGCTAAATCGTTAGTGTTAATACTCATAGTGTTATTCCTTTTAATACATCATCATTTTGATCGCGATCAATAGCAGCATCACCGCCAACGCTGGACGCAAAACTTTTTCCGGGATTTTGGTACTTAACTTACTGCCGATATAAATCCCCGGCAACGATCCCATTAACAGACTGCCCAACAGCACCAGATCTACCGTTCCCAGCCCCAGATGCCCCATTCCCGCCAATGCAGTCAATGGTACGGCATGAGCAATCTCGGTGCCAACCACTTTGATAATAGGCATTTTCGGATACAGGAAGATCAAGGCAATTGTCCCCAGTACACCCGCACCAATGGAAGAGATGGTGACCAATGCCCCAATCACAATACCGGTAATAATCGTCAGCACCGGCAATAACTTATGATGAACTTCATACATGGCACCATCGTCACGCCGACCTAGCTTCTGAATCTGTTCCTTACCCAATAACGCAACCGCCGTCAATATCAAGGCGCCACTCAACACACCGGTAATCAGTCCTTCAAAGGTTGCCTCATCCAGTTCCAGATAACGGATCAGCAGCAGCGTCACCAGTGCGGAAGGCAGGCTGCCCAGACTTAATAATCCCAACACCTTCCAGTCCACGCTGCCATTACGGCCATGCACCCAGGCGCCAACGGTTTTAGTCATCGAGGCGTAAAGCAGGTCGGTACCCACCGCCGTCGCCGGAGACACCCCAAACACCAACACCAATAGCGGCGTCATTAATGACCCGCCACCGACACCGGTAATGCCAACCACCAAGCCGACCACAAAACCGGACAGGATATAAGCTAAATCCACATTATCCAACCAAAATTAAAACAGCGGCGCATTCTAGTCGATGCCACTTATATTAGGAAATACTTTTATGTTATTGTTTTATAACAACCAGCTATATAGAGTCTCTTATGAACTTACAGCAACTGCGTTATATACAGGAAATTGTTAGCTGCAATTTCACCATTTCCGATGCCGCCGAAGCGCTGTATACCTCACAGCCCAATATCAGCAAACAAATCAAACAGTTTGAACAGGAAATGGGCATTGAGGTATTCATCCGTCACGGCAAGCGACTGGCGGGATTGACCGAGCCCGGCAAGCAGATACTGAAAATCGCACAACGCATGCTGCGTGACACAGAGAACATTCGCCAGGTCGGCCAACAGTTTCATGCCTATGACCAGGGGCAGCTGGTGATTGCCACCACACACACACAGGCACGTTATGCGCTGCCCTCGGTAATCCAGAAATTCACCCAGCGTTATCCCAAAATCCAACTGGGGCTACATCAAGGCAGTCCCACCCAAATCGCAGAACAGCTGATCAGCGGTGACGCGGATATCGGCATTGCTACCGAAAGTCTGGCCTTATACGATGACCTGATCACCTTGCCGTGCTATCAATGGACACATTGTGTGATTACCCCTCCCAACCATCCATTGCAACACCAGGCGCTCACCCTGAAAAATCTTGCGCACTACCCGATTATCACCTACGACTTTGCCTTCAGTGGCCGCAGCAAAATCAATCAGGCCTTTGCCGCGGCTGGCATACAACCGAATATTGCGCTCACCGCCATCGATGCCGATGTCATCAAGACTTATGTTGAGCTGGGAATGGGAGTCGGCATTGTCGCTGCCATGGCCTATATACCCGAACGCGACACCAATCTGCTTATGCTGGATGCCGCGCATTTATTCAACCCCAGCACCACCCGCATTGCGCTATGCAAAGACAGTTATTTACGCGGCTACACCTATGACTTTATTCATCTGTTTGCCCCGCAGCTAGCTATGGATACCATCAGGCAGGTAATGGAACAGGGCAAAGTCATCTAACTCGGCAGCCACACCGCCAGTGATCCTGAGTCGCCAGCAGACCCTGTGTTCAGACAACTTGCAAGAAAAGTGCCATTTTCCAGGCGATTCGGTCACCTTTAATAACGAAATATTACCACCTGTCAGCAAATCGCCAGTTCACAACAAAAATCAGTCATTTAACGCTGTCCAGCAGTGACTTCAGGTGGTAGGATTTATTCCTGACCAAACTTATGACTGTCAGGGGCACAGCCAAAGGAGAACCCGGATGAAAATCTTCATTACCGATGATGATGCCATGCTGCGAATGATTATTGCCGACCAGCTGGGAGAAGACGCCCGCACTATCCGTGAATTTAATAATGCACAGGATCTGCTGGATGCCATGGATGAAAATCCCGAACTGCTATTGCTGGATGTTGAAATGCCCGGCATTGATGGTCTGGAAGTCTGTCGCTCGTGGCGTACCGCTGGCAACACCACCACTCAGATTATTTTTATTTCTTCACACGAAGAATTTGAAACTCTGCTGGCCGCTTATGAGGCCGGTGGCAATGACTATATTACCAAGCCAATTACCGGCGCGGTACTGCAATGCAAGGTATTAATGGCCGAAGCCGCCGCCTCACAACACCAGGAATGGTCTGCCGACAACCAGTTGCTGGAAGAAATTCCCGAACACGGTGACCACTTATCCTTTGCCGATGAAATTTCCATCACTCAGCAATACCTGCACCAGGCATTTACCGCCAAAAGTATTGACCAGGTGGTTAAGGCGTTATTTACCGCCATGGGACGCCTGGGCGTGACCGGCCTGGTCGAAGTTCGTGATGAATTCTCCAGTCATAGATTTTCACCACAAGGACAATGCACCGGCCTTGAGGCATCGTTACTCAAACATGCGCAACAACTGGGGGCGGAATATCAACTGGAGAAATATCTGGTATTGAATATGCCAGTGGTTACCCTGCTGCTGACCCAACCCACGGAAACCGATGCCGCAGAAAAAGCGCGTGTCTGCCAGGATTTGAAACTGCTGGCCGAAAGTGCCAATACCCGCATTCGCTCATTAAGCTCGGAACAGCACTGCAGCAGCCATCTGGCTGCAGATGGCCAACAATTACGCACCATCGCCGAAAGCTTTTATGAACTGCTGCAAGGTTATAATCGCAGCCGGCATAGCAGTCATGCCTTGATTGAAGAATTTCTGAATGATCAACGGGCATTTATCCAGCAGTTGACTATCGCCGATCAACAAAAAAAACAGATCTGCACACAGATTGACTGGTTACGCAGCAAACTAGCCGAACTCAGCACCGCGGATAGTCAGGCCTATCAACAATTACAAGATAGCATTCAACAGCTTAATGACCTGATGAATGATCCGGCACTGCAGTCAGAACAACAGTTCTAACATTACTCAGGTTGGGAGAGAGCCAATGAGTCATATACTGGTTGTCGATGACGACACCATGAACCTGCAGATTTTAGCCGATTTCCTCAACAATGCAGGATATCAGCTATCATTTGCCCAAAATGGCGAGCAGGCCTGGCAGATGCTGCAATCCGATCAGCACCACTATGATCTGGTGATTCTGGACAGGATTATGCCCAAATTGAATGGCATACAGGTGTTGCAACGCATTAAAGCCGAACCCAGATTTAAAGAGCTGCCGGTAATTATGCAAACCGCCGCCAGCGAAGCTGGCGAGGTCGCCGAAGGACTGGCCTCCGGTGCCTGGTACTATCTGGCCAAGCCCTACCGGCGTGATGCCTTGCTAAACATTATCCGTGCGGCACTGGACAGCACCAAGCAACATAAAGAACTGGCACAGCTGTCCCTGGAAGTAAACGATCTGTTGACCATGCTGGATCAGGCCCATTTTCGTTTCTATACCCCAGAGCAAATCAACCCGCTGGCGGCAATGCTATCACGCCTGTGCGATGACCCGGATGTGGTCGCGATGGGGCTGTCCGAACTGATGTTGAATGCGATTGAGCATGGCAATCTGAACATTTCATACCATGAAAAAGGTCTGCTACTGGAAACCAACACCTGGCGGGATGAAGTAGAACGACGCTTACAAATGGCAGAACATCAAGATAAATGCGCTCACATTCGCTTGCAACGCCGGGAAGACGGTATGATTGAATTTGAAATTTGCGATACCGGAAAAGGCTTTGACTGGCAAAATTATTTATACTTTGATGCCCAACGCGCTTTTGACACTCATGGTCGCGGTATTGCAATGGCCAAGCAGCTGGCCTTTCAGTCACTGGAATATCAGGAAAATGGCAACCGGGTTATCGTAACCGCCCTGCAAAAACGGTAAAATAGGCACTTATCTATAAGGAGAATAATATGAACCAGGCCACGGCTGCCTATCCTAACAGTCCCATTCCCGCGATAAACTGGGAGGCATTTCAGGCTCAGTTTCAGGGACGTCAGGCGTTTATTATCAAGTTATTAGGCGTACTGCTGACCAGCCATAGCCAGACAGCCGACAAAATTCGTCAATCGGTACAGAACGACGACCTGCAACAACTGGCGTTTCTGACCCACAGTTTTGCCGGTGCCGTAGGTCAGGTACATGCCGATACGCTACGCGCCGAGGCCAAAGACATTGAAAAACAGGCCAAGGAAGGAGAGCGTCAGGCACTGGCCCAGGCCGAGTCGCTGGCACAAGCCATTGATGAATTTATGTTATCGGTGCAACAATACACCGCCGCCAATACGGATTAATCATCGATAATAACCTGCGGATCGCCGATTGCCGGACCGGTCAGTCCATCAATACTTAATGACTGCAAAATGGTACATTGTTGCGGCGTCTGCAAACCGGTGGCAATCACCCGAATACCAATCGAATGGGCAATTTCACTAAAGCGTTGAATAAATTTCTGCGCGTCCATATCCCGCTCAATATCCACAACCAGGCTGGGATGCAGCTTGACATAGTCCAGCCCCAGCTCGGTCAGGCGCTGACTTTCCGCCAGCTGCTGACCAAACTGCTCAATCCCGACATGACAGCCAAACGTCTGCAGGCGGCTGCATAAATCCTTAAATGCATCAAAATGCTTGAAGGCACCATATTCGGCCACCTCCAGCCATAGCCGAGAGCACTGTGCCTGATTTTGTTGCAACAGACGCGACAGACGCTCACGGAAGGTCCAGTTATCCAGCGTTTTTGCCGACAGATTAACCGCAATTTCTATCTTAGGCTGCTCAGCCAGTTGCTGCAACGCCAGACTGGTCACCTCAAAATCGATCAATGCGGTTAAATTCAAATGTGCGGCAATCGGCATAAAGTCACCCGCCAGCAATAACGGTTTATCCGCCTCCAACTGCAGGCGCACCATACCCTCCTGATGCAACGGCTGCTGATTATCGGTCTGATTTACCGGAAAATACTGCAAACAGATACGACTGTCCTTAATCGCCTGACTGATCAAACTGCGCCATTGCTCCGCCGGAATCGCATTATGCTGCTGGTCACTTTCCAGCACCGCATACGCATTACAGCCTTGCTGCTCGGCACGCGCCAAGGCCTGATCTACCGCAGAGAAGACCTCGCCACTGCTTTTATCGTGCTCAAAACGCACCGCCCCCATATGGTAAATATCTTTTAATTCCGGCCATTTCGACGTGAAATAATCATTTAATCGCTGCTGCAGCTGCTCAGCGGCCTGTCCCGGTTGCTGCTGCCCAGGCAATACCAGCGCCAGCTCACCTGCCTTCACCCGGCCGGCGTGCGCACCTTCTTCCTGATGGATATGCTGCTGACACTGTTCACCCAGCGCCTTCAGCAACGCATCCGTTTCATTCCGGCCCAGCTTATTATTTAAGGCGTCCAGACTGATCATACGCACCACCAGCAACACACCGCTATGTACCGCAGATTCTCCTTGCAACAACGCGCGAAAATGCACCATAAAACTTTCCCGGTTCAGCAAACTGGTCAAGGCATCATTATTGGCATGACGACGCAGCTCTTCCAAACGGGCGGTGCTGTCATTAAACATCTGACGCACCCTGTCCACCATCGCATTCATCGCCCGGGCCAGCGCTTTCAGTTCGGGCGTATTCGGCTCATCTACCTTAATAAAATGGCGCTCACCAATTTCCTCGGCCTGATGCACCACCAATAAAATCGAGCGACCGATATTACGCAACCACAACATTCCCAAAGCCCCGGCGATGCCGCCACCGATCAAAAACCACAATAATAATTGCTGCGTCTGCTGCCACAGGGTCTGGTAAGCAAACTGGGTATGACTGACAATGGTCACCATACCAAACTGCTGCCAGCCTTCATTAATCTGAGCCGCCGCAGGAATGGATTCAATCGGAAATAGCTGCCGGAACCATTCGGGAGCGGTATCTACCGTTTCTTGCTGAATCTTAGCGACAATCTCTTTATCGAACGGATCGGTGACCACAATCTGCTGATAAAAGCCGGTGTCATACAGTGCGGCCACATTCAACTCAATATCAACCACATCCTTAGACTGATGCGTTAATGATAATGCCAGCGAATTGGCCACATCATGATTCTTGCGCTCCAGCTCCATAATCAAATAATCCTGAGCCGACCAGATACTCACCATCAAGCTCACCAGAAAACCGGAAACCGCAGAAATAATCACTGCCAGCCATAATTGTCGAATTAAAGTCATTGCTACCTCACCTGAAAAAACCTTCCCGTTCCATCTTGGCGACCAGATTTATCCAGCGGGAGACATGCTTTTTGCCTTTAACCGGCTGCTTGCCCGTCCAGGTGCCCTCGGAATTGAAACTAAAAATCGGTTGTAAATCACGCCGTTTGGAGCCGGGACGAATCTCTTTGACCAGATTATCCAGAATCAACGGTTCTGCATTCGGTGTTGAATAATAGGCCAGTACCATATGAGCCTGAGGTGCGCCGCCCCCGATACGCGCTCTAACATAGGTAATACGCAACTTAGAGCTGGGCACCCCCACATACTTCAGCGAAAAATATTTGGTAATCGCAAAGTCTTCGCAATCCCCGCTACCGACAATCAACGCCTCCACCGGCGTCGCCCAGTAATCTTTCTTCCCCCAGACCCGGATATCCGGCGCAAAGAAAATATGCTGGTTCACATAATTATTCACCGAATGCAGTTTTTCACGTTCGGACTGATGTTCAATACGTGCCAGTGCCCGCTCCCAATCAGCAACCACCTTCTCGGCACGACTGCCATAGCGCTGCTGAGCCTTCTGCCCGACCTGCTCAAACACCTGTTTATCAGTCGCATCGGCGACGGAGGAACAGCCGCTGACCAGCAGGCTAAACCACAGCAAGGTCAATAGCAGTAACACACATCGGAAACGGTAATACATCTCGGGGGTAAAAAACCCAGCCAAACCGTAATCGGGCTGTAGCTTCATAGTATTTTTACCTTTATGCCGGATCAGCAATCTTAACATTATCATCGCTGCTGCTGGGAATAATAGGCAGCAATAGCCTTGATATCTCGCAGATTCAAATGATCCGGCATACTGTTCATATAATTATCTTTACGCCGCCCATCCTGATATTCCTTTAGCGCCAGCGCCAGATACGCTTCCGACTGCCCGGCCAGCCTGGGTACCCCCGGCTGCTGTGACCAGCCTTGTTTACCATGGCAACGATCACACTTATCGGTAATCAAACGTCTGACTCTATCTCCGGCAAACACCGAGGATGCCGGCAGACCGGAAAAATACACACTGACATCACGCATATCCTCAACAGAAAAAGCCGCCAGTGCCTGCTGCATTGCCACATGCATACGCTTTCCATTCATATAAGCCTGCATCGCTTTTTGCATATAAGCCGCATCCTGACCGGCCAGACTGGGAATTTCCCGTCCCTGATGAGTATGGCAATCCAGACAATCTGCCGCCAGCGCTCGACCACGCGGCAAATCCGCAGTGATGGGCGAAGCGGTAACGGAAGCTGGCAAGGCGGCATAGTAAAATGCCGCGCTTTCCAGCTCAATATCCGACAGCTGGCTGACGGCCAGAGACATTTCGGGATGATGGCGCCGTCCATCACGATAAGAGACTGCCGCATCCACCAGATAGGCCGGATCCAAGCCGGTCAGCACCGGCACACCGAGCATGCGTTGCCGCTCACCATGACAGGCGTCACACGATGCGGCAATGCGTTGTCCCTGTTGCCGAGGATCAAACCACTTCCCCACCGTCTGGCGGCGCAACCAATCGGGCTGCGGCTGCTGCTGGGCATAATGCGCCGCAATATCCAGCAACTGAGCCGAGTCAAAATGACGCAATACCTGCTGCATCACCTCATGACTTCTATGCCCTTGGCGATAATCACGCATCGCTTTATACAAATATTGAGCAGAATGTCCGGAGAGCTGCGGTATCGCGGGATTCAGCACATTACCATCCAAACCATGACAACCAACACAAGGCGCCGCCAACCGTTCTCCTGCAACAGCATCCCCCCGATTCGGTGGCGGTGGTTTTAACGGTAACTGCAGTGCGTAATAGGCGGCCAACTGCTCAAGCTGTTGTGGACTTAACGCATCACGAAAGCGTTGCATCAGCTGATGTGAGCGCCGCCCGTCGAAATACTGATTCATCGCATCGATAAAATAATCCGGTGGCATCGCCGCCAGTGACGGTACCACGCTATCGTGGCGGTTATTCCCCTTTTCACCATGACAGCTATTACACTGTTTGGCCAGCAGCGCCCCGGCTTTAGCCTGTTGCGGCGGTAATGACACCGCCGCAGAACGGCGATTCCCAGGATGAGACTGCTGCCATGGTGTATCTAAGCTGGCATAATAGCCGGCCAGGTCGGACAACTGCGGCATGGAAAGCCCGGCAACCACCTGCTGCATATCCGGATTATCTCTGGTCCCATGCTGATAGGTAAGCAAGGCACTGAATTGATATTGCCTATCCAGACCGGCAATATATGGCGCCCCCATTTGAGCTTTCACCCCATCCATGCCATGGCATGAGCTGCAATAATTTTTCACCAGCGTCTGTACCCGGTTATCGGCCATGGCAGCCGATGCTGGCAGCCAGCCTGGTGCCAGCGTCAGTAAAACGCTTAATACTCCATGAACCAAGCGATGATGAGAGGCGCTATCAGCCATAGCGGTTTCCTGTATTAAACGCGCGACTTTGCCATTTTTTCGGCCACCCGTATCGCCGTCACCAGACTGCCGACATGCGCCCCACCCTGTCCGGCCAACTCCAGTGCGGTGCCATGATCTACCGAGGTCCGAATAATCGGCAGTCCCAAGGTGACATTCACACCCTGACCAAAACTGACATGCTTCAAAACCGGCAGTCCTTGATCGTGGTACATCGCCAACACACAATCCGCCTGCGCCAGCTTATGCGGGGTAAACAAGGTATCGGCGGGTAGCGGCTGACTGACATCCACGCCTTCACGGCGCAAACCCTCCAGCACCGGAATCATGATATCCAGCTCTTCACGCCCCATATGCCCATCTTCACCCGCATGCGGATTCAGTCCGGCGACCAGAATACGTGGCGATTTCAGCCCGAAATAGGCGCGCAAGTCGCCATCAATAATACGCAATACCGAGTCCAACAGATCGGCGCTGATAGCATCGGCCACCTCGCGCAACGGCAGGTGCGTGGTCGCCAAGGCAACGCGCAGTGACATGGCGGTCTGTTGCGACTGGGGCACTTCACCGCTGACCAGCATCATCACCACCTGATCGGTATCGGTTTTCTCCGCCAGAAATTCGGTATGCCCGGTAAATGGAATACCTGCCTGATTAATCACCCCCTTATGTATAGGCGCGGTAACCATAGCACTGAATTCTCCGCTAACACAGCCTTGCACCGCCCGCTCCAGCATGGTTAACACATAACCACTGTTTTCCTGATCCAGTTGTCCGGCGACGCAGTCGCGATTGAGTGGCAGATGCAGCACCGACAAACACCCCGGCTCACAGAGCAGCGTTTGCCCTGGATGATAATCCCGGATGCTTAACGTCATACCCAACTGTGCGGCACGTTGCTGCAGCAAATGCTTATCGGCAATCACCAGCACGGGAGAGGACAGTGTTTGTTGCGCCAGCTGTATACATAAATCCGGCCCGATACCGGCCGGCTCACCGGAGGTGATCACCAGGGGCGCCAGGCAAGGTTGAGATAAGCTGCGGTGTTGTGGTTGTGTCATAAAATGCTCCAGGCAAGGCTCAATCGCCGCCATTCAGTAATCTACTTAACGGTTGTAACCCAGCTCAACACACCATGGCACAACCGTAGGATTCGCTTATATGATCAAGCAATAGCGCCGTTCTTAATCCTGGCGTGATTCAACAAATGCCTGATCACGCAACTGACGCAACCAGTCCTGAAATCGCTCATCGGATTTAAAGGAACCTATCGCCATCCGCGCCTGCTGACGTTTCTGCTGCTCACTGATATCGGCACTGCGACGCTCCAGCACCTGAATCAAATGCCAGCCAAACGGACTTTGTACCATACCCATGGCACCCGCAGCCAGTGTATTCATCGCCTGCTCAAATTCCGGCACGGTCTGACCGGGAGATACCCAATCCAGGTCCCCGCCCTGAGCGGCACTGCCATCTTCGGAATGCTGTATCGCCTGCTCGGCAAAGTCCGCGCCTTGCTCAATGCGCTGTTTAATACGCTGCAAGCGCTGACGCGCATCCGCCGATGACACCTGGGCACTGGTCTTAATCAGAATATGGCGTGCATGGATCTGCTCCACCACCATAGGGCCATCGGCACTGCGTTTTTCCAGTAACTTTAAAATATGAAAACCATTGGCACTGCGCACCACCTGGGTATGCTGCCCTGGTTGCAAATTGGATAATTCACCCAAAAACAAGGGCGGAATCCGTTCCACCGGGCGCCATCCCAGCTCACCGCCTTTTAACGCATCACTGGCATCAGACATACCGGCTGCCACCTGGGCAAAACTGACGCCTTGCTGCAACTGCACCAAGGCCTGCTGTGCATGCTGACGCGCTGTCTGAATCTGCAGGGTATTCGCCTGTTCGGGCACCACAACCAGAATATGTGCCAGTCGATATTCCTCACCCGCCTTATCCATACGCGATTGGTTCTGCAGATAGTTATCCACTTCCGCCTCACTGATCACCAGCTTGCTTTCCACCTCACGCTCGCGAATCCGGGTAGTGATAATTTCGCTGCGAATTTCTTCACGAAAATCCTCAAAATTTACCCCTTCCGACTCCAGACGCTGCCGAAATGCCGCCAATGTCGGAAAACTGTTTTGCTGAGCAATACGACTCAGTGCCAGGTCCAGCTGCTGATTATCCACTTTCAGCCCGTTTTCCTCGGCATACTGGCGTAACAGCATATCCATCACCATACGTTCCAGTATCTGCTTGCGTAATATCTGTTGCTCCGGCAGTGGTGTTCCCTGGCTCGTCAGCTGCCGGGCCACCATACGCATCCGCTGCTGCAGCTGATACTCGGTAATCACATCATGGTTAACCACCACCACCACACGATCAATCAGCTGGTGCTGATTCTGTGGATTTACTCGCTTCAAGTCCGGGCTGAACTGCATAGGTTCGGCCCAGCTGCAAGTAAACGCCACACTCAGGGCTCCACACAACAACAGTTTTTTTAGCGGCATTTTCAAAATCTTCTCCAAGTTCTGTGCATTATTCCACATCATCTGCTGAGCTCGTCTCGGGTTGTTTATTCGTTTTGCTGTAGCCATAAACACTGTCTTTCAGTAAATCCAAAGGATCTGAGCCCACTTTAATCAAATCATTCAATTCCAGTTGCATAAAGAAACTGGTATTTTTTTGCTCGGTTGCGGTGGCAAAGCGTTGCGCCACAAAACGCAGGGTCCAGCAATCACGATTATACTCAACCCCGGCAATCGCCTCCAAAAGCTGCTTATCCAGCAGCGAATAATTCCAGCGTCCCACCGCATGCCATTTATTCGAGAGCGGCCATTGTGCCGAGACATCAACATGACGCAATGAATCACGAATAAAACGGTAACCCAGATTCAGCAGCTTACCTTTTTGCGGCTGATAATGTGCCGCAAAGTTATAACGCTGTACCTGCGACCTATCCGGGTCATACTGCAATTCATTATTCAGCGACCAGGCTTGAGTGAGTTGTCCGCCAGCGACCATCAGCATATCGGAACGACTGGACTGTGCATCTTCCGGTGTATCAAGAAAGACTTTCGGCGTTTCAAAGCTAAAGCGCTGCCCCACCAGCAGGTTAAAACGTTCCGCCCCGTTTTCATCACGTAAAATACGCGATCCTAATGCCAGCGTCAGCTGATTAGCATCACCAATCCGGTCCTTACCAAAGAAACGATTTTCGGTAAACATCTGGGTAAAGCTGAAATCGGCTTCGGCCGAATCAAAATTAGGCAGGCGCGATTGGTCATCATAGGGGATATACACATAAAATGCGCGTGGCTCCAGCGTCTGAATATGCGTACGACCACCCAGTGACATTTGCCGTTCAAAGGTTGCCCCGCTATCCAGGCTGAAAACCGGCAAATGCCGCGATCTATCGGGCAACTGCTGGCTATTATTTTCATCCAGCTGATAGCGACTACTATGCAAGGCCAGCACCGGTTTAGCATAATAACCGGAATGTTTCATCAGGCTGTAGCTCAACTGAGGATTAAGCACCAGGCGCGAACCACTCACTAGGGTTGCATGCTGAAAATCGACATATTCGCCATCCAGCTTCAATTCCAGCCCGCCAAACTGTTGTTGCGCATGCAGGCTAAGTTGTGGCAAACGATAATAAGGCGTCACAATCGGGCTGGCCGCATCCTGCAGCGTCTGAAAACGCTGGCCACGCAAACGTAACTGCCAATGTTCACTGTCATAGTGTACCCCCAGCTCCTGCGTCAGGTTTACCTGCGAGGTATTGCTGATAGTGTCCGACAGATCCCGGTAGTAATCATTATCGGACACCCGATTAATATCCAGATACGCATTAATGTTAGACGGCAAGCCCTGATAATGCTGCCAGCTGATTTCCCCCCGCTCGCGTTCCGCGATTTTATCCCAGGGCAAAATATTCACCTCCAGCTCACCATGAAACCCTGACTCCAGATAACGAAACTCGTTATTCAGTAAGACCCCTCGTTTTTCCATCACTCTGGGAGCAAAGGTGGCATCCCGGTTGGCGGCAATATTCCAATAATAAGGGGTGGTAATTTCCAGCCCGCCGCGTTCGGTACTGCCGAATATGGGTGACATAAAGCCGGACTTACGCTGATTATTCAGCGAAAAATCCAGCCAGGGGGCATACAAAATCGGCACTCCAAGAAACTCTATCCGCACATGATGGGCAATACCGACCTGGCGCTCCTGATCTATTTCCAGCTTACGGGTACGCAACACCCAGGCTTCGTCATCGGGCTTGCACACCGAATACGAGGCATCTTCCAGCTCAAAGTGCTGTTTGTCGTGAATGGTCAAACGCTGCGCCGCGCCATGGCCGGCATTTTGCTCCAGATAAAAACTGGGCTGCTCCACCGTACCAGAACCACTTTGCAAATCCAGCTCCAACGCCTCACCGCTTAAACGTGCTCCCGGCTGCTCCAGGGTTACCCCACCTTGCACATTGACTTTTTGTAACTGCTGCTGATACTGCAAATGCTGGGTACGAATCTGCTGATCCTGCTTTTGCAACAAGACATTACCTTTGGCTTCGACATTGATATACCGCTCCGCACGCAAAAAGTCCGCCTCAATCACCGCCGGCTGGCTTTTATCGATAGCCTGGGGCGCAGCAGACTCCGCGACAACCGCAAAGCTGAGCGATAATGATAACAATCCAACAGACAAACAAAGGCCAGGCCGCATAAAACTGTGTGCATATAATGGTAAACTGATCGATTTTATCATTAACCGGCTTCCCGCTGTTTTTGCTGAGTAAAAGAATTTATTATGTCCAGAACGCAACAATTAAACGATTGGCTGCAACAGCAGCTTCCCAAACAACATTTTGAGCTGGCCCCCGCCTCTGCGGATGCCAGCTTCCGCCAATACTTCCGTATCACCTTTAGACAAAGCGACCAAGCATCACTGATTGTGATGGATGCCCCGCCCGAACATGAAGACTGCCGCCCGTTTGTTCAGGTTTGCCAGTTACTGCAACAAGCCGGCGTTCATGTTCCCACAATACATGCCCAGGATCTGGAACAGGGGTTTTTGCTGCTGTCTGATATGGGGCACCGCACCTATTTACAACAACTGGATACACAACGCCCCATGGACGCCGGCAAGCTTTATGATGCGGCCACCGATGCACTGATTAACATCCAGCTGGCCTCCAAGCCAGGAATTCTGCCGGAGTATAATCGCGAACGGCTACTGCGTGAAATGCAATTATTTCCGGACTGGTATATAGACAAGCATCTGAATGCCGAACTGAGCGAATTTCAACAAGGCCGGCTAAAAACCACCTTTGAGCATATTCTCAGCAACAATCTGGCCCAGCCTCAGGTATTCGTACATAGAGATTATCATTCACGCAATCTAATGCTCAGCCAGCCCAACCCCGGCATTCTGGATTTTCAGGATGCGGTATACGGCCCCATCACCTACGACCTGGTGTCCTTATTCAAAGACGCCTATATCTACTGGGAGGAGCCACATATTCTGGAGTGGTTGATTCGCTATTGGGAAAAAGCCCGGCGTGCAAAGCTGCCGGTTGCCGCAGACTTTGGTGAATTCTATCGTGATTTTGACTGGATGGGGGTACAGCGCCACCTGAAAGTGCTGGGCATCTTTGCCCGACTGAGTCACCGGGATGGCAAGGCCGAATATCTTAAGGATATCCCCTTAGTACGCCACCAACTGCGTGCCAGCTGTGCCCGCTATGTGGACCTGAAACCGCTGCTGAACATTCTGGACACCCTGGAACCCGACAGCTATCAGGAAGGTTATACATTTTGAAGGTCATGATACTGGCGGCCGGACGCGGTGAACGCATGCGCCCGCTCACCGACCACACCCCCAAACCGCTGCTGCCCGCCGGCGGCAAGCCCTTGATCGTATATCATATCGAAAAACTGGCCGCGGCCGGTTATCGCGAACTGGTGATCAACCACGCTCACCTGGGAGAACAGATAGAACACGCCTTGGGCGATGGTGATCAATGGGGGGTCAATATCCACTATTCGGCCGAACCTTATGGCCTGGAAACCGCGGGTGGCATCGCTAATGCCATGCCGCTGCTCAGCCCTGAGCGCACTACACCGTTTGCGGTCATCAATGGTGATATCTTCTGCGATTATCCCTTAAGCCGACTGCAACAACATGCTCAACAGCTGAACGCCGATAACCGTCTGGCTCATCTGGTGCTGGTCAATACCCCCCCCCATCATCCCAACGGCGATTTTCAGCTACATCAGGGACTGGCTCGCAATCAGGGGCAGCCAAAACTCACCTTCAGCGGCATAGGGGTTTACCATCCCGCGCTGTTTCAGCAGATTCCGGCCGGAGAAATCGCCGCACTGGGACCGCTGTTACGTCAACATATAGAACAACAACAGATTCTGGCCGAGCATTTTGCCGGCAGCTGGCTGGATATCGGCACCCCCGAACGTCTGGCCGCACTGGAAAAACACTTGATACAGGAGTCATTATGAATCCCGAAATTTATGCCTCACGCCGCCAACAACTGCTCAACCAATTGAGCGACAACAGCATTGCAATTATCGGCACCGCCCCCGAAGTTGAACGTAATGGTGGCACCCACTACCCCTACCGCTTTGACAGCAGCTTTTACTATCTGACCGGCTTTAACGAACCCGAGGCCGTACTGGTGCTGCGAAAAGGTGATAACGCACAAAGCATACTGTTTTGTCGCGATAAAGATCCCGATAAGGAAATCTGGGATGGCTACCGACTTGGGCCCGACGCAGCCCCCGAGTATCTGGCGGTTGACCAGGCCTTCAGCCTGGAACTGCTGGATGAGACACTGGTGGAATTGATGGCCGACACCGACACCATTTATTACCCGATTGGCAGCCATCCCGAGTGGGATCAGCAAATTATTGAATGGCGCAACGAGGTACAGCAACAAGTACGCCGCGGCATACGCGCCCCTCAGCAACTGGCCGATCTGAGCCAGCTGGTTCACCAGATGCGCCGAATCAAAGATATCCATGAAATTGAGCTGATGCGTCGGGCCGCAGAAATTTCCGCCCAGGCACATATGCGTGCCATGCGCACGGTGCGTCCGGCACAATATGAATACCAGCTGGAAGCCGAATTACATCATGAATTCTGTCGCCATGGCGCCCGCTTCCCCGCCTATGGTTCCATCGTCGCCAGCGGCAGCAATGCCTGCGTACTGCATTATGTGGACAACAACAAGCAAATCGCCGACGGCGAACTGATTTTAGTGGATGCCGGCTGCGAACTGGACGGCTACGCCTCGGACATCACCCGCACCTTCCCGGCCAATGGCCGCTTCAACCCGGCACAGAAAGATGTGTATCAACTGGTACTGGATGCCCAACTGGCCGCCATTGACGCCGCCCAGCCGGGCAACCACTGGAACCAGCCGCATGAAGCCGCACTAAAGGTACTGGTACAGGGTATGGTCGATTTAAAGCTGTGTCAGGGAGAGGTAGACGGCATCATAGAAAGCGGTGCCTACCGTCAGTTTTATATGCACCGCACCGGCCACTGGCTGGGCCTGGATGTACACGATGTCGGCAGCTATAAAACCGATGATCAGGCATGGCAGCCGTTACAAGCCGGCATGGCATTAACCATAGAACCGGGCTGCTATATCCGCCCTGCCGACAATGTGCCGCCAGCCTTATGGAATATCGGGGTACGCATTGAGGATGGTCTGCTGATCACCGCTGACGGCCATCAGATTCTATCGGAACAGGCCGTAAAATCCGTACAGCAAATTGAAGAGCATATACAACAAGCGTAAAAAAACCGGGGCAAGCCCCGGTTTTTTCTAAGATTCGAAAATCTTAGTGGTGAGTTGTTGTGGAGTTGTTATCCGCAACAGCAGCTACCGCAGCAGCAACACCTACACCAGCCGCGATAGTTGCAGCAGAAACTGCACCCACTGCAGCGGTACCAGCAGCCGCGGTACCAGCAGCAGCAGCGCCACCAGCAGCGGCACCACCGGCTGCGCCAGCAGCAGGAGTGGCAGCAGTAGCAGCAGAACCTTGAACAGCAGCACCAGAAGAAGTGCTCAGGCCAGCAGCAAATACGCTACCAGAAGCAAACATCATAGCAGCAGCTAAAACGCTTAATTTTTTCATAATTATTCCTTTTATCAGATCTGAAGTGAAAGTTAGACAATATCTAATGATATCCACTAGCAATTATCCTGAAAATTGCTGCCAACGCAAGTTTTTTGCCAAAAATACAACAACCTTGCGTAACATAAGAAAACACATGCCATAAAAAACAGCAGATTTAGTCATAGCGCCAGATCAGACCACAACCTGTAGCTATCCTCGTGGGTGATGCTGTTGATGCAAGGCCTTAAGCCTGGCACTGGCAACATGGGTATAAATTTGGGTAGTAGAAATATCGGCATGCCCCAACAGCAGTTGCACCACCCTAAGATCGGCCCCATGATTCAATAAATGGGTCGCAAACGCATGACGCAGCGTATGCGGCGAAATCGATTTATTCAGTCCGATACGGGCAGCATATTTTTTAATCAGATACCAGAACATCTGGCGCGTCATTCCTCCCCCTCGGGCGGTCACAAACAAGGCATCACTGCTTGCCGTGCCCAGCAACACGGCCCTGGCCTGCTGCAGAAGGTCGTCGATGTTGCCGGGCGTCTCCAGCATGATTTCTCGCCGAGACAGAGGATGACGAGGTCGGCGGCACGCGCCGCCGTCACGGCGGCATTCACGCCGATCGGCTTCTCGTAGTCGGTGCCGGCGACGAATGCGACGTTGTCGGCGCCGAGGCGCTGCTCGATGGCGCCCCTGATCGTCGGCCGATCGGCGGACAGCGCCGCGGCGCGATCGCCCTGCCAGGTGATGGTCCAGCCATTGTTCAGCGAGGGGCGCGAGTCCGCAGTCGGACCGGTGACCAGCACGCGCGCCGATCGCGCGAGCGGCAGGGTATTGTTCGCGTTCTTCAGCAGGAAGGACTCGCGCGCGGCGCCGAGCGCGGCCGCGCGAGACTCCGGCGTCCCGACGGCCGTCGCCGGCGACGTGATGCCACGGAGCGGGTCGGCAAACAGCCCGAGCCGCGCCTTCATCACCGTGATCCGCCGCACCGCGTCGTCTATGCGCGTCATCGGGACCGAACCCTCGGCGACGAGCTGCTTGAGCAGGTCGCTGAAGCTGTAGTCCGACGGCACCATGCTCATGTCGATGCCGGCCAGATCGCGGCGCGTCGCCTCCTTCTCGGTCGCGTAGAGATGATGAATGTTGACCAGTTTCTTGATGTCCTCCCAGTCGGAGTCGATGACCTCCTCGAAGCCGAGCTCGCCGCGCAGGACGTCGGTCAGCAGGTACTTGTTCACGTGCCCGGGGATGCCGTTCACTTCACCGGAGTTCACCATCACCGAGAGCGCCCCCGCCGTCACGCCAGCAGCGAAAGACGGCAGGAGCTTACTCGCGCATCGTGATGTCGGGGATCAGCGCGGGCGTGCGATCGCGCCCGCTCGACGGCAGGCTGTAGCCGACGTAATGCTTCTGCGTCGCGGCGACGCTCTGCGCCGACGCCGGGTCGGTGCCCTGGTAGCCGCGCACCGCGGCCACGCCCATCACGCTCGCCAGGTGTGCATCCTCGCCGAATGTCTCGTAGAGCCGCGGCCACAGCGGCTGGCGGCCGATGTCGACGACGGGCGAGAAGTTCCAGCGGAACGCCGGCGGCGCGCGTCTCGGCGGCGGCGATGCGGGCGGAAGTTCGTGTTGTTGAAGAAGTTGAAGATGTCCCACCGGAACTGCAACTTGACGCCGCTCCGAGCCGCGAGCGAAGTTCTTGTAGAACGCCAGGTCGGTCTGGAAGTATCCAGGACCGTCGGCAGTCGCCGCGTTCCGCGCGGTGCCGATCGTGCCGAGCTGGAAGCCGTTCAGCGTGTCGCCGCGGGGTTGATGATCTGCTCCTTCGGATCACCGTCTGGCGCGGCACGGCTCGCCCGTGACGCGGTTGGGCCGCTGATTGTCGGTGTAGCCGGTGCCCGACGGTCCGCCGTTCAGGCCCGGAGGAAGTTCGCCGGCGAAGACCGTCAGCGGCTGACCGGTGCCGGCGCCGATGATGGTGCCGATCCTCCCAGTCGCCGAACAGCGTGCCGCATCGCGCCGTGATCTGGCCCTTCGAGCGTCGGCGAGCATCCAGATCAGCCGAGGCGTTGAAGATGTGCGCGTCCGGCCGGTGTTCCGGGCCGCCCCAGTCGAGATCGGGATTGGTGTTGTCGAGGCACGTGTTGTTCGGGCGAGCCAGCCCCGGAGCTGTCGTCGAGCGCACGTTCGCGCGCGAGCGCGACAGCGTGTGCGACGCCTGGAACTGCGACGCCGCGGCCGAAGCGGCTGATCAACTGCGTCTGCAGCGAGTTGTAGGTCGACTCGCCGGTCGTGCTCCCAGATGCGCGATGTTGCTTGTTGCCGAAGACGCCGAACGGCCGCAGCGCGGCGTTCGCCGGCGTCGGTCGAGCACGCACTCGCAGGCGATCGTCGACGCCGTTGCCGTTGGTGTCGCCGGTCAGCACCTGGTTGATGTCGACGTGCGTCCGCAGCAGGTCGTAGCCGTAGTTGGCGACGTAGCCGACTTCGAGCGTGGCTTTCGGCCAGATCTCGTGCTGGAACATCAGGTTCCACTGCCAGTTGTTCGGCGTCTTCATGTCGACTTCGCGTCCGCGCGTCGGCGCGCCGAGCGTCGAGCCGAAGCAGCCGTCGCACGGCTCCGCGGTGGAGTCGAGCGATCGCGGATGCCGACCGGTCGTGACGAACGGCGGGTTGGTGGCCGATGTTCAAGCCGGCGACAGGCGCTCGCGCAGGAAGAACTGGCCGACGCCGGCGCGCAAGCGCCGTCTTGCCGTTGCCGTGGACGTCCCAGGCGACGCCGACGCGCGGCGCGAAGTTGTTGTTGTCCTGCGGTCATCAGCGAGCGGTTCGGGCCATCGGTGCCGCCCTGCGCGTCCGCGCCTGACACCAGTTCGTGTCCGGCGGCCTGCAGCAGGCCGTTGCACGGATCGTTGCCCAGCGCCGGGTTGAACAGCGCCGGGCACGAAGCTCGTGATCTTGTCGTCGGTCCGCGTACGGGTTGTTGAACAGCGAATACCGCACGCCGTAGTCGAAGGTGAGGCGCGGCGATTCACCTGCCACGAGTCGGCGACGTAGAACTCGAGGTCGTGCCAGCGCTGCGGCACCTGCCGGCTCAGCCGACTGCTCCGAGAAGCCCCACGGTCATGTCCCTCAGCAGGAAGTCGGCGAGCACGTTGCCGGTGGTCGACAGCTGTTGGCCGGCAACCCGCCAGCGCCCCAGAACGCCGAGTGCTCGCCGAGCCGTTGCCGCTGGTGTCCTCGTTCTTCTTGTTGGTGCTGACGAGGACGCCGGCCTTCACGAAGTGCTTGCCGAAGACCTTCGTGTAGTCGTCCTTGATGACGAACAGATCCTGGTTGTTGAGGAACGGCGCCTCGTTCCAGAGCGCGCCGTAGCCCGCCGCCGCCCCAGAAGACCGGATGCCCGGTTTCGGCGCCGTACTGCTTGTGCTGCTGACGAGGGAAGATCGGCAATCAGCCGGCTGGTGATCTCGCGTTCAGCCCGGCGTCGAGGCCGCCGCGCGTGATCTCGATCTTGTTCGCCGAGTAGGAGAACTGCAGCGTGTTGGTCGCGCTCGAGCCGATGTCTGGTTCAGCGAGGCGACGAACGACTTGCTCGGCTGATCCCAGTTCGAGTCGACCGCCGGGAACGGATCGTCGCCCCACAGGTTCGCCTGCAGATGCTGGGCGCGTTGTTCTTCCAGCTGTCCTGCGTGTAGCGGACCATCATCCGCGTTGCGGTATTGGTCAGCGTCCAGTCGACGCGGCCGTTGAACTGGCTGCCAGTCGATCGGCGACGTTCACCGAGGTCACCCAGTTGTTGCAGCTCCCCGCCGCTGGCGTGGTGTTCGGCAGCGCATACAGCTTCAGGAACGCCTGGCCGGCCGGGCTGAGGCGATCGGCGGGAATGCGGTTGCCGGGAAACGGCTGCGCCGGTCAGCGGATCGATCGGCGGCGCCGGCGTGCAGCCCGCGATCCGCGCGCCGCTGAAGTCGCCGTTGCGCTCGGCCTGCGGTCGGCACGAACGCGCGCGCGCACCGTGCCGCGCGTCCTCCTTGTTCCACTCCGACGATGCGAAGAAATGCAGCTTGTCCTTGATGATCGGTCCGCCAATCGAGCCGCCGAAGTCGTTGCGCTTCAGCTCGTCCTTCGGCTGGTCCGTTCTCTTGAGGAAGTAGTTCTTCGCGTTCAGCGCGTCGCTGCGGCCGAAGTAGAAGCCGCTGCCGCTGAACTCGTTCGTGCCGCCGCGGGTGACGATGTTGATCTGCGCGCCGCCGGCCTCGCCGAACTCCGGGCCGTAGCTGTTGCGCAGGATCTTGAACTCCTCGATCGCCTCGACCGACGGGTAGACGAGGATCGTGCGGTTCGAGCCGACGTCGTTGTTGTTCGCGCCGTCGACCGACCAGAGATTCGCGGTGACGTCGCTGCCGCTGACCGAGAGGTCCGAGCCGCCGAGCAGGCCCTTGTCCTTGACGTTGAGGAAATCGGGGGCGCTCACGCCGGGCATCAGCGTGGCGAGCTGCAGGAAGTTGCGGCCGTTCAGCGGCAGCTCGCGGACCTGCTGTCCGGTGATCACGCCGGAGACGTCGCCGCCGAGCACCTTGACCGGGGTCGAAGACGCTTCGACGCTGACCGTCTCGTTCACGTCGCCGGGCCGAGCTCGAAGTCGATCGAAGCGGTCCGGCGACGTTGAGCGCGATGTCGCGTGTCCGCGACGCCTTCTTGAAGCCCTGCAGCTCGACGTCGATCGGTAGCGGCCGATCGGCAGGTCGGGAACGAGTAGACGCCGTCGCGTTGGTGACGGCGGAGCGGACAAGCCGGTGTCCTCGTTCGTTGCGGTCACCGTCGCGCCGGGCACGACAGCCTTGGGTCGCGTCGCTGACCGTGCCGCGGATCGTGGCCGTGGTGCGCTGCGCCATGCCGCAAGCGACGAGGAGCGCCAGACCGATGACCGCGAGAGTTAGACTGCCGAGCTCGCATCGAGCTAGCCCTCCGTCCGTTTTTTAAACGGCCTTCAAAAGTTGTATTAGAAATGAATTGCGTCATATATGGAAGTCAAGTGCTTGTCAAGCGAAATTGGCAGGATCGCCAGCGGCGCTGTCGAAGCAGGAGGAAAATTCATAGAGCTTCGCCACGACAAATGGCCGCTCGCTCGGGCATGCGTCGCCGTCTGCCGTTCACCTGCTGGGCGCGTCGCCGGCTACCGCGTTGCGATCGCGCGGGCGTCTGGGTGCAAAAAGCGCCGGCCCGCACCGGCGCACGCCGGCGTCAACGTCCTGCTCGTCACGATCGACACGCTGCGCGCGGACGCGCGTCGGCGCGTACGGCAAGCCCGGCGGGGTGACGCCCTGGATCGACCGGCTGGCCGCCGCGGGGGTCGCGCTTCGACGTCGCGCACGCGCACACCGTCGTCACGCTGCCGTCGCACGCCAACATCCTGACCGGCCGCTATCCGTTCGAGCACGGCATCCGCGACAACGCCGGCTTCCGCTTTCCCGCCGACGATGGACACGCTGGCGACGCTGCTGGCAAGGCGCGCGGCTATCGCACCGGCGCCTTCGTCAGCGCGTTTCCCGCTCGACCCCCGGTTCGGCCTCGCGCGCGGGTTCGACGTCTACGACGACCGCTTCGGCGATGCGCGTCGAGCGCGGCCGGCGTTCCTCGAGCAGGAGCGCGCGGACGCGAGACCGTGGCCGCGGCCGCGCGCCTGGCTCGCGCGCAGGGCCCGCCGATGGTTCTGCTGGGTCCACCTCTACGAGCCGCACTCGCCCTACGCGCCGCCGGAGCCCTTCGCCTCGCGATTTCGCCGCCGCACCGTATCACGGCGAAGTCGCCGGCGGACGCGGCGCTGGCGCCGCTGCTCGAGCCGCTTCTCGCAGCCGGGCGGACGGCCGACGCTCGTCGTCGTGACCGCCGATCACGGCGAGTCGCTCGGCGAGCACGGCGAAGCGACGCACGGCATCTTCGCCTACGAGGCGACGCTGCGCGTGCCGCTGATCGTCGCCGAGCTACGCGCCGGGCGTCGGCCGCGCGGCGTGCGATCGACACGCCGCGCGCCACGTCGACATCGTGCCGACGATCCTGGACGCGCTCGGCGCGCCGTGCCGGCCGCCTTCGACGGCCGCGACCTGCTCGCCTGCGCCAGGGCGCGGCCGATGCCGCCGTGACGACCTACTTCGAGGCGCTGTCGGGCGCGCTCAATCGCGGCTGGGCGCCGCTCGCGCGGCGTGATCGCCGGCCGCGAGAAGTTCATCGATCTGCCGATCCCGGAGCTCTACGACCTGCGCGGATCCGCGGAGGCGACAACCTCGCCGCCTTCGCGTCCGGCCGATGTGCGCGAGCCGCTTACGCTCCTCAGGCCTTCCCCCCGCGGCGCCGCCCGGCGCGGCCGCGAAGACGCCGGATGCACCGAGCGCCTGCGCGCGCTGGATATGTCTGCTGGCGGCCGCCGCCGACCCGCAGGCCTACACCGAGGCCGACGATCCCAAGCGGCTGATCGCGATCGATCGCGAGCTGCAGCAGATCGTGGCCAAGTACGTCTCGCGGCGACCGCGCGCGCCGCGCTCGCCGGCGCGCGCGCTCGCGGACCGTCATCCGCACATGCCGCTCTCGCTGGCTGCAGCTCTGCGCACCTGGAACGCGAGGCCGGCAACCTGAAGGCGGCGATCGACGCGCTGCAGCAGGCGCACGCCGCTCGACGCCGGCGAACGTGGAGATCACATCGCTGCTCGGCGCGTAGTCTGACCCGGGACAACCGGCCGGACGAGGCGATCGCGGTGCTCGAACCCCTGTCGGCCGCCCGCGGGACGCCGACGTCGAAGTGCTGCGCACGCTCGCGCTCGCGCAGGCGCGCGGGCCGGGATCGAGCCGCGCCGCGCTGCTCGGATCGCGCGCGCGCACCGAGGATCCCGGCGAATGCAGCTCGCTCGTCGACGAGGGGACGATCGAGCTGATGGCGGATAGCCGACGCACGCGGCGCGGGAGGCGTTCGAACAGGCGCGTCGCGCAGGATGCCGATGACCCGCGCGCACAGCTCGCTCGGGGCGCTCGCCGCCGATGAAGGGCGCCCGGCGGAGGCGGCCGCGCACTGGGCGCGCGGCGGTCGCGCTCGATCCGTCCGAGTTCGGCGCCATCTTCGCGCTCGGCGTCGCGCAGGCCCGCGGCGGCCGGCCGCAGGCCGGCGCGCCGCCTCGAGTTCTTCGCGCGACGAGCGCCGTCCGCGCGCTACGCCGCCGAAGATCGCCCAGGCCCGCGCGTGGCTTGCGGTGAGGCCACTGACGCGCTGTCCACGCGCCCCCGATCGGATGGCCCGCGCTCGTCGTCGCAGCTGTCTCGGTGTTCGTGAGGTCAGGAGACCAAGACGCTTTTATTTCGTATGAAAAGAAACTCCTTGATCTCCTGTCTGATCACCTGTAAAGAATCGACGGCAGCCGCGAAGGACAGCCAGCGGCGCATTTTAGCTTGCGCCCAGCGACGTTCCGATGCCCGCTCCATCTCGATGGACGATCGCCGATGTGCGGCGCCAAGACCAGCCGCGCAGCCGCGAGCCGATCAGCTCGCGGATCGAGACCGCGATCGCCGCCGCCGAGCGCGCGCTCGCCGATGACGAACGGCAGCTCGCCGAGAGCCGCTATCGCAGCGCGCTCTACAGCAGGCTGGATGATGCTCGGCGCGCATCTCCACGCCAGCGACGGCCGCTTCACCGACGCCCGCCACGCCTTCGGCGAACGCGTCGACTCGAACGTCGACGACCGTCTCGCTGCAGTCGCTCGCCATCGTCCAGCTGCAGATCGGGGAGACGGGTGAAGCGGCCGTTCCATCCTGACGACGGATGGCGTCGCGGCCGACGCGCGACATCGAGATCCGCTCGCTGGCGCCGAGGCGCTGTCGCGGCGAAGCAGGAAGGAAGAAGCCGTGCAGAGCCTCGACGAGGTGCGGACGCATCGCCGCACGATCTCGGAGACGACGTTTGCGCTGGCGACCGGGTACCTGCGGATTGGCAAGGCGGATCGGGCTGACGCGCTGTTCGCGGCAGTCGCGGCCGAACATCCGCAGCCCGAAACCTACGTCCTCATCGGGCGAATCTACCGCGACGCGGGGATCTTCGCGCGCGCGCACGGCGCTCAACCGCGCGCTGGCGATCGCAATCCGCGCGCGACGCCAACTACTACCTCGGCACCACGGCGGTGATGGAGGAGGGCGTGGTGCGCATCGACGAGGCGATTTCCGCGTTCCGCCTGGAGCTGACGATTGCTCCAGACGATCCCGCCGACGATCGTGCTACTCGGGATGGCGCTCGTCGAAGCCCGCCGCAACGAGGAAGCGCTGCCGTTCCTGGAAAAGGCGGTGAAAACCAGGCCGGACCTGCCGGAGCCGTGGGCGTACCTCGGACGCTGTCAGTTTGCGCTCAATCGTGCGCCCGACGCCATCGTGTCCCTGCGGCGTGCGCTCGACCTTGCGTCCTCACAAGCGTCGGCGGGAAGTGATCACGACAAGGAGCGGCAGCCTGATCTACTACCAGCTCGCGCAGGCGCTGCGCCAGCTGGCGACGAGGAAGCAGCCGCAGCCGAGTTCAGCGCGCGCCGAGGCGCCCGCCGCCAAACGCGGCGACGGCGATCGCGAGCGCCTCGCACAGCTACCTCGTTGATGGCAGTCTGATGCGGACGAGCAACGAGGTGGTCCACCGCGCATGCTGACACTCGATGTGGCGCCCTACGGAAGTCTGTCGCCGACCGAGCGCGAGGCTGTCGCGGACACGCGTCCGCACCAGCGCTGGCACGCGCGTCATCTCAACCTCGGCATTCTGCAGGCACAGGCCAGCCGTTTCGCGCGCCGCGGAGCTCCTCCAGTCGCCGTCGAGCTCGCCCGAGTTGCCGCAGATGCAATGCTCGCTCGGGGTGGCCAGCTTCAACGCCGGCAGCATTACGCCAAGGCGGCCCGGCCCTGGAACGCGCGTTCGAGCAGCAACCGAGCGCCGAGACGCCGCGGATGCTGGCACTCGCGTCGCTGCAGGTCGACGGCTTCGCGCGCGCCGCCGAGCTGTTGCGCGCCGATCCGGAGTGCGCGGCGCGATCCATCGCTCCAGTACGCCTACGGCGTCGCGCTGGTGCGCAGCGGCCGCGCCGACGAGGCCGAAAAGATGTTCTCACGCGTTGCTCGCCGCGAATGCCGACGTCCCGGAGCTGAACGTCTCCTCGGGCCAGGCGCACGCCGCGCAAGGTGACTACGATGCTGCGGATCGCGTCGCTCAGTCGAGCGCTCGAGATTAAGTCCGACGTGGCCGACGCGAACGCGGCGCTCGGCACGATCTATCTGCGGCAGGGGTCATCTCGACGAGGCCGGCGAAGCGCTTCGAGCCGAACTCGCGTCGCACCCCGACGACGTGCGCGCACGCTACACGCTGGCAACGGTGCTCGATCTCGACAACCGCGAGACGAGGCGCTGAAGGAGTTGCGAACAGTGCTCGCGCGCCGTCCCGACTATGCTGACGCGCGCTATCTTCTGGGCAAGATTCTCCTGTCCAATGGAGCAGCTGCCGAAGCCGTCGATCACCTCGAACGGGCCGCGCAGCTGGCCCCGGCGGATCCGAACGTCCACTACCAGCTCGGGCAGGCCTATCAGCGGCTTGGGAAGAGCGATCTGGCGGCGAAGGAGTTCGAGATGTTCCAGCAGCTGAAAGCGAAGAGCCGCGGAGACATGCCGTGAGACGGACGTTCTTCGCTGTCCTCGCGCTGATGGTGATGGCCGCGCGTCCCGTCCCGGCACAGACGCGCGCCGCTTCGCCGAAGGCCGCTCCGGTCGCGGACCGCAGCGTGCTCTTGAAGCAAGCGGCGGACGCGCAGCAGGCGGGCGACAACGCCCAGGCCATGCGGCTCTTCCAGCTCGCGGCGGATCGCTACGAGTCCGTTCGCGCCTATCTCGAGCTCGCGCGCCTGCAGGCGCGAAGATGGACGCGCCGCGGCAGCTGGCAGGCATTGGCGAAAGCGCGGAGATCGCACCCAATTCTGAGGACGTGCTGAGGCGTACGCGCAGCTGGCGCTGGCGTTCAAGCAGCCCATGCCGGCCGTTCTCACGCTCGTTCCGCTCGCTCGCATGTATCCGTCAGTCGCGCAGTATCAATATCTGCTCGGCGTCGGATTGATGGCGACCGGCGATACGCCGGCGGCAGTGGACGCTGCTGCGCAAGCCGAACACGGCTGGAACCGGATCGCGCCCTACACTGCTCGCGCTCGGCTTGTCCTTCAACAACCGCAAGCTGTTTGCCGAGGCGAAGACGGCGCTCGTGCGCAGCCTCGAGCTGCAGCCGGACAGCAGCGAAGCGACGGCGGCGCTGGCGGAGGCCGAAGCGGGGACAGGAGATTTCGACAGTGCGATGAGCGACGCGCGTCAGGTGCTCGCGTCGTGCGCTCGCCAACGCGACAGCGAACCTCGTCGTCGGCCTCGTCGCTCTGGAGCAGCGGCACTACGCCGAAGCGCGCGACGCCCTCGTGAACGCCAACGACAGCTGATCCGCGATTCGCCAAAGGTGGAATATCAACTGAGCCTCGTCTACGCCAGGCTTGGCGACGACGCCAGCGCCCGCCGCTATCTCGATCTTTATCAGGAGAAGCTCCGCAGCGTCGAGGAGCGAAATCAAAGCGCTGCGAATGGGAGGAACGCTGACGCCTGGTGGGTCTCGGCGATGATTCCGCCACGGCTGCCGCTGCTGCACCTGCCTCACTGTCGCTCTTGTGATATTGCCGTCGACGGCCTCGGGGTGCCGCCCGACAAGCGCCGGCGCCATCGACGATGTTCCGCGACATCACGCGCGAGGCCGGCATCACCTTCCAGCATCACGCCGCCCCGGAAAAGAAGTACATCGTCGAATCGATGGGCGGCGGCGTCGCTCTGTTCGACTTCGACAACGACAACCTGATCGACATCTATTTCGTTGACTCGCTGACGGTAGATACAGCTCGAAGGATCCCCGACAGGGCGCGCAGCGCGTTGTATCGCAATCGCGGCAGCGGCAAGTTCGAGGACGTCACCGACAAAGTGGGCCTCGCCGCACCCAGGCTGGGGCATGGGGGTCTGCACTGCCGACGTTGACGGCGACGGCTGGGAAGACCTCTACGTCACGGCGCTCGGCGGCAACAAGCTGTATCGCAACAACCACGACGGCACGCTTCGCGGACATCACCGCGCAGCCGCGGGGACCTGGCGTGCCGGGTTGGGGCACCGGCTGCGCAGCTTCGCCGACTACGATCGCGACGGTCGCCTCGATCTTTTCATTCCTGGCACTCGCATCATATGCAGGATTTATCCTCGTAAACAGGGTAATCAGCCCGAAAACTCATGTCTACACCAGAACATTCTGGCAGCTTTTTACCGGGGGCTGTGTGATGATCCCGTTTATCCTGTTATCCATGAATGAAGTTAGTACAAGCCATATACCATGGAAGAATTAATTGCCGTAGGTTTTTTTCTGGGGTTTCCTGGCAATTGTTTGTTGCGGTAGTCTCATCTTAGCCGTTTGGCTGTAGCCATGTTTGGGACTATTCCATATACCTGAATACGTCGTGGTAGTGATTTTTGGCTGACCGATTTTTCATGAAACGCTTAGCCCAATGGAGATAACTGGATGGTTGGTCATAATATGTAGTGGAATTTCAGCACAGAGCAAAAACGGTGATAAGGAGAAGAAAATCAATCTGATTGATCGAAAGTCACAGCTTTTCACCGCCGACATTAAGTGTACAGAAGGTATATCCAGGATGCTTTTACCGATGTAAGAAAAGCCGGCAAGGAAGGCAGAGGTGCTAATGATTTTAGCTTTTGGAACCTGTTTCAGGGGAAAAACATCGATGACGTGTTTGGGTCAGATTCAGGCAGATTTCAGGTTCTGCAGAACGTCCCACAAAAGACAAAGGGCTTTCCCCCATCGCAACCCATGTGGAGGAAAGCCCTTTCCGTTAAAGTCTTGTTGTTTCAGTTCCAGATAACCTGATTTTCCAAATAGTCCTGCCTTTCTTTGAGGTTAAGTCGACCCAAATCCCCTTTGTCTCCTTTTTGCCGATTCAAGGCGCAGACATATTTTTTCCCATCTTTCACTTTTACCAGTATAAACGCTTCGTATGTGCCTCGCATATTCTACCCCTTTATGTTGTCTGAAATTCTTTTTACCAGCTTTTTATCTCCTAAAATCAAGAAAAGGTGCACTAGGGAGAACCTTCTTTCGGTACCAAAGATTGCGTTAACGCCGGAGTTACATCCATCCTCCTTTGGACACCTGTTTTGAAGTTTGCTGCATTTCAATACCCTTTTACACATACCCCCTGGCCAAAGCTCAACTTCACAATAATATACTGTTTGTAGTATATGTCACACTTTACCAGAGGGCCAGTTTTATGAATCTTTTTTTATTTTTTTCACCCTTGATAGGAATAAAAACAGTCGCAAAAGATGACAATATCCAGCTAAGTACTTATTGGCATGTCTTCCTAAAAAAACAGCTCCAGGCAGAGATTTATATTTTACCTCTAAAAATTTTGTTACACGTCAGATCTTATATCCACTCACCAGTTTTTCCAGAGCCCGGGAAAGCTCTTCCAACTCACTGGAATTACTCTGCACCAGGTTGCTGCTCTCATTCAGCTCAGTCGCTGCATTATTGACACCAGCAATCATCCGTGGCAATCTCCGCAGTAACCGTTGCCACTTGAGCGATATTTTCAGTTACTTCCTGAATCCCCTGGGATGCCTGGGCCACATTGCCGGCAATCTCCTGGGTTGTCGCCGACTGTTCTTCCACTGCAGAAGCTACGGTTGACGACATCTCATTGACATTATTTATAATAACACTGACTTCGTTTATTTCTTTAACCGTATTTTTAGTTGCTATCTGTACGCCTTCAATATTATTTTTTATTTCCAGGGTTGCACTTGCGGTCTGCTTGGCAAGTTCTTTAATCTCATTGGCGACAACGGCAAACCCTTTACCGGCTTCACCGGCACGGGCCGCTTCAATGGTCGCATTAAGGGCAAGCAGATTGGTCTGTTCAGATATTTCCGTTATAGTCTCGGTTACTTTACTGATTTCCTGCGCCGAGCGGCCTAATTCATCAACCCTTTGTGACGCCTGATTCGCCTTGATACTGGCATCTGCTGCCATCCCGCTGGTCTTCGCCGTATTCGCTGCAATCTCATTGATGGTGGATGTCATCTCCTCCGCTGCGGCAGAAACCATATTGACATTGGTAGCAGCCTGTTCCGTTGCTGCTGCGACGCTGTCCATATTTGCGCTCATCTCCTCTGCAGCGGAGGCCACGGTATTGGCTTGCATTGAGGTGTGCTCCGCACCACTGGACAGCTGTTGAGAAACAGCAGAGAGTGAGACCGAGGCGGAAGAGAGCAAAGCGCTGCTCTTTTGAATCTCGCCGACCATCTTCCGCAGGCTGTTTACTATGCCGTTCAAAGCACTTGCCAACACACCGATTTCATCTTTTTGCGCGATATTCCAGGTTTTCGAAAAATCCCCACTGGCAAGATTGTCGGCAAAATCCACTGCTTCCCTGATCTGCCCAGACAGCGCCCGCGAAATGAAAAAGCTCACGCCAGCTCCAGCAATTACTGAAATAACGGTGAGAATGATAATATTTCGTTTGGTGTTCTTCTCAACTATCATGCGCTGATGCACCGCCTTCCTGACAACTGTCATTTCAATGACGGCTGACATCACATGCAAGGCGCCGCGCACCGCTGCAGACGCAGGAATACTGGAATTTTGATAAATCTTCGTCATGCCGCTTGCGGTTCCATCCCTATCACACATCGCTGCACGAAAGAGCTTTCTGGATTGCCGACGCACTTTGATGCAATCGGGCGTGATCGTCTTTCATCATATCTAATTTGGCCTTCATTGCCGGAACGCTTTTCTCTATATCGGCCATGCTTTGCTGATCGCCAAGCCAGCGACCCAGCTTACAATTATTTTCATTCGTCTCTATGTCTAGACTTGTTTTAGACTGATCCAGCAAAAAAGAACCGACCCCGGCAGCCCATTGCAGATGATCAACTTCACGCTGCAGCAGCGCAGCATTGATTTCCTTGAGATGTCCAAGTTTGTCTGCTTCTGACGATTCAATAACGAGCCCCCTGAATCCCTGCCAGCCGACAAGCA
>CALNXP010000027.1:0-183891 GCA_942490555.1 uncultured beta proteobacterium | reverse complement strand
GAAACACTAGGATCACCCAATACCAGCACCATTTCTATAGCCATCAGCCCGGCCAGAAGTGCCCCAAACCACAACCACTTATAGAGACCTTCACGTATTTTCTCCACATTAATGTCCAGCATCATCACTACAAACAGGAACAACACCATGACCGCACCAACATAAACCAGAACCAGTACCACAGCTAAAAATTCTGCTTCCATTAGCAACCAGATAGGGGCAGTAGAAAAAAAGCATAAGACCAGATAAAAAGCAGCCATTACCGGGTTTTTAACCGTTATTACCATTAGTGAAGAAATCACTAAAATTGTTGAAAAAAGGTAAAATATAAAAATTTCCACTTAATTAGTTCCTAAAAATTCTGTTGTTCAAAATAATACCGCAGTCCATAATACCGTGTTATCTGTATTTTGAATCTGCAGATCTGTCTGCTGCAATTTGTGATTCATACTTGTCACCTACAGCCAGTAATTTTTCTTTGGTCATATACAGATCGCCCCGCTCTTCACCGTGATATTCAAAAATGCGTGTTTCTACAATCGAGTCTACCGGACAGGATTCTTCACAAAAGCCACAAAAGATACATTTAGTCAAATCAATATCATAGCGCTTAGTTCTACGGGTACCATCGGCTCTTTGTTCTGAATCAATAGTAATTGCCATAGCAGGACAGACTGCTTCACATAGTTTACAGGCAATACACCTTTCTTCGCCATTTTCATAACGCCTTAGGGCATGTAAACCTCTAAAACGATATGACTGGGGAGTTTTTTCTTCCGGATACTGAACAGTAATTTTTGTATCAAACAAATAACGTCCGGTCAGTCCGAGTCCCCTAAATAACTCGATCAGAAATAGACTTTTAATAAACTGGGTTAATGCTTTCATTACACTTTTTTCTCATTATGAGTTTTTTCATTAGCGGATTATATCAGTCTTACAGCTATACAAACCATGGAGCAACTTTCAAATAGTACATAATACCAACAACATAAATCCAAACAATTGTTATTGGAATGAATACCTTCCATCCCAGACGCATAATTTGATCATAACGATATCTTGGAAAGGTTGCTCTAAACCATAAAAACAGAAACATAAAAATGGCTGTTTTTATAATCAACCAGATAATACTTGAAGCCGCTAAAAAGCTGCTGCCAAGCGATAAAATTTCAACACCCTGAAATGGAGATAACCAGCCACCTAAAAACATTAATGCTGCTAATACAGATATCAAAATCATATTTGCGTATTCAGCCAGGAAAAATAGTGCAAATAAAATACCCGAATATTCAACATGGAAACCCGCTACAATTTCAGATTCACCTTCTGCTACATCAAAAGGTGCACGATTAGTTTCTGCTACGCCGGATACAAAATAAATAACAAATAATGGAAACAACGGCCATACATACCAGCCCCAGATACTACCGCTTTGTCCTGTAACTATATCTCCCAGATTTAAGCTTCGAGCAGCCATTATCACACCAACCAGGGCAAATCCCATGGCAATTTCATAAGAAACAATTTGAGCAGCAACACGCAGGGTACTCATAATGGCGTATTTTGAATTTGAAGCCCAGCCAGCGATGACTACGCCATAAACGCCTATCGAAGTCATGGCTAAAATATAGATCAAACCGACATTAATATTGGCTAAAACTAATTCCGTGCCAAAAGGGATAACTGCCCAGGCAGCCAAAGCAGTTGCAATTGAAATAATGGGTGCAATTAAAAATAATATTTTACTGGCTCCATCAGGAAAAATAATTTCCTTAAACATCAGTTTCATTGCATCTGCAATGGGTTGCAACCAGCCTCGTGGACCAACACGGTTGGGCCCAATACGAACCTGCATATAACCAATCACCTTACGCTCAGCATAAGTAAAATAAGCTACTGTCAGTAATAAGGGTACCAGAATAATGATAATTTTAAGTAATGCATTAATTACTGGTATTTCATAAATGGATAAAATTAAGTCCATACTATTTATTCTCTTGTGGGGTTAACTCTATGCCAGAAAAACTACAGCCCATTAAACTTGACTGTTGTGTACTATGTGGAAAATAAATACAATCATCCGGGATACTATCATCTACAACGATAGTTGACTCACAACTTGTCTGAGCCTGTTTTATATCTACCTGTTGACCTGCATTAACTTTAAGACTATCAGCCATTTTGCTATTAATCTTTAAAATATTCTGATTTTTTCCATCGCTAGTTTGCTGTAATGGCTCTGAACGTCTTACAATAGAATCTACAGAATAAATTGAAAAATCACCAATTCGATTATACGCTTTATTTAAGTGAACAATATTAGATGGACATTGCCATGAAATATTATTCTCAATTGCTTGTTTATCTATTGCTGTAGACAGCTTTTCAAACAATTCATCCTTAACTTCCTCTGAACTTATATAATCCATATTATCCAGATCAAATAAGTTACCCAATACTCTAAAGATTTTCCAGGCTGGACGAGATTCTCCCAGAGGATTTGTTACTGCCTTGAAACTTTGCTTATCGCCAGAAATATTGACAAAGGTACCCGATGATTCGCTATAAACTGCAGCTGGCAGGAGAACATCAGCATAGTCTTTTGCCGTATCCGTTATATACGGGCTTATAGATACAACAAATGCAGATTTTAGAGCTGCTATTGCCTTTTGAGGATTTTCAATATCATATTCAGCTTCTATCCCGTGTAAAATATAAGCGTTTAATTGTTGATCAAACATTTGCTGAGTAGCCAAACCCTGAGTTTGCGCTTCCATACATTCAGTTCTATGCGGTATGGCTCCGGCAATATAGGCTCCACTGGCGTTAGCTCCAGAAGATAAATAGGAAAGTTTTGAATCGGTGTGCTGTGCTATAAATGATGCCAACATGCGAATAGCAGAATAATCAGGCAGGGTTTGACTCAAACTGCCTAATAAAACAACTGATTTTTCAGCATTTTTTAAATTATTTATGATTGACTTATGATCTGTTGAAACTTTAACCTGTCCGATTAAGTCCATTAAGCCTTCAGGCGCTTCAAGTTTGGAATCAATTTCTAGCAAAGCCTTACACAAGGATTGTAATTCAATAAATAAATTAACCGGTGCTGTAATAATTTTAGTATCAATTGGATAATTTGTTGGATAATCAACTGGATTTAAAACAGATACTGAACAACCAGATAAGCTGGCCTGACGAATATGATGTGCAATAATAGGCTGTTCTTTAGATGTATTAGAGGCAATAACAAAAATAGCTTCCTGAGCAGCAAGTTCAATCACTGGCATAGACAAACCGCAAAACAGAGGGTCTAATTCCTGTGTTGCATAGTCACTCTGGCGTAAACGATGATCAATATTATTTGAACCGATTCCACGAACAACTTTTTGAGCCAGATACATTTCTTCAGTTGTTGCTGATGGCGAAACTAAAGCAGCTAATGAGTCACTGCCACTATCTTTAACAATTGCTTTAATTCCATCAACTGCAAAGTGTAGAGCCTTTTCCCAACTGCATTCCTGCCATTCATTATCTACTTTAATCATTGGTTGACTCAATCGCTCACTATGATTAAGTCCAATATAAGGAAAACCGGTCTCTATCAGAGATCCAGGTTTCATTAATGGTTTTATTTTCCCTGGCAACTACTCGTTTGATTTCACCACGAAGCGTATGTATTTCAATATTTGAACCAACACAATCGTGCGCTGCAATACTATAATGTATATCCATTTCCCAAGAACGGGCATGATAACGAAAAGGCTTAGATGTTAAAGCCCCAACCGGACAAAGATCAATAATGTTTCCAGAAAGTTCTGAATCAATACTCTTTTCTACATAAGTGCCAATTTCCATATGTTCACCACGTCCAGTGGCTCCCATCTCACGTATTCCAGCAATTTCCTGTCCAAAACGAACACAACGTGTACAATGAATACAACGAGTCATTTCGGTAGATATCAACGATATCTTTATCTTTTACAACCCGTTTTATTTCAGCAAATTGAGAGTTACCGGCACCGTAACCAACTGAAAAGTCTTGAAGTTCACATTCACCACCCTGGTCACATATAGGGCAATCCAGTGGATGATTAATTAACAAAAACTCCATAACGGCTTTTTGGCTGCCAGTGCTTTAGTTGACTTAGTAAATACTTTCATCCCTTCGCTACAGGGGTAGCACACGCTGGCATAGGCTTTGGTGCTTTTTCAACTTCTACCAGACACATTCTGCAATTGGCTGAAACAGATAAATTTTTATGGTAGCAAAAACGTGGTATTTCAATACCATTCTCATCAGTTACTTCAATGAGCATTTTCCCTTCTTCTGCCTGAAGCGTTTTACCATTAATTTCGAAAGTTACCATATATCTACTTTTTTTATTTAAATTATTATTATTCCATCAGGTTGTTTTTATTCAAAATAATCAACTTACCTGAATAGTTTTGTCTTCTTTAAGTTAGACCATACATTTTTTATGATCTATATGATACTGAAATTCTTCACGATAATGTTTAAGAAAACTTTGTACCGGCATAGCTGCTGCATCACCCAGAGCACAAATAGTTCGCCCCATGATTTTGCCTGCAATATCATCTAGTAAATCCAGATCTTCCTGGCGTCCCATACCGTGTTCAATGCGGTGTACAACTTTTGATATCCAGCCTGTTCCTTCTCGGCACGGAGTGCATTGTCCACAAGATTCGTCATAATAAAAATGTGAAAGTCTGGCTAATGCTTTAACCATACAGATTTTATCATCAATAATAATAACTGAACCGGCGCCTAACATAGAACCTGCTTTGGCAATGGAGTCATAATCCATATCCACATCCATCATTATATCACCCGGTATAACAGGTGTTGATGAACCTCCTGGTATAACCGCTTTCAGTTTATACCCTTCTTTCATGCCTCCAGCCATTTCCAGAAGTTTAGCAAAGGGAGTACCCATCGGCACTTCGTAGTTTCCAGGTTTGTTTACATTACCAGAAACACAGAACAATTTAGTTCCACCATTATTTGGTTTACCCATTTCAAGAAACCACTTACCGCCTTTCTCAAGGATAACTGGAACAGATGCCAGTGTTTCTGTATTATTAATAGTCGTTGGCTTACCGTATAAACCATAACTTGCCGGAAATGGCGGTTTAAAGCGAGGCTGACCTTTTTTACCTTCAATAGATTCCAGTAAAGCAGTTTCTTCGCCACAAATATAAGCACCAGCACCAAGGTGAGCATGAACATTAAAATCATGATCGGAGTCTAAAATATTGTTACCGATATAACCTGCCTTTAAAGCCTCGTCAATAGCATTCTGAAAACGTTTATAAGGTTCCCAAAATTCTCCCCGGATATAGTTATAACCAGTATCTGCACCTATACAATACCCTGCAATAGCCATTCCTTCAATTAACTGGTGTGGGTTATAACGCAAAATATCTCTATCTTTACATGTGCCGGGTTCACCTTCATCCGAATTACAGACGATATATTTTTGCCCTTCTGCTGTACGAGGCATAAAACTCCACTTTAGCCCGGTAGGAAATCCAGCACCTCCCCGGCCTCTTAAAGCAGAGGTTTTAAGTTCTTCGATGTTTTCTTCCGGCGGTGTTTTTTCTTTAAGAATTTTTTTCCAGACTGAATATCCGCCCACACTTTCGTAGGATTCTAAAGTCCAGGGATTCTCAAGATGTAAAGTTCTAAAACAGGTTTCGTTTGTCATACGTTTATTATTATATTTAGTCTAACAATCAATTATTTGATCCAGTTTCTCTGCTGTAAGGTTTTCAAAATATTCCTCACCAATTTGCATCATCGGCGCACCAGTACAAGCCCCAAGGCATTCAACTTCTTTTAAGGTGATTTTATTATCTTCAGTTGTTTCACCCATTTTTATATCAAGCTTATCCTGCAAGTGTTTTACTACATCACCTGATCCACAAACCATACAGGAGATATTGGTACAGACACAAATTTTGTGTTTACCAACTGGTTTGTGTTCGTACATAGAATAAAAACTGGCAACTTCATATACTGCTATGGGTGGCATATCAAGATAATCGGCTACTGCATCCATTAGTTCAGTTGTCAACCAGCCGCCATTTTGATCCTGTGCTAATTTTAATGCAAACATAACTGCTGATTGTTTCTGATCCACCGGGTATTTGGCTATCCAGACATCAATTTCTTCACGTGTCTGTTGACTGAGTAGGTTTATCTTATGGTCGTTAGTCATTATCTGTCAATCTCTCCAAAAACAATATCCATAGTACCAATTACAGTAACTACATCAGCCAGCATATGACCTTTAACCATATCATTCATTGCTGCCAGATGGGCAAAACCCGGAGCTCTGATTTTAAGTCGGTAAGGTTTGTTTGCACCATCAGAAATAATATAAGTTCCAAATTCACCTTTAGGGTGTTCAACAGCACAATAAGCCTGACCTTCAGGTACATTATAACCTTCAGTAAATAGTTTAAAATGATGAATCAATGCTTCCATATCTTCTTTCATATCTTCTCGATGAGGAGTCGTTACTTTTGGATCGTCAGACATAACCGAACCCGGATTCTCATCAAGCCACTTAAGACACTGTATCATTATTTTATTCGATTGGCGCATTTCTTCAACACGAACCAGATAGCGATCATAACTATCCCCATTCGTTCCAACCGGAATATCAAATTCGAGTTTGTCGTAAACTTCATAAGGCTGCATTTTTCGCAAATCCCATGCCACCCCGGAACCTCTTAACATTGGACCAGTAAAGCCGTGTTGCTTTGCCTCCTCTGCCGTTATTGTTCCAATATCAACCGTACGTTGTTTCCAAATTCTGTTATTTGTTAATAATCGTTCATATTCATCAACATAACCATCAAAACGTTTGGTGAAATCGTTCAGAAAATCGATCAGGCTTCCCTGACGATTTTTATTCAGTTGGTTAACCTCAATCGCATTATGCCACTTGGACTCTTCATATCGAGGCATGCTATCAGGCAAATCACGATATACGCCGCCCGGTCTATAATAAGTCGCATGCATCCGGGCACCTGATACCGCTTCATAGGCATCCATCAGATCTTCACGTTCACGAAAGCAATACAGAAACATGGTCATAGCTCCAACATCCAATGCATGAGTGCCTAACCACATTAAATGATTTAATATACGAGTAATCTCATCAAACAACACGCGTATGTATTGAGCTCTTTCGGGGACCTCTATTCCAAGCATTTTTTCAATGGTCATGACATAGGCATGTTCATTACACATCATAGAGACATAATCAAGTCTATCCATATAACCAATACTTTGGTTAAAAGGACGTTGTTCGGCTAATTTTTCTGTTCCACGATGCAACAGTCCAACATGTGGATCGGCTCTTTGAACAACTTCTCCATCAAGTTCTAAAATAAGTCTTAAAACACCATGGGCAGCCGGATGCTGTGGTCCAAAATTTAATGTATAGTTACGAATTTCAGGCAAGATTATTCCTCATATAACTTATGTTCTTAGTTAGTTTACTTCTAAACTATTTTCATCAGGGTTTAGATAACGATTATCATGTCTGATTGTTCTTGGCACAATAACACGATTATCAATACTAACAGGTTCGTAAACCACTCTATTAAGTTCGTTATCATAACGCATTTCAACATTTCCAATTACTGGAAAGTCCTTACGCAGCGGATTTCCAATAAAACCATAATCTGTCAAAATCCTTCTTAAATCAGGGTGTCCATCATATAAAATACCAAATAAATCAAAAGATTCACGCTCAAACCAGTTAGCACTTTTCCATATAGAAACAACTGAATCTATTATTGGCAGATCTTCATCTAAATAACAAACAACTCGGATTCGATGATTCAAAGATATCGATTGTAAATGGTAAATAGAAGCAAATCTGGATTGATGTTTTTTACTGCCCTGATATAAGCTATAGTCAACTCCACAGACATCAATTAGGGTATCAAATTGTAAGTCAGGATGATCGCGTAAAACCTTAGCAATTTGAAGAATATTATTTTTATCAATGGTTATGGTCAGTTCAGAAAGAGCAAGCTCAGAAGAAAACTCATATGCTGTTAGACTATTTTTTATATTTTCTGCTAGTGTTTGATAATATTTTGACATATCTATATTTAAATTAGCTAAACTTTGATATCAATTTAAAGTAATCCATCATCTGGCAATGGTATTTGTTTTTTTTATTTTATTTTGTAACTGCAAAATTCCGTACAACAATGCTTCAGCCGTTGGTGGACAACCCGGTACATAGATATCTACCGGTACAACTCGATCGCAACCTCTGACTACCGAATAGGAATAATGATAATAGCCACCGCCATTAGCACATGAACCCATTGATATGACCCAGCGCGGTTCAGCCATCTGATCATAGACTTTTCGCAATGCTGGCGCCATTTTATTAACCAGTGTGCCAGCTACAATCATCACATCAGACCACGGAAAGAAAATGCTGTTTCTAAATCGAAAATAATAAATAAAATAACAACAAGATAAAATTTCACATTGAATGGCATGCGGGCATTTTCAAATGCATTAAACCGCATTCATAAGAAGAGAGTTTTTCGTCATCCGGTTTATGAGGGCTGATAAGCGAACCCACGCTCAAAAAAGGAGCGATGCCTAAACCAAAGGCGATGGCAATAAAAACGAGTACTGGTAAATATTCTAGTAACATATGTTTAACTATTCTAATTATTTAAAATGGTGCCGAAGGCCGGATTTGAACCGGCACGACTTTCGGCCACCGCCCCCTCAAGACGGCGTGTCTACCAATTCCACCACTTCGGCTTTAATGTTTAAGAACGTTATTGTTCTTTTTCCTTCTGTACTTCTTTTGCCTCATCCTTAATCACCGCATTTTGCTCAGGAATAGCTTGCGGAATAGGAATAGACTCGCTGTTGCGTTGGAACAACAATTGTCTGCTCCTGAGTGGTTTTAAACCTTCTGACGCAATATAACCGAGTGACAAACTGGTTATAAAAAATGCCGCCAACCCAGCAGTGACTTTCATAAGAAATGATCCAGCCCCTGGTTGCCAAATACAGTACTTGATACCCGACACCAAAAGCAGCGCCAATGCCAGCACCTTTACCTTGTTGGAACAAGAATCAAGCCAATCAGACCACAATGGCTAATAATACGTGAATAAATCTAACACTAACTGATACCATAAAAAAAAAAAAAAAAAAAAAAAATTTTTTTTTTTTATTGAAAAAAAAAACATAATTTCCAAAAAATTCTTTTGTTTTCAGTGAAGCACCACCAATTAAACCGCCATCAATATCAGGCATGCGCAAATAAATCATGTGCATTATTTGCATTAACACTTCCCCCATTCCATATAATGAGGGCTTAAGCCCCTTCAGCAATACCAGCACTTCGTTGGGTACCCGGTTGGCGAATAAACTGATGAACAGCTTGCGCTTGATCCGGTGTTGCCGTTAAACCGGTACCAATCGCCCAAACAGGTTCATAAGCAACAATCGCATTCTTAAAACCATCAACACCTTGCGCCAAGCTTAATTACAGCATCTAATTGTTCAGCGATAACCGCTTCGGTTTGCCCTGCTTCACGCTGTGGAAGGCTTGTTTCTCCGACGGGGAATATGGGTGTTAATTGGTATCGCTGTGCTTGCGTAGGAAGGAATTTCTACGGCGACAAGCGCATTATCTTCATGATACAAAGCGCGTCGTTCTGAGTGTCCAACGAGCACATACCGACAACCAAAGGTCGGTTAGCATCTGTGCAGAAATTTCACCAGTATAAGCACCTGGCTCATTCGCACTGAACATTCTGCGCTCCCCAAGAAACGCCCACTATTTTGTCATACACTTTAGCAACTTGATCAATAAAAACATGGGCAAAATAATAAATATAACACAAAAAAAATGGAACATCATTGAATCTCTCGATAACTGCTCGGCTATTTGCTTTCAGCCAATTGTTTCGCTGAAGCCCTAGTGCCGTTCATTTTCCAGTTACCTGCAACAAGTTTTTGACGCATTTTTCTATCCGTTGAGCTACAAAGCTCGCAATCGTACCTTTGAACCCGGCATCGGTCAACAACCGTTTTTGATTCATTATCAAGCCACAATGCAACACACAGCACCCAACACAAACAACAATTTCTTAATCAAACGATTAGCTAAAAAAGCATGCAAAATAACTCGACACACATCAAGCAAACTATTCATCTCAAACTATCAGTAGTACCCAAACAAGCTATAAACACAAAATATAGTTAATTCTTTAACAATGTTTTATAGGCTATCCACAACACGCAAACGGAGTCAGCGACACCCGCTCTTTCAACACATGACAACCACTCAGCTCCAGCTCTTTTAAAGTGGCACGATAAATTTCGGCCATAATCAAACCGGTAGCCTGAGACTTCCCGTCCCCTCCCGGCAATTGCTGCATTGCCTTATCATAATAGCTATAGGCACGCTCAATTCCGGAAGGCCATTAACCGCTGAAACTGCTCCGTTTCATTGCCATTCAAAATATCCGCCGCCGGCACATCAAAACGCTCCAGATCTCAACCGGCAGATAAATACGGATTCCGGCGCGCATCTTCACCCACATCACCAATAATATTAGTCAGTTGCAGCGCAATACCCAGATCATGCGCATATTTAAGTATCTGCCTGTCCTGATAGCCAAAAATCTCCACCGACAACAAGCCCACCACGGAAGCCACCCGATAACAGTACAGCTGCAAGGATTTAAAATCCGTATACCTGGCCTGCTCCAGATCCATCTCCATACCGTCAATAATTTCCATCAACAACTCCTGATGAAAGATTAAGCGCTCAACCGCGGGTACTAGCGCCTGACATACCGGATACTGAGGCGTACGGAATAGATCGCCATCACACTGATCCCGCCACCCAATTCAACGTCGTTCTGGCAACCTGCTCATCGGTACACTCATCGACCACATCATCCACCTCTCGACAAAACGCATATAAAGCGACAATCGCTTTACGCTTTTCCTTAGGCAGAAACATAAACTATAATAAAAACTACAGATACTGGCCGCAGCCTCTCCTGGCAATGCTGTTCGGGACTCATGGGATTATTTCTGTAATTGATTCAGATCCTGGCGCTGCAGCATGAACACAAACTGATCACCTGCGGCCACATCCAACCAGACAAAAGGCAACTCTGGGAACTGCTGCTCAAGAACTTCTCGGTTATATCCATTCAACAATCAGCACACCCTCGTCGCTTAAATAATTTGCCGCCTGCTGCAAAATCATACGTGTCACATCCAACCCATCTTCACCACTGCCAATGGCCATTTTAAGCTCATGCAAATACTCGGCCGGCAACGCGGCAGCCGATTCCCGCATCCACATAAGGCGGATTGCTGATAATCACATCATAACGTCGCCCGCCAACCCCTGAAACAGATCGGAACATATCAACGACACCGAAGTCTGGCAACCGATATGCAACATTACGCTCCGCCACCTGCAATGCGTCAGCGAACAGATCCACCGCATCCACCTCGGCATTGGCAAATGCTTCGTGCGGCAAGAATTGCCAGACAACCGCTGCGGTATAAATCCAGCACACGCCCAGCCTGTTCAGGCAGCGCCACCCAGGGCTGCAACTGCTGAAACAACAACTCGGCAATAAACGAACGCGGCACAATCACCCGCTCATCCACATAAAATTTATAATCCCCCGGCCACGCCTCATGTGTCAGATAAGCCGCCGGTACGCGCTGCTCCACTCTCGACGCTCGATAATATTCATCCAGCTCGGCACGCTCTCTGTCGGTAAGACAGGCATCGAAAAACAGCTCCAACCTGTCCAACGGCAAGTTCAAGCTATGCAACACCAGATAAACCGCCTCATCATAAACATCATCACAACCGTGACAAAAGAACGATCCGGCCTGATTAAACCGGCTGACGACGAAACGCACCCAATCTCTTACCGCCGCCAACCTGGGGTTGACTCACTAAAATAGTTGGCAGACTCATAGCAACAGATTCTTCATGGTATAAATAACTCCCTTTAATGGCTCGATATCCTCGACCGCCACACATTCATTCAACTTATGAATCGTCGCATTGCGTGGTCCAAATTCAACCACCTGCGGGCAAATACGGGCAATAAACGCCCATCCGGTACCGCCACTGGTCGACAGCTCCGGCGTCATACATAGGCCTGCTCAATCCCCTCACTGATGGCCTCCACCAACGCCCCTCAGGGGATCAAAGGATTGCCGGACAACGACCATTCCAGGTTGTATTCCAGACCATGCTTATCCAATATTTTGTGCACCTCATCTTTGAGGCTCTGCTCATTTTCGGTAGAAAAGCGAAATTCAACAACACTCAAATCAAAATTTCCGGCACCACATTCGTCGCCCCGGTACCGCCACAAAGGTTGGAGATCTGCCAGGATGTTGGTGGAAAATAATTTCTCATTCCCTTCATTCTAGTACAATAAAAGCCAGCTCGGTGGTCACCGGCGGAGGGGAAAGAATCGGGATTCATAACCAGATATAGATAGGCAATAAACCCCTGCACCCCCAAAACCCCAAACTTGCCAGACAACGTAAAAAAGCGACTGTTTTTAATCATATCATTGGCTTTTTTTTCCGACGTTGGCTCACCAACAATACAATAATGGATCCTGAAAAAAAAAAAAAGCAAGGTTTCCCACCACTTGGACCGTCTCCCCCCACGGCAACAAAGGGGTGAGTGTGCGGTCAGTCATAAAAGCAATCGATCCATGGCGGTTCGGATGCTCGGCCACAATGTCTACGATAGCGGTACCAAATGCCGCCAGTGAGCTTTTCATCTCCCTAGCCCCACGGCTCTACGGGTTTCATACAATCAAGAATAAACAAAAAAAAAGGTGTTAAAACCCACTGTTCAATGGGACATCTGGGCGGAAAATAGGTATGACCGGCAAGCTAAAAAAAAAAAAAAAAAAAAACGCGACGCGCCCAAAAGATTATCCACATTCCAAAGCGCACAAGCTCGATAGCAATGCCAAGTTTTTCTAGGCGCTTTTCTCAATGAGAATCTCCCGACAGCCAAGCAACATCCGGCTAATATGAGCGCCGCGTAATCACAGCTAACGATAGCGCTAATGTTTCAGACATAGAATTTCCAACAGGTTAGTTGAGTAATTTACATGCGATATATCATTTTCCCCCCAAACATTCAACCCTGTTCAACCTGTATTTTGCAGTTGGACAGGTTCAAAAGTGCGTTACCAGTGATTCAGTGCAAGGCACAACAACACCGAAAGACAAGCCCTTCAGCAAGGGCCGGTAACAAAGTGATCGTACCTACTATGGGACTACCCCTGGGGGAAAGAGTAGCTAATAACTTAACCGCAACTTATCAACCAGGCCATATTCTGATCAGAAAGTCACAGACTATGCCTTAACCCCGGTCAAACAACATAGCATTCGCCGGTCTCTCCCACGTACCAAACAAAACACAGCCATACAACACGCTTTTTTCATCTATCGCGCTCATTTAATTTTGTAGACATCGCTATAAAAACACGTTCCTATAAAACCCTCATCAAACCCCACGCACAACACTACTGTCACACCCAGCACCGGACGTTTGACGCTATGTTTATCCAGCATCAAGCGCATGGCACTGACACCATCGCTCACGGCGGCCTTTTCTTCATCTCGTCAGCTTATGCCAGGTCATGCCTCTGCGATTCACCAAACGCCTCCCACTCGCTGCTGCAACCAGTTATCCACCGTCGTCTGAGTCAGGCCATCTTTTTTAAAATTATGAAACACCACCCTCGCTCAGCCAACCAGGCTCTGGCCTTTTTTAACGGTATTACAATTAGGAACGTGGACAGGATCATCGTCATTTATCGTCACCCAGATTTAGTTTAATTTCATCTTCGGCCGGCTTGGCCTTGCTGGCCTGTTTTTTATTTTGATCGGTCACATCCTCATCAAATACCGGCACCTTGACCGTTGCGGTACGCCGAAAAAATCAATCAACGAAGACAAATTACTGGCCGAATCGGTATCCATCATGGCCTCTTCCTTGGTAATCTGCTTGGCCTTAAACAAGCGGTACAATGCTTTTTCAAAGGTCTGCGATCCTTGAGCCATACTTTTTTCAATTGTTCACGAATTTTTCAATTTCATCCCCCTTGATAAATCAGCAATCAAACGCGTATTCAATAAAATCTCCACCGCCGGCATCAGCCTGCCATTCACATTGCGCACCAGACGTTGCGAGATCACCGCACGCAAACACATGGACAAATCCGACAGCACACTTTGACGGGATTCAGAGGGAAAGAAATTCACAATCCGTTTAATGCATGATAGCTATTGGCATGCAAAGTCGCCAGGCATAAAAATGTCCGGTCTGAGCAAAATCAGCGCCTGACGCAAGGTATCTCTGTCCCGTACCTCACCCATCATCAGCACATCGGGCGCCTCACGCATCTGCACCGACAAGGCCGATTCATAGTCGTGCGTATCCATACCGATTTCGCGCTGATTGACTATCGATTTTTTATGCTTAAAAATATGTTCAATTGGATCTGCAATCGTCAGAATATGGCCGGTTCTCTCACTCGTCTTATGCTCCAACATGGCAGCCAATGAGGTAGACTTACTCAACGGTCGCCCCCACCACCAGAATCAGACCGTGCTTTCCCTATAATCAGCTCTTAGCACTGCGGGCAAATGCAGACTTTCAATACTTACAATCCGCTCTAACGTAACGGATCACAATTGCCACATCACCGCTGAAAAAGATTGGCCCGAAAACTGCCGATATCACCCAACCCTGAAAAGTAAAATTCATCCTTTAATGACCTGTTCAAACCCCTTGGATTTGCGTTTTCAAGTCATCTCATCAGCTCATACGCCACATGCTTCAACGACCGCACAAATATCTGAGATTTACCGGACGTGCCACGCCTTCAACTCTGATATGTTTAATGGTAATCTACGGTAAAAAAAACAAATCTGATGCCTGCTTTTCTGCTGCAAGTTTCTAATAAAGGTGTTGCAAGAAAAAAAAACCTCCAGATCAAATGGATTTTGTCCAAGTATAAGGGAACACAAAGACAAAAGGGTGATGAAAGAGTAGCGCAATAAAAAAAGTATGCGGTTTGCGCCTTTTTCTTTGAACCGCGACACAAAGTTTTTTGCTCCATTCTTCCAAAAAACGCATTTTTTTTTTTTCCAGCCGATCAGCTCTAGTCTGGCCACCAGCATTGCATTGCATTCAACCTTCTGGAACAGCCGCAAGTTCAAACATCTCTCCTTTAAGGTCGCCACGCTTTTATCAATTGAAAAAAAAAGCCAGGACTAAAACCACAGCAAAAAACAGATTTAAAACTATAATCACATTGTTATCGATCAACTTTCTAACGACTAAAATGTATTAAAACCGTTGAAAAAAATGTACAAAAAATACTCCATAACCAATCAATTGATCACTGACAAACACCCAGACATCATCAATTCCACGGAAAAAATTTCCACCCAAAAAAGGCAAGATATGTTTGCCGCTAGCTCATAGTGTACAAAGAAAGTTATGGCCATAACTTTCATTTCCATAATTCCAAAACTGTCAATTGGGAAAAAACTCGAACTGTCGTAAGTATGGAAATTCGGGACTCGGCGTTTTGGCATTATCCAGAGGAGGTCGCATGTGGCATCGGAAAATTCACACCTGCCCGAAAAAAAAAAAAAAAAAAAGGGAAAGCTCCGCAACTTTCTACTCTTTTGATTCACTTACCTGGGAAAAATTGCTAAAAAAAGGCACTTAAAAAAAATTCGACAATGAAAATAAAATGAATTTCAATTGTACGCTGAAAAAAAAAGTAAAAAAACGAAAACACATGCACTGCAAATTTCGACAACGAAATAGTCGCCGCGCTGAAAAAAAAAAAAAACGTTAACAGCAAAATGCTCAAAATCTTTGTTAATTGGTTTCTCCTCATCACTCTCCCTGAACACACGAAAAATAAAAACAAATCAACAAATTCATTAAACGCAATTAAATACCGCGTAACAGTTCGTTAATGCCAACTTTACTTGCAACGAGTCTTTTCGATCTACTTTTTTAACAATAACGGCGCAGTACAAACTATAGGTTCAATATCTTGGATGTGTAAACTACCTGAAATAACAACAGAACCTGCCGGTACAAAACCATATATAACTTCACCTGCAATTTCACGATCAAGATATCTTGTGGGGTGCTCTGACCAATAAAGACACCCATAGAAGATGACAACATTATCTTCCACGATAACACCTTCAACAACTCCTGAACGCGCACCAATATCTTAGTTATCGCCAATGATAGTTGGCGCTGCTTGTAAAGGCTCAAACATACCACCAATACCCATACCACCAGATAGAATGAACATTTTTACCAATTCGCGTACATGAATCTACGGTTGCCCAGGTATCGACCATTGTGCCACTATCGACATACGCGCCAATATTTCTCACATATGAAGGCATAAGAATTACGCCAGATTTTTAGAAATATAGGGACCCTAACGCACAGTGGCAGGAGGTAAAACATGGACGCCCGCTTCACGGAAATCACGTGCGGAGTTGAAGTCGCCATATTTCGATTCAACTTTATCAAAGTAGTTAGTGAAACCACCTTTCATAAATTCGTTATCATTAATACGGAAAGAAACTAACACGGCTTTTTTCAACCATTTGTTAACAACCCAGGCGCCATCCTTTTTCTCTGCAACACGCAGCTCACCACTATCCAGCTTACCGATCACCTGATCAACCGCTTCCCTCCACTGCGCATCGGCAGTCTTAGGAGTAATGTCATCACGAGATTAAAAAGCTCGTTCTACAATTTGTTGTAATTGATCCATTGTTCCACAAAAAAAAAATGTTACATGAAGAAGCAAAACTTACCGACATATGATGTGCTGCTACGACAATTTCTTGCAGCTCAGCCACCAGCTTCATACGAATAAAATTACGGCTGGGAAACCACTCTGCTGTGATCTAGAAGCAGGTACATGCCTCGGCAAATCCACCACATTATAGTCGTGATACAGTACTTCGGCGAAATCGGTATCCGACAAATCCTCGCCCATCGGCACGCACAGCCGAGATCTCAATTCACAGATTTCACTCTGCCTCAGTCTTAACACTGGGCAGTTCCCGGCGACAATATTGTCAAACACTAGCTCACCAAATTTATCAGCACATGGGCGACCCATCTTCTGCCACGTGAAACTGATAAAAAAAGGCCGCACCAAAAAAAAAAAAAGTCGAAGGATTCATCGTCGAGAAATGACAAATAAGACATATGGGAAAGGCCTCAAGCACCATTAAATAGCATGCATCGAAGTCGGAAAAAATAAAAAAAAAATTCCCACAATACGACAAATCAAGAAGATCACAAGATTCCGATAAACATCTTGCCTTAAAAGCTTCGCATGAGGAAAAGCTCCTCTAGGTGCGGCAACAAAATAAATTTCCGAGTAAAACTCATCCTAGGCACTGGAAAAGTCGTATCGGCGATCCGACAATTCAAATAAAAATTTTTTTTTCTCCAACTGAAAGAAACGCCTGTTACCATTCTTCGGCGAACAGACATACATCACCAAGGTACGCTCGGACAATTTTTTTTGTATTGCTGTTACCTTCATTTTGAAATTATTTTCTGGTCGGGCATTCACGTGTCAAAAAAAAAAATTGTTGAAAAAAAAAAAGCAAGGCTTCTAAAACATAAATCAAAAAAAAAGGATCCGGACACAAAAAAAAAAAAAAAAAAAAAAAACCAACAATAAAAATTTAAACAAAAGCTGGGAATGCCTCACGACTGCCATTCACCGGCAGTACCTGGATCGGCCACATCCATAGCCGGCAATTGATAACGTCGCTGCAGCCACGATGCAAAAATATCACGTAGTTTTACTATGCCCAGCGCCAACGGATGACGGGTCCTGCCCCGCCAGGTTAAAAAAGACCGCACGATGAAAAAAAAAAAAAAAAAAAAAAAAAAAAAAAAAAAAAAAAAAAACAAGAGCTCGAATATCTCGCATTGGGGGTTACCTCGGCAAATAAGAGGGGAGAAAGCTGAAAAGGATATGTGTGCACAAGGCCTAAATTAGGATTCATATTTTCACATTTCTGACAATCAATCAATGTTGCTTTTTTTCTTCAAGTAAAGAGGATTATAAAAGGTGCTGACATTGCAGACCAATAAAAAACTGTTATTGGCTTTTGCCGGTGCATTAAGCGGCGCTCCTCAAAAAAAATGCGAGGTAATTTTTTTCCTCTATCGCGTATTATATGAAATCGGTGGGTCTCTGTCGACAATGGGGACCTTCATAAAATGTTTTCAGGCTGCATTCGTTTGGGGCGTTCTGGTTCCCCAAGGTCTTGCGAGAAAATCCGAAATTGTTTGATCGCTGGGTGTTACTGCTGATTTTCAGCATGTTTTTGACTAATTTTGGGTTATGTGATGAAAAAAAAAAACGGGCGTACACATTGCGGTATTACTGCTGTTTTTCCTGGCACAATTTTGGAATTATATTTTCTCTCTATTTCAAAATGACAGAAAAACCCAAAAGCCATGTGAGGAAAGTGAAAACAAGCTCAATTTTTCAGGGAAAAAAAAAAAAAAAAAAAAAAAAAAAAAAACCACCCACACGAAATAAAACCGTACAGTGAATTTGACTGTCGTTGCTGTTTTTAGCTTTGGTGCTGGCCAATGTACTCTCACGTCGCGCTCCAACATGTCCGAAAAGCACCAAAATCTTTCAGCATCTGGGAAATGTGAAAAGTTACTGACCGCGCACACACAAGGAAAAAAAAAAAAAAAAAAAAAAAAAAAAAAATATTTCAGCGTTCGGCTGGCTAATGGAAATACAGCAAAATATCTTCACTAAAAAAAGTGAGCTGAACCGTGTAACAAGGCGTCACGCATCCACTGGCCGTTCGTACCAGCATGCTCGCTCTCACGGGAACTGATGTTCGCTGCCACCTGCGCCCCATTTCTGGCTCTTGAGTCCATCACCTTACGTGAATATCGATAGCTGCCACATTGCTCGTTTCACTTAGGCTTGCTATCGAATAAAATGTACGATCTCCACGTCTAAAAATTTTTTTTTAAAAAAAAAAAAAAAAAAAAAAAAAAAAAAAAAAATTTTTTTTTTTGGCCTATGACATGTTCATGGTGTTTCTGGATAAATTCGAACACCATATTCTGCCTGAAAAAGTACGGCTAGCTGAATGGTACCGTGCTCGTACAAGGAGCGCGCCGCGAATTTGGTGGCTGCGCCGGCATCAAAGTCTACAATTTGTAACTACAGTAAGGAAATCCTGTCATCATGGCCAAGGTAGGGGACGATCTGTGGGATCATGCGGGGGACCTAGTACACCCAGAGTCAGTCAATCAGCATATCAAACAGATTAACGGCAAGCTTTACCGGCCAGGCCCCAATCACCACCGACGTGGGCAGCAAGCAGATCACCGCGTTTCATCCTGGCGCGTCGAAAATGGCCGAGCAAACTGGCGTCACCGATGCCAACAACATCCAGATCGGCAATGTCCCCGGATGGTCGGCATGCGTACAAAAAAGTAAGCCTCAAAGCTCCAGGAAAATAATATCCCCTGGATTTCGATCCCGGCCAGTTCATGCCCATGTTTAATGGTGATTGCAATTTACTCAACAGGCCGACTCATGTCACCGTAATGACTATGAAGCTCAAATGCTGCAAGAGGTACCGGCCACTGCAATTACGCAAACTAGTCCATGCTCTACTCAGCCCCGCGTCCAGCATTTGTCTGCCGGACTCACAAATCGACATTCTTGCGCGCGTTACATCATAGACTCCCACCGGCTGCAGGCGATGCCTACGTGCCGGGCATGGTATTCAACATGACTGGGACTACCTGCGGCCGCTCCGGCCCCGCGAGCGCGCCATCAAAATCGCTCCACAAGGCGTACAAACCACCAGCCCAGCAGCCGAGATGGGGGGCTGAAAAGACAAAACTTTCGGGCAGCGATTGGCCTGACTGATGGTGAACGCTTGTGTCCCCGGCCGGCCAAACAAATCAGCTGGTGTCGGCCAGAATTGGTGAAAACAACTGATACACACTGGGAACCAAGGAAATTATGGGGCTGTAGTTCAGCATCACAGCCAGGGCGCCTGAAAAAAAAGAAAAAAGTTTCGAGAGGTTTCAAGCCTAGGGACATAAACCCACAATAATATCGCATTGTACTTGCCAATGCCGACTAGGCGAAAAAACACAAAAAAAAGTAATAAATGATTGCTAGAATAAAAAAACCCCAGTGCCACCAACACTAAAAATAATGTCGCCAGCTCGGGTGTCATTTTCATCACAAAAAAAAAAAAGGTAAAATCATCTAAAAATGCCGCCGATACAACCGCTAATCTAAGACTTGGTGGTTGACATATCTGCATGGTGCAAGCTCTCGCCAGAATCAGCCAAAAAGGACCTAAGTCTTCTTATCCAACGCCAGCGTCGGCACAAAACGTTCGGCATCAAAATTATCCGCCTCTGGTAGCAAAAAACGGGCGGTCCAGCCCGGCACGAATATCGGCAGTACAAAAAGCGATAACTAGGCATAATAAATATGCTCAAAAAAAAAAAACGTTTTCTGGATAATCTATCGCCATAAAGCGCACCATATTACGTGGCTGACCAGTTACCGCAAATTTATCTGCCTCTGTTCAGCATAAACCAATACGGGACCGGCAATCCTGCCCCAAGCCAGATCGGTAAAATTTTTGTTGTTATATATGAGCGATCACGTCATACAGCGCTCTGAATAAATGTCGACACTAGACAAGAAATAGAAACCGCCACCGCAAACAGCAGACCTACGGCAAAGAAAAAAAAAAAAAAAAAAAAAAAAAAAAAAAAAAAAAAAAAAAAAAAAAAAAAAAAAAAAAAAAAAAAAAAAAAAAAAAAAAAAAAAAAAAAAACACCATACCGGCAGCATAATTTTTGTCAAACAATATCTTAAAACCGAGCGCTGCGGCAACATAAACACCACGGTAATGATACGCTGGCAATGTGCATGGTACCGATTATCGCACCTTGCGCATTGTGGCCGGTATCATTACCGTGGTGTTTATGGGCACTTATGCGGCCGCTCAGTTAAATGCTGGCAGCAAGGCGCTGCATGTATTGTTTGACTGGGATTATGCTGCCGGTGCGGTGATAGGGGCGATTATGGTGTTGTTATACTGTTTTGCCGGGGGTATTCGTGCCTCCATCTGGACCGATGCGGCGCAATCTTTTGTGATGATTATTGCCATGGGTCTGCTGTTTGCGGTGGCGGTAACAAAAACGGGTGGGGTGTCGACATTTATTCAAGCCTTGTATCAGGTGTCGCCCGATTATATGAATCTGTTTCCTGGCGATCTGGCATTAGGCGGTGTTGCCGGTCCCGTGTTGTTTGTGCTGGGCTGGGTGGCCGCGGGGTTTGCGGTGGCTGGTCAGCCGCATATTATGGTGCGCTTTATGGCGATGGATAATCCGGAAAATATGGGGCGGGTCAGAGCGTATTATTATGCCTGGTTTATCGCTTTTTATTTACTCACCGTAGGGGCCGGGCTGGCCGCCCGGCTGCTGCTGCCCGAGGCGGATAATTTTGATGCCGAACTGGCATTGCCGACGCTGGCGTTGGAGCTGTTGCCGGAGGTGCTGGTCGGGCTGATTCTGGCAGGCTTGTTTGCTGCAACCATGTCAACCGCCGATTCACAGATTCTCAGTTGTTCGGCGGCATTGACCAATGATTTTACCCATGGACGCAAGGTGCCGTATATGATGACCAAGCTGGCGACGGTGTGTGTGGTGTTGGTGGCACTGGGGATAGCCTTGTCGGGTAATCGTAGTGTATTCAGCCTGGTATTGATTGCCTGGTCGGCATTGGCCAGTGCCTTTGCGCCATTGTTGACGGTTTATGTCCTAGGCGGGAAGCCTTCCGAAAAACTGGCGCTGAGCATGATGCTAGGCGGTCTGGCGGCGATGTTGTTATGGCGCTATTTTGAGTTGGGTGGCATTATTTATGAGGTGGCGCCAGGGATTCTGGCCGGCCTGCTGATTTATTTGGCCGGCCGGGGATTTAAGCGTTCACCATCAGTCGGGTAAATCGCTGCCAAAGTTTTGCTTGAATAGCCCGGCAATCTCGGCTTTGCTGGGCTGGTGATTCTGGCCGCCCTTGTGGGTGATTTTGATGGCGCCCATTAACGAGGCCAGGCGGCCACAGGTTTGCCAGTCCCAGTCATGTTGAATACCATAGATCAGCCCGGCACGGTAGGCATCGCCGCAGCCGGTGGGGTCTATGATCTTATCGGCGGCAGCGCAAGGAATGTCGATTTGTGAGTCCGGCAGATAAATGCTGGACCCTTGTGCGGCTCGGGTGATAATTAAGGCATGGACTAGTTTGCGTAATTGCGAAATATCCTGGCCGGTTTTATCTTGCAGCATTTGGGCTTCATAGTCATTTACGGTGACATAGTCGGCCTGTTGAATAAATTGCAGTAATTCTTCACCATTAAACATGGGCATGGCCTGGCCGGGATCGAAAATCCAGGGAATATTATTTTCCTGGAGCTGTTGGGCATGTTGCAGCATGCCGTCGCGACCATCCGGGGAGACGATGCCGATCTGGATGTTGTTGGCATCGGTGACTTTATTTTGCTCGGCAAAACTCATTGCGCCAGGATGAAACGCGGTGATCTGGTTGTCGTCCAGGTCGGTGGTGATAAAGGCCTGGCCGGTAAAGCTGCCGTTAATCTGTTTGATATGCTGTTGACTGATCTCCAGGTCTTCAAGGTGTAGCGCATAATTGGCAAAATCATCCCCTACGGTGGCCATGATGACTGGAGAGCCGCCCAGCAGTTTTAAATTGTAGGCAATGTTGCCGGCGCAGCCACCGAATTCGCGGCGCATTTCCGGTACCAGAAAGGCAACATTCAGCATGTGTATTTTTTCAGGCAGGATATGGTGTTTGAATTTATCCGGAAACACCATGATATTGTCATAGGCCATAGAGCCACAAATCAGTGCATGCATTGCTATTCCTTTGGGTTAGAATGGGGCGATTGTATCATCCTGGGATCGTACATTTTATTCGATAGCAGGCTGGCCGAAACGATTAATGTGGCACCTATCCATTCACGTAAGGTGATGGACTCCTGAGCCAGGAAATAGGCGCTGATGGCGGCGATAATCAGTTCCAGTAAGAACAGCATGCTGGCCTGGTTGGCCGGTAAATGCGTGACGCCGTATTGCACGGTAAAGCTGACCGCACATAGTGAGATACCCAGCAGTAACAGCATTAGCCAGCCGAACGCTGAAATATCACTAATCTGGCCGGGCAGGTTGCCTTGCCATAGCAGTAGTGGTGCGGTCAGTAAGGCGGTACCTACCCAGATGCTGAAAGATTTGGTTGCTATGCTGACATGTTGGGCGCGACGTGAGACCACATTGGCCAGCGCAAAGCAAAAGCCGGCCGACAGTCCCATCCATTCTGCGGTGTTATTGGGTACGGGTGGGCCGGCGGACGGTTCCCAGAGCATGATGACTGCCCCTGAAAATGAGCTGGCAATCACCAGATAGCCATAGCGATTGAGTTTTTCTGTCAGTAAAAAATAGGAAAAGAGAATGGTCCAAAGTGGTGCCAGGAAAAACAGCAGTAATACCACAATGATACGCCCGTCAAGTACCGCCATCACATAACCAAAATTGGTCCAGCCGGTGCTGAAAATCAGCAATAACACCCAGCGATCAAATTGAGGCAGTTCACGCATGACCTTGGGGAATAAGAACGCCCCAAACAGTGCGGCCAGTAAATAGCTGAGTAAGGTGGCCAATGGGCCGGAGACACCGATTTCATATAATACGCGATAGGGGTACCAGATCAGCCCCCAGACCAGGGCGCCGCTTAATGCACCGGCGATAGCTAACAGTTTTTTATTGGTCTGCAATGTCAGCACCTTTTATAATCCTTGTTTTTTGCAGAATAACATCAACATTGATTGATTATCATAAATATTAATATGAATCCTGATTTAGACAAATTACAGCCTTATCCTTTTCAGCGCCTGGCCGCTTTGTTTGCCGAGGTAACCCCCAATGCGGCCTATTCGGCAATTCGGCTTTCTATAGGTGAACCTAAGCATCCCACGCCGGAATTTATCCATCGTGCGGTCAGCGAAAATCTGGCGGGGCTGGCAAGTTATCCGTTAACGCTGGGCATGCCGCAGCTGCGTGAAACCATTGCCCAATGGCTGCAGCGACGTTATCAATTGCCGGCTATGGATGTGGCGACTCAGGTACTGCCGGTGAATGGCAGTCGTGAGGCACTGTTTGCCTTTGCGCAAACGGTGATTGATAGAGGGCAAGCGCGACCGGTGGTGATTTGTCCGAATCCGTTTTATCAGATTTATGAAGGTGCGGCCTTGCTGGCTGGGGCGCAGCCGGTGTTTGTGAATGCCCGACCAGAAAATAATTTCAAAATGGAGGTGGCAGCATTGCCTGAAGAGGTGTTGCAGCGTACCCAGTTGATATATGTCTGTTCGCCGGGTAATCCTACCGGGCGTGTACTGACGCTGGAGGAGTGGCAGGCGTTGTTTGCTTTGTCGGATCGCTATGATTTTGTGATAGCTTCGGATGAGTGTTACTCGGAAATTTATTTTGATACACCACCTCTAGGGGCTTTGCAGGCGGCGCAGCAGTTAGGGCGTGATGATTATCGGAATCTGGTGATCTTCTCCAGTTTGTCCAAACGTTCAAATGCACCGGGTATGCGTTCTGGTTTTGTGGCAGGCGATGCCAGGGTGCTGGAGGCATTTCGCTTGTATCGTACCTATCATGGCTCGGCGATGAATCCGGTGATGCAGCAGGCCAGTGTTGCAGCCTGGAATGATGAGGCGCATGTGGCAGAAAATCGTCGCCAATATGCGGCTAAGTTTGAGCGGGTGATTGAAATATTGTCGCCGGTTTTGCCCGTGGTTAAGCCTGAGGCAGGGTTTTATCTGTGGGTGGATGTCTCGGCTGTGCGTGCCGATGGGCAGGTGATGTCGGATACCGATTTCGCCAAAGCACTGTATCGCGACTATAATGTGGTGGTTTTGCCGGGCAGTTACCTGGCAAGAGATACGGCAGAGGGTAATCCCGGCCGTAATTTTATTCGTATGGCGCTGGTGGCTGAGCAGCAAGAAACTGTCGAGGCGGCACAGCGCATGGTAAGTTTTATTTCTTCACTTAACTAAAATTGAAAGTCGTTTAATGGATCAATTACAACAAATTATCGAACAGGCGTTTGAACGTCGTGCTGACATTACTCCTAAGACTGCCGATGCGCAGTTAAAAGAAGCGGTTGATCAGGTGATCGGTAAGCTGGATAGTGGTGAGCTGCGTGTGGCAGAAAAAGTGGATGGTGACTGGGTAGTTAACCAATGGCTGAAAAAAGCGGTGCTGCTGTCTTTCCGTCTGGAAGATAATGGTTTTATCAAAGGGGGCTTTACTAACTACTACGATAAGGTACCATCAAAGTTTGCCGATTTTAATAGCCGTGATTTCCGCGAAGCCGGGGTGCGTGTGGTGCCGCCAGCCGCCGCACGTCGAGGCTCCTATATTGCTAAAAATGTGGTGTTGATGCCTTCGTATGTGAATATTGGTGCTTATGTCGATGAAGGTACCATGGTCGATACCTGGGCAACCGTAGGTTCTTGTGCACAGATCGGTAAAAATGTTCATTTGAGCGGTGGTGTGGGTATTGGTGGCGTGTTGGAGCCGATTCAGGCCAACCCTACCATTATCGGCGATAACTGCTTTATCGGTGCGCGTTCGGAAGTGGTTGAGGGTGTTATTGTGGAAGATAATGTGGTCATCTCTATGGGTGTCTTTATCGGTCAGAGCACTAAGATTCTGGATAGGGAAACCGGTGAAATTCTGTATGGTCGCGTACCGGCCGGATCGGTGGTGGTTAGCGGTAGTATGCCATCCAAGGATGGTAGCCATAGTTTGTATTGTGCGGTGATTGTTAAAAAGGTAGATGAAAAGACCCGCTCCAAGGTTGGCATTAACGAACTGTTGCGCGGTATTTAATTGCGTTTAATAATTTGTTGATTTGTTTTTATTTTTGATGTGTTCAGGGAGAGAGATGATGAGAAAACAATTAACTAAGATTGCAGGCATTTTGCTGTTAACGGCACCTTTTGCAGCATCTGCAGCGACTATTTCGTTGTCGGGTACGGTGCGTGATTTTTCGGTGACGCATGCTGATTTTCAGCGTGCGATTGATGGGCATGTTACCGGGATGGTCGAGTCGGTCTTGGGTGCCGATGGTAAGCCGGTTTACACGGGTAAGTGTACGTCAAGTGTGGAAAGTTGCGGAGCTAACTTTGGTGACTGGTTTAATACCACGGCAGGTGTGAATCTGGCGTTGTCACATGCGATTACTCTGGATAATGCCATTACGCCAGATCCGAATGTTTATACTTACGACAGTTCAAGTTTTTTCCCAATTGACGGTTTGGGTTGGGGGAATGAAAGTTATGGCCATAACTTTCATTTTACCTATGAGCTGGCGACAACCTTTACTTACCAGGGGGGCGAAGAATTTGCTTTCCGTGGTGATGATGATGTCTGGGTGTTTGTTGATGATCAATTGGTGGTTGATTTAGGCGGGGTGCACGGCCCGGTTAGCGGTTCTGTTGCTTTGGATTCGTTAGGGTTGATCGCTGGCAATGATTATGGATTTAATCTGTTTTTTGCCGAGCGTCATTGCTGTGGATCTAATTTCCGAATTGATACTTCAATGGCATTAAAAGAGAATGTTGAACCACCGGCGGTTCCAGAGGTTGAAGGCTATGCAATGCTGGTGGCCGGCCTGGGACTGATCGGCTGGGTGGCCCGTAGACGTATGAAGTAAAAAAGCGTGGTGCTATAGTTTTTGTGTCACCGGTTCAAATAAAAAAGGCGCAAACCGCGCCTTTTTTATTTGCGCTTTATGATTCCGTCGCCTTGTCGGATAGTGGTAGCATATAGCCGGCTAAAATGGCTTTTGATCTGGAGGTTGATATGATTGCAACACCTTTATTAAAGCTTGCTGCAGAAAAGCAGGCATCGGATTTGTTTTTTACCGTAGGTGCACCGGTAAATATCAAAATTGAAGGCGTGGCACGTCCGGTAAATTCTCAGATATTTGATGCGGTCATGGTCAAGCGTGTGGCGTATGAGCTGATGAATGACGAGCAAATCAAGGGGTTTGAGCAGACCAATGAGATGAATTTTGCTTTTCGGGTGGATGATATCGGCAGTTTTCGGGCCAATGTTTTTCGGCAACGGGGTGATGTGGCGATTGTGATCCGTTACGTTAGGGGGCAGATTGAAAGTATTGAAAGTCTGCATTTGCCCGCGGTGCTAAAAGAGCTGATTATGGAAAAGCACGGTCTGATTCTGGTGGTGGGGGCGACCGGTTCAGGTAAGTCTACCTCATTGGCTGCCATGTTGGAGCATAGGGCCAGTGAGAGAACCGGCCATATTCTGACGATTGAAGATCCGATTGAATATATTTTTAAGCATAAAAAATCGATAGTCAATCAGCGCGAAATCGGTATGGATACGCACGACTATGAATCGGCCTTGTCCAGTGCGATGCGTGAGGCGCCCGATGTGCTGATGATAGGTGAGGTACGGGACAGAGATACCTTGCGTCAGGCGCTGATTTTTGCTCAGACCGGACATTTATGCCTGACGACTTTGCATGCCAATAACAGCTATCATGCATTAAACCGGATTGTGAATTTCTTTCCCTATGAATCCCGTCAAAGTGTGCTGTCGGATTTGTCCATGTGTTTGCGTGCGGTGATCTCGCAACGTCTGGTGCGCAATGTGAATGGCAGGCTGATGCCGGCGGTGGAGATTTTATTGAATACGCGTTTGATTGCTGATTTGATCAAGGGGGATGAAATTGAAAAAATTCGTGAGGCAATTGAAAAAAGTGTGGCTCAAGGATCGCAGACCTTTGAAAAAGCATTGTACCGCTTGTTTAAGGCCAAGCAGATTACCAAGGAAGAGGCCATGATGAATGCCGATTCGGCCAGTAATTTGTCTTCGTTGATTGATTTTTCCGAGCGTACCGCAACGGTCAAGGTGCCGGTATTTGATGAGGATGTGACCGACCAAAATAAAAAACAGGCCAACAAGGCCAAGCCGGCCGAAGATGAAATTAAACTAAATCTGGGTGACGATAAATGACGATGATCTTATATGCGATTCCTAATTGTAATACCGTTAAAAAGGCCAGAGCCTGGTTGGCTGAGCATCAGCTTGAGGTGGTGTTCCATAATTTTAAAAAAGATGGCCTGACTCAGACGACGGTGGATAACTGGTTGCAGCAGCTTGAGTGGGAGGCGTTGGTGAATCGCAGAGGCATGACCTGGCGCAAGCTGACGGATGAAGAAAAGGCCGCCGTGAGCGATAGTGTCAGTGCCATGCGCTTGATGCTGGATAAACATAGCGTGATCAAACGTCCGGTGCTGGAGTGTGACGGTAAGGTGTTGTGCGTGGGGTTTGATGAAGAGGTTTATAGGAACGTGTTTTTATAGCGATGTCTACTAAATTAAATGAGCGCGATAGATGAAAAAAGCGTGTTGTATGGCTGTGTTTTTGTTTGGTACAGGAGGGGCGGTTTCGGCGAATGCTGTGTTGTTTGACCGGGGGTTGGGCATGGTCTATGACTCTGATCAGAATATAACCTGGTTGATAAGTTGCGGTTAAGTTATTGCTTCTCTTTCCCCCAGGGGGCGTGCCATTGCAGGTCCGATCACATTGTCAGCGGCCCTTGCTGAAGGGCTTGTCTTTCGGTGTTGTTGTGCCTTGCACTGAATCACTGGTAACGCACTTTTGAACCTGTCCAACTGCGAAATCCGGGTTGAACAGGGTTGAATGTTTGGGGGGAAAATGATATATCCTTGTAAATTACTCAACTAACCTGTTGGAAATTCTATGTCTGAAACATTAGCGCTGGCCAAAGCGTTGATCGCGCGGCGCTCGGTGACGCCGGATGATGCTGGCTGTCAGGAGATTCTCATTGAGCGCCTGGAAAGGCTTGGCTTTGCTATCGAAACTATGCGCTTTGGGAATGTGGATAATCTTTGGGCGCGTCGCGGTAGTGAAAGTCCGGTGCTGGTGTTTGCCGGTCATACCGATGTGGTGCCCAGTGGTCCCATTGAACAGTGGGATAGTCCACCGTTTGAACCTACGATTCGTGAGGGTATGTTATATGGCCGTGGGGCGGCGGATATGAAAAGCTCGCTGGCGGCATTTATTACCGCTATCGAGGGCTTTGTGGCCGAGCATCCAGACCATAAGGGATCGATTGCGCTGTTGATTACCTCGGATGAGGAGGGGGTTGCCGTCGATGGAACGGTCAAAGTGGTGGAAACCTTGCGGGCCAGAGGCGAGAGTATCGATTATTGTATTGTTGGTGAGCCAACGTCGAATTTGCAGGCCGGTGATATGATTAAAAACGGTCGCCGAGGATCGTTGTCTGGCAAGTTGACGGTGAAAGGGGTGCAGGGGCATATTGCCTACCCACATCTGGTTAAGAATCCGATTCACCTGGTAGCGCCGGTGATTACCGAGCTGGCGGCGACGGTCTGGGATGAAGGGAATGAGTATTTTCCACCAACATCCTGGCAGATCTCCAATATTAATGGCGGTACCGGGGCGACGAATGTGGTGCCGGGTACGGTTGAGGTGTTGTTTAATTTTCGCTTTTCTACCGAAAATACCGAGCAGAGCCTCAAAGATGAGGTGCACAAAATATTGGATAAGCATGGTCTGGAATACAACCTGGAATGGTCGTTGTCCGGCAATCCCTTTTTGACCCCCCGAGGGGCGTTGGTGGAGGCCATCAGTGAGGGGATTGAGCAGGCCTATGGTATGACGCCGGAGCTGTCGACCAGTGGCGGTACCTCGGATGGGCGTTTTATTGCCCGTATTTGCCCGCAGGTGGTTGAATTTGGACCACGCAATGCGACGATTCATAAGTTGAATGAATGTGTGGCGGTCGAGGATATCGAGCCATTAAAGCGGAGTTATTTCTATACCATGAAGAATCTGTTGCTATGAGTCTGCCAAATTATTTTAGTGAGTCAACCCAGGCGTTGGCGACGGTAAGAGATTGGGTGCGTTTTGCCGTCAGCCGGTTTAATCAGGCCGGACTGTTCTTTGGTCACGGTTGTGATGATGTTTATGATGAGGCGGTTTATCTGGTGTTGCATAGCTTGAACTTGCCGTTGGACAGGTTGGAGCCGTTTTTCGATGCCCGTCTTACCGACAGAGAGCGTGCCGAGCTGATGAATATTATCGAGCGTCGAGTGGAGCAGCGCGTACCGGCGGCTTATCTGACACATGAGGCGTGGCTGGGGGATTATAAATTTTATGTGGATGAGCGGGTGATTGTGCCGCGTTCGTTTATTGCCGAGTTGTTGTTTCAGCAGTTGCAGCCCTGGGTGGCGCTGCCCGAACAGGTTGGGCGTGTGCTGGATTTATGTACCGGCAGCGGTTGTCTGGCAATTCTTGCCGCCGAAGCATTTGCCAATGCCGAGGTGGATGCGGTGGATCTGTCTGCCGACGCATTGCAGGTGGCGGAGCGTAATGTTGCGGCATATCGGTTGCCAGACCGGGTGTCGTTGATATGTTCCGATCTGTTTCAGGGGTTGGCGGGGCGACGTTATGATGTGATTATCAGCAATCCGCCTTATGTGGATGCGGAATCGGTTGCCGCGTTGCCGGCCGAGTATTTGCATGAGCCTAAAATGGCCCTTGGCAGTGGTGAAGATGGGTTGGATGTGACACGTATGATTTTGCAGCAGGCGGCAAATTATTTAAGCGACGAGGGTGTGCTGATTGTTGAAATCGGACATAACCGAGAAGTTCTTGAGCAGCAGTTCCCAGAGTTGCCTTTTGTCTGGTTGGATGTGGCCGCAGGTGATCAGTTTGTGTTCATGCTGCAGCGCCAGGATCTGAATCAATTACAGAAATAATCCCATGAGTCCCGAACAGTATTGCCAGGAGAAGGCTGCGGCCAGTGGCTCCAGTTTTTATTATAGTTTTATGTTTCTGCCTAAGGAAAAGCGTAAAGCGATTGTCGCTTTATATGCGTTTTGTCGAGAGGTGGATGATGTGGTCGATGAGTGTACCGATGAGCAGGTTGCCAGAACGACGTTGAATTGGTGGCGGGATCAGGTGATGGCGATCTATTCCGGTACGCCTCAGCATCCGGTATGTCAGGCGCTAGTACCCATGGTTGAGCGCTTTAATCTTCATCAGGAGTTGTTGATGGAAATTATTGACGGTATGGAGATGGATCTGGAGCAGGCCAGGTATACGGATTTTAAATCCTTGCAGCTGTACTGTTATCGGGTGGCTTCCGTGGTGGGCTTGTTGTCGGTGGAGATTTTTGGCTATCAGGACAGGCAGACACTTAAATATGCGCATGATCTGGGTATTGCGCTGCAACTGACCAATATTATTCGTGATGTGGGTGAAGATGCGCGCCGGAATCGTATTTATCTGCCGGTTGAGGATCTGGAGCGTTTTGATGTGCCGGCGGCGGATATTTTGAATGGCAATGAAACGGAGCAGTTTCAGCGGTTAATGGCCTTCCAGATTGAGCGTGCCTATAGCTATTATGATAAGGCAATGCAGCAATTGCCGGGAGGGGACAGGAAGTCTCAGGCTACCGGTTTGATTATGGCCGAAATTTATCGTGCCACTTTAAAAGAGCTGGAGCTGAGTGGTTGTCATGTGTTGAAAGAGCGGGTGTCGCTGACTCCGTTGCGTAAGTTGTGGATAGCCTATAAAACATGGTTAAAGAATTAACTATATTTTGTGTTTATAGCTTGTTTGGGTACTACTGATAGTTTGAGATGAATAGTTTGCTTGATGTGTGTCGAGTTATTTTGCATGCTTTTTTAGGCTAACTGTTTGATTAAGAAATTGTTGTTTGTGTTGGGTGCTATGTTGGTGCATTGTGGCTTGATAATGAATCAAAAACGGTTGTTGACCGATGCCGGGTTCAAAGGTACGATTGCGAGCTTTGTAGCTCAACGGATAGGAAAAAATGCGTCAAAAACTTGTTGCCGGTAATTGGAAAATGAACGGCGAAATGCAAAAAAATGCTGAACTGCTAAAAGCAGTGAGCGCAGGTATGCAGACAGTTAATAACGTTGCATGTGCGTTGTGTGTGCCATTTCCATATTTGGCCCAGGCTCAACAGGCACTGTCTGTGACTGGGGTGAGCTGGGGGGCGCAGGATGTTCACCAGCAGGTTAGTGGGGCGTATACGGGTGATGTGTCTGCTTCCATGTTGGCCGAGTTTGGTTGTGGCTATGCGCTTGTAGGGCATTCCGAGCGCCGTAGTTACCATGCGGAAAGCAGTGAGCTGGTAGCGCAGAAATTTGTTGCAGCGCAAGCCAAGGGCATTAAGCCGATTCTCTGCGTGGGTGAAACCCTGGAGCAGCGTGAGTCCGGCGTTACCGAACAAGTAGTGGCCGAGCAGCTGGATGCGGTAATCAAGCTGGCTGGAGTTAACGCTTTAGTGAATTCGGTGGTTGCCTATGAGCCGGTTTGGGCGATTGGTACCGGCAAAACCGCTAGCTCTGAGCAGGCACAGGCGGTGCATGCCTTTATTCGTCAGCGTGTTGCCGAGCAGGATGCTCAAGTGGCGGCAGAACTGGTTATTTTGTATGGCGGTAGTGTTAAGCCGGGTAATGCAGAAGAGTTGTTCGGTATGGCGGATATTGATGGTGGTCTGATCGGTGGGGCATCGCTGGTCGCGGATGACTTCCTGGCAATTTGTCGGGCAGCTCAATCTTAGGCTTGGCCGAGTTTGAATTAAAGAGGTAGTTGTGGAAACAGTTGTTTGGATTTTACATGTATTGATAGCCATCACGGTGATCGTGTTGGTCTTGCTGCAGCAGGGCAAGGGAGCTGATATGGGGGCCGCTTTCGGTACCGGTTCTGCCGGTGGCTTGTTTGGCTCCAGTGGTTCGGCTAACTTTCTAAGTCGCAGTACAGCTGTTGCCGCGACGCTATTTTTTGTAAGCAGTTTGTCATTAACATACTTTGGCTCATCAGCATCTGAGCCACAGGGAGTGATGGGACGGGCGGTCGCAACTCAGCAGACAGAGGCTGAACCTAAGCCGGAAGCTCCTGTATCTAAGACAGATATCATACCAAAGTAAACTGGTATGCCGATGTGGTGGAATTGGTAGACACGCTATCTTGAGGGGGTAGTGGCGCAAGCCGTAGCAGTTCGAGCCTGCTCATCGGCACCAACATAATAAGCAGTAGTAAGGTAACCCTGGAAAGGGGTTTGGGTTAATAACGCCGAGGGGGCTGAAATGTTAGAGGGCTATTTTCCGGTGCTGTTGTTCATCTGCGTAGGTATCGTGATGGGCGTTGCACCATTGGTGCTTGGAAAACTGGTTTCAATGAGCCGACCAGATGATGAGAAAAACTCACCATATGAATGTGGTTTTGAGGCATTCGAAGATGCACGTGTGAAATTTGACGTGCGTTACTATCTGGTTGCCATTCTATATATCCAGTTTGATCTTGAGATTGCTTTCCTGTTTCCATGGGCAATCGTATTGGAAGAAATCGGTACATTCGGTTTTGTCTCGATGATGATCTTCCTGGGGTTATTGGTTGTTGGCTTTATCTATGAATGGATGAAAGGGGCCTTGGAATGGGAATAGAAGGTATTCTGGAAAAAGGTGTTGTTACCACAACACTGGATACCGTAATTAATTACACGCGTACCGGCTCGTTATGGCCTATGACTTTTGGTCTGGCCTGCTGTGCGGTGGAAATGATGCATGCGGGGGCGGCACGCTACGACCTGGACAGGTTCGGTGTGGTGTTCAGGCCCAGTCCGCGTCAGTCCGATGTGATGATTGTTGCCGGAACCTTGTGTAACAAGATGGCTCCTGCATTGCGGAAAGTTTATGATCAGATGGCCGAACCACGCTGGGTGATATCCATGGGGTCGTGTGCGAATGGTGGTGGCTACTATCATTATTCCTATTCGGTAGTTCGCGGCTGTGATCGTATTGTTCCGGTGGATGTGTATGTTCCCGGTTGTCCACCGACGGCAGAGGCCTTGCTGTACGGCATTATTCAGCTGCAGAACAAAATTAAACGTACTAATACTATTGCGCGCCAGGGTGGAAAATAGTGTCTGATTTAAATACATTGCAACAGCAAATTGAGACGGTACTGGGCGCTAGCCTGGTTGGTTCGGAAATTAAGCTGGAAGAATTGTCTATCACAATCAGCTGCCAGCAGCTGGTTGAATCGTTAACCAAGTTACGTGATGAGTTGAAGTTTGACCAGATGATTGATCTGTGTGGGATGGATTATTCCGCCTATGCCGATGGTCTTTGGGAAGGGCAGCGCTTTGCGGTGGTTTACCATCTGTTGTCGGTAGCAAATAATTATCGGGTGCGTGTTAAGGTGTTTGCCGAAGATGAAGATTTGCCGATATTGGCGTCAGCAGTAGATGTCTGGTCGGTGGCTAACTGGTTTGAGCGTGAAGCTTTTGATCTATTTGGTATCGTATTTACCGGGCATCCGGATTTGCGCCGTATTTTGACCGATTATGGTTTTGTGGGTAATCCATTCCGTAAGGATTTTCCGTTGTCGGGTCATGTGGAAATGCATTATGACGAGCAACAGAAGCGAGTGGTGTATAAGCCGGTAACGGTGGAGCCTCGTGAAGTGACACCGCGCATTGTGCGTGAAGAAACTTACGCATATTAAGGAGTGAGTGATGGCTGAAATTAAAAATTACACACTTAACTTTGGGCCTCAGCATCCGTCTGCTCATGGGGTGTTGCGTCTGGTGCTGGAGCTTGACGGTGAGGTGATTGAACGCGCCGATCCGCATATTGGTCTGTTGCATCGTGGTACCGAAAAGCTGGCTGAACATAAAACATTCTTGCAGTCATTGCCATATATGGACAGGCTGGATTATGTGTCTATGATGAGCAATGAGCATGCTTATTGTATGGCAATCGAAAAGTTGACCGGAGTAGAGGTGCCGTTGCGTGCCCAGTATATCCGGGTGATGTTCGATGAAATTACCCGCATTTTGAATCATTGCCTGTGGCTGGGCGCACATGCGCTGGATATCGGTGCGATGACGGTATTCCTGTATTGCTTCCGTGAGCGTGAAGATTTGATGGATGCCTATGAAGCGGTTTCCGGTGCGCGTATGCATGCTGCCTATTATCGTCCCGGTGGCGTGTATCGGGACTTGCCCGATAGCATGCCAAAATATAAGGCCTCTAAAATTCATAATGAAGCCGCGATTAAAAAGCTTAACGAAAATCGTGATGGCACACTGCTGGACTTTCTGGAAGACTTTACCAATCGCTTTCCGACGTATGTGGATGAATATGAAACATTATTGACCGACAACCGTATCTGGAAACAGCGTACCGTGGATATCGGCATTGTCTCGCCGGAACGTGCCCTGTCCCTGGGCTTAACCGGACCGATGATTCGTGGTTCGGGGATTGAGTGGGATCTGCGTAGAAAGCAGCCTTATGCGGTTTATGATCGCCTGGATTTTGATATTCCGGTGGGTAAGACCGGCGACAGTTATGATCGCTATCTGGTGCGTGTGGAAGAAATGCGTCAGTCCAATCGCATTATCAAGCAGTGTATTGACTGGTTAAGAAAGAATCCAGGTCCGGTGATGACGGATAACCTGAAAATCGCTCCTCCTAAGCGTGAGGCCATGAAAGAAAACATGGAGGAAATGATTCATCACTTTAAATTGTTTACCGAAGGGATGCATGTTCCCGAAGGTGAGGCTTATGCCGCGGTTGAACATCCTAAAGGTGAATTCGGTATTTATCTGGTGTCGGATGGCGCCAACAAACCTTATCGTATGAAGATTCGTGCCCCGGGCTTTGCTCATATGGCAGCGCTGGATGAAATGTCACGCGGTCATATGATTGCAGACGTGGTAACCATTATTGGTACCCAGGACATCGTATTTGGAGAGGTGGATCGCTAATGTTATCCCAGGAAGTACAGAAAAAAGTTGAGAAAGAACTAAAGAAGTATCCGGCTGATCAGCGTCAGTCTGCCGTGATGGCGGCCTTGCGCTTTGTGCAGGATGAAAAAGGTTGGATAGCTACCGAAGATATGGAAGATGTTGCCGAATATCTTGGCATGCCTAAGATTGCGGTACTGGAAGTGGCGACTTTCTATCATATGTATAACCTGAAGCCTATGGGCAAACATACCATTACTGTTTGTACCAACTTGTCTTGTGCGCTATGTGGCGCACTGGATTGTGTTGATTATTTCAGTAAAAAGCTGGGCATTGGTCTGGGTGAAAAGACGCAAGATGGCCAGTTTGGTCTGATAGAAGGTGAGTGTATGGGGGCCTGTAAGGATGCGCCCATGCTGACGGTAAATAATAAGAAAATTCACAGCCATATGACCGAAGAGAAAATGGATCAACTGATAGAGGAGCTGCGCAAATCATGAGGGGACCAGTCATTCTAACCACCATGCATTTTGATCAGCCATGGACACTGGAAAATTACTTGAAAGTGGGCGGCTATCAGGCATTAAAAAAAGTACTTAGCGAAAAAATTCCACCCGAAAAGATTATTGAAGAGGTTAAGCTGTCGGCACTGCGTGGCCGTGGCGGGGCGGGTTTTCCTACCGGTTTGAAGTGGAGCTTTATGCCGCGCGATTATGACGGTGATAAATATATCGTTTGTAATAGTGATGAAGGGGAGCCCGGTACCTGTAAAGACTGGGATATTCTGCTGTATAACCCGCATCTGTTGATCGAAGGTATGGCAATTGCCGCATATACCATGAATGTACAGACCGGTTATAACTATATCCATGGCGAAATCTTTGAAGCCTATGAGCGTATGGAGCAGGCCTGTGAAATTGCACGCGAGGCAGGTTACCTGGGAGATAATATTTTAGGTACCGATTTCAGCTTCGATCTGCATAATCATCTGGGGTATGGCGCCTATGTCTGCGGTGAAGAAACCGCCTTGCTGGAGTCGATTGAAGGCAAAAAAGGGCAGCCGCGATTCAAGCCACCTTTCCCGGCTAACTATGGTCTGTATGGTAAGCCAACAACGATTAACAATACCGAAACCTTCGCCAGTATTCCTTACATTATTAACAATGGCGGCCAGAAATTTCTGGATCTGGGTAAACCTAATAATGGCGGAACTAAACTGTTCTCGGTATCCGGCCATGTGAATAACCCAGGTAACTTTGAGATTCCTATGGGAACCCCCTTTAGTGAGCTGTTGGAAATGGCCGGTGGTATGCGCGGCGGTAAAAAGCTGAAAGGTGTGATCCCTGGGGGGGCATCGACGCCGATACTGCCAGCCGACATCATTATGGATACCACTATGGATTATGATGGTATGTCCAAATCAGGTTCCGCGCTGGGTAGTGGTGCGGTGATTGTGATGGATGAAACCACCTGTATGGTGAGAGCGCTGGAACGCCTGTCCTATTTCTTCTACGAAGAATCCTGTGGTCAGTGTACCCCTTGCCGTGAAGGGACCGGCTGGTTATATCGTATTGTGCATAGAATTGAGCATGGCGAAGGACGCATGGAAGATCTGGAGCTGTTATTGAGTGTTGGCGAGAATATTGCCGGCCGTACGATTTGTGCGCTGGGTGAGGCAGCGGTATTACCGGTACAAGGTATGCTGCGTCACTTCCGCGAAGAATTTGAGCATCATATTGAACATAAGCGTTGCCTGGTGTAAACCGGCGCTTAGTTTAAAACTGACTGGATTTGGATAAAATAATGGTTAACGTAGAGATTGATGGCAAGCTTGTAGAAGCAGAGCAAGGTTCCACCGTTATTGAGGCGGCGCATAAGGCAGGGGTGCAGATCCCTCATTTTTGCTACCACAAAAAACTGTCGTTGGCGGCTAACTGTCGTATGTGTCTGGTTGAGGTTGAAAAGGCGCCTAAGCCGTTGCCCGCCTGTGTGACACCTGTTGCCGATGGAATGAAAGTACTTACCCACTCGGAAAGCGCCGTTAAAGCGCAGCGTGGCGTGATGGAATTTCTGTTGATTAATCACCCGCTGGATTGTCCGATTTGTGATCAGGGGGGGGAGTGTCAGCTGCAAGATCTGGCGGTAGGTTATGGTGGTAGTGCTTCCCGTTATTCTGAGGAAAAACGCATTGTTAAGCACAAAGAAGTGGGTGAGCTGATTTCAACCAAAGAAATGAGTCGCTGTATTCACTGTACCCGCTGTGTGCGCTTTGGTGAAGAGGTTGCCGGTATTCGTGAGCTGGGTATGACTAATCGTACCGAGCATGCCGAAATTTTAACTTTTGTGAACAGCAGTGTGGATTCCGAACTGTCCGGCAATATGATTGACTTATGTCCGGTAGGTGCGTTGACCAGTAAACCGTTCCGCTATGTAGCGCGTAACTGGGAGTTGTCGCGTCGCCGTTCGGTATCGCCACATGATAGCCTGGGTTCGCCGCTGGCTATTCATGTTAAGAACAGCAAGGTATTGCGTGTGACTCCGATTGAAAATGAGGAGGTTAACGAATGCTGGATTTCCGATCGTGATCGCTTTAGCTATGAAGGCTTGAATTCCGAGCAGCGTTTAACACGCCCCATGATCAAACAGGGCGGCAGCTGGCAGGAAGTGGACTGGAAAGAGGCGCTGGAATATATTGCCAATGGTGTCAAACAGATAGTCAACAACAGTTCTGCCGAGCAGATCGCCGCATTGACAACACCCAGCGCGACACTGGAAGAGTTATTCCTGTTGCAAAAACTGATTAAAGGCATGGGGTCGTTTAATGTTGACCACCGGTTGCGTCAGACCGATTTTTCCATGGATGCTCAGCTGCAGGATGTTTCCTGGTTAGGTATGCCGATTGCCGAAGTGGCTCAACATGATCGTGTGCTGTTGATTGGCAGTTTCCTGCGCAAAGATCATCCCTTGTTATCACAGCGTATTCGTCAGGCAACCAAGCACGGCACGCAGTTGAATCTGATTCATGTGGCCGATGATAATCTGCTGATGACGGTTGCCAATCGTGCTATCGTCAAGCCGGGAGCCATGCTGGATATGGTGGCACAGGTCGCCAAAGCGGTTGCCATTGATGCGAAATTAAGCGATGAGCAGCAGTTGGCATTACAGCATGTTGAAATCTCTGCCGAAGCTCAAAGTATTGCAGACAGTCTGCGTAGCGGTGAAAAATCTACGGTCTTATTAGGTAATTACGCCGTGCAGCATCCTAACTTTGCTCAGATTCAGTTGCAGGCACAGTTGATCAGCCAGTTGACCGGAGCCAGCTTCGGTATATTGACCGAGGCGGCTAATAGCGTCGGTGCGCAGCTGGTGGGCGCGACCCCGGTAGATATGATGGGTAAGGGGATGAATGCTCAGCAGATGATTGATCAGCCGCGTAAGGTGTATTTCCTGTTGAATGTGGAAGCCGAGCTGGATATGGCAAACCCGGACAAAACGGTGAAAGCGTTGAAACAGGCGGATATGGTGGTGGCAATGTCGCCATTTAAGCACGGCGCAACAGACTATGCGGATGTGTTATTACCGATTGCACCGTTCACCGAAACCTCCGGTACCTTTATCAGTTGTGAGGGGCGGGTACAAAGCTTTAAAGGTGCGGTCAAGCCTTTGGCAGAAACCCGTCCAGCATGGAAAGTGTTGCGGGTACTGGCAAATATGCTGAATCTGCCAGGCTTTAAATATGAGTCCACCGAGCAGATCAAAGAAGATGCTCTGGCCCTGAAAAATATTAAATCGGCACTGTCAAATGAATTGAAAGGTGTCCCTTTTGCTCAAGTTGAAGTAGAATCCGCGGCTGGCTTACAAAGAGTCTCAGATGTACCCATATATTTCGCCGATGGTATTGTCCGTCGTGCAACGGCACTGCAAAAAACTACCGATGCTCAGGCGCCAACATTGCAGATGAATGCAGCCATGCTTTCACAGTATGGTTTGAGCGATGGCCAGGCGGCAACGGTAACACAAGATGATAATAGTGTTGTGCTGAATGCGAAATTAACTGATTCACTTCCTGATGGTGTTGTACGAATTGCGGCGGCACATGCCAGTACGGCTGCGCTGGGCGCAATGTATGGTGTGGTCACCGTGACACCATACGCGACGGCGCAATCCGGTCAGGAAAATGAGAAAGCACTGGAGCAAGCATAATGGAATTGTTGCAATCTTTAGAAACGATGTTGGGGCCGATGTGGCTGCCGATATGGACTATTGTCAAGATCATGGCGATTGTGCTGCCAATTATGGGGGCGGTGGCCTATCTGACGCTGGCAGAACGTAAAGTGATTGGCTATATGCAGATCCGTATCGGCCCTAACCGTGTCGGTCCATATGGTTTGTTACAGCCATTGGCGGATGGTATTAAACTGCTGTTCAAGGAAATTATTGTTCCTTATGGTTCTAACCGTTACTTGTTTATCCTGGCCCCAGTTATGGCACTTGCTCCTGCGCTGGCAGCATGGGCGGTGGTGCCGTTTAACGATGGCATGGTGCTGGCAGATATTAATGCCGGTATTCTGTATTTGCTGGCGATGACCTCGGTGAGTGTATACGGCATTATTATTTCCGGCTGGGCATCGAATTCCAAATATGCCTTTCTGGGGGCAGTTCGCTCTGCGGCTCAGATCGTATCGTATGAACTGGCCATGGGTTTTGCCCTGGTTTGTGTGTTATTGGCATCGCAGAGCATGAATATTGGGGACATAGTCAATGACCAGCGTGGTGATTGGGGGCTGTTGAACTGGTATTTGTTGCCGCTGTTCCCTATGTTTCTGGTGTATCTGATTGCGGGGGTAGCGGAAACCAACCGTGCACCGTTTGATATGGCGGAAGGGGAATCAGAAATCGTGGCCGGTTTCCATGTTGAGTATTCCGGTATGGCGTTTGCGCTGTTCTTCTTGGCGGAATACGCGAATATGATTCTGATCGCATTCCTGACGGCACTGATGTTTATGGGTGGTTGGTTGTCGCCACTGCCAAACTCAATTCCGGTACTGGGGGCGGATAGTTTCCTCTGGCTGCTGGCTAAAGCGGTTTTTGTTCTCTTCCTGTTCCTGTGGTTCCGGGCAACGTTCCCGCGCTACCGCTATGACCAGTTGATGCGTCTTGGCTGGAAAGTGTTTATCCCATTAACAATTCTGTGGGTAGTGGTTGTCGCTGCCTGGATGCAAACCCCGTTTTGGGTTTGGTAATACAGAGCGTTAACAACCTGACTTAGAGTATGCACATGATTAAAAAATTCTTTAAGACATTCTTATTGTACGAATTATTAAAGGGCATGGCCTTAACCGGTCGGTATTTCTTTGCGCGCAAAATTACCGTGCAATTCCCGGAAGAGAAGACACCACAAAGTCCTCGCTTTCGCGGCTTGCATGCACAGCGTCGTTATGCCAATGGTGAGGAACGTTGTATCGGTTGTAAATTATGTGAGGCGGTATGTCCTGCGCTGGCGATCAAGATTGAAGTTGCCGAGCGTGATGATGGTACCCGTCGCACCACACAATACGATATTGATCTGACGAAATGTATTTTTTGTGGGTTCTGTGAAGAGTCTTGCCCGGTGGATGCAATTGTTGAAACCCGGGTGCTGGAATATCACGGTGAAAAACGCTCCGATCTGTATTACACCAAGCCCATGTTACTGGCGGTTGGTGATAAATATGAAAAACAGATCGCTGATGACAGAAAATCGGATGCGAAATATCGCTGATTTTTATTGTTGTTTGTCAGAGTAACTTCCTTTTCAAGTATGCAAGCTTAGTAGAAAGCAAGATATGAGTTTTGAGACTATCGTATTTTATATTTTCGCGGCAATAACGCTGTTATCTGGTGTCAAAGTCGTCACCTCTCGTGACCCCGTTCAAGCCGTGCTGTTTCTGGTGCTGACCTTTATCAGTACCGCCGGTATCTGGATGCTGGCACAGGCGGAGTTCCTGGCATTAACCCTGATTCTGGTTTATGTCGGTGCGGTGATGGTGTTGTTCCTGTTTGTGGTGATGATGCTGGACATCAATATGGAGAAAATACGTGAAGGTCTCTATAAGTGGTTGTGGTTTGGGGCACTTCTGGCCGGGCTGATGGCTATAGAAATGGTGCTGGTATTGGGTGATCCTAGTGTTTCTGTTGGCAAAATTGCTGCCGAACATGGTGCTGACTACAGCAATACTAAGGAACTGGGACGTTTGATCTATACCGATTTTGTCTATCCGTTCGAAATTGCGGCGGTATTGCTGTTGGTGGCCATGGTGGCTGCGATTGCTCTGACACTGCGTGAACGTACTGACTCCAAGCATCAGAACATCAGCAAGCAGGTAGCGGTAACCAAAGGTGAGCGCCTGCGTGTGGTATCAATGAAGTCTGTCGCTAAACAATCTGTCGCCAGCGACGAGACTCACTAAGGAAGAGAGATTAACAATGTTGACCCTGTCTCATTATTTGATTTTTAGTGCCATCCTGTTTGCTATCAGTGTGTTCGGGATTTTCCTGAATCGTAAAAATCTGATTGTGTTGTTAATGGCGATTGAAATGATGTTGTTGGCGGTAAATACCAACTTTATTGCGTTCTCCCATTTTATGGATGCAGCCGGTCGGCCCGAAGGACAGATTTTTGTGTTCTTTATTTTAACGGTGGCTGCTGCGGAAGCGGCTATTGGTCTGGCGATTCTTGTCGTACTGTTCCGTAATCTGCGTACGATTAATGTTGACGATCTGGATAGCCTGAAAGGTTAAACATGCAAGTGATTTTCTATAACTATAACGATGAGGTGCAAGGGGGGCATGAGCTGATGAACTCTCACTTGATAAAGCTGGCATTGCCATTAACTGAATGTTGTGGTGAGGTGAACTCATGAGTATGGAAGCCTTATACCTGTTGGTTCCACTGGCACCATTATTCGGGGCGATTATTGCCGGGATTTTTGGTAAAGCCATTGGTGAGGCCTGGTCGCACCGTATAACGATTGCTCTGGTTGCGGTTTCTTTCTTTGCATCCATCGCAATTTATAAAGATGTGATGGCCGGTAATACCTTCAACGGCTCGGTGTATACCTGGCTGGTGTCGGGGGGTACCGAGTTTTATATCGGTTTCCTGATCGATAAGCTGACCGTGATGATGATGCTGGTGGTGACCTTTGTTTCACTGATGGTACATATCTATACCATTGGCTATATGAAGGGTGATCCGGGTTATCAGCGTTTCTTCAGCTACATTGCGCTGTTTACGTTTTCTATGCTGATGCTGGTTATGGCGAACAACTTCATGCAGCTGTTCTTTGGTTGGGAAGCGGTGGGTCTGGTATCTTACCTGTTGATCGGTTTCTGGTTTAAACGTGAAACCGCGATTTATGCCAACCTGAAGGCCTTCCTGGTAAACCGGGTGGGTGACTTCGGCTTTATTCTGGGGATTGCCCTGGTACTGTATGTGTTCGGCACGTTGCAGTATGACGAAGTATTTGCTAAAGCGGCCGAGCATGCTAACGATATCGCGGAAATTCCGGGTATGGATGTGAATATGCTGACCGCCATCTGTATTCTGCTGTTTATCGGTGCCATGGGTAAATCGGCACAGTTTCCGCTGCATGTGTGGCTGCCGGACTCTATGGAAGGTCCCACCCCGATTTCTGCACTGATTCACGCGGCAACCATGGTGACCGCAGGTATCTTTATGGTGGCCAGAATGTCACCATTGTATGAGCTGTCCGATTTTGCACTGTCATTTATTATGGTAGTAGGTGCGATTACCGCATTGTTTATGGGCTTTTTGGGGATTATTCAGCACGATATCAAACGTGTGGTGGCCTATTCAACCTTGTCGCAGCTGGGCTATATGACCGTAGCGCTGGGGGCTTCGGCCTATTCGGTAGCGGTATTCCACTTGATGACGCATGCTTTCTTTAAAGCCTTATTGTTCCTGGCAGCAGGTAGTGTGATTGTGGCAATGCACCATAATCAGGATATGCGTTATATGGGTGGTTTGCGTAAATATATGCCGATTACCTGGCTGGCGACATTGATTGGTTCACTGGCGCTGATCGGTACGCCGTTTTTCTCAGGCTTCTATTCCAAGGAAAGTATTATCGAAGCGGTGGGGCATTCCAATCTTCCCGGTGCCGGTTTTGCATACTTTGCGGTAGTGGCCGGGGTGTTTGTTACTGCCTTCTATTCCTTCCGTATGTACTTCCTGGTATTCCATGGTAAGGAGCGTTATGACCAGATGCCGCACGATGAACATCACCATGATGAACACCACGATGACCATCATGGTGACGGCAAGCCTAAGGAATCACCATGGGTGGTGACCCTGCCGCTGATTTTGCTGGCCATTCCATCTGTCGGTGTCAGCTGGTGGGCGATGGAGCCCATGATGTATGGCGACTTCTTTAATGAGGTGATTTATGTGGCCGATCATCATAATCCGCTACCAGCAATGCAGCAGGCCTTTGGCAGTGTTACCGCTTATGCCTTGCATGCAGTACAGACATTACCGTTCTGGCTGGCGGTAGGTGGTGTTGGCGCGGCGGCAGCATTGTATCTGACCGAATCTACGATTCCGGCTCAGGCACAGAAGGCGTTAAAACCGATTCATACCTTGTTGGATAACAACTACTACTTCGATAAGTTTAACGATTGGTTCTTTGCCGGTGGTGCGCGTATGGGAAGTAAGTTCTTGTGGAAGGTAGGGGATGTCATTCTGATTGACGGCTTGATTGTGAATGGCTCTGCCAAAACAGTCGGGGCGATTGCGAAAGTGGTCAGACACGTTCAATCAGGCTATATCTATCATTATGCGTTTTCAATGATCATTGGTGTGTTTGCACTGTTGATGTTGCGCGATTGGTTTAACTAAACGAGTGGATTAAAGAGTTTCGGAACTGAGTTACTCAGTTCTGAGAATAATTAAGGAATAAATGCATGGATCTTGGATTTCCTATCATTAGTATTGCAATCTGGTTGCCGATTATTTTCGGTTTCCTGGTGCTGGCTAAAGGTAACGATAAAAATGCACCCGTTGCCGGAGTGTGGCGCTAATGATGGCTCTATTCTTGGCTTTTCAGTAACCATTCCGCTGGTACACCGGGTTCAATAACGACACGGCTGCAATGCAGTTTGTTGAAAAGCATGAATGGATTAGCGCACTAAATATTCACTATCATCTGGGGGTTGATGGTATTTCGGTACTGTTTATCCTGTTAACCGCGTTCTTTACCCCTATTGTGGTACTGGCCGGCTGGAAGGTGATTCAAAGCCGTGTTGCCCAGTATATGGGTAGCTTCCTGATTATGTCGGGTATCATGGTGGGCGTGTTTGCGGCACTGGATGCGGTGTTGTTCTACGTATTCTGGGAAGCGATGCTGATCCCGATGTTTATTATCGTGGGTGTCTGGGGTGGTCAGAACCGGGTATATGCGGCGATTAAATTCTTCCTGTATACGCTGTTAGGCTCGCTGCTGATGCTGGTGGCATTGATTTATCTGTATAACGTTTCGGGTTATAGCTTCTCGATTCTGGCTTTCCACGATGTTCCATTGGGAATGACCGCACAGATTCTGATCTTTATTGCTTTCTTCTTTGCGTTTGCGGTGAAAATTCCGATGTTCCCGGTGCATACCTGGTTACCGGATGCACACGTACAGGCACCTACCGGTGGTTCTATCGTGCTGGCGGCAATTATGCTGAAGGTGGGGGCGTATGGCTTCCTGCGTTTTTCACTGCCGATTACGCCGGATGCCAGTCATGAGCTGGCCACGGTGATGATTGTGCTGTCGCTGATCGCGGTGGTGTATATTGGTCTGGTGGCGTTGATGCAGACCGATATGAAAAAACTGGTGGCCTATTCTTCAATTTCACATATGGGCTTTGTGACGCTGGGTTTATTCCTGTTCAATGCCTATGGTATTGAGGGCGCGCTGTTACAGATGATTTCTCACGGCTTTATTTCCGGAGCGATGTTCCTGTGTATTGGTGTGCTGTATGACCGTATGCATAGCCGTAAAATTTCCGATTACGGCGGGGTGGCAAATAAAATGCCGGTGTTTGCCGCATTCTTTATGTTGTTTGCCATGGCTAACAGTGGTTTGCCGGGTACCAGTGGCTTTGTGGGCGAGTTTATGGTCATCATGGGGGCGGTTGAGGTGAACTTCTGGTATGCCTTTGCAGCTGCCTCCACCTTGATCTTTGGTGCGGCCTACACCTTGTGGATGTATAAGCGTGTGGTGTTTGGTGAGGTTAAGAATGACAACGTTGCCAAACTGACCGATCTGACCGGCCGTGAAACGCTGTTGATGACGGTGCTGGCGATTACGGTGCTGGGCATGGGGGTTTATCCATTGCCGTTTGTTGAGGTCATGCATATATCGGTAAATGAACTGATTCTGCATGTCGAACAGTCAAAACTGCCGCTTTAATTGATTAATAATTTTAACTACAACGTGACTTATCGGTTTTTTGCCGACTTGGGGTTTATATGGACTTAATATCTTTGCTACCAGCAAGTGCAGAAATATTTCTGCTGATCATGACTTGTCTGATACTGATTGGTGATTTGATAATCAAACAGACCGACAGAATGGTTACCTATGTGTTAGTGCTGCTAACACTGGTGGGATGTGCGCTGATTACGGTGTTTACACACACATCCGAGGTGACTTATACCTTTAATGGTATGTTTGTCGATGATGCTATGGCTGATGTACTTAAATTGATGACTTATACCGCAGTTGCTATGGCGCTGGTGTATTCACGTCAATATCTGCTGACACGTAAGTTGTTTGGTGGCGAATTTTTAAGTCTCACCCTGTTTGCTACCTTGGGGATGATGGTGATGATTTCTGCCAGTCATCTGTTAACCCTGTATCTGGGTCTGGAGCTGTTCTCATTAAGTCTGTATGCCATGGTGGCCTTACAGCGTGATTCGGCGAAAGCGACCGAGGCGGCGATGAAATACTTCATTCTGGGTGCGTTGGCATCGGGTCTGTTGTTATACGGTATGTCTATGTTATATGGGGCAACCGGTACGCTTGAACTGGCAAAAATCTCGGAATCCATCAGTAGTGGTGAGGCAGATCAGAATCTGCTGGTGTTTGGTCTGGTATTCACGGTGGCGGGGCTGGCCTTTAAGCTGGGTGTGGTACCGTTTCATATGTGGGTGCCGGATGTTTATCATGGTGCGCCCACCGCAATCACCTTGTTGATAGGTTCCGCTCCTAAGCTGGCCGCATTTGCATTTACCATTCGTATTCTGGTTGAAGGTCTGCAGCCATTGCTGGGACACTGGTCTGAAATGTTGATGGTGGTGGCGATAGCTTCTTTAGCTTTAGGTAACATCGTGGCGATAGCACAGACCAATATCAAACGTATGTTTGCCTATTCCACTATCTCGCATATGGGCTTTATGCTGTTGGGCGTGTTGAGTGGCAGTATTGATGGTTACGGTGCGGCCATGTTTTATGTGGTGGTTTATGTGTTGATGACCCTGGGTGGCTTTGGCATGATTATGCTGCTGTCTAAAGAAGGATTTGAGGCGGATCAGCTATCTGACTTTAAAGGCCTGAATCAGCGTAGCCCATGGTTGGCATTTATGATGCTTTTGTTGATGTTCTCCATGGCAGGGGTGCCACCAACCATCGGCTTCTATGCCAAGCTGTATGTATTGAATGCCGTAGTTGATGCTGGTTATGTCTGGCTGGCGACGGTGGCGGTGATCTTCTCGTTGATCGGTGCCTTCTATTACCTGCGTATCGTGCGTCTGATGTACTTTGATGAGCCGGATACCAAGGAAGAGATCAATATCAACTCCGAAGCAAGTATGTTGATCAGCCTGAATGGTCTGGGGGTTCTGGTACTGGGTCTGTTGCCTGGTGCATTAATGGCGATGTGTGCTGCCTCGGTACAGCAATCGCTGTTATTGGGATAGCGAGGCTTAGCTCCCCTGAAAACAGAGCGTGAAGACGCTCTGTTTTTGTTTGTTTTCTCTGTTTCTGAAGAGCTTGGCAGTATAGTGGCGTATGATTTGATTTCGTATCGCACTATGCTGTCAGTTGAAAAGCTGATGTCATTCCTTTTGGGTTTGAGTTGGTGGCAGGCTTAGGTTTGAGAATTCAGGCTGGTTTGATGTGGGATTATGTGGATACCTAGTCTCACTTTGTATAAGATATTTGATAGGGCTGTTTTCCGGTTGCCAGTGTTTATATGCTGCTTTTGTGCTTACGTTTTGAGTTATACTGTAGCCGCTGCGTGATCCGTAAGGGCGCGGTTAATTAGCATGAGGTTTTTGTATGGGTAATTTGTCTCTATCACCAGATCAGCTTGACGCAATGCAGGAAATTACCAATATTGGTATGGGGCAAGCGGGTTCGGTGTTGGCAGAATTACTGGATTCTTTTATTACGCTTTCCGTGCCGCGCATCAATATTCTGGCACTGGCTGAGGTATCTAATTCCATTGCGGCTCTGGTTGGAGAAGATATTGAGGTGACGGCGGTCAGGCAGTCTTTTCAGGGGTTTGTGACCGGTGAGGCCATTGTGGTTTATGGTGTTGATGGTTGCAAAGAGCTGGCAGATTTAATGGGCTATGATTCGGAGTTAAATAAAGACTCTGAAACTGAGTTGCTGCTGGATGTCGGTAATGTGCTGGTGGGTGCTTGTCTGGGCGGTATTATTGACCAGCTCAAAGAGATCGCTTATGTTATACCCGGTGATGATGATGTTTCATTAACCTTTTCGGCGCCACTGATGATGGCAGAGGCCGTGCCGGCAAATACGCTGATCAAGGCTGAAAAACTAGCCTGGACGCATGCGTTACTGCTGGAAGTTAACTTTAGCCTGGAAGAGAGAAACTTTATCTCCCATGTGTGTGTACTTATGCCAGAAGCTTCATTATAAAGCTGGGGCAGGTGCTGAATGATTTCCTTAAAACATTTTGAGTTACGATACTTGCTTTGATAAAACAAATATCTCAAGCCAACTTGTCGGAGTTTATTGTCAACTGGATTCATGTTGGCGTCTTTGTTGTTAATAAACAACTGGATGTAATACTGTGGAATCAGTTTATGGTGCGCTATAGCGGCAAACCCTCGGAAGAGATATTGGGACGTAACTTATTGGAATGTTTTCCCGAGCTTCCCGAACGCTGGTTAAGAAAAAAGATTCAAGGGGTTTTTTTATTAAAAAACTATGCGTTTACCTCATGGGAGCAGCGCCCATATTTATTTCGCTTTCAGCATAATCGCCCGTTGACCGGTGCGGTGCCGCATATGTTGCAAAATTGTACCTTTTTGCCGGTAAAAAATGCTCAAGGTCAGGTTGAGGCGGTGTGTGTGACCTTGTTTGATGCTACCGATGCCGGTATTGCACATACCGAGCTAAAAGATGCGATGCACAGCCTGAGTGAAAGCAGTAACCGTGATGGGTTAACCGGTATTTATAATCGACGTTATCTTGAGCAACGGCTTTCCATAGAATTTGAACGCAGTCAGCGTTATAAGACCAACTTGTCGTTATTAATTTTTGATCTGGATCACTTTAAGCGGGTCAATGATACCTATGGACATTTGGCGGGTGACGAGGTGCTGGTCGATATTTCTGCGCGTATTGGTGAGCTGCTGCGTAATGTTGATGTGCTGGGGCGTTACGGCGGTGAAGAATTCTGCGTGATTTTGCCAGATACCAATATTGAAGGTGCGGTGGCATAGGCCGAGCGTATCCGAGAGATAGTTGAAGGTAAGGCGGTACCGTTTAATACCATAGAGGTTCCGGTAACGGTCAGTATTGGTGCGGCAGAAAATGATCATACCTTGAGTAAATATGAAGAGCTGATTCATCGTTCCGATCTGGCGCTTTACTATGGAAAAAAGAATGGGCGTAACCGGGTAAGTCGTTATACGCCAGATCTGGAAAGGAGCGATGTTCCGGGAATTGCCGCGGTTACGCCACCGCAGGCTGCCGATGTCGAGCCGCTGGAGAATGAGGCCGATATGGATGCTTCACCCGATCAATCGTAGTCCCGAGGGTAGGGCATCACCAAAAATTTGTTGTGCGTCCTGCTGATCCAGGCTGACCGTCTGTTGCAGCATGGTAATCCAGTTTTGCGGCTGTTTGCTGGCTTGCAGCTTTTTGATAATCTTATTGCGTTGAGGCTCGGGTAAATCCCGTGTCCGGTCGCCACTTAACCGACTCATCATTACTACCGCTAAGGCCTGATGGGGGTGTTTTTTCCAATCTCCTTTAAGCAGGGTCGGTAACCATTCCAGCACGTATTGTGCTGGAATAACATTATGCGCGCTGCCATAAAAGGGGACACGGGTGGCGATTCTGCCAAATGCCCACCAGCTTGAGGCGGGTTCCGAGGCTTTTTTCATACGCTGAAACAGCCACTGGCATAACTGTATTTTATGTTCGGGGGTCAGGTTTTCCAGTACCGCCGCCAGTCGAATCATTTCTTCCGACGATTTGAAGCGCGCCGATGAGGTTTTCTGACGCTTGGCAGCCACGGGATTAATATAATCCACAATATCAAGATACAGCAGATGTTGCTGATATTGGTCCAGACCCGCCGCGCAGCGGCGCCATAAGGCCCACCAGGCTGCCCAGTGGGGTTGCTCCTGCTGGAATTGCAATCCCTGCGGATATAGTGACCATAGTTGTTGTATCCGCCATTCATCCAAGGGGTAGCCGCTGCCGGGACGTATACAGAAACCGGTCTGGTTTAGCCAGTTGCGTTCATGTTGGGCACTGCGGCGGCGTTTTTTGGCGCCATGAATGAGTTCATCGCATACCGCTCGCGCCAATGATGTATCCCAGTCATCCCGATTGCCCAGATAGCTTTCCAGTTCAATACGTAATTGCTTGACGGTTTTGCTGTCGGTCTCCTGTTTGCTGCTGCCATAAATACGCGCAATCAGATGACTGGCATCGGCAAAGCTTTCAGGTAGCTGACTGATGCGATAACTGCATTGGTTTTCCAGTGAGTTGCGGATTTCAAATTCAACCTGCCAGCATTGATGGGGGTTATTCAGATTTTGGCATTGCAGTTGAATGGTGCCGACCTCGGTCAGTGTGGTAACCAGTTGCACATCGGCCTGCGCTAAGCTGGAATCCAGTGCCACGATGGAGGGGGGCAGAGCGATAAATTGTTGTGTTGTATCATTCAACGGGATAATCTGCCCCGGTTGATACTGCTGATCGTCGGTAGATGAAAGCAGATGGAACTGTACCGGCTGCCCCAGTAATAAGGTGTAGTGTTGCTTGTCCAAGGTGATGGGTTGATTTTCGGCTGAGCCCTTGGGAAGCAGGCAAACGGCCTGGGCCTGTTGTTCATCGTCCAGTTTTAAGAAATAGCTGCGCGCCGAGCCACCGCCAATTTTAGTTTGTATGCCGCGACGTGCCAGGCCATAGCTGACGGCACCAAAGGCAACCGCGAGGTCGGGTGCCGGATTGTCCAGCTCCTGTAGCGGCTTGCCTCGCCAGTTCGCCAATACCTTGAGTGTTTGCTGCTTTAATTTTGGGCTGTTGAAAAACCCTCCATTGAATAACACCCCATCGGGTATTGCATATTCTGCGGTTGGATCGGCCAGCGCTTGATGGCAGGCTTGTTGATGGCGTAATAAAAAGGCCGCAATATGTTTGCTGATCGCCGGGTCGCTGGCATAAGGCAGGCCAAATTCCAGCACCGCATTTTTGCGCTGTTGGGGTAGCTGTTGCAAATCACTGGCCGGTATAAAACCGTTTAATGCCAGTTGTTCGGTAGTTTCGCGCAGCAGTTCGGCGCTGCGACTGGCGCCTATCAGTTTGGAGCCGCTGCCCAGCAGGGTGACCTTGGCTTGTTCCGGAGCCTGCTCGGCCAACAGGCGTTCTTTTGCCCGGCGAGCCTGTTGTACCAGTTGTGACAGCTCAATCGCAGTTAATTTACTGCTTTGATTCAGCTGTTTTTCGGCCTGATGGGCCAGTGCCAGATCCAGATTGTCTCCCCCCAGCATTAAGTGATCGCCCACGCCGATGCGATTCAATTCGGGGGGAGTTTGCCGGGCATTTATCTGTATCAGTGACAGATCGGTGGTGCCGCCACCTATGTCGCAGACCAGTAACAGGCGAATAGCCTGGAGTTTTTCTGTCAGGCTGGTGTGATGGCGATTCAGCCAGTCATAACAAACGGCCTGAGGTTCTTCCAGTAATAATATTTTCGGTATGCCGGCCAGTTTGGCGGCTTCTACCGTCAATGCACGGGCGGACTCGTCAAACGAGGCTGGTACCGTAATAATCACTTCCTGTCGCTCCAGCGGCTGATCGGGATGATGGTGATTCCAGGCCTGGCGAATATAGTTCAGATAGCTGGCACTGGCTTTGACCGGGGATACCCGTTCAATTTCGTCCGTTGCCGTCCAGGGAAGAATCGCTGCGCTGCGGTCAACCTGAGGGTGGGACAGCCAGCTTTTGGCACTGCTCACCACGCGATTGGCAACCTTGGTGCCCAGTTCTCTGGCCCATTCGCCGATGATAAGCTGCTCTGGTTCGCCGTTTAAAGGATGTGGTTTCCAGGGAAGTACAAGCTCATCCGGGCTGATCTCGCCGGCGGCCGGATGATAGCGGAATGAAGGCAGCTGTGTTCTGGCGGCTACCTTGCCGGGACCGATTAATTGTTCGATTTCAAACAGCTCGGGCAATTTTTCGGTGTGTTTTAGCGACAGGTAGGCAACGACACAATTGGTGGTTCCCAGATCAATGCCAATGATGAATTCAGGTGCAGACATATGCTATATCGGGATAGAGTGAGGGAAGGCAGGCAGCATAAGCTGCCTGGGGTTGTTAACTGGCGAAGAAATTTTTCACTTTATCCATCCAGGACTTGGCCCGTGGATTGTGATGATCGTGGTTTTTACGATTAAGTTCTTCAAACTCTTCCAGCAGTTCTCTTTGCTTGTCGGTTAAGTTTACCGGTGTTTCCACCACAACATGACAGTGCAAATCGCCAAAGGTAGCGCTGCGTATGCCTTTAATCCCTTTGCCACGTAAACGGAAGCGACGACCGCTTTGGGTTTCTGCGGGAATTTTGATGATGGCGCTGCCATCCAGGGTAGGGATTTCAATTTCACCGCCCAATGCTGCCGTGGTAAAGCTGATCGGCATTTCGCAATGCAAATCATTATGTTCACGCTGGAATACCGGATGAGATTTGATATGTATGACAACATATAAATCGCCTTTGCCGCCACCATGGGTTCCGGCTTCACCTTCTCCAGAAAGACGAATTCTATCGTCGTTGTCCACACCGGCCGGGATTTTTACCGACAGCGTCTTATGCTTTTTAACCCGGCCATTGCCGTGACAATCCTTGCAGGGGGAGGTGATGGTTTTCCCTGAGCCATGGCAGTGTGGGCAGGTTTGTTGAATCGAGAAAAAGCCCTGTTGCATGCGTACCTGACCATGTCCGCCGCAGGTGGAACAGGTGGTCGGTGAAGTGCCGGGTTTGGCGCCGCTGCCATGACAGCTGTTACATTCTTCCATGGTGGGAACGCGAATCTGGGTTTCGGTGCCTCGGGCGGCATCTTCCAGACTGATTTCCAGGTTGTAGCGCAGGTCCGCACCGCGATGTACGTTGCTGCGACCACCGCCAGCGCGTCCTCCGCCAAAAATATCACCAAAGATATCTGAGAAATCGAATCCGCCAGCGCCGCCGCCGAATGGATTGCCGCCACCGCCACCTCCCTCAAAGGCCGCATGACCGTATTGATCATAGGCGGCGCGTTTCTGGGGGTCGCTTAATGCTTCATAGGCCTCTTTGGCTTCTTTAAAATGCTCTTCGGCCTTTGGGTTGTCTGGATTGCGGTCCGGATGGTATTTCATCGCTAGTTTGCGGTAGGCTTTTTTAAGTTCCGCCTCGGAAGCATCGCGGTTAACACCGAGTACTTCGTAGTAATCTTTTTTTGCCATTGTTTTCACCAAATCTATTGTAAAGCAAAAGGCACAGTTGCATAGATTGCTCCATGCAGGCTGTGCCCCAGAGTCAGCTGGCCGGCAAGTTTGCGGGGCTGACTCAACTGCTCAAGTTGACTTACTTACCGTCGTTTTTTACTTCGGTAAATTCAGCATCGACTACGTCGCTGTCGTCATCTTTTTTTGCACCTTCGGCGGCATCGCCTTGCTGGGCTTTGGCCTGTTCGGCGGCATACATTTTTTCACCCAGCTTCTGCGCGGCTTGTGTTAAGGCTTCGGTTTTGCTGGTGATGGCCGACAGGTCGTCACTTTTAACCGCTTCTTCGGCTTCTTTTAAGGCACTTTCGATGGCGGATTTTTCATCGGCACTCAGTTGTTCGCCGTAATCTTTCATCGATTTTTCGGTGCTGTGAATCAGTGCGTCCAATTGATTGCGTGCAGTGACCAGTTCCATGGTTTTGCGATCGTCCTCGGCGTGTGCCTCGGCATCATTGACCATGCGTTCGATTTCGTCCTCAGACAGGCCGGAGCTGGCCTGGATTTTGATTTTGTTTTCTTTGCCGGTAGCCTTGTCTTTGGCGGACACATGCAAAATACCGTTAGCATCAATATCAAATGTGACTTCAATCTGTGGCATACCACGCGGTGCCGGTGGAATGTCGGTCAGATTGAACTGGCCCAGGCTCTTGTTGCCAGAGGCAACGTCGCGTTCACCTTGCAGTACATGAATGGTTACCGCGCTCTGGTTATCGTCGGCGGTAGAGAATACCTGTGAGGCTTTAGTTGGGATGGTGGTGTTTTTCTCTATCAGTTTGGTCATAACACCGCCCATGGTTTCAATACCCAGGCTCAAAGGGGTAACGTCCAGCAGCAGTACGTCTTTCACATCACCTTGCAATACCCCCCCTTGAATGGCAGCACCAACGGCAACGGCTTCGTCGGGGTTTACGTCTTTGCGAGGATCTTTGCCGAAGAATGCTTTAACTTTTTCCTGCACCTGAGGCATGCGACTTTGACCACCGACCAGAATCACATCATCAATTTCCGAGGCGGACATGCCAGCATCTTTTAATGCCACCTTACATGGCTCGATACTGCGATCAACCAGATCTTCTACCAGACTTTCCAGTTTGGCGCGGGTGATTTTCACCGCCAGGTGTTTTGGGCCGCTGGCGTCAGCGGTGACGTATGGCAGATTGACTTCGGTCTGTTGTGAAGAGGAAAGTTCAATTTTGGCTTTTTCGGCGGCATCTTTCAGGCGCTGCAGGGCCAGCATGTCTTTGCCCAGATCCAGGCCGTTGTCTTTTTTGAATTCTTCTACCAGGAAGTCAATAATGCGCTTGTCGAAATCTTCACCACCCAGGAAAGTATCACCGTTGGTCGACAATACTTCAAACTGGTGCTCACCATCCAGGTCGGCAATTTCAATAATGGAAATATCGAAGGTACCACCACCCAAGTCATAAACGGCAATTTTACGGTCGCCTTCTTTTTTGTCCATACCAAAAGCCAGCGCGGCAGCGGTAGGCTCATTGATAATACGCTTAACTTCCAGGCCGGCAATACGGCCCGCATCTTTGGTGGCCTGACGCTGAGAATCGTTAAAGTAGGCAGGTACGGTAATTACCGCATCGGTAACCGGCTCGCCCAGATATTCTTCTGCGGTTTTTTTCATTTTTGCCAGCACTTGTGCCGAAACTTCCGGTGCCGACAATTCTTTATCACGTACCTTTACCCAGGCATCGCCGTTTTTGGCTTTAACAATGGTAAATGGCACCATGTCCATGTCTTTTTTAACCACTTTTTCATCAAAACGACGGCCAATCAGGCGTTTAACGCCGTATAGGGTATTTTCCGGGTTGGTTACCGCCTGGCGTTTGGCGGGAGCGCCAACCAGTACTTCACCGTCTTCCATATACGCAATGATAGACGGGGTGGTACGCATGCCTTCCACATTTTCAATCACCTTGGCTTTGCCGTTTTCCATAACGGCAACGCAAGAGTTGGTTGTGCCTAAGTCAATACCAATAGTTTTTCCCATTTTTGTTCCTTTATCTCAATAATATTCGGTTGATAGTCAAGTTGGGGGCTTTCCCTGTGATTTCAATAGTTATTTGCTTTTTGCAACAACAACCATGGCTGGGCGTAATACGCGATCATGCAGCATATAGCCTTTTTGCATCACATTAATGATGGTGTTTGCCGGCTCTTCACTGTCAATCGCGCTGATGGCCTGGTGCTTGTGTGGATCCAGTTTTTCGCCAACCGGATTCAGTTCGGCAATATTGAATTTTTCGAATATGCTGGTTAATTGCTTGGCGGTCAGCTCCATACCGTCTTTATAGCTTTCAACGGTGGCACTTTCTATGGCCAGTGCGGCATCCAGGCTGTCTTTGACCGCCAGAATTTCGGTGGAAAATTTTTCGACGGCAAATTTTTGAGCTTTGCTGACGTCCTCTGTTGAGCGGCGACGGATATTATCGGTTTCCGCTTTGGCGTAAATCCAGGCATCATAGTGTTCTTGCGCTTTGTGCTCGGCTTCTTTAAGTTGCTCTTCCAGTGATAGCTCGGGCTGCTCCTGGCTGGATTCTGTCGCCTGGGCGTTTTGATCTTCCGTGGCTTGAGTTTCAGCCTCGTTCTTTGGTGTCTCGTTTTGCTCCATTCGTATTCTCCATGTTTGTGTGCTTGCTTGTATTGGGGCTATGGATGCGTTTTCAATAGTTTTGTTAAAAAAATCTGTCAAATGTTGTTAGCTGATGTTGTTGTTCGGGGGTGGGGTGGATAAAAATCTTCGTGCCATTGCCGGCTTTTATTTTTTTTATTACGCCTTTATCGGTGTGTTTGCACCGTATTGGGGGTTGTACCTGCAAGGAATGGGCTTGTCGGCGATTGATATCGGTCTGTTGTTATCGATTCAGCCGGTGATGCGCATGGTGGCGCCGGCCGTGTGGGGCTGGTTGTCGGATAAAACCGGTATGCGGCTGGCCATTATTCAATTGGCGGCATTGCTTAATCTATTGTGCTATCTCGGGGTGTTTGCGGTCTCTGCCTTCTGGGGGATGTTTATCTTACTGGCGGCAATTGGCTTTTTTTGGAGTGCCATGATGCCGTTGGTGGAGGCAACTACCTTAACCTATCTCGGTGCCAGGACGGCTAGCTATGGTCGTGTGCGTTCCTGGGGGTCGGTGGGCTTTATTCTGGCGGTCACCCTGTTGGGTTATGTGCTCGATTATGTGGTGTTGTTCTGGATTCTGGTGGCCGGATTGATTTGCGAGCTGGGTATCTGGCTGTTTGCCCGTAAGTTGCCGGAAACTCAGGTGCAGCAGGGTGAGTCGGATCATCTGTCGATCTGGGTGCTGATGCGCCGTCCCGAGGTGCTGTTGTTGTTTGCGGCAGGTTTTATGATGGCGGTGGCGCATGGGCCGTATTACACATTTTTCTCAATTTACCTGGTTGATAATGGTTATAGCAAGGGGATGGTTGGGCTCTTGTGGGCGCTGGGTGTGATTTGTGAAATTGTGGTGTTTGTGATGATGCCGCGGCTGTTGCGTTATTTGGGCTTTGGCTGGATTTTGCTGCTATGTTTTGTATTGGCTGTCGCCAGGTTTTTATTGATAGGTTTTTATGTGGATGTACTGATCCTGCTGTTGTTGGCGCAAGTCATGCATGCCGCGACCTTTGGTGCGCATCATGCGGCCTCGGTGGGGCTGGTGCATAAATTCTTTACCGGGCGCCATCAGGCGCAGGGCCAGGCCTGGTTTGGCAGTTTGACTTTTGGGGCCGGGAATATGGTGGGTAGTTTGTTGAGTGGGCCAGTGTGGCAACATTTTGGCCCCTTGGTGTTGTTTAGTGTGAGTGCGGCTTGTGGGATGTTGGGAATGTTGATGATATGGCGTTTTATGCAAATTTATCGTGAATAGCTCAGCGTCGGGCTTTGCGGTATGATGGCCGGTTATTGTTGATAACCAAGATAGAGAAGTGAGTTATGTCATCGCAGGATTTTATTGATTTGTCTCCCTTGATTTCGGCGCAGGGTGATGTGGTGTTGCCGGGGTCAAAAAGTATTTCCAATCGTACCTTGTTGCTGGCCGCGCTGGCCGAGGGTGAAACCGTGGTGCGGGATCTGTTGTTGTCGGACGATACGCAGCGCATGCTGGAAGCGCTGGATGCTCTTGGGGTGAAGGTTGAGCGGCTGGCAGAACATGATTTTCGCGTTGTCGGTTGCGGTGGTGACTTTCCGTTAAAGCAGGCAGAGCTGTTCCTGGGTAATGCCGGTACCGCGTTTCGTCCGTTAACCGCCGCGCTGGCGTTGTCGGGGGGGGAGTATCAGCTATCGGGTGTGGCGCGCATGCATGAACGCCCGATTGGTGATTTGGTAGAGGCTTTGCGTGAGCTGGGGGTGAGGATTGACTATCTGGCTAATGACGGTTTCCCGCCGTTGAAGATTCATCCTTCAACGATAAATGAGATTGCGCAGATTCGAGTTCGCGGTGATGTTTCCAGTCAGTTCTTGACGGCCTTGTTAATGGCAATGCCCTTGCTGGGGCGCGATATTGCTATCGATGTGGTGGGGGAGCTGATTTCCAAGCCCTATATTGAAATTACCCTAGCAATGATGGCGCGCTTTGGGGTGGAGGTCAGGCGTGATGGCTGGCAGCGTTTTACGGTTGTGGCCGGCAGCAGCTACCGCTCGCCGGGGGAAATTTATGTGGAAGGTGATGCTTCATCGGCATCGTATTTTCTTGCGGCGGGCTTGATCGGCGGTGGGCCGGTGAAGGTGGAAGGTGCCGGGCGCTTGAGTGTGCAGGGGGATATTCGTTTTGCCGATGCGTTGGAGCAGATGGGAGCAAAAATTGAATGGGGGGGTAACTGGATACGGGCATCGCGGCCGCAGGGGCTGGATAAGCTAAAAGCGCTGCAGCTGGATGGTAATCATATTCCCGATGCGGCGATGACGCTGGCGGTACTGGCGTTGTTTGCCGATGGTAACACCACCTTAAAAAATATTGCCAGCTGGCGGGTGAAGGAAACCGACAGGATTGCAGCGATGGCGACCGAATTGCGTAAGATTGGTGCCATTGTTGAGGAGGGTGAGGATTATCTGACGATTTGGCCACCGCAGGATAAGTCATTGCTGAATCCCGAGGCGGGGATTGATACCTATGATGACCATAGAATGGCGATGTGCTTTTCGTTGGCCGCTTTTGCGGCACCTGGCATACGGATTAATGATCCGGGTTGTGTGGCTAAAACCTTTCCAGATTATTTCGAGAGTTTTAGGCGTGTGGTGATACCGGTGCCGGTGATTGCAATCGATGGTCCTTCGGCCTCGGGCAAGGGGACGGTAGCGCAGGGGGTGGCTCAGCGTTTGGGTTATCACTATCTGGATAGTGGTGCGTTATATCGTCTGTTGGGGCTGGCGGCGCTGGATCGCGGGGTGGCGCTGGATGATGAGGTGGCATTGGCCGCGCTGGCATTGGCCTTGGATATTCATTTTGCAGATGGCCAGGCTTTGTTGGATGGGCGGAATGTGGGGGACAGTATTCGTACCGAACAGGTGGCCGCGGCGGCTTCTACGGTGGCGGCGCTGCCCAGAGTGCGTGCTGCCTTGCTGGCTAAGCAGCGTGAATTTCGTCGAGTGCCTGGTCTGGTAACCGATGGACGAGATATGGGGTCGGTGGTATTTCCGGATGCGGATTTGAAGGTATTTTTAACCGCTAGTGCGGAAATAAGGGCCGAACGTCGTTATAAGCAGTTGAAACAAAGCGGTATTGATGCTAATATCCCGCACCTTTTGCAGGATATCCGTTCTCGTGATGAACGAGATCAGCAGCGCAGTGTGGCGCCACTGCAAAAGAATAATGATGCGAAATTGCTGGATACCGATGCATTGACAGCCGAGCAGGCTATTGAGCAGTTGGTTTCACTTTTTCGTCAATAACGATATCTCGTTCCCGCTTGTCGCAATGGTCAGGCGGGGTGTGATTAACTAACCGCCGTGTAAACGGCAATAATCTTAGGTGTATATCCCATGAACACAACCACAGAAACCGTAGAAAATACCGAAAGCATAGCCGAAACGAGCATGGCTGAAACTAGCATGGCCGAAATGAGCTTTGCTGAAATGTTTGAAGATAGCTTGACGCGCAAAGAAATGCGTGTGGGTGAACTGATTACAGCACAAATTGTACGCATTGATCATAACGTTGTTGTTGTCAATGCCGGTTTGAAATCCGACAGTCTGATCCCTGTTGATGAATTCCTGGACATGCAGGGCGAGATTGAAGTTGAGCCTGGTGACTTTGTAACTGTAGCGATTGAAGCGCTGGAAAACGGTTACGGTGAAACTAAACTGTCTCGTGATAAAGCAAAACGTCTGGCAGCATGGCACGATCTGGAAGTGGCCATGGAAGAAGGTACTGTGGTTGAAGGTTTTGTTAGCGGTAAGGTTAAAGGCGGTTTGACCGCTATGGTGAATGGTATTCGCGCCTTCCTGCCTGGTTCTTTGGTGGATATTCGCCCGGTTAAAGATACCGCTCCATATGAAAACAAAAACATGGAGTTGAAGGTTATCAAGCTGGATCGCAAGCGTAACAACGTGGTTGTTTCTCGTCGTGCGGTTCTGGAAGAAACCATGGGTGCTGATCGCGAAGCCGTATTGGCCAGCCTGAAAGAAGGTGCCGTGGTTAAAGGTATCGTTAAAAATATTACCGACTACGGTGCATTTGTGGATCTGGGTGGTATCGATGGTCTGCTGCATATTACCGATCTGGCATGGCGTCGTGTTAAGCATCCATCGGAAGTGTTGTCGGTGGGTGATGAAGTTGAATCTAAGATTCTTAAGTTTGATCAAGAGAAAAACCGTGTTTCTCTGGGTATTAAACAAATGGGTGAAGATCCTTGGGAAGGTCTGGCTCGTCGCTACCCACAGGGTACCCGTCTGTTCGGTAAGGTAACCAATCTGACCGACTACGGTGCATTTGTTGAAATCGAGCAGGGTATCGAAGGTCTGGTTCACGTATCTGAAATGGATTGGACTAATAAGAACGTTCATCCTTCTAAAGTGGTTGCCTTGGGCGACGAAGTTGAAGTGATGATTCTGGACATCGATGAGCAGCGTCGTCGTATCTCTTTGGGTATGAAGCAGTGTCAGTCTAATCCTTGGAGTGATTTTGAAGCCAACTATAAGAAAGGCGACAAAGTCAGCGGTCAGATTAAATCTATTACCGACTTTGGTGTATTTATTGGTCTGGACGGCGGTATCGACGGTCTGGTTCACTTGTCTGATCTGTCTTGGAATAAGCCGGGTGAAGATGTGGTTAGAAGCTACAAAAAAGGTGACGAAGTTGAAGCCGTGGTGCTGGGTATCGATGTTGATCGTGAGCGTATCTCTCTGGGTATCAAGCAGATTGAAGGCGATCCATTCGGTGGTTATATCTCTGGCCATGAAAAAGGTGCCGTGGTTGTAGGTAAGGTTAAGTCCATGGATGCCAAAGGTGCGGTAATTCAACTGGCTGATGATGTTGAAGCGTATTTGAAAGCTTCAGAAGTGTCTGCCGACAGAGTGGAAGATATCCGTAATCATCTGAATGAAGGTGATGAGGTTAAAGCGGTAATTCTGAATGTAGACCGTAAAAACCGCGGTATTAATCTGTCGATTAAGGCGCTGAGCAAGGCAGAAGAAAATGCGGCGATGCAGAAGCTGGCTGCTGAAAACAATGCGAGTGCTGGTACAACTAACCTGGGTGCATTGTTGAAGGCAAAAATGAATGCAGGCAAAATTGAAGCTTAATACTACAGGTGGTGATCGTATGACGCGTTCAGATTTGATTGCCAGGCTGGCAGAATTGCATCCTCAGCTAATGACTAAGGATGCCGAATCTGCGGTTAAAGTAATTCTCGATACGCTATCGAACACCTTGTCTCAAGGTGGTCGAGTAGAAATTCGGGGGTTTGGTAGTTTTGCGTTAAATTATCGACCGCCTCGTCAGGGACGTAATCCGAAAACCGGAGATAAGGTGCAGGTACCTGCAAAGTATGTACCTCATTTTAAAGCCGGTAAGGAGCTGAGAGAGCGGGTTTGCAGCAATCGAAGTTAATTTGATTGGCTGAACAAAAGGCGGCTTGCCATTTTATGGTAAAGTCGCCTTTTTTATGTTTACTTAGGCGTGAGGTCAGGTGCGTTATATTGGTTGGTTGATGCGAGGGGTGATCTTTCTGGCATTGTTGATGTTTGCGATCAAAAATAATCAGCCGGTTTCTCTGCACTATTTTTTTGCTGCCGAATGGCAGACTTCTTTGGTCAGTGTGTTGCTGATTTTCTTTCTGTTGGGAGTGGTGATGGGAATTGTCGCCATGTTGGGCAGGGTGTTGCAGCAGCGTCGACAAATTAGCCAGCTCAAACAGCAGCTGGAATATAAAAATAACCAATTAGAGAAATACTTATTTAGTTCCGACGATAGTCATGACATTTGAACCTTGGATGCTGCTGATATTCCCATTGTTTTTTGGTATGGGCTGGCTGGCGGCCAGAATTGATATTAAAGACTTGATGTCCAAGTCTAATCGTTTACCGCGCTCGTATTTTGAGGGGCTGAATTTTCTGTTGAATGAGCAACAGGATAAGGCGATTGAATCCTTTATTGAGGTGGTTACCGTTGACCCTCAAACCATAGAGCTGCATTTTGCGCTGGGCAGTCTGTTTCGCCGGCGAGGCGAGATCGATAGAGCCTTACGCATGCATCACAATTTACTGGAGCGTACCGATCTGGAGGCTGAGCAGCATCCACGGGCGGTATTTGAGCTGGCGCAGGATTATTTAAAGGCCGGTATTCTGGATAGAGCCGAAATATTATTTAATGAGCTGGAAAATAGCAGTCATGCTAAATCCTCATTATTATTTCTGTTGGAGCTATATCAGAAAGAGCATGACTGGCATAAGGCCATAGGTGTGGCGCAGCGTTTGCCGGATAAAAACGGTGATTTTAATAAGAAGCTGATTGCCTTTTTTTATTGTGAGCTGGCATTAGAGGCGCGGGCCGATAAAGACTGGCAACTAGCGACGGATTATTTGCGGCAGTCATCGCAGATATTTCCGGCCATGATTCGTGCCACCATACTTTCTGGTCAGGTGGCTTTTGAGCAAGGGCAGTTTCAGCAGGCGATTGATTGCTGGCAGCAGATTGAAAAGCAGGATGGCCGTTATCTGCCTTTGGTGGCTTCGCGTCTGTTGCAGGCATTTAAGGAACTGGATCAGATTGAGCAGGGTGTGGCGCTGTTGACCCGTTATCTGCAGCATTATCCCTCGCTGGACCTGCTGGATGCGGTATATGAGCAGGTGCTGAGCCGTGAAGGCAGTAAGCAGGCTTATCAGCTGGTGTTGAGTCAGTTGCGCGCGCATCCGACCTTGTTAGGCCTGGAAAAACTGTTAGAGGCCCGGCTTGAGGATGAGGCTGGTGATAAGCGCACAGACATTGAACTGGTTAAGCAGATTGTACATCAGCATACCCGGGCATTGGCCGGCTACCATTGTAGTCATTGTGGCTTTAAGGCAACTAAGTTTTATTGGCATTGCCCTGCCTGTCAGGCATGGGATAGTTATTCTCCATTAAGGCATGAGGAAACAGGATTGTTATGACCCAAGACGCTAAAATTATTGTTGCCCTGGATTTTCCAGGAGCAACCGAGACATTAGACTTTGTCAGTCGCTTACAGCCACCGCTATGTCGTCTGAAAGTGGGTAAAGAGTTGTTTACCGCAGCGGGCCCGGCATTGGTTGAAAAACTGGTGGCGCTGGGGTTTGATGTATTTCTGGATTTGAAATTTCATGATATCCCGAATACTACCGCTCAGGCTTGTAAAATGGCAGCCAGCCTGGGGGTATGGATGGTGAATGTGCATGCATCCGGCGGCCGAAAAATGCTGGAAGCGGCTAAAGAGGCGGTGAGTTCATGTGAGCATCGGCCCAAGTTAATCGCGGTTACCCTGTTAACCAGCATGCAGCAGCAGGACCTTGATGAGTTGGGGATTCAGGGAAGTCCGCAGCAGGTGGTGCTGCGTCTGGCCGGGCTGACACAGCAGGCCGGTCTGGATGGGGTGGTATGTTCCGCTCAGGAGGCTGCTATATTGCGTCAGCAATTGGGCGCGGACTTCTGTCTGGTAACCCCGGGTATCCGGCCGGCCCAGGCCAGCCTGGATGATCAGTCCCGGGTGATGACTCCCCAGCAGGCCTTGTCTGCTGGCTCCAGCTATCTGGTGATAGGTCGCCCGATTACGCGTGCTGCGGATCCGTTGCAGGCCTTGTGTGAGATTAATGCCGATATTCAGGCGTTATCTCAATGACCGCACAGGAGCTGAGTCTGCCGGATTTTTCCGGCGTGTCGGTGCTGGTGGTGGGGGATGTGATGCTGGACCGTTATTGGTTTGGTGATGTGGAACGCATTTCTCCGGAAGCGCCGGTGCCGGTGTTAAAGGTAGGGCGCGTTGAGGAGCGTCCCGGTGGTGCGGCGAATGTGGCGCGCAATATTGCCGCGCTGGGCGGGCATGCCACCTTGTTGTCTGTTGTGGGAGATGATGAGGGTGGGCGCTGTCTTGAGCGCACCTTGCTTGAGCATGCACAGCATTTGACCCCAGTACTGCATAGGGATAAATCGATTGCGACCATCATTAAGCTGCGGGCGATTGCTAGGCATCAGCAGTTGTTGCGTATTGATTTTGAAACTCAGCCCAGCCATGAAGTGTTAACCGCGGCGCTGGAGGATTTTAAACGCTTATTGGCCGATGCGGATGTGGTGTTGTTGTCGGACTATGGTAAAGGTGGCCTGGCGCATATCCGGCAGATGATTCGCTTGGCTAACGCCGCGGCTAAGCCGGTGCTGGTGGATCCTAAGGGAGGCGATTATCAGCATTATCAGGGAGCGACGTTATTAACGCCTAATCGCAGTGAATTTAAGCAGGTGGCGGGTCATTGGCGGGATGAACAGCAATTGATTGATAAAGCGCAGCAATTACGTCAGCAATTGCAGTTGGATGCATTATTGGTCACGCGTAGTGAGGACGGTATGTCGTTGTTTAATGCGCAGGGGTATCGGCATCAACCAGCACATACCCGCGAAGTGTTTGACGTCAGTGGTGCCGGGGATACCGTGATTGCAACGTTGGCGGTCATGCTGGCGGCAGGGGCGGCCTTGCCCGATGCCATGGTCATGGCTAATCGTGCCGCCGGGGTGGTTGTGGGTAAGCTGGGGACTGCGGTGGTGACTCGAGAAGAATTGTTGCATGATATGAAAGCCGGTGGCTAAAGCAACTGCCGGATTACATGCTTAATGCTTTGTAAAATTCGACTAAACACACCAAAGACTTTAGACTTTCTCGCTATAGCGTCAGGGGTTGTGCGATATATTGAACACTTAAGAAAGCGGGATAATGAATTATAAAACGATAGAGCAGTTTGTAGGTAATACCCCATTGGTCAGGCTACAGCGTATTCCGGGTGATACCTCCAACATTATTCTTGCCAAGCTGGAAGGCAATAATCCGGCCGGCTCGGTGAAGGACAGGCCGGCCTTGTCTATGATTACGCGTGCGCAAGAGCGCGGTGAAATTAAACCCGGTGATACCCTGATTGAGGCGACCAGTGGTAATACCGGTATTGCGCTGGCGATGGCTGCCGCCATGAAGGGCTATAAAATGATTCTAGTGATGCCGGAGAATCAAAGCGTGGAACGTTGCCATACCATGCGTGCCTATGGTGCCGAGCTGATATTAACCGATGCCAAAGGAAGTATGGAGCTGGCACGTGATACCGCGGAGCAGTTACGCGATGAAGGCAAGGGGGTGATTCTGGATCAATTTGCCAATCCAGATAATCCGCGGGCACATTATGAAGGCACCGCGCCCGAAATCTGGCAAGATACCGATGGCCGCATCACGCATTTCATCAGTAGTATGGGAACAACTGGAACAATCATGGGTTGCTCATGTTTCTTTAAAGAGAAAAATGATAAGATTCAGGTCATCGGCGTGCAGCCTGAACAAGGAGCGCAGATTCCGGGAATTCGTAAGTGGCCGGCTGAGTATTTGCCTAAAATTTACTCAGATAAGGATGTAGACCGGCTGGAATACGTCTCTCAGGAATCAGCGGAACAAATGGCCCGACGCTTGGCTTATGAAGAAGGGATATTTTGTGGTATTTCTTCAGGTGGGGCACTAAGTGTTGCATTACGGGTGTCAGAACAGGTTGAGAATGCCGTGATTGTGTTTATTGTCTGTGATCGTGGAGATCGATATTTATCGACCAATGTGTTTGCAGGTTAGTCACAGCACCGCATTTGAAATCGCGCCATGAAATGTGTCACTGGGAGTGATGAATAAGCCCAAGGATAAGGACTTGCAAAATGAGTGATAAGAAAATGCATAGCAAACACAGCGTGATAAAACAGGTGCTGCTTGGGGCAGCTCTGTTGTACGCGACCAATATCTATGCTCTGGGCTTAGGTGAAATTAATGTAAGCAGTTATCTGGGGGAGCCGTTAAAAGCCACGGTTCCTGTCAGGCATTTTTCGGCGGATCAGGTACAGGATGATATTAAGATTAAGCTGGCCTCATTGGAAGAATATGAGCGTATGGGGCTTAATTATCCCGCCGGAATTAACTTTCGCCTTGATTTCCAGAAAAATCAGGGTGAGCCTTATATCGATGTCTGGACCACGGAAGCGGTTGAGCTGCCGTTTGTTGATCTGTTGATCAGCTTTAACTCCGGGGTCGGCAGGATTACCAAAAGCTTTACCTTTCTGTTAGATCCGGCGCCTGGAATTACCGCGCCAGTGGTTTCTGCGCCACCTGATAGCGGCAGCTATCAGGTGGAAGATATGGTGTTTGACGGCGGAAGTGTTGAAGCTCAGGCCTATGCGCCTAGCGTAGAAGCCGATATTCCGGCACAGGGGCGTTTTATTTTTAATAAAGGGCAGGCCAGCTATACTGAAGCGCCGCGGCCTCCAGAGCCAGTTAAGCCCAAAGCCAAGCCAAAACCCAAGCGCAGTACACAAGCAACCACCGCGCAGGTGAGTAATATTGTGTCGCCGTTTAATGCGGCAGATTATCAGCCGCCGTCTTCCCGCCCGGCTTATCAGCCTGAGCCAGAAGATGTCGACAGAGTGAATTACGGCAGAATGTCAATGGCATTATCGACATCGCTCTCGATTTCCAGAAGTGATCCCGGGCGTTTAAACAGTGCTGATGCGTTGCAGGAAGAAATTATTGTCAAAGAGAAGATTTTGGCAGATATGAATTCACAGGTATTGGAGCTGCAATCAGCGGTAGATACCTTGAAGGACAGAATGAGCAGTCTACCGGCAGACAATGCCAATCCTGCCGCCTTTGCCGATCCGTTGCCGCAGACTGAGCAGCAGCCGGTGGAGCGTGTGGTTACTGCGGATACCGATTTTGTTGATTTACCTCCGGATGTTGCGGCCGATCCATTGTTTAATCAGCCAGCAGGTGCTACCGATTATGCTGCCGGTGATGAATTTAATCCGGATCAGATGGCGCCGCAGGCAGCTGATCCCGGTATTGAAGTCTTGCCGGCGTTGGAAACCCCGGTAATCGAGCCGGGCATTGCCTCGGATCAGCCGCAAGACGTGATGCCCGATCCCGCGATGCTGGCCGATCAGAGCACCGCCGCGCCAGCATCGACCTCCATCGTGGATACGGTGCTTGGTTATTTCTGGTGGCTGGTAGGATTGTTGATGCTAGTGATCGCCGGTGCGGTGGGATTGATGCTGTATCGTAAACGTAAGCAGGCAAATGACGATGCGGAGGAGGCATTTGCCGCACAGCAGATTCAGCAGGCTAAATCTGGAGCGGGTAGTAATAATGAGTTGGCTATTCCACCGCTGGATAAAAATATTGAGCCCCATGAGCTGGAACTGGATGAGCCTAAGGTTCCAGCTAGTGTGGCATCAGCAGACTCCCGTAGTGACGATTCAGGGTTGCAGGATGAGTCGTTAGCGGTGGCAGATAGTAATAGTGATGTGTTTGCGACCCCGCGGACTAAAGCGCCTGAGACGGTAGAATTTGAAACCGCTGGGGGCGGTGCGGCAGGTCAGAGCCAGCAAGAGCAGGAGGAGGCGAAGCGACGTGCCGAGGAAGAGCAGCACTTTTTGCAGATGCAAGCCGAAGCCGAGCTGGCCGAACAGTCGGCAGCCAAGCCGGCTGATAGCGGTGGTATTGCTTTTGCGGATAATGACAATGCACCACTTGAGCAGCCTAAAATCAAGATCGCACAACCTGGCGTAAAACCCGCTGCACCTATGGGGGAGGAAAATCCGGAGTATGACTTGTTGGAAGAAGCCGATATCTATCTGCGCTTTGGACATAATAAGCTGGCCGAGGAAGTCTTGCGTGAGGCGATTAATATGAATCCGGCCAATCCTCAAGGCTATCTGACCTTGCTGGGTATTTTTGAAATGCGTAGTGATGTTAAAGAGTTCTCCAAGTTTGCCAGCAAACTTAAAGAGCTGGGGGATGATGATAGCTGGCAGCAGGCCGCAGAAATGGGGCGTAAGATTGATCCAAGTAATCCTATGTATGGTGTCTGATGGTCGTTATGGACAGGCGTGATGCGCTGTTGCGTGAATTAAATCTGCATCCTGTCTGGAAGTTGCGTCATATGGCCGCCGAGCCGGAGCAAGCTGTCAGCGATACGGCCGCGGTTGAGGTGTCAGCAGTAACCAGCGAAGTGCTAGTGGATCCTGTGTGTGATGCGCCACAGTCAGCCTTGCCGGTGGCGCAAGTCGAGACGGTGATAGCTGCCGGGGCGCCGTCGCTTGATTGCTGGACTGAGTTACAGCAGCAGGTGCAGCAATGTCAGCATTGTCAGTTATGTGCGGCACGCACGCAAACTGTGTTTGGTGTGGGAGATACGCAGGCCAACTGGTTGTTTGTCGGTGAAGGGCCAGGAGAGAATGAAGACCTTCAAGGCGAGCCGTTTGTTGGGCAGGCCGGGCGTTTGCTGGACAATATGTTACATGCCTTGCAGTTAACGCGTGCTGATAATGTCTACATTGCCAATGTGGTGAAATGCCGTCCACCGGGAAATCGCACCCCAAATGCTGAGGAAATAGCCGCCTGCATGCCTTATTTGCAGCAACAGATTGCATTGATTCGGCCCAAAGTAATCTTTGCGTTGGGGCGTACTGCGGCCAGTGCCTTGCTGATGACCGATTCCACCCTGGCTTCGTTACGCGGTCGTCTGCATCACTATCGGGACATTCCTGTGGTGGTCTCTTATCATCCCGCCTACCTGCTACGTTCTCCAGCAGCCAAGGCAAAAGCCTGGCAGGACTTGTGTATGGCGGTGAAACAATTGGAAAGCTAGTGCTGCTCAGTACAGGTTTTAACCTCACCGTAGGGTGCATTCCATGCACCACATGCCTGCATTATGTTTAAAAAAATCGCTGCGCGCAGTGTGCTCTGCCAGAGGTTCTGTATGGCTTTTGGGTGGGGGATTTATCAGAAAGTGTGGCAGTGAACATGCTTAATCATCAAGCGTGTCTTAATGTCAGCAATCGGCTGGTAGGGATAACGCGTTGGACTAAGGCCGCGAATAACGCATTGTCTGCTACGGCTTATGTGCGATAGGGGTAAAACTTTATCGCTGGAATTGTTGAATATCGAACGGAAGGGGAGTGGTTTATCTGCTTGGCTGGCCAGGTTTTTTGCCGACTGGGTAATGATTGTTTGCTGCTACCTCATTAAGCCTGTCCAGGCAAAAAAACCGGCTCCGCAGAGCGGTGCTTACTGCTGCTTAGTGCTTGTCACGGAAGGTAATACGACCTTTGCTTAGATCGTAGGGTGACATTTCCAGTGTGACCTTGTCACCGGCAACGATTCGAATACGGAAGCGCTGCATTTTGCCGGCGGTATAAGCGATAACACGATGTCCGTTATCCAGCTCTACGTCATATTTTTGATTACGTAAGGTTTCAATAACCGTACCTTTCATTTCAATTAAGTCTGATTTAGCCATTGTAGCTCCTATAATAAAAGAGTGAAAAATATTAAATTCAATGCATCGTTTGAGGGTAATCGCGATGTGTTGAAGTAATGAACGTGCTTACGAAAGCAACCAGCCAGGTGCTAAATGGAAGGGAGAGAAACTATAATTTACGAGCACGTCGCTTTTGCCTGTTTTCACCAAGCAAGGGCGCGCATTATAACATAAATCCATGAATAAATGGCGCTAACAGAAATGAAGTTGGGTGGACTCCTTTTAGGAGGGATAGAATTTTAACTTGGCCGTTGTTTTACCCGATGTGAATAATGCTGTAGCTTATTCATCCGTTAGAATCTGCCATCCTTGTGCGGATTGAATCATTTTGAAGCTGTCTAAGCTGATTTGAGCCGGCATACCCATGCCCTGATCGATTTCCAGCTGTAGTTGTATTTCAAATATAGTGCTACTGCGGGTAGGCAGGGTTTGATGGTAGTAAAATCCGGGTGCAAAGGGCTGTTTGTAACGCCATAATCCGGCCGGGTGTGCGGCAGCAGGTCTTTCCGGGCGGATAAAAAAGCTTTCCGATGCCAGTTGAGCATAGCTGAGCGTGGAATGACTAAGGTCGTAATAGCTGGCCAGGGTGCGATAGTTTTGTTGACGTAACAGCTGGCTGATTATCGGAACGGCGGCTTGGGGAGAATCAAAGTAGCGCCTGTGTTGTTCGGGCATGTGATTGCATCCTGTGATAATCATTGCGGCGCTTAGCCCGCATAGTGATGTCTTCCATTTTATCATCGGTTTTCATACGGTAGTGGTGAGTGATGCTTATTGTAACGCCTACCGTAGGGCGCTCTGGTGGCTTAGGCTTGCCAAATGAAGGTTTCGGGCATAATCTGCCTGTTTGTCGGTACGCAACGCAGGAGTGGAATAATGGACGCTAAGGATTTAACGGTAGAGTTGGGTGATGAGATGTTGGATAGACTGTTGCTGGAATGGCAATGGTTGTTGGGGCCACAAAAGTTGCCACTGATGGTGACCGCCTTGGGTGACGTATTTGTGCAGGATCAGGAAAATGGTGAGGTACTCTATTTAAATACGGCTTCTGCCGATCTGATGGCGGTGGCAGATTCGGTGGATGCGCTGAGTGATAAGCTGGCCGATGAGCGCTTTATCAATGAATATTTTGCCCCGGATTTTGTCGCGCACTTACAGCAGGCCTATGGTCAGCTGCCAGCCGGTTATTTGTATGGTTTTCAAATACCGGAGCAACTGGGCGGTGAGATTACCTGGGAAAATATGGAAATTGTTGATATACAACGGCACTTTTCCGAGTGGGGGCGAATACATCAGCCAGCGGCTACGGCCTAGTCGTTAATCATGCTGCGCGTGTCAACACTAACCCCGCAGGGCGCCCGGATTGAGGCCAAAGCCAAAAACTTTGGCCGCAATGATCAATCCACAACCCAGCGATATGATTAGTGGCCCCGCTTGTGGCGCCGCCGGCTTTCTTGCTCGTGTGATGGAATATTTAAACCGTACTCACTCCAGCGAGGCCGGTATCTTTGAGGATGAAGAGGGTAATAAACACTACCGCCAATTGGTCGAAGCCAATGCCAGCGCTGAACAAATCAAAAACAATGCGCAATACGCTGCTTGGTTAAAAGAGATCAAACAATCTTTTTTGCAAACCCAGCTAAAAGCCGCTATTTGTGTGAATAGAAAACTGGTGCACGGAGTGCACCCTACCAGAAATGTCACATTGCGTTCTAATAGGATGAATACTTGTGATGTTTAGCACTAGGAATTGATGGCAGTGCTTTGGGGGTAATAAAAAACCCGTTGAGTATCAACGGGTTTTTTACTTTTCTTGGCGGAAGATCAGGGATTCGAACCCTGGAGGAGCTCATCACTCCTGCCGGTTTTCAAGACCGGTGCATTCGACCACTCTGCCAACCTTCCAATGGGGCGGAATTATACCGAAAATTCGCGTTTTGCCAAGCATAGTTTGCAGATTTTTTTTTAATTTGCTGTTGATGTGGCTAGCTGCTTCGGTTAATACGCTGTTATTACAGTATTTTACTTGTATACCTGATGTTGTGGCCGGCCGGCTAGAATGTTTTCCGAGCCCCAGTTGGCGACCTTGCGGAACTGCTCTGAGCCAATAAAGGCTTTAAAGGATTCTTCGGTTTTCCATTTGGATGAAATCAGGTAAGAGGCGGGGCGGTTAACGTCTTTAAACAGAAAAGATTCGATATGGTCTTCCATATCGCGCATGGCGCCTAATACATTGTTAAATGCTTTTTCGAAGGTTTCTTCCTTGCCTGGAATAACGTCGTAGTTCATGCCGATAGTGACTAACGGATTGCTCTCCATTGTGTTCCTTTCCTTTTGTGTTTCACTTGAAATTAAGCCGCTAATTATGTCATAACTCGGCCGTGAATGAATCGGGGAATGTGAATGGCGGATCAACAAAATGTCAATGTGGCCGTATGGCAAGGGGTGCGCTGTGATGTGTTTTGCCGGGTAGTCGATAATTATGGCGATATCGGGGTGTGCTGGCGACTAGTCCGACAATTACATGCGGAATATGGTTTGCAGCTGCGCTTGTGGGTAGATGACTGGGACAGTTTTGCGCGCTTATGTCCTGAGCTGCAAGCGCAGCGGGAGCCGCAAACGCTGGAAGGGGTGCAGTTATGTCGCTGGAGGGAGCCATTTGTTGATGCCGAACCAGCGACGTTGGTGATTGAAACCTTTGCCTGTCATTTACCCGATAATTATCAGCAGGCAATGGCCGCTAGGGAGTCGGCACCGATATGGATTAATCTGGATTATTTAACCGCCGAGAGCTGGGTGAGTGCGTTTCATGGGCTGCCTTCACCACATCCGCAGCTAGGCTTAAATAAATATTTTTATTTTCCAGGTTTTGTTGAGGGAACGGGAGGGCTGTTGCGCGAGTCTGACCTGTTAGTCCAGCGAGAGGCTTTTACACGGGATAGTTGGCAGCAGCAGCTATTCTGGCAGCGTTTGGGTATGAGTCAGCTGCCGCCGCAGACATTGGTTGTGACCATGTTTTGCTATCCGCAAGGGCAGTTGTTGCGGTTGCTGCAGGTATGGTGCCATCAGTCGCGGCCGGTTCTGTGTTTGCTGGCGGAAGGCGTGGCCGCGGAGTTGATCGCTCAGTTTGTCGGTCGGCCATTGGGCGTGGGGCAGGCATTTCAATGCGCTAGCCTGACGTTGAGAGTTATCCCGTTTCTGGCACAAACGGACTATGACCGGTTGTTGTGGCTGGGTGATATCAACTTTGTGCGAGGAGAAGATTCATTTGTGCGGGCGCAGTGGGCGGCAAAGCCGATGTGCTGGCATATTTATCCGCAGCAGGATAAGGTGCATCTGGAAAAATTAGAAGCATTTCTACAGTTATATGCAGCGGCTGGCCCCGAGAGTCTGGCGCCGGTGGTTACAGATTTCTGGCAAGCCTGGAACCAATCTGCCGATGAAAGTCCAGACTGGTCTCGCCTATGGGCCGCGTATCTGCAGCAGTTGCCAGCGCTGCAAAAACTGGCCGCAGACTGGTGTCAGCAGCAAAGGGGTGGTGATCTGGTGGCGAATTTACTGAATTTTTGCCAGAAAATCGGTACAATTCGCGCTTTTTAATTGAGGAAATTAGCATGAAAACAGCGCAGGAAGTTCGCGTCGGTAACGTGATTATGGTGGGTGACCAGCCTATGGTGGTGTTAAAGTCTGAGTTTGTGCGCTCGGGCCGTAATGGTTCCGTGGTTAAGATGAAAATGAAAAATCTGTTAACCGAAGCCGGTCAGGAAACCGTCTTTCGTGCAGACGATAAGTTTGATGTGATTATTCTGGAACGTAAGGAAGTGACATATTCTTACTATGCGGATCCTATGTATGTCTTTATGGATACTGAGTACAATCAGTATGAAATTGAAGAAGAGTGTATGGGCGATGCGTTGAATTATCTGGAAGATGGCATGGGCTGTGAGGTTGTGTTCTACAACGAGCGTGCTATTTCTGTGGAACTGCCGACTACCGTAGTGCGTGAAGTGGTTTATACCGAACCTGCGGTAAAAGGGGATACCTCGGGCAAGGTGATGAAGCCGGCTAAATTGAGTACCGATTATGAGGTGTCTGTAGCCGCATTTGTTGAAATTGGTGACAAAATCGAAATCGATACCCGTACCAACGAATTTAAGCGTCGCGCGAACTAACCTGCAACAGGGTGCACTATGCACTCACGTGCGCTACCCCCATAGCATTGCTGCACGGATTCTCTGATTGTGCGGCTTGCCTTATGTTCAACAGAACCCCTGAGCAGGGGTTTTGTTGTTAGAATAGCTAGGCCCTGGAGTTGGCTGGAGACTTGGGGAATTTAACGGTTCCCACTCACTAAAAATGGCAAACTGGAAAGCAGTCTTTAATCCTGCGATAACTTTTCTTAACCGATTGGGGTATACCCAAAAGTTTACGCTAATCTGGGTAGTGTCATTTGGTGCGCTGGTGGTGATGATGATCAGTCTGTATGCCAGTTTGAATCAGGTCATTCAGCCGGCATTAAAGCAATCTGAGGGGCTGAAATACCTGGCCCCGGTGATGCACTTTTCGCACCGTTTACGTCTTCATAAAGATGTGATTGCGGCGTTTTCCCCGAATGAGGAGGTGATTCGCAAGCATGCGGCATCGCACTGGGAGCTAACCACCACCGCCTTTGACAATATGGCGGCCGTACTGCCGTCGGTATTGCGTGATTCCGAGGAATTCAAAGAGCTGCAGGCTTCCTGGCTGCATCTTTATCATAACCGGGCCGGATTGCCGCTTGATCAGCGCTTTGCGTTATATAGCCGCTTGTTAAATTTCCAGCAGCAGCTGCAGGTGAAACTGATAGAAGAATATCAATTGTTGGAAACCCGGGATGCTAGTACCCATTATCTGATTGCGGCAGTGCTGGAGAAACTGCCGAACGTAATTCACTATTTTGAACAGTTGCGCGTTGATGGCAGTCGTTTGCTGGTACAGCACTCGCCCCAGGGGTCGGCACGGCAGCTTGAGGCGATGGCCAGGATTGATCTGGTGCTGAATGATCTGAATCAGAATCTGAGGCAAATCCGTAGTTACAGTCCAGAATTAAAACAACAGCTGCAACCGCTGGCCGAGGAGGCGGCGATAGCCGTGCGTTCGGTACGTCAGTTGCAGCAACAGAACCAGGATGTTGAACAGTATTTTCAGACATTGAATCGTTCTATAGATCTGCTGTTTCATCAAATGCATGATCAATTGTTGCCGCTGGCGGCCCAGCAGGTGGCCGCTCAGGCAGAGCACGCACGTAGCATGCTGCGGGTCACGGTGGGCATTGCCGCTGCACTGTTTTTACTGGTGGTGTATTTTTCGGTGAGTATGTATTACGCGATTATTCAGAATATTCGTCAGTTACAAGGGGCGGCCCGCCGTTTTTCTCAGGGCGATACGCTGGCCCGCGTTACGCTGCAGACAGAAGATGAGTTAAGGCTGGTGGCAGAGGGCTTTAATCGTATGGCCGAAGGGTTTGGTCAGATGCTGCAGGCACACCAGGAGGATGGTGCGCGGGTATATGCTGCCGTGGAAATGGCGATGGATGCGGTGGTGCAGATGGATGCCGATGGCAGGATAATTGGCTGGAATCTGCAGGCCGAGCAGATTTTTGGCTGGAGCAGCGACGAGGTGATGGGGCAGTTGCTGCATGAGGTGATTATTCCACCTCAGTATCGTGAGGGCCATGTGCAAGGTCTGCAGCGCTTTCTGACCGGTGGTGAACCCCGTATTGCCAATTCCCGGGTTGAGATGCATGGTCTGCATCAGGAGGGATATCAGTTTCCGATTGAGTTGTCGGTGACACCCATCAAACTGGGGGATCAATATGAATTCAGTGCGTTTATACGTGATATTACCGACAAAAAACAATCCGATGAGTTGATCTGGCGCCAGGCGAATCTGGATAATCTGACCGGCTTACCTAACCGGCATATGTTTTATGACCGTTTGTTGCAGGATATTAAGCGTGCTTGTCGGGCGCAGCAGGAGTTGGCGTTATTCTTTATTGATTTGGATAAGTTTAAAGAGGTGAATGATACCCTGGGTCATGGGGCCGGCGATATTCTGCTGGTTGAGGCGGCTTCTAGGATCGGCAGCTGTGTGCGAGAAACCGATACGGTGGCCCGTTTGGGTGGCGATGAATTTGTGGTGATTCTGCGCGAAATCGACGATCTGGATGGGGTGGAGCGGGTTGCTAATTGCATTTTGGAGAAACTGACCGCGGCCTTTATGTTACAGCATGATACGGTGTATATTTCCGCCAGTATTGGTATTACCCTGTATCCGAATGATGCGATGGAGCTGGAAGAGCTGTTGCGCAATGCCGATCAGGCTATGTATGCCTCCAAGGAGCGTGGACGTAACTGCTTTAGTTATTTTACCGCCTCTATGCAGCAGGCGATGCAGATACGACTGCGCTTGATCAATGATCTGCGCCAAGCCCTGGCGCTGCAGCAGCTGGAAGTGTATTACCAGCCTATAGTCGATTTGCTGACCGGTCGTGTCAGTAAGGCGGAAGCCTTGATACGCTGGCATCATCCCGAGTATGGCCTGGTGAATCCGGACCGGTTTATTCCGCTTTCCGAAGAAACCGGGTTGATTGTTGAGATTGGTGAGTGGGTGCTCAAACAGGGGGTGCAGCAACTGAAACAATGGCAGCAGCACTATGATCCGCGGATTAAACTGAGTATCAATATGTCACCGGTGCAGTTTTATGATGCAGAAAACCCCTGTCAGAAATGGCAGCAGATTCTTGCCGATGCCGGTATTTCACCGGATAAGCTGGTCATAGAAATTACCGAAGGGTTGTTGCTGGATTCAGATACGGAGGTTAAATCACGCTTGGCTTATTTCCGTGAGGCTGGAGTGCAGATTGCGATTGATGATTTTGGTACCGGTTATTCGTCATTATCGTATCTGAAAAAATTTGATATTGATTATTTGAAGATTGATCGTTCGTTTGTCAGCAGCCTGGAGCCGGAAGACGACAATCTGGCGCTGGTCGAGGCAATTATTGTGATGTCGCATAAGCTGGGGCTTAAGGTTACTGCCGAAGGGGTGGAGACCCCGCAACAGATTGCGCTGCTGGATGCGGCTGGTTGTGATGCATTGCAAGGATATTATTTCTCTATGCCGGTGCCCGCCGGACAGTTTGCCAAGCTGTTGCAGGATCATCAGCATCAACGTATGTGTTAGCCGATGCGTCGCCTGCTGGCCCATGGTGGAAAAATGGACTTTTTCGAGCGTTGTTGGGTGGTATGCAGCACATGCCATGGTTACTTCAAGGGTGATGTGCGGAGTGCCGAAAATATCCCGCTCCTCCCCCCCCAAGTGAGAAAAACTAAGGAAGAAATTTGAGTGTAGTATTTTCATCGTCCTGTTCGCGTTGTCCCCGTCTGGTGGCGCAACGGAAGTATTTTGCGCAGACTTTTCCCGATTATCATGCGGCGCCGGTGGCCGCGTTTGGTGATGTTGCGGCACGGTTGTTGATTGTTGGGCTGGCGCCGGGCCAGCATGCGGCAAATCGTACCGGTGTGCCGTTTGTTGAAGACCCTTCCGGTGTTTTCTTATATCGCAGTCTGTATCAAGCTGGATTTGCCAGCAGCGAGTGTTTATTGGATGCACAGGGGCGGGTCAATCCTGAGTTACGCTTGCATGATTGCCTGATTAGCAATGCGGTGCGTTGTTTTCCGCCACAGAATAAACCCACGGCTCAAGAGGTGCGCCAATGTAATCCGTATTTGCAGCAGGAGCTGCAGCGTTTGCCAGCCTATGGGGTGGTGCTGGCGTTGGGGACGGTGGCGCATCAAGCGGTGTTGCAGGCGCTGCAGCTGAAGAAAAAAGATTTTCCGTTTGCTCATGGTGTGGCTTATGACGTCAGTGATACGACACGGCTGGTATGCAGTTATCACTGCAGTCGCTATAACGTGCAAACCAAGCGCTTGACGGTGGCGATGTTTGATCGGCTGATGGCGGAAATTAAACGGAGTTTATATGGCTGAGCCATTTGACCCTCAATCGGTAGTGAAGAATCTGCCCTTATTGCCGGGGGTATACCGTTTTCTGGATGAGCAGGGGCAGGTGTTGTATGTGGGTAAGGCCAAGCAGCTGAAAAAACGGGTGAAGTCTTATTTTCAGTCCAGCAATATTGCACCGCGTATTCGGCTGATGGTGTCGCATATTGCCGCTATTGAAACCACGGTGACGCATACCGAAATGGAAGCCTTACTGCTGGAAAATACCCTGATTAAATCGTTAAAGCCTCGTTACAATATTCTGTTTCGGGACGATAAGTCTTATCCCTATATTATGTTGACGGCGGATGCGTATCCGCGTCTGGCCTATTATCGCGGAGCGCCCGGTAAACGCCACCAGTATTTTGGGCCGTATCCTAACGCCAATGCGGCACGTGAAGCCATGCATCTGCTGCAGAAAATTTTTAAGCTGCGTACCTGCGAAAACAGCGTATTTAATCATAGAGAACGGGCGTGTCTGTTGCATCAGATTCAACGTTGTTCAGCGCCGTGTGTCGAGCTGATTTCGGCGTCGGATTATCGTTCGGATATTACCCGGGCCGCGATGTTGCTGCAGGGCAAGCACGGCGAGCTGGAGGCTCAGCTGACCGAGAAAATGCAGCAGGCGTCGGATAATCTGGAATTTGAACAGGCTGGCGCCTTGCGGGATCAACTGCGTGCTTTGCAGACGGTCAGGCAAAAGCAATGTGTTGAATCAACCGGTGGGGTTGCCGATGTGGATATTATTGCGCTGGCACAACAGGAGCAGCAGGTCTGCGTCAGTCTGTCCATGGTGAGAGCCGGGCGACATCTGGGAGATAAAAGCTTTTTTCCGGAGCATGCGCAGCAGCAGAATGCAGCGCAGGTATTATATGCATTTATCACGCAGCACTATGTGGCGCGGGCGGTCCCCCCCCTGGTGTTGACCAGTATTGCGCTGGAGGATGAGGCTTTGCCGCAGCTGTTGTCCGAGCAGGCCGGTAAGTCGGTTAAAATTACCCACAATGCCACAGCGGAACGTAAGCAATGGTTGTTAATGGGACTTAAAAATGCGGAGCTTGCATTGCAGCAGCATCTGGCACGCCAGGGTGGGCAGCGCCGCCGACTGCAACGTTTGCGTGATTTGCTGAAAATGCCGGATTTACAACGGATTGAGTGTTTCGATATCAGCCACACCATGGGGGAGGCGACTCAGGCCTCGTGTGTGGTGTTTGATGATGAAGATATGCAAAATGCACAGTATCGGCGTTATAACATTCAGGATATTACCCCCGGTGATGATTATGCTGCGATGAAGCAGGCATTGATCCGCCGTTATCAAAAACTGCAGAGCGGTGACGGTAACATGCCGGATCTGGTGCTGATTGATGGCGGCCGCGGCCAGTTAAATGCCGCGCTGGAGGTGATAAACGAGCTGGGGCTGGTGACAATGAAGCTGATCGGGGTGGCCAAGGGCGAGCAGCGTAAGGCCGGGCTGGAACGCCTGGTTTTTCCTGAGGGTGATGAGTTTGGCTTGTCGCCGGATGATGCGGCCTTACATCTGATTCAGCAGGTGCGTGATGAGGCGCATCGTTTCGCGATCACGGGACATAGGGCAAAGCGTGGTAAAGTGAGAACCATTTCACGGCTGGAAGAAATAGAAGGTGTTGGTGATAAGCGTCGGCGCAATCTGCTGGTCCACTTTGGAGGTCTGCGTGAAGTCATGCAGGCCAGTGTGGATCAACTGGCCCAGGTACAGGGCATTAGCCGTGCGCTGGCAGAAAAAATATACCAACAGTTGCATTAGGACATTAAATGAATATACCGAATTTATTAACCTGGTTGAGGATTGTACTGATACCGGTGTTTGTGGCCGTTTTTTATGTGCCAGATACTATGCTGAGCGGCAGCGAGAAAAATTTACTGGGTACCTCTATCTTTGTGGTGGCCGCGATTACCGACTGGTTTGACGGCTATCTGGCACGTAAGCTGAACCAGACCTCGTCATTTGGTGCGTTTCTCGATCCAGTTGCTGATAAGCTGATGGTGGCTGCAGCATTGATTGTATTGGTCGAGCTGGGTAGGGCGCATGCGATTATTGCATTTATTATTATCGGCCGGGAAATTACCATTTCGGCATTGCGCGAGTGGATGGCCACATTGGGCAAGAGTGCCAGTGTCGCGGTTTCCATGCTGGGAAAGATCAAAACCACCTTTCAGATGTCCGCGATTACCCTGCTTTTGTACTATGATCAGATTTTTTTATGGTCGGGCTTTACAATTGGAACTTTGCTGTTATACTTGGCCGCGCTGTTGACGTTGTGGTCCATGGGCTACTATTTGATGATTGCTTCACGGCAATTTAAAAAAGCATAAAAACATGCTTGACATCAAAAAAAAGTCCTGTACAATGCGCAGCTCATTCGGGGTGTAGCGTAGCCTGGTAGCGCGCCTGCTTTGGGAGCAGGATGTCGGGAGTTCGAATCTCTCCACCCCGACCAGATATTTTATTCCCAGTTATTGGATGGTTAAGTGCCCGTAGCTCAACTGGATAGAGCACCAGCCTTCTAAGCTGGGGGTTACAGGTTCGATTCCTGTCGGGCACACCAGTGCTTGATTGAGAGTTTTATGGTGACTGTAGCTCAGTTGGTAGAGTCCCGGATTGTGATTCCGGTTGTCGTGGGTTCGAGCCCCATCAGTCACCCCAGATAAGCCCTGCTTTGCAGGGCTTTTTTGCGTTCTGATGTTTATTCGTGGTATGGGGTTTTGTGAGGGACAGTTACTTTTTATCAGAAAGCTGTACAAATGGGAGAACTTCCACCGCTGTTGCCAGTATGCTCACCAATAACCTGCCAAATATGACCACGGGATAGGCGGTGATTCAAAATGAGCCTGTCGTTAAAAGGTCGTGCTTAATTCGCCACTACGATGGACTGACGCAATTCTGCCATGTGTCCGGTATGTCACTGGATAATAACCGGATGGAAGCCGAACTCAAGGTGCTGATTTGCAATCGCAAGAACGGGTGTTTTTACAAAACACTCACCGGTGCGCAGATTGGTGACATGCTGATTTCAACCATCACCACCTGCGTCCACAATAGCGTCAATCCCTTTGACTATCTGACCTAGGTGCAGCAAAAGCAGGTATTGGTAAAACCAAAGCCTCCGCCTGCCTGCCGTTAAACAAACTAATTTTGCCGCTTATCAGCTAGCTATTTCTGTCCTTCAAACTGATTGAAAATGTTACTGATTGAATATTAATTGATTTTAATATCATTGCTTTATGTCGTCTTTTTGTGACGCACTATATCTACATATTTTTGCTATGCTTATTCCGGTATGCTGTGCACGAACTATTGGACGAATGTTAAATTCGTGCTGAATCTCAGTCAAATATGAGCGCTGATAAATCCATAGGCGATACATCGGGAGAGTCGAGATGAGTTCGATTACAAGCTTTATGGCACAAACGCCAATGCTAGTATGGGTTGCCGTTTTTTTTATGATGTTTCCGTTGTTATCTTTTGTAACATTTTGGTGGAATGGACATAAACTTAAAAAGCAACTAGGCACCGTCATAACGGAATTACGTGATGTTCCTAAAAGCTTCGTCGATCTTGATTCGCTGAAACAGTTTCAACCAAGCACTGCGTTAGATCATGCATGGAAAGAGTATCAGCACACCTTGCATCCTGAATATACCAATGAGGATGGTTTGCACCGCCGTATCCGCGCTTATCGCGCCACAGCTCTTGCGGAACTTTTTTTTACTCCTTCGGCCTTGGTTGACACTCCGCTCAAAACCGACTTTGTAAAACACTTGCCCGGTATTATGACGGGGCTTGGCATCATCGCTACCTTTGTGGGCTTAATTTCCGGTTTGTCGAACTTTAATGTTACAGAGACAGGCCAAGTGCAGCAAGAACTAGCAAATCTAATGAACTCGGTTAGTCATGCCTTTACCATATCGGCCTTAGCTATCGCTATAGCAATGATCTTTACCTTTTTTGAAAAACTATGGGTCACTAACCGCTATGAGCAAGCTGAAAAGATTTGTGAGCGTATTGACAGTTTATTTGAAACCACTCGCGGTGAAGATTATTTGGAAAGGCTGGTTACAGAAGCCGAAAAACAAACTACGCAGGCAACACAAATCAAAGATTCGTTGGTTACGGAATTAAAGCAGATTCTAGAGTTTCAAACTAGCTTGCAAATCAAAGCTCAAGAAAGATTAACAGGCCAAATGTCTGGTGGTGTGGGTAAGGCGATTGGGGACGTATTACAAGGCCCGATGTCAGAAATAAGCGAAGCTGTCAAAGTTGCAACGACGAATCAGGGAGATGCAGTTAATGAGCTGTTAGGTGATGTGTTAAGTCAGTTTTCACAAAAGATGGAAGATATGTTTGGTGATCAGTTGAGTGGCATGAGCAGCTTGTTACAAGAAACATCCGATGCGATGAAGCAAGCGGCTGAACAGTTTGCGCAGTTAGCCAGCAATATGGACAGTGCTGGGCAACAGGCAGTAGAAGGCATGACTGAGAAGCTGACTGAGGCGATGAATAATATGGAAGTGCGCCAGCAGACGTTGAATCAGCAAATAGGCGGGTTTATTGGACAAATTCGGCAGTTGGTGACAGATTCCCAAAGTGAGTCTGCTCAGAAACTACAAGAATCTTTAGGTGCGATAGGTGAGCAAGTAACAGATATGGTTGCTGCATTACGTCAACATGCTGACGAAGCCGCTCAAAACCAAGGCCAACAGCAAGCACAGTTTGAAACCCGCACCCAACAGGCGGTGAGTACGCTGTCTGAGCAAATGGAAAAATTATTAGCGCAATCGGTTATCACCAACCAAAGTCTGCAAGAAACCGTGGTCAAGCTTGCTGACACCACACAAAGTAATATCGATAAAATGAATCAAGGGGCAGAGACGCTCTATATTGCGGCTACTGATTTTGCTAATGCGGGTAACGGTGTGAGCGATACGCTCAATATCAGCAGCTGCTTGGTTGAAACTATGAAAGTTACGGCTAACGAATTAACCAGCGCATCGAATGCCACCAAAGAGGTGTTACAAGACTACAGCCGCACTCGGGATGCATTAATCACATGCTGACCGAGCTAAACGCGACTGTTGGCAATGCCAAACGTGAAGTAGGTATGACCACTGAACTAATCAATCAGATCGAAGCGGCGACACGCCAACTGGTCTTGGCTCAAGGGCAATCCGAAGAGTACTTGAGCGGTATTAATGAGGTGCTGGTAAAAGTTCATGAAGAATTTACCAGAAACATGGAGCGTAGCTTAAGTGAGGGAAATCGCCAATTCCAACAAGATTTGAATACCTCAGTCAATATGGTTTCAGGTGCGATCAAAGACCTGGGTGAAACCTTGGATGATTTGCCAAGGAGAAAGTAAGCCATGCTGGGATTAAAAACAGCGGCACGTAAACGTGCCAAAGACGAAGCCGAAAAACCATTTTGGATTTCGTTTTCAGATTTAATGACTGCATTGATGGTGTTGTTTTTGGTGGCGATGAGTGTGTCTCTGGTGGCAATTACCGAAAAAGTGGCTGCTGAATCCGATGTGGATAAACGCGAAATCATGGTAATTACCGAAAAAGTAGTTTCTGGCCCCGATGCGCATAAACGCAAAATCGATGCCTGTATGGTCGATGTCAATACTATGACGCTTCGTGATTTTACTGGGGTGGTGGTTCGTGGACACTCTATTGATTTTGGCACCCAAGCCTTATATAGGAAAAACCAACATCAACTTGATGGCGGTGCGCAACAAACCTTGCGCCGTTATGTGCCCCAAATATTGCAATTATCACAGTCGTCAATTTGTAAAGGCGTATTTAAGAGAGTTATTGTTGAAGGTTTTGCCAGCCAAAGTGGTACATATCTATACAACCTCAATTTGAGCTTGCAACGAGCTGAGCGTGTGTTGTGTGTGTTGCTAGATCCTAGTATGGAAAACGCCTTGAGTGAGTCTGAGCGTAAACTTGTGCGTAACCTTTTTTTGGTTGGGGGGTCATCGTTTAATGCACTTAAACCAAGTGAGTCCGAAAGTCGACGGGTCGAACTAAAACTTGAGTTTTTGGCCTACGGCGAGGCTCATGAAGTCATCCTGAATAGGCCTTTGGATGAAGATTTCAAATGCCCGCTGCCAGAATAAGTGAACTGCACTACCAATAGGGTGGGAAATATGAAAAAGTTATTGCAATTAGAAAAGCAATTACGGGCGGCGATGACTCCTACCTTTGGTTTGGTTTGGACTGAATCAGCTTTGATGAAGGCAACATTAAAGATATTAGTAGACCGGCATGATGCACCAGCTAAACCACCCGATTCGCGCAGCATTCAAGATGCGGTTGATTATTTTCGTCTGTATGGCAGCCCAGAGGGATGGCGGGGTTTAAAAAATTGTTGTTTTGGTGCCAGTTTGTTGGATGAGCAAAATCGTAGCGTGATTTCAGATAATTTACTACGAACAAGGTTGTTTTCCCGTGTTCAAGCGCAAACCGAGCCACGCCGACGGAGTAAGTGTTTTCAAGGCTTGTTGTCGAGTTACTGGCTATGTCTGATCGAACAAGCCGGGCATACGGATTTGCGAGACTGGTTGTATGTAGAAATGGTGCAGTTAAAAAAGCAGTTGCAACGTTATCCCATATGGTTTCAGGTGTTATTGGATCATAACAATTTACTTAAAGCACATCCTTGCGAACGCTACGCAGAATCATTGATTGATGGCAATGCCGATGAATTTCAGGCTGTTGTTACAGCGTTATGTGTGCCTACCAACTCATGGTTAATGGAAGAAGCGATTTTGGCACAGGTGCGCGTGGCGGTAGTGCTTGGCGATGCTTCATTTAGGCAGAAATTGGCTCCCTTGTTAAAGCTGGTTTCACAACCGGAGAATGGATTGCGGCTGAATGATTCGTTAAGAATCGAGTGTATTGCTTTGCTGGTATCCCGTTATGCCGACTGTAACCGTCAGACCGAACATCCTCAATTACGAGATAGCGCGACTCAAGTTATCGGTAATCCTTGGTTACGTCGTAAAAATTGGGACACTTATGTGTTAAATGAGCAAGGACAGCCGGATGTGGCAGCGCGAGAGATGATTAATAGCTGGTTGAAACGGCGACTGATTACAGATTTTTTTGAGTTGATGAGCAGCGAGGGTTTAGGGGATAAGCGGCGGCTTTATTATTGGCTTGAGTTTGAACCACATATCGGCGATATGTGGTTTGTCATGGGAAAACATGCTCGAAATAGACGTATTCCGCAATTTCAAGAATTCCGCCAGCGAGCTAATGGTCGATTGTTAAATTTGGTCGGTGGATCGAGTGACAATAATGCGTTTTTAATGCGCATCGGAGAGTATGTGGCTGTTGAGTTTGGTGCAAAGGGGAATGCTTTTTTTATGTTTCCTTGGGGTGATTTGCCAAAAAGATTAAGGGATTGCCTTAATTCTCATGCGGCAATGGATATTGCAGTGGATGATATTAAGGAGAAAATGCGTGCCTCAGTTTATCTGCATCACCGTGATGGTTCTCAAATTGGAAAATGGGAATCGCGGTTTAACAACGAAATTTTGCCCTTGCTTGAGCTGAATATAGTTAAGTCTGGGCCATCAAAGGCAACCTCGTCTTATCTAAAATCATGCGCAAAAATTAGTCAAAGTCAAAGATCAAGCCAAGTCTTAAGTGATGTGAATTTATCGGTAAGCCAAAATGAAATTGAAGCCTTTGCAGCAAAATGGGAAATCCCTCTTGAAGATAATCGAACCCGTGGTGGTGCCTTGTGGCTTAGAACGGACAAGCAAACCTTTGCATTAGAAAAATGGGGATTTAAATACAAAGCCGGCAAAGGCTGGTGGAAGGAATAGTTATGAAATGGTTTGGCCAACGCACCTCAACACCCGTTACCCCAAGCAAACCCAATATTCTGAATAAACCTAGCAAAGCGGGTTTAGTTTATTACCCCGAATCTGTGCTGGATGATTGGTTAAACCAGGCGTCTTTACTGGAGCAAAGTGACACAGTGCGCTTGCTGGCGCAGTTAATCGACGACGGTTGCGCTGTTTGGAGCGCACCACAAGTGGTTATTCCGTGGGCTGATCTTTATCGTTTATTGGCATCTGTTGAGGATGCAGTGAATTTACCTTTACTGAATTTGCCGCCAATTGAGCCTTGGCAAATATTGTTGCGTAGTGAAGGCGGTTTATCCGATGCCGATTTTCGCATGATGATCCAGGGGTGGCTTGATGCTAGTGGGCGAGAGCTGCGGGGTAATATTTCAATAATTGGTGGAGTTTTGCAATCGTCAACAAGCTTGATTTTATTGCCCCAAGAAACTTGGGAGTTGACTCAGGCTTTAGCGGCTTTTTATCAGCGCAGAACGAGTGGTCAAGAACAAGCTACACTCGAAACCAATCGCCGAGCTTGGGCTGAAATTCGTACTAAAGCGATTGCTGCAAAGGCAATTTTAAGTGATTTTTTGAAAAAAACGGTAGTGCTAACACCGGAAAAACTCACCATCGGTTTACGCAAAAATCCAAACCTTGGTAACGATTTCGCGGAAGTCATTCCCGGTTTTACTGAGCAACCTGCAACTTGGTTAAATACCTTTGATCGCTTTAAAACCGTGCGCTCACATTATGAAATTGCAGACGGCGAAGGCGTAACTCATGTGCTGATTTTACCTGAAGTCGCCACCGTATTATCCGCCATCAAAAACATGCCCGGCAGACGTTTGGCCGGTAAACAAGCCGAAGCCTTTTTACGTAACCCGTATGCTACCTTGGGGCCGAATGCTAATCAGGTTTTAGATGCGGAGCAGTTTGAACAAGCACGAGATCAAGCTGGATTTAGCTTTGCCCGTTTTAGTGCCCATGTGTTACGTGATAAGAACGATTGTCCCTATGAGTTTGGTTTGCAAATCACAGAAGTTTTGTACGGCAATATTACAAGTGAATTGCTTAAATTTGAAAGCCCTGAGCAATTGGAGCAATTTATTCGAAAACTGAAACAACGAATTAATGAACAAGCCCAATGTTGCGCTTGGAAAGGCTTTGATTTAGAAATTTTGGGCGATACGCCGGAACAATTAGTATTGTTGGAGTCGGCTAGGTCTGATTTACAGCTTAAAACGCTGTTTGATTTATCCATCTATTCGGAGCGGGTCGAAGGTTTTGGTGTAGAAAAGCCATATTACTCACCATTTATTGCCAAGGCTGATGCGACAAGTTCGTGGATTCCAGACAATATTAAGATTGGGGTTTGTTTTGCAGGCACAAATGGTGAAACCATCCCATTAAACTTAGATCAATCAGCGCAGCAAGATTTTCAGGATGCTCTAATACGAGCGAAAACCGGGCTGCGAAGCGATTTTGTTTTTCCAGGTTGCCCTCAACCGATTCCTGTTACCGAAGCAGAAAACATCGTGGCGGCTTTTGCTAAAGCCAAAGATGATGTCAGCAAAGGTATCTTTCCGTCTAAAGCCGAAAAGGCTGAGCCTATTGAGCGACAAGGGCTAGTGATAAAAGCTAATGTTGAGCAGTTAGATTATCTGGAACAGCGAGGAGCGCTTAAACTCCCCTCATCGTTTAACCCCATTATTCCTAGTAACTTGCGATCTCATATTCAGCTCAAAAAACATCAGCTAGATGGGGTGGCTTGGTTGCAACACTTATGGGGGAAATCGCCACACAATTGTCGAGGGGTATTGTTAGCTGATGATATGGGGCTGGGCAAAACGGTGCAGTTGCTGTGTTTGCTAGCGGGGATTTTAGAGCAACAGCCACGCATCGAGCCATTTTTGGTGATTGCCCCTGTGTCCTTACTGGATAACTGGCGAGCTGAAATTGAAAAATTCTTTCAACCCCATACCTTTTCTGTATTAACGCTCTATGGTACTGAGTTGAAGAAATATTATTTATCCGAGGCCGAAATTGATGCCGCAGTGCAGCAACAGGTTGTTGGTAAACTGTTACGTACAGGCTGGTTGGGTAAAGCCCAATTGGTGTTAACAACATATGAAACCTTACGTGATTTGGAGTTTTCACTCGCGCAACAGCCTTGGTCGGTTATGATTTGTGACGAAGCGCAAAAAATCAAAAATCCCAATGCCATGGTTTCGCGCTCAGCTAAAAAGCAAAATGCGCGGTTCAAAGTTGCATGCACGGGGACACCTGTGGAAAATTCGCTGGCTGATTTATGGTGTTTATTTGATTATATGCAGCCGGGTTTGTTGGGGGCACTTAATGAGTTTGGTCAGCGTTATCGTAAACCGATTGAGGCTAAAACGGATGAAGAACAGAAAAAAGTAGAGGAGCTACGTGAGCTTATTCAGCCGCAGTTGTTACGGCGGATGAAAAGTGATGTTGCAAAAGATTTGCCAGCAAAACACGAAAAGCCACATCGTTTGCCACTGTCGTCCCAGCAACGTAATTTTTATGCACAAATTATTGGCACTTTTAAAGCAAAACAGAATGAAGCGACAGCACATTTAGGATTACTGCATGAGTTGCGTAAAGTGTGTGCCAACCCGGTTGCCGCTGGTTATCAAGCAGCCGCACAGAATGTAGCCGAAATTTTGCCGCAATCGCCTAAGCTGAGCTGGTTGGTACGCCAGCTTGGCGATATTCAAAAGCAACAAGAAAAAACCATTATTTTTTGCGAATTTAAAGACATGCAGTTATTGATTCAAAAAACTATCAGAGAGCATTTCTCCTACCATGCCAAAATTGTGAATGGTGATACCTCAACTGCTAGTAACAGTGCTAATAACCGTCAACGGGTGATTGATGCTTTTCAGGCTGCGGCAGGCTTTGGTGTGATTATTCTCTCTCCTGTTGCCGTGGGTTTTGGTGTCAATATTCAAAAAGCCAATCATGTGATTCATTTCACCCGTACGTGGAATCCGGCTAAAGAAGATCAAGCTACCGACCGTGCTTATCGGATTGGGCAAGAAAAAGAGGTGTATGTGCATTATCCGATTGTGGTGGCAGATGATTTTGTTACCTTTGACGACAAGCTAGATCAATTGTTAGCGGCTAAACGGTGTTTGGCAGGTGATATGCTGAACGGTATGGGAGATATTAACTGGGGAGAGTTTACGGATCTAGGGAGTCCTTCAGGTGATGTTATTTTTTCTGATCGTCCATTACGAAAGCAGGATGTTAATACTATGAAAGGACTCACGTTTGAAAAATTTTGCGCATTGTTATGGAGTAAACAAGGTTATCTGACTTACAAAACGCCAGATTCGGGTGATGGTGGAGTGGATGTTGTGGCAATTCGTGAGCATAAGGGCTGGCTAATTCAGTGTAAACATACAACTGGAAAACAAAACTTAAGTTGGGATGCTGTTAAAGAAGTGGTAGGCGGTGCTCAAGCCTATCGAACCAAATATCCTAAAGTTAATTTCGAGTTGGCGGTAGTAACCAATCATGAGTGGAATAATACGGCACGACAACAGGCAGTCCAAAATCAGGTTAATTTATGGAACGGCAATACATTAGATGAATTATTGCAATGCTATCCTGTTAGCGTATTTGAGTTTGATAAGTTTGTGTCACGTGAGTAATTTGTTACTGGCTCTTAAAAATCGCGTAAATCTGGCGGAGTTTTTTAACGGAGGAGCTAGGTCAGAAAAAGAAAAGGGGGCAAATAGCATATTGACGTATTTGTGTTATTTTCTTAGGCTAAAAAATAAGTAACTATGATAGTTGATCCGTATTTTCGCATTTTAACGATAAATACATTTGGCTCCTGGTCGGGGATTAGGAGGTGTTAAGTAGCCGGGGTTTCCTGGCTTTTTTATGTCCGAAAAAAAGAAATAGCTCTGGTAGTTTGTAGCTACCAGGGCTTTTTATTGATTCTAATCAATTTTTGTTGCTTGTTTTTAATGTAATTTGATCGCTAAGATTGTTGAGTTTGATGTTTTGTATAATTTGTGGTTGATGGAAGTTTCTATACTTCAGCAGGAGACGCATGACGGTTGTTATTGCAAAATATGAAAATACTGCACATATCGTGCTTAGCGGCCATTTTAATTTTTATATGCAAAGTGATTTTAAACAGGGCTATCAACTTTTATTGGGTGAACCAATGATTCGTCAAATAGACGTTGATATGAGTCTTGTAGAGTTCATCGATAGTACAGCAATTGGTATGTTGGCATTGTTGGTTGAGTTGGCGCGTATCCAGAACAAGTCTGTTTGTATTGTGCATCCATCAAAGGCGGTTGCCAGATTGTTTGATATGAGGAATATGAACAAGTTGATAGCTGTTTCGGGCTGATGTTAATTAAATAATTGCTTGCCGCATGGGATAAATACGGTCAGTGTTTTTCTAGGAATGCTAATGATGGCTAGGCTTTGTCAATGTATTACATAATATAGCGAGGTGATTTTATGCGGGCCTATGTCAATAAAGAACCCAGATCAGAAAAACAACAGGTGTTAAATGTTGAGCTGCGAGGTGATGCTTATTCCGCCCTTAATAAGCTATGTTTGCGCTATAGGATTTCTGATAAGGAGCTGCTTGAACGCTTATTATTGGCACAAGATCGAAAAGTATTAGATTTGCTGAAGGATGATCCCCTAGAAAAACAGCTATATCTTGAGATAAAGGAACCGTCAGATGCCTCTTAATATTGAGTTTCAACAGCGTGATGAGTCAACCGTAAGATGTGTCTTAGCAAATAGCTTTAGCTTTTTTTGCTCAGGGGCTGCCCTTGAAAATGAGATAGCATCAGTGGTCAAGACAAATGACATTCTCAAGGTTGAGCTTGATCTTGCCAAGGTAAATAACCTTGATCATTTGGCGGTGCGTAGATTGATCGTTATCAATGACAATATGCGACGACAAAATAAAAAAATTATTATTCTTAATCCATCGCCGTTTGTGCTGCAATTTCAGAAACTATTGGATTGTTGCCAAACCTAAGGTCTACCTTGAATGAAGGCTGTCGTATTGGCTTGAGTAGGACGGATTTTGCATAAAATATAGTGCGTGAGATTCAGGGAAACTATTTTAAGGTTAGCCGTAAAACATTTAAAGAATTACGTCCACTTCCGAGTGGTTGAGTGAAAAAGTTTAAGATCAATGCTTTGTCTCCAATTTTCGCTTGCGTTGCTGTCACGAGAGAGTGATACTGATAATCTTAACCATTTTTTCTAGGCGGGTATGGATGTTGATGCAGCACAAGCTTAAACTTGGAATCTGTGGCGGGCTATTATGGGCGTTGCCTTTTTCAATGCCCGCGCTGGCTGAAAACTCACAGACGGGAGAGCGTGCGTATATTTTGTCAAATTCGCTACCGATTGCGGCACCGGTTGAGGATCATCGTGTGCGGGAGAAGCAGCAAGCTGATTATGATTATTTACGACGCAGTGTGGTGGCGTTAACTCAGGCACTGGAGCAACAATTGGGGGTGAAAGCGCAGACATTGCTGGCTAAGTCTGCACGTGCGCAACGTCGGGCGGACAAGTTGGCGCGCCATGAAGATTATCCCGAAGCACGGCGTCATTTAAAGCCGATGTATGATGCGCTGAAAACAGAAATTGCGCGTTTAAAAAATAATGCGTCACAATCGGAGTTATATAAAACCGTTGCGGCAGACTATGATTATAGCGATTCTCAGCGACAGCAATTGCAGCATGGTATCGCCACCAACCAAGCATTGTTGGCTAGTCTGGAAGCAGAAGTCGTTATTGACAAAAAAGCGTTGGTGGCCGCACAAGACCGGCTTAAGCAAACCCAAACGGCATTGCACGCCGGAGAGCTAAATAGTGCGGAACAGTTATTGCAGCAGGCGGATGGTATAACCAGGGAACTGGCACAGCGTGTTGATGGTAAGCTTGGCGATCAGGTTGACGTTTCTCCGGTGCCATTGGCTTCTTCTCCTGCCGACTTGTTACAAAAGGAATATCAGCGCCGTCATCAATCCACTCAGGCATTGATTAAGGCGGCTAAACAGGTTGCGCTGGAGCGCAATCGTAGCTTTGATAACCTGGCTCGGGTCGAAATGCAACTTCGTCAGGCAGAAGCGCACATGTCCGCAGGTAAAGCCGAGGTGGCAATGAAACGTTTGGATCAGGCTTATTTATCGCTCAAGCAACAAATGGCTGAGACATTGAGCCATTAGCGCCACATAGCATTAAGTATTCATCCTGGTAGAACGCGATGTGTGGTTATCAAGGTACGCCGGGACAAATTGTAGCTTGGGGTAGGCACAATCAGGGACGGTTAACCGATTAACGGCGTTATTTGGCACTAAAGTCATATGAAACCCCCAGCCAGGCTTTTCGTCCCTCGCGCAAATCGGGTAAAAAACCGAGGAGGGCATACGGGCATCGGCTTTGCCCAGACTTTTTATGCTGGCACTCAGGGGCAGGCCGTTGATAAGCAGGTTATTGAAATTGGCACTGAAATTAAGCTGATTGTAGGCCTTGACTGCGGGTCGGCGCTCGCCAACATATGGTGACTGTAGACTGTCTTCTTTTATTCGGATAATTAGGGGTGTTCAGGGTTGAGTGAGTAGCTCCAATAGTTGTTGTGGTGACATGGGTTTGAGTATGACCTGAAAACCGGCATTGTTGACTTCTTCCAGGCGCTCGGGCAGGGTGTTGCCGGTGACGATGATGAGTTGTTCGGCAGGCAGATGTTGTTTCAGCCACTCGGCAATTTCTAGGCCAGATTCCTGTTCGCCCAACATATCATCAATCAGCGCTATATCGGGCCATCTACCGCTGCGTTGATAGATGGCTTCCAGTGTTGCGCGTGAATCGGCAAGAGATACCCGGCAGCCCCAGGCGTGTAGCTGTATCTGTAAGGCTTCGGCCACCATGGCATCATCTTCGATAACCCAGACATCTTTATCTATTGATTGTGTAATGTCGGGTGGGAGTGTCTGTTCACTGCGCGGAGTGGTTTGTCCGCTGTCGTGAACACTAGGCAGCCGAAATTCAAAACGGGTGCCGCTACCGCAGCGGGAATGCAGCTGCAGATCAAGGTGTAGTAATTTATTGATACGTTGCACAATGGCCAGGCCCAGGCCAACCCCTTGCTCGCGTTGGCGGGCCGGATTATGCAGTTGTACAAATTCATCAAAAATACCGGCCTGATCTGCCTCGGCAATGCCCGGGCCGGTATCGGTAATTTGCACCAGGGTAGACTGTTCGCTGGGGGTGCTGCTGATAGTGACGGTTCCATGCTGGGTATAGCGTATGGCATTCGACAATAAGTTGGCGACCAGCCGGGCAACTAATTGTGGATCCGAATGTACGATGGCGGTACTCAGACTGGCGGAGAGGGTGAGCCCTTTGTTTTCAGCGTCGGGGCGTTGTTCTTCCAGTATATTGTTGAGTAGTTGTGAGAGCTCAAAACGGGTGTATTCGACCTCAATTTTACCTGCATCGAAACGGGATAAGTCCAACAAACTGTTGAAATGCAGATTTAACATATCGCTGGTGGCACGAATACGCTGTAATAGCGATTGTGCTTTGTCATCGTTGACTAATAGCGCCAGGCTGCCAAGAAATAATCCCAGGGCATGCAAGGGTTGGCGCAGGTCGTGGCTGGCGGCAGCCAGAAAGTGATTTTTAGCCATATTGGCGGCCCGGGCTTCGGCCAGTGCGGTTTCGGCATTCTTTTTTTCAATATTCAGCTGTTTGATTAATTCCCGGTTTTCATGGCGAATATAAATCGACTCGTAACTTCTCAATAACTCATGGCAAAGCGGCATTCTGAGCAGCATTTCTCATGAGCTCAGGCAAAGGCAGAATGTTATTTTTCAGCGTGAGTCGATCTTGCAGGTATTGCCAGAACGACACGCCTAATTTTCGGCAGGTTTTCTTCAAACTGGTGAAGGTGTCTCGGCATTTTCGTCCCAGTTCGCTACGTGTGCCGCCGCTTATTTTCTGTTTTTGCACATAGCAGCGAATGTCGTTTTCGCTGCCATTGGTATGCAGCGGAATTTCTGGGCGTCTCAGCACTAACAACAGTTCCTCTTTGCGTTGATGGGTGCGCTTGAGCAGTTCATTCAGCGTGGCGTACTGAGTGCGTTGGGTAAAGATTTCATCAAAACGTGCTTCGAATATCGGTATCTGTGTTGCATTAGGGGCCGCTTTGTACGCTTTCAGATCACGGTAAAAATCCCAGACTTGTGCACGCACAGATTTAATCGCTTGCCGTTGCAGATCATTGCTTGGGATCAGTTTGTGAATCAGGCGTTCGGTATGTACCCAGCACAGACCATGCAAAAACAGCGCAAATTGTCGGGCGCCATCGCTGACAATTACCAAGTTGGGATTGAATCCATTTGTCAGCAAATGCCCGACCAGGGCGGCTTCGGTGGCGATGCGGATTTGATGATCGGTTTCAAAGCCATAGAATGCAAGGTGTAACCGCCATAGTTTCTCGTCGTAAATCGGCGTTGTCAGGTGCTCGCTAAGCTCCAGTCGCAGTGCTTTGCGTAGCCCATGCGCTTCCATATACGCCAGGGCATCTTCGGTGATTTGATAACCGCGGTTACTTGCTTGCAGTAGCTCCAGGAAATTCACCCGGCTTTTGCTGGCTGTGCTGGCGAACCAGGCAAAATAATCATTGCCAATTTGGGTAACATAGCCGTTGCGGGCCGCATGACGGGCACCGGAATCGTCAACGCTTACATGGGCACTGATTTCTAAGCCAGTTTCAAGTATCTCGTCTTTTTCTGCGTGCAACGCATCATGGCGCTGACTCAGAATGGCATTAATTTGCCCCGCAGAAATATCGACGCCGACTTCGCGCAATTGCTCCAAAATCAACGGCTGCGTGGTGCCGCAGTGGTGGTGTTGATAAATAATGAAGCCGCGCAATATTTCGTCAAAGCGATGGTTGCGTAACGAAGCAGGCAGTTGAGCAACGTGCGATTTACCGTTCGCATCCACAAACACTTCGAGTCGGTAGCGGATGTTGTGTGCCTGAAAAATTAACCCTTGAATCACCACATCTCGATAACCATTATGCTGTGCGCCAGTGGGCGCGTTTTCGCACGGGATGATTTGGATATCGTGAATTGTCAGCTGGGCTGTTTTGCTGCGCTTGTTCGACCCCGCTCGTTTCTTGCGTTTATTACCCGATTGGCCGCTAGAACGCTGACCTGTAGGCTTGTCATCATCGTCACTATCATCTGGATCGGTGTTTTGCTCCATTTTGCTCGATTTGAACTTGGGCTTTGCCTTTTCACCTTTCAGGATCGCAATCTCATCTCGCAGTTGCTGAATTTGCTCTTGCTGCAATTGGTTCTGCTCCTGAAGATGAGCAATAATCGCCAGCAAGCACTTTACTAAAGGGCTTTGCTCCGATTCTGGTATCTCTGGTAGTTGCAGTGGCTTTTTCATAAGGGCTAATCTTGTTTGACTACATTGTAACCGCAATCACACCATATGATGTTGTTCCTGACTTACCATGAGTTATTGAGAAGTTACATCGACTCGGCGAATTGGCGGGCATTTATCTGACCAAAACTGAAAAGCAGTATGCTGACGGCGGCCAGTGAGACCGCGACTATGGGTTGTGGCGGGTGACCCACACCGCTGAAAAACAGTATGCCTTGTCCCATGGTCAGTAAGATGGCCGGGGGAATACTATGGGTATCAACCGAGGCATTGATCATCAGTCCTATGCAATACAGGCATACAATCAGTGTGGTGGTAAATATCATTTCCTGAGAGCCATTCAGACCGATTAACCAGAAGGCCGCACCTATTGTGCCCGCACTGATGGCGGTCATCAGGGTGACCAGATTACGGTGTTTAGTCAGTTGTTGCTGGTTGTCCTGGTTAATATGTCTACCGATATGGCGAAACACGCTATAGGCCGTGATAATGATGCTGCTGACCGCGGCTAACCAAAGTAACAGGTTGGGTAGTGGCGTTTCATGCCATAAGGTGGCGAGGATAAACGTGGCCACGATTAATACGGTAGGTGCCGAGCGCATACCCTGAGTACACCTGACCATTAAAATGGCGCGTAGCAGGTGGGTCTGCTGGTTGTCCTCCGGGTGGTAGGGCAACCAGTCATCATTATTTTTTGTCATTTCATAGCTTGAATATTTGTGTACTCAGCAGTTGATTATTTCTGTTAATGGCACTGACGGTCAACTGCCAGTGTCCAGGAGGTGCCGGTGTGATATCAATACGCACAAAATGTCCCGGGTCGGTGGTGAGTAAATCCGCCTTACTGCTCACGCTCAGTTTGGGGGAAGCATACCGCAGTGTGGTAGGGGTCTGCTGCCAGTGATAACGATCCGCTCTATCGTTGACAAATGGAAGTGGGGCAAACAGACCGGAAGCCACGATATGGAGAATACGCAGTTGATTATCCTGGTTAATACAGATATCGGCCACACAGGATAAATGTTTATCACCGGCCAGCCAGATAATGTTGTTAACCTGGTATTTTTTCAGCAGTTGATAAATACCTTGGATAAAGCCGGGGTAGGCCAGTAACGAGTCTGTCTGTGCGGCCAGTTGCGGATAGCGTGAGAATTCTTCTGCCACCGGCCCCAGGGTGGAGCCGGTGGCAATAATCAATGGCTGCTGTTGTTGGATAACGGTCTGTTGTTGGCTTAGCCAGTGTTCAAAGCCCTGTAATTGGGTGTCCTGAATTAAGGCGCCAACCTCGCTGGCAGGCTGGGAGCTATCGCGTTCGGTACGGGTATCAAACACAAATACCGGGAAACCCTGTTGCTCAAAGTGATACCAGAAGGCGGTGGGTTCTTGGCCAGTGACCTGATCATGGTGCATTTGATAGTTCCAGGCTTCGCTGCGGGCAATGCGGAATAATTCATGGTCGCGTGTTTTATGCGGCCCCTGCCAGTTGTCTCTGAGTTCATGGTCGTCCAGTGTGAAGTAACACGGTAGTTGGGAAAACAGGCGCTGGGCGCTTTGGCCCAGGTCTTTTCCCGGGCTGCCAAAGGCCTGGTGATAGCGTTTGCGGAAACGCTCTTCCAGCACATACGGGTCAAACAGCTCTGCGGTGGCATCGGCGTAGATCTGGTCACCTAGCAGCAATAAAAAATCAATGTCGGCCTGTTGCTGCATGCTGGCAAAAATTTGATCACCGATTTCACGCTCAAACGGTGAGCCGGGGTATAGGCAAGAACCGGCCAGTAAGGATAAATTTTGTGTGGGCTGTTGTAAGCGTGTCAGCCAGTCACAGTCTTGCCAGTCGATAAGTGTGCCGGGGGGGTGTTTATCGGAGGGCAGGGATAAATCGGTGACTAAGCGCAGGCTGAGCGGAAACACCGGGTGGCTATCACTGGGTAACGGCAGTAACAGATCAAACAGCCAGAAACGACTTTGGCCCATAGGGTCCTGGTCCTGTTGTGGATTTGTCGGGCGTAATAGCTGAATATTGGCACTGCTGTCGGATTGTTGCTCGTTGCGATTGATTTGATAGCGCTGACCGGCCGCATCGGTAAATATCAGCTGGGTAGTTTTGCGCGGTGACATCTGGCTGGTTTCCAGCCATACACGAATTTTGAGCCGATTGTTTTCAACGCGGGGACGGCTGATAATCGGGCCGGTTTGTGGTTGTGGCTTGCCCTGGGTCTGAACAAAGGGCAAGGTCTGATCCGAGCGGAAAGGGGGCTGCCCGCGATCAATCGCCGTGGTGTGATCAAAAAAGCCTGAAATTGCCGAAAAGCTTTTATCGTATTTTCCGGTTGCGGCTACCCCGTCTTTGCCAAACAACATATCCAGATGGCCGATCCCTTTGATTTGTTTTAGCCAGACATTTTGGCTGCTGTAGTCATCAACCCGACCTGGAATCTGCTGGTGGGTTGCACGAATATGCGCCAGCATAAAGGCAGATAAACGGGAGGACTGGATATCAAACTCCAGATTTTTATCACCATGCAACATCAGTGTTGGGAAGGGCCAGTTGTGCTGCAGATTATCCTGGGTCAGATAAACCTGTTGGCCTTTATTATCGGTGAGTACACCGCGCAGGGTGCAGTAATACATATGTTTATACAGGGCTAGTCCGGCCGGGCCGACCAGTTCCCGCATCTGGGTATGTGTCGCCTTGCTTAGATTGACATGGCGCCATAGTTTGGCATAAAACAAGGTCATACGATTACACACGGTACGGGCAAACATGTCGCCCTCATCGTGCTGTTTATGCAACCCCCGTTCGTGTGAACTCCAGTGCAGCGAGCTGGCGATTCTATCGAGTAGTGTGTCGATAAATTCGGGGCGGTTATGTGGAATCGGATCCAGGCGGGTAAGCGGCAGGTTTTCCCGTACCGCAGATAAGGCATAGGAGCGCAGTCGATTTGGCTCTGAGGTGACCAGCCAGGGCATAACCGCATGCAGCGCCACCGAGGCCACCATGTCCAGATCTGGCTGATTATTCTCTGTAGGCGGATTGTAATTTAGCTGGCCGGCCGGGATTTTCAGCTTGCCTTTGAGTGCGGACATGGTGAATGCGCCACCACCGATACAATGTGCGAAGACATGCAGTTTTTGTTTGATGGTCTGATAAATATGGGTGACGGCCCAGGGAATGTCTTCATCGGCCAGATGATCCAGGCTGATATCCTGTTCGACCACGCCGCTTAATGAGGAGCTGAAACGATGATCCAGCAGCCAGACATCATAGCCCTGGCCGAGTAAATGCTGCAGCAAATTGGTGTCTATGCTGTCGGTCCAGAATACCCGGCTGCTATGCGCGCCACCATGAATTAATAACAGGCTGGCCAGTGCCTGTGGCAGATGTTGGGGCTGATAGCGGATTAGACGGATGGCGGCTTGCCCGGCATTGGGGCGATATTGCCGCGAGTCGCTTTGTGGCGCATGGTAGCGTTGTTGCCCAACCCAATATTCAACCTGTTGTGGGGGGACGGCCAGCCTATCCTGATTGGCGACGCTTTTGCTGGGCAGCTCCGGGTAATTGGGGGCGCCAAAGCTCCAGAAATGGGTTTGCATCAGGCAGCGGCTGGAAAGTGCGGCCATACCGGCCATGGCCATCAATGTGGTTGGTGTATCCGGGCTACGGGTGACCTGATAGGGGGCAAAGCCCTTGGCCATACGAATCAGATCAACTTTTAATTCGCCATGAGCGCTATGCCGGTTATTCAGGGTCAGCTTAAACGGCAGATGAATTAAGGCATCCCAGACATTGCGATGTTTATGGGAATAGGCCATGACTTTCTGGCCACTGAAGCTCAGCCGTTGACCATCGGGCAATGAATGCTCAAAGTGGTAATCCAGGGTTCTATGATCGGCAAAGGTGGTGGCCAGACGCACAAAATCGGTGACCCGTTTGAGCATATCTTTTAAGCGTGCAAACAACCCCTTGCGTTGTTTCCCAGTACGACGGCGTTTTTGTGCGGCACTGGGAAACAGTTCGCTTTGAATACCGCGGACAATTTCGTCGCCACGCAACCGAAAAAACTGCCACATGGCAAAGACGGTCCAATAGCAACGCTGCAGTATTCCGGCGGGTTTGCTCAGGTTCAGCATGCGTACCGTGCCGTTGGGGATGGTGACCAAGGGCGGACTAAGCTGATTGTCGGGAATGGTGACCTGTTGTGCATCGCTTTGGGTATTGGCATGCAGGGTATAGGTTGCCGCCAGGTCGGTGGAGGGGTTACTCAGCCAGCGAAAGAAATCAGGAATGTCGATTTTCATGGCAACAACCATGCCGTTGGGGCTTAACAGGGCCTGTTTATAAGGGCCGCCCAGTGTTTCGGCAATCACCTCGGAACCGCTGCCATGCAGGCTGCCAAAGGGACGTTCACGAAACACCACATCGACCATATCGTCTTCGGGATTAGCTACCGTAAAGCCCTGTTTGAGTGGTGGCGTGGCCAGCTCGGGGGAAACCTGGGGCAGTGATTGCGGGATGGTGCCGTCCACCATTAACGTGGCTAAATGATGGGCCAACGCGGAAATGGTTAACAAGGGATTAATACCCAAGGGGCCGGGAATGATAGCGCCATCCAGCACATATAAATTGTGATAAACAGCGCTGCCGTGATGGCTGCAGTAAACCTGACCACGGTTATTGACCACACCCAGGCTGGCATCTTCGGCCATGGCACAGCCTCCCAGCGGATGTACCGATGCCAGCAGTCCACCGGCCTGATCGACGCCGGCGGCAATATTTTCTCCTTCTTCCGGGAAGAATTTCCATTGTGGGGCGGGCAGGTAGTAACCGCCGTCAAATCCGGATTTCTCCAGGCCTTTGAGTTGGTGATGCAGTTGCTGATAAAAATCCTGGCCTGGTGTTGCCGTGGGATGATGCCAGCGCGGTAACAGATAGCTGCGACCTTGCGTCTGATGCAGATAGAGTTCGCCATCCCCTTCATCCTGTCCCATGCATAATAAGGTCTGACAATGATCCAGCAGCTCAACGGATACGGTCATAGGGTCGGTTTGAGGGTTGTTCTGCTGCCAGGCTGTGCTGGGGGTTGCGGTCCAGCGCTTGAACATTGCCTGGGTGGTGATCATTTCACCCCATAGCCGCACCAATGGATAAGGAATCGCGCCGTCTTCCAGGGTGCGAATGGCTTGCTGTTCCGAGCGGATATGGCCGGTGATGGTCGGCCCCACGGTATGTGCCACCGGCTCGGGATGTTGGCTGTTGGAGGAAGTTTTGGCCACTGCGTTGACCGCCTGACGTTGTCCATAACCAAATACCAGGGCATCCCCATTGGCCGAAAAGCGTTTACCCAGTTGCTCCGATAGTGTGAGCCGGTGTTGCTCTTGTGAGCGCATCAGGATCTCGCTGCTGCCCAAGGTGCCTGCTGCTAAAATAACGCGGTTAGCGGTGAGGGTGAAGCATTTTTCCGGCTGTTGGGTGAGTCGTATATGCACTTGCCAGCTATCGTTGATTCGTTCCAGTGTTTCAACCGTGGCTCCGGTGTAAATTTCTACGCCCTGGGACTTGGCCAGCGGCCAAGCATTCATTGCCAGATGATTCTTGGCGCCGATGTTACAACCACTGACACAGTTGCCGCAGTCGTTACAGGCCGGTTGCTGCACCCCGACCGCATTGGCCTGCTGGCTGAAATTCACGCTGATCGGGGCCGGCTGGCAAGGCTGACCCATGGCCTGGGCCAGTTGTTGCAGCGCCTGGTATTTGGAGAGTTTGCCGGCATTGGGGTGTGTGTTAACGCCCAGCAGTGTTTCTACAAACGTCAGGCTGGATTCCAATTGCTGGCACCAGTCTTGTTCTGTTTTGGGAGGGGTGGGCCAGTGCTGCAGGGTTTGTGCCGTTGGGCGCAGTGCAACATTGGCATTGATCAGCGATGTGCCGCCTAGACCACTGCCGGTGATTACGCTGATACCGTCTCCCCAGCGTACATCCCATAGCGCATTGCCATTGGCCAGGGGGGTATTTTCTGTGTGTAGTGAGAAATAGCCGGGGTATCCGCCATGCTTTTGGGGAAATCCCCGCTGACATATTCTTGTCCGCGTTCCAATACCCAGATTTTTTCATTGCTAGGATTATGGCTGCTTAGCGCAATGGCCGCCATGGCCGCACCATAGCCCGAGCCGATAATCAGGGTGTCGGTATCTGGGTTGGAGAGGGAAGGGGCTGTGGTGGTTGCATCATTATTCGGATATAACAGGGTGGCGGGTTTAGAAAGCCAATAGCTCATTTCTCTCTCCTTAGGTGGGGGGTTAGTTGATTTTCATTCCCTGTTTGGCAGCAATAAACACGGCTTCGGTACGATTTTTGGCACCTAGTGTCTGTAAAATGGACGAAATATGTGCCTTGGTGGTCGCTTCCGACATATACAACTCCTGGGCAATCACCTTGTTGGGTTTGCCTTGGACCACGCATTGTAAAACGTCCATTTGGCGACTGGTGAGTCTATGTAGGGCTTCTGACTTGCTGTCATCTTCAATGTTTTCATGTGCCAGAATTCCGGAGGGTAAATAAACTCCCCCGGCCAGTACCAGGCGTAAGGCCTGTAGCAGAATTTCCGGGGTAGATGATTTGACAATAAACCCCATGGCACCATGATCAATTGCTTTACACATCACATCACATCACATCACATCACATCACATCACATCACATCACATCACATCATAGCAGGCATAGGCTTAGTGCCGAACCGTGAAAATTTCAATCCCATGGTAGGGTGCATTCCATGCACCACATGCTTGTTCATAACATTGAGTCCTTTGCCTGAACACCTCCGAAATGCCTCCTTGATCTATAACACACTCACTACAGTACCCTACCAAAAAACAACTCTTACAAGCGTTCACCCAACGACACCGCCCTATTTCTCCCCTTCTCTCTTAACAAACATCGCAGAATCAATTCCCTGATTTTCAGATTAAACAACCCACCCCCCACCAACCAAATAAAGGTAACCCCCCCTTCCCAGCGGATCATATTAGCGTTGGCTCTTTATCTTTTTTCTTTTTTCCTCCATTATAATGGATCTTTCCGCCCCCCAACTCTTTCCCCTTTTTCTTATCCAATCATTCCTTTTTCATTTAATCTCCTTTATCCCCTCCCTTCTCCCCAGTTCCTTGAAATTAAATGGTTAACTTGCGTCCTCCTTTCGTCCATTCCTCTCTCCTACTTATTTTCCTAGCATATTCCTCCCATCATTTGTTGGAAAATTATAAAAATTCCTTTCGTTCCCTTGTAGTCGCTCCCGAGGCGGTGAGGCTTTTGCCCTTTGTGGCCGGCCATATAAAATGGTTAAACTTCTTTTCCGTCCTTTTTATCACAGCCTCTCATTTACCTCTCTTTTCCTGGACTTAAGTTTATAGCCTCGATCCTCCCCTTAATTATAAAATGATCCTTATGGTGCATCCGTTGGTGGGCTTGTATGCGGCGATTATTGTCGGTTTTATCACCTCAATGTTTGGTGGACGGCCATACCGTGGTGGGCTTTATGCGGGTTCGCTGGCGGTCCCCCCCCCCCCCCCCCCCAATCCTCCCCCCCCTCCCCCCCCCCCGACGAGGTGCCATTTGGTGATGGAGCATGGCGCACTATTTTTGTCTCTACGCGGCGGTGATCGCCAGATATTATCGGCTTATGAAGTGGGGGCGCTTATCGTATGGTGCCCGCCCGGTGATGCTGGGCTGTGAAGGTCTGGCTGATTATCTGCGGCCACGCCGTTAAGGTCCCAGGGGAGGCTAATACTGACAGTATGACCATTATGGCGATGATTATTGCGGCGACGATGGCAATTATTTGTGCCGCGTCTGACCAGGCCTTCCTTCGGCCTGGCCGCGATGTGCTGGTCTCTATGCGGTGGTGATGTCGATATTAAGCGGTGACCGTGGCGACGGGCCGCGGTTCGGGTCCTCCCATCCGATATTTACCGGTGCTGTATGGGGCGTTATCGTTGTGCCCGCCCGGTGATGCTGGGCTTGTGAATGGTCTGGCTGATTATCTGCTGGCCACGCCGTTAAGGATCTGGCGGGATGGCTAACCTGACGTATGACCATTATGGCGATGATTATGCGGCGACGTGGCAATATTATGTTATTTTTAACACCAGCCTCCTTCGGCCTGGCCGCGATGTGCTGGTCTCTATGCGGTGGTGATGTCGATATTAGCGGTGACCGTGGCGCCCCGTGCTGCTGCGTTAATATTTGGTCGCGTCCTGCGCCCCTTCTCCTTGGAGTCGTTAATTTTTGTGACGGTAAAGAGGGCGGCTTTCAGGGCTTGAGCTGGTTTGGCAGTTTGCCGGCCGGTTTCTTTAGCCTGGAAACGCTGTGGATTGTGTTGCCGTATGCGTTGATTCTGACCGTTATCGGTTCGGTTGAGTCATTACTGACCATGACGCTGATCGATGATATTACCGAAACGCGTGGTAAAGCCAACCGGGAATGTATTGCTCTGGGGGCGGCGAATTGTACGGCGGGTACTTTCGGCACCATGGGCGGCTGTGCCCTGATTGGTCAATCGATGATTAATGTAAATTCCGGTGGTACCGGGCGTTTGTCCGGTGTGACTGCGGCTGCAGGTTTGCTGTTTATTGTGCTGGTGGGCTCATCCTGGATTGAAATGGTGCCTATCGGGGCATTGGTGGGACTGATGTTTTTTGTGGTGATCGCGACCTTTAACTGGTCGAGCTGGAACATTATGCGAGGCATGAGTAAAACCGATGCCTTTATTATGGTGCTGGTGACCTCATTAACCGTGATTTTTGATCTGGCGGTAGCGGTGATTGCCGGGGTGGTAGTTTCGGCATTGGTGTTTGCCTGGCGGCATGCGGAACGGATTATTCTGGAGACTTCTGAGACGGAAAAAGAGGGTCAGACGGTAAAACAGTATAAGGTGCATGGTCCGTTATTTTTTGCTTCGGCGAAAAACTTTATGGAACAGTTTGATGCTAAAAATGATCCAGATGCGGTGACCATAGACTTTATGCATTCGCGGGTATACGACCATACCGGGATAGAGGCCATTAACAGCCTGACCAAAAAATATCAGGCTGCCGGTAAAAAACTGGTGTTAAAGCATTTAAGCCCGGAATGTCAGATATTGTTGGACGATGCGCGCGAACTGATAGAGGTGAATGTGTCGGAAGACCCGCATTACCATGTATCGATTAGCGGGCAGAAGAAGTCGGCATAGATGTAGGGTAGTGCGGCCTGTCAAAAACCTCCCGATTAAAGCGGTGTGGGGTTTTGTCAGGCTTGCCCCGGTCCTGACTTATCTAACTCCCTGCGGGGTGTGTGCCATGCACTCCGCAGGGAGTTAGTCTTCATGGTTGATTGTCAGGTTGCCGCCAGGTTTTTTGGGTTGCTGATCCTGCCAGGAAATATGGATTTTCAGTTTGTTCAGACCGCTGTCCTGGGAGGCGCTGAGTTTCAGGTTGAGTAGTCCTTGTGGCACCATCTCCAGTTCGCCATTGTCGTCGCTAAGGGTCAGTTTGCCCTTGGCCAGGCCTTTGTTAATGGCTTTCAGAATGTCTTGAATAGTTTTGCCGTCTTGTATGGACTCGTGTCGGAAGGAATGATTTTTTGCCATAGTGGTTACCGATAATTGTTAGGTTCCAATCGTTTGATATAGGGGTGATCTACACTGATAGCCTGGACGTTGCCGCAGGGCTGGATAATGGTAATGCCGGCGCCTATACCATTCATGCCTTCTTTACGGCGTGAATTGCGGTCCAGGGTGACATCACATTCAATATGCAGCAGTCCCTGGCGCAGGCGCAGTTGCTGGCCGTTGCAGCGGTTACGATGGCCGTGTACCACGGCATGAATGCCATAGTGATATAAGTGTTTCACCCCGTTGTCGCTAAGTGGCCAATCTATTTCTCGGTATTTGGTGCGCATGCTGTTGGCCAGTGAACCGTAATAAAAGCTAAACAGATCGTGTTTAAGCTGTTTGCGGTAGCGGCGGTTGAGCTGACGTACATGCTGTTGGGCAATCAGCTGACAGACGTTGTCATCGACACCCGCATGCACAAACAGGAAGGAGCCGCTACGATAGGCTAACTGCATGTCACTAAAGAACCAGTAGAATTCACCGTCCGGTTGAAAAAACAGTTGTTGGCACTTTTTGGCGGCGGCATACACATGTTGCATAGTCATACCGGCTTGTTGTGTGGCCTGTTCAAAGCTGATCAGTTTTTTTCTGATGCCGTTGCATTCTTTCTCAATGGCAGCCGGGGGCAGTCGCTTGCCGACCGCCTGCGGGAAATCCTGTAGCCAGTTGGGCGAGGGGTAGATTTTCTGACGGCAATGCTTGGCACTGGGGAGGTTGTGATAGTCTGCCGGGGTAATATAGTGTTCAAAAACTTCTTTGAGTAGTGGCACAACCTTGGGGCCCATGCGTATAAAGAAATGTTCGCTGGTCAGATGCTTGCTCTGCTCCAGTGAGCGTAGCCCCATTAGCAGGCGTAAATCATGATTGCCGGCTAATAGTTTGATTTTGGCACCTTGCTGTTTGATGTGTTTAATCGCGCGTAACAGTGCCAGGTTGCTGGGGCCTTTATCCAGACAGTCACCCCCAATAATAATTAACCCGGCTTTGGCTTTGCGATTGAGTTGTATTTTGCCGCGTTTAGCGGGCTTGCCGCAGCCGCCAGCAATCAGCGAGGCATTAAATGCCTCGGCATCGGCATGCGGGTCGGCGATAAAATAAATAGTGGATTGGGGTCCGCGCCATTGGTGATGGCGGACGGCCTGCTGCAGGGTGTTGCTCAGTTTATCGCATGCTGGCTGATAGTTGCTCGGTTTGCCAAGTAACCATGGTTCGCTGCGGCGTGGCAGTGCGGAATAGACCCAATGTTTATGCGCTTTCATTTCAGTCTATGTTCCTGTCTTGGGGGCGGCGCAGCTTCCATTCGCCGTTGATATGTTGCCAGCGTCCGGCGTTGTAGCTCAGATAAACGGGCTGGGCGTGATACATGCTCAGCCTGGCAACCTGCTGCAGCGATAACAGGCCCAGATGATAGGCCGCATGGCGAAAGGCGGCGCCATGCCCCACTACCGGCAGCAAGGTGTCCTGTGTCAGCGCTGGTTGTTGCTCGGCCAGTTGTTGCAGCGTGTTGGCGACACGCTGGCCCGCTTCAAGCAAGGATTCTGCGCCCTGTAACGGCAGGCGAAAATGGCTGTTGGATTTCCAGTTGGCTGGCAAACTCTCGAATCGCGGGTCTTGTTCGATAATGGCTTCAATTTGCGTCAAGGTTAAGTTTGCGGCAGAACCGAGACAACGCTCGGCCAGTGCATCATGGCCTAGCAGCCGGGTAGCGTTAAAATGTTGGCTGATAATGTTTCCGGTTTGCCAGGCACGTAGCAGATTGGAACTATGGATACGGTCGGCCAGCTGCCAGTTATGGCTTTGCAGGGTTTGCGCCATGCTTTGTGCCGCCCGCCGGCTTTGTGCCATCCCTTGTTCGCTGAGGGCAAACGGTTGATGGGCGCTGGGGGTGTCGGCCAGCTGTTGATAGTCACCATGACGGATTAAGGCAATGATTAAGCGGGCCATGATAGGTTTAGCGCATGTTGGATCTGATTGACCGCCGCGGCAAAGTCTACCTTGCCATGAATCTGATAAACCCGGCAATGGCTGAGCTGTTGCTGGTACATGGCCGGGTCTGCCGTTTGGCTACCGGCTAGAAACCGTCCCTGTCGGTCTTGATAAAACGGGCCGGGCGATTTCATCAAGGCCGCTAGCAATGTGGGCTGCTCGGTAATATTTATTGCTTCAAGCCGTGTCGGCTGGGTGCTGTTGTGTTGCCAGTTTAATATGATTACGGCATGCAGATCGGCTTCCAGGGTCAGTCTGTCGTTACCAAACAGTTGGTCGATACAGGCATCATATTTTTGTTCCCGTTGCCAAAGTTCGGCTGAGGGGAGTTGTTGCAGCCGCTGACGTTCTTCGGCGGGCATTAACGGCTGCAGTCTAGGCTGATGAATAATGGTGCCGGGATTAATACGTGGCTGCTTGGGCACGCCGCGGGCTTTACCCTGATGTATAAACAAACGGTCATTGCTCAAAAAACGGCTGTTGTTGAGTTCCAGCAGTTGCAGCATCAGTGTGGATTTTCCGCCGCCGGAAAAGCCGGCAATGGCGATGCCGCTATCGTTCAGGGTCAGGCCGGCAGCATGACAGATCAGCCAGTCTTGTTGCTGTAGCCGGTTCATATATTGGGCAATGATAAAATTGATCATCTGATTATCATTTTTCAGGCAGGGGCCGGCCGCAATCAGCTGCGATTGACTTTGCAGAAATACCATGCCGGTTCGCACCTTGCGTAAGATGCGGGCATGTTCCAGGTCTATATGACTGTCTTTACGGTTTTGTTTGCCGGGCTCGCGTTTCCAGTCGCAAAACGACTGTGCCGCGCCCAGTTTTAGTGCTACGGCTTCACGTTCAATGGCATGAATGCTGATGTCGGCGTCAGGCCGGTCATCCGCAACGACATAGGCAAAGTAATTGTGCAGGCGCTGCAATAGTGCGGCCGAATTACTTTGCACACGAATATGGCAGCCACAGAGCGATAATGTCAGTGCCTGCTCCAGCAGGGTATGCTCAGCATACAGTTGTTGGGCGATAGCTTGTTGTTTCATGTTTGTTGGCGTCGGGAATGAATCTGCTTGATTACATGCTGGCTATAGGCCGCGGCCGCATCAATGCCAGCACCTTCCAGGGCACCGCGAAAGCCGCCAAAGGCAGACACTTCAAAAATCACCGGCCCGGCGTCGGTTTCCGCCAGGTCCACCGTGGTGAAATCCAGGCCAAACAGGTCCTGAGCGCGTTTGGCCAGTGCGATATAGTCATCCGGGGGGGTAAATGGCTGATAGCGACCGCCGCTTTGGATGGTGGTGTTCCAGGCATTCTTACTGCCTTGTCGGGCATAGCAGCCCATATATTTGCCATCCAGAAACACCAGCCCCAGATCTTTACCCGGCAGGGCAATTTTTTGCTGGATATACATCATGGGATGGTATTGCCGGTAATCCTGTATGGTCTGTATCAGTTCTTCTTCGGACTGTTGCTTATCCAATAGCTGCATACCGCGTGCCTTGGTTGAATACAGTGGTTTGAATACCGCTTCGCCAAATTGATGGACGGCCTGTAATGCTTGTTCACAATCTTCGGTGACTATGGTGGCTGGCATAGGAATATTGGCCTGACGCAAGGTGACGGTGCAGCTGAGGCGGTCGATCAGGCGCAGGATTTTTTCGGGCGCACTGAAAATTTTTACGCCTTGGGCTTGGGCAATACGCAGCAGCTCCAGTCTGTCCAGTATATTGGGATTATAGATTTCACTGATTTTTTTGATAATCAGCCCGTCCAGTTGGGATAAATCCTGTGCGTGATAATCCAGGGTCTGGGTTTGCAGGTCCAGCTTGACCTGCGCCATATCTATGACTAAACGAAAGCCGGTAGCTTGTTCTATCGCATCGGCCAAGGCTTCTGTGGACCATTTGCCGGGAATGCCGACAACCCCAATCTTTAACTCAGGCAATGAAAATCTCCTTTAATGGCAGTTGATAGGCAGTTTGCGGTGTTTTGCCATGGGCAATGATATCTTCAATCAAATAGCGGCCGATGTAAAACATTTGTTTTGCCAGTGTGCTGTCCAGAATGAAGCGGGTAGAGGTGACAAACGAGCGCGCCAGTCCCAGAGCCAGTCTGATATCAAAGCTGTGGTCCTGTTGCTGTTGGGCAAACTGCCGGGTAATCTGATAAAACGCATGTACATTGTGCATGATACGGTTACGCAATACCCGGTCGACGACCTGCAGGCGGTAATGCGACACCATAAATACCGAGACATCCTGTACATAATCCATATAGCGGGAACGGTGCAGATCAATAAAGTTGATACGCTGTTCTTCCGGGTCGTAAATAATATTATCCAGATTAAAGTCGCCGTGAATATAGACCGAAAAGGGCGCCGGGAAGCGTCGCTCCAACTGTTCTGCTGCCGAAAGTAACTGATCAAATGAGGGACGTGTCAGCGTGCCTATCTGTTGTTCACTTTGTTTGAACTCGGGGTGAATGGCATAAATGGCCGGCAGGCGTTTTTTTAATTGTTGAATAAAGCCGGCATTGATACTTTGGGCGGTGTGTGTTTGCTGCCAGACATCGTACAGAGTGTCCCTCAGTCGTGCTAAGGAGGTGTGATATAACCGGTCAGATTGATGCAGTACAATTTGCTCAAAGGTTATCCCCGGCAGGTGTTCAATCAACAGTGCTGCTGATTGACCGCGTTGTTGATAGGAAAGAATTTTGGGGGCCAGGCCAGGATAAATCTGATGCCAGCTGTTAACCCCTTTACGCTCTTCTTTTACCTTGCGCTTTTCGCCTTCTTTAAAAATGGCAAGCAGCTCGTCGTTGGTGGTGACTCCCGAAATGGTACTGCCGGAGCGGGTTTCCGCCACGGTTTTAATCTGTAGCTGATCGAATTGTGGCTGTTCATCCAGTTCATCGATAGCCTTTTGCAATATTTGAAAACGCGACAGTTTTAACGGCTGTCCCAGGTTGGTTGAGATAATGCTTTCGGCCATGATTAGCAGACATTCCGCCATTTTTTGCAGGTTATGTACCAGAAATAAGGCGTTGGTGAGTGTTTTTACATGGGCGTTATTCTGTTTTAGTGCATGACGATAGCTGGCATACAGCTGCTCGCAGTCATTATCCAGCTGTGCATGGATTTCATGCAGATTCAGCGCCAGCTGGGTATTGTGTTGTCTTAGTGAGGGCTCGATAAGTGCAATCGCCTGGGTCAGCCGCTGCAAAATATCGGCATGCTGTTCCGCTTGCAGTTGTCCGCTTTTCTTAAGTTGTTGCCACAGCAGGATACTGTCCAATGATAACTCGCTACATTGATCCAGCTCGCTGGCCAGCAGTTCTAGACAGCGCAATAAGCGCTGCTCCGCTTTGCTGTCGGCCTGTTCAACCAGGGTAGTGATACAGCCGCGATGAATGCGAAGCTTTAAGTTGTAACTGTAACCTCGTCGATCAATCAGTTTCTGTGCCAGCGCGGGCTCTTCCGAGCGAATAAAGCGGGCCAGGGTGTGTAACTGATTATGGCTTTCCCGTAGTAGAAAGTGCAGGTTTTCAGCGATGTTTTGTGGGATTTTGTCAAACAAACTATATATGCAGTGAGTGGCTAAAAAATAAATCTGAGCGGCCGTCACCCGCAAGTTATCCGCAGGAGTGCAATTGGGCCAGCAATACCCCTGGGATGATACCCGAAATAGATGACAGTTTTATGTCAGCATGCCCGGATTGAACGATATACGTATTTGCGGTGGGTTGTGTTGATCCTAAGGGGGCTGATAAGGATAGTTTTTTTGTGCCTGAAAACTATCCTATGGCTAACCGATAACTATCTGGCGGCATGTTAGCTTGGGCAACGTTATTTAGGCCGTAGTTGTCTGTATTGGGGACTTAGGCCGGAATAACGCTAACTTGATACTATGAAGGAGTGACTATGTTACGTGCAGAAAAAACGTTTTCATCAATGCGTAAGGATGATGCGCCGTTATCTAATAAAGTGATGTTGAATATGTCCGGACTGCGTTTGTCTGATGCGCAGCTGGATAAGGTCAGAAATGCCGCCGTCAAAGCGGCAATGATTGAATCGGCCCGCATTCTGGAAGGTGCGGATATGGGGACCATATTTGATTCATTTTCGACCTTTTCAACTTTTAGTACCTTCTCAACCTTTAGTAGTGGCTCGTCGATGCCGGTGGATCTGCCCAGTGATTTAAGTGACAGACATCGTCAGATTATCGATGGGGTGTTACGGGGAACATTGAGCGGTGGGCTGAAGGTACCTAGCCGACAAGTACTGACCAAGATGTAATGTCTTGCTCCCGGCGCTGAACCGGGAGTTCCATTTTTACTTCGGGATATGTATTCATTATGGAAAACAATGTTTTGCCGTTTCCGCAAGAACACAGCTGTGTGCCGTTTGACACCTTTGTGATCAAGGTGTCCAGTCGTTGTAATCTGAACTGCAGTTATTGTTATATGTATAACCTGGAGGACCGTACTTGGCGGGGACAGCCGGGGATAATGAAACCGGCAGTCAGGGAGGCGCTGGGATTAAAAATCAAGTCGCATGCGATGCGTCATCATAAAAAGCATGTGCATATGATTTTGCATGGCGGGGAGCCGCTGCTGATGGGGATTGAGCGTATGCGTGAATGGATACAGCATATGCGGGCGACACTGCAGCCGGAGGTGACTCCCTGGTTCAGTATTCAATCCAATGGGGTGCTGGTCAATGATGACTGGATTGATATGTTTGTCGAACAACGGGTGGGTATTGGCATCAGTGTTGATGGACCACGACGTTTTCATGATAACCATCGCTTAACCCATAAGGGGGAGGGGTCGTATGACCAGGTAATTGCTGCTTTTGATACCTTTAAACAGCATCCACGTGGGCATGAGGTATTTGGCAATGTGATGGCGGTGATCAATACCCATATTCCCCCCAGGCAGTTATTTGATTTCTGGATGGAAATCGATGTCCCCGGTTTTGATATTACCTTACCGCATGCCAATCATACGCACAGACCACCGGTGGGAGCCATGTCATATGGTGAGTGGATGGTTGAGTTCTTTGATTTATGGTTTGATGCCAACGAGGCCCGGCTTAAGGTGCGCTATTTTGAAAATATCCTGCGTATGTTGTTTGGTTATCCCATTAGTACCGACAATATCGGGGGTAAACCGGTGGGAGTGGTGGTGGTTGAAACCGACGGCAGTATCGAGCCTACCGATGCGTTTAAGTCCTGTGATAACGGCCTGACCAAACTGGACTTGAATGTAATACACAATGAATTTGATGATCTTTATGGCATAGACATGGTGCGTACCTTGCAAAATGGTGCCAGCACCCTGTGCGATACCTGTCAGCGCTGCGAATTGCGGGATATTTGTGGTGGCGGTTATATGCCGCATCGTTATCGACAGGGAGAAGGCTTTAATAACGTTAGTGTCTATTGTGAGGATATTTCCCGTCTGGTACGGCATATCCGCACTCGGGTGCTGGCTTCACTTCCCCATGATATAAAGGAGGCGCTTCACTATGGATAATGAAATAAACACGATGATTCACTCATTGATTCGTCCCGGGAGTTATAGGGCCGAGATTGATACACTGCAGCAGCAGGCTGCCCAGGTATTGCTGGGTAGAATGGAATCTCTGGTACGAGGTCTGGCCGAGCATTATGATGCCGAAACCAGTCTGTTAAATCAGGATGATATTCAGCAGGCTATTATTGTGGCCGCGCGGCTGAAGGCGTTGCCGCTGGAGATAATGGCAGCGATGGTGAACCAGCCAGGCTTTAATTACTGGGTTAAGGCCATGCGTCGTTGCAGTCATGAGTCCAATCCGGCTCAGCAGCAGTTGTTGCTGCCTCATGCCGCGGATTTTATCTGGCCATTAGAGGTGCAGTATGGTCCCAGTAAGCACCATTGGCAGACCATGACCGATGACAGGGGAGGGCTGCGCTGTCCGACACTGGGGCGCTTTATTGAGCTGGGGCCGGATTATCGCAACACCCGGGTTGGGATTCTGGTTGAGCAAAGCCGGCTGTTAATCTGTTGTGAAGATCGTATCAGCATACAAGTTCCGCTGGCTGATTTAACCGGCGAGGTGCAGCAGCCGTTGCCCAGCCTGGAGCGGGAAGGTTATCAGATTAATCTGGCGCCGTTGCTGGGCGAAGAGGCGGTGGAGCTCTGGTCGCGGGACGAATGGTTACGAGTACATTTTACCGGTACACAACAGCGTCGCGATGGGATTGCGATTTTTGGCAGTAATGATCGCTGGTTTGATCTTCACCCAGATCTGGAACCGTTTCTACATGCCTTTATTTTGCTGCGTCATTACTGGCCGCAGGCCTATGATGAGGTGGGCTGTTTTACGCAGGTGATGGTGCCTATGCGTTCCGAATCGGATGATGATACCCGGCTAGCATTTACCGTCAGTTCACGCCAGGGCGCTATCTTTATTGATGGTGGCAAGCCGTATGATATTGTCGATAATATCTTGCATGAAAATGCCCATATCAAGCTGCGACAGATTCAATTGCTGGACCCCTTGCTGCAAGATCCAGATCAGGAGCAGCCACGCTATGCGGTGCCGTGGCGTAAAGACAAACGCCCCATTCCGGGGATTCTGGAAGGTATCTTTGTGTTTATGCATGTGGCGGAATTTGAAAAGCAGTTGAGTCTGAGCGAGCAGTGTGGTGCCACGCAAAAACTGGTCGATACCATACGCGATGTTAGACATGGGCTGACGATTATTCAGCAACATGCGGCCTTAACCGAAGCGGGGCAGGCGTTTGTTGAGGCAATCACACCTTGGGTTGAGGACGTGGAAGCCGTGGTAGAACAATTGCCAATATTTAAATACGGGACTTGAGCGGGGTGTTGGCGGCGCAAGCACTGTCCGAGATCGGGTTTGAGTTATTGACCACGCGTGACCGTTATCAGCGTCGCATACATTGCTATCTTGCTAGCCCGCCGGGGGCGGAGCAGCTGCCCCTGGCTTTATATATTCAGGGATCTGGTTACCATCCCTTATTCTGGATGCGTGATGGCAAACCGACAGGCCAGCATCAGTCGTTATTGGCCAAGGTGGCGGCCGGGCGTGTGAGCGTGCTGTGTGTAGAAAAACCGGGGGTGGATACTCAGGCAGCCTTGCCGGTGGATGGCAGTGCCACCCATGCACCAGCCGAGTTTTTGCGTGAACATACTTTGCCGCGCTGGAGTGAGGCGCTGCGGGCCGGGTTGGCCGAAGCCAGATCACGGCAGGCGGATTCCGCTAAAAAGCTGTTGCTGGTGGGGCATTCGGAAGGGGCGGTCGTCGCGGCGCACCTGGCCCGGCTTTGTCCCGAGGTTTCTCATCTGGCACTGCTGTCGGGCAGTGGTCCATCGCAATTATTTGATTTTTTACAACAGGCGGCAAGCGATAGCGAGCATCTGGCGCAACTGCAGCACAGCTATCGTATGCTGAGTGAGAGTGAGCACGATAATGATGAGCTGTTATGGGGGCATCCTATTGCGCGTTGGCGCTCTTTTTTACAGGTTTCCACCATAGACGAGGTGCTGGCCGGTAATGCCTCGGTATTCTGTGCTCATGGCAGCGAAGACCGCAAAGTGCCATTTAGCAGTGCCCTGGTGTTGGTGGCCGAGTTAATGCGCAAGCAGCACCCACTGCTATTTTATCCGGTCTATGGTGCTGATCACGGTTTTAATACGGTCGATGGCCCAAAAATGGCCATGGTTTTTCAGCGCATGCTGGCTTGGCTGTATGATGCCGACAAACAGGATAACAAATTATGTTAAGGGAAATAACTATCCCAATTGCTAACCTAAAACTACCCACTTGAGTGTTAGCCTTACGCTAGTGGTGAGCTTTAGGTGAGCCACGAGCAAAAGTGAATCGTAAGTAATGAGATCAACATTATATCAATGGAGGTTGTCATGTCAGAGGAACATAAAACAGTCAGTCGCCGGCCGGCAAATCAGCCGTCTCGAATGTCGCCATTTGATGAAATGGAACAGTTTTTTGAGAAAAATAACTGGTTGAATCCATTTCTGATGCGCACCTCGTCCTGGCCGGACTTTAAATCTGCAATCGAAGGGAATATGCCCAGGGTTGATGTGATTAATCGAGATTCGGAGGTGATGGTGCTCGCGGCATTACCTGGGGTGAATAAAGAGGATGTGGATCTTAGCGTGCTGGATGATGTATTGACCCTTAAGGCGACCATGCGTCATGAATCACATCAGGAAGAAGGGGAGTATCACCATCGCGAACTCAGTCGTGGTGAACTTATGCGTACCCTGAAGCTACCCGCTACCGTCGATGCCTCACAGGCCAGAGCCAGTTTTAATAATGGTATGTTAGAACTGATTTTGCCCAAACTTGAGGCGGTTAAACGTCAGAGCATTAAAGTCAGCTAAACATGGATAGTGGTGTAGCTTCGGCTTTAGCCGAATAGTTTAGTCTAAGAGTCTGTTCAGGATGGAACACTGCTGTTAGCGGTCAAGTCAGCCACCCAGCCATGATGTTTGTGGCGGGTGGCATTTTTTTATTACTGCTTATTGACGATTCGTTTCAGGCTTGATTAAAATTGCTCTCACGGGGTGTAGCTCAGCCTGGTAGAGCGCTGCGTTCGGGACGCAGAGGCCGGAGGTTCGAATCCTCTCACCCCGACCAATGAAGGTCTTGTTGAGGCACATCCTGGGTGCACCACTGGAACTGATGATCGAACGTTAATCACCTTCAAACCCACTTCGGCAGGTTAACGCTGGATTGTAATACGGGCGTAATATCTATTTGCTAGTATCTATTGCGTTGGCCTTTCTCAGAAGCTCAACTGCGCCTGCCATTGACTACCCTCGTTATAGTGGTAGGCGCACCTGCCTAAAAAATGAGCACCCCAGCCCAAGCCATGATCCCATTACGATGTTGCGTCACCATGCACAGAGTTATCCACAGATTTTGTGGGTAACTCGGCGGGAATAGTTTCTATGTGCATGGTATTTGCCGCATGCTGGAGGTGCGCAGCCGTTATGTCACAGTTCAGCCTAAAATTGACAGCAGAATCACTCAGGCACATGATGTTTATTGTCAACGCCAGCCATCTTTTTCGCGGTTGTCTGAATTGTGGAGTCAGTGGCTCCACAATTGTTTTTCGAGTGCATTGCAACATTTTGCAGCGATGTAGGCAGTAAATCACCAATGAGTGGATAACATAGATAAAACTGACGATAACGATAAAGTTCTCGTCGATCACCGCGCGAAACACCTTGCTCGGTCAATTGCCTTGCAAGGTAATCCATCCATTTTTCACCATAATCCGCACGATCAAACACCATGATGCTCATAGGTTTCAATATGAAACCCAATCAACCAATTACGCAACGTCAAACTTAAATTCACCGCCCGGCTGGCTTGTTGCCCCAGCTCTTGGTGAGCAGTTTGTATGGAGAGGATTAGCTCGGGTAAGTTGGTTTGCGTGTTCATACTGACGTCCTTGGTAGGTTGCGGGTGAGGTACGAACCCCAACAAATGCGCTTTAATCGATCATGTTGGGGTTCGTGCCTCACCGCCAACCTACTTTTTTCGTCTTCCTTTTTTCTGCGGTTTCATCGCCTCACGTTCGGCCTGGATTTTTGCCAATAAGGCCTCGGCGCTGTTTTCGCCGCTGATTAAATCGGGGTTTGTCGCACGCCAGTCGGCGGTGAGTTCACCGCGAAAGGCTTTGGCAAGGATGGATTGGGTCAGATGATTCACTCGCGCCAAGGCCGCATTGGATTTTTGCTCGATGCGGTCGGCGTAGGCGAACAGTTGCTCGACTCGTCGGGTGATTTCGAGTTGTTCTTCAATAGTCGGGAGGTTTAACTTAATTGCTCTAATAGATTTTGCATTTATGTTTGGCTGAGTAATGGAGGTAGTACTTAATCCCATCTGGTTTTGCCCGGCTGGGGAGGTTAAAAAATAATATATAAACTTCGGAATAGCATTAGATTTCAATCTAAATCTAATTAAGTACGCACTAGGTATTGCAACATAATTTCCTGTAAATAACGCCATTACACCAATACTACCGGTACGTGTAATTAATAGATCGCTATTTTCAACTTTAAACTGTTCAAGCTTACCTTCTGGTACAGCAACCCTAGGGGTTTCATCGGTGATATGAATTAACCCATTTTTCATGTCAGTGGTGCGAATGGTCGGCACTCCTGAATCATCTTCTGTGTACTCATTTTTTCCAAATCGGGGACCGTAAAATGAACTTTCAACGACTTCATCCAAAGCAATATTTATAGATTCTTGCCCATCATTTAAACCCCGCCACTCCTCCGTCAACTTCCCACTCACTGCGTCAGCCAAGACCGATTGGCGGAAGCGTTTTAGGGTGTCGGGGATGCGTTCGAGGCGGGCTTTGGTGCTGGTGACCTGCGCCAGCAGTGTGTCGAGTTGATCGGCGATGACTTTTTGTTCGGCGAGGGGAGGGAGGGGAATAGGGAAGTTTTCAACAAATGCTCTTGGAACTCGGCGCAAACCAACAGCGCCTGTCATATTTTCAGCACCTTCCTGCATAAATTGGTACGTTTTAATAATTGCTAGTAATAACTTTGATGGGATTTCGCTTAGAAATGGCCTAAGTACATAAAACTCTGAGCTACCCGCACCAATTCCATTTGGCATGTTTTCAACAATTCCTGCTTTACCATTCTCAAAGCAAGGCGTTACTTTTGCGAAAATAACATCGTTGTTTTGAAAGTTGGTATATGCTTTTTTAATTTCTCCCCACGGCTTTTCTTCAAAACCAATAGGGCTATGAAAATCAGTCGGGGCATGTGACATGGGTATAAACCCTGCGGTTAAATCAGCTTGGGCATCTATTTTTTTTGGATTAACCTCTGCAATTTCACTTAGGGTGCAAGTGCTCCACCCCTCCGGCAATTTACCCATAAACCACCTCCTGAGCACAAACAGTCGGGTTACGCTTGCGGCTAACCCAAGCTACAAGGTTCGATACGCTCAGGTAGGGTGTGCCGTGCGCACCATTTTTTTGGGGTTGGGCATGATGTTTTTGGTGCGCATGGCGCACCCTACGTTGGTGGTTCATTTGTTTGTTCTCTAACGGCTCATCGACATAGATCAGCGTTTTAAAGTGGGTCCAGCTTAATTGTCTCCGCGCTGCGGAGACAATTTCAATATCCGCAAACGCTTCGGCAAAACGCAGCATATGGCGCAGGTTTTTCGCTGAAAAACCGCGCCCGTAATCCGCTTCGAGTTGCTTGGCAAGTGTGGCTATCATTTGTTCGCCATAGCTGGCACGTTCACCGTTTAAAACTTCATGGCGGATGCGCTGGCCGATATGCCAATACAGCAGGGTTAAGGCACTATTTACCGTGACGGTGAGCTGTTGGCGGCTTTGCTCAATCAGCGTACGGATGTCACCCAGTAGCGGTTGAAAATTATTGGTAGCGGGTTGGTTCATCGGCAAACCCCCGCTGAATTTTGTGCGGTGATGTCAGGTTGGTAGGGGGCGCCATGCGCACCGTTGTTGGTGGTTGTGGTTAATGAGGTTTGGTGCGCACGGCGCATCCTACGGGTTGCACTCATTTGGCTTCTCCCAGTGCGGCTAGCAGGCTGTCCAGTTCGCTTAATGCGGCGCTGAGTTCTTGCTTGGCTTGTTGCGCTAATACGGCGGGTTCGGGCAGGCTGGCGGCGTCTATGCTGTCTTTGTCTTTGAGCCAGCTGATGTCCAGTGAGTCGCCTTTGTGGTCGCGTATCCACTCGCGGCTAAAGCAGCGCCAGCGTGAGTGGGCGAGTTGGTCGTCTACGCCTTGGTTTTCGGTGACGGCTTCTTTGTCGACTTTGATTTGTTGCGCATCAAAGCTGTATTCGCCTTCGCTGCGCGGGCTGCTGCCGTCGGGTTGGTCGCCATAGACTTGCTCAAACGGGGTAAGGTGGTTGTCGCCAAATGGGGTGCGTTTGCCGAAGCTGGGCATGTTGGTGCGCAGGTCGTAAACCCAGAGGCTTTGGGTGGCGTTTTCTTGTTGCGGTTTGGGTTTGCTGAAAAACAGCACATTGGTTTTGACGCCTTGGGCATAAAAAATGCCGGTGGGCAGGCGTAGGATGGTGTGCAGGTTACATTTATCCATCAGGTCGCGGCGTACCTCGGTGCCGACACCGGCTTCAAATAAGACATTGTCGGGTAAGACCACGGCGGCACGGCCACCGGGTTTGAGGTTGCGATAGATATGCTGCAAGAAGGCCAGTTGTTTGTTGCTGGTTTTATAGGTGAGGTCGTCGCGGGTATTACTGGCTTCGCCGCCTTTGCTGGTGCCAAAGGGCGGATTGGCCAGAATAATATCGGTCGGCTTTAAAGCTTTGCCGGCATCACCCAGCGCATTGCCTAAATGCACCACGCCTTCGTCGTCGCCTTCCATGCCGTGTAACAAGCAGTTCATTAAGGCTAGCCTGCGGGTGTTGGGCACCAGTTCGATACCGATAAAGGCTTGGTTTTTCTGAAATGCGGCAGCTTTGGCGGATAGGTCCAGATAATCATCGCTTTGTTCGCGCATATATTGATCGGCGGCGACCAAAAATCCGGCGGTGCCAGCGGCGGGGTCTTGAATGGTTTCGCCCGGTTGCGGTTTGATGCAGCGTACCATGCTGTTAATTAAGGCGCGTGGGGTAAAGTATTGTCCGGCGCCGGATTTGGTCTCGCTGGCATTTTTTTCCAGCAGGCCTTCGTATAAATCGCCGAGGCCATCTTTGCTGGCGCTAAACCAGTCTTCGATTTCATCAAAGCGTTTGATGATCTGCTCCAGATGACGCGGCTCGCGTAAACGGGTTTGCGCATCGGCATAAATCGCGCTGATCAGCGGGTCTTGATGCACTGGATTACCATCGGCATCTTTACCGGTAGACAGGCTAAGCAGGATGCGTTTGTAATCGTTAAGCAGGTTAATGCCGGATTGGCTGTTGATGTCAGTCCAGCGGCAGCCTTCGGGTAGCGGGTGTTTTTTCAGGGTGCCGGCTTCGGTGTTTTCATGCACCATTTTAATAAACAGCAGTAATACCAGTTCGGTGACATAGTCGCTGTAGTTAATCCCATCGTCGCGTAGTACGTCGCAGAGATTCCAGAGTTTTTGTACGATGTCGTTAGAGGTCATGGTTGCTTATTCACTTTATTGTTATTGGTGGGTAATGGTGCATGGAATGCACTCTACCGGCTTGATGATATGCAATATCGCGCCATCAACAATGCGTTCGGCTACCACATTCATCAGTTTGTCATGAGGGATGGTGTCGAAGTATTTAGACAAGTCGGCATCGATCACTTGCGTGTAGCCTTGGTAAACGGCTTTGGCTATATCATCTATCGCATCATGCGCTGATTTCTCTGGCCGAAACCCATAGGAGTGCGGACTAAAATCAGCTTCAAAGATGGGTTCGATAACCAGCTTAACGGCCATTTGAGCTACACGATCACGGATGGTTGGAATACCTAATGGACGTTCCGTGCCATCTGCCTTAGGTATCATGACTTGTCGTACCGGTTCCGGTTGGTAGGTTTTATTTTGTAACGATTGGCTTAGTTCCGACAAAAACGTGTCTTTCCCTATCTGCTGCTCTATCGCTTCAAAGCTTATCCCGTCTATGCCGGGACTACCTTTATTAGCACGACAAAGCCGGTAGGCATGATCGAGTATATCTGCCCGCCAGATCTTGTCATAGAGCGCATAGAAGCGAAAGTTCGGTTCTTGCTTGGCCTTGGTGTAAAGCTTCCGCTGTAGTGTCCTGATATTTTCCGGAGTTGATAGCATGAGCAATCTCCTTATCCTCTACTCGTGGGTTGCGTGAACAAAGTAGGGCTCCTTTCCTCGGCTGGTGTTTTGTTGTCACTCAGCCTCAAGCAGTCTTATGAGCCCCTCCGACTCCCGATATAACCCGTAATGTTTTCGTTTCCTTATGCATTATGGTTTCTGGCCTCCCCAGTGCTATATCGGGCCTCCAGCATTGGGCTTATCAATCCTCATGAACATGCCATCCCTGCTACTCCGGGATGCTGTATATACCTTTCCGTTTTGTGCATATACACGTCGGCCTTCACCTTTGACCACAGGCTGGGCTACATCCAATGTATTACGAAGCTACTTGTAGGTTCACTTGCGTTACGGCCTGCTCATTTGCTGGGAGGAAACTTACGACCTTGCGTTACCACAACGCCGCTTCCTCATGCTACCGAGGTGAACGGACAATTCCTCGGACGGGACTTTAACCCGCTGGATTGATCGCTATTACTGCGAACGGTCAAGTATCATATTAACGATTCATGCCAATAAAGGGAATTTATGGTACTTGACCCCTTTTTTGTTGGCTGATCAGTTGCTCGACCTTGTCGCTTTTGCCGGTTATTTTGGCAACCGCGGCTTGGTGGTATTCGCCGTTATAGAGGTCTTTAAATGCTTCATCCAGCAGGCGTTTGACCATATCGGCATGCCGATCGGTAGCACAGAAAATCAAGGTTTTTTCCTCACCAAACGGGTCAAGTTCGTTGACTAATTGCTGGCAGATGACGCGATTAAAATTTTCATTAATCACGCGACGGTTAAAGGCCTCGACGTCAAAGTTCAGCTCATCGTCGAGTTCGGCGCTTTCTATTGCTCCAGTTTGGGTATTGATTGCGTTGACCGTTTCACCTTTGGCAAAGGTGATGCCATTTTCGGTGAGCAGGGTTTGATAACGAATGGGCGGTTCGTGGTCTATCAGCCAATCGTCGGCAACGGCTTCACGATAGGAGTAGGTATAAACCGGTTTGCCGAAAATCTGACTGGTATGGTGAGCCGGGGTGGCGGTTAAGCCGATTTTGACCGCATCAAAATATTCCAATACCCGACGATAACTGGAGAGGTATTGGCTGGCGTCACGGGTGGCCAGTTCGCCTTCGCTCATTTCCTGATCTAGGGTATAACCGCGATGCGCTTCGTCGATAATGATGCAGTCAAATTGATCAATCGGTGGCGGGTTATCGCTGGCAAAGATGCGTTTGACCATGGCTTGCACGGTGGCGACTTGTACCCGGGTTTCGGCTTCGGCGGCCATGTCGCCCAGTTCGGCGATATTATAAATTTTGGACAGGGTGTGGTTTTGTTCCAGCGGAGCGTCATGAAACGCATCGAGTGCCTGTTGGCCCAAGGCGGTGCGGTCTACTAGAAATAAGATGCGTTTGAAGCGCTCGGCTTTTAGGAAACGATACATCAGACCAATAATGGTACGGGTTTTACCGGTACCTGTTGCCATGGCTAACAGGGCGTTGCGCACTTGCTGGGCCAGTGTGTTTTCAACCGCAATAATGGCTTTTTGTTGGTAATCACGTAGTTTTAAATAGCCAAACGGTTCGGCGTTGAGTTTTTGCTCGGCCTGTTGTTTGCTGCGATTCAGTTGATCCAGTAAACCCGTGGGCGTATGGAATCCAGGGAAGGCACGTTTCAAATTGGATGGGTGGCGCACATCGCGAAACCAGGTGCCCGATTGTTCGACTAATTGCGGTACATACGGACGACCATTACAGGAATAAACAAAGGGAATCTGGTAGTGGCTGTCTTCCTCGTCTGGCCAGGCTATGGTTAGTCCTGCCAGCTCCCAGGCACTGATCAGCGGCGAGGTGATTTTAAAGCCTTTGCTATAACGTTCGGCTTGTGGGATTTTGCCGGCGACATTGGTGTTTTCTCGTTTGGCTTCTACCACTGCAATCGGGGTCAGGCCGGAAAATAGCACATAATCGGCACGTCCGTTTTTGCTCTGGTGTTGGGTTGGCCATTCGGCAATCGCCAGGTTTTTGCCTTTTTCAGGACGGGTTCCGTTTTGATAGGTCAACGCTTCGCTGTCGGCTTGCCAGCCTGCATCGATTAATTGTTGGTCAATTAAAATGCGGGTAAGTGCTTCATCCAACACAATGTGTTGGGTGGCGGCCTGGGTATGGCGATTCAGTTTCTGGCGCTGACTGGCTTGTACTTTTTCATCCTGGGCGGCGATTTGTTGCTGCAGGGTTTTGATTCTGGCTTCATATTGCTGCTGTTGTTGGATCAGTGTTTTTTCATGTGCTGCGGCTTGTTGTGCCAAAGCGCGGGATTCTTCATCCATTGCCAGCGCAAGTTGTTCATATTCGCTTTTTTCTTGTGCAATCAGTTCATTTAATTGCTGGCTGGAGCCAAGGTCGATATTGGCTTGTTGCAGCTGATTTTTGAGGGCGGCGATTTCGCTTTGCAACTTGCGTAGTTGGGTACTGGGGTCGGTGGGTGGCGTGAAGGGGCCGGGTTTAAATTGGTTTTTTGCATTGCCAAAGGATTGATGAAACCAGATTGCCAGTTTGCGGGCAACGATTAAGCCATTTTTGGCTTCCTTGTGCTGAGTTCTAAATTGATGGGTGGCCTTATTGCCTTCAATGCGTAAGGTATGAAACAGTTCCCTGACCACCGGTTCCAGATTCAGTTCACGACTGATTTTATAAATCAGATCGTTTTGTTTGGTTTGTTCGTCAAAGCTAATATTGACTAAGGCGGCAATATGCTGTGCCAGCGCTTCGGCCAGTTGCCGTAATTTGATCAGCGTGGTGTTTGGATCGTTGGTAAACGCATGTTCTGCGGCAGCTGCCAGTTCTACAAATAGGGGATCGTGTTCGGCTAGAAAATCGAAATTTGTTGTTGGTTCAGGTTTTGTCATTACCTGCTCTCCACTTAGCTGTTGCTTAACTGTATTGAAATTGACACAAAACTGTTTAGCGGAATGTTCTTGTAGGAGATTTTCCGTATGTGTCGTTTTGGATTTTCATGCATTCTATGCGTTGTAATGGATTTATGCATATTCTTGTTGATATATGCTTGTATTTCGTAACTACTCAGGTTACCTAATGCCAAATATTTTATAATACGAGCATGTGCCCGATACCAGACCTCAGCCAATTCAGTGAAACAGAAAAAGAATAAGCTTATCCTGGATTTGTTTGCGCAAGTAAGTAAGGGGAAGGTGGGAAGGGGGCAAATCTTGACTTAATGTAGTAAGCAAGAAATTTGACAGAACTCAACCTATTTTAGGTTAAGTCAGGACTTGCCCCGTATCTGCGTATCTACATTGTTGGTTATACCAGCGATTTATGGCTTGGTGATGCAGCGCAGACTAACCCGGATGAAATGACGAAGGCATGAAATCCGGGAAAGTAACATCTACCGCCCTGTTTGCGTTAAGTAAGTGCCATCCGGGTCAGAGGTCAGATCCTATTTGAATGCCTGAATTTCAGCGTGCTTTGCATTAATTTAACAGGTTGGCTATAGTCTGGCTTTGTTTCTTTTTTTGTTTGTAACCATGACTTCGCCGATATTACCTACCCGTGAAAAATACCTCAATCCGTTTACCGACTACGGTTTTAAAAAGCTGTTCGGTGAGCCGGTAAATAAAAACCTGTTACTGGATTTTTTAAATGAGCTGCTGCGTGAGGAGCAGGGGGAGATCACCGATTTAACCTATCTTAAAAATGAACATCTGGGCAGTAGCGAGGTGGATAGAAAGGCCATCTTTGATCTATATTGTGAAAACGAGCGTGGTGAGAAATTTATCGTTGAGCTGCAAAAAACCAAACAGAATTTCTTTAAAGACCGTTCGTTATATTACGCCACGTTTCCGATTCAGGAGCAGGCCGAGCGCGGGGATTGGAATTATCAGCTCAAGGCGGTGTATACCGTGGCGATTCTGGACTTTGTGTTTGATCAGGATAAGCACGAGCCGGAGAAGTATCGTTACGATGTCAAATTGACCGATACCGACACACAACGGGTGTTTTACGACAAGCTGACGTTTATCTATCTGGAAATGCCCAAGTTCAACAAAACGGCCGAGCAGCTAGCTACCCGCTTTGAAAAGTGGCTGTATCTGCTGCGTAATCTGAACCGGCTGGAACGTATTCCCGAGCAGTTGCGTGAAAAAGTGTTTGAACAAGCGTTTGAAACCGCTGAGATTGCCCGCTTTAATCCTGCACAGCGTTTGGATTATGAAGACAGTTTGAAATACTACCGGGATCTGAAAAATTCGCTGGATACCGCATTTGATGATGGTTTGGCTAAAGGTGAAGAAATTGGTTTAGCCAAAGGTGAGTATATTAAGGCGATTTCCATTGCCCGAAACCTATTGGATGTGATTGCTGATAATGAGACGCTGGCGGCTAAAACCGGGCTAAGCGTGGCGCAAATTCAGGCATTGCGTGATGAGAATGGAGATCCATCATGAGTTATCTGTCTACCCGTGAAGAATAAATGGGATTAGATAAAATGGCACTTGCTTAAGTTTTTTTGGTATTCAAGTGTTGAATTTTGTTATTTTTCTCTTCACGCCTGATTGTCAGTAGCCGGTAAGCGTTGGATTCTTCAACGCTTTAGGCGCTCTCCAGCCTGGCCGCTTACCAACCTGCTACTGGGTCATTAAGAGAGGGTAACGTTTTCCATCTCGACCATTGATCTTCCTGGGAAGGGCCGGTTATACATTTAGCACCATTTCTTCAAACGCGGCAAAGGATTGATACATACGTATGTGTTGTGGCCAGCGGTATTCCATAGCTCTGAGTTGTGGGTTGTAAACGGCGGTGTAGAGTGTGCCGAAGCCTTGGGTATAGTTGGTGCTGAATAAGGGGCTATATTCAAAGGAATCGATAAACGATTCAATACTGGTCAGCGGGTCAAACAGTTTGTTGATGATGAATTCCTGTCGTTCATAAGAACGGGAAAACATTGCATAGTTGGATAAGGCAAATTCACCTTGGTGGTTAACGGCATAGGGTTTGTAGCTGATCACAGGCTCGGTAAATGGTGAGATTTCTACATTACGAATCTGGCTATAGCTATCGAGTAATAAGACGTTATATGCCATATGTGATGGAACACGGCATAATACCTTGAGGGCTTCATCTACCGTGGTACAAAACTCCAGGATATAGCGCAAGATAATCGGCATGCCAAAACCTTCGGCGGCAGCACCTTTACCCCCAAAGGATAGCGAGACCGCTAGTCCATGTTCATTCATGCCGTCTAGTACGCCCCATAAGCAATCACTGGAGGCGATCACTTCGGTATCGTGCCATTTGGTTTTGAGAATTCGGCCTTCACAATATTCGGGCGCATAGTCATAGTTTCTGACTAATACCGGGCTATAGCGTGACCAGATTGCCTGGCTGCATCCCGATAGATAAGGCGCTGGGCAATAAAAGCTAAGCAGGCGTGCATCATTCGCATCGGCATGGGTCAGCTTAAGTAAATGCTCCCAGAGCGGTATCATTTCGGGCATGTATTTTTCTAAGGCATGGCGACAGTCCATTAGGCTTGGGCGCTTTAATTCTCCTTCGCTGGCAAACCAGCGGCGATAGCTGGGCATGGAAATTTGGTAATAGGCCAACCATTTTTCGCCAGGATAGGCTTCTTCTATTGCCTTGAAGGTTTTATGAAGTTGCGCACTCATAGCGCCTCCTCAGCTCCGCTTTCACGAGAGCTTTTTACATTTGCGGGATTATGTATTTGCTCAAACTCCGAGCGTTCTTGCTGAGTTAATGGCCGAAACGTGAAACACTGTTTTAATGCCTTGACCCACTGCAAACCATTGTCATCCAATTTGCCCGAATCATGACGAATGGTCTGATTAATAAATATAATGGCTAAATCGCCACCGTGATAAGCATAGTCCTGTGGTTTGGCGATACGCATAATAAATGCCTGGTTATCGGCTAAAGCATCGCGCCTGTGATAGCTGGCTTGTGTTAACTGTAAGCGGCCATCCACTAAGGTATACACCCCCGAGACGGGGGCTTGTTCTATGATCTGTAAGGGGTGCTCGGTATATTTTAAGACCATTTGTGACGCAATACCTTGCGCGCCTTCGGCTAGCATTTGCTGATTGAATTCTGCAGCACTTAGCGTTAACTCCACCTCGGTGTCATATTCCAATAAATGCATGAGGAATAATGGCAGATAAGCCTCGCTAAAATCTGATTGATTGGTCATGGCGCTGATTCCGGTAATACGCGCATTGAGTTCCCCAAGATAGACTTCGGCGGTGTCCATATCAAGCAAAAAATCTAATTCAAAATAGCCGCGATATCCCCGTTGATATAAGGCATTGCCAATACGTTCGGCTTTACGTTGCACTTGCAAACGGATTTCATCCGAAAAAGCGCTCTGATAAAGTTCATTGCCACACCAGCCGCCCGCATAAGGGGTTAAGGCAGGGTCGCCTATCACTTCCGTTAATAATGGCCCCACAAATGTTCCCCAACGGGTAGCACAAGCTTCAATTGCGGTCCCGATACAGTGAATTTTACGCATGACTTTCACGGTATCTTCGGCTTCTATTTTGTGAGCATAGCGTTGGTAATCTTCTTCATTGTCTACAAAAAATGTGGTTTTCCCCGAATCACCATAGGCGGTTTGTATCACCCAGCTTTGCCCTAAGCTCGCTTGCTTGGCCAGTTGCAGCAAGGTTTCATAACTATCTACCTTGGCCAGAATATTGGGCACACTGGGGACATTGACCTGATTGCCTATTTCGGTTGTTACAATCTTGCTGTCGATTTCTTTCACCAGACTGTTTTTGGGTAAAATAATCTCTAAACCTAAGGCCTCACAACGCGCTTCTATCTGTTCATCAAAAAATAAAAATATCGCTTTTCCGGGGGGGTTCTGCTCGGCAATATGCGCGGCCACAGATTCTTGATTGAGTAGATATAAATTAATATCTTCAATCCCGGTAAACAGCTGATCATGCGAATCGGTAACTAGCATCACATCCGGGTGCTGTCCATCGTAGCAATCAATCAGGTTAATATGCTGCCAGTGAGCTACCCATTGCGATAACGACATTAAATTAAAGTTACTCGCACTAATAAAATAATAAGGGGTAGGGTTATTGGCAAAATATTGTTTGATCTCGTCTAGCGTATTCAATGTGTGTTTGCTCATGGTTAACTCCTTTATCGTTGTTCAGCAATGAGGCGTTGCAGTGCTTTGGCTTTAAAAACCTTAAAGCCCAGATCAAAGTTAAACCCATGAATCTCTTTAACCTTAATGTGCTGAAAAAATGTAAGAATTTCGCTGGTAATAATTTGTCCGGGTAATATTACTGGAAAGCCCGGGGGGTAAGGGGTGACAAAGCCTGCGGAGATATATTGCTTGCCATTCTGTACGGCCAGCATGGTTTCGGCGGAGAGCGCTGCATATTCCACCTGACTATCATCATTGCCTTCAAAATAAGCGCTACGCATATCGCTAAAGGCATATTCTCCTTGCTGTGCGGGTAAAAATACCGGATGGAACTGGCGTTTTTCAGGTAATGCAATGTATTGATAATCGGGCGTTTCTGGCTCCGTTTTATTACGCTGATCAAACAATTCGGCCATTTCATTTAATACTTGTATCAAATAATCAATACTGGCTTGTGCGGCACCAATATTGATCAGGAATAACACGGTATTACGCGAGGTTTTATTGACTTGAATGTTATAACGTGACATCAGTAATTGACGAAAACCTGGACCATCCATACCGGTTGTACGAATATCAAGTGTTAAACGGGTAGGATCAATCACAAATTCAGACTGCCCCCATTGCGAACTTAGCGCGGCCAATATGGCCGCATCTTGCGTTTTTTCGGCATGCACTTCTTCCGCGTATAAATCCCGATATTTATCGGGAATCATGTCGGCATCACCCAGTACCTTGAAATACGGTTGCAATAACGGGGAGGCTTTAATGCATTGGCGCAATTGCATCGCCAGTGCTATCGACTGTCGGACATGGTGAAAGCCTTCCAGCGCAGCCTGACGGCGTGCAATATCTAGGGAGGCAATCAGTTGATAGTTAGGCGAAGTAGAGGTATGAATACGAAATGCTTCTAAAAAGCGTCCTTGATTAAAGGCATCATCCGCGACATGAATCATGGATCCTTGGCGAAATGCGCTTAGTGTTTTGTGGGTAGATTGCGTGGCATAAACCCGCAATTGGGTATTAACCGGGTCTGGATATAGCGGCTGCAGCCATTTATCAGGATCTTGATTTGCTTCAAAATCAACGGACCATTGGGTATAAAATAAATTGTATTCGTGACTGCTCAACCGCTGGCGAATTTTGCTCACGGCCGACATCGCGGTGCGGCCGTAATACAGGGGATGAAAGTGTGCGAAGGCTGACCAGGCTTCATCCCAATGAAAAATAATATCCGGCTTGATGGCGAGTATTTCCATCATAAAACGCTCGCTGTGATAAATCATGCCATCAAAGGTTGAGTTAGTCAGCGTAATTTGTTTTAGCTTATCTAGCCGGTTTTGCTTTTTTAAGTCCAGCATCACCGCTTTAATCTGTGCTAAATCAATCGCACCATATAAATCATATTCGGGTAACGGATACGTTTCCAAAAAAATCGGATAAGCGCCAGTCAGCATCACCGAGTAAGGAATAGACTTATGACAATCGGCCGAAATCAATACAATATCACCGGGTTTTAAATTGGCTTGCATCACAATTTTGTTGGATGTCGACGTGCCATTGGTCACAAAAAAACTATGATCCGCACCAAAGGTCTTGGCGGCTTTTAGATGCACTTGTTTGATCGCCCCGGTGGGGTCTAATAACGAGTCCAATCCACCTTGAGTCGAGGATGTTTCCGCCAGAAAAATACTGTCACCATAAAAGTCACGCATATCGTGTATCCAGGGAGAGTGCTTCACAGATGCTCCGCGCGATAACGGCAAGGCATGAAACACACTTTTAGGCTGGCGACTATAGGCTTGTAAAGCATCAAAAAATGGCGTTGAATAACGGTTTCTCACACCATTTAAAATGGCGGCATGCAAATCCTGAAACGGATTAATATGAAACAGCACTCTATCGAAATACTGGCGCAAATAGGTAGGTACTTCGCTCATATCCTGTTCGGTAATCAAATAATGCTCTACTTCAGGCCGAATACAGCTTATGGTACGGCAAAGATTGATTTCCACAGAATCCGCTAATAATGCCGGGGTATTTTGCAATAAGGGCTGGGTATATTTTTGAAATAACGGTGTTGATGTTGCCGTGGCTGCCACAATATGATTAAGGTATACACAGGCTTGTATATCGCTATTACATAGCATCGCGGTCAGTGCATCTTCTGCGCACTCGACAAACACAATGTCATACACAAATTCATCATACGGTGATTTAAATGCCGCCAGTTGTTGGCGATAAAGCATTTCATATTCATCGGGGCAGGGATGCACAATCAATACTTCAAAATACGGTTTTTTCTTCGCTATCTGTGGCGCATCCAACTGACTATGGTCATGCAAGTGCGGCATATCCAGGCGCTCTTGATTACTTTTGTAGGGAATAAATGCCTGCTGACGATAGGCCTCGCTGCTGAGTTGTTGCCAGCAGTTATTAACCAGTTGCATTGCCCGTGAATATTGTTTTTGATTCAGATAATGAGATAGACGCAGCAATACCCCCAGGCCCGGATAGGTCCAGAATCTATCTATGGGGTATAGCTGGTGTAAATGCGTCATAAAACAGTCGCTGGCAAACGGTACCGTATTGGCCGCATCTACCAGCGCTTGCCAAAGTTTTACGCGTTTTTGTTGCAGATCAAAGGTATTCATACCCTTACCTCTTTGGTTGGCTGGTGATTGCTATTTTAAATAGTTGCTTGCCTCAACATGACCGGGATAACGAGACAACACCGCGCTATAGGCTGCTTTTGCTTGCGAATGATGGTTTAGCCAGGCATGCGCTCTGGCGTAATAGACATAGCTGCTTGCATTGGCAGGATATAGTGCCACCATTCTCCGGCTGGTTTTTAGCATGGCTTGCCAGTCTTTTTGACCTTCATAGGCTTGGGTTAAACGTAATAAACCATTGTAATTATTTGGAGAGAGTTTTAATGCGGCATTGGCGTGCAACGCCGCTTCGCGCCAACGTTGTTGTGCCATAAGTGGTAACGTAATTCCTAAGCGCGCATCCACTGAATTGCTGTTGCGCTCAATTGCATGGCGATACTCACGAATCGATTCGTTATAGCGTTGCATCAGGTAGTACAACCAACCGCGGCGTAAACTTTTAAGTTCAGCATCGTAACTGTTTGCTTTAATGCTATCTAATGCCTTAATAGCATTGGTGTATTCTTGTGCCGCTTCCAATTGATACGATTTCAGCCAACTGGCTTCCTGGGCAAACGCCGTGCTGCTGAAAATGCTGGCCGCGGTTAATAAACTGCAAGCGAAAATTGATAGTTTCATGGTGTTCTCCTTATGCGTTATTGCCGAGTGGGTTGTTGTAAAGCGACTTCCCAGGCGGGCACCCCCATATCCGCGCGTTGAAACGAGCTGCATGCCTGTAGGGTGTATTGTTTGCCATCTACCTCAGCCGTAAGAAAATGGCAGCCTAATTGTGGGGTAATGTAAGCCTGTGTTTGAGCCGTTATCCCGGTCAGATTTTGGCGATGCGTTGCACTTTGCCGCCAAACCTGACTATCTGCTAACCAACTGCGCTCAAATTGACTACGTGCAAAGCTGGCTAATGGCCAACATAGATAAGCGATGGCTTTAGCACTGACTTTAGGGAGTAAGCGGGCCGGTGTATAGCGCTCCTCCCATTGCGTTACCTGGTAAGAGGCCGGGGTGTAGCCACACGCCAGTAACCATAGATCAAAATACACATCCGCTGGCCCCGTGCGCTCATAGCAGGCAAACACAGCCCCGGTTGTTTCAGCCAAACAGCGGGCACCGCTGCTGGCTACTAACGCTAAGCGTCCCAGATCATCGACTTCACAATAAATATGCCAATCACATAGCACCTGTTCCTGATGCGCCACGCTATAGCGCAAGCCTCTGCCGGCTAATAGGTAAAATGGTCTCGCATCACCTTCTGCCGCCGGTTCTAAGCGAGTTTCTTCCTGCGGCACAATAGCCAGGGCATATTGTCTGGATTGTGCGTCCGCTTGCGCTAAAACATTGCATAAATGGAAGGGAACCGTTGGGCATGCCGGGTCATCCGCCGTTTGGACATGCATATGAATATGAGGCTGAGGTGAGCGACCGGAATTGCCACAATAACCTAACAAATCGCCAGGCTTAACCCATGCTCCAGGATAGGTAACTACGCTAGCGGGCTTTAAGTGAGCAATGACCACACATTTTCCATCGGCCAGATGAATGATTACACAATTTCCCCAGTTTTCCTGCACATTCACTGTACCCAGTTGATTATCAGCCACATGATTCACCACCCGGCTAACCTGACCGTAGGCTGGCGATAGCACCGGCAAGTTATAACAATGAAAATCACTAAGCTGGCTGCCTGAGCCACTAAAGCTACGACCTTGTTTCATCACAATAAAATCTAAGGCATAGCGCCAGGAACCTTTATGCGTGTGCTCACCGGACATGCCTTGTGATACAAACCACTCTCCCATAAAGGGTAGTGCCAAGGGCACACTGCCGGGTTCGCCGACTCTGCTGCGACTCACCTGCGCACGCTCAAAAGAGCGTTCGGGAAAATCCGGCTGCAGTAAATTAAATTGTGTGGTGAAACGGTAATTGCGAATGGCCGCATATAACACCAGCCAGGAAGCCAAAATAAACGGGGTTGAAAAGGGTACTAACTGCACATGAGCCAAAATACGTCCCAGTGCCAATGACATCCAGCAAGCCATAACCGCCGCAAGTAACGCCAAACCGACGGTCAGCCACCCAGGACGAGAAAACAATGCCCCAACCAGTAATGCGGCAAGAATCGCATTGCTATCCCAGGCATTGGTAGACAAATGCTCGGGTGCTGCTCCCATCATAATTAACCAGCCCCATGCCACTAAATAACCGAGTGAGGCAATAAACAGGTAGTAGCGAGAAAATGACAGAATCACTAAGACAACAAATAGCCCGACGAAGGGGTCGGGGATGAAGTATAAATTGCCAAATGCACTTAAAAACCGGTCTAACTGATTGCCCAGCATATCGGAATAGGCAAGATAATGGGTTAACTGCAGGTTGGATAAACTTTGTGCTGCAGCCGACATCATCATTGCTAACAAGGCAAAGGGCAAACTTAACACTGGCAACTGAAATTGCGACCAGATTAAACGCCCTAAAGCCACCGTCAACCAGCCGGCAAATACACCGCCCATCAATGTCAGCGCCACCACTTCGATACTAAAAACCCAGGTATGGGCAATATATAAGCCAATTAACAAGCCATTAAATACACAGACCGGCCGTTCTTGCTCAGAAGCGCCCGCTAATTGCCCGGCATACCAGGCGATAATTGCACCGAACATACCGGTTAAGCCGACAGCAGGCTCAAGCAACGTCACCAATAACATTAGGGCGCCCGCCTTAGATGAAGGCAGTAATGCTACCCAGCCATAGCCCAGTGATAATTCTTGTTTTAATCTGGCTAAATGCTGGCGTAATGTCGAATGCATGAGTCGGCCCTCCCGGGGACAGGTGTTGTTAACCTGGATGCATTATGCAGATTAGATGCAAATATACGCTTTGCTATTATTAACTTTTTGAAAAATAAGTGAATATTGGAATTTTTCACGCTATCTGTCCATGAGGCAACGCCTCAATAAGTTATTGCGCATGTTAAACCAACATCTACCTGGCAACAAGGCACGCCCCCTGTTTTATCAGATAGGGATGAGCTTCATTTGGCAATGAGGCAAGAAAAATATTCATATGGGATGGTGTTGGTGCTAAATGTCATCACGTTCATTCTATTAAATAGGCGCGCAGACTTGATAAGTCAGGCTGGAACGCGGTGATTCACCGCAAAACATCGTACTATGTTGGCAACAGCCCGGCGAAGTTTGTTTCCATTGTGTTGCAGTTTTACGATTTGAATATAGGTAATGAAATGCACAATTTGTTACTAAGCTTTTTCATTGCGCGACAACTTGCTAATATAATAATCGTGTTGGAATGCTAATATCGAATTTCAAAACAGCGCTAAGCTTACAAAAACAAATGGAGAAACACGTGAAATCGTCTTTAAAATTAGCTGCCTTTTTAACCTTGGCGGTGGTAAATAATGCATATGCGGAGGTGGGCACCTGGACATTCACGGCTATCCCACAATATAGTTATACCGATTTCAAAGACTCGCCAACCCGTAACCAAATGCATAATGCGGGGATATTTATCAGTGCCGATTATCTGGAGCGATCGGGCGTCACGTTCGGATTTTCTCAAACAGAACTGGATAATATCAGCTCATACGCGGATATCGCGCAACAAAACTACTATGCCTCGGTAAACAAACACCTGACCCCGGATGGTGCCTCCGGTAAGGTCACGTTACGGGGGGATTTACATTTCATCAGAAACAATGACAGCACCAACGAAACGGATAACGTCTTTGCGCTACAACCGCAAATATCCTATTTAAGTTTTGATAAGAAATGGTATATGGATCTGGGCTATGCCTATAGCGAATACGGCAGTAGCAACCGCGGATTAGGTCAGCTGCATGTACACCAAATCACGCCCACACTGGGTATGGGCTTTAACCAAGGCCGCGATTGGCTGCAATTGCGCTACTACGGCATCAATCTATCCAACTCGCAACGTGCACAGAATCAAAAAAATACTCATGCACTTGAAACCAAGTGGACGCACTATTTTTCAGGTCAAGGCCTGACCCCCGAACAGATTCAGCTCGGCATGCTGTTCGGCGAACGACTCTATGGGGTCGATAGCGACACCGCTGGCATATACAATCTAAGCGATCTGCAAAACAGTAGTCTAACCTTGGGCGCCCAATGGAAAATCGCCCGACGTACTACGTTCTCAACCAGTCTGGGCATAGAAGAATATGAAACACAATTTGCCAGCCAAACTGTTAATTACGATAGTCGATATTGGTATATGGGGGTGAAACAAGGATTTTAGTGTTTGGCGATAGTCGGCTAGCTGACGTTGCCTGCAGCGGTCGGTTGCCTAAGAGCCATAGTAAGAACTTCATCAGGCGTAGGCTGATATCGCATTGAAGTTCTGTGATAATGGCCGCGTAAATGGTGTTGATTGGCAGGTTGGTGCTGAGCTTGAGAAGCCCAGCAAAATGTTGGGCTTCGTGCCTCAGCTCCAACCTACGATAATCTGCTTGGCTGGCCGTGGAGCTGTATCCAGTCAGGCGCTCGCGCTGCCACAAAGCCAATACCTGATGTGAGATCACATATTTCATCATCACTATAACGACGAATGAAAGACGGTAGATAACATTTATTTTTTGCGCAGGTAGCGTATGTGCTTAAAAAATAAGCATACCTGACACGGGCTATGATCTCATTACGATTTTTTGCTGCTGTACACAGAGTTATCCACAGATTTTGTTGATAATTCTGCGGCTCACTGGCCCTTGGGATACATCCTGCTTGTCTTACTTTAACGTGGGAAGCCAAAAGATAACGCGGGATGAGAGGATGGCGTACTCTCATCCCGCGTATCGGTGATTAAATCAGGCGGCTGTGTTTTTTCCAGAGGAAAAGTTGCAGATAGCGACGTTTTTTGCCATCCAGCCTGACGATCAGAGTGCCTTTAGGGAGTTGGACTTCTTCACGAATTTGTTGTCTGATTGCGGTCATGTCGGCTTTTCTTGGTTGTGATAGCCAGCGGTCAAAACAAACGCCCAGGACATAGCAAGGTGCATCTGGCATAAACTCGACCTCTTTTCTGACCAGGTAGGCTTTGCGGATTTTAGGCAATCTGCGCAGTTTGTGTTGAATCAGCTTAATGCTGCGTTCGGGCAGGTGGTGAGGGATGGTTTTGTCGTCGATGTTTAGCTGACTGCGTTCCTGTTTGGCGTTGGCCGTTAATGCACTTTGTTCCATTAACCGATGTTGCCAGTCATGTGCCCGGGCGGGGTCACCTATCTGTTGATAATAAGCCTGTATGCGTTCACCGCCTGTTTGCAGCAGGTCTGGCTCTAGTTTGATGGCCTGTTCTATCAGATTGCAGCCGGTGTAATCATTTTTTTCCAGAAAGCAACTGCCCAGTGCTAGGCAGATACGTGCATCTTCGGGAGCGCGTTTGTACAGCAGGCTGAATTGTTTAAAGGCGCTGTCCAGGTTGTTGTCCAGGGATAGGGTTAAACGGGCGCGATGATAGGCCTGTTCTACGGAAATATTTTCTCCTTGCTCAATCATACGGTTGAGTTTGTTTAAGGCTTTGCGTTCGGTTTGTGTCTGTTGGTAATGCGCCAGCCATGAGTCTGAAACATGGGTTAGCCATTCCTGATCAAACTGATCGGCAATCCGTTCCAGACTGTCGCCCAGCAGCTGGTCGGCCGTTTGTGAGCTTTCGGGGATTTTTAGCGAAGGTTTTTGTCCCAGTGCTTTCAGTCGGTCCGATAGTGCTGGATGGGTGTCATCAATGCTGGTGGTGGAGGCAATGGCGACCTGTAGCCAGTTCTTAACGTCATCGGGGCTGATGTGATGGTTGATTTGTTTGCCCAGATTAACAAAGGGCATATAGCGGGGTTGGGGCATTTTGTTGGCTAGGCGATTAATCGAGGGCCAGTATTTTTCATACAGATAGTGGGCAAATACATTGGTACTGGTTAATGCCTGGGCGGCAACTTGTGGGCTGGTGAGTTTGGCGGCCATTTGGTCGGCCTGATATTCGTCACGACGTGCCATCGGGAATGAGCAGGCGGCGAAATAGGGGGCAAACCAATGAAAGAACGGCTTGAATAAGAAGCTGCCGAAGCTTTTGTTCTGATCAAGCGCTTTTACCAGTTGCTCCCAGCGTTGGCGTTGGCAGTAGATTTTATTTGCCAGTTTGCCGTGGCCTTGGGATAAGTGGCCTAATTCGTGAGCAAGCACCGCTTTGAGTTGTTCTGCTGAGAGTAGCTTCATCATGGGCAAACCTATCACCAGGTAATTTTTTGGCCAGCCGAATACGCCTAGGCGGGGCACCTGAATGGCCCCGGCGTTGAATTCCTGGGTAATCAATACATGGTGCAACGGTGCGCAGTGCAGTTCCTGCTGGAGTGCGTGAATGATGGTGAATAATTCCGGTGCCTGTTGCTCATCGATTTCATATCCCTGTGGTGGCTCAATTCTGATCCATAGCGCTTTGAAAACAAAGTACAGAAACACGCCAAGACTGGGAATCAAGGCAACGGCAACCAGTTGTAAAATGGGTATGCTTAAGAAGAGTGCCGCCATCAGGCCGAATAATCCGGCAATAATAGTGACAACGTAAAGGTTCCCTAATAAGGCTAGCAGCAAGATTTTCCGCTTATATTGCGTTGGGCTTTTTTCAGCCTCTTTTTCCAACTGTTTCACCAAGAGTTTAAACTGTTTGGATTTCATATCACCCTCCTGGAATCGATGTTTAATCCGATACTATGCCTGTTATTTGTGAACATCAACGGGTTTCGTCGGCAATATGCTTAGCGAGTCCTGAATCGAAGTGAGTGGTCGAAAATTTGGAATGAACGGTTGTTTTTGGATTGGCTTTCAGTCAGGCCATAAAAATATGGGGACATAGCAATATTGACGCTTCAAAAACTTTAGCCCAGGTGCCATGAGTGGTTGGTTATGATCTGGCTAGAGATTGACCGTTGATGTGGCTGCGGCAGGGGGAGTGCGACCGCTGGTCGGTGAAAATGCGGCTTTCAGGGGATAACCAGCACCATTAGTTGGTGGTGTGAGTGGCCATTTGTCGTGGTGTTGGGGGTGGATCAGCGGTAAGGTGATAGCCGTCAATGGTAGATGAAAAAACTTTTTGTTTGCGCTAGCGGCGCTTTCGAGTATAATGCGCTCCGTTTTAGGCGTGTAGCTCAGTTGGTTAGAGCACTTGGTCGACATCCAAGGGGTCGTTGGTTCGAATCCAATCGCGCCTACCAGTTTTTAGTGTTTCATAAAGTGCGGCGATAGCCGCATTTTTAGTTTTTGGGGATTGGGAATGCCTGTTATTACTTTGCCGGATGGTTCTAAACGCGAGTTTGCACAAGCCGTGACCGTCATGGATGTGGCTAATGATATTGGTGCGGGCCTGGCGCGCGCGACATTGGCTGGCAAGGTTGATGGTACGCTGGTTGATGCGTCTTATTTAATTGAGGCCGATGCACAACTGGCCATAGTGACCGCGAAAACCGAAGAGGGGCTGGAGGTTATTCGCCATTCTACTGCGCATTTGCTGGCGCATGCGGTTAAAGAGCTATTTCCCGAGGCTCAGGTGACTATTGGGCCGGTAATTGACGATGGCTTTTATTATGATTTCTCATATGAACGTCCATTTACCCCTGAAGATCTGGCGGCGATTGAAAAACGTATGGCGGCGCTGGTAAAAAAAGATATTCCGGTGCAGCGTAGTGTGTTGCCGCGTGATGAAGCGATCAGCTATTTTAAAAGTATTGGCGAGGTTTATAAGTCCGAGATTATTGAGTCTATTCCGGCGGGTGAGGATGTCTCGTTATATCAGCAGGATAACTTTACCGATCTGTGTCGTGGTCCGCATGTGCCGTCTACCGGCAAGCTTAAAGTATTTAAATTGATGAAGTTGGCCGGTGCTTATTGGCGCGGTGATTCCAACAATGAAATGTTGCAGCGGGTATATGGTACCGCTTGGGCATCTAAAGATGATTTAAAAGCCTATCTGTATAGGCTGGAAGAGGCGGAGAAGCGCGATCACCGCAAGCTGGGCAAGCAGCTGGAGTTGTTTCATTTGCAGGAAAATTCGCCGGGTATGGTGTTCTGGCATCCTAAGGGCTGGACCTTGTGGCAGGAAATTGAGCAGTATATGCGCCGCAAGTTTATTTTGCATGATTATCAAGAGGTGAGAACGCCTACTATCATGGATAGAAGCTCCTGGGAAAAATCCGGGCATTGGGAAAACTATCATGAAAATATGTTTGTTACCGGCTCGGAAAACCGCGAATATGCGGTAAAACCGATGAATTGTCCGGGGCATGTACAGATTTTTAATCACGGTTTGCGCAGTTATCGGGATTTGCCGTTGCGTCTGGCTGAATTTGGCTGCTGTCATCGCAATGAGCCGTCGGGTGCGCTGCATGGTTTGATGCGGGTGCGTGGCTTTACTCAGGATGATGCGCATATTTTCTGTACCGAGAATCAGGTGCAGGATGAGGTGTCCAGCTTTATTCTGATGCTGGAAGAGGTCTATCGGGATTTTGGCTTTGATCAGGTGTTGGTCAAATTGTCTACCCGGCCCGAGAAGCGTGTGGGGTCGGATGAGGTCTGGGATAGGGCGGAAGCCGATCTGGCGGCAGCATTGCAGCGCAATAAGCTGGAGTATGAGTTGCTGCCGGGCGAAGGGGCTTTTTATGGTCCTAAGGTTGAGTTTACTTTGAAAGATACGCTGGGGCGTTTATGGCAGTGCGGTACCATTCAGTTGGATTTCAATTTGCCGGTGCGTCTGGATGCGGAATTTGTGGATGAAGATAATAGTCGCAAACCGCCGGTGATGTTGCATAGAGCAATTTTGGGTTCTATGGAGCGCTTTATCGGAATTTTGATCGAGCATCATGCTGGCGCATTCCCTGCCTGGCTGGCGCCGATTCAGGTGGTTTTGATGAATATCTCTAAAGCTCAGGAAGAATATGCCGTAAAGCTGGGGCAAGCATTGAAAGATGCGGGAATTCGTGTGCAATTGGATTTGCGTAATGAGAAAATTACCTATAAAATCCGCGAGCATAGTTTACAGAAGCTTCCTTATCAGTTGGTTGTAGGTGATAAGGAAGTTGCAGAAGAGTTGGTTGCCGTACGTACCAGGGGTGGGAAAGATCTGGGGCAAATGACAGTTGGAGATTTGATTTTAACACATTTGCAATCTGAGATACCAAACCCGGTAGTAAGGCTTTAATTATATACGAACGGGGGAGATATTGCAATAGCACAGAAAAAGACGCAGCGTGTCAACGAGACCATAACCGCACCTGAAGTGCGCTTGCTTGGCACCGACAAAGAACCTCTGGGGATCGTATCTATAGAAGAGGCTCTACGCCTGGCTGATGAAGCCGGTGTGGATCTGGTTGAGATAGCTCCTTTAGCGAGTCCGCCGGTATGCCGGATTATGGATCTGGGTATGTTTAAATATGCTGAAAGCAAACGTTTGCATGAAGCTAAAATTAAGCAAAAACAGGTCCAGGTTAAAGAGGTTAAGTTCAGACCGGGTACTGATGAAGGTGATTACAGTATTAAGTTACGTAATCTAACTCGCTTTCCTGGGAGACAGTAATAAAGTTAAGGTGACAGTACGCTTCAGTGGTCGTGAAATGGCACATCAGGAGATGGGTATGCGCTTAATTGAGCGTATCCGCGATGATTTGAAAGAACTGGCTTCTGTTGAGCAATTCCCTAAAATGGAAGGCCGTCAGATGGTAATGGTAATAGCGCCAGTACTTAAGGTAAAGAAACCATAAGCTGACACGGCTGAACCACAAGGATAGTAACTTCAGTATAAAAGGGGCGGCTGGAGTGGTATGTTAAGCCCCGTAACAAGTGGTAACCAGGTCCAAGCTTTGATTAAAAGCACCTGCTACCATAATTTAAGGAGAAAATTATGCCTAAAATGAAGACGAAGAGCGGCGCTGCCAAGCGCTTTAAAGTTCGTTCAGGCGGTAGCATCAAGCGTGGTCAAGCATTTAAGCGTCACATTCTGACCAAGAAAACCACCAAGAGTAAGCGTCAATTTCGTGGTACTACCTGCTGTTCATGCAGCAGATGCAGCAGCAGTTCGTGCAATGCTGCCATACGCATAAGGAGTAGATAATGCCTAGAGTAAAACGTGGTGTCACCGCTCGTGCGAGTCATAAAAAAGTATTAAATCTGGCCAAAGGCTATCGTGGTCGTCGTAAAAACGTCTATCGCGTTGCCAAGCAATCGGTAATGAAGGACGGTCAATATGCTTATCGTGACCGTCGTCAAAGAAAAGCGTCAGTTCCGTACATTGTGGATTGCACGTATTAATGCTGCAGCTCGTGAGGAAGGCATGACATACAGCACATTTATGAATGGTCTGAAAAAAGCATCAGTTGAGGTCGATCGTAAAGTTTTATCAGATATCGCTATATTTGACAAAGCCGCATTTGGTCAGTTTGTAGAACAAGCAAAATCAGCGCTAGCTAGCTAACTAACCGATAGGTTTCAAGCTCAAAGGAGGCTACGGCCTCCTTTTTTATTCATTTACTTTTTTAGTCAGCGGTTATACCACGAAAAACTCGCGTTTTTAAGCTCGTGTTTTCCGTAGATTAACTGGAATAATGTTTATGCAAGATCTTCAACAAATTCATGATGAGGCTATTCAGGCTTTTTCTCAAATTAATGATGAGACAGAGCTGGAACAGGTCAAAGCACGCTATGTTGGTAAAGAAGGAAGTCATTACTGCTATGCTCAAAGGGCTGGGTAAACTATCTCCTGAAGAACGACCTGCGGCTGGGGCAGAAATTAATCAGGTTAAAAAGACAATTGAGGCCGCGTTACAGCAACGGCGTCAGCAGCTGCAACAAAAGAAACTGGACGCCAAACTGGCCGCTGAGGCACTGGATGTGAGTCTGCCAGGGCGGGGTATGGGGCGATCCGGTTTGCATCCGGTGACATTGACCTTACAGCGTATCGCTGAGTTATTTCATTCGCTGGGATTCGCTCAGGCCTCGGGACCGGAAATTGAACGGGATTTCTATAATTTTACGGCGCTGAATATTCCGGAAAATCATCCGGCGCGGGCGATGCATGATACGTTTTATATCGATCCACAGCATGTATTGCGTACACATACGTCTCCTGTGCAGATACGTTATATGGAGAGTAATCCACCGCCATTGAAAATTATTGCACCGGGGCGTGTCTATCGTTGTGATTCCGATGTGACACACTCACCGATGTTTCACCAAGTCGAAGGTTTGTGGATTGATGAAGAGGTCAATTTTGCGATGCTCAAAGGGGTGTTGGCCGACTTTATGCAGCAGTTTTTTGAGCGTGATGATTTGCAGGTGCGTTTTCGGCCGTCATTCTTTCCGTTTACGGAACCTTCCGCGGAGATGGATATCCAGTGTGTGCAGTGTAATGGCAAGGGCTGTCGGGTCTGTAGTCATACCGGTTGGCTGGAAGTTCTGGGTAGCGGCATGGTGCATCCCAATGTGCTCAAGCATGTAAATATTGATAGTGAAAAATATTTAGGCTTTGCTTTTGGTCTGGGCGTTGAGCGTTTGGCGATGTTGCGCTATGGCGTGAATGATCTGCGTTTGTTCTATGAGAGTGACTTGCGTTTCCTCAAACAATTTAACTGAGTGGCAAAATGAAGTTTTCTGAAAAGTGGTTAAGAAGCTGGGTTAATCCTGCAATTTCCAGCGATGAACTTGGGCATACCCTGACAATGGCGGGCCTGGAGTTGGAATCTCTTGAGCCGGTAGCCCCTGCATTTAATGATGTGGTCGTGGCCGAGGTGCTGCAGGTTGAAAAACATCCGAATGCCGATCGCCTGAATATTTGTCAGGTGAATGTGGGGGATGAGCAACCCTTAACGATTGTGTGTGGCGCGAAAAATGTTGCGCCGGGTATTAAGGTGGCGTGTGCGCGTATTGGTGCGGTGTTGCCGGGTAACTTTAAGATCAAACGTGCCAAGGTGCGCCAGGTGGAATCTTTCGGTATGTTGTGTGCAGCAACCGAGTTGGGTATGGCCGAGGAAAGCGACGGCTTGTGGCTATTGGCTGCCGATGCCCCGGTGGGTGCCAGCATTCGTGATTACCTGGATCTGGATGATCAGATCTTTGAGTTGTCGTTAACCCCTAACCGTAGTGATTGCTCCGGTTTGTATGGTGTGGCGCGCGAAGTGGCGGCACTCACCGATACGGCATTTACTCTGCCAAAAATCGATACGGTGGCTGCCGAGGCCGATAATGATATCGGTGTGCAGGTACAGGATGCGGCGGGCTGCCCGTTATATTGTGGGCGTAGCGTGCGTAATGTGAATGCAGCGGCGGCGACACCGTTGTGGATGGTGCAGCGTTTGGAGCGCAGTGGTTTGCGCAGTATTAATGCGATTGTTGATATCACTAACTATGTGATGCTGGAACTGGGACAGCCCATGCATGCGTTTGATCTGGCCCAGTTGAGTGGGGATATTCAGGTCAGGCAGGCGCGCGACGACGAGGGTTTGACATTGCTCAATGAACAGCAGGTCGCGTTGAGTGATGATGTGCTGGTGATTGCCGATAATCAGCGGATTCTGGCCATAGCCGGTGTGATGGGCGGTGAGCATAGTGGTGTGGAGACCTCCAGCCAGAATATTTTTCTGGAAAGTGCATTTTTTGCACCCGATGCCATTGCCGGGCGTGCCCGACGCTTTGGGCTGGCCACAGACTCATCTTTTCGCTTTGAGCGCGGCGTGGATTATGCCACCACAGCGCTGGCATTAGAGCGAGCAACCCAACTGGTACTGGATATTTGTGGTGGTCAGGCCGCCGAGGTGATTCGTGTTGAGGGGGCATTGCCTCAGCGTCCGCAAATCAGCTTGCGACAGTCGCGTGTTGAGCGGGTATTGGGTATTTCCCTTGATGACGCACAAATTGCCGCCTTATTAACGCGCTTGGGGTTTGAATTTGTTCAACAGGGTGGTGAGTTTAAGGTGAGCGCGCCGAGCTTTCGCTTTGACCTGTCGATAGAGGCTGATCTGGTTGAAGAGCTGGCACGTTTGTATGGTTATGACAATATTCCTGCTCAGGCCCCCAGGGTAGATCTGACAATGTTGCCGGTTCAGGAGACTAGACAGTCGGATCAATTGCTAAAAGCTATGCTGGTATCCAGGGATTATCAGGAAATCATTAGTTATGCCTTTGTGGATGAAGCGCTGGAGACCGGGCTGCAGGCGAACGCGCAGCCGGTAGCCTTGCAAAACCCGATTGCCAGTAATCTGGCGGTGATGCGCAGCAGTCTGCTGGGGGGTTTGTTGCAGGCGTTAAGCTTTAATTTAAAACGTAATCAGTCGCGTGTCAGACTATTTGAGATGGGTGCCTGTTTTCAGCGTGCCGGGCAGGATTATCAGCAAACCGAGCGCTTGTCTGCGATTGCCTATGGCAGTGTGTTGCCGGAGCAATGGGGGGCGAAATCGGCGGCAGTGGATTTTTATGATGTAAAGGCCGATGTGGCTGCATTATTTGCCAGAACCGATCTGACTTTTGTATCATCGCAGCATGCTGCGCTTCACCCGGGTAGGAGTGCAGAGATTTTTGTGGATAATCAATCGGTTGGTTGGATTGGTGAATTGCATCCTAAGTGGTTGCAGGCATATGATCTACCGTTGCCGGCACAGTGGTTTGAAATTGACCTGGATGTATTGAAGCAGCGTGAACTGCCAAAAATGCAGGCTATTGCCAGAACGTTACCTATGCGACGTGATCTGGCGTTTATTGTTGAAGAAAATGTCGCGGTGCAGACCTTGCTTGATGGTATGTGTCAGGCGGCGGCTCCCTATGTTCAGGGAATTAATTTATTTGATGTATATAGAGGCAAAGGGGTTGAGCCGGGCTGTAAGAGTCTGGCGTTCTGTGTGTTGTTGCAAGATGAGCAAAAAACACTGACAGATACCGAGATTGAACCCAGTGTTGCCATGTTAATCGATGTCATGCAACAGCATGGTGCCAAGTTGCGCGTATAAAGGAAACGTAATGAGTACTACATTAACCAAAGCGGAGTTAGCGGACTTACTATTTGAAAAAGTCGGCTTAAATAAACGAGAAGCCAAAGACATGGTTGAGACTTTTTTTGAGGAAATTCGTGTTCAGTTGGAGCGGGGGGAGAGTGTCAAACTTTCCGGTTTCGGAAATTTTCAGCTGCGTGATAAACCTCAGCGTCCTGGCCGTAATCCTAAGACAGGGGAAGAAATTCCGATTACTGCACGTCGGGTGGTGACTTTCCACCCCAGTCAGAAGTTGAAATCCATGGTAGAGCAGTCTTATCATGGATCCGCAGATAACTGATCGGCAATTGCCGCCAATTCCTGCCAAGCGTTATTTTACCATCGGTGAAGTTAGTAAACTGTGTGCTGTTAAGGCGCATGTGCTGCGTTACTGGGAGCAGGAGTTTTCACAGTTAAAACCGCAAAAACGTGGCGGCAACCGGCGTTATTATCAGCGACACGAAGTGTTGCTGATTCGTAAGATTCGAGAGTTGTTATATGAGCATGGCTTTACGATTACCGGGGCACGTAATCAATTAAGTGGTAAAAATGATTCGTTGGCTGAACCATCCAAGATGGAAAAGGTCAACTATCAGGAAATCCGTCAGGAGATCCAGCAGCTAATTGAACTGTTGGACTGATTTTGGTTGCCAAATTGTTGTATAGTTAGACCGGCAGACTAATGGGGTGGCGCACGTTATGATAAGTAATGATAAAAATCGGTTGCCTTTGACCTTGCCGGGATTTGAGCATATCAAGCGTGGTTGGCATAAATCTTTTGATGCGGTAGCGGCGCGCTTACTCCCCGGTGAATATTATGTGACTGCCAGACAAGAGGCGGTTTATACTACTCTAGGTTCTTGTGTGGCAGCGTGTATTCGAGATCGTGTGACCGGTGTGGGTGGTATGAATCATTTTATGTTGCCATTGGCCGGCAATATTTCCAGTGTTAAAGCTTCCAGTATTAATGATGCGACACGTTATGGTAATTTTGCGATGGAGCATTTGATTAATGATATTTTGAAGAATGGTGGTCAGCGTCATAATCTGGAGGTCAAGCTTTTTGGTGGCGGCCGTATTATGGCGGGAATGACGGATGTGGGAGCGCGTAATATTGAGTTTGTGCGTGACTATGTCAAAACCGAAGGGTTGACGGTGATTTCCGAAGATATGGGTGATGTCTTTCCTCGTATGGCGGTGTTTTTTCCAGCAACTGGAAAAGCGATGGTCAAGCGCTTACGTTCATTGCATAACAACACAATTGTGGAAGAAGAGAAACGTTATATTAAATCGGTGGAAAGCAAGCCGGTGGCAGGTGATGTAGAACTGTTCTAAAACGTTAGGTAGTGAGTTAATGCAACAGAACGAGCATAAATTGACGCTGAAGGAATTGCTTCAGCTATTGTTAAATGATGGCATGGTTGAGGCGATTCCGGCTCAGGCCTTGTTGAAAAAAAGTGCACATTTGATGTGCCATCCCTTGGAGGTCATTGCCGAGCAGGGATGGGATGCGGCCAAACCACCGCATCAGGCCTTGCAGATAGGTTTTTTGACCAAGTGGCTGGCGGAAAAAGTGGGGATGGACTATTACCATGTTGATCCGTTGCAGCTGAATTTTGCCGATGTCTCCAAGTATGTGTCCAAATCCTATGCCGAGCGGCTGAAAATTATGCCTGTCGGGCTGGAGGGGCGGGAGCTGACCATTGCCACCGCGGAACCCTTTTTATTCAGTTGGGCCAATGATTTGAGTAAACTGCTTAATCTGCGGGTGGTGCCGGTATTGGCCAGTCCGACGGATATCAGTCGTTATTCTCCGGAAATCTATAATCTGGCAAACTCGGTCAGTCAGGCCACTCAGGCTCGTTCCGGGTCGGCGGTAGGGGTGCAAAACTTTGAGCAGCTGGTGGAGCTTGGTAAAACCACCAATCTGGATGCCAATGAGCAGCATGTGGTGGTGTTGGTGGATTGGCTGTTCAAATACGCGTTTGAGCAACGTGCCAGTGATATTCATTTAGAGCCGCGACGTGATGTCGGTATTGTGCGTTTCCGTATTGATGGGGTATTGCACCAGGTCTATAAGTTACCTGCGCCGGTGTCGAATGCCATTACCAGTCGCATCAAATTACTGGGGCGTATGGATATGGTGGAAAAACGTCGCCCTCAAGATGGCCGTATCAAAACGGTGGGGGCCAAGGGTGAAGAAATTGAGTTGCGTTTATCGACCATGCCGACCGCGTTTGGTGAAAAGCTGGTGATGCGGATTTTTGATCCGGAAATTTTGGTGAAAAGCTTTGCGGAACTGGGTTTTACCAGCTCCCAGTCCGAGTTGTGGCATCAATGGACGCAAAAACCTAACGGTATTATTTTGGTTACCGGTCCTACCGGCTCGGGTAAAACAACTACCCTGTATTCAACCTTGAAACAACTGGCGACCCCGGAAGTTAATGTCTGTACGATTGAAGATCCGATTGAAATGGTGGAGTCGGGGTTCAATCAGATGCAGGTGTTGCAACAGGTTGACCTTGGTTTTGCGGCCGGTGTGCGAACCTTATTGCGCCAGGACCCGGATATTATTATGGTGGGCGAGATTCGTGATCGTGAAACCGCAGAAATGTCGATTCAGGCAGCGTTGACCGGCCATTTGGTGTTATCAACGCTGCACACCAATGATGCGGTCTCTACCTTGACGCGTATGCTGGAATTGGGCGTGCCAGCATATTTGCTGAATTCAACCTTGCTTGGTGTGATGGGGCAGCGGCTGGTCAGGGTGTTATGTCCTAAATGTAAAACGCAACAGCCAATATCGGATGAAAACTGGCAGGAGCTGGTTGGTGCCAGTGAGCTGGTTAAGCCTGAGGCCAGCTGGGTGGCTACTGGCTGTATGGATTGCCGTATGACGGGTTACCTGGGGCGTGCCGGGATTTATGAGATGTTGTCTTGCAGCAGTGAAATTAAAAAATTAATGATGCAGGGCGGAGAGTTGGGCTTGTTACGTAAGCAGGCTTATAAGCAAGGCATGCTACCTATGCGTTTAAACGGGGCAAAAAAAGTGATCTCGGGTCTGACGACACCGGAGGAAATTATGAAAGTTGCGCCGCCGATTGATGAATATTTCGATTAGTCGGCCTGTATCCGGCTGGCTTAGGCTTTGATGTCTATATGCCGGATGGGGTCTGTGGCGCGCAAATGGCGTCGTCGCCGGTCTTTGCCAGAACGTAATTCCATAAGTACCGGTTGTTGCTGTTGGCGTCGTGGCCTCATATGGCGTCTATCTCGATTGGATTGGCGCCTGTTCTGTTTGGGCTGCTGATAGAGGTCGGCACGATTTTTACCCGACTGTTGTTCATGCTCACGCTGCCCGTCTTCCCGTTGAATAACGTTGGTCCGATACGTATGGTTAATCGTATCCAGGTTGCTTGTGGTATTGGGGGGTAACGTTTGACTAGGGGCGAAACGCATGATGATCTCGGTTCAGGTAAATTAGTTCAATCAGTTAAGTTGTGTTATATACGTTGGCATGATGCTTGGTGAGTCGTGTTGTGAGCTATTATGCCAATAAAAAATTAATCGCAAAGTATGGATATATTTTCCATTGCTACTATCTAAACATTGCCAGTTAACTATAATATCGGCAAAAATGTTAAAAACTTTAATTTCTTATCCAGGCATAGCCTAAGCGTTGAAATATGTGTTTAAGGGATTGAGTTTTTGGTAAAAATTGATTAATCTTAGCGTTTTGATGGGGTATTTCTGTTGAAGTGTTTCCATCATTGTTAATTATCTAAAGGAGAGAATATGAACTTCCCAAATAAACTGACAGTTCCTGCTGGCGGTTTATCCACTACCCAGCATAAGGTACTGCGTAATACTTATCTCATGCTTGCATTGTCAATGATTCCAACCATAATTGGTGCGTTTATTGGCATGAACCTGAATTTTTCATTCATGGCGGGCAGTCCGATAATTTCTTCGCTGGTGATGTTTGCTGTAATGATTGGTATGATCATGTTGGTGAGCTCATTGCGTAACAGTGTGTTTGCTATTCCGGCGCTGCTGGGATTTACTCTGGTGGCCGGGGTGTTCTTAGGGCCTATTTTGCAAAATGCGTTACGCTTAAGTAATGGCGCGGAACTGATTGCGCTGGCCGCAGGTGGGACCGGCATTATTTTCTTCAGTATGGCAACCATTGCGACAGTCACTAAGAAAGATTTCAGCTTTATGGGTAAGTTCCTGTTTATCGGGCTTATCTTGATGGTGGTGGCTTCGCTGGCAAATCTGTTTTTCCAGATTCCGGCCTTATCTTTGACGTTGTCTGCAATCGCGGTGTTGTTGTTTTCTGCCTATATTCTTTATGACGTGAGTCAGATTATTCATGGTGGCGAAACCAACTATGTGATGGCAACCTTGTCTTTATTCCTGAATGTGTATCAGCTGTTTATTCATTTATTGCAACTGTTGATGGCATTTGCGGGTGATAGAGACTAATTTTTTCGTTAGTTAGACCAATAAAGGAAGAAGCGATTTCGCTTCTTCCTTTTATTTTGTGGCAGAATTATGGACTTAACAGAGTATCAACTAGATAGTGAACTGATGTACGACGGCGGCTTTCTTAAGGTGCGCAAAGATCAGGCGCGTTTGCCGAATGATCAGGTACATACCCGTGAGTATGTTGAGCATCCGGGGGCGGTAGCGGTGCTGGCATTGCAGGATAATGGGCATGTGATACTGGAGCGACAGTTTCGTTATGCGCCTCGCCGGGAGTTTGTTGAAATTCCCGCCGGAAAGATTGATTATCAGGAGCATATTCTGGATACTGCCAAGCGTGAATTATTGGAAGAAACCGGTTATCGGGCGCAGGAATGGCAGCATTTGACCACGGCATGGCCCTGTATCGGTTATGCTGATGAACGTATTGAATACTTTGTGGCAACGGGGCTGACATTAGCCCAGCAGCAGCTGGATGAGGGTGAGCTGATAGAGGTATTTGATTTGCCGTTGCAGCAGGCCATGACATGGATTAAACAGGGTAAGATTAATGACAGCAAGACTATGGTAGGGCTGTTCTGGCTGGAAAAATATCTGACCGACTGGTCACGTTAATGTTTGATTAACAAAGAGAGTTTGCGGTTGCAATTTGATACCTTAATTATTGGTAGTGGTCTGGCAGGCTTGAGTCTGGCTTTGAAACTGGCGGATGTGCAGCGAGTGGGGTTACTTACCAAAAAATCATTGCTGGATGGCGCCAGCAGCTGGGCCCAGGGTGGGATTGCTGCGGTGTTATCGGAGCAGGATAGTGAGCAGGCCCATATTGAAGATACGCAGATCGCGGGTGCTGGATTGTGTGACCTTGAGGCAACGCAATTTGTGGTGCAGCATGGTAAGGCGGCGATTGACTGGCTGATTGAAGAAGGTGTGCCATTTACCCGGGATGAGGGCAGTGAGACCGGTTTTCATTTAACGCGGGAAGGCGGTCATTCGCAGCGACGTATTATTCATGCCGCCGATGCCACCGGGCGTGCGGTGCAGCAAACGTTGATCGCTAAAGTGTTGGCACATCCCAATGTGACCTTGCTGGAAAATCATTTGTCGGTAGACCTGATTACCAGCCGACAACTGGGGCAGGCGGGTAAGCGTTGTTTTGGGGTATATGCACTCAACTGTCAGACCGATGAGGTATTGGCGATTCCTGCTCGAAATACGATCTTGGCAACTGGCGGGACCGGTAAGGTGTATCGTTACACCACCAATCCGGATACCTCAACCGGTGACGGTATTGCCATGGCCTGGCGAGCTGGCTGCCGGGTGGGTAATATGGAGTTTGTTCAATTTCATCCCACCTGTTTATATCATCCGCATGCCAAATCATTTTTAATTAGTGAGGCGGTTAGAGGTGAGGGCGGATTATTGAGGCTGCCCGATGGGCAGCGTTTTATGCCGTGGCATGATAAACGTGAGGAGCTGGCGCCGCGCGATGTGGTGGCGCGTGCGATTGATTTTGAAATGAAAAAGCGCGGTCTGGACTGCGTGTATCTGGATATATCGCATAAATCTGATACGTTCTTGCAAGAACATTTCCCGAATATTAAACAGCGTTGTGCGGATTTGGGGATAGATATTACCCGCGAACCCATTCCGGTAGTGCCTGCCGCACATTATACCTGTGGTGGGGTGGTTACCGACTTATCAGCACGCACCGATGTGCATAATCTTTATGCGGTAGGGGAGACGGCATATAGTGGTCTGCATGGTGCTAACCGTCTGGCCAGTAATTCGCTGTTGGAGTGTCTGGTATTTGCCGAAGCGGCAGCGCAGGATATTCTATCTCAGCCTAAACTGTCACTGCCAACATTGCCGGCCTGGGATAAAAGCCGGGTGACCAATGCCGATGAAAATGTGCTGATTTCCCATGATTGGGATGAATTGCGTCACTTTATGTGGGATTATGTCGGTATTGTCCGCAGTAACAAGCGTTTGCAGCGCGCGTTGCATAGAATTGATTTGTTGCAAGAAGAGATTGATGATTTCTATGCCAATTATTATGTGAGTTCGGACTTTCTGGAGTTGCGTAATCTGGTGCTGAATGCGCGTTTGATTGTGGAAAGTGCATTGTTGCGTCATGAGAGTCGCGGCCTGCACTTTAGCAAGGATTATCCCGATACCCTGCCCAGTGCGCAGCCTACTATCCTGTGTCCCAGGATGAGTTGATACGCGCTGTTCAGGCCGGTTTAGACAGGCGGCTGGGGGCTGGTTTATGGCCGGTTAATCTTAATGAAGGCAGTTTGGGCCTCGTATTCTGGTCAGAGTTAGGCTAGAATACGCGTTTAGTTTTTTATTGAAAAGCAGGCGAGAATATCGTGGCATTATTTGTTCAAAAGTATGGTGGTACTTCCGTGGGAAGTGTCGAACGCATTAAAAGTGTTGCCAAACGCATAGCAAAATTTAGGTCAGAGGGCCATCAAATGGTGGTGGTGCTGTCTGCCATGAGTGGCGAAACCAACCGCTTGATTACATTGGCCAAGGAGGTGCAGCGCCATCCCGATCCGCGAGAGCTGGATGTGGTGGTTTCTACCGGAGAACAGGTGACGGTGGGACTGTTGGCGATGGCGTTAAAAGAAATGGGGGTCAAGGCCAAGAGCTATACCGGCTCACAGGTTAAAATTACCACTGACAATGCTTTTACCAAGGCGCGTATTGTCAGCATTGATGAGCAGAAAATTCGTACCGATCTGGATGAGGGCAATGTTGTAATTGTCGCCGGTTTCCAGGGGGTTGATGAATTTGGCAATATTACTACACTGGGGCGTGGCGGTTCGGATACCACCGGTGTGGCGATTGCGGCGGCATTGCAGGCCGATGAGTGTCATATTTATACCGATGTGGATGGGGTGTATACCACCGATCCGCGCGTGGTGCCGGATGCCCGCCGTTTGAAAACGGTGACCTTTGAAGAAATGTTGGAAATGGCCAGCCTGGGCTCTAAGGTATTGCAGATTCGTGCGGTAGAGTTTGCCGGTAAATATAAAGTTAAGCTACGTGTGTTATCCAGCTTTCAGGATGAAGGCGAAGGGACACTGATTACGTTTGAGGATGACGATAAAATGGAACAAGCAGTAATATCTGGTATCGCGTTTAATCGTGATGAGGCAAAAGTTGCAGTAATGGGCGTACCGGATATGCCAGGGATTGCCCATCAGATTATTGGTCCGGTCAGTGCCGCCAATATTGATGTGGATATGATTATTCAAAATGTAGGTGGTGACGGCAAGACCGATTTCTCGTTTACGGTACACCGTAACGACTTTAATCAGGCGCTGGCTATCCTGAAAAATACGGTACAGCCTAAGATTGGTGCGCGTGAAGTTATCGGTGATAACAAGGCGGCCAAGGTGTCGGTAGTTGGTGTGGGTATGCGTTCGCATGTGGGTATTGCCACCAGGATGTTCCAGGCATTATCCGAAGAAGGTATTAATATTCAGATGATTTCGACCTCTGAAATCAAAATTTCTGTGGTAATCGATGAAAAATATCTGGAATTGGCGGTACGTGTGCTGCATAGAGCTTTTAATCTGGATCAGGACGATAATTAAGATTTCCGTCTGGAGATGAAAAAAGCCAGCATTCGCTGGCTTTTTTACGTGGTGTTAGCAAAATAATTAAAATAATTATGTCGAAAGAAATTAAACAGTCTCAGTTGTTGGTAGCAGAGGAAGAAGCAACTAAACCGGTTAAAACCGGTGCTTTGGCCAAAAATGCGGTGCGTGAATTCGCGCCATTACCGCCGTTGCCCGATGGTGATGAGGTGGCGATTGCCGATTATGCCGAACGGGCCTATCTGGAGTATGCGGTATCGGTGGTGAAGGGGCGGGCCTTGCCTGAAGTCGGTGATGGTCAGAAACCGGTACAGCGACGGATTTTGTATGCCATGCGCCAGATGGGGCTGGCACATGGTAACAAGCATGTGAAATCGGCACGGGTGGTGGGTGATGTGCTGGGTAAATATCATCCACACGGTGATGCCTCGGCCTATGATGCCATGGTCAGGCTGGCACAGGACTTTTCGGTACGCTATCCGTTAATCGATGGTCAGGGGAACTTTGGTTCTCGGGATGGCGATAATGCGGCAGCCATGCGTTATACCGAGACCCGGCTGACGGCCTTTGCTCAGGTATTGCTGTCCGAGCTAGATATGGGGACGGTGGATTATGTGGCCAACTATGATGGGGCGTTTAAGGAGCCTGCCATGCTGCCGGCGCGTTTGCCGGTAGTGTTATTGAATGGTGCTTCGGGGATTGCCGTGGGTATGGCTACCGAGATTCCTGCGCATAACTTACGTGAGTTAGCGGAAGTGGTGGTGCAGTTGATTCGACAGCCTGAGATGGAAGATCAGGCCATGTTGGATATTATTCAAGGGCCGGATTTGCCTGGCGGTGGGCAGATTATTTCCAGCCCACAGGAGATTCGCGATTGCTATAGAAATGGTCGTGGTTCGTTAAAAATGCGCGCCCGCTGGCAGATAGAGGAGCTGGCCCGAGGTCAGTGGCAGATTGTGATCAATGAGTTGCCGCATGGGGTGTCGACTCGCAAGGTGCTGGAAGAAATTGATAACCTGACCAATCCCAAGCCCAGGGCGAATAAAAAGAGCCTGACCCAGGAGCAGACGCAAAACAAACAGCTGATTTTGTCGGTGCTGGATTCCCTGGCCGATGAATCGGATAAAAGTCAGGCGGTACGCCTGGTATTGCAGCCGCGTTCCTCGCGTCAATCGGCCGCAGAAATGATGAATGTGCTGCTGGCACATACCAGTTTGCAGAATAATTTATCCGTGAATCTGACCATGATAGGCCTGGATGGACGTCCGCAGCAGAAGGCGTTGACCCAGGTGTTGCGTGAATGGGTGGATTTTCGTATTCAGACGGTCAGGCGGCGCACCCGTTTCAGGCTGGATCAGGTCAATGACCGGTTGCATATTCTGGCCGGTCGTATGGTGGTTTTTCTCAATCTGGATGAAGTGATTGCGCTGATTCGTGAGTCCGATGATCCCAAGGCGGCGTTGATGGCCAGATTTGAACTGAGTGAACGCCAAGTGGAAGATATTCTGGAGATTCGTTTGCGTCAGCTGGCAAGAATGGAAGGCATACGCATTGAAAAAGAAATTAAGGTTCTGGAAAAAGAAGGCCGGGCTTTAAATCGTTTGCTGGCTAAGGAGTCGGCCTTGCGAGCGCAGGTTGCCACGGAAATTGAGCAGGATGCGCTGACATTTGGCGATGAGCGCCGCACGTTGATTGAGCAGGCGCAGCAGGTCAGTCTAAGTGCGCCGGTAGTTGATGACCCGGTGACGGTGATTGTTTCTACTAAGCATTGGGTGCGTAGTCGTCAGGGATATAATCTGGATTTGAGTGCGACCTCGTTTAAAGCGGGCGATAGTCTGTATGCTCATTTTGAATGTCGTACCACGGATAGCTGCATTATCTTTACCACACATGGTCGGGTGGCAACGGTGTCCGTCGCACAATTTCCGTCCGGGCGAGGTGATGGCGCACCGCTGGCCAGTTTCTTCGAATTGACGGATGGTGCCAGAATTGCTCAGGTTATCTGTCCTGGCGTGCAACAGTCGGTGTTGATTGCCAGTGATGCCAGTTATGGCTTTGCCTGTAAGATTACGGATATGCAGTCGCGGATGAAGGCCGGCAAGCAGTTTGTGACGCTGGGTGAGGCATCGATATTGCCCCCGTGGGTGCATACCCCGCCTGCCGAAAATGGCTATGTGGTTGCCGCCTCACAACAGGGACGTCTGTTATTGTTTGCCTATGAAGAGCTAAAACAGCTGTCTGGTGGGGGCAAAGGTGTGCTGTTGCAGGGGCTGGCCGATGAGGATAGTTTGCAGGCCGTTGCGGTGATAACTGCCGGTGACAGCCTGCTGATTGATGGCACGGTGGGCAAGCGTCATAAGCAGATCAAGCTGAGCTGGGTACAATTGCAGGCTTATATCGCCAAGCGGGCGCGCGCCGGTAAATCGGTGCAGAAGACCTTAAAAATTCAGTCGATTAATGTAATAGCAAAGAATTCATAATGGCAATTGAGATAGAGCGTAAATTTCTGGTAACGGATGATAGCTGGCGGCAATCGGTGAAACGGCATCACTACCTAAAACAGGGCTATTTGACCGATATGAGCGGCAATGCCTCGGTACGTGTGCGGCTGACCGATGATAAGGCGGATATTAATATCAAAAGTATGACCCTGGGGGTGCAGCGGCAAGAATATGAGTATGCCATTCCTGTCGACGAGGCGCGCCAGCTGCTGGATGGGTTATGCCGTGGCCCGGTAATTGAAAAGACCCGTTATCTGGTGGATGTGGGACAGCACACCTGGGAAATTGATGTATTTGAAGGGGATAATCTGGGCTTGATTGTGGCCGAGGTGGAGCTGGGGGCCGAAGATGAGGCGTTTGAATTGCCGACCTGGGCGGGTAAGGAAGTGTCTGATGATACGCGCTATTATAATGTATCGCTGCTGGCCAACCCCTATAAGCTGTGGCAGGACGCGTAACCTCCCTGTTGCACAAGGGCGCTTAAACGCATGGCTGCATTCTTGGTGTATGGCTTTGCTGTGGTGTATGCAGGCATACTGCGCTGAGGTTGATGCCTGATCAGCGTAGTTCGGAGAAGTCTTGCAGTTTGTCGCCTGGCTGAATATTCAGTCGTGCCGCTTCTCCGGAAAACAGCTCCAAGGTCTGATAGGCTTTGCGGCAGGAGGCGGCACGCCAGGGGCGCAGCTGGGGTACGATTTTTATGACATATCCCTGTTTATCCAGAAATAACACATCTATGGTGTAGCCCATGAAGAAAGTATGTACCGAGTAACAGGGCTGAATTAACAGTCCGCGTGCCGGCGGCAGCGGTTGGCTAAATAGCAAGCCCTTGAGTCGGCTAAGAAAACTGCAGGCAACGGTGACCGAGACTTTTTCCATAAATTTATACCGCGCCTGCGGTATCCAGGGTGAACTTGGTGTAGATCAGGAAGGCAATAATAATAAAAATGATAGGGAAAATAAACATCAGTAATGGAAACAACATCTTAATCGGCGCTTCCATAGCCAGTTTTTCGGCTCGGGCAAAACGCTCAACCCGGCGTTGCTCGGCCTGACCACGCATGATTTTACCCAGGCTCATACCGCTGTTTTCCGCCTGAATCAGTGTGGTGACAAAGCTGGACATGGCAGGGGAGTTCATTCTGACCTTCATTTCACGTAAGGATTCGGCGCGAGGCTTACCGATACGAATATCACGTAATACCCGCTGGAATTCCTCTTTCAGGGCGCCGGCGGGTCCCTTGTCTACGGCTTGTTGAAAGGCGCTGTTGATATTCAGGCCACTCTCTACGCATAAGGTAATAATATCCAGCATAAAGGGCAGGGTTTGCAGCGTCTGTAAGCGTCTGGCCTTGATTTTATCGCCTAGCCAGATGGCGGGCAGTACCATGCCGAATAAAAACATACATAGCATAGGCAGTAGCGTGTCCAGACCGAAGGTATCGCAGACAAACCAGGCAAAAGCGGCGGCAATGGCACCATAGACCAGTCTGGCGGCCATAAACTGAGACGGATTAAGGGAGTAATCCAGTCCGGCCGCACGTAGTTTTGCCATGGTATCTTCATGATTTTTTGCGGAAATCAATGGGTCAAGATAAAAGGCAAACCATTGAATCGGCCACCAGAACATTTTAAAGCCCTTGGGGGGATCTTCAAAATAGGCTCTATCTTGTGTGGGTACGGCTGCCGCAAAACGGGAAATCATCCATGCAATCATTGCAATAGACAAACCAATTAATAGGGCAAGCCCAAAGATAATCCAGGTTGAACTGTCAGTAATATCCATAACCGACCTCACACATCAATCGATACAATACGACGAATCAATAATACGCCAAAGAATTCCATGAAGCTAATCATTGCCAGCACGGCCCAGCCTGTGGGGGTAGTCCATAAATGCTCCATGGCAACCGGCTCAAGTTTATGTAAGATATAAATAAAGGCAACCGGTAACATGCCCACCACCCAGGCTTGCAACTTGCCCTGTGCGGTCAATGCCTTAATCTTCAATTCCATGGCATGTTGGGCACGTAGGGTCTCTGCGGTGCGTTCCAGGGTTTCCGCCAGTCCCCCCCCGGTTTCATTGGCAATTCGCATCGCGGAAACCATTAACGCAACGGAAGAAACCGGTACACGCCTGGCTAGATTCTCCAGTGAGTCATCCAGGCTTACCCCCAGACGCTGCTCACGCTGCATGACATCAAATTCCTGGGCAATGGGAGGCTCTAGTTCGCCCCCCACCTGGCGCATGGCCAGCACCAGTGATTGCCCGGCACGGGCGCCCCCGGCAATCATCAGTATGGTGTCGGGTAATTGCTCTTCAATTTTTTCAATCCGGCGTTTGCGCAGCCAAGCATATACCCAGCGAGGCAACATAAAGAATACAACCGCGGTAACCGCAACAACAATAAAGCTGCCGGTCATCAGCCAGGCGATAACACAACCCAGTACCAGTGCCGAGATATTGGCAATAAACAAACGGGTAGGATCGACCGTAAAGAACAGATCATGCAGGTTGGCCTGTGACTGGTCTTGAAAGCGTTCTTTATATTGTTTTCCGGCCTTAGAGCCGATTTCAACCAGCGACCAGATCAGTAGGGCAACGGCAACAGCAATAATAAAGCTGAAGATAATAATGCTAATCATGGGGGTTGTGTTTTTTGCTATCTATACGTTCAAACCAGCGTAAATCAACGGCTACCCCGGTTTCACGCAGCTCTTCGAAGAAGCTTGGTACGGCACCACAGCCGGTAAACAGACCATGGCATTTACCGTTAGCATCACGACCATGATCCTCAAAACGGAAGATCTCCTGGATCTGGATTTTACTGGATTCCATACCGGTTACTTCGGTCACACCGTTAATAATGCGTCTACCATCAACCAGGCGCGTTTGTTGTACGATGACATCAATCGCCGAGGCAACCTGATCACGAATGGCTGATAATGGCAGGTCCATACCGGCCATCAGTACCAGGGTTTCCAGACGAGCCAGCGCATCGCGTGGTGAGTTGGCGTGCAGTGTAGTTAGCGAACCTTCGTGGCCGGTATTCATAACCTGCAGCATATCCAGTGCCTCACCGCCACGACACTCCCCGACCACAATCCGGTCCGGACGCATACGCAGTGAGTTTTTTACCAGATCGCGAATGGAAACCTGACCGCGACCCTCGGCATTGGGGGGACGGGATTCCAGGCTGATCAAATGTGAGTGGTTGAGTTTCAGTTCGGCCGCATCCTCAATGGTAATAATCCGTTCCCCATCGGGAATGAAGTTAGACAATACATTCAGTAAGGTGGTTTTACCGGAGCCGGTACCGCCCGAAACGATCACATTTTTGCGCTGTTTTACGCATAGCTCAAGAAAGAGTGACATTTCTTCCGACATTGAGCCGTAATTGACCAGATCATTTGCTGATAAGGCGCGCTTGGCAAATTTACGAATGGTCAGGGTGGGACCTTTCAGTGCCAGCGGAGGAATAATTGCATTTACCCGTGAGCCATCTTTTAAGCGGGCATCCACCATAGGAGAGGATTCATCAATACGTCTACCCAGGGGGGCCACAATGCGTTCTATCACGCCCAGTACGGCACGATCACTGGTAAAGAAGGTGGGGTGGCGCATCAGCTTACCCTGACGTTCAAGGTAGATCTCATCATAACGGTTAATCATGATTTCGGTTACCGACTCATCGGCAATTAATTCTTCCAGCGGACCCAAACCAACCGCTTCATGTAGCACATTCTGGATCAGTTTGTCTTTATTAATACTTTCTGGAATATCTGGTTCATGGCTGATCAGTTCACGCAACAGCTTTTCGGTTTCTACCCGCAGTTCCGTATCATTCATACGGTTCATGTCTCGACGGCGCAGATCAATGGTTTCCAGCAGCTGCTCATGGATTTTGCGGCGCCAAGTATTGAATGCCGGGTCATTGCTGTTATCTGATCCCTGGGTTTTCTGGATATGTTCGGCTTCGGCTTTTTCTGCCTCTTTCTGAACTTTTTTCTCCAGTTCTGCCTGTTCGGCCAGGGAGTCTATGACTTTTAACACAAAGCCGGCCAGAGAAATCTCATCTTCCGGATTTAACGGACCATATTGCTGTTCAATACGGTCATCATTAACATTGGTGCCGGTAAACTGCCCCAAATCCTGGATAAACATCCCGGCTTTGGTGCGGAAAATCCGCGCATGTTCTCTACCTACACGCCAGCTATCGAGTTTAATGTCACAATCACGTCCTTTGCCAAGCAAGGCAGACGTCCCCATAATGGTTTCCTGAGTTTCTTTACCTTTTGGGTCAATAATCAGCACTTTAAACATACTGGCCTCTTTGTTGGATTGTTAGTGTTAACGGGTTGGCATGGTCAGCCTTGGGGATTACTCACTCCACATTGATCCTGAGTTATCCGTTGGCTGGAATTTGTATTCTTCTTTAGGCGGTAATGCCCGGGGTAATTGCTCCAGTTTTTCTTCGGCACGATACACGCGTTCGGCAAGCTCGGGGGTGCGCTTATCCATGATATAGGGGGTAACAAACACCACTAGTTCCGTTTCTTTGTTCTGGTAACGTTTGGAGCGGAACAAGTTGCCTAAAATCGGGATGTCACCAAGCAGCGGTACCTGGTCAACACTATTGCTGACATCTCGCGACAGCAGGCCGGATAAGACAATGGTTTCACCTTCGCGTACATTAAACTCGGTAGTGGTTTTACGGGTAGTCAGTGCCGGTGCGCCTAAGGCGGTGACGGCATTGTCAATTGCACTGACTTCACTGGCGATATGCGCGCGAATAATCCCATTGGCATCAACACGGGGTTCAATTTCTAACTTAATCCCATATTCTTTGTAGACCACGCTGGTGCCGCTGTCTGTTTGCACGGAATAGGGTACTTCCCCCCAGCCAGGAAGGTGGCTTCGCTGCCGCTTCTGGCCGATAATACCGGCTCTGCCAGAATCGCAGCATCGCCGTTTTGTTGCAGCATGCGCAATTGCGCATCCAGCCCCATATTGATACCGGTCAGCATGCTCAGACTGCGTGTTAATACCGATTGGTTGGTTCCCAAGGTTTCAATGGCCAGTTCACGATCGCCCACGGTGTTCAACGCCATGTTCGAGCCTTTGGTTAATGGCGCCCAGACACCACCAATACCGGCACCACCCATAGGGCTCCAACGTATGCCCATTTCTCTCAGTTCGGATACCGGAAACTCGCAAACCTTGACTTCCATCACTACCATCTGCTCCCAGCCGATACGATTGCTGAAATTGATGATTTCTTCATAGCGCTCAGCCAAGGTATCAATCTTAGCCAGATCCTGATCACTGAGTAACTCTCCTTCAACCACTATGTTTTCACCAATGACGGTGACTTTGGTATTGGGAATGTTGGACAGAAAACGGGTGATCTCACGTACTAGTTTGCTGGTGTTGGCCGGAGAAACCGTCACTTTAATACGTTGTTGCTGCCCGGATTTTGTCCATAAGTGCAGCGAGGTAATACCCACTTCCTTGGCAATCAGTAATACCTCTTTTTTGTCAATCACCGAGGCGCTTAAGTTTGAGCCGCTACCGACGGCAACCCGGCCGATATTTGGTGTAGACAGTACTCGTGTTTCGCCTTGAAACATTTCAATTTCGGTTTCATACAGTTGTTTACTGGCAATATTATACGAGGGGGTTAACTGCAGTGTATCTGCCGCGACGGCCGCGTGCGGAATACTGCAAGTCAGTGTCAGTAGTGCAAGCAAGAGAGGGCTTTTTGTTATCATTTTCAAGGTAGATCCTTTCCTTTTTGCCTGTGTGTTTTTCTGCATTTCAGTCGACCATTCTCAATGTGCTGTCAGAGGGGACCGGCAGAGGATCTGATGTTGGGGTCTCAGGAATTAGGTCATCGCTGATGGGGGCAACGCTCTCAGGGATTTCCAGTGGATCCGATGCTATTTGAGAAGCTTCACTATTTATTTCTACTTCATTCATTTCTAGGTCTATCTCAGGCGAAGGTGCGCTGGGTGCTGGCTCAGGTTCCGCCAGAGGGGGGGCTTGGGTAACTGCCTGAGCTACCGCTTCGGGTGCGCGTTGTGCTATTACCTGTTGTGGAATATTCAACTGTGCCACATCCCGGCTGATGGTTCGGGGGGTATTCAGGGTCCGAATTTTTTCAGACATATTGTCACCATAAATTACCTGGATACCGGGATCTGGCTGTTTAACCACTTTAGGTTTTTTGTCGACCAGGCCGAGTAAGTCCATATCGGTTTTTTGGGTTAACGATACCGATTCTTCATCACCCGGTGCGCGCAGGAAGGCGGTGATGCGGGCAATATTGCGCGCGGCAACGACGCGCTTGGCATCTTCTGGAGTAACATCTATGGTGACGGTGCTATAGGTTCTTCTGTCTTTACGATTTTCCCCCGGCTCTACATATTGACCGGTTGCTAGCACGGTGACACTTTGCAGCAGGGTATAGGTGATAAAGTCTTTTTCTTTATTGACGGTAACCACCAGATCAATCAGATCACCGGGTTGAACCATACCGGAGATGGAGCTGATAGAGTTAACCGGTACGGTGACCGCCCGGCGCCCGGGTAACAGGCGGGCCGAGAAATTGGGGGCTCGTTTGGTTTCCAGGTGCGCCCATAAAATGGCTTCACCGGTATTGACCGAATGCGCTAACACCGCCCCGGTAGCACGTACAAACTGTTCGGGGGTAATCGCGCCGCTGGGTGCCCAATCTTTAGGGAAGGCGCGCACCGCGACATTGGCCTGGCTGAGTACCGTGCCTTTGAGCAGATCATTTTGCGGAACCACCAGGGAAACTTTGGAGCCTCTTTCTTTTTGTTCCTGAATTTTGCGTAACTGTTCACTTAAAAAGCTTTGGGCAAAAATTGCGGCAATCACGCCGATTAATAACGAAACGCCAAGTACAATCCAGTTTTTATTGATTTTTCGATTAATTTTAAGCGCCATGGTTCGGTCAACTTTTAAAGTGAGTAAAAATGAAGTGCTTAGCTAAAATACTTATCTTGCTCAGATTGGGATAGACATAAATGAGCTAAGATCATCGTAAGCTTCTTCAACACTTTCCAAAAACTTGTCAATCATAGATTCATCTTTCTCGCCAAAGCCCAAATTCATGACTCCAAGCAGAGCCAGTACCACCAGGCAGGCTACGACGTATTCTATTGTCATTTGACCTATTTGAGTAGATTTATGCGCATTTTTTTTATTGCGTGGGTACATGGTATCAATCTCCGGTGAGCTTGAATAGTGTTTCAAGCTCATACTGTGTTATTACTATATGCGGGCTAATCATACCAATAAATGACTAATTAGCGCATCGCAAGATGTTTTTCATTACCCGGCGGGTGTACATAAGCTTCCCAGATCTGGCGTCGTTCCTGCTTTTTCTCGGTATTGAGTTCGCTGGCCGCAATCACGGTAATCTCATCTTCACCGATAATTTCCGCGATCATGACACAGGCATAACTGGGTAAACCAATCATTCCTGCTTTCGCGCTGCGAATGGCGCTGGGACTCTGGCCGATTTTAAGGCCCAGTGCTTTTTGACTACCCAGGCATTTTTCCGCGCGTTCGATAAAAGTTTTCAGTTCCATTTTGCACCTCATTGTATTAATTAGCCGTACCCTGTGTGTTGCAGAAAAACCTATGTCAGGGAATTGCTGTATTTATCAGAATAACCCTTAGTTTTGATACAGCATGAACCAGGCCAGAATTGTTAATTGCTTGAATATTGGCATGCTATTTTATGCGCCACGCTTTTCCTTCTTGAATTCAGGAAGGATTGGCGGGATAGATTCTCAAACTATGGAAAACAGCCAGCTAGGCAAGAGGTGGTTTGTGGCCTGGCGCTAACTTGTCCCGGTGAGTATATGAGCTAGAAAGTGGCGCAATAGTATAACGACTGAAAAAGCGAGGCAGTTTCACTGGTGCTTATTGAGCATAGGGGGAGGCAAAACCCAGCTCGGCCGGAGAGGACTAACCTTACGTCAATCCAGCCTACACTTTAAAGAAGCTCGCCTGCTTTTCCAGTTGGGCGGCCTGGGCGGCCATTTCTTCGGCGGTAGCTGCCAGTTCTTCGCTGCAGCAGGCATTTTGTTGAGTGATTTGATTGATTAAGCCCATCGCACTATTAATCTGTTTAACCCCGCTGAATTGTTCATCGCTGGCCAAAGAGATTTCCTGAACCAGGGTAGAGGTTTGTTTAATAATAGGCTCCATCTCATTTAATAAATAGCCGGCTCGTTCTGCCATCTCAACGCTGCTTTGGGCAACTTCACCGATTTCCTGTGCGGCACTCTGGCTGCGTATGGCCAGCTTACGAACTTCGGCGGCGACTACCGCAAACCCCTTGCCGTATTGACTGGCACGTGCGGCTTCAATCGCGGCATTCAGCGCCAGTAAATTGGTTTGGTAGGCAATTTCATCGACGATGCTGATTTTGGCGGCAATATTATGCATGGCAGTGACCGTTTGTTTAACGGTGACATTGCCTTCCTGGGCATAAGTTGCTGCTTGTTTGGCGATGACATCGGTATTCATGGCATTTTGTCGATTATGACTGATTGAACTGCTCATTTGTTCGATAGAAGCGCTGGTTTGCTCAACACTGGTGGCCTGCTCATTCACGGTTTTGGTGGCCGATTGCGAGGATTGGCTGACATGCTGGGAAGATGTGGTGACGCTTTGTACCGATTCCTTAATTGAGAAAATAATAGATGAAACTTCATCTAAAAAGTGGTTATATGCCTTGGCGGTTTCACCAATTTCATTTTTTCCTAAATCAGGCAAGCGCACGGTCAGGTCGCCTTTGCTGATCTTTTGCGTACATTCCAGCATGATATTCATGGGGTGTGTAATCTGGCGGGTAATATATAGCGCAATAATGATAGCTAACAGGGTGGCTAATGATGTAAGCAACACCACGCCATTGATTAACGAAGAAGATGACTCTCTGGCCGTATGAATATCTTGTCGTGTCAAACCTTGTTGGGCTAGCGTCATGGCATTTAATGAGGATAAAATTGCGGCGGCTTCGGGTACCGCTTTGGAATCCAGCCAGTAATTTGCCAGATTCCACTGCTCTCCCCCGCGGATCTCAAAGATTTGTGCTGGTAAGGGGGCAAAAGCCTGGCGTGCCTGGGTTAATGCCTGCCAGGCTTTAAGTTGAGGTTCCGTCAGCAGCTGGCGGCTTTTATTGATTTTTGCAAAACTTCGTTTGTTTTTAAACCAGTAATATTTAAACTGTTTTTTGAATTGCAGCTCTCCTGTTAATAAGTAAGCGCGGGTGTTTGCCAGTGCGGTACTCATGGAGCTTTGAAATTCAGCCATGGAGGCAAGCAAGGCTTTTCTTTCATTACTGGCTTCCAGCGTGTTTTCTATACTGATGATTTCTGTGGCGGCCGCCAGGATAATGCGAGCTTGGGGTTCGGCCTGCGTTACCAGCATATGGTTGGCCGGCCGGTTTTCAATGGTGCCGCTGATTTCCTCAATTTCCTGTTGAATTTGATTGAATGTGGCTAAACGTGCTTTTACCTGCTGCAGATGTTGCAGGGTGTCCGGGTCCGAGCCATTGGCCGATAAGGCATCCATGCGCTGTATGCTCTGGTTAAGATGCTGCCAGGCTTCAACGCGTTGTTGTTTAAACTTTTCCTGGCCTAATAACATCCATCCTCGCAGCGCGGCTAATGAATAGTGAATGGCGCTGGTGACCTCGGTAGTTGCCAGTACCGTAGGTTGACGAAACTCAATAATATTCTGGTTTAATTGGTCGGTGGCATTGATGCGCAGGCAGGTAATGATAGCAACCACTAATAGAAGCAAGGTAATGCTGGCAAAACTGAGTAAAATCAGCGGGCGTAAACGAATATTGTTGAAGAAAGCCATATATACCTCTACGAAAAAATGATGCAGCCTGTGGTTGTATTTGCATTAATTATTATTATGGTTTTATTCTGTATCATTATATTTTCTAATGCAACTTCATCCGCAGCTCTCCCTAAATGCTATGCCCTGCCTGGCCTGGGGCAGAGTCGTGTGTGGGTCGGGCTGTTGGAATGAGATGATACCTCACGCACGATACATTGTTTAATCGTTAGCGCTTGATGGGCGCTGCTTGGTTATCGTTACTGAAGCAATGTTAATACCAGCCGGCTAGTGTTGCCTGTCACAATAAGTACTTTATTTACAATTACGTAGTTGTGATTTTGGTAACTTCTCAATAACTCATGGTAAGTCACGAACAACATCATATGGTGTGATTGTGGTTACAATGCGGTTAAACAAGATTAGCCCTTATGAAAAAGCCACTGCAACTACCAGGGATACCAGAATCCGAGCAAAGCCCTTTAGTAAAGTGCTTGCTGGCGATTATTGCGTCTCCAGGAGCAGAACCAATTGCAGCAAGAGCAAATTCAGCAACTGCGAGATGAGATTGCGATCCTGAAAGGTGAAAAGGCAAAGCCCAAGTTCAAATCGAGCAAAATGGAGCAAAACACCGATCCAGATGATAGTGACGATGATGACAAGCCTACAGGTCAGCGTTCTAGCGGCCAATCGGGTAATAAACGCAAGAAACGAGCGGGGTCGAACAAGCGCAGCAAAACAGCCCAGCTGACAATTCACGATATCCAAATCATCCCGTGCGAAAATGCGCCCACTGGCGCACGGCATAATGGTTATCGAGATGTGGTGATTCAAGGGTTAATTTTTCAGGCGCACAACATCCGCTACCGACTCGAAGTGTTTGTGGATGCGAACGGTAAATCGCACGTTGCTCAACTGCCTGCCTCGCTACGCAACCATCGCTTTGACGAAATATTGCGCGGCTTCATTATTTATCAACACCACCACTGCGGTACCACGCAGCCGTTGATTTTGGAGCAATTGCGCGAAGTCGGCGTCGATATTTCTGCGGGGCAAATTAACGCCATTCTGAGTCAGCGCCATGATGTGTTGCATACAGAGAAAGACGAGATACTTGAAACCGGCTTAGAAATCAGTGCCCATGTAAGCGTTGACGATTCTGGTGCCCGTCATGCGGCCCGCAACGGCTATGTTACCCAAATTGGCAATGATTATTTTGCCTGGTTCGCCAGCACGGCCAGCAAAAGCCGAGTGAATTTCCTGGAGCTACTGCAAGCAAGTAACCGCGGTTATCAAATCACCGAAGATGCCCTGGCGTATATGGAAGCGCATGGACTACGCAAAGCACTGCGACTGGAACTCAGCGAGCACCTGACAACGCCGATTTACGACGAGAAATTATGGCGGTTACACCTTGCATTCTATGGCTTTGAAACCGATCATCAGATCCGCATCGCCACCGAAGCCGCCCTGATCGGGCATTTGCTGACAAATGGATTCAATCCCAACTTGGCAATCGTCAGCGATGGTGCCCGACAATTTTCGCTGTTTTTGCATGGTCTGTGCTGGGTACATACCGAACGCCTGATTCACACACTGATTCCAAGCAATGATCTGCAACGGCAAGCGATTAAATCTGTGCGTGCGGAAAGTCTGGGATTTTTACCGTGATCTGAAAGCGTACAAAGCGGCCCCTAATGCAACACAGATACCGATATTCGAAGCACGTTTTGATGAAATATTTACCCTGCGCACTCAGTACGCCACGCTGAATGAACTGCTCAAGCGCACCCATCAACGCAAAGAGGAACTGTTGTTAGTGCTGAGACGCCCAGAAATTCCGCTGCATACCAATGGCAGCGAAAACGACATTCGCTGCTATGTGCAAAAACAGAAAATAAGCGGCGGCACACGTAGCGAACTGGGACGAAAATGCCGAGACACCTTCACCAGTTTGAAGAAAACCTGCCGAAAATTAGGCATGTCGTTCTGGCAATACCTGCAAGATCGACTCACGCTGAAAAATAACATTCTGCCTTTGCCTGAACTCATGAGAAATGCTGCTCAGAATGCCGCTTTGCCATGAGTTATTGAGAAGTTACTGATTTTGTGCGCATCTCAGCCTGGAGCATAAAAATTTGTGCTTAGCCAGATATCCTCTATAATCAACCGTTCATCCTGAACAGACCTGCTGCCGTATCGGGTCTTTTCATTCTTTGTGCACCAAGGTGATCTCCAGCTGAAAAGCGGAGATGTTATTAGAACATTGATAGAGGGAGATCAACATGCCAAGTATTCCACCCATGGGGCCGCCCCTGATGATTATTCGGGATCCCATTTCTCAAGAGCCTCAACGTTATAACTATATAGAGAAACAGATTCAGGGCTTTGTGTGGCACGACCTGGATGAAAACTCGCTACAGGGAATGAACGAGCCCGGTGTTGCCGGTGTGACGGTCAGAATTGTTTTGGCGAATGAAACCATTGCCGAAACCGTGACCGATGAGCAAGGTTTATACACACTGCGCTTAGGCGAACAAGCATTAGGACGTGTGGAAATCGTTTATCCAGAATCGTTCGATCTGGTTACCCATCCTCCTGCCGGGCTTGGCTCAAGGGGCTCAACGCTTACCCAGACGGATGACTGGCATTATATATTCCGAGACAGCCAGGTCCCGATTCATACCTTGAATATGGGATTAATCGGGGCGGGTAGTGAGGCCGTGGATGCATTGCGGCCTAATGCTCGTTTGCATGATCATGGTGTGTTAGCGAATGATGGCATTATTCACGCATTGGATTTTCATGCGCCGGATAATTTGCAGCCCGGTGCCCGTGCTGAATACCGTATATTAAGTGAAACCGAGCGGAATCCGGCATGGCAAAGCCATTTACCTTCGGCAGCAGAGCAAACCGATGGGCATTATCATTTACAAATACGTCAGCTATTGGATGGCGAGGTGCTGGGTGTGCAGCAGCTTAATTATCAGCTGGATACCCAGGCTCCCGAGATTGCCCTGGCCAATAACCTTGTCAGTGATAACTATCATTTACCGGCCAACCGTTTTAACGATAATCCAGCACTGACTTACCATCCGCAAACCCGCGAATTGATTTTAGTATGGCGATCTGTGGATAGCGAAGGTAACAGCACGATTTATATGAGCCCACTGCATGCCGATGCCGGAAATATTTCTTTAATGGAAGGAAATTCGCATTGGCTGGAGCAGCCGAATATACATGGGTTGGCTAACCATGCCGGGCAGGTGGTGGTTTGGCGTGGACGCAATGATCAAGGCGATTATAGTATTTATCTGCGGCATGTCGATGCGGAAAATCAACCGACCTCGGCTATGGCGTTGGAATTTAATGGTGGTTCCCGTAACGGCTGGCAGGATGATTCACAGGCGCATGTTGCCAGTAATGCTGATGGCAGTTTTACCTTATTCTGGTCGGGCAGTGGTGGCAGCAATGCACAAATTTTTGCTCAGCCCTTTAGTGCCGCAGGTGAATTATTAAGCGCACAACCGCTGTTTGTCGCCAACGGTAATTTATTAGCCGCCCAGGCCAGCCAGGGGGTGACCGGTCAGTATGTGATCAGCTGGTATAGCGATAGACAAATGGAAGATGGGATTGCGGTCCCGGCAATGACCCAGCTTGCGCGCTGGCAGTTTCAGCACGGTGAGGGGACAGTAGAACAACTGCAGCAATTCAACCATACGATTAATAATGACTATTATTCCAGCTCTCGATTATTCAGTCTGGGGGAGCACGGTATGGTGTTTGTTTGGAGCGATTTGCATAATGCGGCGATTAATGTTGATTTTCTGGATGACAATGGCCGTTTGATGGAGTCATCGGTCATTAGTGTGAATTCCAGTGATGTGAATCACCGTAGCTATACCTTATTTGAGCTTCATCCGCTAAATAATGGTGATATCGCCATCAGTTGGCAGCAACGCAGTGAGCAAACCGGTGACCGGGAGTTGATGCTGCAAACATTTGCGAGAACGGGTGAACCCAATGCACCGGTTGTTCAATTAGCTACCTTCCCGGAGAGGGAGCAACAGCTTCAAGTGGTTGCCCTGGCACAATCCGGTGATTATCTGCTGATGGCCGAGCAAGGGGAGCAGGTTAGCGTGCAGCGAGTGAATGCCCAGGGGGAGTGGCAGGCAGAAACAACCTTGGATGAAATGCCCGATTTGGAAAATATTATTGATCTGGCCGATGGCGGCTGGAAATACGTGAATAATGCGCTGCAATGGACACGCTTTAGTCCGGAAATGCATGTAGTTAACCGCAGCGTAGATATTTCACAACAGGTAACCACCTCACTGGTGAATACCGCTAGAGCGAACTTTCTGGTAGATGAACGGTTTGATATTGATTCCGTGGATGATATTCGCGCACTGCCTTCTTCAGTCTGGTGTGAAAGTGAGGCATGGCGTAGCGAAATTAATCTAGCCTCGTTATCTCAAGGTTATTATCGCGCCTATGCGTTGGATATGGCTGGAAACTTAGGAATGAGTCACCAAGTGCTACATCTGGAGATGCCTGTTCAAACGCCACCGGTTGCCGTCGATGACCACATGTTTGATATATTTAATCCTCAAGAGATAATCTTTCATTCCTCGGACTTTGTGGGGCCAGATGGGGCTGGCTTAGACAATGATCATAGCCCGGAAGGGGGAAGGTTTAGTCAGCTTGTGATTAGCACGCTGCCTGACATAGGACGTCTGGAGCTTAACGGTATTGCGGTTGATGTGAATCAAGCGATTCCTTTCAGTCAGATACGCCGCTGGGAGTTGCAGTGGGTTTCCGATGAACCGGTATTCCAAGAAGTTGTGTTTGAGTACAGGGTCGCGGTGGGTAACCTGTTTAGTGAGCAGGCCAGCATGTATCTGCATTTTGAAACCCTTGAAGCGCCAGAACCACAGCCAGAACCACAGCCAGAACCACAGCCAGAACCACAGCCAGAACCACAGCCAGAACCACAGCCAGAACCACAGCCAGAACCACAGCCAGAACCACAGCCAGAACCACAGCCAGAACCACAGCCAGAACCACAGCCAGAAGAACCAGAGCCAGAACCAGAACCAGAACCAGAACCAGAACCAGAACCAGAACCAGAACCAGAACCAGAACCAGAACCAGAGCCAGAGCCAGAGCCAGAGCCCGTATCCAGCGTTGTTGCGGATGATTTTAGTGCGGATTATCAGACCCGCGGTGTATTCGCGGACAATACCTCGCTGCAGGGTGAGATTGAACAGTCGGGGGATATTGATTGGTTCCGGGTGAAACTGGAGAAAGACCGACGTTATTACATTGATCTGGAAGGCAGTACGGTAGACGCGGGCAGTCTACGTGACCCATTCTTAGCGGGAATTTATCGGCTGAACGGGGAGTTGCTGGCAAATACCATGAATGATGATGGGGGGGGCAACCTGAACTCCAGGTTAACGTTTACGCCACCTAACAGCGGTTTTTATTATATTGCAGCTTCAGGCTTTAGAGAAAATACCGGCAGTTACACCTTATCCATGACCTCGGAAGAACTGGTCCGCGCTGCTGTTTATATTCCCGATGACTATAGCGATAATCCTGAGCATGCTGCTCAGTTGGAAATAAACCAGCCTATGAGTGGCGAAGCGGAATTTAGGCATGACCGGGACTGGTTTGCGATTGATTTGCAGCAAGGGGTGCGCTATCGCATTGAGGTGGAAGGCAGTGCAACGCATGCCGGCAGCCTGCTTGATCCTTCGCTAGGGGGGATTTATAGCAATAGTGAAACCTATATGCCCGGTAGTAAAGATGATGATAGTGGTGTCGGAGCTAATGCCTTGCAATATTTTGTGCCCGAGCAAACGGCTACCTATTATATTGAAGCTCATAGTTATCATGCGAGCCGGACAGGAAGTTATCGTGTCTCGGTATACGAAGAGGACAGCTTGCCAAAGACACCGCCCCCACCGCTGATTGTAGATGATCATGGCGATACTCCGGAGACAGCCGGGCAAATTGCACTGAGCAGCCCGGCGGTTGCGGCAATTGATGATGTGCGAGAAACCGATTGGTTTGCCATCGATCTGGAACAAGGTCATCACTATCAAATTGACCTGGAAGGAAGCCGTACCAATAGCGGGACCTTATCCGATCCCTTGTTTGGTGGGGTATATGATCACGCGGGACAAATGCTGGGCAATACGCGTAATGATGATGGTGGGGTGGGATTGAATTCACAATTGCTTTTTACGGCGGAATATAGCGGCACGCATTATCTGGAAGCTGCCGCCTTTAGCCGCAACACAGGCAGTTACCAGCTATCAATTACCGATTTATTAAGCGATGATAGCGCATTGGCATTGCCGGGCGAAGATAGCGAAAGGGAGGGACTGACAACGCCTGCGTCCGGTAATCATATTGTGGCACAGCCAGATTGGCAAATAAACGAAGCATTCATCTATAACTCTGATTTAATTGTCTGAGCGGCTTGTTCTGTCTGCTTGAGGTTACGGCTTGACGAGTCGTAACCTCAACTTGAAAGCCTGTTGGATAGAATGCTTAGCAAGCAGCAATCCTGGAACAGATATTGGCCGTTTGGCGGTGCAGGTGTAGAGTAGAGTCTGTCCACCATGGGCAGGGCATACGCTGGTCGGGGCGATACCAATATGGTGTATACCTGTTTCATCACCGCATCTTGTCAGTTTTGATCCTCGGTAAGCGGATTTTTCTTTGGTGTCTTTCGATGGCTTGGCCAGTGCTGCAAAATTGAAGTCTTCGACCCGGATTCCGTCGTTGGACAGTTTCAAGAGTGCGTTGTCAGTGGTTCAGTGCCAGGCGCAACAACGCCGCAATGGGCCGCTGATAATGGGCTCTAGCCTGTAATGACCAGTCACCCTGAGGATGAATGGCGCTGGCAACATAAAAGCAACTTAATCAACGTGTTGGCAATACTCACTAAGGGTAAACTGCGGAATCTAGGTTCAAGGTAATAGTGAGTCGGTGGGGGGCTTTAAGCCGTGGCGTATATAGCGATGCATCAGCAACACGGGAGGCCTGGTTTATTCCTCGGCCAAGGTAGGGAAGCTTAGCCAAAAGCAAGGCCAACGATGATAGATCGGGAGTCGGATTAACGCTTGGTAGATTGGGCAATCAAAGAGGTTGACAGTTATATCGCGCATTATGGATGATGCCTGTACACTGACTATAGTGTTAATATCTTAGCGTAATCCGAGTTTTTATAAGAATATGTATAAGAATCTAACAACAAACCCTTAGAGCGGTGCCAGAATCTTGTCCGACCGCGTTATCATTCACTTATACCGCGCTATGATGCCTTGCTGGATCACGTCTGCTGCTGCAAGGGAATAAGCCCTTATGTCAACAGAACCTGGGTGGGTGTACTGGTTGCATAACTGGCGAGTGGAACGCTTAGCCGGTTAGGTTCAAGGGTAAGGTGTTAAGTGAAAATTCCAAAAATCAAGGGCAAATTATGACGAAATCTGCTTCCAGCTTTCCGGCGGATGATGAACAGCAAACGACGGCTTCCGAGGATGTTGCGAATGTAGCAACAGCAGACATCAAATCTGTCGGCATATTGTGTTCGGGTGGAGACAGCCCTGGAATGAATGCCGCTGTTCGCAGTGCGGTTAGAACGGCTTTGGGTGCTGGACTTGATGTTTATGGTATTCGACATGGATACAGTGGGCTACTTGAAGGCGATATTTTTAAAATGAATGCTTCTTCCGTTGGTAATATCATTCAGCGAGGAGGAACGATATTACAAACTTCCCGATGCCCGGAGTTTCACGAAGAAGATATTCGACGAGAGGCCGCGCATATTCTCAAGAGAAAAGAAGTGAACTCACTGGTGGTTATTGGTGGAAACGGTTCCTTCAATGGTGCTTGGCGACTTAATCAGGAGCATGGTATTCCTGTCGTTGGAATTCCCGGTACCATCGATAACGATATTTCCGGAACGGAATATACGATTGGCTTTCAAACTGCAATTCAAACGGCGGTTGAAGCGGTAGATAAGATCAGGGATACGGCAGCCAGTCATGAGCGAACCTTTATCGTTGAAGTGATGGGAAGACAAAGTCCGGCCATTGCTTACCAGGTGGGGGTAGCTACCGGTGCAGAAATGGTCGTGGAGCCCAATAAAAAACTGGATATTACCACTCTGGCTGGCAAGATTAACTATGGTATCAAACGAGGAAAAACCTCTTCTCTTATTATTGTTGCTGAGGGAAAGGAACCCGGGCTTAGCTATAAGATAAGTCAACAGCTGGATAAAGAGCATGGTCTCCAATGCCGCATTTGTGTGCTGGGCCATATTCAACGAGGAGGCAGCCCTTGCAGTTCTGATCGCTACATGGCTTCGGCAATGGGCTATGAGGCCATCCAGGCGATACTCAGTGGCCACTATCCGGTTGTCACCGGATTTAATCATGGAAAGATCGAGCTTGTTCCCTTTAAAAACTGTCTGGAAAAGCAAAATGACGCGGATCCTATTTGTGAAAGTTTGATTAAGGCGCTATCTATTTAGTCATTGTTCTGTATTGACATCCTCAATCATGGCATGATTAATCCGCAGCGCTTGAGTCACCCGCGACAGCGGATGTTGTTCGCATAATGCCAGCGCTTGCTGAGGCAACGCCTCAGGAATCGGCGCATTACGCCGAGTACGTGACTGACGCCACTGTTCAAAACGTTGCTGAACCTCAGAAAGAGAACCGGAATGTGTCATAAATGTTCCTGTTGGTTAAGACAGAAACATTAAAACAGAGGGGCCACTTGCAAAACTAATAGCCGAAGCTTGAAGTTTTTCAATTCCGGCTTGATTAGTCCCCGTTTTTTACTCTTACACCGCTTATTGGCTTTTGATTGCTATCAAAATGCTTAAAACCATATCATTTGGGCGTGATGTATCCTGCCATATGGCATTTTTCAGTTTTTCCTGGATTGTTGAGTGCTAATAGCGCAATCGCATCAGTTGGTCAGCACTGAGTGCCAGTAAACCAAACATTAAATGGCTTTTTACCTTTTGAGCGCCTCGAACCCAAATATTTCGGCCACCAAATTCATCTTTTAGTCGGGCATTCATACGCTCTGCAACACTGCGCTCCTGGTAGCGCTTTGCCTCGTGTGGGGAAAATTCTTTTTTCTCACCACGTCGAGGATTATGATCAATCAATGGAATATGCCCTAAAGAGCGGCTCTGTTCACGTAATATCTCACTACAATAGGCCGCATCCATCAGATCATACAAATTCGTTACCCGCTGCTGACTGATTAACGATAGCGGCATTGCTGCCAAGCTGTCGTGCATAGATGCGGATGATAAAACGGCTGCAACCGGCACACCGCAGTCTGCCGTATCAATGTGTAACTTATAGCCATTCCAACTGTTTTTGTAGCCTTGAGCATTGCATTTGCTGCCGCGATGACAATCTGTCGGTAGCTGAGCCAACATTTGCTCTAAACTCAGTTCCTGCTGATGCTCTAATGCCGATTTTTTGGGCGGGCGATTTTCCCCTTTGCGAGGACGACCGCGCGTTTTCACTTTAGGCTTGTCTTTGTCTTCCTTAGGCTTTGCGACTGGCCGCTCACGTGCGGCGATAGCTGTGCCATCTCGACTGATATGGCCAATCAGCTGGTTGCCTAGGTGGGTTTTGATCAATGCGTCGTGTACCCGTTCTGCCAAATTACTTTGTGCAAATTCGGCAAAGGCGCGCGAAAAAGTCGATTCTGACGGAAGTTTTTTGTAAGGGGGAAAGCCGCATAAACGTTGCAATGCACGGTCATTACTCAGTCGATCCAGCAGGCAACTGTTAGTTGGAATATTCAGAATCACCTTGGCAATAAACGCATTCGCTAAACAAAAGCGCTCATGCGGTGGACGCCCCATTCCACACCAGGAGGCACAGATGAATTCTTCTAATTGAATCCATTCCAGTATGTGGATGAGCTTTTCCAGCTTGGGCGTCAGCGTCATTTCCAAACCCAAGGTTGGAATTAATTCTTCCTGAACACATGTCCAGCGTTGCAGGAATTGGTTTTTTTGCGTATTGTTCATCAGGCAGGCCTTTCGATTTTTTTGTGGTGAATCAATCGTGCCATAAATGGCGGCCTGCATCTTCTTTTTTTACCTATTCAGGTAAAAATCAACTTCGATACTTTGTTTTGCAAGTGGCACGAGATGTAAAAAACATTCAAAATCACCCTTTAACCCTAGCGATATAAACATTCTTGTAGGGTGGATGCGCAAGCTTATCCACCCTACAACAGTCTCTTGATATATCGCACTTCACACAATAAGAAAGAAACCCCGTGGATCATAGTGCACACAACAAATTAGTCTCTTTTATCTGGCGTATTGCCGACGATTGTCTGCGGGATGTTTATGTACGTGGTAAATACCGTGATGTGATTTTGCCCATGGTGGTGTTACGTCGTTTAGATACCTTGCTTGGAGCCGAGCAAAGAAGCTGTACTGGAAGAGGTGAAGTTTCAAAAGAAGATATGAAAGCCAGGAGTTAGATGATGAACCCTTAAAATCCGCGTCTGGTTATGTGTTTTACAACACTTCCAAATGGACCCTCAAAAGCTTGTATAATACGGCCACCAATAACCAACAAATTTTACTGGCTAACTTTGAAGAATATCTCAACGGCTTTAGCGACAACGTTAAAGAAATTATCGAGCGCTTTAATCTGAAAGCACAAATACGCCATATGGCCGCCAAGGATGTGTTGTTGGATGTGTTGAAAAATTTGTCTTCTCCAAAATCAACCTCACGCCAACAGAAAGAAGACCCTGATGGCAATAAACTTGCCCGGCCTCAGTCCAACTTGGGTATGGGTTATGTTTTTGAAGAGCTGATTCGCAAATTCAACGAAGAAAACAACGAAGAAGCAGGAGAACATTTTACCCCGCGTGAAGTTATTGACTTAATGACCCATTTGTTTTTGATCCGATCAAAGACAAATTGCCACTGACTATGACAATTTATGATCCTGCTTGTGGTACTGGCGGTATGCTCACCGAATCACAAAAATTCATAGAAGAAAAATAAGGCGAGAATAAGCCAAAGGTGATGTTTATCTATACGGCAAGGAAATCAACGACGAGACTTACGCCATTTGTAAGTCCGACATGATGATTAAAGGTAACAACCCCGAAAACATCAAAGTAGGTTCTACCCTTTCCACGGATGAATTTGCCGGAAATCGTTTTGATTTTATGCTTTCCAATCCGCCTTATGGAAAAAGCTGGAGCATCGAGCAAAAGAACATCAAAGACGGCAAAGATATTATTGACCCACGTTTTAAAGTCATTACGCTTAAAGACTATTGGGGCAATGAAGAAGAAGCTGATGCCACACCACGCTCTATCTGACGGTCAGCTTCTATTTCTGATGGAGATGGTCAGCAAAATGAAATCACCATCAGAAAGCCCTGGGCAGCCGTATTGCATCGGTTCATAATGGTTCAAGCTTGTTTACAGGTGATGCCGGAGGTGGTGAAAGCAATATCCGTCGGTATATCATCGAAAATGATATGCTTGAATGCCATTATTCAGCTGCCCAACAACCTGTTTTACAACACCGGTATCACAACCTATATCTGGCTGCTCAACAATAACAAAGCCGAAAAACGCCGTAAAGGCAAAGTGCAGCTTATTGATGCCAACCTGCTTTACCGCAAGCTGCGAAAAAATCTTGGGAAACAAAAACTGTGAATTCTCGCCAAAACACATTGACAGAAATTACCAAGGCCTATTTTGATTGTGATCCAATGAACGTGACAAGGACGCAAATGATGGTATAGCCAGCACAAGTCTTTAACAATCAGGATTTTGGATATTACAAAGTCAATATCGAAAGACCAGACCGCCGCAAAGCCAGATTTACCAAAGAGGCCATTGCACCATTGCGCTTTGACAAGTCCCTACGTGAGGTCATGGAGTAGTTCTTTGAAACATGGCGATAAAGTCTATGAGAAAGGATTCTTAAAATCTATCAAAAAGGATATTCTGGCTTGGTGCGAAGAGAATGAAATCAGTATTAACGCCAAGGCAAAAAACAAGCTTCTTGATGGTAAATACTGGAAGAAACAACTAAAGCTTTTGAAACTCGCCACAAACACTTAATGCAGAGATTGGTGACAGGAGTTTACGATGATTTCAATATTTTTAAAGAAAAAGTTGATGCTGTGTTAAAGACGCAAAAAATCAAACTCTCTGCACCTGAGAAAAAAGCCATCCTCAATGCTGTAAGCTGGTATGACGAAACAGCGGCCAAAGTCATCAAAAAAGTCGTCAAACTTCAACGGTGATAAACGCGATGAACTCTACTGGAACATCTTGGTTGCGACAAGGACAACTGCCTGACTTTGGCTATTACCCCGCTGAAAAGAAGGGGCAATATATCACCTATGAGCCAAACAGTGACTTGCGTGATGCTGAATCGATCCCGCTCAGAGGACGAAATTCACCGCTATTTCCTTGCCGAGGTTAAACCCCATGTAGAAGAAGCCTGGATCAATCTCGATAGCACCAAGATTGGCTATGAGATCAGCTTTAACAAATATTTCTATCGCCATAAGCCGTTGCGCAGTATGGAAGCGGTGGCGAAAGATATTATTCAGCTAGAACAACAAGCGGAAGGACTGATTGCAGAGATATTGGGGGTGGAAGTCGCGGCCGTGTCGGGAGTGGATCATGATTGAAGCTTTGCAGGGTATGCCACGGTATGAGGCTTATAAGGACTCTGGGGTGGAGTGGTTGGGGGAAATTCCGGAGGGTTGGAATGTAATTCGACTTAAAAATATTGCATTGCTGAATCCTTCTTTACGCGCCAGTGATAAAGAGTTGGCTGAAATAGCTTGTTTTCTTCCAATGGAAGCTGTTACTGCTGGTGGCGCAGTTGATTATTCGACAACTAGAGTTGCTATAGATCTATTGCAGGGGTTTACTAGCTTCAGGCGCAACGATGTTATTGTCGCAAAAATTACTCCATGCTTTGAAAATGGAAAAGGAGCGTGCTTAGATGAAATGCCATCCAATATTGGTTTTGGTTCAACTGAATTTCACGTTCTAAGAGAAACAGATAGGAGCGATACAAGGTTTCTTTATTACCTTACAAAGTCTGATTTGTTTATGAATTTTGGTGAACAAATGATGACAGGCTCTGCAGGCCAAAAACGTGTACCTTCAGATTTCGTTGCTAATTTCCCGCTTGCTTGTCCGACACTAAAAGAACAAACCGCCATCGCCACCTACCTAGATCAAAAAACCACACAGATCGATCAGGCGGTGCAGATCAAACAACAACAAATCGCACTACTGAAAGAACGCAAACAAATCCTAATCCAAAACGCCGTCACCCGCGGCCTAGACCCACAAGCCCCGATGTCTGATTCTGGGGTGGCATGGATAGGGGAAGTGCCAGCGCATTGGGAGGTTAGAGCGAATCGTTCACTTTTCAAAGAAAGAGTAGAGCCTGGGCATGAAGGATTACCATTATTATCAGTATCTATTCATTCTGCGGTGTCATCTGAAGAAATAAGTGAAGATGAAAATATTCGTGGCAGAGTAAAAATTGAAGATAAAAGCAAATACAATCGAGTTGAGCCTAATGACATCGTATTTAACATGATGCGCGCGTGGCAAAGCACAATTGGTGCAGTTAAAGTTAAAGACGTGGTTAGCCCGGCATACATCATTGCTACGCCAAATGATGAGATAAATGCACAGTATTTTGAGTATCAATATCGTTGCCCGGAATTTATCCAGCAAATGGATAGATATTCAAAAGGAATTACCGACTTTAGAAAACGTTTATACTGGCATGAGTTTAAACAATTAAATACTGTTATTCCGCCGCTAGAAGAACAAACCGCCATCGTCACCCACATCGAAATCCAATCCAGCAAAATCGACCAAGCCATAGACCTACAACAACAGCAAATCGATAAACTCAAAGAATATAAAGCCACGCTAATTAATAGCGCGGTGACGGGTAAGATTAAGGTGCCGGGTGTGGTAGATGCTGAAAACAAGGAGGCCGCATGACGCTAGAACGTAAACATGAATATTTGTTGTCATTACTAAGTGAACTGCGCAAGCTGCCTAATGAAACGGAATGGGTGGAGTTTAAAACAAATAATGATTCCCCTAAAACCGGAGAATATATCTCAGCTTTAGCCAATGGTGCCGCGCTTAAGGGCAAGCAGTTTGGTTATATGGTCTGGGGGTTGGATGATGACACTCACGAAGTGATTGGTACCAACTTCAAGCCCTCAACCGCTCGTTATAAACAGCAAGAGTTGGAAAGCTGGTTGCTACAAAAATTGCACCCTAAGATTCATTTCCAGTTTTTCGAATTTAAGGCTGCAAATGATAAACCGGTGGTCATTATGGAGATTCAGGCTGCCCGCCATACACCTGTTCAATTTGATGGCGTGGAGTATATCCGTGTAGGCTCTTATAAAAAGAAGCTACGCGAATTCCCAGAAAAAGAGCGAGAGTTATGGCGGATATTCGAACGTGTGCCGTTTGAAAGGCAAATGGCCGTAGAAAACGTATCAGATGAAGAAGTGTTAAAGCGCTTGGATTATCCGGCGTATTTTGATTTAACTGAGCAGCCCCTGCCCGAAGGACGTAAAGGCATACTTGCCGCGTTAAAAGCCGACAAACTCATTCAAGCCAGTGATAGTGGGCAATGGCACATTAGCAATTTAGGTGCGATTTTATTTGCTAAACGTTTGCAAGATTTTGCATCGTTAGGCAGAAAAGCGGTACGTCTGGTTTTATACCGGGGTAATAGCCGGGTTGAAACCATACGTGAGCTGGAAGGGAATAAAGGTTATGCCGTTGGTTTTGCAGGGCTGATTGATTATCTCAAAACATTAGTGCCATCGAATGAAGAGATTGGTAAGGCTTTCCGTACCGAAGTCCCCATGTATCCTGAGCTAGCCTTACGTGAACTGGTGGCGAATGCCATTATTCATCAGGATTTTTCGATGACGGGTACGGGGCCAATGGTTGAATTATTTGATCGTCGTTTAGAGATCACCAATCCCGGCGTACCATTGGTGGACACACAACGCTTTTTAGATACACCACCTCAGAGCCGGAATGAAGCACTGGCGGCCTTTATGCGACGGATAAAACTGTGTGAAGAAAGAGGTAGCGGAATCGATAAGGTGATTACACAAATTGAAGTGTATCAGTTACCTGCACCGGTTTTTGAGGGAACGGAGAAACACACAAAAGTGATATTGTTTGCTCATAACGTGCTTAAAGATATGGATGCAGAAGATAAAACACGTGCTTGCTATCAACATTGCTGCTTGAAATATGTTAATCGAGAACAAATGAATAATGCCTCCGTACGGGAACGCTTTGGCATTGAGGAACATAATAAATCACAGGCAACACGCATCATTAATGACACACTTAAAACAGGTAAAATCCGGGCCTATGATCCAGATGTTGGCCCCAAGAGTAGGCGGTATATTCCCTATTGGGCCTAAACTTTGTTGATGGTTTGTTGATCGTTTGTTGATTTAGGCACATTATTTATGTGATTTAAAATATAGCCAATTGATTTTAAATTAATATTTTTGTTGATGGTTTGTTGATTTAGTCACACTTTTAAATGATTTTGATTAGTAAAAGGGGCGCGGGCTTGAATCCAGAAATGAATCGTTTTACCGCAATACTATTGAAATTAATTAAGGTGTACCAGTGTGCGGGGTATGGTTTATTTATAAATAATCTTCAGCACATGGGGTATTTAATTAATGAGATTAGTGACCGAGAAATGCGCTTTAACAAAGCAGAAGCCGGCCCTTATGCGAAGAAGCTTAATCAATGGCTGAAACGCATAGAAGGCCACTTTATCCGTGGTTATGGTGATCGCAGTAAAGATGCCCAAATTTATTTAATGCCGGATGCGGTAGCACAAGCAGATCAGTTTTTAGCGAGTGATGCGGATGCGGCAGCGCGCTTGGCTCAGGTTAAGGCCTTAATTGAAGGTTTCGAAACCCCTTATGGTATGGAGTTGTTAGCATCGGTACATTGGGTGAGTCAGTATGATGAGGCTAAAAATATGGATGCCGCAGTTGAGCAGCTACATGGCTGGAATGAACGTAAAGCCAAGTTAATGCAGGCTAAACATATTCAAAAAGCATTTGAGCGTTTAAATGCTCAAGGGTGGCTGTGATTTTGTTGATGGTTTGTTGATTGAATGAGGGCTTATTGATGCAAGAAAATGTTAACAGGCTGTTTTTATAGGTTAATTTTATTGATGGTTTGTTGATTATAAGAGGTTAGGTACGGCAAAACACTCGGATATCAATCGTTTTTCACCCAGTAATCATGGTTGCATTCTCATTTGACGGTCATTTGACTGAGTGTGAGAGCTATCTACTCAAAATAAACTACTTACCTTTAGAATCAATGGACTGCTAAATTATTCTCATTTGACTAAAGATCGTAAGTGCTTGTATAAAAAATTTTCTTGTAGGGTGGATAAGCACTAGCGCATCCACCGTCCTTTGAAAAATTGGTGGATGCGCAGGCTTATCCACCCTACGATAATGCTGGATTACTTTTGTTTGGGTACTTATATTAATAATAAAACAGTGAATCAAGGAGGGGCTGATGGTCAGTAAAACCAATGAGCAAGCATTAGAGATTGCCATCGAAAAAGCATTAACCGGCACTTGTGTTGAAGAAATGAAAGGCTTGTTGCAAGAAGCATCGCCTGCTTATATTGCAATGCATCATGGCTATCGTGTCGGTATGCCGGCTGACTTTAATCCGCAGTACGCCTTGGATGAGCGCTGTTTTTGGCAGTTTTTGGAGGCCACGCAAGCCACGGAACTTGCCAAGTTGAAGCAACATAACCCGGTTGATTGGCAGCGTAAGATATTAGAGCGTTATGACCGGCTGATTAAAAAGCATGGTGTGTTGCATTTGTTGAAAAAAGGGCTGAGTGTTGATAATGCCTTTTTTCATTTGTTATACCCAGCCCCACTAGCCAGCAGTAGCGATAAGGTTAAGCAAGATTTTGCGTCCAATATTTTCAGTTGTACGCGTCAGTTACGTTATTCGTTAGCTAACCCGTTGCAAGAGGTTGATGTGGTGTTGTTTGTGAATGGTATGCCGCTAATCACCTTGGAGCTGAAGAATGCCTGGACTGGGCAAACCGCGCGTTATCATGGACAAAAGCAGTATCGAGAAAGCCGAGATATTAATCAGCCCTTGTTAAATTTCGGTCGTTGTTTGGTACATATGGCGGTGGATACCGATGAAGTGTATATGACCACTAAGCTGGCGGGTAAGGCAACGGTTTTTCTACCGTTTAATAAAGGCGATAATTTTGGACAAGGCAATCCACCGAATCCGAATGGACATAAAACCGCTTATCTCTGGCAAGCTATTTTCAGCAAAGAAAGCCTCGCCAATATTATTCAGCACTTTGTTCGATTAGATGGCAATAGCAAAGATCCGTTAAGCAAACGTACCTTGTTTTTCCCGCGCTACCATCAGTTGGATGTGGTGCGAAAGATGGTGAATCATGTGGCGGAACATGGTGTGGGCCAGACGTATCTCATTCAACATTCTGCGGGGTCGGGTAAGTCAAATTCGATTACCTGGGCGGCATATCAGTTAATTGAGGCTTATCCGGCGACGGCTGATGTCGCTGGGGCTAAAGCACTTGATCAGCCCTTATTTGATTCGGTGATTGTGGTGACGGATAGGCGTTTATTAGATAAACAGCTTAGGGACAATATTAAAGAATTTTCCGAAGTTAAAAATATCATTGCACCCGCACATAAGTCATCAGAATTAAAACAAGCTTTGGAAAGCGGTAAGAAGATCATTATTACTACGATTCAGAAATTCCCCTTCATTATTGACGGTATTGCTGACTTAAGTGATAAGCGCTTTGCGGTGATTATTGATGAAGCGCATAGCTCCCAGTCTGGTTCGGCGCATGACAATATGAATCGGGCCATGGGTAAGTCTAGCGCCGATGAGGCTGAGGATGCGCAAGATAAAATTTTACAAGCCATGCAATCACGCAAGATGCGTGGCAATGCGTCCTATCTTGCTTTTACTGCAACACCTAAAGCCATCACCTTAGAAAAATTTGGTATTGAACAAAGTGATGGTTCATTTGCGCCGTTTCATTTGTATTCGATGAAACAAGCGATAGAAGAAGGCTTCATTCTGGATGTATTAGCCAACTATACGACGTATAAAAGCTATTACGAGATTGAAAAATCGATTGCGGATAATCCTGAGTTTGATACCAAAAAAGCGCAGAAAAAACTGCGTACCTATGTTGAGCGCAGTCAGCAAACCATCAATACCAAAGCGGAAATCATGCTGGACCATTTTATTCCCCAGGTAGTGAATACCAAGAAGCTCAAGGGAAAAGCCAAAGGCATGGTGGTAACACAAAATATTGAAACGGCGATTCGCTATTATCAGGCAATCA
>CALNXP010000026.1:0-47992 GCA_942490555.1 uncultured beta proteobacterium | reverse complement strand
ACCCTGGAAAAACTGCAGCACTATTTGCCTGAGCATGGTGTCGATAAGGCGGTGCGTGATGCGGCGGCTGCGGTGTTACGTTATTTCTCCCAACTTCCGGGCTATATCATCACCAGGATGAAGAGTTGAATCTGTTTCTGCGGCTTAGACAATGCTCGTCGGATGCCCGGTTCGCATCAATCCGTTGGATAGCTTGTTGCTGCAGCATGCACAAATGCTGGCCGACTGGGCGGCAATTGCAGCCGCAGCTGGAGCACTGGGTACAAGGAGAGGATTGGGGACTACGCGTTAATATCGCGTTTTATCCAGGCTTATCGTGCGCATGGCCCTGGAAAATGCCGAGCTGTTACCGCAGGCAAAACGCTTGTTGTCGCCGCAGATGCAGTTGCAGTTAGGTGTCGAGATGGCGCAGCGGCGCGGGGTTAATGCACCCGCTCTCCCGATCAAGGTCTGTTGCTGCTGTGATTGTTGCTGGCTGCCGTTGCCAAGCAGACCGTTGTGGGTGTATTCGCTATGTTGCTGGCCACCGCTTAACTGCAGCCATTGATCTAACTCTCCCTGGATTAGGCTGTGGCTATGTTGTTGTTCCATGCGTGCCGAGGCCTGCTCGGGAAAATAGTCATTGCGGGTGCTGATTTCAATATTGACCCGATGGCCTTGTAGCCGAGGGCGGATATAAAAGCCATTGTCGGCCGACTGCAGCTGGGTTTGTGTGACGCTATGGCTGCCATAGGGAGTGTGTGTTACCTGTGTTCGGCTGACCGGTTGCTGCTGGCTGTGGCGGATTTGTGCCTGCTGACCCTCCATGACCAGCAATTGCTGTTGATTGTGGCGTAGCCGGGTATGGCGGGTGCTGATGATATTTACTTCGGCCCGGCTGCCTGCGGTGGACAGTTGAATTTGACCATTCAGCAGCTGTTGTGAGGTTTTTTGGTCAAGATTGTGCAGTACGGTAATGCGTAGCTGTGCGGGCGGGGTGTCCAGTCGCTGTATCAATTGTCGGATTTGCTTCAGGCTGGCCGCCGAGCTGCGGATAACCAGCCGGTTGTCTATGCTGCTGGCGGCTTCGTTTGCTTGCAGCAATGGCAAAATTACCGGCAACAGCTGCTCGGCCTGACGATGTCGCAGCTCTATGACCTCCAGCTGCTGTGCCTGTAGTGAGGGCGATAGCAACAGACACAGCAGGTAACCGGGCAGACGTTTCAGCATCAGCTTAATTCCTTGAGCAGGGATTTGATGGCGGCGATACGTTGGGCCATTTGCTCCATGTTAAGTTCCACCCGCAGTTTGTCCTGACCTATAAGTTTATAGTGTGGTTTGCTTTGAATCAGTTGCAATACCTTCATTGGGTCAATCGGTGGGTTTTCGATAAAGTGCAGCTGGATGGCTTCATTTGAGGCATCTAATTTGCTGATACCCAGTGGACGCGCGCTAATGCGAATGCGGTGGCTGTCGAGCAGGGTGTGTGTCGCTTCCGGCAGCAGCCCGAAACGGTCGATCAATTCCTGATGCATATCATCGATTGCACTGGCACTGTCGCAGTTAGCCAAGCGCTTGTAAATAATCAGCCGCTGGTGAATATCACCACAGTAGTCTTCGGGTAATAAGGCGGGGCTGTGCAGATTGATTTCGGTGGTCACCCCCAGCGGGTTGTTCATATCCGGTTCTTTACCGATACGCAGCGAGGTGATCGCGCCGTTGAGCATATCGTTATATAACGCAAAGCCGACCTCTTTCATATTGCCGCTTTGTGATTCCCCCAATACCTCGCCGGCACCTCGAATTTCCAGATCGTGGATGGCCAGAGTAAAAACCGCTGCCAAGTTCCTCCATCGATTCCAGGGCTTCCAGCCGTTTGATGGCATGCGAGGTCAGACTTTGGGCATCGACCGACAAATAGGCGTAGGCAGTGATGATGAGCGTCCGACCCGGCCCCCGCAACTGGTGCAGCTGCGCCAGACCTTGAAAACGTCCGGCGCGGTTCATGACGTAATGGTGTTGGCGGTAGGTACATCGATACCGGTTTCGATAATGGTGCTGCACACCAGCAGATTAAAGCGCTGCTGGTAAAATTCACGCATGACCCGTTCCAGCTCGCGTTCGCCCATCTGGCCGTGGGCCACCTGAATGCGGGCTTCCGGCAGCAGTTTGGTGAGTGCCTCGGCCTTGTTGTTAATGGTATCTACCTCGTTGTGCAGAAAGTACACCTGGCCGCCGCGTTTCAGTTCGCGCAGCACCGCTTCGCGAATCACGCCATTGTTGCTTTGTGAGACAAAGGTTTTAATCGATAAGCGGCGTTGTGGGGCGGTGGTGATTACCGAAAAGTCGCGCAGCCCTTCCAGTGACATGGCCAGGGTGCGCGGAATCGGGGTGGCGGTCAGGGTCAGAATATCGACTTCGGCACGTAATGCTTTTAAGCGTTCTTTCTGTTGTACGCCAAAGCGATGTTCCTCGTCGATAATCAGCAGTCCCAGATTGGCAAATTGAATATCTTTTTGGATAAGTTTATGGGTGCCGATCACAATATCCAGTTGTCCGTTGCTGATTTCCTGCAAGGTCTGTTTTTGTTCTTTGCTGGAACGAAAACGGGACAGTTCGCCGATTTTTACCGGGAAATCGGCAAAGCGCTCGGAAAAATTCTGATAGTGCTGCTCGGTAAGCAGCGTGGTTGGTACCAGTACCGCGACCTGCTTGCCGTCCATGGCGGCAACAAACGCGGCGCGCAGGGCAACCTCGGTTTTGCCAAAGCCAACATCACCACAGATCAGTCTATCCATGGGCTGAGGTTGTTGTAGATCGTGCAGCACCGCGGTGATGGCATTGGCCTGATCGACGGTTTCTTCAAAACCAAAGCCTTCGGCAAAGGCATCATAGTCGTGCGGGTTAAGGCTAAATGGATGTCCTTTGCGGGTGGCACGTTGCGCATACAGGTTTAACAGTTCGGCGGCGGTATCGCGTGCCTGCTGCATGGCTTTTTTACGGGCTTTTTCCCAATGGCCGGAGCCCAGTTTGTGCAGGCTGGCCTGTTCGCTGCCACCACCGCTATAGCGACTGATCACCTGCAGTTGGGAAACCGGGACATATAATTTATCTTCGCCAGCATATTCCAGTAACAGGAATTCTTCGGCGCCTTCCCCCAGATCCATGGTGATCAGGCCTTGATAGCGGGCAATACCGTGTTGTTCATGCACTACCGCATCGCCGGGTTTGAGTTCCGATAAGTCGCGCAGCATGCCCTCGATGTTGCTGGGTTTTTTGCTGCGGCTGCTGCGGTTGCGTTGCTGTATGGCGTATAGCTCCGCTTCGGTAATAATCGCCAGCCGTTGTTGCGGTAGGATAAAGCCATGACTGAGGCTGCCCACCGCCAGCATAAAGGGCTGGGTGTGTTGACAAAACTGGTGAAAGCTTTCGGCCTGCTGCGGTGTGAGTTGATGATTGCCTAAATAATCGGCAATCACTTCGCGCCGTCCCAGCGAATCGGCCAGTAATAATACGCGTCCGTCAAATTGCTCAATAAACCGGCTAAGCGCCTGTACCGGATTGTCTGCCCGCCGGTTGACCGCGATATTCGGCAGGGCGGCGGTGTTGCAGTCGCTGGTATTGCCGCTGTCTTGCGTGACGATATCCAGCCGGGAAAAGGGTTTGACGTGGTTAAAGAACTGCTCGCTATTGAGAAACAGCTCATCGGGTGTCAGTATCGGGCGTAACGGGTCGGTACGCATAATATGATGCCGTGATTCGGTATCACGTAAAAAATCGTCTATGGCCTGTTGCACATTATGGTGCAGACACAAACTGGCTTGTTGTGGCAGATAATCGAACAGGCTGGCGGTTTGCTCAAAAAACAGCGGCAGATAATATTCAATCCCCGCCGGTGCCAGGCCTTTGCTGACGCTTTTGTAAATGCTGGAGCGGGAGGGGTCACCCTCAAAACGTTCCCGGTAGTTTTGTCGAAAACGGCTTTGGCCGTCATCATCCAGTGGGAATTCACGGGCCGGTAGCAGGCGGATTTCCTGTACCGGATACAGGGTACGCTGGCTGTCTACATCAAAGGTGGCGATGCTTTCTATTTCGTCATCAAACAGATCCAGGCGATAGGGCAACACGCTGCCCATGGCAAATAAATCAATAATGCCACCACGGATACAATATTCCCCGGGAGATAATACCTGTTGCACATGATCGTACCCGGCCAGGGTCAGCTGCTGACGGAACTGTTTGAGGTTAATATTTTCGCCTTTTTTCAGAAAAAAGGTATAGGCGGCCAGATATTCTACCGGTGGCAGTGGATACAGTGCGGTGCTGACCGGAGCAATCACCACATCACAATTATTAGAAAAAATATGATGCAAGGTCGATAGACGCTCGGAGATCAGGTCTTGATGGGGGGAGAACTGATCATAGGGCAGGGTTTCCCAGTCTGGCAGCAGATGCACTCGTAATCCTGGGTTGAAGAACGGAATTTCGTCGGTTAAGCGTTGGGCTTCCAGCGCATCGGCGGTGATGATGATCAACGGCTGTTTGCTGCTGTCGGCGAACTGGGCCAGGGCCAGTGCATCGGAGGAGCCTTGCAGGCAGGTGTAGCGTGGACGTGAATGAGGGCACTGAAACAACATGAGTAAGCTTTGCTGCAGATTAAAAGCCGACTATTATAGGTCAGCCATGCCGGCAGGCAAGCTTATCTGGCCAGAAGGTGTTGCAGCGCCAGTTGAATCGAGGTTTCATTGACGGGCTTGGCGACAAATTCTATGCCTATTTCTTTGGCGCGCTGACGTTGTCCTTGCTGAATATCGGCCGAAAAAATAACAATGCGTATTTCTGGATGCTGTTGTTGAATTTGTCGGGCGGCCACGGTGCCGGGTATACCGGGCATGTTGATGTCCATGGTGCAAAAATCGGGCAGGTGGGTATGAGCCTGGGCGATAGCCTGTTCGCCATCGTGGGCCTCGATAAACTGCCAGTCTGGGTGCTGGTTTTCAATCAATCTGCGGATCATGGTGCGTGATAGCCGGGTATCATCAACAATCAGCAGGGTTTTAGGATGCATAGGGCTTCACAGGTTGATTCCAAGTGCGGATATATTACTCGATAAATTATCGATTTCATTGTTGTAAACGTGGGTTTTGGGATAATCGGCTGTTTATAGTGGTTGATCGTTAAACTGAGATTAAAGAAAGTGGGGGTATGAATAAATTTGAGCAAGGCCAGCAGGCCATGGGGCGGATTCATGGGCATGTGGGTAAGGGGGTGATGCAGCAGTTGCAGCGTATTGCTCCGGATTTTGCACGTATGATTGTGGAGTTTCCTTATGCCGATATTTATAGTCGACAGGGCCTGGATCCGCAACAGCGTCAGATTGCGACGATTGCCTCGCTGGTGACTCAGGGGAATTCACCGGTGGAGCTAAGAGCGCATATTCAGGGCGCATTGAATGTCGGTCTGACGCAGCAACAGGTGATAGAGGTGATTATGCAGATGGCAGTGTATGCCGGATTTCCTGCTGCGGTGAATGCGTTATTAGTGGCGGGAGAGTTGTTTGATGAGTTGGAGAATGCTGCATCACCGCAAGAAGGGTGATGCAGTGTGCGCGAGCAGCGTTTAGTTGCTGCCGCCTATGCTGCCTAAGACAGCGCTTTGAATCTGAGGGGCAATGGTGCTTTGAATTTGGCCCATGATATCACCCTGGATCTGTGTCTGGATGTTGTCGGGTGTTACCTGGCTGAGTACCGTTTCCTGGATCTGGTTGGCCAGGCTGCCTTGCAATTGGCCGGATACCGAATCCTGAACCTGTTGACTCAGGTTGCCATTCAATTGGCTTGTGATTCCCTCTTGGACGGTATTGCTTATGGTTTCCTGAAGGTTTAGGCCACCGGTAATCTGACCGGTGATGCCGCTTTGGATACTGGATGAAATCTGACCCATAATGCTGCCCTGAATATTGCCCGCGACCTGCTCCATGATTTGCGGCATGATGGCTGCTTGTACTTTAGGCATAATCAGGCCCATCATTTGCGGCATAATGATTTTCTGCATTTCAGGCATGATCTTGGCCATCATGGTTTGCTGCATGGTGGCAGCCATTTGTGGCATGATGGTTTTTTGAACCTGAGGCATAATCTGAGCCATCATTTTGGTGCGCATTTGCGGGATCATGGTTTGCATCATTGCGGGCTGAATTCTGGCGCGCATATTTTGTGAGATGGTGGGCAGCATTTGTCCCATGATCTGTTGCTGCATGCTGGGGGCAATCTGGCTGGCAATCTGTGGCATGATGTTTTGCATGATGCCTGATTGTATATTGCCGATATTGTCTGTGGCGGTCGATGGAAGATTGGTGGTGTCCGGGGTTGCCGCATTGGTAATATCGTTAAATGGTACGCTGCTGGTTTCTGCAACGGCCTGTCCCCCCATGGTCAGGGCCGCACAGCCGATGATTGTCGCAAGCGTTTTGCATTTAAAACTCATAAAAGTATCTCCTGTTCAGGTTATATAAATAGTGTTTAGCTCAGTACAGTACGTTACGGTATTGTCTAAGGGCCAGATGGTGACTATTTATTCCCCCTGAGCAGGCAAGGCCTGGCTCGGTATAGCTACTCACGATCTTGCCGTACAGGCGAATCTTCCGTGTTTTCAACGGCTTCGCTTTCTTTTTTACGTACTGAAGATAAGGCCGAAGCAACGATCCCGGTAGGAACGGCTACTACACCTAATCCCACCATTAATATCACAAAAGTAAATAGGCGTCCACCTAAGGTGATGGGGTAAATATCACCATAGCCTACGGTGGTGAGTGTGGCGACCGCCCACCACAGGCAGTCAAAGATAGAACGGAACTTTTCCGGCTGTGCCTCGTGTTCAAAATGATAGATGCCCAATGCCGCCAGATACAGCAGCATGAGGGTAAATACACCAAATAGAATCAGCTCTTCCTTGGATAGCCAGATAGCCTTGCCGACCCTGACAATGGCCGAGTTATAGCGGGTGAACTTAAGCAGGCGTAGCAGACGTAAAAAACGCAGTGCCTGCAGGTTCATCAGACCGGACAGGTAAAATGGCAGTATCGCCAGCAGATCAATGATGCCGTAGAAGCTGAAGATATAGCGGGATTTTTTTTCGGCGACGAGAACGCGCAGTACATATTCCAGTGTGAAAAAGGCAACAATGCCAACTTCTATCGTGCGCAATGTCTCATAGGTATGGGCCGATAGATCGGGAAGCGTTTCTATCGAAAAGGTGATTAAGGAAATTATGATTAATATCTGTACGATAATGTCAAATATGCGCCCCTTATGGGTGGTGTCTTCATTAATCACTTCCCGTAGAAATTTCAGCATGATGGTGGTGGCTTAGCGCATTAAGGTTGATAGAACTTGTTGTTGTTGGGGAGTCAATTGATCAATCGGGGTGACCAGTGACTGTTGCAGTGCGCTATGAGCCTTGGCTGCGGGGGCTTGTTCGGCGAGCAGTCTGATGGCATTAAGCGCAATCTGTTGTGCCCGTTCGGCATTTTTCATCAGGTTGGCAATGGCGCTGTCGGCGGTAACCGCGGCTTCTTTTGGATGCCAGCAATCATAGTCGGTAACCATACCCAGTGAGGCATAGGCGATCTGGGCTTCTTGGGCCAGTTTGGCTTCCGGCATATTGGTCATGCCGATAATGTCTCCGCCCATGCTGCGATACCAGTTAGATTCGGCCAGTGTGGAAAATTGCGGGCCTTCTATGCAGATATAGGTGCCTTGTGTATGTAGCGTTATGCTCGCGTCTGAAGAGTGAACCGCCCGTGCTAAAACCTCGGCCAGAGCCGGGCATACCGGTTCGGCCATGGAGCAATGGGCAATCATGCCGTGACCAAAGAATGTGCTGTCACGTTTGCGGGTCATATCGATATATTGATCGGCAATGACCATATCCAGGGGGGCAAACTGCGGTTGCAGCGAGCCTACCGCGGAAAACGACAGCAGATACTTGACGCCCAGTGTTTTTAAGGCGTAGATATTGGCGCGGTAGGGAACTTCACTGGGGAGCAGGCTGTGTTTTCTGCCATGGCGGGCTAGAAACGCGACGGGAATATCGTCCAGGGTGCCGCTAAGTATCTGATCCGAGGTGGGGCCAAATGGTGTGGCTATCTGGTGATGCTGGATGTTTTTTAGCTGTTCAATCTGATAGAGGCCGCTGCCTCCAATAATGGCAATGTTTGTCTGCGTCATGGTTATGCTTTAAGCGTAATACAAGCCGATAACCCTAACCGAATTTGTGATTGTGGTAAATACGCTCGGTTATGTCTGTGCTTGATCTGGTGTGCCTTGCCGATAGGGGGCTTGAATTTTTTTTGCCCGACCTTATGACTAGCTATGTGTGCGTTAGGCGATGTTGCTATACATCCTGGGCCTGGCCGTTAATATTTTCTGGTCAGGTGTGAGTGCGTGCTTGCGGGCTGTGTTGCCTGGGAATTTTCATGATTAGCGTCTGTCTATGTGCAGGCATTAAACACAAGTAAAGGAAGAGTTGATGAAGATGAAACGCAAAAAAGTGAAATGGATGGTTCCTTGTTTGTTGCTGGCTTCGTTAATTGGGGCGCCGGCGTATTCGGTGGAGCAGGGGGCGATTGAGAGTCTGCGCCAGACCAGTAAGGCGTTTGCGGCGGTGGCGCGCGAAGTGTCTCCTGCGGTGGTTTTTGTGCAGGTGGAGAGTGAGCACCAGGGCATGGCACTGGGTAATATGGCTTCCCCGTTTGGCGATGAATTGTTTCGTCGCTTTTTTGGTCAGCAGTTCCAGGGATTTCCCGGGCATCCCCGACAGTCGTTGCCAAAGCGTAAGGTTACCGGTCAGGGGTCCGGTTTTGTGTTTAAGCATGCGGCCGGTAAAAGTTATATTCTGACAAATAATCATGTGGTTGATGGGGCTGATAAGATTAAGGTAACGTTTCAAGATGGCGAGGAATATGAGGCCAGAGTGACCGGTTCCGACCCTAAATCCGATATTGCGATTCTGGAGTTGAATAATGTGGCGCATCCCGCGTTAGCCTTGGGGGATTCAACGCGCCTTGATGTCGGCGAATGGGTGGTGGCGGTAGGTAATCCGTTCGGATTAAATCATACCCTGACGGTGGGTGTGGTCAGCGCCAAGGGGCGTAGCGGCCTGGGGATTAATGATTATGAAGACTTTATTCAGACCGATGCGGCGATTAATCCGGGTAATTCGGGTGGCCCACTGGTGAATCTGGACGGCGAGGTGATAGGGATTAATACCGCCATCTTTTCCCGCAGCGGTGGCTATATGGGGGTAGGCTTTGCGATTCCTATCGATCTGGCAAAGAATATTGCCGCTCAATTGATTGATAATGGGGAAGTGTCGCGTGGCTACCTGGGGGTGGTGATTCAGGCGTTGACCTCGGAGTTGGCGCAGTCGCTGGAATTGGGTAAGGAGAAGGGGATTCTGGTGGCGCAGGTGTCCGCAGATTCGCCGGCGCAGCAGGCGGGCCTGAAGGTGGGTGATCTGATTGTGGCTTATCAAGGCAAGAAAGTGACCGAGGTGGCGGATTTTCGTAACCGCGTGGCGCTGACATCGCCGGGTAGCCGTGCCGAATTGACGGTGGTTCGTGACGGTAAGCATAAAAACATGCAGATCAAGATAGGTGATTTATCCAAGGGGCAGCCGCTTGCCGAGGTGGAAAATCGAACGGTGGATGAAATCGGGCTGTCGGTTCGAGGGTTGACTGCCGATCAGGCCGAGCAGTATGGGGTTGATCAAGGGGTGGTGGTTACCCAGGTGCAGCCGGGAACGGTGGCTTCTATGGCAGGAATTCATGCCGGTGCGGTAATTTCTCAGGTCAATCGCCAGCCGGTGGCATCGGTAGAGCAGTTTGCGCAGGCATTGCAGCAAAGTCGGGCCAGTAAGCGGGTGTTGCTGTTGATTAGTGAGCGTGGTATGTCGCGCTATCTGGTGTTGAGCTGGTAAGCCCGCTGCCATAAAAAAGGCTTTGCTGCGGCAAAGCCTTTTGGCTGCCTGGTTGATCGCTCGGCCAGGCACTTATTGTGTCAGCAATTATTTTGCCATCTGCTTTTCACGAATTTCGTCCAGCGTTTTGCAGTCTATGCAAAGTGTTGCCGTTGGTCGGGCCTCCAGGCGTCGTAAGCCGATTTCGATGCCGCATTTGTCACAGTAGCCATAATCCCCGGATTCTATGCGACGCAGCATGTCGTCGATTTTTTTGATCAGTTTACGCTCGCGGTCACGGTTACGCAGTTCCAGACTGACGTCGGACTCCTGTGTGGCGCGGTCGTTGGGGTCGGCAAAAGCGGTGGCTTCATCCTGCATGGTGTGTACCGTGCGATCGATATCCTTGCTTAACGTGGTTTTAACTTTCTGCAGGATAGTGCGGAAATGTTCCAGTTGTTCCGGGCTCATATACTCCTCCCCGTCGGCCGGGGTGTAAGGAGTGGGGGGGACGTATGACTGAATTGGCATGGTTATTCTCCAACGGTAAACACAACAAAGTTCGCCTTAATATCAGATAAAAATAAAATATGCAAGTTTTTGCCTGCTTTTTTTTGCATGCAAGTCACTACAAAAGACAGCTTAAAGCCTGATAGAATTATGAGTTCGAAATTTCGAACATATATCGTAAAATATTAACTTTTTTGGAGAAAAGCATGGCTGTAGAGCGTACCTTGTCGATTATTAAACCTGACGCAGTTGCAAAAAACGTGATTGGTCAGATTTATAGTCGTTTTGAAAACGCCGGTTTGAAAATTGTTGCGGCCCGTATGGCGCATCTGTCACGTGCAGAAGCAGAAGGCTTTTACGCAGTACACAAAGAGCGTCCCTTTTTTAACGATCTGGTGGCGTTTATGACGTCGGGTCCAGTCATGATTCAGGCGCTGGAAGGTGAAGGCGCTATCCTGAAAAACCGTGAATTGATGGGGGCAACCAATCCTAAGGAAGCCGCAGCAGGTACTATCCGTGCCGATTTTGCCGACAGTATTGATGCCAATGCGGTTCATGGTTCTGATGCACCTGAAACGGCAGCGGTTGAAATCGCTTATTTCTTCCCTGCTCTGAACGTATACTCGCGTTAATTTGACTATGATGCTGCAAAATTTACTGGATTATGATGCGACGGCATTAACCGAGTTTTTCGCTGCTATGGGTGAGAAACCGTTTCGTGCCAAGCAGCTGATGCGCTGGATTTATCAGGAAGGTGCCGCGGATTTTTCCGTGATGACCGATATTTCCAAGGTGCTACGGGAAAAATTGCAGCATAGCGCAAGTATTGGCGTACCAGCTTCAATTCAAGAAAAACAGTCTGAAGATGGTACGCGTAAATGGTTGCTGAATGTCGGGACTGGGAATGCGGTAGAAGCGGTATTTATTCCCGAAACCTCCCGAGGAACCCTGTGTATTTCCACTCAGGCCGGATGTGCGCTGGACTGTTCGTTTTGCTCTACCGGTAAACAGGGGTTTAATCGAAATCTGAGTGTGGCTGAAATTATTGGTCAGTTGTGGTGGGCAAACCAGCGATTGGGTAAAAATGCCGATGGCAACTGGCAGATTACCAATGTGGTAATGATGGGGATGGGCGAACCCCTGCTAAATTTTGAAAATACCGTCAGCGCCTTGCGTTTAATGCTGGATGATAGGGCGTATGGATTGTCACGGCGCCGGGTGACGCTGTCGACCTCGGGGGTGATCCCTGCCATGGATAGACTGCGCGAAGAGTGCCCGGTGGCTTTAGCAGTATCGTTGCATGCCTCGAATGACCGTCTGCGTGATGAGCTGGTGCCGGTTAATCAGAAATATCCCTTAAAGCAGCTGCTGGCGGCTTGTCAGCGCTATTTGGAAAAAGCGCCCAGAGATTTTATTACCTTTGAATATGTGATGCTGGACGGGGTGAATGATAGTGTGGCGCATGCCAAAGAACTGGTGGCGCTGGTGCGTGATGTACCGTGTAAGTTTAATCTGATTCCGTTTAATCCGTTTCCGGCTTCACCGTATCTGCGTTCTTCCAATCTGGCGATTCAGCGTTTTCGCGATGTGTTGATGCAGGCGGATATTGTGACAACGGTACGTAAAACGCGGGGTGATGATATTGATGCGGCCTGTGGTCAGTTGGCCGGGCAGGTAAAAGATAAAACCAAACGTACCGCCCAGCGTCTGGAAAAAATAACCCTGATTAAGGATTAACAGGTAAAAACATGAAGCGTTTTGCATTGATGACAGCAATCGTGGTGTTGCTTAGCGGTTGTGCCAACCAGCCGGGAGGGAATATTTCCACGGCCGAGTATGTGGAAGGCAACCGTCCTGTAGAGCAGGTTAATGAAAGTGCTAAACTGCATACTGAGTTAGCAGCGATGTATTACCAGCGCTCGCAATTGGGTATTGCGCTGGGGGAAATTGATAAGGCGTTACGTGCCGATGCGCGTTATGCGCCGGCCTATGGAATGCGAGGGCTGATTTATATGGCCTTGAAAGACGACAGGGTGGCTGAGGAGAACTTCCAGTATGCTCTGCGTTTGAATCCTCGTGATTCGGAAACACAGAATAATTATGGCTGGTTTTTATGCCAGCGTGAGCGTGCGGAACAAGCGATTCCGCACTTTATGGAAGCATTGAAAAATCCTTTGTACAGTAGACCGGATAGTGCTTATCTGAATGCCGGTATATGCTCGCTTAAGGCAGGCAAGCAACAGAATGCCGAAGAGTTCTTGATGCGTGCGTTGCAGGTCAATCCCGCAATGCAGCCGGCAGCCTGGGAACTTGCCCAAATAAATTTTGCCAAGGGCCGGTATTATGCCGCCCGCGACTATTTTGACCAGTTTTCCAAAGGCAATAAAAACCTGCTGGCGGAGCATTTGTGGCTGGGAATTCAGATTGCAAGAAAAACCGACGACAGAAATCGTGTCGCCAGTTATGGTATGAAATTAAAAAACCTGTTTCCGGGTGCTGAACAAACCAAAATGTATTTACGTGGGGAATAATGGGCGAGCATTCGGAAAATCAGGCAGAGCAGAAAATCAGCGTTGAAGAGGCGGCGGCAATTGGCAGGAAATTGCGTCAGGCACGGGAAAAATGTGGTCTGACCGTGGCCGATATTGCAACGGTTACCAAATTTGCACCTAAGCAGATAGAGGCCTTGGAAGCGGGTGAATATCAGCGGGAATTTAACAGCCAGACGGCATATATGCGCGGTTTTGTGCGTAATTATGCACGGGTGGTTCAGATTGACCCGGCAACGTTGTTGAACGTTATGCCGCAGGCGCAGGCCATACCTATTCGCCAGTCATTTGAGCCGATTGATGAGCCGTTACAGGACCGGCATTTTGCCTATAAGCCGGGCAGCCGTTTCTGGCTGATTGGGGCCATTGTGATTGTGATTGCGGGTCTGGCTTATCTGGCCTGGCATTTGATGAATTCCATGCAGCATACGATGAATGGGGGGGGGGTGGAAGATATTCCGATTGTGTTACCCATTGACGTTAATTCCGATGGAAGTAGCAGCACCATATTGTCGGTCCCGGTGGTGACCGAGCCGGTAAAGACTGAACCGGCACCCGCAGTGGTTGAGGTGCCGGTGATTGAACGCTCGGCGGTGCCGGTGCGGGTAGCTCCGCCATTACCGCTGGCCGTCAATGAAGAAAAATCAGCCGTTGCTGACCCGCAGGCAAGGTCTGCTGGGGTAGCGGTGGTTGAGGAGCCGCGACAGGCATTGTCGCCGGCAAACGATAATGTGCCGCTACAGCTGAAGTTTTCCGATGATGCCTGGGTGGAGATAAGGGATAAGCATGGCAAGGTGCTGGTTTCCAAAATTAATCAGGCGGGAAGCCGGCTGAAGGTTGATGGTGACAGGCCCTTGTCGTTGATAGTAGGTAATGCCCGTAACGTCACGGTATATGATGGTACGGAGCTGGTTGAACTGACAACGCGTCCTGGCAGTGAAGTGGCGCGTTTAACCCTGGATTAATTAACAATGAGTACAATAATTAAACGCATGCCGTCACAGCGTGTAAACATCGGTAATGTATTGATAGGCGGTGGCGCACCGGTGGTGGTGCAGTCTATGACCAATACCGATACCGCAGATGCCGCCGCCACTACGCAACAGGTGTATGAGCTGGCGAAGGCGGGTTCGGAACTGGTCAGAATTACGGTGAATACGCCCGAAGCCGCGGCTCAGGTTGCGACTATACGTGAGCGTTTGGATGCGATGGGGTGTGATGTGCCGCTGGTGGGGGATTTTCACTATAACGGCCATAGATTGCTTAGTGATTATCCCGAATGCGCACAGGCGTTGGCTAAATACCGGATTAATCCGGGGAATGTTGGCCGGGAACGGGAAGAAGATGATCCGTTCAGTATTATGATTGAAACGGCCGTCAGATATGATAAACCGGTGCGTATCGGTGTGAACTGGGGCAGTCTGGATCAGCGTCTGGTGGTTAAAATGATGGATGAAAATTCACGTCTGCCTCAGCCTAAAGATGTGGGCGAGGTAACGCGAGCGGCATTGATTGCTTCGGCATTGCAAAGTGCGCAAAAAGCCGAACAGCTGGGTATGACTAAAGATAAAATCATCTTGTCTTGTAAGGTCAGCGAAGTTCAGGACCTGATCGCGGTGTATCAGTCGCTGCGGCAACAGTGCGATTATGCGCTGCATCTGGGATTGACCGAGGCCGGTATGGGGTCCAAGGGGATAGTCGCCTCTACCGCCGCATTATCGGTGTTACTGCAACAGGGAATTGGCGATACGATTCGTATTTCACTGACCCCGGAGCCGGGGGGCAGTCGTACCCAGGAAGTGGTGGTGGCTCAGGAAATCCTGCAGACCATGGGCTTGCGTTCGTTTACCCCTATGGTCGTGGCTTGCCCGGGATGTGGTCGTACCACCAGCAGTTTTTTCCAGGAACTGGCCAAGCAGATTCAAACCCATTTGCGTGAGCAGATGCCGTTATGGCGGGAGCACTATCCCGGGGTTGAGGAAATGACGGTGGCGGTAATGGGCTGTGTGGTGAATGGGCCAGGTGAAAGTAAAATGGCAAATATTGGTATCAGTCTGCCCGGTAGCGGTGAAAGTCCGGCCGCGCCAGTGTATATCGATGGTGAAAAACGTCTGACCTTGCGGGGCGATAATATCGCACAGGAATTCACCCGCATTGTCGATGACTATGTAATAACAACCTATGCTCGGTCAAACTGAGCGTATCAATGAAGAGTTGTATCAATGAGTAAGGTAAAGCTGCAAGCAATTAAGGGAATGAATGATATTCTGCCGGATGAGGCAGAATTATGGCTGTGGTTTGAAGAGGTGATTCGTGACTGGTTACATGGTTATGGCTATCGTAATATTCGTATGCCGTTGCTGGAATCCACCTCGTTATTCAAGCGTGCTATTGGTGAAGTGACCGATATTGTTGAAAAGGAAATGTATAGCTTTGAGGATGCATTAAACGGGGATCAGTTGACCCTGCGTCCGGAAGGAACGGCTTCCTGTGTACGTGCGGTATTGCAGCATAATCTGCTGTATAACGCGCCTCAGCGTCTGTATTACAGCGGACAGATGTTCCGCCATGAACGTCCTCAGAAGGGGCGTTATCGTCAGTTTCATCAAATCGGGGTAGAAGCGTTAGGCTTTGCCGGACCGGATATTGATGCCGAGCATATACTGATGTGTGCCCGTTTATGGCGTAAACTGGGACTGAACGATGTCAAGCTGCAGCTAAATACGCTGGGTGATATCGAATCGCGTCAGCGCCATCGCGAAAAGTTGATCCGTTATTTTGAACAGCATCAGCAACTGCTGGATGCCGATGCGCAGCGTCGCTTACATGCGAATCCGTTGCGGATTCTGGATAGCAAAAATCCGGCCATGCAGCAGCTGGTGGCCGACGCACCCAAGCTGATGGATGAGCTGGACGATGAGGCATTACAGCATTTTGAGCAGGTGCAACGCATATTGACGCAGCATGAGATTCCGTATGAGATCAATACCCGTTTAGTGCGTGGACTGGATTATTATAATCGCACGGTATTTGAATGGGTGACCGACAGGCTGGGCGCTCAAGGTACGGTGTGTGCCGGTGGCCGTTTTGATGGGCTGGTGGAACAGATTGGTGGTAAGCCGGCACCGGCGGTGGGTTTTGCCATGGGTATTGAGCGCCTGTTGGCCTTGTTGCAGGAGAACGGTAACATTCAGCCGGCCCCCTTGGTCGATGTGTATATGGTACATCAGGGTGATCAAGCCTCGGTGATGGCCGCCAGTGTGGCCGAGCAGTTACGTGATGAGGCGTTGAGGGTGGTGCTGCATTGTGGCGGCGGCAGCTTTAAATCGCAGATGAAAAAGGCCGATGCCAGTCGTGCGCCGGTAGCTCTGGTGATCGGTGATGACGAAGCCGCAGCCGGTGAGGTGACGGTTAAGCCCCTGCGCGGTGGGGCACAACATAAAGTGGCGGTGGCTGAGCTGGTTAGCGCTGTTTGCACAATCATTAATCAGGAGTAGAGCATGTCGTCGTTGAATTTTCAGGAACAGGAGCAACTGGAAGCGGTAAAAGGGTGGTGGAGCGAAAATGGCACCTTTATTCTGACTACGCTGATTATTTTCCTAGTGGCGTTGGGCGGTTGGCGTGGCTGGCAGTATTATCAGGCCAAGACCGCACAGGAAGCCGTCACTTTGTTTGAAAGCTTTTTGAAACAGATGGAAAGCGAGGATCCGCAGCGGGTAAATGATGCGGCTAAGACGCTGATGGCGGAATATCAGAATACGGCCTATGCCTCGTATACCGCCTTGTTTGCTTCGCAGGTGAATGAGCAGCATGATGATCTGGTGCGTACCAAACAGCAGTTGCAATGGGTGATTGATTACGCTTCCGATGCCTCGTTAAAGGATGTTGCCCGATTGCGTCTGGCGGCGATTTTACTGGATGAGGAAAAGCATGAGGATGCCCTGGTGTTATTGAATACCAAGCATCCCGCATCATTTGATGGGCTGTATGCCGATCTTAAAGGGGATGTGTTAACCGCTCAGGGGAAAACTCAAGAAGCTATGAGTGCCTATAAAATAGCTTTTGAAAAAGTCGATGCTAACAGCCTGTATCGTAATTTCATTCAGATGAAGATGGATGATCTGGGAGCAACCCAATGAAAAACACGCGGCTAGGTCGGCGCTTAACGCGGTTATCGGTGATACCGCTGATGTTATTCGCAATTTCCGGCTGCAGCTCGATGGACTCCATGCAGGATTGGCTGGGGATCAAGCAGGGTGAAGATGTGCGTGAATTGCCACAGACGCTGGGACAGCATCAGTTTATTCCTCGCTGGCGTGCTGAGGTGGGTGCTTCCCGGATTAATCTGTTAACCCCTGCGATTGCGTCCGATGCGATTTATGCCGCATCGGGGGACGGTGTGTTGACGGCGGTGAATCGTATCAATGGTAAACCGCTATGGCAGCAGGAAACCGGGGTGAATATCAGCGGTGGTGTCGGCTTTGGTGAGGGCCGGGTGCTGGTCGGTAGCGATAAAGGTGAATTGCTGGCTTATAGCAGCCAGGGAACACCGGTCTGGAAGGTTCAACTCAGTAGTGAGGTGCTTAATGCACCGCAGGTGTCCGATGGTGTGGTGCTGGTGCGCACCGGTGACGGTATGCTTTCCGGTTTGAGTGTGGTTGATGGTGTTAAACTCTGGAGTTACCAGCGCAGTAATCCGGCGCTGGTGGTGCGTTCACATGCCGGTGCGACGATTCAGCGGGGCATTGCCTATGTCGGGTTTGCCGCGGGCAAACTGGCGGCGGTACGTATTACCGACGGTATGGTGCAGTGGGAAGTCACCGTGTCACAGCCGCGAGGTAATACCGAACTGGAACGTATCAGTGATATTACCAGCCCTCCGGTAGTGGATGATGTACAAGTTTGTGCGGTCGCTTTTCAGGGGCAGTTGGCCTGTTACGATATTGCACAGGGACGTTTGCTATGGAATCGGGATGTTTCCAGCGATAAAGGCATGATGTTGTTGCGTAAATATTTATATGTGACCGATAGTGAAGGTGTGATTCATGTACTGGATAAGAATACCGGCAGTGTGCTATGGCGCAGTGAGGCGTTGCGTGATCGTGAAACCACGGCACCCTATGTGATTGCCGATTATGTGGTGGTCGGTGACTATCAGGGATATTTACATATGCTTAACCGTGAGGATGGTCAGCCGATTGGAAGAATTCGTCTGGGTAATGAAATAGACCTGCCGGCGCAGCGACTGGATAGTGATGTGCTTGTGCTGACCCGTGGTGGCAGCCTGCATGCACTGGGACTGCATTAAGGCAGCTTCCTTAATAGATAAAAGAGTAAAGGTCATTATGTTACCTACGTTGGTTTTGGTTGGTCGCCCGAATGTGGGTAAATCCACATTATTTAATCGTCTGACGCGCAGTCGGGATGCGCTGGTTGCCGATATACCCGGATTAACCCGGGATCGTCATTATGGGCGCGGCAGGGTGGGCGATCGGCCCTATCTGATTGTGGATACCGGTGGTCTGGAGCCGGTGATTAAAGATGGCATTATGCACGAAATGGCGCGTCAGAGCCTGCAGGCGGTGGATGAGGCCGATGTGGTGCTGTTTTTGGTGGATGGTCGGGCCGGTTGTACCCCGCAAGACAGTATTATTGCCAATCAGTTGCGTAAAACCGGCAAGCCGGTTTTGCTGCTGGTGAATAAAACCGAGGGTATGCAGCGGGCGCGTGTTACCGGAGATTTTTATGAGCTGGGCCTGGGCGAGCCGTTACCGGTGTCTTCGGCACATGGCGATAATATTACCGAAATGGTTCAGCTGGCCTTGGAAGAATTACCGCAGCCGGAGGCCGAGGAAGAGGATGGTCAACAACCGCCCAAGCTGGCGATTGTCGGACGGCCGAATGTGGGTAAATCCACACTGGTGAATACGGTGCTGGGGGAACAGCGGGTGATTGCGTTTGACCAGCCGGGCACTACGCGTGACAGTATTTATATCGATTTTGAGCGTCATGGTAAGCAATACACGATTATCGATACCGCTGGGGTGCGTCGGCGTGGCAAGATTGATGAAAAGGTGGAAAAATTTTCGGTGATTAAAACCATGCAGGCCATTGAAGATGCCAATGTGGTGGTGCTGGTGGTAGATGGCAGTGATCAGATTACCGATCAGGATGCTCATCTGGCCGATTTTGTGTTGCAAAGTGGGCGTGCACTGGTGCTGGCGGTCAATAAGTGGGACGGCCTGGACAGTTATCAGCGTGATTGTATTAAGCGTGAGCTGGATCGCAAGCTGCACTTTTTAGGCTTTGCCAAGCTGCATTTTATTTCGGCCTTACATGGGGATGGCGTGAGCAATGTATTGTCTTCGGTCGATCAGGCCTATAAGGCAGCGATGACCAAGCTGGCGACACCTAAGTTGACCCGGGCGCTGGAAGTGGCGCTGGAAAAGCAGGCGCCGCCGCGTAGTGCCCGCTTCCGTCCCAAAATGCGTTATGCGCATCAGGGGGGCAGCAATCCTCCGATTATCGTCATTCATGGTTCGGGACTGGATAATGTGCCGGACAGCTATACCCGTTATTTGGAGCGTACCTTTAATGAAATGTTTTCGCTAAAGGGCACACCGTTGCGAATCCAGTATGTGTCCAGCAAGAATCCGTTTGAGGGCAAAAAGCCCAGGGCGTTAACGGAGGCGGAACAGCGCAAGGCGCACCGGGCCAGGATTCGAGGGCGTAAGTTGTACGGTTAACTTCTTTTTTGTAGATGGTAGTGAGTAATGAGTTTAACGGCAGAATATACACTAAAACATGTAACCCATTGGTTTGAAGCAAATAATATTCGCAAAGCAAAAGCCTATTTAAACTCGATTCAGCGTCTGGATATCAGCGAATACGTGATTAAGGGTCAGGTCAAGGGGACGGTGCAACACCCTTACCAGGTCGAAGTTGAGTTTGAAAAAGGGAATGGCGGGGATATTGCGATTACCCCTAATTGCAGCTGTACCTCGGGTTCTAATTGTAAGCATGCAGCCGCACTGCTGCTGTCTGCATTGTCCAGCCCGAGAAAACCCAAGCCCGCGGTCAATCCGGCGGTGGTGCACTGGTCAGGGCATTTCAATCGCAGTTAGAGGTTGAGGCTAAAAAACCGGCAACCAAGCGTCAAACCAACCGTAGTGAGCGGCTGTGTTTTGTGCTGCGCTATTTGTATGATCAGCATTGCTATTCGTTTGAGCCGATGAAAGCCAAATTTAATGCCGAAGGCGAGCGTACTTCCGAATTGCAGGAATGGACGTTTACCGATCAGGCATTGATCAAGCCGGCAAAGTTTATCCGAGCCGATGATCTGACGAATCTACGTTTATTAAGAACCCTGAGCAATCATAAAGAGGTGTTTTTGCTGGAAGGCAGCGCCGCCGATGAGTTGTTGGGTAATTTGCAGCATAGCAACAATCTGTTTTTTGATCGCGAAGATCTGGAGCAGCCGGTGCTATTGAAAGCCAGTGAGGAACGTCAGGGGATATTGCAATGGGGAGCCAATGATAAAGGGCATATGCGTTTGCGTGTGGTCAGTGATCAGCCGTTGCGGGTCGTGGCGGTGGATCATACGGTCTGGTATCTGGATGTGGCCAATGGTGAGATTGGCAACTTAAATGTCGGGCACTCGGCCGAGCATGTCAAACAGTGGTTGAATATGCCGCCATTGCGGGAGATTGATGTGCCGGCGGTCAAGGAGCTGGTTAAGCAGCAACTGCCCGATCTGCCCGAACCCGATCCGGATGTGTTGCGTAAGCTGGAAGCCGAACTGGTACCCGTGTTGGTGTTTGATACCTCCGAACCCTTCTGGATGCGTAGTTTTGGCGATTATGAATTCGGTCTGCAGGAGCTGGATTATGCGCAGTTGAAATTCCGTTATGCCCAGGCGGAATTCAGTTTTAACTATGCCGGCGAGTTTGTCACCCTGGGAACCGGTGAAACGGTCAGAGTTGCCCGGGATATGGATAAGGAAAAACGCTGGCTGGCGACCTTGTTGCAGTCGGGACTGCAACAGCTCCCGGGGTTTGAATTTACCCTGCAGGGGCGTAAACAGCCGGTGTTTGTCTTGAAATCAAAGGCGGTCTGGCCCGATTTTATGCTGGAGCAGGTCAGTCAGATGCGTAAATCGGGGTGGGAGGTGCGCTATACCAGTCGTTTTCGTCATCATTTGCTGGAAGTCGATGGCTGGGAGGCCGATATCAGCGAAGATGGGGATGGCTGGTTCAGTTTAAATATGGGGGTGATTGTGAATGGTGATCGCATTCCGCTAGCGCCTATGCTTCACTCGCTGTTTCAGGAAGATGAGCGCTGGCTGGAAAGCAAGCGTATAGATAAAATCCGCAATAATGACCAGATAGAGCTGACCCTGCCCAGTCAGGGGAAAATCAAGGTGCCGGCCGAGCGTATTAAGCCATTGGCCAAGACCTTGATTGAGCTGTTTGATGTAAAACCCGGAGAGAGTATTCGTATCTCGCGCTTTGATGTGGCGCGTATCAGTCAGTTAGCGGATATGCAGCGCTGGCGCTTTCATGGTATGGAGGCGTTGGTTGGTCTGGCGCAGAAGCTGCATCAAAGTAAGGGGATTAACGCGGTTACCCAGCCCGAAGCATTTGGCATTCAGTTACGTCCCTATCAGTTGGAAGGGGTGGCCTGGCTGCAGTATTTACGTGAGCAGGAAATCGGTGGCATTCTGGCCGATGATATGGGGTTGGGTAAAACCGCACAGACACTGGCGCATATTCTGATTGAAAAACAAAGCGGGCGTTTGGATAAACCCTGTCTGGTGGTGTTGCCAACCTCGTTGATTTTTAACTGGAAGCATGAGGCCCAGCGTTTTGCACCGTCGTTAAAACTGTTGTCGTTGCATGGCAGTGACCGGGCCGAGCGTTTTGCTCAAATCCCCGAGGCCGATGTGGTGCTGACGACCTATCCGTTGCTATGGCGGGATGAAAACGAATTGAGAGAATTTGAGTATCATTTACTGATTCTGGATGAGGCACAGACCGTTAAAAATGTACGCAGTAATGCGGCACAGGTAGTGAGAATGATTCAGGCGCGCCATCGTTTATGTCTGACCGGTACCCCTATGGAAAATCATCTGGGTGAGCTATGGGCGCAGTTTGATTTTCTGATGCCGGGTATGTTAGGTGATAACAAGCAGTTCACCCGTATGTGGCGTAATCCGATTGAAAAACAGGCTAATCAGCTGCGTCAGGAGCTGTTGTCACGTCGAGTCAAGCCGTTTATTCTGCGTCGGCGCAAGGACGATGTTGCATCGGAGCTGCCCCCTAAAACCATTATCGTGCGTTCGGTAGATCTTGAGGGTAAACAGCGTGATCTGTATGAAACGGTACGGGTTGCCATGGATGAAAAGGTGCGCAAGGAAATTGCCAGCAAAGGTTTTGCTGGCAGCCAGATTGTGATTCTGGATGCCTTGCTGAAACTGCGTCAGGTGTGTTGTGATCCTAGACTAGTGAAATTGAAGGCCGCCGAAAAGGTTAAAGAGCGGGCCAAGCTGGATTTTTTACATGATATGTTGCCGGAACTGGTGGATGAAGGGCGTAAGATTCTCTTATTCTCGCAATTTACCAGTATGTTGGATCTGATTGCCGAGGAGTTGAAGAGTTTGAAGCTGGACTATGTCAAACTGACCGGCGATACGCAAAACCGCGAGCAGGTGGTTCAGCGCTTCCAGGACGGTGAGGTGCCGGTATTCTTGATCAGTTTGAAGGCCGGTGGTGTTGGCTTGAATCTGAATATGGCCGATACGGTGATTCATTTCGATCCCTGGTGGAATCCGGCGGTGGAGAATCAGGCTACCGATAGGGCGCACCGTCTGGGGCAGACGAAAAAGGTATTTGTGTATAAACTGGTGGTTGCCGGTAGTATTGAAGAAAAGATTATTGCTTTGCAGGATAAAAAAGCCGCACTGGCAGAAGGCGTGCTGTCCGAAGATGCCAGCGGTCTGGTGAAGTTTAATCAGGCCGATATTGCGGCATTGCTGGAGCCGTTACCCGTGGACGATAATTAATTTTTCTGGAAAAAATGAAAAAGCCGGTATATTGCCGGCTTTTTTTGTGCCGTTTGTGCTTGTAAACTAACCACTTGTCATCTCTAAAAATAGGGCCAATGGCAGCCCCTTAGAATCTGGATCCGTTGGTCAGCAATTTAAAGCCATATGATCTTGTCTGTATAGAATTACGATAAGCCTGAGCGTTACTATGGAATGGCCGTGTGGAGTACATTATGAAAATAGTCGCAGTTGTTAGACAATATGGTTTTTCTGCTATTGAATTGTTGGTGGTTATGGCGATTGCAGGAATACTGGCTGTCGCTACCGTTCCTAGTTTTCAGGTTTGGTTACAAAATCTGGAAATCCGTAATGCTGCCGGGTCGGTATTGGCGGGTTTGCAGCGAGCGCGTGCTGAGGCATTGGCCCGTAATACCAGTGTTGAATTTGAATTAGGTGATAGCTCATCATGGATGGTGAGAGAGGTTGGCGGGGAGGTTGTTGAAACTCGCGAATCAGCAGAGGGTGGGGAAAATGTGACTCGGACGATCACCCCGGCGGATGCGACGAAAGTGACGTTTGATAATCTTGGAGGGGTGGTGGCCAATTTGGATGCTTCTGATACCTTTACACAGATTATGTTTGACTCGGCGGTGTTAAATGCCGCAGATAGCAAGGATTTGCGAATTACTATTTCTGCGGGCGGTAATGTGCGTATGTGTGATCCAAATTCGGCTGCTGGGAGTCCCAGAGCCTGTTAGTCAGGAGGTGTGTTATGCAGCATAGAAAATGCTATCCATTGGCTGATCAGCAGCAGGGAGTCGTTCTGATTGAGGTGCTGGTTTCAATTCTGATTTTTTCTACGGGTGTATTGGCTATTGTCGGGCTTCAGGCGGCAATGGTAAAAAATACCTCTGAATCCATGTTCCGTATTGATGCCAGCTATGTAGCGCAGCAGCGCATTGGTCAGATTTGGGCCGATCCAGATAATGCGGCTACTTTTGTTGAGGATAGTACCGACGTTTCGCTTCTGTTACCCAGTGGTACTCGTTCTACCACATTAAATGGCTGCTGCGAGTTTACTGTAACGGTAAACTGGCAGCAGCCCGGTGGTGATGTACGTAGTTATGTGGCAGTTGCTAATATTGTCGGGGGCTAAGCATGCAAGTTCGTCATGAGTCACAAACAGGATTTTCCATTGTTGAACTGATGGTTGGGCTTGCCATTGGTATGATGGCGTTATTGGTGATCATGCAAGTGAATGCGGTATTTGGCAATCAACAACAGTTGACTTCCAGTAATGCCAATACCTTAATCAATGGGGGGGTGGCTTTATATCGGATTGAGCGTGAATTACAGTTGGCAGGTTATCCGTTAATGCCTAGTGCTAATTCCCCCTTGGAATGTACTATGTTGACTTATGGTGATACTGGAATTACCAGTATTGATCCGGTGAGTATCATAAATGGAGGAAGCAGTGACAGTATTCTGGTTCGTTATGGTAATTCGCAACAAGGAGGGGTGCCCACCGTCATTGAGGCAACGGGTTCGCCGACGGCAAATGATGTAACACTACGCAATAACTTTGGTTGCCAGACGGGAGATCATGCAATTGTGGTTAACGGGGTGACTTGTGCGCTTACATCGGTTACCTCAATGTCGGCGGCCGGAGTGACCGAAACGGTGGAGTTGAACAATATGACCGCAACGACTCCAGGCGCGGAGCTGGCCTGTCTGGGCAACTGGGGGACCGTGAGTTATCAGGTGAATAACGGAAACTTGGAGCGTAACGGTGTGCCAATTGTATCGGGGGTGGTAAGCCTGCAGGCGCAGTACGGTATTTCTGCGACGGCCAGTTCCAATCGTGTTGCACAATGGGTCGATGCCAGCGGGGCAACTTGGGCGGTACCCACGATAGCTAATCGTAATCGAATTAAGTCCGTACGTATTGCGGTCGTTGTGCGTAGTAATAAACCAGAAAATAGTGCTGTCACGACGGCTTGTTCTTCTACCACAGATGCGGCGCCAGATGGGCTGTGTGCCTGGCCGGGTTCAGCGGGTTCCCCCGCTCCAGTCATTGATTTATCTACAGATGATGATTGGGCACGTTATCGCTATCAGGTTTATGAAACCATTATTCCATTACGTAATGTGATTTTGTCTAAGGATACGTTATGAGAATGTCCGGCTGTCGTGTCTATTCTGCTTATTCTCAACAAGGTCTAGTGTTGTTCTTTACGCTGGTAACTTTGTTGGCGATTTCGTTAGCCGCAGTTACGTTAATTCGTTCTGTGGATACTTCAACGCTAGTGGCAGGAAATCTGGTGTTTAAGCGTTCGGCGACGATTTCTGCGGATGCCGGGATGGAGGCGGCGATTAGCTGGTTGGTAACACAGGAAGCGGCCAATAGCACAATAAATGTGCTGACTAACCCAAACCATCCTTTTAACCGTACGAATTTAAACAGCCGCCCTGGTTACCACTCCAATGCTGATCCCGCACTGAATTTGCTGGCAGATGAAACCTGGAATGCAACCAACAGTGTTTCTTTGGGTACCGATGCCAGCGGCAATACGGTACGTTACATTATTCAACGTATGTGTCGATTAGCTAACCAACCGACTGCATATGCTGATTGCTTGTTTAGCGGAACGTCTGAGAGTAACAGTGGGCAAAGCATTTTGTTGCCTCAGGAAGTGTGTTCTGGACCGGGGTGTCCGACAGCCGGCCAAAGTGCGCAGATCCGGATCACTGCACGCGCAGAAGGCCCGAGAAATACCGTGAGCTATATTCAGGCATTTGTCTATTAAGGAGTGTGCTATGAAAGCCTCAATAACGTATTTTCCTTCCAGTATTCGCTTGGCAATGGCTTTGTTTTTGAGTCTGTCAAGTATGTCCTTGCTTGCGGCACAGACCGATCTGGCGAATGCGCCACTGGTGAACTCGACTATTACAACGGTGAAGCCTAATCTGATGTTTATTATGGATGATTCCGGGAGTATGGGCTGGGAATATATGCCAGATCGCTCATCCAGTAGAGGGATTAGTTATGGTTATTATGGCGCACGAAGCAGTCAGTGTAATCAGGTATATTACAATCCGGATATTGAGTATTTGCCACCGGTGAATGCGGATGGAACCTCGTTTGCGGATGCGGTGTTTAGTGCCGCAAAATCCAATGGGTTTAATGGTTCATCCAGTTCGGTAGATTTACGTAGTGATTTCAGGGCGGTTAGTCATGATTATGTAGGGGATAGTTATTATGAGCGACAGACCGCTTATTACTACACCTATTCCGGGTCACAACTGACGCCGGTACAAAAAAATTATCTGGAAAATAATCAGTTTGTTAGTGAATGTGAGGCCTCTTCCAGCTCTGCGGTTGCGCGGGCTGTTTTTAGCAAAGTCGTGTTGGTGAGCGGTAACAGTAACAGCTATGCGACAATTTCAGTACAAGGCGGTAATACCAGCAGCGTGACGGGTATTTTGCTGGAGGGAGCCGAGCAGATTATGTCAGGTACTGCTGCGGCAGATAGCAGTAATAATACCGTTGCAGATCGTATAGTAGATAAAATTAATGATTGTACCAGCATACAAACGGGTAATTGCTCGGCTGTCGGCGGGCATGGTTATACCGCAACGCGTTCAGGGAGTACGATTACCTTGCGTGGCATTGCCGATGATCTACAAACAATTGCCATTGAAAGTGGTAAAGAATTTACGATTAATCTGTTTGCCAGTTCGATCGTTATTGATGTCACCGGTTCAGGCGATACCTCGGTAACGAGTATCGTGTTACAGGACGATGAGGGAATTACCCGGGAAATTTTATCTGAACCGACAAATGATGATACGTCCAGTGACACCGTTGCAGCGCGTGTCGCTTCTTCGATTAATGCCTGTAAAGAAGTGATGGTCGGTAATTGTAGTGCCGCACATGGTTATATGGCAACAGCTGTAGGTAATACGGTGGCTATTAATGGATTGGATGGCACTATTAGTAGCGTCAGGTTATCCAAGTTTGCTGATAGTAAAACTTTTGTTATTTCTATTTATCCTGCCACTGACTCGGCTAAGCTGACTAACTTTGCCAACTGGTATAGTTATTATCGCGATCGGGTCGCTATGATGAAAACATCTGCTGGACGCGCATTCAGTAGTCTAGGGAGTAATTACCGGGTTGGTCTGATGGAAATTAATTCAGCGAATCCATTATTGCCTGTGGGTACCTTTGAAGGTCAGCATCGCATTGACTGGTATGAAGAATTGTATAATATTAATCCCAGTGGTAGTACACCGTTACGGCGTTCGTTATCGGATGCAGGGCGTTATTTTGCAAATGAATTATCGGGGGCAGATCCCATTCAATATTCTTGCCAGCAAAACTTTGCCATTCTCTCAACCGATGGTTACTGGAATAGTTCGGCGGGCTATAAATTAAATGGCTCCTCATCAATCGGTAATCAGGATGGCGATGCGGAGCCTCCAATGCATGATGGGCAAACCGGAGGTTCGACGGTGACCACGCGCTATGAGCGCACTCGTTATTTTACCCAGGGACGCCGGTTATGGGGAAGGAATCGCAATAATTGCCGGAATAATACCGTTCGGGTAATTGCAGTAGAACAGGAGCGTAGTTGTTCTATTACCACGGTCGATGGCGTGGCCGGGCCGGAGGAGTGTACCAATTGGGGGGATAGTGGCAGTAATAGTTATTACTCCGGTTTTTCCAATAATCGAAATAGTTGTGTGGATCAAGATAGTGTGACTGTACCCTATGAAACCGAGGCAGTGGCTGTCAGTACCTCGACAGCACCAGACCCTGATGGTAACCCCGGAACCAGCAATACGCTGGCCGATGTGGCGATGTATTATTATAAAAATGATTTGCGAACCAGTGCCCTGGGTAATTGTAGCGGGGTGGAAGGTGTTGATGTGTGTGCAAATGAGGTGTTTGTCAGTGGGGGTGATAATAACACTCAGCAACATATGACGACCTTCACCTTAGGACTTGGTGCAAATGGCTGGATGCAATATTCCAACAGTTATTTGAGTGATACGACTGGTGATTTTTATTCCGTGAAAACTCAGGCGATTGCCGATTCCAGTGTGAACCCGCCAATTTGTAAGTGGATGAGCGATGGTGATGTCTGTACCTGGCCGAGTCCCTCAAGTGACTCGGTGGCAAATATTGATGATTTATGGCATGCCGCGGTAAATGGTCGCGGGGCTTATTTTAGTGCGACTGACCCGCGTTCATTAGCGGAAGGGCTAAGTGGGGCCTTGTCTGGTATTTCAATCAGGCGCGGTGCAGCGGCGGCTGCCGCGACCAGTACCTTGAATCCTATCCAGGGTAATAATGATGCCTTTGTGGCCAGTTATACCACGGTAACCTGGACCGGGAATCTGGAGGCGCGTGGTATTAATACCGACACTGGGGTGGTGAATAAAAATGCAAAATGGTGCGTTGAAGATGTTCCCGCTGGCGTGTGCTCGGAGCCTGGGGAAATCGTGTATGAAGAGTCGGGTAGTACGACGACGACTTATTGTGTAACGCCAAACGTGGTGTCCTGTAATGATGGTCAACATGATGAGGCGGGCGACTGTTGGGTGCGTATGGCCACAACGTGTACGGGTACTATGAATAGTATGGTCAGCGACGCGGGAGATAGCCGTAATATCAAAATAGCAAATAGTAGCGGTAATGGTTTGGTCGCGTTTACCTATGCCAACCTGACACCGACTCAACAACGTTATTTTGATGTTTCTCATATTGCAACCATGACGCAATGGACGACATTGACGGCAACTCAGCAGATGAATGCGGCGGGCGATAACTTGGTTAATTACCTGCGAGGGCAATCGGGTTTTGAACAGCTGGATAGTAACCCGTTTGATAGCCAGGTATTTCGAGCCAGAGAGTCGGTGTTAGGTGATGCATTGGAATCACAACCGGCATTTATTGCCAAACCCACATTTAGTTATCCGTATTTGGGATATAGCGCTTTTGTGACGGCGCAAAGCTCACGAGCTGGCACGGTGTATATGGGGACTAATGATGGCATGATGCATGCTTTTAATGCTGAAACCGGGGTGGAACGTTGGGGATATATTCCTAGTATGATTCTGCCAAATTTATGGCGTTTGGCTGATAGTAGCTATGCGACTCAGCACCAACATTTTGTTAACGGTAATCCAACAACCTCCGATATTTGTATCAGCGATTGTGATAGCTCCGATTCTGCCTTGCCGCCAGTATGGAAAACAATTCTGGTGGCCGGCTTGAATGGTGGTGGTCGTGGTTTTTATGCGCTGGATATTACCGATCCTGACAATCCTGGCTTTATGTGGGAGTTTTCTCAAACCGATGGGGGGGGCAGCGTACAAGATGCGGACCTGGGCTATAGCTATGCTCAGCCAATTATTACCCGTAAGCAGGATGGAACCTGGGTGGTATTGGTTACTTCGGGTTATAACAATGTGAGTCCGGGGAATGGCAAAGGCTATCTATATGTACTGAATGCAGCAACTGGAGCCATTATCAGTAAAATTTCAACGAATACTGGTTCTACCGAAACACCGAGTGGGCTGGCAAAAATTGTTGGTTGGAATGCGGTCCCGGCAGGCAATGAGGCTAGCTATGTCTACGGTGGTGATCTGCAAGGGAATGTTTGGCGTTTTGATATTAACAGTTCTGAGGTGGCAGCGATTGGGACGGGAAGTGTGATGAAATTCACCCAATTGTTTTCCGATACGTTGGGGCTTAATCCACAACCGGTTACGACCACCCCCGAGCTGGGTTTAATCGCTGGTAAGCGGATTGTATTTATTGTAACCGGACAATATTTGGGAACCAGTGATTTGACGACTACCCAGACACAATCAATTTATGCGATTAAAGATGATGTGGATGCGACAATTGCGAACCCTCGAAATTTTCTGGTTGAGCAAACGTTGTCACCGAATCCTGATGCAACGGCCAGCCGCGTTGGTTCGGGGCATAGTGTAAATTTCTATACACAACAAGGCTGGTTTGTTGACTTGCCGGATAGTGGTGAGCGAGTGAATGTTGATCCAGAATTGGTGCAGGGTGTATTGCTGGTCGCTTCTATTGTACCCACAAACAGCATTTGTTCTCCCGGTGGTTATGGTTGGTTAAACTTTTTCGACTATAAAACTGGTACGCCGATTGATACCGAATCTGAGCTGGCTTCAACCAAATATGAAGCGACAATTGTGGGGTTGAACGTGATGTATATCCAAGGGGTGCCATTGGTGAGTGTGGTGACCTCAACCCGGCCCACTCCCGAGTTAGATGAAGATGTGGAGTTTCCTGCAACGGCGGCACGTTTTTCCGGAAAACGCGTGATGTGGCGTGAGCTGGTACAATAAGTTTGTGTTTTTCGGTGCAAGGCTAACCTACGCTCAACCCCGTTTTTAGCGTTTTAACCGAGGTTTGCGTTGAAAGTATTCACAGGCCTGCCCGGAGGATTGCAGAACTACCCTTGAGGGGGGTTGTTTGCTTTTAAAGCCTAAGGCATGGCAGCCGTAAGGCATAGTGACTTCGTGGGTAATATAGTAATGTCGGCAATGGGGACAATGCGGTTGTTTGATGTCATATCGGGTCATCGGTCGTACGGTTTGCGTTGAGTCAATGCGCGATTATGGGTGATCACCAGTGCGATCGCAAGCAGGCTTTGCAGCAGATATAACAGGCTGGCGGTGCCATGCAGCCATTTAAATTCCGTCGTTGCGGATTGCCCCAGCGCTTTAAGCTCGGCCATTTGCGGTTGTACTCCCGCTTGAATGCTCAGACTAATGAGCAGCATGCCGAGTATGATCCAGGCCGGGGCATAATGCCGGATGCGCTGTTTTAACTGGATGGCAAATACGCTGAGCAGATACGTTGCGCAAGCCAGGCCCAGCCAGGCCAGTTGGTTGAACATTTCAGCGGCCAGTTGACCGGCCAGTTGACGATCGGGTTGTGAATAAAACAGTAGTGGTACCGCCAGGTAGCCGATCAGCCACAGGCCGCCAGCCCAGGCGGTAATCAACAGCCCAGGTAAATATCGGGTGAAAAATAGCATAGCTTAAGGCAAGTTGAACAATAAACGGGAAAAGTTATAACCGAAAATCAGCCAACAAGCCAGCCCAGCATCTGGCCGGCAATTAATGCGCTCATACAGGCCAGTGACAGTACCAGCAGCTTGCGTGTGGCACTGGGTGCTATATCGTGTTCATCCATTAGCTGTTCAAAATGGCGGCGTGAATAATAGAAGACGGCACCACAGATAATCAGCAGGATTACACTAAAGAAACCAAATTCCATGATAAACCTGTTTGCTTTAGAATCCTAATGATGACAGCAGGTCATCGACATCGTCCTGATTGGTGACGCTGTTGGTATCGCCTTTCATCGCCGGGCCAGAGGTCAGTCCATCTTTGCGAATCAGTGAGTGTTGATCATCCGGTGCATATTCTTGCAGCAGTTCCAGCAGTATGCTTTCGATTTCTACCGCGGCATCTACCAGTTTATCTACCATTTGTCCGGCAATATCACGAAATGCCTGCGCTTCCATAATGGCGGTTAATTGTTGTTGAATCTGTTGCTGATTGTTCGCCAGCAGTTGCAATTGTTGAATGGTTTCGCCGATTAAAGCATGTTGTGCCAGCTCCGGGGTATTCGCCAGCTGTTCGGCCAGCGCGCTGCAGCTGTGTTGCGTCTGCGTCGCTAACGGCATGGCGGTTTCGACCGCCTGTAACGATTTTTCCGAGGCGTCATGCATGGTGTCATCGATAAAGCTCAGGCGCTCTCGGGCATCTGGCATGGTAGAGGCACTCTGTTGCAGACCATCGATATGCCCTTGCTGTTTCAGCAGTTTATGCAGTCTGGCGGTGGCATGACCGATGCGCTGCATTTTGTCATGGTTGTCATCAGGGTGAATGGTGTCGCTGTTCATTGTCGATAGTCTCCCTGGATTGGCTGGTGGCCGAAAGTATCTCGCCGAGATGAGGCAACGTCAAGTATTGTGCTTGAGTATGGTGCATAATGGTAGCTATCAAGTGACAGGCGGTTATCGGGGATGAAAAAACCGGACTTGGCAATAGCGGATTTACAGCCTGTGCTGCAGGCCAGGCATACCGCCAGTGGTTATGATCACGCATTGGGCGGTTGGTCGCCGTTATTTTCGGATTATGTGGCGCAAAGTCGAGCTATGCTGGCAAGCGCACATCAGCGTCTGGGGCATAGTGACTGGCAGTGCCGGGCGGTGGGTAATGCGCCATTTGAGCTTTTCCCGGCACGTGAAGATGGTCGGAAAAAGCGTTATGCCCGTGGCATTTTGCTGACCCATGGCTTAACCGATTCGCCCTATTTTATGCGGGCACTGGGCGAGTTTTTTTGTCGGCAGGGGTTTTATGTGATGGCACCGTTGCTGCCCGGTCATGGTACCCAGCCGGGAGATCTGTTGGCTGTGCGTTATCAGCGCTGGATCGATATGCTGTCATATGCTACCAGACAGCTGGCGGGTATGGCCGACCGGGTGTGTTTGGGTGGGTTTTCTGCCGGAGGACTGTTAAGTGTTCGTCAGAGTCTGCAGGAGGAAGATATCAAGGCGTTGTTTTTATTTGCTCCGGCATTAAAAATCAGTGCCATGGCCAGACTGGCCAGTTTGCATAAACTGTATAGTTTCTGCTGTCCAGATGCGGAATGGATCAATATTTGCCCGGATAGCAGTTATTTTAAATATGAATCTACCCCCAAAAATCTGGCGACTCAGGCATATCAGTTGATCCGCCAGGTGCAGCAGCAGTTGACGCGGGGGTATCCAAGGATGCCGATATTTTGTGCTTTAAGCGAAGATGATGCCACTACCCAAAGTCAGGCCGCCTTGAATTTTATGGCCCAGGCACCGAATACGGCCAATCGGCTGATGGTATTTATGCGCGACCCAGAGCGGGAGGTGCAGGGTTTTTCTGCCGAGCAATTACTGCGGGTGGGCAGTGTGTTTACGGAAAAAAAGATTTTAAGCTCGGCCCATACCGCCATTATGCTGCCCCCGGATGACCCGGTTTATGGTGAGCAGGGGAGTTATGTTAATGCGATTCATTACTACCCTCAGCAGCTGGCGGCCTATCGTGCCTGCTGGCAGCATCAACCGGGGGTGTATCTGGGGGAAACCACGCGCGAGAATCTGGCCAAAGGCTATCTGCAGCGTTTGATGTATAACCCGAATCATGCCCTGATGTTGCAGGCGATGGAGCAATTTATTGTTGAAAATCAACTGTAAGCATGCCCTTTGGACTGTGATGCTAATGATGAGCAATGAAAGCCGGGCGGGCTGAGGCCTCTTGTTCATTTAATTGATCCTTCCATCGGCTTGAACTGGAAAATGGGCATGGCATGCTCTACCTTTGGTTCATCGCCAGAAGGAGAGTGAGATGAACAGACAACACGGGTTTACCTTAATTGAATTACTGATAGTGGTCGCTATTGTGGGTATTCTTTCAATGATTGCGGTGCCGTCTTATTCCAATTATGTGATTTCCGGACGTATTGCCGATGCAACCTCAAACCTGGCCGATAAACGTGTGAAAATGGAACAGTTTTTCCAGGACAACTACCGTTATGATAAAACCCGGGGCGGTACGGATAATTCATTTTGTGCCAATGATACCGCGTCCAGTGAATATTTTGATTTCAGTTGTGAAGCCGCAAAGAACAGTTATACCTGGACCGCAACCGGCAAAAAAAATATGAGTGGTTTTAGCTATACCATTAATCAAAAAAATACCAAGACTACCAAAATTACCCACGCTTCGGACTGGAAGGCTGAGTCTGCTTCTTGCTGGATTATCAAACAGGGTGGAGGTTGCTGATGTTAGTACCTCGCTTGAGTCAAGGGTTTTCCATGGTTGAACTGCTGGTGACCATGGTGGTGGCCGCAATTTTACTCAGTGTCGGGGTGCCCAGTTTTAATCACTGGATGCAGAACAATAAAATCCGTACCGCCAGCGATTCCATGATGAGCGGGCTGCAACTGGCTCGGGCCGAAGCGGTGAAACGCAATCGTGCGGTGCTGTTTATTTTGCGTGATCCAGGAAATGACGATGGTGAGTTTTGGCGTATTGAGGTGCTAAAAAAAGGTGCTGAAACCGCCAACGAGGTGGTGCAGACCACGCCACAAGCCGAAACCAAAGCTTTTGTGATGGATGATAACGATGATGAGCCCGGTGGTCCGGTGGTTAAGGTGATGCTCAGTCCTGCTGGCGCTAAGCGTCAGGTCAAGTTTAATGGCCTAGGACGTTTGTCTACCGATATTAAGCAGATCAATGTGGATGTATCCAGCAAAATTATGCCAGCCGATCAAAGCCGTGATATGCGTATTCAGCTGGAAAGTGGGCAGATTTCCATGTGTGACCCGAATGCTACGGGCAGCAAAATCACTAAATGTAATTAGGGGTGATGTGATGATGTGTAACGGCCATACCCAACAACAAGGCTCTATGCTGATTGAAGGCATGGTGGCGATTTTGATTTTTTCGGTGGGGATTCTGGCATTGATGGGATTGCAGGCGGCCTCTATCGCCAACTCGGTGGAAAGCAAATATCGGGCGGATGCCTCCTATCTGGCCAATCAGCTGGTGGCTCAGATGCGAGTATCTACCGGGTTTGAGGAGTTTCGCTCGGGAGGCGCTAAATTTCAGGCTTGGGAAACCGAGGTGGCTAAGGTGTTGCCGGGTGCCGAAGGTGATTGTGCCCCCACGATCAATATCGATAGTGATGACGTGGTGGAGCTGGTGATTCGTTGGAATTCGCCGCAGCAGGATAAGGAAAACTATGGGGGCGAGGCTTGCCGTCAGTTTGAGGTAAAAACCCAGGTTAGAGGCAATTAGAGAGGTAGCTATGTGGTTAGTTAACAGGCTTGCTGACAGACATAAACGGCAACAGGGCTTTGGTCTGGTCGAAATGATGGTGGGTATTGCCGTTGGCCTGCTGTCGGTACTGGTGGTGATGAAAATGACCTCAGTGTTTCAAGTGCAAAAACAGACTACGACCTCGGGCAATACCGCTCAGGAGGAAGGGCTGATTGCGATGAGTATTGTTGAGCGCAGTCTGCATAATGCCGGTAACGGTTTGTCCTATCCGTTTATGTTGTATTGCCAGAATCCCGAAGAATATGCACCGGTATTGCTGAAAAGCGGTGATGATAATGTGTCGGATCAGATTATGGTGCGTGGGGTTGCCAATAATAACGCCGGAGCGATTCCTTCGGTATTATATGGGGTCAACTTTAGTGAGCAGGAGGTGGTGATACCGCGTCCTACCGATGTGGCGCTGGGGTTTACTGTCGGACAGCATATTTTGATTGCTGGCAAATACCAAGAAGGTGAATATCAAACCAATGTGGATTGTTTTAAGGCTAAGATTGAAAAGGTGATTTCGGGAACCGATACTACCGATGCCGGAACGTCAGTGGTGGTGACCAAACTGCAGGTAGATACCGGGGTCAATGGATTTACTACGGATGACTTGAATCGCCCGGTGTATGGCATACCGGAGACGGTACCGCTTAAAAGCTTTGCGATCAATAATCAAGGGCTGGTCATGGATGGCACGCTGATGTCGGCGGGGGTGGTCAGTCTGCAGGCGCAGTATGGTCTGTCGGCAGCAGAGGCAAGCTTGGGGGTGGTGCCCAGTCATGAAGTGGTGGCATGGGTAAATCCCACCGATGACTGGAGCCAAGATAACCTTAAGAACGATGTCAGCAAATTAAAACGTATTCGTGCGATTCGGCTGGCGGTGGTGGTGCGTAGTGATGCGCGCGGCAATGGTATTATCACCGAGGCCTGTATTCCTAATGATGACGTGTATGGTAAGGGACCTTGTGCCTGGGGGGATAAGGATAGCGTGAGCAGCGACAATCCACCGCCGATTAATCTGGCCGCTGCCGATGCCGATTGGCAGCGCTACCGTTACCGGATTTATCAGACCATTGTGCCACTGCGCAATATGATCTGGGCGCCTGAGCAATTGTGATAAGGATGATGGCATGATGACGCAAGCAAACCGTCCATTCAGCAAGTTTAAGCCGCAACAGGGGGCGGCATTATTTATCGCATTGGTGGCGCTGGCTTCCATGACCCTGGCCGGTATTGCACTGGTGAGATCGGTAGACACCTCCAATCTGATTGCCGGTAATTTTGCGTTCCGGCAGGCGGCGCTGCAGGCTTCGGATATAGGCTCGGAGCAGGCGATAGATCATATCAAATATATGTTGCATAACAATAAATCCATGTTGGGCTCTCAAAACTATTGGAATGAAGTGCAAAAGGTTGATAATAAATTGATGTATTCGCCGGTGGTGCTTGCAGATAGCGATGGCGATCAGGTGCCTGATATACTGGCTGAGGCGCCGGTATTGTCGGGGTATGAGGATGGGCCGTTTGTTATCCGCTATGTAATAGAGCGTTTGTGTAATGCGGCCGAGCCGCATATTACCACGTGTGCCACACCGTTTAGAGAGTCTGTATATTACCGTATTAGCGTCAGAGTGGATGGGCCACGCAATTCGCAAAGTACGACGCAGGCGGTTTACCGCAGTCCACCACCGCCGGGCTGTAATCCTCGACCGACCAAAGGTCCGTGTTCTGGTTAGTTGTTCTGGAGATGGCTATTATGTTGAAATTACGTTTGTCACCGTTAGCAAAATGTTTGCAATCTGTATTGCAGTGTCGTTACTGGTGGTTGCTGGGAGGGGCGCTATGTAGCAGTGCGATGGCTGCCAGCCTGGAAATTGCCGATGAACCGTTACCAGTGGTGAATAACGTCAGGCCTAATGTGCTGATTATACTGGATAACTCGCAATCTATGGATGCGCTGATGAATGGGGCGGTGGTGGCTGGTGATGTGAGCCATACGCGCAGTAATATTGCCCGCCGAGTGATTAAAAACACCATACAGCAGCAACGCGACAGGGATGATCCGTTAAATTGGGGGGTAATGAGTTATGCATTGGCCGATAGCGAGCCGGCGTTGCTGGAAACCTATCTTTATCTGATGGATGACGCGACGCAAAAACTTAGCTTTACCGATAGCTGTAAGCCTAATGCGGCGTTTCCATTTAGCGGATTTGCCGATTTTCAGAATAAGGCTTGGTTAGATCCTGCCGATGCTAGCGCAGTCAGCCGTTATCAGGATGCGCTTGACGATGGGGTAGCCGCGATTCCAGGTATCTCCGGTACGACCGGTACGGCCTATTGTATTCCCAATCCGGATTGGCAAACCGGTTGGCGAGATGAGCTTAAATATATCAAATTCCACACCTATTCCGATCAAAGTTCGATTGCCGATGTGTTGTATGATAGACCGTATGATACTGCTTCGGGGCTGACCTATCCGTATATCTGGGGACCCAATGATGAGGCCTGTTCGGACGAGGGAGAGCCACGTTTTTTCCTGTTTAAGCAACACAAGGAAACCGCCGACTGGGAAACCGATGCCTTTTGTGCGGCATCGGTACCACCGGGTACGCCCGATCCTACCAGCGGTACTGCTCCGGATCCTGCCGCCAACGGTGGTTTCCCGTGTGCCGCGAGTGAACGCCTGTATTACTATAACTGGCGTTCTTATGAAACCAGCTGCTTGCCATTAACTAAGACCGATGCCGGTTATTTGCCGGAAAAAGGCGATAATGCGTTTTTTATTGCGCGGGGCTGGGGTTATGATTCCGAAATTACCGGGAGGGGGGCTTTGCAGGCCGGGGCGGGTATTCCTATCGAAAATAGAGATGAGCCGGTATTCCGTAATGCACATTATGCTAACTTAAATGCTTTGTTGGCCCCGGAAACCACCGATCCTAGCTCCGGTGAAATTAAGAATGCGGCTATCTATACTGCCACCGCAGGGACATTACAGACCGCTAAATCGTATTATGCGGGAGATCTTGATGGTTACGACTCTCCGATTCAATATTCCTGCCAGAATAACTATGTCTTACTGTTGACCGATGGTCTACCTACCGGGGATCCAGATGGCAACTTATATCCGGATGAAGCGCGTGAATTTAGCTGTACCTGGAATACAAAAAACAACAGTTGTGACGAGGATCCTGGCAAAACCTTTCCCGAAGTGGCCAAGGCGGCGGCTGGCGATGCTTATAAGGCGGTAGATGCGTTACGCTTGCTGGAGAAATTCAAGATTGAAGACCCTGATAGTGGTGATGATATTAAATACGATTTTGATATTCAGACCTATATTATCGCCTTGGCCGAGACGGTGGCGAATAAAGAAAATCTGTCGATTATGAATGCGCTGGCCTATGCTGGCAGTGGCAGCCCGGAGGCATTTCTGGCGACCGAAGAGGCACAGCTGCAAGAAGCGATTGTTGAGATTGCCGAAAATATTATGGCCAGGATAGGTTCCGGTTCTACCGCAACTTTATCCAATGATTATTTCCAGATAGGGGATGTTGAGCAAATTGTTTATGAAACCCGTTATAACTCGGTGACCTGGACCGGTGATGTGGTCGCATTTTATTATGATCCAGATGAAAAAAAGGTGAATGCCGAGCGTTCGCCTTGGACCAATGAGGCCGGTGAGGTCGAGTCGGTACGTACCTTGCTGGAGAAAAAAGACTGGCAGGATCGGTTGATTTTTACCGCCAGCGATGTCAGTGGGGTAAATCAGGGTATTCCGTTTGTCTGGGAAAATTTAAGTGCGGATGCCGGCGGGCAGCAAGAGCGTCTGTTAAGTACGGCATATTCCGATAATGGCGAAGCGATTGTGAATTATCTACGCGGCTCTCAAGCGCTGGCAGGTACCGCATTTCGTCGACGCCCCTATCGCTTTGGTGATGTGGTCGGTGCGCAGGTAGTGCAGGTTAAACAGCCGGATGCCAGGGCCTGGTATAGTGCCGAAGATGAGCATGAGGCCTTTCGTGGCGACAGTGTGATTACCAATCGTCCGGATATGTTGTATGTCGGGGCGAATGATGGCATGTTGCATGCGATTAAAGCGGCAACCGGGGAAGAAGCCTGGGCCTATATTCCAAATTTAGTTATTGATAATCTGGGCTACCTGACACGCCGGCAAAACTTTAGCCATCACTATTATGTGGGGGCAACACCGAATGTGTCGGATGTTGATTTTGGTCACCGGGGCGGCGATGATGGCGCCCCTGATTGGCATACTGTGTTAGCTGGTGGGCTGGGTAAAGGGGGGCGTGGCTATTATGCGTTGGATGTTAGCCGTCCCGATTTGATGACCTCTCAGGCTTCGGCGGCCAGCCAGCTGTTATGGGAATTTCCGCATAGTGTGCAGACCGAGCGTGAGGCGGTGAGCAAAAATGTGGGCTATAGCTATGGCAAGCCGCAGTTTGTCAAAACCGAGGCCTATGGTTGGGTAGTCTTGGTCACTTCTGGCTATAACAACGGCAGTGCGGACACCGGCGGTGATGGCAAGGGATATCTGTTTGTGCTGGATGCCAAAACCGGCGATCTAGTGCGGGCAATCGCCACCCCGGGCTGTCATAGTAATCCAGCGGCCAATCCCTGTGGTTTAGCACATGTTACGCCTTTTGTTCAAATCGAATCGGGCGGTGATAACTATGTCGGTGATGTATTTGGTGGGGATTTGTATGGTAATGTCTGGCGTTTTGATCTGAGTGGTGAGGATATAGAGGGCTGGTCGGTTTCACGTTTTGCCCGGCTAACCGAAACCAGCAGCGGTAATCCGCAGCCAATTACTACGGAAATAGAAATTCGTCAGAATGCAACGTCCACTTATGTGCTGGTGGGTACCGGTAAATATTTAGGCATGAGTGATTTTGACGATAAACAGGTGCAAAGTGTGTATGGGTTGATTGATAAAGGCCTGGAGGAACCGGTGGTGAAATCGCAGTTGCTGGCACAGCAGTTCGGTATTATTCCGGAAACCGAAGGTCAGCAGCGCCTGGCCAGTGGACTGGCATTGAGTGCTGAACATAATGGCTGGTATATTGATTTGTCGGATTCGGGTGAACGGGTGAATACCTCATTGCGACTGACTGGCAGCACCATGATTTTTTCAAGCAATGTGCCCAGTCGTAAACCCTGTATTGCCGGTGGCCACAGTTGGTTGAATTATTTGTCCTGGGCTAGCGGTGGGATCGCGAATGTTGAACTGACGTATTCTTCGGTCAAACATAAGGGGATTTCCAATGGTGTGGCGTCATTTGAGACCTATGACCAAGGCGGAAACCTGCTGGGAACCACGGTAATTTCGTCATTGGATAGGGTGGGTGATTATACCGGTGGCGGCCGTCTTAGCGGTGGTGGTACCGGTGAAAATGGTTCTGGCAGTGCGGGCGGCAGTAGCAGTGTGATTGATGATGGAGGTACCGGGGACGGCGAAACCAGTACCGAGACGGCTGGTTGGGATTCGTTATTTCCTAAACGCCAGTCCTGGCGTGAAGTAATTGGACGATACCGAATAGGAGGTAGCGATGAAATTAACCGGCTATATGACTATGTTGTTGCTGCTGGCCGTGTCCGGCTCGGCGCTGGCAGCCAAGGCCGATCGGGACGACCGGCGGGTTAAACAGGCCGAACAGCTGTATACGACTAAGGCGGTGGCAGTCGTTAAGCAACGTACCCTGAGCGGTACCGTGGTGGCGGTCAGTCGTGCCACCTTGCGGGTGGATGGGATGTTGTATCTGTTTTCGGCCCAGGTGCCGGTGGTGTCGGCATCATATCCTCCCCGGCGGTTAACCCTGGAAAACGGTATGCGCATCCGTTTTAAGGTGGCAGACAATCCTTCCGGCGGTATGTCACGCGTGACCTCGGTCAAGGTGCTGGGGCCTTGATCCACCGCGGTAGCGGTTGTAGATACAAGGGTGCATTCCATGCACCAGATACGATTAACCGCGGGTATTGGATTGTGAACTGAACTGGCTTAATTCCACAAACGGTGCGGGTTGCCAGTCATGCTGGCGATGCTCGGCCACGACATTGGTAAAAATCCCCCCACGTACATAAAACTTGGCGGTCAGGCGCATAAAGCGTGGCTGGGTGGCGGCCACCAGATCATCCAGAATGCGATTGGTTACCGCCTCATGGAATTGCCCCTCGTCGCGAAACGACCACATATACAGTTTCAGACTTTTTAACTCCACACAAAGCTGATCTGGAATATAGTCGATAATCAGGGTGGCAAAATCCGGCTGACCGGTTTTAGGGCATAGACAGGTGAATTCCGGTACCTGCATATGAATATGAAAATCACGTTCGGGGGTAGGGTTGGCAAAGGTTTCCAGTTGCTTGCTGGCTTGTGTGGTCATAGTATCTCCTGTGTGGGTTGGGTGAAACCTGGAAAAAGCCGTTTATCATTCGTGTCTGAATGTAACGTAATGTTTAATCATCATTTTTATGATGTTTTTTGCACATCTAAATGGTGGGCCAACATTTCTAGGTTAAAATGCGCCGCATTATAAAGCCTGAGTGGTATTCTCCGGCCACAGCTTGTTTGCCGGTGACATTATAACTGTTTGCAAACGACAAATTGCGTCTCTCCCATATCAAACTCGCCGGTTTCAAGTCGTTTGTCGATCCCACTGACATCCCGGTCCCGGGCGATCTCGTCGGCGTCGTAGGACCAAACGGTTGCGGTAAGTCCAACGTTATCGACGCAGTGCGCTGGGTTCTGGGAGAGTCGAGGGCGTCCGCATTGCGTGGAGAGTCCATGCAAGATGTGATTTTCAATGGCTCAGTGAACCGGAAACCGATCGAGGCGCGCGAGCGTGGAGTTGATTTTCGACAACAGGCATGGAAAAGCCGCGGGACAGTGGTCGAGCTACGCGGAAATTTGCATTAAACGGGTCTTGCGACGGGATGGCGAGTCGACTTACCACATCAACAACATTCATGTGCGCCGCCGGGACGTAGCAGATATCTTTCTTGGTACGGGCATCGGCGGACGCGGCTACGCCATCATTGAGCAGGGAATGATCTCACGTATTATCGAGGCGAAACCGGAGGAACTGCGTGTATATCTGGAAGAAGCCGCCGGGATTTCCAAATACCGCGAGCGCCGCCGCGAGACCGAGTTGCGTCTTGCCGATACCCGGGAAAACCTTCTGCGTTTAACGGATATTTGCAAGAACTGGGAAAACAATTGGTCCGTCTGGAAACGCAAAGCGGCGGTGGCCGCCCGTTTTCAGGATCTCACCGACGAGTTGCGCAAGGCGCAAAATCTATTGTGGTGCGCCCGCAAGCAGGAAGCGGCGGTGCGGCGTACGCTCGCCGAAAAGGAGTACCGGTCACTGCAAACGGCCCTGGAAGCGGAAACCGCCACGTTGCGCGGCATCGAAAAATTCCTGGAGGAAAAACGCACTTCGCATTATGCCACCACTGACAGCGTGCATGAGGCGCAAGGCGAGCTTTACGCGGTCAATGCGGACGTGGCGCATATAGAACAGCAGATCCGGCACCTGCGTGAAAATCGCCAGCGTATCGGGCAGCAAATCGCAATAGTAGGGGACCAGCTTGAGCACAAGATGAAAGACAAGCGGACAGATGCCGCCGAACATTTAAGGCGCTGGCGCAGGAGCTTAAACACGCGATGCTGGCTCACGAGGTCGGGTAAAAAAAGGCCGCAGTGGAGAATGAAAAATTACCGGAGGCTGACGCGACCTTCCGCACGTGCCAGGAAAAGTTAACTGAAACGCAGCGCAGGCTGCTGCTGGTTGAGCAGGCCGGGCGCCTGGAAGAAAGTCATCGCGACCATGCGGGAAAAAACCTCGGCCAGCTCGAATCGCGTCGCCTCCGGCTCGTTACCGAGCGCGACGCCTTGTCGCAGCCTGACGCTGACGAATTATCGTGCCTGCACCAGCGCGCCGAGGATGCCGCCGCGGTCCTTTTACAGAAACGGGAGACGTTGGCGCAGACCGAGAATCTGCTGGAAGGTGCAAGCGAGGAGAAATATCAGCTCGGTCGCGAGGTCCAGGCTTTGGAGCAGCAGGATATCAAGGCCTGAAGCCCGGACTTGACGGCTCTGCAGCGCTTACAGCACCGTCTCGAAGGCAGCGAGAGATTGAGCGCATGGCTGAGCAAGCATCGTCTTGATTCGTTACCTCGCTTGTGGGAGGGTATGCAGATCGAGAAGGGATGGGAAGACGCGCTTGAAGCAGTGCTGCGCGAGCGCCTGAACAGTGCGGAGCTGGAGCGGCTGGAGATATCGGATGAGTGGGCGGCCGACCCGCCGCCGGGGAAATGCGCGCTATTCGAGCCAAATGGGCTGGGAGCGCGAGCGGAGCAACGGAATCAGACGCAAAAGCCGGGGAGATGCCGGAACGAGAAGCGCTTTTGACTCCCCTGCAACGATATCTGAAATACGATCGGGCAGAACTTCGAATGGTACTGGCCGAATGGTTGAGCGGTATATTTGTGGCGGAAAGCATGCAAGCAGGTCTTGCCCAGCGCGCAGGGCTTTCTCCCCGGTGAAATGATGGTAACGCGGTGAAGGGAACATTATTACCCGCCACAGCCTGACCTATTATGCCCCCGACTCGCAGTTGCATGGCGTGCTGGCTCGGCAACGGGAGATTGGCGAGATCAAGATGGAAATGGATGGGCTTAGGGCTGGAGCGATCGATTGGAATATCCACGCTGCAGGAGGCAGAAGAAAGGTACGCCGAGCTTGAGACATCTGTAACACGCTTGCGCGCCGAGACCGGGCAGCTTCAGCAACAGCATCACAATGCAGAGATGCAGGCGTTAAAGCTTGCACAATTGGCGGAACGGACGAACCAGCGGTCCGAGCAAATAGAAAGCGAACTTGCCGAAATCGAGCACCAGGCTCGAGGAGAAGTTTCCCGCAAGGTTGATGCTGAAAAAAAACTGACGGCATATCGAGCTGAGCTTGCCGTTTTAGAACGACAAGTGCATGAGGAAAAAAGAGCGAGGCAGATCGCAGAACAGTTTCTGAACGCACAGCGGCAGCTTGTACAGAATGCCGGCAGAGAATTGCAGGAAGCGGTGTTTCAGGAAAAAAACTGTCAGCACAAAATCGCGGAGGTGGTCAGCTCTATCAGGCTTATCGACGATAACATTGTTGAGCTCAAGGCGCATCTGGAGAAATTGCAGGCCGAGCAAATAACTTTCGACGAGACTCAACTGAATTCCCTCCTGCAGGAAAGGCTCGAGCAGCGTGATCAGCGTGAGCAACGCCTGGTGCGATGGTGCGCAACGCGCTTGAAGAGGTTGCGGGTGAATTGCGCGAAATTGAGCAGGCGCGCATGACGTCGGAGCAAAAAATACCGCCGCTGCGGGAAGCTATCGGCCAAGTCCGGCTTAAGGAACAAGAAGCGCGAATCACCGAGAATCAATTTGCAGAACATTTTAAAAGATTCGGAGACATGAGCGGGAGCTCATAGAAATGCTCGGAAAAACAAAGCCTTCCGCCTTGCAAGCCGAGATTACCCGGCTGACTCGGAAATTCGGCGCTTGGGAGCGGTGAATCCAGGGGGCGCTTGACGAATTAGAGTCGTGCCGGTTACGTAAGACTTATCTGGACTCGCAGTCGCAGGATTTGCAGGAAGCGTCCGAGACCCTGCAAAGTGCAATTCGTCAGATAGACCGAGAAACGCGACAACGACTGCTGGAAACTGTAGACAAGGTTAATGTCTATCTGGAAGAAATGTTTCCCACCATGTTTGGCGGCGGACAAGCGAAACTCATCGTGAGGGGCGAGGAAATTCTGGATGCCGGCATACAAATTTTCGCGCAGCCACCCGGCAAGAAAAACAGTTCCATACATTTGCTTTCGGGAGGTGAAAAGGCATTAACAGCATTGGCATTTGTGTTCTCATTGTTTCAGCTCAACCCCGCCCCGTTTTGTCTGCTGGATGAGGTGGATGCCCCTCTCGACGACAGCAATACCGAGCGTTTTTGTTCAATTGGTGAACAAAATGTCGCGCCAAACCCAGTTTATGTTTATTAGCCATAACAAAATCACGATGGAAATGGCGCACCAATTGATGGGCGTTACCATGCAGGAACAGGGCGTGTCACGAGTGGTGGCGGTAGAAATAGAAGAGGCGGTCAGGATGACGGAAACGTGATGCGTGCTAATAAATCCTTGCCCGATAGCGTATGGATGCGGCTATTTGCTTGTTGGCTGGTGGCTACCTTGGCGACGCTGGGCAGTCTGTTTTTTAGTGAAGTCATGCAGTTAATCCCTTGCGCTTTGTGTTGGTATCAGCGGATTTTTATGTTTGCCCTGGTGCCAGTGTTATTGGTCGGTCTGGTGCGGCGTGATGCGGCCGTGATTTACTACGCCTTACCGTTAGTCATGCTGGGGCTGCTGTTTACGCTATATCATGTGCTGTTGTTTTACGGTGTGATTCCGGAAAACATGCAGCCTTGTTCGCAAGGGGTGTCGTGTGCGGATGACACTATGGTGTTGTTTGGTGTGCTGCCGATTCCATGGTTATCTTTGTTGGCGTTTACATTGATGTTGGGATTGTTATGGCGTGGAAGGAAAAGTATTGAAACAAACTAAGTTGATTATTATTGCCGTCGTTGTGATGGGGGTGGCCTTTGTGTTGGCCGCGGTGTTGTATCAGGCACAGCGTGATCAGCAGCAAACGCAGCAGGCGACGCAGAATCTTGATGCGCTGATTAAGGCACATTCACCACGTAAGGGGGATGCTCAGGCTAAGGTAACGATTGTGGAATTTCTTGATCCGGCCTGTGAAACCTGTAAACGTTTTCATCCCTTGGTGGGGCAGCTGTTGCAGCAGTATCCCGGTAAGGTTAATCTGGTGGTACGTTATGCACCGTTGCATCCGGGCTCGGATGAAATGGTGAAGATTTTGGATGCGGCGTATCATCAGGGACAGTTCTGGGATATGTTGGAGTTGATGTTTGACACTCAGCAGGCCTGGGCTTCGCATCATAATCCTCAGCCACAGGTATTCTGGAACTATATGACACAATATGGTTTTGATGTGGAACAATATCGTCGCTATGTTAATAGCCCGGCTGCCGAGGCGATATTGCAGCAGGAAATTGCCGATGGTCGGGCATTAGGGGCAAATAAAACACCGACATTTTTTGTTAACGGTCAGCCGTTGCTGGAATTTGGTTATCCACAATTGCAACAGCTGGTTGCTGAACAGGTGCGGCTGAACTATGATTAGCCAGATTCAGCGGATACGCTGGCTTTTGGTGCTATGCAGATGATTTATGTGCGTTCAGGTTGGAAAAGGCAACGTTCGTCAGGATGGGCCTGTTTAATATTGCTCAACAGGCGGCCTAAGGCTAAGCTTGAACCACGATTAAGTGTAACTCGGTTTTTTACTGATCAGAAAGGGAGGGCGTGATGCCTAGTACTGCAAGCTTTATTGCCCAGCATGATGAATTGCTGGTGCTGGCTGGAAAACTATCGGAACAACTGGACGAGCAGCTGCTGGCTAAGGATGCCAGCGAAGCTCGGGCCATTTTGACCAAGATTCTTAGTGCGCTGACGGTACATTTGTCAATGGAGGACCGAGTGTTGTATCCTACCTTGGCCAAATCACCGAATGAGCAGGTCCGAGAAACGGCGGTTCGTTTTGCCCAGGAAATGGGGGGGATTGGTGAGGCCGTGAACGCCTATAAAGCGGCATGGCCTACGGCGGGACGGATACAGGAAAATCCGGCGGAATTTATCAGCCAGAGTCAGGGAATTCTGGGAGCTTTGGGCGCGCGTATTGAAAAAGAAAATACTCAGCTGTATCCGTTGATGGAGAAAATGTAGAATATTGATTATTGGTTTCAACTGACGAAGCCCCCATTATGGGGGCTTCGTTGTGTTTAAGGATTGTATGAATCAGGTTTACGACGAATCTTCTTTTAAAGTATTACGTGGTATTGAGCCGGTGCGCCAGCGCCCCGGTATGTATACCAATCTGGAATCACCGAATCATTTAATTGCCGAGGTGGTGGATAATGCCTGTGATGAGGCGCTGGCCGGTTATGCCAAAAATATTCATGTGGTGGTGCATCTGGATAATTCCGTCAGTGTGCAGGATGATGGACGCGGTATTCCGGTGGGGCTGCATCCGGAAGAGGGTGTTTCCGTGGTTGAGGTGGCCTTTACGGTGCTGCATTCTGGCGGTAAGTTTGATAAACAGACAGGTGGTGCTTACCAGTTTTCGGGGGGGCTGCACGGGGTCGGGGTGGCGGTGACCAATGCCTTATCCACCCAGGTCGAGGTGACCGTGTATCGAGATGCGCAAGAGCACTTTGTGCGCTTTATCCATGGGGTGCCGGAAAAGCCGTTGGCTGCCGTGGGTGATTGCGCTAAACGACGCAGTGGCACTCGAGTACGTGTCTGGCCGGATGGTAAATATTTTGATACGCCGCAGGTGATTGTGGCGCAATTGATTAAAGCCTTACGCTCTAAAGCGGTGTTGCTGGCGGGTACCGCCATTACCCTGCAACTGGAAAAGACCGGGGAACAATATTCCTGGTCATATCCCGATGGGCTAAAAGGGTATTTAACCGAAACGCTGGAAGAACAGCCCCTGGCTGCGCCGATTTTTTCATTGGCAAAATTTGTCGGAAAGGATAGCGATTCTGGTTATGCCGAAGGTGAAGGGGCGGACTGGGCAATCTGCTGGAGCCCCGAGGGCAGTATCGTACGGGAATCCTATGTCAATCTGATTCCTACCTGGACGGGGGGAACACATGAGTCGGGGTTGCGAGATGGGGTATTTAATGCGGTAAAAAGCTTTGCCGAGCTGCATGCGTTGTTACCCAAAGGGGTCAAACTGGTGGCCGAGGACGTATTCTCACGCGCCAGTTTTGTGTTGTCTACCAAGGTGCTGGATCCGCAGTTTCAAGGACAGACCAAAGACAAACTGGTCTCCCGAGATGCGCTGCGCCTGGTCTCCATCATGGTAAAAGACCCTATGGAGCCGTGGCTTAACGAGCATCT
>CALNXP010000025.1:0-124757 GCA_942490555.1 uncultured beta proteobacterium | reverse complement strand
GATGACGGTGTTGCGGAGCAGGCAGGCGATGGTCATCGGGCCGACGCCGCCGGGGACCGGCGTGATGGCGCCGGCCACCTCGCGGGCCTCGTCGAAGTGGACGTCGCCCACCAGCCGGGTCTTGCCGCCTTCCAGGGGGACGCGGTTGATGCCCACGTCGATCACCGTGGCGCCGGGCTTGATCCAGTCGCCGCGCACCATCTCGGCGCGGCCCACGGCGGCGACCAGGATATCGGCCCGGCGGCATTCGCCCGCCAGGTCGCGGGTCCGCGAATGGGCGATCTCGACGGTGCAGTTCTCCGCCAGCAACAGGTGCGCCATCGGCTTGCCGACGATGTTGGAGCGTCCCAGCACCAGCGCCTTGAGGCCGGCGAGGTCGGGAACCTGGCTCTTGATCAGCATCATGCAGCCCACCGGCGTGCACGGCACCATGGCGCCCGACGATCCGGTGAACAGGCGCCCGGCGTTGATCACGTGGAAGCCGTCCACGTCCTTGTCGGGGTCGATGGCCGACAGGATCCGCTCGGCCCGGATGTGGCCCGGCAGCGGCAGCTGCACCAGGATCCCGTGCACCCGGTGGTCGCCGTTGAGGCCGCGGATGAGGGTGAGCAGGTCCTCCTCGCGGATGTCGGCGGGACGGCGGTGGGCGAAGGAGTTCATGCCCGCCTCCTCCGTCTGCTTGGCCTTGTTGCGGACGTAGATCTCGCTGGCCGGGTCCTCGCCCACCAGCACCACGGCCAGGCCCGGCGTCAGGTGCTCGAAGGCGCGCAGCCGCTCGGCCTCGGCGCTGACCGCGTCGCGCAACTTCCGGGCCAGGGCCTTGCCGTCGATGATCTTGGCCGTCGCGGCTGTCTGGATCGGCGGTAGTGTCGGCGGCGGTATGTGGCGTGGTGTTCGGTGTGGTCATGGGGGATGTCGGTTCCTCTACGTCCAGTCCTGGCGCGCGGTCCACGCGCCGAGCCGGTTCATCAGTTCATCGGTCTCGCCGGCGATGGTCAGCACCTTGCGCCGGTCGGTGGCTCCGGCGGTCACGGCGAAGGCCGACTTGGGCAGCCGCCATTCCCGGGCCAGCAGCCGGATCAGCGCCGCGTTGGCCTTGCCCGCCTCCGGCGCCGCCGTCACCGCCACCTTGAGCAGCGTCCGGCCGACGGCGTCGGCGTGGAGGCCGCCGATCCGCTCGCCCGCCGATCCCGGGGCGAGGCGCACGTGCACGCGAACGCCCCCGGGCGCGGCGGCGAAGGGCCCGGTCGCCGAAGGAGCGGTCGCCAGGGAGGCCGCGGCGCGGTCAGGTGCCGATGGAGGCATACAAATTGATGAGAATCTGCTTGGCGAAAATCAACAGGAGGATCAGCACCAGCGGCGACAGGTCGATGCCGCCGAGGTTGGGGATAATGCTCCGGATCGGGCGAATCAGCGGCTCGGTCAGCCGGTGGATGAAATCGCCCACCATGTAGACGAAGCGGTTGCGCGTGTTGACCACGTTGAACGCCACGAGCCAGCTCAGCACCGCGCCGATGATCACCACCCAGATGAAAAGATCGATCACCGTCGTGATCAACCACACAAGAGGCCCCAGAAATACGTCCATCACCACCCGTTTCGACCAGCCAATTCCGGCGCTAACCTAATGGGCGGGACCACCGCTGGCAAGCACCCGCGCGCACGGAGTCTTGACAGTCGGCGGCCCTCGCTCCCATATTCCGGCTCCATCGCGGCAGCGCCGTTGCCGTGTCCCGTCCGCGGGGGTGTGGGGCCGTAGCTCAGATGGGAGAGCGTCGCGTTCGCAATGCGAAGGTCAGGGGTTCGATCCCCCTCGGCTCCACCAATTCCCCGTATCCGCCATCTCCCGAAATCGCGCCCGTATCCTGGACACGGCTCCGGGCGGTCACCGCTTGAATTCGAGCGGCAGGAGAACGCACGAGAGCTTTTCGTTCACCGTGGTCGCCGGGACCGTCAGGCCCGGAGGCAGCGCGGTGGCGCGGTCGCCGTGGGCGGAGTCCAGTTGCGGCTGGGTGAGCCCGATCACGTCGGCGAGGTTGGCGCCGCGCAGGTTGGCGCCGCGCAGGTCCGCGCCCCGGAGGTTGACCTCGTGGAAATTGGCGCCCTCCAGGTTGGCGCGGCGGAGATCGGCGCCCTCCAGGTCGGCCCACTGGAGACAGGCGCCCCGCAGGTCGGCCATCCTCAGATTGGCGTGCCTGAGGTCGGTGGATTCGAGATCGGCCTCGCGCAGGTTGGCGCCCCGCAGGTCGGCGCCGTGCAGATCGACCCAGATCAGGTCGGCGCCCTGGAAATCCGCCTGGTGGAGGTCCATGTCCCGGAAAACCGCGCGCTGGCCCACGTTCCATCCCGACGCGACCCACTCGTGATGACGTCCGAGGATGGCCTCCAGCTCGCCGTCGACGAGGCCGCGGCGCCCCGCTGCCCGGCCTTCGGGCCGCGGTTCGTAAATCGGGAGCAGTCTCGGCTTGGACTCCTCGCTTGGCATGACAACTTTCATATCGACCGTATCCGTCACAGGGATTGCAGTGCATCCCCCTCGAAAAGCGCCATGCGAACCGAACGGCTTTTCTTGATTGACGCGAACCTCCCGGATCCTGCCCGGGTTTAGAAGATGGAGAATACACGATGCTCGCAATACGTGTAAATATATTTTCTAATTGCCACCGCTGCGGCCGACCGGTGAGAAGGTAGCCCGCGATCATGTGCGGACGGTTTTCCCAGACGCGGACCTGGCCCGAACTGGTGGAGCTCTACCGGCTGGCGGACGGCCTCGATGCCGTGCCAGCACCCCTGCCCGTGACGCCGCGCTACAACATCGCGCCGACCCAGGAGATCGCCGCCGCGCGGCGCCGGACCTCGGACGGCCGGCGGGAACTCGCGTTGCTCCGCTGGGGATTGATCCCGTCGTGGGCCAAGGACATGGACATGGGCGCCCGGATGATCAACGCCCGGGCCGAAACCGTGCACGAGAAACCGTCGTTCCGCCGCGCCTTCCGGCAACGGCGGTGCCTGATCGCCGCCGACGGCTTCTACGAATGGCAAAAGCGGGCCCGGGGGCCCAAACAGCCCTACTACATCACCGTCGCGGACGGTCGGCCGTTCGCGTTCGCCGGTCTCTGGGAGGCCTGGACCGCGCCCGGCGGCGATGTCGTGGAGAGCGGCACCATCGTCACCACCCAGGCCAATACCCAGGTGATGCCCATCCACGACCGGATGCCCGCGATCCTGACGCCCGACGCGTTCGACGCCTGGCTCGACCCATCGTTGCCGATCGAGGACGCGCGGGCCCTGCTCAAGCCCTTCGAGGGCGACCTCGCCGCCGATCCGGTGAGCTTGCGGGTCAACAACGTCCGCAACGACGACCCCGGTTGCCGCGAAACAGTGAAACCGGACGGCGCCGCTACCTGACCAGCAGCACGGAACACCCGGCCCGTTCGAGCACCCGCCGGCCGGTCTCGGCCTTGGTCCCGGCCTCGGTCGTGGCCCGATCCGCGCCCAGCACCATCAGCGAGACGCCGCGCCGCGTGGCCACCCCGCACAGGTCCTCGAGGCCGGCTCTCGGCGTGTGGAGGAACCGGGGCGTGACGTGGGTCCGCGCCAGCAGCTCCGAGATTTCGCGCGACCATGCGTCGGCCTGGTCCACGCGGTCCGCCAGCAGCGCGACCTCGACGATGCCGCCGTCCCGTTCGGCGATTTCGCATGCCGCGTCCAGGGCGCGGCGGTCGACCTCGCTCCCGCCGTAGACCACGAGCACCGGTCCGTCCGCGGGCGCGCCGGGACGCAGCAGCAGGACGGGGCGGGTCGCGGCCTCGGCGACGGCCCGGGCCACCGGCGAGAGCGGCGGCGCCGCCACCGCCGGCGTGTCGCGGCGAATCCATTGGACGACGACCAGGTCCGCCTCGGGCGCCGCGCTCACGATCTCGGCGACCGGACGGCCCTGGCGCACCTCGAAGACCGCCTTGATCCGCTGACGCGCCGCCGCCTGTTCGCAGGCTTGCCGGCTCCGCTCGAGCCGGAGCTTGAGCGCCCGCCTCAGGTGTTCGGCGGCGAGCGGCCGGGGGCCGGCCAACAGCGTGCTGAACGCGCTGACATCGGAGTGCTGGGCGAGGCGGACGAGGTCGATGTCTTCCACGAACAGGCTCAACAGGTCCGCGCTCAGGCGGCGCGCCAGCGCGGCGGCTTCCTCGATGGTGGAAAAATCCTCGGACGACGGATCGAGCGCCATCAGGATCCGGCGGAACCGGGGACGGGCCTTCCGCTGGCCCGTTTCGCCGGCGGTCACGCGGACCCCTCCTTGCCTTCGGCCTCGCGCTTGCCGGCCTTCTTCTTCTCCGCCGCCGCGAACGACTGGGCCTTGCGGGTAAACGCCGCGAGCCGCCGGCTCACCGCCCGGTTGACGCTGCCGATGGGATACTCGCCGCTGTCGTCGGCGGCGCCGGCGGGAACGCCGGTGAGGATCTCGATGCCCTGGTCGACGTGGTCCACGGCGTAAACATGGAACCGCCCCTCGCGGCAGGCGTCGACCACGTCGGCGCGCAGCATCAGGTGTTTGACGTTGGTGGCGGGGATCAGCACGCCCTGGTCGCCGGACAGGCCGCGCGCCGCGCAGACGTCGAAGAACCCCTCGATCTTTTCGTTGACGCCGCCGATGGCCTGGACCCGGCCGTTCTGGTCCACCGACCCGGTGACGGCCAACGACTGCCGGATGGGGAGCTGCGATATCGCCGAGAGCAGGGCGTAGAGTTCGGCCGACGACGCGCTGTCGCCCTCGACGCCGCCGTAGGATTGCTCGAACACCAGGTTCGCCGACAGCGAAAGCGGCTGATCCGCCGCGAACCGCGTGCCGAGATAGGAGGTCAGGATCAGCACCCCCTTGGAATGCAGCGGCCCGCCCAGCGCCACCTCGCGCTCGATATCGACGAACTCGCCCTTGCCGAGCCGGACCCGGCAGGTGATGCGGCTGGGCTTGCCGAAGGAGAAGTGGTTGAGCTGGTAGACGGCGAGCCCGTTGATCTGCCCCACCCGCGCGCCCTCGGTCTCGATCACCATGGTGCCGCGGAGGATCTCCTCCTGGATCCGTTCCCGCAAGCGGTCGGAGCGATAGATCTTCGCGTCGATGGCCTTCTGGACGTGGCGCGCCGACACCGTCCCGGCGTTCTCGTCGCCGGCCCAGAAGTCGGCCTCGCGCAGCAGGTCCTCCAGGGTGTCCATGTGGGTGCTCAGCTTCTCCGGCGTCGCCGGCCGTCCGGGCGCCGTGCTCGATCACCCGGGCCACGGCGTGCCGATCCAGCGGTTTCAGCTCCGCCCGCCTCACCAGGGTTCCGATGAGCCGCGCGTAGCCCAGCGTGCCGTCCTCGTCGCGGTCGACCCGCGTGTCGAAATCCGCCGCGACCCGGAACAGGTCGGCGAACTCGGGATCGTGGTACATGAGCAGGTAGTAGATCAGCGGTTCTCCGAGCATCACGATCTTGACCCGGAGCGGGATCGGTTCCGGCTGGAGCGTGGTCGTCGTCGACCAGCCGAGGGACTCCGCCGGCGACTCGATCTTGATGAACCCGGCGCGCAGCGCCCTCTTCAGCGTGTCCCAGGCGAACGGCTGGGTGAGGATCTTCCGCGCGTCCAGGATCAGGCATCCGCCGTTGGCCCGATGCAGGGCCCCGGCCTTGATCAGCATGAAGTCGGTGACCAGCGTTCCCATCTGCGCCACGCTCTCGATGCGTCCCACCAGGTTGGGCTGGGTCGGATGATCCTCGTAGATCAGCGGCGCGCCCTCCGGCGACCCGCCGGCATGTCTCCGGGCGAGGTCCCGCTGGTTCCGATCCACCACGACGTTGACCTGATAGCGGCGCGTCGGCGCGGTTCCACCCACCTGTCCCAGTCCTCCCAGCCCCACCATCATTTGCGGCTGCTGCTGCGTCTGGGGGAGGAAGTCGTGGGCGTTCTCGATCACGTCGTTCCGCACGGCCTCCAGATGCTCCAGGATCACCGGCTGATCGGCCCAGGTTTTCTTCAACTCTTCGATGGAGTGCCCGACGGCGTACAGCGTGACTTCGCGATTGAGATCTCGGATCTGTTCGCGCTGCTCCTTCTCCCATGCCGGAACCTTGCGCAGCAGCGCCTCCAGGTCCTTCTGCAGCTCCTCCGACGCGACCCGGCGGCGCTTGCGGTCGTCTTCCGACAGCTTCTGGAAATCCTCCGGTCCCAGCACCTCGCCATCCTTGATGGGCGCCAGCGCCAGTCCCACCGGCGTCCGGATCAGGGCGATGTCCTGCGCCTTGCCGCGCTCCTGCAGTTCGTTGAAGGCTTCTTCGTGGCGTTCCTTGAAGTGTTCCTGAATGACGCCGACGCGATTGCGGTATTCCTCGCTCTCGAAGGCCGCCGGGATGGCCACGCGCAGTTCCTCCACCAGGCCCGCCATGTCGTCGTGGAAGGCACGACCCTTGCCGGCCGGCAGGCGCACCGCCCTCGGACGGTGGGGTTCGGCGAAATTGTTGACGTAGCACCAGTCGGACGGCGGCTCCCACCCGCTTACCGCCTTCTCCAGGCATCCCCGGATCAGCGCGTGCTTGCCGGTGCCCGGCGGCCCCAGCGCGAACAGGTTGTAGCCGCCGTGCGTCATCCCGACGGCGAAGCGGACGGCCTGGGCGGCGCGGTCCTGGCCGAACATTTCGGCGGCGGGTTCCAGGTCGTCCGTCGTTTCGAACGGCAGCCGGGCGGCGTCGCACGCGCGGAACAGAAGCTCGGGCGGCAACGGCGTCGGCGTGGCCGGTTTCCGGTCGTCCGTCATGCCTCCTCCTCGATCCGTTCCATGTCGTCGTCGCTGAAACCGAAATGGTGGCCGATCTCGTGGATCAGCACGTGCCGGACGATGCGGGTGAGCGAGTCTCCGGTTTCGCACCAGAAATCCAGGATGGGCCGGCGATAGAGCCAGATCATGTCCACGTCCCCGGGCAGGTCGCCGACGCTCTTGCGGTCGAGGCTGACGCCCCGGTACAGCCCGAGAAGCTCGAACGGGCTTTCGAGCCCGAACTCGCGTTCCACGTCCTCGTCCGGAAAATCCTCCACCCGGATCACCACGCCCTCCGTAAACCGCCGGAGCGGCTCCGGTATGGTCTTCCAGGCTGGCGCGGGCCAGTTCCTCGATATCGGCGATGTCCGGCGGCGCCTTGAATTTCCTGGTCATTGCAAAACAGTAACGCGCCTTGATCCGATGGCCAAGCGCCCTTACGTCGGTGGGGAACAAACCGAGCGAGGGGACGCAATGGCTGACAAAATGACCGGTGACCAGGTGACGGGCGCGCTCGCGGACTTGCCGGGCTGGGCCAAGGTGGACGGCCGCGACGCGATCCACAGAACCTTCCAGTTCAAGACCTTCAACCAGGCCTTCGGCTTCATGACGCGGGCCGCGCTGATGGCGGAAAAAATGGACCACCACCCCGAGTGGTTCAATGTCTACAACCGGGTCGAGGTCACCCTGGCCACCCATGACGCCGGCGGCGTGACCGACCTCGACATCCGGCTCGCCACGTTCATGGACAAGGCGGCGGGCCCGGACTGAAACTGGACCGAGGCCGGGTTGGGCTAAAGCGGCGGCATCCGCAGCGCGCCGTCGAGGCGGACCACCTCGCCGTTCATCATGACGTTGCCGATCATGTGCAGGACCAGCCTTGCGAACTCCGCCGGGTCGCCCAGCCGCGACGGAAACGGCACCGCCTCGCCGAGCGCCTTCTGCGCGGCCTCCGGCAATCCCTTCAGCATGGGCGTGGAGAACGTGCCGGGCGCGATGGTCATAACCCGGATCCCGAACCGGGCGAACTCGCGGGCGGCCGGCAGGGTCATGGAGACGACGCCGCCCTTGGACGCGGCGTAGGCGGCCTGTCCGATCTGTCCCTCGAACGCGGCGATGGACGCGGTGTTGACGATCACGCCGCGCTCGCCGCTCCCGAGCGCGTCCATGGCCTGCATGTCGGCGGCGGCGAGGCGCATGATGTTGAACGTGCCGATCAGGTTGACCTGGATGACCCGCGCGAAATCGGCCAGCGGCTGCGGGCCGTTCCGCCCGACGATCTTCGCCGGCGGCGCCACGCCCGCGCAGTTGACCGAGATCCTGGCCGGCCCGTGCGCCTCGCGCGCCTTGGCGATGGCCGCCTCGGCCGAGGCCTCGTCGCCGATGTCGCACGCCACCGCCAGGCCGCCGATCTCGGCGGCGATATCCTCGACCGCCTGTTCGTTCATGTCGAACAGCGCGACCCTGGCGCCCGCGTCCACGAGGGCGCGCGCCGTGGCCTCCCCCAGCCCCGATGCCGCGCCGGTGACGATGGCCGCGTGACCCTTGACGTCCATGACCCTTTTCCTCCGCCTTTCTCCCGGTAAACACCGGACCCGCGATCGACTGTAATACCATCGCGCGCGAATGGGGACTCCTTGTGATCGGGGCGGCCGTTTATCCCGCGCGGCTACCTTTGCCGCCGCCGCTTCGCGAACCGGACCGCCACCGCCACGACGACGGCCAGCGCGACGATCGCGATCGCCGCGTAGCCGAAGCGGTGCACCCAGGGCAGAACGGCCGCCATGTGGTGTCCGGCAAGGTACGCGCCGAAACCCCACACCGCCGTCCAGAGCGCCGCGCCAATGGCGTTGTAGAGCAGGAACTTCGGCCAGGGCATGCCCACCGTGCCGGCGGTGATGCCGTTGAACTGCCGGAGCAGAACGAAAAACCGCGCCACCAGCACGACCTCGCCGCCGAAGCGGCGGAAGAACGCCTCCACCTTGGCCAGGCGCGGCTCGGTGAGGCCCACCCGCGCGCCATGCCGCAGCACCAGGCGCCGCCCGCCCCACAGCCCGATGGCATAGCCCACGTTGTCGCCGAGAACGGCGGCCAGCCAGACCGCGCCCAGCAGCGGCGCGATGTCCATGTCGCCCTTCGCCGCCAGCAGGGCGCTTCCGATCACCAGCGACTCGCCCGGCAGCGGCGCGCCGAAGGATTCCAGGAACACCACGACAAACACGGCGGCGGCGCCATAGTCGCGCAGAAACGGTTCGATCCAGGCGAGGCCGTGTTCAAGACCGGTCACACAGGCTTCGGCCGAATGGATCCAGCAGGCCGGTTTGCTGCGCGAACAGATACGGCAGGGTGATTATGCAATATCGCTGAGCCTGTTGGACAATCATAGTATGCAAGGGGCGCTTGCTGCATTTGCCAGCAAGGGAGTGGATCAGCAAACTACGATTTATTTAAACCAGGATTGGCTGAGCAATGTGGCCGAAACTCCGGAAGTGACCCGTATACTGGTTGAAGAACTGGGACACAGTTTTGATGCTTTTTTGAACCCGGATAACGATACTCCATTTGATGAAGGACAAAAATTTGCCTCTATATTATCCAATGAGGCCTGGAGTGGTGTGGATAATTACGACCAGGATCACGATACACTTGAACTCGAGGGGCGACAAATTGAGGTTGAGTTGGCCACCTATAAATTTTCCAAGGCATATGAGGTATTAAAAAATCGCACCGAAGCGGGTAAAGAGTCGAATACCCACGATTTTGACTTTAATACTGCGCTGAATGCGATGGATATTAATGACAATACCGGCAGTCAATATTTCAGTGGTAATGACTTGTCGGTGATTGGTATTGAGATCGGTGGTTCTACCTATTATGGCTGGATCAGCCGTCCCATCAAGGACCAAGGTGTGGTCAGAGGCTTTTATTTCTGGAGCGACAACGATTTTAGTTCACTTGCGCTAGCGCAACAGGATGGAAATACCGATGGTGACAGCGATGTAACCGATAACCGTGGGTTTATATTGGTGGTCGATCAAAACTATTTTAATGGTCTGACCACCATTGCTACCGATGGCGGCCAGGATATTCGTAATGTCGGTTCGTCCTCGGACCGCAGTGATGCGGCGCTGAATGCATTACTGGACGCCAATACCGTGCCAACCACCACGAATGATACCGCCAATGGCAGTAATGGTACGACCGCTGCGGTTGAGGCCGGATATAATATTACTACCGTTAATGCCGCGGGTAATGTATTAAGCAATGACACCGATCCGGAAAGCGACAGTCTGGTTGTCAGTAAAATTGGCAGTGGTTCGGGCGCCAGTACTACCAGTGTGACTAGTAGTACTCCTGGGGTGGTGAATGGCAAATACGGTACCTTAACCATTCAGGCCGACGGTGGTTATTCCTATGTGGTAAATAACAGTCATAGTTCGGTGGATGCATTGCAAAACGGTGAAACACTTACCGATAGTTTTACCTATACCGCGGATGACTTACGCGGCGGAACCGCCAGCGCTACGCTGAATATTGTGATTAATGGCAGTAATGATCAGCCAACCGCCAGCGCCGATTATAACAATGCTAAAGAATCAACCTCGATTGCTGGCAGCGGCTATGACTATAGCGGTTATAGTGCATCGGGCAATGTGCTCAGCAATGATAGTGATGTCGATGATACCTTGGCTGAGCGTAGTATTGCCGGTATGCAGGTGAGTGGTGCCGCGACGGTAGGGACGGTGAATGTCACCACAGGTACCACGAACTTATATTTTGCCGGAGACAATGGCTTTACCGCTAATCTTAATGCACGTGCGCTATATGTGAATATTTCGGGTGTTTATCATGCAGTATATGACAGCGATAATACCACGCAGATTACCCTGGTTAGTAAAACCGATCAGGGTAATAATAACTGGCTGATTGCCTTAAGTGCTACCCCTAAGTCTTATGATACCGATGGCAGCGCCGGAGGGGATGCGGCAATTACTGATATTGGTAGCTTTTTTTCTAGCAATCCCAGCGTGGGATTTGAAAACTCTACGACAGCCACGGAAAATACTTCGGGTATGAAAACCGCTACGGTCAATACTGCCAGTACTACCGGTACTACCACGCTGTCCAACCTGAGTAATATCAGCGGTACCCTGACCAGCGGCATGTCGGTCACGGGTGCCGGTGTGCCTGCCGGTACTACGATTAGCAGTGTCGGCTACACTAACGGGGTTCCCAGCAGCATAGTGTTAAATAAAGAGCTGACCAGCACGGCGGGTGGAGATTTTACCTTTAGTGCGAATGCGACGGTTGGTCAGGTATTTAGTGGGGCGCACGGCAGTCTGCTGTTGAATGCCGATGGTAGCTATACTTACACCGCTAGCGCCGATAATCCGAATCTGGCGGGGGGCGAGTCGGCCATCGAGGTCTTTGATTACACCATGCAAGACAGCCAGAGTGAACAAAGCAGCAGCAAGTTGTATATTACTGTCTATGGTGCTGGCCAGAATGACCCACTACCTGTTGTGGATAGTGGGACGGCCACCGAGACTGGGGTAACCGCTGGTAGCAATGCCAGCGGTAATGTCTTGAGCAATGATCTGGAAAAACATGGGGCAAGCGATGCTGGTACAAACAGTGTTAGCGAATTCTCATTACCAGGAGGTGCCAGCACGGCTGCTGGTAATAGTCTGGTTGCCAGCTATGGTAGTTTGACGATAGCAAGTAATGGCAGTTACAGCTATACCCTGGACAATAACAATGCCACCGTGAATGCCCTAGCTCCGGGAGAAACGCTGAGTGAAGAATTTACTTATAAGGTAGCCAATACCTTATCCAGCTCGACGCCAACCTGGTCAACGCTGACCATCACCATCAATGGTGCCAACGATGCTCCGGTTGCAACCAATGATAGTGCCAGTGTGCAGGAAGATTCTGCCATTCAACCCAGTGGCGATGTGCTGGCAAATGACAGTGATGTCGATAATGGTGATGCTTTACACGTTGCCAATACAATCGCCGGAACTTCAGGTGGTTTTGGGGCAGGTAATGCCGTCACTGCCGGTACCACCTCCGCTAATGGATTAAGTGTCAGTGGCAGCTATGGCAGTCTGACGATTGGTGCCGATGGAACTTATGTTTATGCTCTGAATAATAATCATGCCGATGTACAAGCCTTGACGCCCAGCAGTCAGGCTTTGGAAGATGTCTTTACTTATAATCTAAGTGACAGTCATGGCGGTACCACAAGCGCAACATTGACGATTAGTATCAGTGGTGCCAATGAGCCACCGGTCAACAGCTATAGCAGCACCATTTCAACCTCAAAGAATGTTGCAGTCAGCTTTAGTGGTGGTAATACCATCAGTGTGGCGGATGGCGATAACAATCTGTCCTGGGTAAATCTGGCCGTTGATCATGGCACATTAAATCTAAGCTTATCCGGTGCCGCAAATATTAGTGCAGGCGCCTTGGGTAGCAGTAGCATCAAAGTATCTGGTAATCAGACCGATATCAATAACAGCTTAGCTAGTCTTAGTTACACCCCAGAGAATAACTATACCGGGAGCGACTATCTAACCTTAATGAGTCAGGATGCTCTGTATAGTAACGACAGTGATAGTATTACTATCAGTATAAACTCGGATAGCACGGCGCCGGTGATTACGGCAAACCAAAGCTTTAACTATGCCGAGAACCAAGCGGCTAATGCTGTGGTCGCTACGGTGGCAGCTAGCGATGCGGTGGGTGTTACTGGTTTCCGTTTTGCGGCGAATCAGAGTGCCACCTCGGCCGATGGCTTTTACACCATCAATAGCAGTGGCCAGGTAGCGATTACCACTGCCGGTGTGGCGGCAGGTATCGCGCAGAACGACTATGAAACCGGTGTTAACCAGTTCACCTATGCAGTTCAGGCCGGTGATGCAGCGGGTAACTGGTCGACCAGCACCGATATTACCTTGAATGTTACCGATGTGGATGATACCGCGCCGCTGGTTACCGCAAACCAAAGCTTTAATTATGCCGAGAACCAATCGGCTAATGCTGTGGTCGCTACGGTGGCAGCTAGCGATGCGGTGGGTGTTACTGGTTTCCGTTTTGCGGCGAATCAGAGTGCGACTTCGGCGGATGGTTATTACACGATTAACAGCAGTGGCCAGATGGCAATTACCGCTGCTGGTGTGGCGGCAGGAATCGCGCAGAACGACTATGAAACCGGTGTCAACCAGTTTAGCTATGCGGTGCAAGCCGGTGATGCGGCGGGTAACTGGTCGACCAGCACCGATATCACGCTGAATATCACCGATGTGGATGATACCGCGCCGGCAATCAGCGCAAGCCAAAGCTTTAACTATGCTGAGAACCAATCGGCTAATGCTACCGTAGCCACAGTAGCAGCTAGCGATGGTGTGGAAGTGACGACCTTCCGCTTTGCGGATAATCAGAACAGCACTTCTTCAGATGGCTTTTATACGATTAACAACAATGGTCAGGTAGCGATTACCGCTGCTGGTGTGGCGGCTGGCATTGCGCAAAATGACTATGAGACCGGTGCCAACCAGTTTACCTATGCAGTGCAAGCCGGTGATGCTTCTGGTAACTGGTCTAGCAGTACCGATATCACGTTAAATGTTACCGATGTGGATGATACTGCTCCAGAAATGACTACAAACCAAAGCTTTAACTATGCCGAGAATCAATCGGCCGATGCTGTGGTCGCTACGGTAGTTGCAAGTGATGCGGTAGGCGTAACAGGTTTCCGTTTTGCGGATAATCAAAGTAGTACCTCAAGCGATGGTTATTACACGATTAACAGCAGTGGCCAAGTAGCGATTACCACTGCTGGTATTGCTGCAGGCATAGCGCAGAACGACTATGAAACCGGTGTCAACCAGTTTAGCTATGCGGTGCAAGCCGGTGATGCGGCGGGTAACTGGTCGACCAGTACCGATATCACGTTAAATGTTACCGATGTGGATGATACTGCTCCAGAAATGACCACAAACCAAAGCTTTAACTATGCCGAGAATCAATCGGCCGATGCGGTAGTGGCTACCGTGGCGGCGAGTGATGGGGTAGGCGTAACCGGTTTCCGTTTTGCGGCGAATCAGAGTACCACCTCGGCCGATGGCTTTTACACCATCAATAGCAGTGGCCAGGTTTCTATTACCGCTGCCGGTATTGCTGCAGGAATCGCGCAAAATGACTATGAGACCGGTGTAAACCAGTTTACCTATGCGGTGCAAGCCGGTGATGCTTCTGGTAACTGGTCTAGCAGTACCGATATCACGTTAAATGTTACCGATGTGGATGATACTGCTCCAGAAATGACTACAAACCAAAGCTTTAACTATGCCGAGAACCAAGCGGCCGATGCGGTAGTGGCTACGGTAGTTGCAAGTGATGCGGTAGGCGTAACAGGTTTCCGTTTTGCGGATAATCAAAGTAGTACCTCAAGCGATGGTTATTACACCATCAATAGCAGTGGCCAGGTTTCTATTACCGCTGCCGGTATTGCTGCAGGAATCGCGCAAAATGACTATGAGACCGGTGTAAACCAGTTTACCTATGCAGTTCAGGCCGGTGATGCAGTGGGTAACTGGTCGACCAGTACCGATATCAAGCTGAATATCACCGATGTGGATGATACTGCGCCGGTAGTTACGACAAACCAAAGCTTTAACTATGCTGAGAATCAATCGGCCGATGCGGTAGTGGCTACCGTGGCGGCGAGTGATGCGGTGGGTGTTACCGGTTTCCGCTTTGCGGATAATCAGAGTAGTACCTCAAGCGATGGTTATTACACCATCAATAGCAGTGGCCAGGTTTCTATTACCGCTGCCGGTATTGCTGCAGGAATCGCGCAGAATGACTATGAGACCGGTGCCAACCAGTTTACCTATGCAGTGCAAGCCGGTGATGCAGCGGGTAACTGGTCGAGCAGTACCGATATTACCTTGAATGTTACCGATGTGGATGATACCGCGCCGGCAATCAGCGCAAGCCAAAGCTTTAACTATGCTGAGAACCAAGCGGCCGATGCGGTAGTGGCTACGGTAGTTGCAAGTGATGCGGTCGGCGTAACAGGTTTCCGCTTTGCAGATAATCAAAGCAGTACCTCAAGCGATGGTTATTACACGATTAACAGCAGTGGCCAGGTGGTAATTACCACTGCTGGTATTGCGGCAGGAATCGCGCAAAATGACTATGAGACCGGTGTAAACCAGTTCACCTATGCAGTTCAGGCCGGTGATGCAGTGGGTAACTGGTCGACCAGTACCGATATCAAGCTGAATATCACCGATGTGGATGATACCGCGCCGGCAATCAGCGCAAGCCAAAGCTTTAACTATGCTGAGAACCAAACGGCTAATGCTACCGTAGCCACGGTGGCAGCTAGCGATACTGCCGGGGTGACTGCTTTCCGTTTTGCAGATAATCAAAGTAGTACCTCAAGCGATGGTTATTACACGATTAACAGCAGTGGCCAGGTAGCGATTACCACTGCCGGTGTGGCGGCAGGAATCGCGCAAAATGACTATGAGACCGGTGTCAACCAGTTTACCTATGCGGTGCAAGCGGGAGATGCAGCGGGTAACTGGTCGACCAGTACCGATATTACCTTGAATGTTACCGATGTGGATGATACTGCGCCGGTGATTACGGCAAACCAAAGCTTTAACTATGCCGAGAACCAATCGGCTAATGCTACTGTAGCCACGGTGGCAGCTAGCGATGCGGTGGGTGTTACTGGTTTCCGTTTTGCGGCGAATCAGAGCGCTACTTCGGCCGATGGCTTTTACACCATCAATAGCAATGGTCAGGTAGCGATTACCGCAGCCGGTGTTGCGGCAGGAATCGCGCAGAACGACTATGAAACCGGTGTTAACCAGTTCACCTATGCGGTGCAAGCCGGTGATGCGGTGGGTAACTGGTCGAGCAGTACCGATATTACCTTGAATGTTACCGATGTGGATGATACCGCGCCGGCAATCAGCGCAAGCCAAAGCTTTAACTATGCCGAGAACCAATCGGCTAATGCTGTGGTCGCTACGGTAGTTGCAAGTGATACCGTAGGCGTAACAGGTTTCCGTTTTGCGGATAATCAAAGTAGTACCTCAAGCGATGGTTATTACACCATCAATAGCAGTGGCCAGGTAGCGATTACCACTGCCGGTGTGGCGGCAGGAATCGCGCAAAATGATTATGAGACCGGTGTAAACCAGTTTAGCTATGCGGTGCAAGCCGGTGATGCTGCGGGTAACTGGTCAACCAGCACCGATATCACGTTGAATGTTACCGATGTGGACGATACCGCGCCGGCAATCAGCGCAAGCCAAAGCTTTAACTATGCTGAGAACCAAACGGCTAATGCTACCGTAGCCACGGTGGCAGCTAGCGATACTGCCGGGGTGACTGCTTTCCGCTTTGCGGATAATCAGAACAGCACTTCTTCTGATGGTTATTACACCATCAATAGCAGTGGCCAGGTTTCTATTACCACTGCTGGTGTTGCGGCAGGCATTGCGCAGAACGACTATGAAACCGGTGCCAACCAGTTTACCTATGCGGTGCAAGCCGGTGATGCTTCTGGTAACTGGTCTAGTAGTACCGATATTACCTTGAATGTTACCGATGTGGATGATACTGCGCCGGTGATTACGGCAAACCAAAGCTTTAACTATGCCGAGAACCAATCGGCTAATGCTACTGTAGCCACGGTGGCAGCTAGCGATGCGGTGGGTGTTACTGGTTTCCGTTTTGCGGCGAATCAGAGCGCTACTTCGGCCGATGGCTTTTACACCATCAATAGCAATGGTCAGGTAGCGATTACCGCAGCCGGTGTTGCGGCAGGAATCGCGCAAAATGACTATGAGACCGGTGTCAACCAGTTTACCTATGCGGTGCAAGCGGGAGATGCAGCGGGTAACTGGTCGACCAGTACCGATATTACCTTGAATGTTACCGATGTGGATGATACCGCGCCGGCAATCAGCGCAAGCCAAAGCTTTAACTATGCTGAGAACCAATCGGCTAATGCTACCGTAGCCACAGTAGCAGCTAGCGATGGTGTGGGAGTGACGACCTTCCGCTTTGCGGATAATCAAAGTAGTACCTCAAGCGATGGTTATTACACCATCAATAGCAGTGGCCAGGTAGCGATTACCACTGCCGGTGTGGCGGCAGGAATCGCGCAAAATGATTATGAGACCGGTGTAAACCAGTTTAGCTATGCGGTGCAAGCCGGTGATGCGGCGGGTAACTGGTCGACCAGCACCGATATCACGCTGAATATCACCGATGTGGATGATACTGCGCCGGTAGTTACGACAAACCAAAGCTTTAACTATGCTGAGAATCAAGCGGCCGATGCGGTAGTGGCTACGGTAGTTGCAAGTGATGCGGTCGGCGTAACAGGTTTCCGCTTTGCAGATAATCAAAGCAGTACCTCAAGCGATGGTTATTACACCATCAATAGCAGTGGCCAGGTAGTAATTACTGCTGCCAGTGTGGCGGCAGGCATTGCGCAGAATGATTATGAAACCGGTGCCAACCAGTTCACCTATGCAGTGCAAGCCGGTGATGCGGCGGGTAACTGGTCGAGCAGTGCCGATATCACGTTAAATGTTACCGATGTGGATGATACTGCCCCGGTGGTTACGACGAATCAAAGCTTTAACTATGCCGAGAACCAATCGGCCGATGCGGTAGTGGCTGCCGTGGCGGCGAGTGATGCGGTGGGTGTTACCGGTTTCCGCTTTGCGGATAATCAGAGTGCCACCTCGGCCGATGGCTTTTACACCATCAATAGCAGTGGCCAGGTAGCAATTACTGCTGCTGGTATTGCTGCAGGCATTGCGCAGAATGATTATGAAACCGGTGTAAACCAGTTTAGCTATGCGGTGCAAGCCGGTGATGCGGCGGGTAACTGGTCGACCAGCACCGATCTCAAGCTGAATATCACCGATGTGGATGATACCGCGCCGGTAGTTTCGACGAATCAAAGCTTTAACTATGCCGAGAACCAATCGGCCGATGCGGTAGTGGCTGCCGTGGCGGCGAGTGATGCTATCGGGGTGACGGCCTTCCGCTTTGCCGCGAATCAGAGCGCTACTTCGGCCGATGGTTATTACACGATTAACAGCAGTGGCCAGGTAGCAATTACCACTGCTGGTATTGCGGCAGGCATTGCGCAGAATGATTATGAGACCGGTGTCAACCAGTTTACCTATGCGGTGCAAGCGGGAGATGCTTCTGGTAACTGGTCTAGCAGTACCGATCTCAAGCTGAATATCACCGATGTGGATGATACCGCGCCGGTAGTTACGACGAATCAAAGCTTTAACTATGCCGAGAACCAATCGGCCGATGCGGTAGTGGCTACCGTGGCGGCGAGTGATGCTATCGGGGTGACGGCCTTCCGCTTTGCCGCGAATCAGAGCGCTACTTCGGCGGATGGTTATTACACAATTAACCGCAGTGGCCAGGTTTCTATTACCGCTGCTGGTGTGGCGGCAGGCATTGCGCAAAATGACTATGAAACAGGCACCAATCAATTTAGCTATGCGGTGCAGGCCGGTGATGCGGCGGGTAACTGGTCGGCTGGCACCGATATTGGTTTGAATATTTCTGATATTGATGAAATAGCCTTATTACCTGAGATTAATATTAATCGTCTGGAACTCAATGAGGCGGCGGGTGAGGCAGTGTTTGAAATTACTCGCAGTGGTGATCCCACTTCGGCAATTCAGGTTGATTTTGCGACGGCTGATGGTAGCGCAACGGCAGGCAGCGATTATGCTCATATACAAGGTAAGCTGGACTTTGCCGCAGGGGAAACCATTAAACAACTGGCGGTACCCATTTACAATGATGCGCTGTTTGAGCAAAGCGAAGACTTTTCGCTGCAGTTAAGCCATCCGGTTTCGGCGCGTTTGGGTGAAGCTCAGGGGATTGCTACATTGTATGATGATGGGCGCGGAAACGGTGGTGTTGATGATGACCGTCCGCTATCTATTTCTAGTCAGCAGGTTAACGAGGCCTCACCATTTGCAGTATTTACCGTATCGGGTACTTCCGGGCAGCGTATTGTATTGCAGCTGGCTGCTCAAAGTGCGGATGGTCAAGGGGTGGATTTTGGCAGTCGCGATAGTAATAACCTGCAAGTTTCGCTGGATAACGGCCAAAACTGGCAAGACTATAGTCAGGCGCTTATCTTGCCAGACAGCGGCCAGTTACTGGCAAGGACTGCGGTGATTGATGATAGCATTCCCGATAATGGTGAAACCTTTATGCTGACGGGAACGCCACTTGGGGGGCATGCGGCAAGCGGGGTGGCAACATTAAATGATCAAGGTCAGGGCCATATTTTTAATCCTGATGGCTCGGAAGATCAGCAGCAGATTGCTAATGATGACCGCGTTGTTCAAGTCAGCAGTCCACTGGTTAATGAGGCCTCTCCATATGCAGTATTTACCGTCTCTGGTGCCGCAGAACAGCTGTTGACACTTTCGTTGAGCGCTATTGATAGCACGGATGAGGGTGTGGATTTCGGCCGTGCGGATGGTAGCGGCCTGCAAGTTTCACTGGACAACGGTCAAAGCTGGATTGATTATCACACTCAGGTGGCGTTGCCTTCCGAGGGGCGGATGCTGGTACGCACCCCGCTGGTTGATGACAATATCTCCGATAATGGTGAACGCTTCAGTCTGACCGTAACTCCTGCCGGAGGTCTAGCCGCGCAAGGTATTGCAACATTGAATGACCAAGGGGCGGGGAGTATTTTCAATACGGATGGCTCAATCAACCGCTTGATCGATGCCAGTGATGACAGGCAGATCAGTATCAACAGCCCAACCGTCAACGAGGCCTCACCGTTTGCGATATTTACGATCAATGGTTTTTCCGGGCAAACGCTGGCATTACAGCTGGATGAGCAAACGGCCAGTAATAATGGTATTGACTTTGGTGCTGGCAATGGTTCTGGTCTGGAATTCTCCCATGACAATGGACAAAACTGGCACGTTTATCTGGAGCCGGTTGCGTTATCGGAGCAGGGGATATTGCTGGTGCGCACTCCGGTGGTTGATGATAACGTTCAGGATAATGGTGAAACATTCAGCCTGACGGCTAGGGTGATTGGTGGTCATAGTGCTCAGGGATTGGCAACCATCAATGATCAAGGGGGCGGTAGCATTTTCAGGCCCGATGGCAGCAATAATTTAGAAGCGATAGCGACGATTGATGTCCCTCCTGTGATTGAAGAGCCCGTGGCTACACCAGCGCCTGTAGTTGCTGAGCCCTCATTGCCACCGGCTCCAGCACCCACGGTCATTCCTCCTGTGGTAGCCCCGCCAGTGCAAGAGAGTGCCCCTCAAATGCGTGAGAATAGCTTGGTTAGCAGCCTCGCGGAAGCCACGGAGCTGCTTCCGCCCACGGCGATGGACAGCCTCGATTTTGGCAGCGAGTCGGAAGGGAATAGTTTTGAACTGCTGGTGGCAGAACAGCCATCGGCTAAGATTCTTGAATCTGGTCAGAGGGTTAGCTTTAGTGTGTCACAAAACACTTTCCGGACTACAGATCCGGATACTCAGCTGGAAATCAGTGCAACACGGGCCGATGGCAGTCCGCTGCCCGATTGGGTAAGCTTTGATCCTTCTGATATGTCTTTTTCCGGTACGCCACCGGAGGGGGTTCAGGGATCATTGGATATACGTTTGAATGCCAAAGATGAGCATGGCAATAATGCAGCGACTCAATTTAGCATGCAAATCAGTCGCAAGGCTGATTCAACGAGTTCCTTTACCGACTCTGGTCCTGAAAATTCTGCGGTCACACCTGCGGCAGCCACGCCGGTACCTTCCTCGGTGGATACTGCGGGTAATAATGGCACGTTCACAAACGGCGGAACAACCGCCAGCGCGCCATCGATGTTTATGCCCGCCAGCAGTGGGCTGATTGTTATACGTTCAGAATTTAGCGGCACCTCCGAGCTGGATGGGCTGGGGGTAGCACTTACGGTGAATAACCAGCAAACCAGCTTGGGTGAGGCCTTTTTGTTCCAGTTACCCGATGGTTTGTTTGAGCATAGTGATGCTAACGCTCAGATCCGCATACAGGCCCGTTTAGCTGATGGTCAGCCATTACCCGACTGGCTGGTGTTTAATCCGGAAAGCGGCCGTTTTAGTGGCACCATTCCATTGGATGCCGAGCAGCAATACGATATCGAAATTACGGCCAGTGGCAGCAACGGTGAAGAAGTCAGTGCCGAATTCCGGTTATTGGTTAATGAACAGGAGGAGCTTGAACAACCCATAGACGAGCCGGCGATTCAAGAGGATCAGGGGGAAGCTGGACAACAGGGCGCACAAAAAATTATACTGCCCTCGCGCCCTGGATTAAATGAGCAGTTGCAGCAGTTTGGTCAAGCCGCTTTTCAGAAAGAGCAACAGACACTGTTACAAAACATACAACAACTGGCTAACAACCAGCCGAATCAGCAGAAATCATAAATAGCCTGAAACAACGAGGGGAAAAGGAGAATTAGTGAAAAGCCATTACAAGCTGCTGGTACTTTGCTTATGTGCAGCCATGACTGGTTGTGCTGTCTCGACCCCACCAGTCGATAAACAACAGCGCAGTGAGCAGGCACAACAGGATCGCGAACAAATGTTTGCCGAGCAGGCACCGATTGAGGGGGCGTTATCATTGGATGGTGCACTATCACGCGCTATCCGTTATAACCTGGAGAACCGGGTAAAAATGATGGAACAGGCGCTGGCGGCGGGGCAGTTTGAGCTGGTGCATTATGATATGTTGCCACGCCTGACTGCAACGGCCGGATATACGACTAGAGACAGCGAGCTGGTGATGGATAGTATTGATGTATCCACCCGTCAGATTGCCCTGGGTAATACCACTTCTCAGGAAACCGAGCGCAATACCGTTGATTTGGCACTGACCTGGAATGTGCTGGATTTTGGGGTCAGTTATTTTCAGGCTCAACAGCAATCGGATCGTGCGCATATTATGGCCGAACGTCAGCGTAAAACCATACAGACCCTGGCGCAACAGGTACGTCAGGCTTATTGGCTGGCGGTGGGCGCTCAAACACTGGAAGCGCAGGTGGAGCCGCTGTTGCAACAGGTCAATCAGGCATTGGCAGATGCCCGACAGATAGAAAAAGAAAAACTGCGTCCGCCATTGGAAACCCTGAATTACCGCAAAACCATGCTCGAGGTGGTACGTCAGCTGGAAGCCATTCGGGATGAACTTAGTCAGGCCAAACCGCGTCTGGCGGGATTAATGAATCTGGCCCCGGGCACCCCGTTTAGCCTTGAAGTACCGGAAAAGTTACCGCTGCCGGAACTCAGTTTGAGCCTGGAAGAAATGGAGCAGCGGGCATTAACACAACGTCCGGAACTTTACGAGGCCGATCTACAGGAACGTATCAGTCTGGCAGAGACCAAAAAAGCCTTTGCTCGTATGCTGCCAGGGGTTGAGATTTCTACCGGTTCGCATTACGACAGTAATGCCTATCTGCATAACCGGCATTGGGCCGATGCCGGACTACGTATCAGTTGGAATTTATTTAGCATATTGTCCGGCCCGCAACAACGCAAGGTTGCTCAATCCCAGGTGGAGCTGGCCAAAGCGCAGCGTTTGGCCTTGAATATGGCGGTACTCTCACAAATACACGTTGCCTACCGTGATTTTAGTGGCAAAAAACGTCAATATCAGCTATCCAAACAACTTTTTGAGCTGGATGAACAAATTCTGCAACACACCCGTAACGCGGCCGAAAGCAATGCGCAAAGCCGTATGAATACATTACGCAGTGGTGTCTCCACACTGATGGCAGATTATCGTCGCTATCAGAACTATGCCAGCCTGCAGGCGGCATATGGGCAGGTGATTGCCAGCCTGGGAGATGATCCGTTATATCGTCAATAATCCTCCTTTGCTGTCGGTTGACATCGACAGCAAGGGATTGAACTCTTCTGTCTCATGAAAAAAAATTTTTCTGGTTTCGCTATTGACTCTGCTCAGTCCGTTGAGCTGGAGCGCCGACAAACAAGCCGACGAACGTATTCGGGCACAGTTTTTACCCTTACAGCAAAGCACTCTATCGGCCGAACTGTCGGCCAAGCTTTCATCATTACCGTTTCACGAAGGCGATAGCGTGAAAGCCGGGCAGTTGCTGGCCGCCTTTGACTGCTCATTGGCGCAGGCGCAATTGAGAAAAGCTCAGGCGGCGGCTCAGTCGGCTCGCCAGACCCTGAAGGTTAATCAGCGCCTGGCCGAACTGGGCTCAATCAGCGCCTTGGAGGTTGATCTGGCCGAGGGTAAGCTTAAGGAAGCCGATGCCGAGATAGGTGCGATGCGAGCCACATTGTCCAAATGTAAAATTCATGCGCCCTTTGCTGGCAGTATTGCCAAGCAATATGTTGATCCGCATGAATTTGTGGGGCAGGGAAAACCGATTCTCGATTTAATTGATCACCAGAATCTGGAAATCAAACTGGTTGTTCCCTCGCGCTGGCTTTCCTGGCTCAACAAGGGCAGCCGTTTTACGGTCCAGGTCGATGAGCTAGGGCGTGAACTGCCGGCCGTGGTTACTCGGCTGGGTAGTCGCATTGATCCGGTTAGCCAGTCCATCAGTGTGATCGCCGAACCCGATGGCCGTTATCCGGAACTGCTTCCCGGGATGAGCGGCTGGGCCAGCTTTAATACACCATAATCGCATGGGGCAAACAACCGATGCTGCGCTTGCAGCACTCTTGCAGCTAGGCAAACAGGCCCGTCAGGCAGACTCTATTACCGGCCTGGGGTTTGTGGTAGTGAACGAAAGCCGGCAGCTGCTGGATTATCGCCAATCACTGATTTGTTATCTGGATGGGCAGTTGGCCAGTATTTCCGGATTGCCTGAACCGGAACGCAATACCCCTTATTCCTTATGGCTGAAACAGGTGGCTCCATTCTGGAAAGCGCAGAAGAGTGCTTTTGTTGCCGATAGTCGCGAGTTACCCAAAGCACTGGCCGCCGAATGGCAGCAGTGGCTGCCGGCACAATTGCTGGTTGTGCCACTTAAACAAGCCGACAAGCCGGTGTTTGCCTTATGGCTGTTGGCCAGAGACCAGGCTTGGCAGCCGGTTGAAGTGACCATGGCGCAGGAACTGGCGGCCTGCTATGCGCATGCCTGGCAAGGCCTGCAGCCCCGGCCGGGATTGTTACGTCGCTTGCTGCATGGCTGGCAGCAACGGAAATATAAAAAACGCATTTTATTACTTATTCTGCTGATCGCTTGTTTACCGGTGCATTTAACCGTATTGGCGCCAGCTGAAGTCGTGGCTAAACAACCTTTTTTGGTCAGGGCGCCGCTACAGGGGGTTATCGATCAGTTTCTGGTGCAGCCGAATACCCCGGTCAAGGCCGAACAGCCGTTATTTGAGTTGGATACCACCGGTATTCGTATGCAGCTGGATGTTGCCAGGCAGGCACATGCCGCTGCCATTGAGGAATATCGCCAGGCGGCACAGCTGGCCCTGGGGGATAATGCGCAAAGCAAGCTGGAGCTGGCCAGGCGTAAGGCGTTGATGGAAGAAAAAGCGGCCGAACTGGAATATTCGGAGCAGCTGCTGGACCGGGTGCAGGTTAAATCGCCCAAAGCGGGTATTGCCATTTTTAGTGATAGCAATGACTGGCTGGGAAAGAATGTCAGTATTGGAGAAAAAATTCTGCAGATCGCCGACCCGCAGCAGGTGGAAATCAATATTCAACTGCCGGTAGGTGACGCCATTCCGTTATCGCCCGATGCCGAAGTAACCTTGTATCTGACCACGGCTCCCCAATATACCTATGCGGCGAATTTGAGTTACAGCGCATACCGTGCAGAAATCGATAACAACGACAGGGTCAGCTATAAATTAAAAGCGCAGTTTGCCAGCGACAACAAACTGCCCCGGATTGGGCTGACCGGTACGGCTAAGATCTATGGTGACAAAGTCCCATTGATTTATTATGTCATGCGGCGACCATTGGCTGCATTACGCCAAATGTCTGGCTGGTAAGGTGGATGAAACTTGCCGCATTACGCCAGGATTTGGGGGTGTTTCAGGCCTCGCCGGAGCATGATGGCAGCCCGGCCTGGAATATTCACGACCCGGTAAGTAACCGTTTTTATCGTATTAACTGGGCAATTTTTGAGGTGTTGTCACGCTGGCATCTGGGGAGCAGCCAGGCGGTATTAACCCGCATACAGCAAGAAACCACACTGCAGCTGCATAACGAGGATATTGAGGGGGTAGTGCAGTTTCTTGAGGCACATCATCTGCTATTGCAATCTACGGCGGAGCACAGCGCACAATTGCTCACCCGATATCAGCAACAGAAACTGCATTGGGGAAAATGGCTGCTAAAAAACTATCTGTTTTTCAGAATACCGCTGTTTCATCCGGACTCACTGCTACAAAGACTCACCCCTAAACTTAGCGGGCTGTTTACTTCAGGCTGTTGGTGGCTGTTATTATTGATTACCATGCTGACGATAGTGCAGGTATTTCGTCATTGGGAAGATTTCAGCCACAGTTTTGCAGCCTATCATAACTGGGAAGCGTTGCTGGCCTTTGCGCTGGCCATTACCTTCAGCAAAATACTGCATGAGCTGGGGCATGCCGTGGCGGCCACGCATTATGGCTGCCGCATTCCCTCAATGGGGGTGGCTTTCCTGGTGTTATGGCCGATGTTATATACCGATACTACCGACAGCTGGAAGCTGGCTTCACGTCGAGCTAGGCTGCAAATTGGTGCCGCCGGTATGGCGGCCGAACTGATGCTGGCCCTGCTGGCTACCTGGTTATGGTTTATGCTGCCAGATGGTCCGTTACGTGCGGCGGTGTTTTTTCTGGCGACCGGTACCTGGGTGATCACGCTGATTATTAATATCAGCCCATTTATGCGTTTTGATGGCTATTTTCTGCTGTCTGATCTATTAAATATTCCCAATTTGCACCAACGCGCATTTGCACTGGGCCGTTGGTGGTTACGCGAAAAACTGTTTGCGCTGCAACACCCCAGCCCGGAGTTTTTTACTCCCGGTCTGCATAGATTTTTGATCATTTTTGCCGTTGTCACCTGGATTTACCGGTTGATTTTATTTTTATCCATTGCCTTGCTGGTCTATCATTTCTTTTTCAAGGCGCTGGGGATTTTTTTGATGATAGTGGAGCTTATCTGGTTTATTGCTCGTCCCATCTATCAGGAATTAAGTCTCTGGTTTAAGCTGCGTTCTCAATTGAGCTGGAACTCAACCACCATGCGTAATATGTTGCTATTGATGCTGCTGATGTTTACTTTGATTATCCCTTGGCAGACTCGGCTTACTGTGCCGGCGGTTATTTCACCGCTGCAGGAACAATCACTTTATGCGCCGGTCAGTTCCCGTATTGAGTATCTGAATCCGGCCAATCGGGTGAATAAGGGCGATATTCTGCTGCAATTGAACTCTCCCGAGCTGACACAGCGCATTCAATTGGCGCGCTTGCAAACCGAGCAGTTGCGCTGGCAATTGGAACAACAGGCATTCAGTTCGCGGCTGCTGGCAAAGGGGGAAGCGCTCAGAGAGCATTATCAGGCGTCCCAGTCACGTCTGGATGGATTGCTTGCCGAGCAGCAGAAGCTGACCTTACGTGCGCCATTTGATGGGCGTATGCTGATTGATAGGGATGAATATCAGCACGGCAGTTGGGTAACGCCTCAGCTGCCATTGGTGACGTTGATAAATCCTGAGTTAAGTAAAATAGAAGCCTATGTCAGTGAAGAAGATCTGAACCGACTGCAGCCCCGGGCACAGGCGCGTTTTATTGCTGACCAGATAGAGCTGGGGCGTTATGACTGCCGAGTTGCAGAAATTGATAATGTGAATGTCAGTCAATTGCAGGAACCGGCGATTACCAGCTTATATGGTGGTACGCTGCCTGCCCGCTGGGATAACAGTGGACAAGTCCCGACTCTGAAACCCGCGGTCAGCAGTTATCGGGTATTACTTGAACAGTGTGACCCTAAACAACCGCCGTCCATGCGTATGCGAGGGCAGGCTACCCTGGAGGTGGAGGCGGAGAGTTATATACAGCAATGGACTCGCCAACTGATTCGTGTCTTTGTTAAAGAGGGCGGCTTTTAGCTGCAGATGGCAGAGCCTGGCAGATTGAATAATGGCCTGGGGAGACGTTTGGTATTATCTTTGTCACAGCAATAGACCTTTATTTGTTGTGAGGGCTTGTTATGTTATCCAGCCATACTGCGTTACTGCTGATTGATCTGCAGCAGGATTATTATCCGGGTGGTTTGTTTTTGTTGCATCAGCCCAAACAGGGTGGCGGCTTTGTGTTAACAGAGCCTAACTTAATGATGCTGGAGCAGGTGATAGACACCATTGATTGTCATGGGCTGGCCGGCTGTGGTTAAGCCGCGGGCTTGCTGGCGGCTTTAATTAAAGCAGGCAACGCGTTACTATGCCCGGTCAGGTTTTACAGGAATACGCGTTAATGAGAATTTTGCATACGTCCGATTGGCATCTGGGAAGGATGTTATATGGGCGCAAACGGGATGATGAATTTCAGTCCATGCTGGACTGGATGGTGGCCACGATTGAGCAGCAGCAGGTAGCGCTGCTGATTATTGCTGGGGATATTTTTGACACCACCACGCCTAGCAATCGTGCGCAGGCCATGTATTACCGGTTTTTATGCCGTATCGCCGCGCTGGCGTGCTGTCGCCATGTGGTCGTGGTGGCGGGTAATCACGATTCTCCTTCTTTTCTGGACGCGCCGCGTGAAATCTTGCGCCATTTACAGATTCATGTGCTGGGCAATGTGGCCGCTGCGCGGCAGGATCAATTGCTGTTGTTAACCGATGCCCAGCATCAACCCGAGCTGTTGTTGTGTGCGGTGCCATATCTGCGTGATCGGGATATTCGTCAGAGTGTGGCCGGCGAATCGATACAAGATAAGGAGCAAAAGCTGCAGCAGGGGATTGCCGAGCATTATAAGCAGCTGGTTGCGCTGGCCCAGCAGCGCAATGCCGAATTGGAACAGCCGGTGCCGCTGGTCGCTACCGGCCATTTGTTTGCCGCTGGAGGGCAGACGGTGGAAGGCGATGGGGTACGTGAACTGTATGTCGGTTCGCTGGCCCGGGTGCCGGTTTCGGTGTTTCCCGATAGTGTGGATTATGTCGCGCTGGGGCATTTGCATGTGCCCCAGCAGGTGGCCGGTTGCGAGCATATTCGTTATAGCGGCTCGCCGCTGGCCATGGGTTTTGGTGAGGCTGCACAGCGTAAACAGGTATTGCTGGTGGATTGTCGGCCCGGACAGCTGACGGTGGAGCCGTTGACGGTGCCGGTGTTTCAGCCACTGGCACAGATTAAGGGAGACTGGCCGACGCTGGAGGCCGCTATTCGGGTGCAGTTGGCACGGGATGAAGCGGTGTGGCTGGAGGTGATCTATCAGGGAGACGAGCTGATCGATGATTTACGTCAACGCTTGCAGGCGCTGCTGGCCGATAGTCCGTTGGAAATTCTGCGTATTCAGAATCGGCGGATTATGCAGCAGACGCTGGCTCAGCTGGATGAAGTGGAGTCCCTGGCGGACCTGGATGAACGGGCGGTGTTTGAACATTGTCTGGACAGTCATGCGGTGACGGAGGAACAGCGCGTGCTGTTACAGCATAGCTATCAGGAATTGCTGCATGAGATGCAGCAACAGGATAAGGCGGCGGAGTAAGCAACGATGAGAATTTTAAAACTGCGTTTTGCCAATCTGAATTCGCTGCTGGGGGAGTGGACGCTGGATTTTGAACATCCGGCCTATAGCAGCGAAGGCCTATTTGCGATTGTCGGGCCTACCGGTGGCGGTAAAACCACGATTCTGGATGCGATTTGTCTGGCGTTATATGGTCAGACCCCACGGCTGGGTAAACTTTCTAAAAGTAGTAATGAACTGATGGCGCGTCAGGCTGGGGAGTGCTTTGCCGAGGTGACCTTTGCCACCTTACACGGCACCTTTTGTTGTCACTGGTATCAGCATAGATCCCGGCGCAAGGCTGGTGCCGAGCTGCAGAATGCCAAACATGAAATTGTCGATGCCTTAAACGATACGGTGCTGGAAACCAAACTGCGGCAGGTGGAGTACAAGGTCGAGCAGGTTACCGGTATGGATTTTGAGCGCTTTAAACGCTCGATTATGCTGGCTCAGGGGGAGTTTGCCGCCTTTTTAAAAGCCGCCGCCGACCAGCGTTCACCGATTTTGGAACAGATTACCGGTACCGAAATTTACAGTGAGATTTCCAAAAAGGTACACGAACGCCATCGCACCGAGGAGCTGAAACTGCAACAGTTGCAGCAACGCTTGGACGGGTTGCAGTTGCTTACCGAGGAAGAGCTGTGTCAACTGCAGCAACAGGCCGAGCAGCTGGGCGCACAAACGCTTTTACAGCAGCAGGAGCAACAGCGCCTGGGCGCGCAGCTGGCCGATTATCATCAATGGCAGCAGTTACATCAGCAGCGTGAACAGCTGCAACAACAGCAACAGCAGTGGCAGCAGCAACAGCAGGAATTTGCACCGCAGCGCCACCGCCTGCAACGGGCGTTGGCGGCACAAACGATTGCCGCCTGTCAGGCCGAGTTGCAGGTAATGGAGCGACAACAGCAGCAGGATGCGCAGCAGCTGCAGCAATTGCAGCAACAATGCCCGGAACTGCAGGATAAGCTTGAATCGCAGCAACAGCACTGCCAGGCTCAGCAGCAGCAATTGTTGCAAGCACAAGATAGATGGCAGCAGCAACAGCCACTGATTCGCCGGGTACGTGAACTGGATACCTTGATTCAGGAAAAACAGCAGCCGTTACAACAGAGCCAGCAACAGCACCAGCAATTGAGTAAGCAGGTGACGCAGGCCGAGCAGCAGGTGCAGCAGCTACAGCAGCAATGCGATGCACAGCAACGGCAGGTGCAGCAGTTACAGCAGCACGCTTGCGAACAGGTGGCAGATGAGGCGTTGTTATCCCAGCTGACCGGTTTGCAGCACCAGTTTGCCGAACTCAGCCAGCATTATCGGCATTGGCAAAGCCTGACCGGACAACAGCAGCAACTGCGTGAGCAGCAACAGCAAGTGCAACAAGACTATAGCCAGCAGCAACAACAGTTGGCGCAACAGCAGCTGAGCTATCAGCAGGCCGAGGCCGAATTGACGCAGCAACAGCAACAATTACAGCCGTTGTTGCAGGGGCAGAAACTGCTGCAGTTGGTGCAAAAACAGAGTGAGCGCGGACAGCGCATTGAGCAGTTACACACCCTGCAACAGTTACAGCAACAACAACGACAGCAACAGCACGAGCAGCAGGCACTGATACAACAAGTGGCGGCGTTGCAACCCGAGATACAGGCGGCCGAGCAGAATCAGGTGCTGTTGGCCGCCAAGAAACAGGAGCTTAACAAGGAGCAGGATTATTTGCAGACCCAGCTGATGCTGTTGCAAAAAATCGCCAGCCTGGAGCAGGCACGAGAGCAGCTTAACGCGGAGCAACCGTGTCCGTTATGTGGTTCCGAACAGCATCCCTATCTTGAGCAGCAACAGCCGGCACCGGATCAGACCGAGCTGGCCTTGCAGGCGGTCAAGCAGGAATGCCAGGAGTGTGAACAACAGTTGCAGCAGGCGGTTCATCAGCTGGCCGAGCTGGAAAAACAGCAGTTACGCTGGCAAACGCAACAACAACAACTGAGCCGTGCCGAACAACCGCTGCTCCAGCAATATGACGCGCTGCTGGCAGCGCTGTCGCTGGATGCCATGGATAGTGCGCAACTGGCCGCCTTGTTGGACGATGAACAAGCGCAGCAACAGCAGCTGCAGCAACGTATCCAGCAGGCGGAGCAACTGCAGGAACAGTGCCAGGCGCTGGAGCAGGCGCTGCATCAACAGCAACAACAGTTGCAGCAGGATCAACATCGGTTGCAGCAGCTGGATAGCAGTTTGCAACAGTTGCTGCAACAACAGGATAAAGAACAGCAGCAGCTGGAACAGGTGCAACAGTTATATCGTCAGCAGCTGGCCGGATTGCAGCAGCAGTTAACCGCTTATGGTGTGGACTTACAGCAGGTCCGCCAACTACCGGCCATAGAGCAGCAGCTGCAACAGCGCGAACAGCAGTGGCGAGAATTGCAACAACAGTTGCACGTCGCACAGCAACAGTTACAACAACAGAACAATCAGCTGGCACAACGGCAGCACAGCCTGCAGCAGTTGTGCCAACAACAGGTGCAGCAGCACGCCGAGTATCAGCAGTTGCAACAGCAACTGCAACAACTGCAGCAACAACGTACTCAAGCATTGCCCGAGCAGACGGTGGATGCGTTTGAAGCGCAGTTGCAACAGGCATTGCGCGCAGAGGAGGCTAAACTGATCGAGTTGCAGCAGGTGCTACAAGACTTAAGCGCGCAGTTGCAACAACTGCAAACCCGGATACAGACCCTGGAGCAACATAGGCAGCAGCGTGAACCACTGCTGCAACGCCTGCAGCAACAATGGCAACATCAGCTGCAACAGGCCGGCTTTAGCGATGAGCAGCAGTATTGCTCGGCCTGTCTGAGTGATGAGCAGCGGCAGGCGTTGCAACAGCAGGCGGATGAATTAAAACAACAGCAACACTGGCTGCATAATCGCCAGTTGGAAATAGAGCAACAACTGCAGCAGCTGCAACCGGCGCTACGTAGTGACGCCGATGCCGAAATATTACAGCAACAACTGTTAGCGTTGGAACAGCAGCATCAACAGACCCTGCGTGATAGCGGTGCTGTAGAACAGCGACTGCAGCAGTGGCAGCAGCAACAACAGTTGCATCAGCAGCAATTGCAACAGATTCAGGCACAGCAGCGTGAGCTTAGCCGCTGGCAGCTGTTGCACCAGCTGATAGGTTCGGCCGACGGTAAAAAATTCCGTAACTTTGCCCAGGGCCTGACCTTTGAAGTCATGATTTCCCATGCCAATATCCAGCTGCAAAAAATGAGCGACCGCTATCTGTTAATGCGCGACCCGGATCAACCGTTGGAATTAATGGTGATAGACAATTATCAGGCCGGTGAAACCCGTTCCACCAAAAACCTGTCCGGCGGTGAGAGCTTTATCGTCAGCCTGGCCCTGGCCTTAGGGTTATCACAAATGGCCAGCCATAAAATCCGGGTAGATTCTTTATTTCTGGATGAAGGCTTCGGCACCCTGGACGACGATGCGCTGCAAGTCGCGCTGGACACCCTGGCCGGGCTGCAACAACAAGGCAAACTGATAGGTGTTATTTCCCATGTGGCCGCAATGAAAGAACGCATCGCCACCCAGATTCAAGTGCTGCCAGATAACAACGGCCGCAGCCGGATTCGTGGGATGGGAGTGAGTAGCAGCATATAGTGGAGAGTGGGGTTAGCTCCTGCCGCACACAAAATTTACCCGATTTGCGGATTAAATAAAAAAACAATACGGAAGCTTTATGGTCATCAAAAAAACGAATTTTATTCCTCCCAGTGGGCCCGTTGCGATGAGTTGCGTGGCGTTATGGATGCCAGCCAGTACAAAGACTATGTGCTGACTATGCTGTTTCTCAAATTGAGCTGGTCGCATTATGTGGAGCTGCTGAGAATCGATGACGAGCGGGAACGGAGCTTCTACGAGAAGCAAGCCATTCACGAGCGCTGGTCTGAGCCTGAACTAAAGCGCCAACCGCCCGGTGATCTACTACGTGAGCCTTATGTGTTCGAGTTCCTGAAAACTCCCGAGTTTTATCAGCAAAAATCATCTGTTGATTCAGTTCAAAGAGGGATGCTCGCTGATATGTGGATGGCACTTTTCTCAAAAGAAGAACAAATCGCCATCGCCACCATCCTCACCGACATAGACCAAAAGATCCAAATCCTGCAACAACGCTTCAGCGAAACCCGCCAGCTCAAACAGGGCATGATGCAGCAGCTGCTGACCGGGAAAACGCGTTTGGTGGTAGAGGTGAACCACTGATGACCTGTGTCGGGGGCGATATGCAAAGCACCGTTGCGGCTAACCAGTCGCCGGATATTTTGGTGCAAATGCTCGGTTTTCATGAATTGACCACCGAGTGTGCCCCGTTGATGCTGGACACTTACCAGCGCCCCTACGTGTGGGGGGAAGATAAAGTCACTCAACTATTGCAGGATTTTTCCGACTTCGCTGCCGAAGCCTCATTAGATGACCGCCAATACTATCTGGGCACGGTGCTGCTGCACGAAAAAAACGAATTGGCACAAAAACAATACTGCGTGATTGATGGCCAGCAGCGTTTAACGACATTGGCGATACTGTACTGGTTGCTGTACAGTACTTTGCCTAAGGGTATTCAGTTTACGTTTCGATCAGTGCGGTCGCTGGCAAATGTGCAACAGGCTAAAAACACCATGCGTCGCTGGATTGAGGCGCAGCCTCAATCCCTATTGCGTTTTATTAATCTGTTGGCGCATCTGCGTTTTACCGTCATTAGGGTTGCCAGTGAAGACTTGGCCTTTACCTTCTTCGATACACAGAATAATCGCGGTGTGCCGTTAGGTAGCACCGACCTGCTTAAAGCCTTTCATTTACGCGCTATTCAACATAATGATGTGCAGCAAGTGGAGAAAATTCAAGGCCACTGCGCACGCAAATGGGAGCAGGTGCAGCAATGTGGTGAGCAGGTTAAAAAGAATAAAAATCACGATTTTGCGCCTAACCTATTTCACTACTATCTATGGCGCGCGCGCAATTGGCGTGGTTCTGATGTACAAGAGCTGGAAAGTCGAGATGAAGTGCTTAGCCACTTCGGCGAGCAAAGTCTGCCCGCAGGGATTGGTCAGGTTGCTTTGTACCCTGGAGGGGCCAATGTATGGGGGAAAACACTGGAACTCACTCAGAACAATGATTACCAGCTGACGCCCGTGATACAACATGTGAGCCAAAAGGCAGCACACCTACCGCTCTCTTTGCGTCAGCCGATCAGTCGTGGGGTTGGCTTTTTTCTCTTCACCGAGAAATATGCCCAGATGATACAGAGCATTCTGTTTTCCCAAAGTTTTGACACGGAAATAATTGCAACACAGCACTTTTATAAGATGGTAGTGAGTAGCTTGTCGGTGTATTTGCAGAGCCTGTTTCAGTTGGCGCTGCTGGCTTATGTTGATCGCTTGGGCAGTCAGGGCTTACTTCGTTTCTCGTTCTATTTAGATCATCGGTTGGGGGCGCTGCGTTTATCGCAGGCTGACATTCGCCGCGAAACCCCACTTAAGTTCTTGCGCGATGGTAAACAAAATCTATTGGATGTCATTGCTCAAGCCTATGTAGGCGATGAGGTGGTTCGCTTTCTACAGGCTGTCAATGTGGATAAGATCTATAGTCAAAACGTTGGCTGGCAAGAAGTGATTAATAGCACGGGCTTCAAGGTGCAAGAACGCTATGTAAAGGCCTTGGCCAAATATTATAAGTTGTCACAGCTGTCTAAAAAAACGCCTAAAATAATGGATGAGAAGGTTACCTTGATGCTGCAACCCTCGCAAATTAACGCTGGTGATCCGCAAGTAAGGAGACCATTGCATGACTGAGTTCAGTTCTGATTTGATCACCTTAAATACAGTGATTAACCGGCGTTACCTTTTTAATATTCCGATTTATCAGCGGCTTTATGTCTGGGGTAAAGAACAGATTCATACGCTACTGGACGATGTTGTAAATGCCTTCCAAGAAAAAAAAGCGACATTTTACCTAGGCGGAACCTTAGTAATTGAACGCGATGCTAGGGTGAACAATCAGCAGATTTATCCGATGTTTGATTTGATTGACGGTCAGCAACGATTCACCACCTTGTGGTTGATCAGCGTTGTATTGCAGGGGGCGCTAAAAGCGTACCAACAAATCAAAACCGATGATGGCATACTGCCGCGCATCAGTTTTGCGATTCGCCCAGAAGTTAGTGTCTTTTTTGACAAGGTATGCCGAGGCGAGTACGCCAGCTTACCTGAAGCGTTACAGTTGGAAGACGCCTTGCAGGAAATACAATCCTATTTTGACAATTACCTGAATTTGAATGAAAAGGCCTTAGATAAAACGGCTTTTATTGAATTCATCCGTGACAAAGTGCAGTTAGTGCTGACCAAGGTGCCAGCCAATACCGATTTAAACAAGCTTTTTGAGGTGATTAATAATCGCGGTGTGCAGCTACAACACCATGAAATTCTGAAAGCTCGGTTGCTAGAAAAAATTGATCAACATGAACGGGATGCCTACGCGCAATTATGGGATGCCTGCGCCAATATGAACGAATACGTCGAGCGTAACCTGCGAAGTACAACGCGCCTTAATACGGCGGCACTCTACGAAATATTCATTAAAACCGGCCCATCGAATGGTCAAATAGAAGCCCTAGCTGATCCGCAGTCCGTTATTGAGGCTCTGCAAAAAATTGAACGAGAAAGCCAGTGTGAACTCACTACTCTGGCTGCCGCTTTAAATACGTCGATGGTGTTTTCTGACGAGCTTGCTCAAAACGGGCAAGATGAGGAATCGGAGCAGCCTGATCGGATTGGCAGCATCATTACTTTTTCTATGTTGCTACAGCATGTTTTACGTATCTATCTGGTCAAAAGCGCTAGTGATGACATCAGCAAAATATCGGATAAAGATTTGCTGGCAATATTTAATATGCATTGGTTGGTTTTCAATCCTGATGCGAATCAGGTAAAAAGCTTTATTGAACTACTTTGGCAGGTGCGTTACCTATTCGACAAGCACGTCATTAAGTGGATCATGGTTGAAGATGAACGGGTTCATGCCATTCGCCGCTTGTATGTAAACAAAAGCAGTGCGCGCAATACGGCCTACCTTCAGCGCTTGTCCAGTGATGCAGAGCCTGATTTCGCCTTGTTGCAGAGTATGCTTTATCATTCACAACAGATGACAACCCAGTATTGGCTAACGCCTTTATTGAGCTTTTTGATCGACAACGATGCCTCTGGGGCGTATCTGTATCTGCGCCATCTGGATAATCATTTATTGTGCAGTAACCCAGATGATCCCTTGATTAAGCGGACGCACCGTTATCTAGTCAACCCTTGGCACAAAGAAGCGTTGATCCCTGCAAGTCAGAGTCTCAATCAGTGTTTTGATAATGGTACTCAGTACCCGCACTACTGGTTTTATAAGTTGGAATTTGTCCTTTATTTAAAGTGGAAATCTGAAAATGATGATTTTAGAATAACGTCTAAAAACTCGGTTGAGCACATAACGCCCCAAAATCCTGAGAAATCGAGTGACCACATTGGTGATGAGCTATTGCATAATTTTGGTAATCTGGCTTTGGTTACGCGCAGCCTTAACTCTGAAATGAGTAACAAAGGTTTTAGCATTAAAAAAGCCGAGTTTGTCGAACGCTATTTAGGGCGGGGTGTTTCGTTAAAACTCGAAGATGTGTATGCGAATACCCAGTGGCAACAAGCTCAGATCAAACAACATCAGGATAAAATGATTGCTGCCTTTCAAGAATATTTAGATTCCGTAGAGCAATTGTCGGTTAACGATGTTGCCAACTTTAGTTAACGGTAAAAATTACCTAAATAGTTTTAGACAAATTGTGAGCCCTGTCTTCTTTTTTAGTTACGCAGTAACAAATATGTTGCCCCCCCTTGCCAGTAATTAATCGTATTGTTAGGTATTATCTTTCAATCCTTAAGGGGGGGGTAAAGTGAAAACTAATCGCGCTGATACGGTAAATGCCTCCACGTTTATCAACCAAGTGTTAATTCTACGTTCATTATTATGGGAGCGTAAGCCAGAACCGCCGAATATTTTTCTACCTACAGCGCATATTTCATACATTTGTTATAGCGTTGCTTGACCTTGTTGGCGAACCATTTGGTGGTGAGTTTGCGGCTAATTTTGTCGCTTTTGAGGCGGATGTTGGGGATGCTTGCCTCGATTACGCTGCCGTGGCGGGCCTGGTATAGGTCGCTGATTTCCAGATAGGTAGGGCTGTCGGAAAATTTAGCACGGGGGCTGAGCAGGAAGTCTTTTTGTATTTGTGTGTTGGGCAGGATTTTTCTGTGTTTTTTAATGGCACTGACGGTGGCGCGGTAGCTTTGTGAATGGGTGTCGGGTTTGCCGTTACGGTAGATCAACAGGTCACCGTCTTGAACCAGATCAATACCGGATAAGCGGCTGACCATACGCTGAAAACCGGCATTGCGGCTGGCAAAGTGGCCGGCGTTAAAATCAGCAAAGTAATACACCATATCGTTGTATTGCTGGCCGCCATCCAGCAGGTGGGCGGTGCCGTAATAGATGCCGCCGTCCATGGTGAACAGTTGTTGGCGCATATTGCTTGAATCTTTGCCGTGGGCTTTGGCATAATCACGGGAGAAATCTACCGATACCTGCATGGAGCCGATGGTGCTGATTAAGCTGTCCAGGTCTTTGCTGATGAGTTTAAGAATGGGTTTGGTCACCGCGCTGGCGGTAAATTCGCTATACCAGTCACCCATCTGTTTTTCGGTGCGAATAGTGGCAATATTCTGTTTAAAGGTTTTGCCATTGTCAGCCTGGCTGTTTAGTCGCAGTGCGATCAGTTTTTTCATGAACAGGTTGTCACCGGCAGCATCCAGTTTGCGTTGCAGAATATTACTGATCCCGGCGACGCGCGGGTCAACGCTAAATGAGCTTTCTTGGTCGACAATCGCAATGACCGCGCAGCTGTTGCTTTTATTTACCTCTCGCTCCATATCGCTAAGGGCATGGCTGATGCTGTAGGCCCAGGCGGTGTCGGTGTTTTTGTTGCTGGAGGTGTGGTGTATCAGTCTATGAATATCTTGATCGGATAATTGCGGTTTGCTTGGCATGGAGCCACAGCCGGTTAATATCAGCAGTGTCGGAAATATAAACACTAACAGCATTTGGTAACGTTTTGGCATGAATTTTCCCAATAGTGAGAAGCTGGTTGAGTAACACGTTAACATAATCCACGATAAATACGTTGAGTTCAAGATAGCGTGAGTTCAAAATGTTGAGGGAAATTTTACCTTGATTTTCCTGAAGATACACTTGTGTAACAAATGCTTATCCAATCATGCTCTTGGTCGCTTATTGATAGGTGAAACGGTTATCTGTCTGCGAAATGTTACCGTTGGGTGTGCGCTGGTATGGTTTGTGCTTTGATTTGGCTGAAAAAAACTTTGCCGGATTTACTCGGATAAGTGATCGTTGGTCAGGGATTCCGTGCTTGCAATAACAGTACTTCATATTTTATTTCCCTTGATTGATACGGATATTGCCATGATGCCGGTGTGTGTTCACACGGCAGCATGGGTATAACCCTTAAAAGGTAGTTTCAGCTATGTTTCAACAGTTAATCAATAGTCTGAGCGGTGGTCAGTCATCCATGGATTTTTCTTTTATGCGTAGCGCGTTGCTGGATGGTAGGGATCCGCTGGCGCGCTCTTTTGCGACAGCGGTGCCGGCGGAAAGCCTGTCTGTTGCCATGCCCACTATTAGCCATATGGTCAGCACCATGATTGGCGAGGCTCAACCAATTGGAGCGCCGATTAAGTTACTGTCAGTACAAACGATAGCGTTTGATCGTTTGCCTTCGCTGTCGCAGTTATTGCCCGATGCGGAGCAGATGATTAAAGGCGTTTCGCGCTTGCCCGGCCTGCAGGCCTTTGAGAAGGGTTTTGCTGCCTTGCCATCATTAGATTTTTCCAGTTTGCCAGCGATGCCGACTGCGGTTTTTTCTGAGGTGGCCAGTTTGCCGTTGGTGCAACAGTTGCCCGGGCTGGCGGGCTTGTTGAATGCGATTCCTGCGGCCGATAACCTGTTGCAGCAGGCCGAGCAACTGGCCGAGCTGCCGGCATTTGAACAGTTGTTAAGCAATGATCAGTTGCTGGATGGTGTGTTGGGTGAGGTACAGGGACTGGCCACAGGAATGTTGCCGCATATGCAGACCGGTGTGAACCATGTAGAGGCAGTCGGGGTGGTGGATTTTAGCGGGCCGGTAAATAATTTATTCAATATGTTTGATTTCAGCAATGTTGCTGGAATGTAGTAGCGGCTGCCGATAGGGACTGGGGTCGGTGTTTTTTGTTGTGTCTGGCCGATGTGGCGAAACATTGTGGCGATATCGGTAAATAAAATAAGGATTTATCCATGAATGATTTGTTAAACCAGTTGGCGTTGAAGCTTGGTTTGAATATGGGGCAAGAAAATTTTGCCGGTAAGGCAATGGAGCAGATGATGTTGCAGCTTCAGCATCCCGGCCCTAAGGCACCGGCGGTAGGGGATCGTGTGTGGCTGGATAAGAATGCGAATGGTATACAAGATGCGGGTGAACGGGGGGTTAGCGCGGTCCGGGTGGAGCTGCATCAGGTTACACCTATGGATTATTTGATTCCGGGACAGACCGAAGCACCGATTCATGACCGCATTGTGGCCAAAACCACTACCGATCAGCATGGAAACTATATGTTTGAAGATGTCCGGCCTTCTCAGATGACCATGGGCGGGATGACACGTTACTATGTCAAGTTTAATGCCCCGGACGGCTATGGTTTTACCCGCACGAATGCGACCAATGAGCGTATGGATTCGGATGCGGATAGCACCGGAAAAACCGATACCTTTTTGCTAAAAGAGGGGGTGATCAATGCAGGCTATGATGCCGGGCTGGTGCAACAAAAGAGCGACAATGCCTCGGTGGGTGACAAGGTGTGGCTGGATAGCAATGCCAATGGTTTGCAGGAAGATAACGAAGCCGGGGCTGCCGACGTTAAGGTGACCCTATATCGCGATTTGAATCCGTATTCCGAGGACGGCGGGCCGGTAATTATGATTTATATCGAACCCGAGAAGGTGGATAGTGTGATGACCGATGCCGAGGGTAACTATCAGTTTGATAACCTGTCTCAGGGGCGTTACTTTATTGAAGTGGAAAAGCCCGAGGGTTATGACTTTACCCGTCAGGATGCGGGTGATCATCTGCGCTTTTTCCATAGCATTACCGGTGATGATATCGATTCCGATGTGCTTGAGTTGAACGGACGTAGTGAAACCTTTAATTTAGGTGTGGGTGAAGCGCTGAATTCAATGGATGCCGGCCTGGTTAAGCCTGAAGCTGCGGCCACGGGATCGGTAGGTGACAGGGTGTGGCATGACCAGAATATTAATGGTCTGCAGGATGCGGGTGAGCCCGGTTATGCCGGGATGAAGGTGCGCCTGTATCAGGCTTCCGAGAATATGCAGAATAAGCAGGACCCGGTGGCGGAAACTATTACCGATAAGAAGGGTAATTATCGTTTTGATGATGTTGCGGCAGGTGATTATTATGTCCAGTTTGTGGCGAATTTCCCCAGTAACGGTCGTGCCAGCTTTCAGTTTACCCGTGCGGGTGCGGGCGACGATGACAGTAAAGACTCCGATGTCACCGGATTTAATGGACGCAGCAATGTGTTTAGCGTGAAAGCGGGTGAAGCTGTGACCAATCTTGATGCGGGTGTGATGCACTCCGAAGTGGCACCCGCATTGACTGGCAGTGTTGGTGATAAGGTATGGCTGGACAGTAACGCTAATGGCATTCAAGATGCCGGTGAACCTGGTATGGCCGGTGTCAGGGTTGAGCTGCATGAAAACCGACTGGCGTTTGCGCATGCAGGCAGTGGCGATGCGGCAAGCAATACGGTCAATGATGACGTGTATAGGTCGCCGTTGGTGACCCAAACCGATGCCCAGGGGAATTATCAGTTTGATAATGTGCCTGCCGGTGCCTATTACGCACGTTTTTTTAAACCCGAGGGTTATGCGTTTACCCAGCGCAATGTGGGTGATAATGATGCTAAGGATTCCGATGCCAGCAATATGATAGGTGTGACCGACAATATCAGTGTGACTCCGGGCAGCCGGATCAGCCATGTTGATGCCGGTCTGGTGAAGAAAATGGACGAGAGTAAAGCTTCGGTTGGTGACAAAATTTGGCACGATCTGGATAGGAATGGCTTCCAAGAAGCGGATGAGACGGGACTGTCTGGGGTGACGGTACATCTATATCGCGATTTTTCCAAGGATGATAATTATGTACCGCATGGTTTTGTACCGCCGTCGGTAAAAGTGGCCACTACCACCACCGATGCGGCCGGACAGTATGATTTTGCTGAATTGGCTGCTGGGCATTATTACATTCAGGTGGATGCGCCCGAGGATTATGTCTTTACTCGTAAGGATGCACAGCTGATGAGCCCGGATACCAGCGGGCTGGATGTGATAGATTCCGATGTGAATCAGGACGGCCGCTCGGCAACATTCACACTGAATGCGGGTGAAAAACTGGATCATGTCGATGCGGGCGTGATCTTTAAAGGTGCGCCGGATGCAGCTTCGATTGGTGATCGTGTCTGGTGGGATAAAAATGGGAATGGCCTGCAGGATAGTAATGAGCCGGGGATGGAAGGCGTTAAGGTCAGCTGGAACCGTCAGTTGGATGACATGATATTTATCGGGGATAGTGTGGTCACCGATAAAAACGGTCACTATCAATTTAATGATCTGGAGCCAGGCGGCCGTTACCGCATTCAGGTCGAAGCGCCGGAAGGTTATCAATTTACCGAAAAAGGGGCGGGTGTCATGATGACAACCGGGCCTAAGGTGACCATGGGTGTCGACAGCATGGATTCCGATGTGAATGAACGCGGCTATTCCGATAGTTTCCCGCTGATTGCCGGGCAAAATAAAGACAGCGTAGATGCCGGGCTGGTGAAAATCGCCGATCAGGGTGCGCAGATCGGTGATTATGTCTGGTTTGATAAAAACGCCAATGGCATACAGGACGCGGGTGAAAGCGGGGCGGCCGGTGTGACGGTTGAATTGCGTCAATATGTACGTGCGATGTATAGCTTGGTTGGTGATGCCGATCGTGATGATCCGGGCTTTACCAATACGGTGATTGCTAAAGCTATGACCGATGCCGAGGGTAAATTCAGCTTTAGCGATATCGCCCCTTCGCTTAAAGCAACCGACAATGGATCTATGCTGGATTCCGGCTATTATCTAAAATTTAATGCCCCCGATGGCTATACCTTTACCCAGCCGCTGCGTGGTGGTGATAAAGCCCTGGATTCCAGTGTGGATGGCAAAGGACGTACCAGCGGATTTTATCCTAAGGCCGGTGATGTCGATCTTTCGTTAGATGCCGGGTTGGTGAAACTGCCGGGTGATACCAGCGCCTGGGTGGGTGACCGTATCTGGCTGGATGGTAACGGCAATGGTCGTCAGGATGCCGGTGAGAAAGGCCTGGAAGGCGTTAAGGTGATGCTGGAGCCAGCGATGAATATCTTTGTTTTTGGTGATGATTTTTCTGGCGGTGAATCCGTGATGCAGTATATTCACAAGCCGCTAACCGCGATTACTGATGAGAATGGTAAATATCAATTTATCGATGTCAAACCGGGGAAATATCAGATTCGTGTTGATTTGCCGAAGGGCTATGCCTTTACCAAGCATAATGCCGCCGCAGATCACCTGGATTCGGATATTCCGAATGGTGAAGATAAGGCAAACCGTTCTCATAGCTTTAGTGTTAAGGCGGGAGATCATATCAGTCATATAGATGCCGGGCTGGTGAAAAAAACGGATACGGCACAAGGGGTGATTGGTGATCGTATCTGGCTGGATGCAAACGGTGATGGCCTGCAGTTGGGGGATAACCAGGGCATGGCCGATGTTAAGGTGACCTTGTATCGCGATAACAATCGGGTGGCCGAACCCGGTGAGATGGTGCCAGCGATTTATGCCTTGCCGACCAAACTGGCTACAACAATGACGGATGCCCAAGGCAATTACCAGTTTGATCATCTGCCGGCCGGACGTTATTTCATTCAGGTGGAGGCGCCTAAGGGGTATGAATTCACCAAGCGTGATGCCGGCAATGTGATGCGCTTTGCGGATGGCATGAATCCCGATGAGCTGGATTCGGATGTGGCTACGAATGGCCGCAGCCATGTGTTTACCCTGGGTGAGGGGCAGCAACTAAGCTCCATTGATGCCGGTCTGACCAGCATGAAGCCGCTCGCCACCGGGTCTATCGGTGATAGAGTCTGGGTGGATGACCGCTTTTTGAACGGCCGACAGGATCCAGGTGAGCGCGGTGCCAAAGGGATTAAGGTGGAACTGTATAAGCATGTAGAAATGGCATTGCATGAAAATACCGATGGCATAGTGACGCAGGCGATGAGCACGCCTGTGGCGGTGACCATGACCGATGGTCTGGGCCGCTATAACTTTGATGGCCTGGAAGCGGGTATGTATCAGCTGCAGTTTCATATTCCACAAGTGAACAGCTACCCTTATGGCGGGCACTTTACCAAGCAGGATGTTGGCCGGGACGGGCGTGATTCTGATGTGGATATGCTGGGACGCACGGAGCCATTTATGCTTCATGCAGGCCAACAATTGACGTCGGTGGATGCTGGAATTGTGCCACGTGTGATGGCGCCTTCCTCAAGATTTACATTGAAAACTCAGGGCGATGATCTGGTGGCGGATAGTACAGAGGGTGTCACCGCGGCACAAACTATGCAGCCCGAGGTGATTGAATCGATTCTGGCGGGAGATATGTCATTGTTGCCGGAGTTGGGCAGCATTAATCCTCCCATGCTGCCAGCGATAGATCAATTGCTGGCTAACGATAGCTCGTTGGATCAATTGCTGGGCACGGTGGCTAGCGAAGCGGTGTTGCCTACAATTGAGGCACTGGATGTTGAGCCGGCTCCAGCCATGGATTTACAGAAACTGTTTGCCATGTTTGAGCCGAATCACGAAATGTAACATCAAGCGGAAGCAAGGCAGGTTGGTAGGTGCGTTGTAGCGCACCTGCATGATAGCCCGGCGTATGCCGGGCTTTTTGCCGTGAGGGAAGAGGATGGCGGTGGTTTTAGCCGGTTATCCGGCTTCCCTGTTTGATTTTCTGCTGTTACACTCGATCGCTGGTCAGGGACACATTCTGCGTTTTTCTGCCCACATAATTTCATAAATAAACCTGCCTGAATTGTATTCGCATGGCGGGTTTTTGACCTGGCCTGGGTACAATGCAAGGCGATAGCAGGGAGGTGTTATCGTGCAATATGTTACCCATCGACGCTTGTCGATATTGGCGGCCAGTCTTGTGGCGGCGCTTTCTTTGGCGGCTTGTACTACAACCGGCCCGAATAATCCGGATGATATCACCCCGTCGGCATATCAAAAGCCGTTGCTGGGCAAGGTGTTGCGCAGTGATATTCATTATCTGGAACAGGGCTGGGATGATGAAATGCGCGAGCAGTTTTATTACACTCCTCAGGGGTCCCGGTTGATGCCTTATCGTTGGTTTATGGCGTTAGAAAATGCCGATGATAAGCAAGCTTTTGCTACGGCGGAGAATCTGGCGCAATTTGGCTGGTTGGAGCCGGTGCGGGTCAATGAGCGTTTAAATCCGGGACAGCTGCCGGTGGGTTTTGCGATTGACCCGGTGGAGCTGGATGGTACCGGGAAATGGGTGGGGATGACATGTGCGGCCTGCCATACCAACGATGTGACCTATCAGGGCAAGCGCTTGCGTATCGATGGTGGCGCGGCACTGGCGGATTTTGGGGCGTTTATGACGGCATTGGCCGGTGCGGTGAATGCCACACTGCTGGATAAAGCCAAGTTTGAACGTTTTGCGCTAAAGGTGCTGGGTGAACAGGCCAGCGAAGCGCAGTTGAATGCCTTAAGCCAGCGTTATGCCAGCTTTGCCACCATGATGATGGGGCGGGTAACCATGCGTACCCCACCGTTGCCAGCCGGTGCTGGCCGGGTGGATGCGCTGGGGCAGATTGTTAATGCGCTGGCGGTGTTTGACTTAAAAGAACCGGATAATCTGCGTCCACCAAGTGCGCCGGTCAGCTATCCATTTCTATGGTATACCCCAGACTTAGCCTGGGTGCAGTGGAATCCTATCGCCAGCAATCCAATTGCGCGCAATGCCGGTGAGGTGCTGGGGGTATTTGGTCATGCGCAGTTTACCGGTTCGGCCATGGAACAGCAGCAGCTAACGCATAATCGGGAGGCACAGCAACAGCTGCAGCAGCTGGCCAAGGATCTGCTGCCGCCTAAAGCGCGAGAAAAAGTATTGCTGGATCTGGATAAGCATATTGCCCATTTGAATGCCGATAAATTTGAACGTCACGGTGGTCAGCAGCCGGGTCTGCTGGCATCTAGCGCATTGTTTAAAAATCTGAATGATCTGGAAGTCTGGCTGCGCGATTTGAAAAGCCCGCGTTGGGACGATGCTAGCCTGGGACCGGTGGATGATATGCTGGGCTGGCAAGGCAAGGCATTGTTTGCCCGATATTGTCGCAGTTGTCATAACATGCCGCCGTTTGATATGACGCCCAAGGAGCAGAATATTATCGGTAAGCAGTTTATCGAAGTAGGGCGTATTAACTATCAGCAGGTGGGTACCGATCCGTTATATGTCGAAAACCTGACCACGCGGCTTGCCAAGACCGGTGACTTAAGTGACCTCTTATTTGATGGCCGCGAAGTGGTCAGTGGTGTCGAGTTCTTCCTGGGTACGGTAGGGGCCGTGGTACAAAAAGGCATGACCGATATGGGGCTGACGCTGGAGCAGAAGATGGCCTATTCTGATTATCGCTTTTATCCGGCAAAAGCCGGAGAAGCGCCCAAACCGTATTCGCCAGATGGCGTGGATAACTTGAAAGCCGGCCCATTGCTGGGTATCTGGGCAACGGCACCATATCTGCATAATGGTTCGGTGCCTAACATCTATGAATTGCTATCTGTGCCGGAGCAGCGCACCGAGGTTTTCTGGGTGGGTAACCGTGAACTGGACACCGAACGCCTGGGCTTTGTTGCGACCAGGCAGCCGGGTCTGTTCCGTTTTGATACCCGTTTGCCAGGCAACAGTAACCAGGGCCATATCTACCCGCGAAAAGGGTTAAAGCACGATGAAAAAATGGCATTGATTGCCTATTTGAAAGATCCAATGCGTTTTGTGGAGAAGAACTAATGGGATACGGAGAAATGCGCTTTTTAAAGCAGCTGGATAAGGCGGCCGAGCAGGACAAGTTTCCATTGATCAGGCAATGGATGGATGATTCACCGCGCGAGTTTTTTGCGGAGCTGCGCGCCGAGCGCCCAATACTGGAAACATCGGTGTGTACCTTGGTGGCTGGTTATAACGATGTGGTGAATGTATTACAGAATCCATCGGTGTTTACGGTACAGTTATATCAGCCAAAAATGGGGGACTATATGCTGGCCCAGGATGATACGCCGCAGCATTTTCGTGAAAAAGCGATGATGCGCAGCATGCTGAACCGCGATGATTTGCCGGCAATTCGGCAGATGGTGGCAGACGATGCGGCCGAAGCCTTAGCCGCGGCGGGTAATCAGATTGAGTATGTTAATGACTTTTGTCGCCTAATACCGGGCAAGCTGGTACAGAAATATTTTGGCTTGAACGGCAATGATGTGCGCCAGCTGATTGACTGGTCTTACCATGCTCAACTGGATACCTTTCATAATCAGCCGTTTAACCTGCGCGCGGACAGTGCCGCCATACATCAGCAAGCACAGCAATCTGCGCAGCAAATGGCAACTTACCTGACGCAGCTGGTGCAGCGCCGTATTCCGGAATTACAGGCCGGAGATACGGCAACCGATGTGGTCGCGCGGTTGCTGCGTACCCAGTTTGACCCGGCCGTAGGGATAAGTATGGAGCGTCTGGTGTTGAATATTGGGGGATTGTTGATTGGCACGATTGAAACGACCTCACAGGCGGTGGCGCAGATAGTGCAGTATCTGTTACGCCATGCCGATGCAATGGATATGGCCAGGCAGTGTATTGACGATACGACTGCGTTTGATGCAGTAGTCTGGGAGGCATTACGCTTTGATCCGATTAGTCCGTATTTATTCCGCAAAACGGCAGGCAGTTATACCCTGGGGCGTGGGACTAAATACCAGACCGAAATCCGTGACGGTACCCTGGTACTGCCACTGACCTTATCGGCGATGTTTGATCCGCTGCGTTATCCCGATGCCGAAAGCTTTAACCCGCAACGCTCGGCGGAAGACGGTTTTCAGTTTGGCTTTGGTTTACATGAATGTCTGGGCAAATATGTGGGTATGGCGATGATTCCAGAAATGGTGCGCCAGACCTTGCGTTGTCCTCAGTTGTCGGCCAGCCAGGGTATTGACTATCAGCATGGACCGTTTCCTGAGCGCTATTTGTTGAATCTGACGAGCTAGTGCTAAACATTACCAGTATTCATCCCAGCCCCACCTCTAAATGGGTAAGCATGCGGTGCATGGAATGCCCCCTGCTATGGGGTTGAAATGTTCACGGTTTGGCACTGCTCTGCCATCAACCACTTAACGTGGGGGGAGGGTTTTAAGGCGTAGGTGCGACTTCAGTCGCAAAATGGACGCTTCGACTAAAGCGGACCTGCGACTGCTAACCATAGCTTTGGCTTTGATGGAGCACTAGAAATTTCAACTTGACGGTATTTTATGCAGCACATGTTCACCCGGCCTGGCCGGGTGAATGCGTTTGGTCGGGATATTTTGTTACCAGCGCCAAAAATATCATGCGATAATTACGAGTTGACTAAAATCTGTCACCGAAATTTTTTTGATAAAACACTCAATAAATTCGCGAAATTACCGATAATAATATATATAACTTTTGTACTAGTTTATCTATAACCATGAGTGCCAATGCAACCATTTTTAAGGCGTTTTTAAATATTGCCGATCTGGACCGGCATTATTTTGCCGAATACCACTTAACCGTGGCACGTCATCCCTCCGAGACGGATGAGCGTATGATTGTCAGGTTATTGGGGTTTATTCTGTATGCCGATGACCAGCTTGGCTTTGGTAAAGGCTTATGTATGCATGATGAGCCGGATTTAGTGGCAAAAAACTATGCGGGCGATATCGAGTGCTGGATGATTATCGGCCAGCCCGATGAAAAACAGGTGCGCAAGGCCTGCAGTAAAGCGGAGCAGGTGGTGATCTTGAGCTATGGTGCCGGTATGGACCAATGGTGGCGCCAATCGCAGGATAAATTAAGACGATTACAGAAGGTGACGGTCTGGTCGTTGCAATCGTCCCAGATTGCCGAACTGGCCGATCATGTCCGCCGTACCATGCGCTGGCATTGCACTATTCAGGATGGCAGCATTATGATCAGCGATGAACTGAATGCCTGCGAAATTACGCCCGCCTTGATTCTGGGCGAATACCGGGTAGGAGACACCTGCCCAGGCTAACGCCCAGCACCTGAAAAACTGCCGAATCCTCGGTTGCACTCCGCGCACCGATCCAAAAGACATCACCATGCCTATGATATCTAAAGCGCAACCTTCCCAAGCCTAGAGTCAGGATTAGTAATGTTATCGGTGCATGGAATGCACCCTACAACATTGAAGGTCAAAGGCGCGCTGCGTGCACCGTTTTTTAAATAGCAGGCATATGCAGCGTGGAATTTACCCTGGATAGGGGTGGGTTCTCACGCTACGCTACACGCTACCGGGATTTTTTAGCTTTTTCATATAACGGCATGGCTTCCGGCAGATGTTTTTGCAGTTTGCTGATACGTTTGCTGCCGGAGGGGTGGGTAGACAGCCATTCCGGGGGGGCGCCGCCACCGGCTTTCATCATTTTTTGCCATAGCGTGATACTGGCGCGTGGATCATAACCGGCACGGGCGGCGATATCCATACCCACCAGATCGGCATCATTCTCATCATCACGCGAGAATTTCAGCATGGTCAGCTTGGCACCGGTGCCCATTAATTGTTGTGTGGTCTGTCCCAGTTCAAGTACCTGCGAGGTGATGGCCATACCGATATTCATCGCGGTACCCTGACCGGCCTGTTTGCGGGCATGTTCACGTAAGGCATGGGCGATTTCATGGCCCATGACCATAGCGACTTCATCATCGGTTAAATTCAGCTTTTCGAGAATGCCGGTAAAAAAGGCGATCTTGCCTCCGGGCATACAAAATGCGTTAACTTCCGGTGCATCAATCAGGTTGACCTCCCATTGCCAGTTAGCGGCACTTTGATTCCAGCGTGTGACCTGGGGGATAATTTTTTTCGAGATACGACGCAGACGTTTGACCTGGGCATGGTTGGCGGGCAGTAATTTGTCTTTTTTGGCGACATCTTTTTTCAGTGCCGCATATTGCTGTGCTGCCTGTTGCTCTAACTGCGCGGCAGGCACCAGCGCTCCCCAGGCCGAGGCATTGCCGGCCGAGACACCATCGGCCGGTTGCCGACTCGGATTGGTGACACAACCCGCCAGTGATATCACCAGCACACCACCTAAAAGGGAATGTGAAAGATAACGAGGGTAACGTGATTTCATAATTTCTCCAGTTAACGCAAAATTAAGCAAAACAGTGTTTTAACGCAGGGCAGGGACAAAAGTTTACCAAAGGCTGTCGTCAAGCTGAATAACGGATGCGTCAATAACAGACATAAGCGCTGAAATCCCGCGTGACCGGTCCGATGTTGCGGCGATTGTCCCCCAGGTTGCCATACTTTGATGTGGCGAGTGCTTAAAACCGCATAATCCTAATCACGATTCTGTTACCCTTTAGCGTCATGGGCTACGTTTGTTGCTGGTGGTTATGTTCTGGCGTGGAAAATGTTGAGATGATGAAAACGATGCGTCATTGGGCACCGAATAAATATTGGGCGGTAGTGTTAAGCCTGTGTACCCAGGTGTTGGGCTGGTTGTATCTTGCCCGGCCGGGAATGGCGTTGGCTTATTTATCAAATGAGCCGTTCCGTATTCCTTCCTTATCGATGTATCCAAACTATAAGCCCGGTGATATTGTGGTGGCGCAAAAATATGGTTATGGCAATTATCAGGCTTATGGCATGTCATTGCTGAAAACTCCCTTATCCCAGCCGCTATTGCGAGGAGAGGTGATTATTTTTAATTCACCTAAACGGCCAGAGTATATCTTTGCCAAACGTATTATTGCGTTGCCGGGGGATGTGTTGAGCTATCAACAAACGCAATTGTTACTTAACCAGCGGCAACTCACGCGGGAGTTGCAGTATCAAAATGCGCAGAGCAAAGTTTATCTTGAACAACTGGATGAGGAAGCGTATTTAATTCGGTATTTAACTCAGCATGCGGCTTTTCAGGGGAGTGTGGTGGTACCGGCAGGGCATGTGTTTGTGATGGGTGATAACCGGGATAACAGTCAGGATAGCCGTAGCTGGGGCATGTTGCCGGTTGGTCATATTATTGGAAAAGTCGTTTTAAAATTTACCCCCTATTAATCGCGCTTGGGTTTTGACGCTATAGGGGATGTCTCAGATAATAGATGAGTGACACAAGGCGATAGCCATGAATAATATAACGTCCCTTGGGCCGTTAAAAAACAGATGATGAGGATAAAAAATGAAAAGCTATGATGCAAATTTAGAAGAGACCGTTGAGCCGGGTGTGTTTGAACAATGGCAGGAAGTCGAGGTGGAAGTCTATGCCTTTACCGACCTGGGAATGAAGGTGGCGATTAATGCGCAATATATCGGTCTGGTGTATCACGAACAGATTTATGAGGATTATTGTGAGGGCCAACAGTTCAAAGCCTATATTCAGTGTGTGCGAGACGATGGCAAAATTGATGTCTCGTTGCGTCCTAATCCCGCAGACCATGTGCTGTTAACGGCCGGAAAAGTTCTGGCCTATCTTAAGGCTGCCGGTGGGCAATCCAGCTTTAATGATAAAAGCGACCCGGAAGCGATCAGAGATGCGTTCCAGGTCAGCAAAAAGGTATTCAAACAAGCCATCGGTAGCCTGTATAAGCAAGGAAAAATCACCATCAGCGATAAGGGAATAGCATTAGTGAAGGTCTGAGTTAAATCAGCCCGCTGGATCTATGGACTCGGGTGTGGTCTGGTGGATTCTCACTGCGTGGCATCCACGCTGCTCACACCGGCAACGCAGTTATGGAGCCTGGATAAACGCTTGATGTTATTAGCACAGCGTTTCACTGAGTTCTATTGGCTGAAGAGGGGCTGCTTTTGCGTTAAGGGGTGATATTTAGGCCGGATTGCTTAATCTTTGCTGCCATCTCCATGCTTAATGCCAGTAGCAAGGCATTGTGAGCATCGACCATGGCGGTGTATTCGTTATTGGCAACGGTTTCTTTAAGCTGGGTTTGTTCTACATGTAACGTTTTTCGGGTGCGTCCGTCGATTAAGGTCCAGCGAGCGTGGAGTTCGATATCCCCAGCGCGGGCGCCTTCAAAACGTAAAATATCTAGCACAATACGGTAATCTATGTCGTAGCGAGGTGAATTGGGATGAATAACAATACGTGGTGTATTTAACAGAATACTCATATTCTCCCCCAGGGTGCGTATCACGGTATCTTCAAAAGAGGCCCCCCAACGATGGAAATCATCAATAAACAGTTGATTGTTTTCTCGGCTAACCATTTGCTTACGTTTCAAATAGCTTGGGAATTCTACAGGCCCAATAACCATCGCTAACGCGGATGTTTCAACGTTATTTATCGGCGCGCTGGCTGTGGCTTGCATGGTGTAGTAACTGACTTTTTGGCTGTTATTCGTGCATGCGGCTACGCTTAAAGCCAACACCAGCATTAATGATAACGAACGTAATCTCATTTATTCTCACTCCCTTTACCATGCAGTATTGATTCAGGATGCCTTTCAATATAATCGGCTGCCGATTTCACGGCACGCGCGGCCTCGGCAACTTCTACCATTAAACGTCTTAATTCCGTTTCCATAGGTGCATCAGGCCCCATCATTGCCTGTACGGAATTTAAGGTGCCTGTTGCATTAAGCAAGGCCGTATTTAAGGCCGGAATCGTCTCTTGGTTCATGTTGTTGGTTAATGTATCAATGGTCGACAATAACTCATTGATTGTGCTGCCAACACGCGCAATCTCAGGGTCACTTGCGACTTGGTTTAAACTTGCCATCAGGCTGCGAATATCTTGACTAATTTCATCTAAAGGCAGTGAGTTGATTTTATCAATGGCTTTATTAATGCCGGCCGTCATGGTGCCAAACTGATTGGCAACCGTGGGTAACACCGGATACTGACCGCTCATCTCGATTTGAGCTAAGGTCACATCTTTGTGGAAATCAAAATCTATGACTAACTGCCCGGTTAACAGATTACCCGTCGCCAACTGGGCACGAAGGCCTTTTTGAACCAGAGCATCGATAACATCTTGCATGCCAACCAACGTCTCTTGCGCTTGTTGTGTGTCAAAGCTGACGATATTAAAGCGTTCAGGCTCTACTTCAATCAGTACCGGGATGCGCACATTCAGTTTGTTCGGGTCAAACTCAATACGCACATCAATGACCCGTCCCAGCTCTAAGCCCCGAAATGTGACGGGTGCCCCCGGTGATAATCCCCGCACCGAGTCATTGAAGTACAAAACATAATAGCGTTTCTTAGCATAACGTTTTACTTTCGCGGCTTTGTGGTTTTCATAAAATTCAAAAACCGCATATTCCTCGGCTTGAGTATCTTTTTCCAGGCTCATGGGGGTATCAAAAGCAATGCCTCCCATAAACATGGTGGTAGCCGATTCGGTACTTAGCTGAAAGCCATTGGCATCCAAACTCATCTCCAGCCCACTAATATCCCAAAAGCGGGTATTGTTGGCAATCAGGTTATGAAACGGGGCGCGCACAAAAATCTGAATATCTACATGCTGATTATCATTTGAAAGCTCATAGCCAACCACATGGCCTACTTTTATTTTACGAAAAAAAACGGATGCACCTAGATCCAAAGAACCCAATGTCTGTGCGCGCAGCACATAATGCCGGCCTTGTGTGTCGGAGCGCACGACCGGCGCTTTGCTTAACCCATTAAAACGCTTGGCTCTGTCACCTTCTTGCACGGGGTCTATACCAATATAAACGCCCGAAAGTAAAGTATCCAGACCGGAGACTTCTCCTGCGCCTACCCGCGCTTTAACAATCCAGAAGCGCGTTTTTTCTTTGAGGTATTTTTCGGCGCCTTTGACAAATTGAACGCGCACAACCACCTTAGTCAGGTCGTCGCTCAGTTTGACTTTCTTAACCAGGCCAATATCGACTTCTTTATAGCGGATCTTAGTTTTATTAGCTTCAATTCCCTCGCCACTATCAAAAATAATGGTGACCTCTGGGCCTTTGTCATAGATTGATTTATATCCAAACCAACAGGTAATTACCAGGGCGATCAACGGAATTAACCAGATCAAGGGGCTCCCTTTTTTTTCAACCACCACCGCTTGTGCTACATCATTCATTCGCTTTATCCCATATCAGGCGTGGATCAAACGCATTGGCTGACAGAATAGTCAACACCACAACCGCTCCAAAAAAAATCGCGCCTGCCTCAGCTTCAATACTGGCAAGCGAACCGAATTTCACCAATCCGACCAGAATGGTGACCACATAAATATCGACCATAGACCAGCGCCCAATAAGCTCGGTTAAACGATACATCCGGGTTCGCTCAATCATACGCCACGCCGATTTTCGCTGTACGGTTACCAACAGTATCACTAATAAAAGTAATTTAAAGAGGGGCACAATAATGCTGGCAAAGAAAATTAATCCCGCTAATGGCCACTGTCCATTTTTTGCCAGATAAATAACCCCGGTTAAAATCGTGTCAGACTGTGTTTGGCCAAACTGAGTGACCGACATAATGGGGATAATGTTAGCCGGTATATAGAGTATCAGCGTAGCAATCAGATAGGCCCAGCAACGTGACAGGCTGTCTTGCTTACGCGGTAATAACTTTGCGCCACAGCGTGGACAAGCCAGCTGCTGCCCAGTGTGTGGTGCAGGATACTCGCATATCAAGTGGCAATCTGCACAGCTGACTAAACCTTGACTTAATGCGGTGCGTTTATCTATCACCGTCACTCCCCAGGCGGTCCCATACTTCTCGCGTATCCAGAGAGGTGGCGGTAAAAGCCAGCAGAAAAATAAGTAAAACAAATGACCACAAGGCGACACCGGTAATGATTTCTGCCATGCTGTTCAGCTTAACCACGGAGACCAATAACCCCAGCATAAATACCTCCATCATACTCCACGGCTCAAGCTTGTGTAACAGACGAAAAACCCGGGTGCTATAGGGTAGCACTTGCCGAAAGTGTAAGGGTAACAGCACATATAACAAACAGGCTATTTCCAAGATGGGCACCAGAATGCTTGTCAGAAAAACTAACAATGCCAAGGTAAGCATATCTTGCCGATATAGCTCCAGCATTCCGGTGATTAACGAGGTATGAACGACATGCCCCTCCATGCGCAAGGCAAGAAAAGGAAAGGTGATCGCGATTATCCAAAGACATAACGCCGCTAATACTAAAGCTAAAGCACGCTCTAAACTATTGACTTTGTGCGTATAGAGGGTGGCACCACAACGCGCACAGCATGCCGAGCGATTATTGCCAATCACTTGATATTCGTGCAGTAAATCACAGTCATGGCAGGCAATCAGCCTCACATGGGTTGAATCTGGGCGTTTCATCACAGGTTTAGTTTTACACAATGCGGACATATTGAACACTCGTCGGACAGTTGATGACGTACAGCTACGGTGTTGGGCACGTTCCTGGGTAATAGACATTCCAGGTCTGAACACCGGACCAATTTACCGACGCTATGGCTTCAGCTGAATTTTTGATGATACTCATACATCAGGGAAGACCGAGTAGCCAGTTATGTCAGCCCTTAATTTTATAACTAAAAACACCGTTACCGAATTTTTTAAATGCGGGATCCATACCAGCGCTATCATGGCTGATACCGAGCGTTTCGGCTAACTGGCTACAGGTCGCATGCTTGGGTTCGCTCATGATAAATCCAATATATTGGGGAAGTGTGCATTTGGCGCTTGGCTGATGAGTAGTCGTTCTTATCATGCTTAGCTTTAACTGATTTTCGCCACCTCTGTCAAGGCGTAAGTCCTAAATCCGAAGATAAACCCAGGTAGGGTGGATTCCATCCACCATGGTGCACGGAGTGCACCCTACAAGGTGCCGCCATCCGGCCAATTTTTCCAGTGTGTATTGGCGGCTTGGTTTGGGCAGTATAAGCTGACATCACCTGTCGCTAACAGTTGGGCGAGTTGCTGGAAAGTTTTATTTTGGCTGGGCAATTCTTCATCGACTATATCTGGATGATGCCATTCATCCAGCACTAATATTTCCTGCATGTTTGGCATTATGTTGATCCGTTTTTCATCGGGCTGGGCCAGCACTTTGTCTCGGTGCAATGCCGCCAGTAAGCGACAATATTCATAAACACAAGGAATGTCTTCCTCCAGCTCAATCTGATGCTGGGCATACAATGCTAGCGGGAATGGAGCCAACAACTCCCCCGTAAAGAAACCGAAGAATCCAGTTTAACTTGCTCTGGATCATCTTCATCCATCCAGTCCTAATTATCAATCGGAAATACACAAGCAGCTTCGTTATAGGGATTGTTTTTCAAATAGTTTTCATAAGCAGCTTGAGATACATAATTCGATGCGGTTTTACGATTCGCGGGTTTGCTTGAAAAAGCATCAATCTGGGTATCTGGCACACCCGCACGAGGAGAAAAACCAAACACCTCTATCACCATTGCCCAATCGGTTTCAGAACGAAACAACGACAACCGCGTTGCCGCCAAATAGATGTAACCATTATCCAGCATCGGGAAAGTAAAGGCTTCAGCGCAGTCATCGAGAATGGCTAGAATTTGTTGGGGTGTGTAGTTCATGGTTGATTATGCGTCATGGAAAGACGTGACCCCAACATGGTCGTAAAATCTGGCATTTGGCTCCATAAAGGGTGAATATGGTACTTGACCCGTATCCATGAGGGTGACCAAAAACTCTTTTTAACTTATCTATATCAGCAAAGATCTCTGGTTTGGCAGTTTTCATATAATCGACGTAACCATTCCAGCCTTGCAGCTCAGCCATCGCTTCATTAACCAGAGAACCTTGCTGATGGGCTAATAGAATATCTGTAATATCGACTCTACCGCTTTCAGTCAATTTCACAGCAAGAGCTGTATTAATAGCATTACTAAAATCCTCTGCGTTTTTATTAACAACTGGCATCAACCTATCATGGTTTTCCGCATGCTGCCCTTCATGCGCTAGAATGAGGGCCAAATGATCCTGACCGCCTGTTTTCAACGACCCATCTGCTAATATATTAAATACAACTGAGGGCCTACTTCCATCAAATACAGCACCAGTCCCATCATCCAGATGAGTATCGAATCCTAGTAGTTTTTTTGTTGCAAACAACTCATTATATTGTTCACGTATTAGCGTAGACTTTTCAAATACGCTTAGTATATTTTGTGCAGCTGTTGAATATTTATCAGCCAAGGCTATTAACGCCTCAGTCAACTCACCATCTAATAACGCCAAAACATTGGGATCTAATGTCTTTTGGGAATCTACTGTCATTTGCTTATCTCTCTTTAAAAATCGTCAACAAATCCTGCATTATTATGGCTAGCCCAAATTCGCAGCATATTTATACAATAATCATCACCTACCAAGATTGTTAACCTACCCAGTTGCCCTTTTTTAAAATACATAGTAAGGCTATCAAAGCCGAAAAATGGGCTTGAATCACCAATATAGCGCCAGCCCATTTGTTCCATTTCAAAAATTCGTGCCTTGTTTATTTTGATATAACAAGTATTAGGTGCTATAAAATACTTGGGATTTTTTGTCCCATCGCCCCAAACAAGTTCAAACCAGGGTAAACTTTCCGGTGTCGATGCAACATGCTCAATAAAGGAATAATGTTCGATAGAAAGCCAAGGGGTTTTTTTACTATAATAGAATCTGGGCGCTTGCTTGTTTATCCCCCCTAGCGTTTTCCGTCTTTTTTCTTCCATCTTAAAACCAAAAGCCTGCTCCACATCTAAACGACTGATCTTTCCATCAGGTTTTTCCATCAACATCAGCAAACTTTGCCAAACTTCTTGTTTGTTTTCGCCAGTAACTATTTTTTTCGGAACAATTAAACAGATCGCCGCCCATAAAACGGCAGCAAAACAAAAAAACAGAGCAAGTAATAATTTTTTATTCTTCACTGGATTGAGCATAATATTTTTCTGTTATCGGTGAAAAAAAGCCTCAAACACCATACCTACGATTTGAAATAATGACTCGCACATCACAGCAACACTTGAGTTTTACCGCACCATTTTTATTTCTCAGCATCGTTCTTCCTACCCGTTATATTTTTATGGCTGAACGAATCGTTAAGCCCGGTAGAGTGGGCACCGTTTTTGTGCCCACATGGGTGATTTCATTAACGCCAAAATAGTGGGCAAAACACCCTGCCCACCCTACCTGGCTGAACACCGGACCAATTTACCGACGCTATGGCTTCAGCTGAATTTTTGATGATACTCATACATCAGGGAAGACCGAGTAGCCAGTTATGTCAGCCCTTAATTTTATAACTAAAAACACCGTTACCTAATTTTTTAAATGCGGGATCCATACCAGCGCTATCATGGCTGATACCGAGCGTTTCGGCTAACTGGCTACAGGTCGCATGCTTGGGTTCGCTCATGATAAATCCAATATATTGGGGAAGTGTGCATTTGGCGCTTGGCTGATGAGTAGTCGTTCTTATCATGCTTAGCTTTAACTGATTTTCGCCACCTCTGTCAAGGCGTAAGTCCTAAATCCGAAGATAAACCCAGGTAGGGTGGATTCCATCCACCATGGTGCACGGAGTGCACCCTACAAGGTGCCACCATCCGGCCAATTTTTCCAGTGTGTATTGGCGGCTTGGCTTGGACGATATAAGCTGATATCCCCCGTTGCTAACACTTGAGCAAGTTGCTGGAAAGTTTCGTTTTGTCTGGGCAATTCTTCATCGACTATATCTGGATGATGCCATTCATCCAGCACTAATATTTCCTGCATGTCTGGCATTATGTTTATCCGTTTTTCATCGGGCTGGGCCAGCACTTTGTCTCGGTGCAATGCCGCCAGTAAGCGACAATATTCATAAACACAAGGAATGTTTTCTTCCAGCTCAATCTGATGCTGGGCATACAATGCTAGCGGGAATGGAGCCAACAACTCCCCCGTAAAGAAACCGAAGAATCCAGTTTAACTTGCTCTGGATCATCTTCATCCATCCAGTCCTAATTATCAATCGGAAATACACAAGCAGCTTCGTTATAGGGATTGTTTTTCAAATAGTTTTCATAAGCAGCTTGAGATACATAATTCGATGCGGTTTTACGATTCGCGGGTTTGCTTGAAAAAGTATCAATCTGGGTATCAGGCGTACCTGCACGAGGAGAAAAGCCAAACACCTCTATCACCATCGCCCAATCGGTTTCAGAACGAAACAACGACAACCGCGTTGCCGCCAAATAGATGTAACCATTGGTGACCCCAACATGGTCGTAAAATCTGGCATTTGGCTCCATAAAGGGTGAATATGGTACTTGACCTGTATCGTTGGCATACCTTAAATACAGCTTGTCCACGTCGCGTGTGGGCTTCTAAATCACGTAAATAGTGATGGGTTTGCGGGCTTGCCCCCTGAGGTTGTTCATAGCTCAGCACTGTTACTCTGGGATGTGGTTGGGCACGGCGTGCTACCCATTGTTTTTCACCGATTGCCACGACACGATGACCAAGTATCGCCAGTTCACGCGCAATATGGGGAAACTGACCGGGAAAATTTTGGTGGACAAAGAGATAGGTAGCCATAGTCGCGTGTGGTTTAAATCATGATGCGAGCTATCTTAAATCAGAATGCTTTATTCGCGCATGAAAAATATGGCACATGCGAACGATGATATCCTGATATCGGGAAGCCCAAAATAATGATTTCTTATTTTTAGGAAAATGCCCTAATGAACGGTCTTTCTTTTGCGATGGGAGGCAGATTTTTGGGCATGGCTTATGCGTTGATGAATCGTAAATTAAAAAATTGGGCGAAAATATAATGCGCATGTTGACTGGGCGAGCTGTAAAAAATGTAATTTCTTGTTTTGTATTGTTTTTAATTGCATTTTTTATCTTTCACTGGGAGGACGTATTAGCATTAAAAATAAATCAAAGACCTTCAATGCCCTTATTATTTGATGAGGGGGGTGACAATGACATTCCCTATAGTCAGTCTGGGATTCAATTTTCAAATGATGATGTTAGACGTCTTTGGGAAAACTTAATGTCTTTGTCGGAATTATCAGAAAAAGAACTGACTAAAAATGCCATTGAATCTATTCTAAATATACAAATGGAGCAAGAAGCTCACGATTCATATCGCTATATTTCTTCTGATTTTATGGAATTCAGGTTCCGGAAATATCAATCTGAGGGGGGTAAATTTAAATCAGATGCCCCATTTGTTTCTGTTTTTGAATTTTTTCTTGCTGAGCGAGATGCGAAACATTGGGGAAATTATCACGAATATGTTGATTTCTATAAGCAACGATGTATCCATTTTCCAAGGGTGCCGGAGGCATTTTTAAAACATGGCTGGATGATTGAAACACCCAGTTACAACCCGTTGACCAGCTCAAATTATTATCCAGCCAAAATTATGAAAGTAACTTTGGCTATGATGCATACGTCGAATGGATTTAATTTGGTTAGATCAAATCAAGGATATGTCTATAAGCTTCGATTTATTTTGAATGATGAAACCGCCTGTTTAATGGCAATGACTTTAGAAATTCGCTCTTTTTCTTCTTATCGTTTAGGGGCATTTCTATAAAATTGTTGATTTAACTCTTTGATTTTCGTATTGATTTTTAGGAGGGTGTGATGCCAACGATTATTGCTGGTTCCGAATAGTGAAGGGGTCAAATACCATATTAACTACTTTACCTTTTTATCTTGTTTTAACACCCAGCAAGCGTAGGGCGGAATAGCAGTTTCATCGCGTATTCCACCGCATGTCTTAAAAAATGATGGCTTCGCTTTACGAAGCCACCATCACCACCAAACATCCTTCCATCACCCGAACCGTCACCGTCGTATCCACCTCAAACCCCGCCTGTTCCAGCCACAAACCTTTAAGCGGTAACCACGGCACCGGTGGCCGTGGTCGATACGGGTTATCACCCAGACGAGCCGGATAATGAAACCCACCCACCTTGATGCGACGTTGTTGGCACACACAAACTTGAGCCGAACGGCTCCCTGACTTAGTATTACGTTCAGTCATAATAACCTCCTGATTAGGTTGTTGTGATTAGCTAATCCAAGGTGTTGGCGCACCTTGGATCAGCGCTTATATAAAACTAATTTACGACGATACTACTTCTCCTCTTTAGCTGTGGATGTTGAAGCTAATTGGCTCCAACGCTTCGCATCATGCATATGCAATACACTGGCAATGACCGTTTCCACGTGCTTCACGTTCTTTACCTTCCAGTTTAGAAACCGCTTCAAACTGAAGCTTTAGCCGCTCATCCGGCCCGCGTTCATCTTCTTCAAATAACAACCAATCGGTTGTGATCCCAAAACACTTGGCAATCTTCTTCATCTGATCCGATTGGACTGGCTGGGGGGTTGAATACTTATGGGTATGTTTATGGCAATCCATTGAATTATGTGGATTCATATTCATCACGGCGGTTAACCTGCGCCTTTAGTCTAAAAATACGCTGGATTAGGTTAAACTTTTCAAGCCGTTGGGGTGTGCGGTTTGCACGATGAGCAAACGCTAAGCGTAAGCGGTGTTTGGGTGGCTTGAAAATAAACTTGCCTGATTCACACGGTGATCCCATTACGACTTTTAGCCGCTATGCAGGGTGTTATCCATAGAGGTTGGGGAGAGCTGCCGGTAGGCACAGCGGCGGTATTGTTGCTATAGTCGCAGCTTTTAGCTAAGGGCAATCCGTTGTTGGTGGTGTGTTCTGTTGTGGTCGTGAAAAATACGGGTGTAAATGGCTATTTGTTTAATAAATTAAAAAGGTTAGGTTGCGAATGAGTTTTGTTGATTCCCATTGTCATATTAATTTTCCTGAGCTGGCGGATGATATGGCGGGTGTGTTGCAGCGTATGCAGGAGAATAATGTATCGCAGGCGTTGTGTGTGTCGGTGAATTTGCGTGATTTTCCGCAGGTGTTGGCGCTGGCCGAGGCGCATGACAATATTTTTGCGTCGGTGGGGGTGCATCCGGATTATGAGGATGAGGACGAGCCCAGTGCCGAGCAGTTGGTGGCGCTGGCGGATCATGCGCGGGTGGTGGCGATTGGTGAGACCGGGCTGGATTATTATCGTCTGGAAGGTGATTTAAGCTGGCAGCGTGAGCGCTTTCGTCAGCATATTCGGGCGTCGATTCAGACGCAAAAGCCATTGATTATTCATACTCGCGCGGCGGTGGATGACACCATTGCGATTATGCAGCAGGAAAAGGCCGAGCAGGCGGGCGGGGTGTTGCATTGTTTTACCGAGAGCTGGGAGATGGCCGAGCAGGCGCTGGAAATGGGGTTTTATATTTCTTTTTCCGGGATTGTTACCTTTAAAAATGCCAAGCAGGTGAAGGCCGTGGCGCAGAAGGTGCCGTTGGAGCGGTTGTTGATAGAAACCGATTCGCCTTATCTGGCGCCCGTGCCGTTTCGCGGTAAATTAAACCAGCCGGCCTATGTTAAGCATGTGGCCGAAGAAATCGCCACCTTAAAAGGCATTTCATTGGCCGAGGTGGAACAGCAGACTACCGAAAATTTTCAGCGTTTGTTTAAGCTGGGTTGAGGTACTACTGTTTTGTCAATCATTTCAAATGCGGGTGAATGATTTTAAGGCGTAGGTGCGACTTTAGTCGCAAAATGTATGCTTCGGCTAAAGTCACAGCTGCGACACTATCCAGGGTTTTGGTTTTGATGGAACGCTGCCTGATGTCAATACGGCCTAAGCAGGGTTGATGCATGATGCCGGGCGGGGGATGGCCAGCAGGGTTCTCATCGGTGGCGAGGATTGTGTATGATTACAGTCCGATTATTTGGGCGCTGAGAGATGAATACGGATAACTATAACTATATCGAGCTGGCGATAGGGGGAATGCGTTGTGCGAACTGCGCAGCCAGACTGGAGAAAAGCCTGAATCAACTGGCGGGTATTCAGGCCAATGTCAATATTGCTACCGAGAAGGCGGCGATCAGTTTTGATCCCCAGGATTGGGATCTGGATAAACTGGTGGCGGCGATTAAGCAGATAGGTTTTCAGGCGGCGTTGCTGAAAGATTATGCGGCTCAGCAGCAGGCGCGGCGGGTGGCTTATCGGCGTGAACAATGGATGTTGTTGTTTGCGTTGTTGCTGACCTTGCCGATGTGGCTGGATATGCTGGTGATGCTGTTTTCCGACTCGGGACAGCACTGGATGCCAGTCTGGTGGCAGTGGCTGCTGGCAACGCCGGTGCAGTTCTGGATAGGGGCACGTTTTTACCGGGGCTGCTGGTCCAGTCTGCGTGGCGGCAGTGCCAATATGGATGTGCTGGTGGTGCTGGGGACCAGTGCCGCGTATTTTTTCAGTTGCGCGGTGGTGGTCTTGCAGCTGGATCAGGCGGTGTATTTTGAGGCCAGTGCGACCTTGATTACGCTGATTATGCTGGGTAAGTTGTTGGAATCCCGCGCCAAAGGCAAGGCCTCGGCTGCATTGCAGGCGTTGATTAATCTACAGCCGGAAATGGCCACGGTTGAGCAGCAGGGGGAGCTGGTGCAAGTGCCGGTGAACTGTCTTAAGGTTAACGATGTGTTTGTGGTGCGTAGCGGTGATCGGGTGCCGGTGGATGGTGAGGTGATTGAGGGGCAGTCCAGTGTGGATGAGGCCATGCTGACCGGAGAAAGCTGGCCGCAGCAAAAGCAGTTGGGGGATAAGGTGTTTGCGGCGACGGTGAATCAAAGCGGGGTAATGCGTTGCCGCGCCCAGGCCATAGGCACGCACACCCAGTTGGCGAATATTATCCGTATGGTAGAACGTGCGCAGGGTTCCAAGGCCAGAATTCAGAAACTGGTCGATACCATTGCGGCGATTTTTGTGCCGTGTGTGGTGTCGATTGCACTGCTGACCTTTGTGATGTGGTGGTGGCTGCTGGATGATGTGTCGGTGGCGCTGGTTAATGCGGTCGCGGTGCTGGTGATTTCCTGTCCGTGCGCCTTGGGACTGGCAACACCGGCGGCGCTGGTGGTGGCTACCGGGGTGGCAGCACGGCATGGCATCCTGGTTAAGGATGCCGATACCCTGGAGCGTGCGCATAAGCTGGAGGTGCTGGTGCTGGATAAAACCGGCACCCTGACTCAAGGTAAACCCACGGTCAGTGAGGTGATGGTGGTCAGCGAAATTAGCCGCGAGCAGTTATTAATGCAAGCGGCACAGTTGGCACAGATGTCTACGCACCCGTTATCGCGTGCGTTGCTGGCGGCGGTGCCGGAGTGCCCGGCCGAGCTGAGTGTGGCGGTTAAGGAACTGCCGGGGCAGGGGCTGAGTGCAGAAATTGAGGGCAAGTTTTATCAGTTGGGTTCGCTGAATTTTATTCTGAATGGTCAACCGGCTCCCGAACAGGTGCTGCAGTGGCAACAGCGAGGGCATACCGTGGTGGCGTTAAAGAGCAAGGGGCTGGTGCAAGGCTATATTGCGCTTAGCGATACCTTGCGCGAATCATCGGCACGGGCGGTGGCGCAGTTAAAGCAGCAGGGTGTGCGGGTGTTTATGCTCAGTGGTGATCAGCAGGCCAGTTGTCAGGCAATTGCAGAGCAACTGAATCTGACCGGGTTTGAGGCGGAAGTCAGGCCGGAAGATAAGGCAGATAAGATCAAAGAACTGCAGAACCAGGGCTTTATCGTGGGTATGGTGGGTGACGGCATTAATGATGCGCCAGCACTGGCTGCGGCCGATGTCAGTTTTGCCATGCGCAGCGGTAGTGATATTGCGATGGAAGCGGCCGATATTACCTTGATGCGTAATGATCCGGCCAGCCTGGTGGATGCGATTGCTATTTCGCATGCGGCTATCCGTAAAATTCGTCAAAATCTGTTGTTTGCGTTTGGCTATAACATGCTGGCGATTCCGGTGGCGATTATTGGACTGTTGAATCCTATGGTGGCCGGTGCAGCGATGGCGTTAAGCTCGGTGTCGGTGGTGAGTAATGCGTTACGCTTAAAACGCTGGCGTCCGGCGAAAAACCAGTGCTAAACATCACAAGTATTCATCCTGTTAGAATGCAATATGACATTTCTGGTAGGGTGCACTCCGTGCACCACGTCTCAATGAACAAGCATGTGGTGCATGTGACGCACCCTACAATGGGGTTAGGGTTTTCACGCGGCGTAGCGACGTTTAGCACGATTATAATGCGTGAGCAGGGCATACCTTTATCAAGCGTATTCACAGGTTTTAAGGCTGATGATTAATCGTTTACTGCAACTGCCGCGTTCTTGCTATTGGATGGCGGAGGCGGCATTGACCGGGGTGGTATTGTTATTGCTGTTGATGCTGGCCTGGCCATTATCCGGTGAGCATTTTAAACAATCTACCGGGCCACGTTATCAGCAGGATGCTGCCGTGGCGGTGGTGGTGCCGTCCGCATTGGGGCATGAGCTTAGTCAGCAGGCCTGCAGCCTCAAGGGTAGTGCCTTGCCCCAGTGGCGCCAGGCCTGGTGTGGTGATTTGTCACCAAGTGTGGATCTGGCCGACTGGCGGGCGCCGTTACGCGCTGAACTGGCTCAGGCACAGCAGTTATTTCGTTCGCCGTTGCAGTGGGAACAACCGCCTGATGCAACGGATTGGGCGCTGGCTAGAGCCGGGCTGCTACCGCTTAACGAGCAGCAACCGTCGCCGCTAGGGCAGTCGGATAGCGGGTTTGCCACTTACTATGGTTTGCAACGGGATCAACAGCAGCAATGGTATTCGCCAGCACTACAATGTGCCTTACAGCGTTTGATAGATCCCCCGGCCGGCTGGTCGGCGGCGGACAGTGCGTTAATGGCGGCTGCGATTTTGCGCGGGGCGTCACCACAGGTGGCTCAGGGCTTGCGTCAGTTACCGGCCGTCACTACTTCCGCTAAGGGCTGTGCCCAGTTACAACCGGCCCAGGCCATGCGTCAGGCGGTCGCGGTAATGGCTAAGGCGCAGGCCAGTGTGGAGCAGGCGCAAAAGGCCGAGCGTATGCTCAGCTTGCCATCTCAGGCCGGTTGGATACTGTTGCTATATACGCTGCTGGCATTACTATTGTTGAATTTTACCCGGGCGCCACGGGTGCCGCTGGCGGTGTTGACCGGTGCCGGGCTGATACTGTGGGCGGGTGCCGGCTGGTTGAGCGGGGTCTTGCTGCCAGCGAGCTGGTCGCTTTATTTTTGGTGGTGGATGGCGGCTGCGGGCGCACTTTGTCTGGCTGTGGGCTGGCGTTTTCCTGGACAACCGCGGCCCTTGCAATATGTGACCTCACGTCTGGGGTTCCCGGTATTTGTGTTGTTGTTGGGGCTGGGCTGGCTGGTATTGCTGGATTTATCTACTCATGCACATGAAAAAAATCGCTATCTGGCCTTGTATCAGCAGCGCAATTTGCTGGTGGCGTTTATTCTGATTTCGTTATTGCCGGCCTGGCGTTTCTGGTTGTTGCGCAGAATGGCCGATGGGTATGCGCGCTTGTTGCTCAGTATGGATAGCTGGCAATGGCTGAAAATTGCCGGGGTGATTGCTGCGGTGGTGGTGGTTGCCTTGATGTTGCAGCATCAGCGCCAGTTTACTTCGGAGTTGTGGCGCTTATGGCTGTTGTTTGGGGTGGGGTATTTTCTGTGTATGCGCAGCAGCTTGTTGCTGCGTGGCTGGCGTGACTGGATAAAACCGCTGTTGTTGATGGTGCTGGTGCCGGTGATTGGGCTGATTGTAACCGATGATAACGGGCCGCTGCTGGTGACGCTGTATGGCGGTATTTTGCTTTGTGGTGCATTGCTGGCTGCGGCCTTGCGCAGTGAGCGAGGCTGGCCCTGGTATCGCGCGCTGCCGGCCGGGTTGGGACTGATTCTGGGGTTGGCCTTGGTGTTAACCGCGGTATTGTTTAGTCTGGGACAGTGGCATGCGCGTACCCGTGAACGGCTGGCCAGTGTGTTTGATCCATATTCGGCGGCGAATGATCAAATGGCACTGATTCATAATTTCAGGGCGTCGATTCCCGGGGGCGGTTATGGTTTTGGCTATGTACCTTGGTGTGGCGATAGCGCCGGTCAGTGGTGCGGTGGTGTGCCGGCACAGATTCAGAGCGATTACACGTTAACCGCGTTACAGGGGGTGCTGGGCAGTTCGCTGGCGATGGTGCTGTTGTTGGGGCTGATGTTGTTGTGGTGGATGCGTTTATTGTTTAATCAGCAACGTTCGGTAGTATCCCGTCCTCAGTTGGGGGGAATGTGTCCGGCCAATGTGCAAAGCTGGGTCAGCTGGATGTGTCTGTTGTGGCTGGGCTTGTTGTTGTTTCAGTTGTTTATTACCGTGGCGGCGAATATGGGGTTTTTTCCGCTGACCGGGATTACCTTTCCTTTTGTCAGTTATGGCGCCATGTCGTTATGGGCAAATACGCTGTTATTGGCGTTGAGTGTCAATCTGATTTTTCCGGCATCCCGCGAGGTCCGCGATGAGTGAATCTGCATCGAATCCGTCGTTCCGTTATGGTCTGATGATGTTTAATTATCTGTGTTTGCTGTTGATGTTGTTGTTTGGCTGGATGTTATGGCAAGGCATACGCAGTGCGGGCAGTCATCAGGATCAGGCCGCGGTGCAGGCGGCCGAGCAACTGTTATTGCGCCTGCGTCCGCAGCAACTGGTGACGCAGCGTTTTGATGCGCAGACCATGCCGGGCTGTCGCTTGCAGCCGCAGATTGCCACCCTGGAGCAGCGACTGGCTGCTATGGCCGGTATTCGGGCGGATGGAAGTGTTGCTGGCAATTACCGATTGGCGGAGCAACTGGTGGTGGATGCGGCCGACTGGTCGCAGCTGGGTGCCGCTTGCAGTGAGCTGCGGCGTGCGTTGCGTTTGTTGTTGTCCGGTAATGCACTGGCTCAGCTGAACTGGAGTAACCAGAGCCTGGCGCTACGTCGGGAACAGCATATTGCCGTGGATAGCCCCTGGGTCAGTCTGCCGGAATATACCTTTAAACGGGTGAACCCCTGGCGTGGTTTGCCGGGCTGTATTCGTTTGGGTGACTATTATCTGGCGCAGGGGCGTAATCCGTATTGTGCGATGATGGGCGAACGTGAGTTTATGCCGTTGCCGTATGAGCAACAGCCCGATTCGCTGGCGCTGTTATTACGCGAGGTGAATGCCTTACGCCAGCCAGCGTCACCGCTGTATCAGCAGTTAACCCAGGATGCCCCCAATCTGACGGCGCTGCCGGGCAGTGGCCATAAGCGTGAGGTGGGCTTTCATCTGGAGTTGACCTTGCAGCCTGAGATGCAGCGGCAGGCGCAGCAGATTGTGCGTTGTTATAGCGGGGATAGTGCTGCCTGTAAGCTGGCCGCGATTGATGGGGATATCGGTGATGACTTTTATGAACAGGCCAGGGTGCGTATGACCGGGCTGGCGATTGTGGATGTGGCCACTGGCCGTATTCAGGCGCTGGCCAGTGCCGATACGCCATGTTATCGCCAGCAGTATGATGGCCCGGGGCGTGCCAAGGAGTGTCCGCCGGTGCCGCAAACGGCGCGTTACTGGCCGGATAAACTGTTGAATCATGCCGTGTATATCGATGCAATGCCCGCCTCGACGATTAAGCCGATTCTGGCGCTGGGCCTGTTGCAGACGCCGGGCTATGGTTATGCCGATGCCGAGTTAACGCGTGAATTGAAAAAATCCGATTCGGTGGCGTTTTTAGCGCGTATGTTTTGTCTGGATAGGCGCTGTGACGGACAAAATGCGGAACGGCTGTTACAAGCGCAACAGGCGGCTTTGGCGCTGGGCTGGAATCGAGATTGTCGTTCTGACTCAAGGTATTGCGGTTTTAGCGAGCTGTTGCTGGGACGCGAGGCGGGGCAGACGCTGGATTCGCAACTGGGGCCGGTGACTCCACTGGGCAGTCGCGTATTTTATGGGCGGCTGTTTACCGATGCGGTGCAGCCGCTGTCGCGGGCGGCGTTGTCATTTAGGCGCCAGGATGCACAAGATTGTGCGACACAACGTTGGCGAAAATGCCGGGGCAATGCGATTGCAAATCAGGCAGCCGAAGTCTGGGGGCAGGGCAATGCCCGTGCCACGGTGCTGGGCGTGGCGGGACTGTATGCTCGATTGGGGGCTGCGGCCAACGGGCAGGTACAGCAGCGCCGGCCTTATTTATTACAGCAAATATGGAATGCGGCAGGGGAGGCCGTTGAGCTGCCAGCATTACACGCCCCGGCCGCCGAGCCGTTGAATATTGCGGCCGATGTGGCCGATCGGGTATTAACCGCTATGCGCCAGGGACATAAACCGGGAGGAACCGCCTATGCGGCCTGTAAGGCCAGCGCCGTGACGGATTGCCACGCTATAGACTGGCTGGCAGGGAAAACCGGTACCCCGCCATTTGGTGCCGATACCCTGACCCTGGGGCAACTGCAACAGCGTTGTCTGGAGCAGCCAACACGCAGTTATTGCGGTGCCGAAACCCCTTATAAATGGTATGCCGCCTTATTTCAGTCCGATCCTGCCAAGCCGGTATTCGACAAAGCCATTGCGGTGCTGACCGAGCGTAACTGGTATCGCCAGGGACCCCATGCCGGCAAAATCGACGCCCCGGCCGACAGTGGCAGCAATGTCAGCGCCGAGATTGCCATTCGCGTAGCATGGGCGATACGGGAGCTGGCGCGTTGAGGGTGGCGTTCTGTCAAATGGAAAACCATGGATAGTGGTCGTATTAGACTGTAGTCGACGAATCCGTTTTGCGACTGAAGTTGCCCCCGCGCCTACAAGCTGGGTTACGGGGCCTCGCATGTCGTATACCGCATCAACGGGCGATGCCCCTAACCCAAGCCACATTTTATTCCAGGGTTTACGCCGGTTTTGCCGACGCTTGCCAGTGGTTGCCGCTTGGTTCGGGGGTGAGTAGCTGTTGCAGTGTGTGAATATAGTGCTGCAATGCCTGTTGCCCGCTGGCGGTTAAGGCATAACAGGTTTGAGTGCGGCCGGTGCTGGCATCTTTTCTAGTGGTGATGTAGTCGGCTGCAATCAGTTTTTTGATATGCGCGTCCAGATTACCGTCGGACACCTGTATATGCCGTTTGAGTTCGCTGAAGCTGGCTTCACCAGACCCGGCCAGATAAGCGGCAATCTGGGTGCGTAACGGTTGATGTAATAGCGGGTCTAATGTTGCCATGCCTGATGTTCCTTTTGGTTCATTTCAAGGGTAATGATACCTGCCTGACTGCTTTGTTTGTCAGGAATGCCGATATTGATGCTGCTGTTAATCAGCCTATGCGCAGGATACCAATGTTGATTGTCCAGGCTGGCAAAGTTTTTGTAGACATAGATAGCTTGTTTTAATTGTACCTGTGTCGATGAACGGCCGGTCTGACTGAAAATATCACCCGAGACCTGGCTATTGACGCTGAGTGGGGTGTTGGCCGGGAAGCGGAGAATAAATTCGTTGTGTTGCGGCAGGGTGTCGCCATAGTTTATCAGGGGTAATGCGGCCAGTTCATTTTGTGTGGGCGCCAGGCCGGTGCAGGCGCCAAGTAGGATGCAGCTGCCGATAACCAGGCTTTTAGTGATGTGTGGTGATTTGATCATGATGCTCTCCTTTTAAGGGTGTAGTTTGACGTCAATTTGGGTGTGAATCTGCGGACTATGTCCATCCAGAGTGGCTTTTAGCCAGGGAATGCGTAACCAGTTGGTTTCTTGTTGTACGTTATGCCAGTCGCCGCCGTGGTAACGCCAGTCACCGCTCAGTTGCTGGTTGTTAACCAGTAATTCAATCGGCGTATTGAGGGTCAGGCTCAGATCGGTATTGTTTTCTTGTTTGAAGATATTGCCTTTAATGCCGATATGAACCGGTATGGTGGTGCCGGCCGGCAGGGTAACTAACTGGGGGTGAGGATTATTGGGCTGATATTGGGCCAGCGGAATGGGGCTGAGCTGGGCCGGAATGTGTATGCTGTGTTGATTGAGTAATTGATGTGCCAGCAAGGGTAAGGCCAGCACGGCCAACAGCCAGCCACAGGTTTGTAGCAAACGGGTTTTCATGGCGCGATGTTGGCCTCTATCCAGCAACATGGCTAATAGTGGTAGACCAATACCCGCGGTGGCGGCAGAAATCCATTGGGTCAGCTGGAAATTCAGATGAAAGGCTGGCATGGCGATGCCGATAATAATCATCAGCGCGCCTATCCATTCCAATAATTCTTCGGAAAATAAGCCGTGAATATATAGCCCTATGCCCAGTAAAATGATCCAGGCGATATAGACCATATATCCGCCGCCATAAAAAAACATAGAGAAGGTGGTTAATATCCCAATCAGCAGTAATAGTCCCCAGATTTTGAATACCTGGCGATGAATAAATGACCAGGTTTCATCGCGGGCTTGTTTTACTTCGCGCATCAGCTTCCAGTCCAGAAATACGGTGCCACCGATTAATAAGCCTAGTAGCAGCAGCCAGCTGATGGCGCGTTGCTGGTTATCCGGTAGTTGTTCGGGCGTCAGCATATAGGTGCTGGCCAGCATGAGTATGCCGGTAATCAGTCCCCATAAAATCAGACTATGCCTTTCTACCCGTAAATTGCGTTGCCCCGCCGAGAGCATGTGTTGAATGCTGTGCAATTGTTGATTATTTGAAAGCACTTTCTCTCTCCTGTGATTAACTCTGTTTTTCAGAGTTTAATGCTCTGAAAAACAGAGTGTCAATGGTTTTATGCGAATTTTTTGGAAGGAGGAGGAATAGGGAGGAGGTTTATGCCTTGTTGGTCAGCGCATAAATTTCATTGCCGGGCAGTCCGCTTATCCGACCGCCAGTCATAATTTAGGTGATTTTTGGGCTAAATGTGGCCATATTTTGTTTCTGCCGAGCATAACAATACATTGGTGATAACTAAGGTTAAGGAGGAGAGTTAATATGATATGGATTTTGCTGGCGGTCGTTACGTTGATATTGATTGTGGTGATTTCGTTTTGGAAAACCAGTCATCAAAATAAAAATCAGCATAATAACCGTAATGATGAGTTTCCGTTACCGAATGCGGTGCGGGGAGTGATGATTGGTTTGACCGCAATTTTTGCCTGTTTTGGTATGTTTAATCATGTGTTTTTCTATGCCGAGCCGGGGTATGTTTATCATGTCAGAACCATTCTTGGGGATGAACGGGTGGTTAATGATACCGGTTACAGTATGCATTTATTTGGTCGGATTAATGCCTGGAAGAAAGCGATGACGGTGCAGGCTGATCAGGGAGCCTTGAGTGAGGTTAATTCTGAAACGGAGTCCAGTCATGCCAGTGCCAGTCTGCCGCCACTGAATATTATGTTTTTGGATCAGGTGGATGCCGATGCCATGGCGACGGTGCGTTATCGTTTACCTACCGATACCGACACATTCTTGCGTATGGCGCATGAATATCGCACCCCGGAAAACCTGTTGCGGGTGGCGTTAATCCCGGCTTTTCAGGAAACCTTGCAGGCAACCGCATCGTTGATGAGTGCCGAAGATTATTATTCGGGGGGACGTACCGAGTTTATCAATGAGTTTGAAAATCAGATGCAAAAAGGGGTCTATATCGTCAAGCGTGAGGAGGTTTTTAGTGAGCCGCTGCGCAAACAGACATCGGAAGCCGATGCTTCTAATCCACAGAATCAATCCGAGTTTGGTTCACAGACTAAAACGATTTTTGTGGTTAATAAGCAATATGGCGATGATGGTCAGCCCATGCGTAAGGAGCAGAAATTTACTTTGTACGGGATTGCGGTGCATGAAGCACGGATTACCGATATGCGCCCCAATGATAAATTTGTACAGCGTATGCAGTTAAAGCAAAAGGCATCTGCCGACCGTGCGATTGCGCGTGAACAGCGTATTCAGGAAGAAGAGCAGCGTTTGCTGGCGGTAGCCAAAGGGGATCGTGAGGTTGCCCAGCGCCAGGCGGCGATGAAGGTGGAGCAGATAGAGATTACTACCAAAGCGGAAACAGCGAAGAAGCAGACCCTGATTGAAGCTGATAAGCTAAAAGAGCAGGCAGAAATTCAGCGTCAGACGTCCGAGGTGCTGTTGGAAAAAGCCAAGATCGATGCCGAAGCGGTGCGTGTGGCCGCCGATGCTGAGGCCTATCGTAAGCGTGAAATTCTGACCGCGGATAATGCGCTGGCACAAAAGCTGGACGCCGAGATTCAGATTCAGCAATACTGGGCCGAGGCTTATGCCAAACGCAAGGTGCCGCAATATGTGCTAGGTGCCGGTGGCGCTAATGGCAGCCCGGTAGGTGGAGATTCCGAGGTGAAAGCCTTTATGCAGCTGATGACGGTAGACGCGGCTAAACGTTTGAGTTACAGCCGTGAGTTGGATGCGGACAAGTCAAAATAGCGTAGCGGGGGGCTTTTCGGTCCCCCGCTTAATGCAGGACAAGAGGTATAGCGAAGTTTGGGTTAAATATTGGATGCTGCGGCATCACAATGTTGTATTCCCCATTAAGGCATGACGCACTTAACCGCTTTGTCAGTTGACGGCCCGATTCACCGGATTAGAGGTATTTAAAAAAAACGTGTATAGGCTACCCTTTGCCAACGCCTGTTTATTTTGTCTGGGAGTATGGTTATGCCTTTTGTGCTGAAAAATCTTGTCTGTGTAAGTTTGCTGGCTGCATTAGCGGCATGTTCAAGTTCCGATGATACGCAGGTGCCGGCCAGTGGTTCGGTAACCAAGGGGCCGGTGGCGGATGCCGAGGTTTCTATCTATAAAATACAGGCGGATGGCTCTCAGGGTGAGCGTGTTGCCGGGCCGTTTACTACCCGGGCCGATGGCAGCTGGTCAGGTTCTATTCCAAATGGGGTAGATGAGCCATTGATGGTAGTAGCGGTACAAGGTAGTTATCAGGATGAAACCACCGGGCAGTTGGTGGAGCTGGCAGATAACCGTCTGATCGGGGTCGCTGCCGCACAGCACAATAGACGTCGCCTGGATGTGGCGGTGACCCCTTACACCCATGCATTGTTATTGGCTGCACAGCATAAGGCTGGCGGTGGTGCCGATATTGTGGTGGCAATCGATAATGAAATTGCCGATGCCAGACAACGTCTTAGCTTCGACCCGACCACGGTACTGCCGGCTAATCCGACTCAGGTTGCCGATGATGCCGATGATGCCGCCCGACAATATGCGGCGTTGCTGGGAGGTTTTTCTCGTTTGGGACAGCACAGCCGTTTGACTGAGCTGGTGCAGACGCAACAAATCTCGGCGGTAAATGTGGTGACGGCATTAATCGAAGATATGGCCGATGGTGCCTTGGATGCGACCAATTTACAGGGGCATCGCATTCAACTGGCGAACGAGGTGGATTTGCCTGCATTAAGTGAATCCCAATTGCAGCCTTTGCTGGATGAAACACAGCAGTTTATTGCCAACGATGCCGCCTACCAGCAAACCCAGCTACCCGCAGGTCTGGGGGAGCTGTTTAGGGCAAGCTCAGATAGCGCTGCCGATGATAGTTCCAGCGGGGAGACTTCCAGTGGAGAGACTTCCAGCGGGGAGACTTCCAGCGGGGAGACTTCCAGTGGAGAGACTTCCAGCGGAGAGACTTCCAGCGGAGAGACTTCCAGCGGAGAGACTTCCAGCGGAGAGACTTCCAGCGGAGAGACTTCCAGCGGAGAGACTTCCAGCGGAGAGACTTCCAGCGGAGAGACTTCCAGCGGAGGGACTTCCAGCGGAGAGACTTCCAGCGGAGGGACTTCCAGTGGAGAGACTTCCAGTGGAGATACTTCAGGCGGACTTCAGGCAGTGGAGATACTTCAGGCGGAGATACTTCAGGCAGCGATACTTCAGGCGGCGATACTTCAGGCGGCGATACTTCAGGCGGAGATGCTTCAGGCGGAGATACTTCAGGCGGCGATACTGCAGGCGGCGATACTGCAGGCGGCGATACTGCAGGCGGCGATACTGCAGGCAGCGACGTGGTTGTATCCAGTATTTTTAAAACTTATCAGATTCAATCCAGTGCCGATGATGCCGAGGAAAGTGCTAATGGTCGGGTGACGTTGGATGGCGGTTTTTCCGATTTGAATAATGACGAGTTAATCGGGTTGCGTTTTAGCGGAGTGGATATTCCCGCAGGGGCGGTGATTACATCGGCGTATCTGCGCTTTTTTGGGGGGAATGCCAGCAATAACGGTGGTGCCTTAAACGTAACCATTCGAGGCGAAGCGAGCGATGATGCGGCGGCATTTAGCGGTAGTGATAATGAAATCTCCAGTCGTATGCAAAATGCGACAGTGGCCAGTACGCTTTGGGCGGTGCCGGCCTGGACGGATTCCTGGGAGAGTAAGGCGGAGCATAAGAGTGCGGATATTACCGAGATTATTAAGGAAATTGTGGCCAGGCCGGGATTTGCCACTGGCAATGCCATAGGCCTGACCGTGCAAGGGGATAGTGCTGAAGGGCGTAGTATGTATTTATATGACTATACCGTGGATTATCCCGAGCGGGTGCGTATGCCACGTCTGGTGATTGAATATCAGGCGGCCAAGCCGGTGTGCAGTGTGACACCGTCATTGTTGTCGGGTGAGGAGGGCTATTTGCCGGATTATTCCTATGCTGGCTATCAGTGGAGTGAGGCGGCACTACCGCACTATAGCTCGGGCAGCAGTGATATTACCTGGGTTGATGTTACCACCTATGGTGCCGTGGCCGATGATGGCAAAGATGATACCTTGAATATTCAAAATGCGATTGCAGCACATCAGGCAACCGAGGGAACCGTGGTGCTGCATTTTCCGGCCGGGCGCTTTAATCTTTCAGATGTAATTACGATTAACCGCAGTCATTTTGTGTTGCAGGGTTCGGGCAGTGATGAACAGGGAACCGTGTTCCAGATTGATATTCCCTTATCCGATGATAGTGTGACTAAATCGCAGGATATTCAGGATCTGGAAGAAGGCTGGAATAGTGGCAACTGGCCGAAAGAGAGTGATGGCGTGCGGTATTCCTTATATTCCTGGCTGGGTGGCTTTTTCTATACCCGTTTTGATGGCAATCGTTATTCGCGGGTTACCGTGGCGGATGTAACGGCGGCTAAGCGTGATGGCCATAGTTTGACGTTGAGTAACCTGGATAGGGAAATTGCGGTGGGGGATGTGCTGCGTCTGGAATGGGCGAATCCATCTGATAATGCGTTGCTGGATTACCTGGTGAATAATGAAAACGTGGACTATGGCTCATCAATCGGTGGTAAAGATGTCAGTCTGGTGGCGCAGCCGGTTACGGTGAGTGCGATCAATGGTGAGCAAATCAGCGTTAAAGAGCCGATTATGCACGACATAGGGCAGGCCGGGCAGGGCTGGAGCGCCAGGCTGCGAACCACGCACTATAACGAACATGTGGGCTTAGAGAATTTTAGTGTCGATTTTCCGGATAATAGCCGTTACCAGGGGCATCATAAGGAAGCAGGCTATAACGCGATTCATATGGCCGATGTCAAACATGGCTGGATACATAATGTGGCGGTGGATAATGCCGATTCGGCGGTCATTGTGGAGCACAGTAAAAATCTGACATTGAGCGACATTACCACTCGTGGTCGTGAAGGGCATTACAATGTTACGGTGGCGCAATCTTATGGTGTGCTGGTCAAAGACTTTGATCTGGGTGGGCCGGCATTACATAATCCGAGTATGAATACTGCGGCCAGCATGACGGTCTACAGCAGTGGCCATGTAAAAACCGCTAAGATTGATCAGCATAATGGTCTGAATCACTTTAATCTGGTGGAAAATCTGACCGTTGGCTATACCCCTAATCTGTGGCGGCATGGTGGCAGCAGCAGTCGCAACCCTACCGCCTTGGCGTATAACACCTTTTGGAATATCGGGATTGCTGAATTGCCGTTTAATGCTCAGGCGGGCAGTGTCGATAATGCGCCAGGCGCGCGTCTGGTGGGTATTTACAGCAATGGCAATCGCTTGAATGTGGACTACACGCCCAATCCGTATGTGCAAGCATTAAACAGCTGTCTGGCGGTGCCGTCGTTGTATAACTATCAGTTGCAGCGACGCTTGGCGGATTGATGCGACAGGGGGCGAAGCTCGGAGGGGATGTTACTCAAATATCTGGCGTACTTCATCCAGGTTGCTTTGCAGTTCCATGCTGAGCAACTGCGCCAGGCTGTTTAGAATGACAATCGCATTTTTGGTGGCATCGCCTTCGGCAACGTCGGCGATGCGATTGATGATGCCTTTGTTGACTTCATTGATGCGTTGATAGCGCAGATCCAGTTCGGCCAGATTGATGGTCAGCCGTTTGTAATCATGGATGAGAAAATACTGTTCCATCAGATAAAATGAGATGCTGCGCATTTTGGCTTCGGTGGAGTTGGCGAAGGGCAGATGGAAGCGCGCCAGTGGGCGTAAAAAGTCCAGATGCGGGCAGCCGCTGGTGGCCATGATCAGTCCCATGATGCTATGCAGCCCCTCTTGCAGCTGGGTACGTTTGAGATAGGTTCTATCTTCGGTTTCCACGGTAATGGTGGCCAGTGTCATTGAGCTGTTGAAGGCAAACTGTGCGGTGAGTACCTGAATATTGACCGCTACCGGGCAGCGTGGGGTGATCCGGCTGTTTAACGGGCAGTGGCGGCATTTACAGTAATCCAGCTGGGTCCATTCCGCCGCTGGCAGTGTCATTGGCGGAATGAATAGCATGCTCTCGGCATCAAATTCCAGTTTGAATGCTTGTTGTTGCTCATCAAACGCAAATTGATAACGAATAGTCTTGTTTGGCATGGGCGTTTTCGACAGCGTGCGGCTAGCGCATGCTGTGTTTCATGGCCTGTTGTGCTTCGCGTTTGGCATCACGTTCGCGTTCGGTGGCACGTTTGTCATGCAGTTTTTTACCCTTGGCTAGACCGATTTCCAGCTTGATACGGCCGCCCTTGAAGTGCATATCCAGGGGCATCAGGGTGTAGCCGGAACGTTGTACCAGGCCGATAATTTTACTGATTTCGCGTTCGTGCAGCAGCAGCTTGCGGGTGCGCGTCGGGTCTGGGTGAATATGTGTGGAGGCCGTTTTTAAGGGGCTGATATGCGAGCCGAATAGAAACAGTTCGCCATTTTTGACGATGACATAGGCTTCTTTTAGCTGCGCCCGTTTTGCTCGAATTGCTTTGACTTCCCAGCCTTCCAGTACCAGTCCGGCCTCGTATTTCTGTTCGACAAAATATTCGTGATAGGCTTTCTTATTTTTAACAATGCTCATAAGTGTTGATTCGGGTATGGTAGTATTCCAAAATTGTAGTCGTGATTGTACAGATTTTGTAATGGCAATAGTGGAAAAAACCGTGCTGGTCGCTCATAGTGTGGAGCAAATGTTTAATCTGGTGGATTGTGTGGAACAGTATCCGCAGTTTTTACCCTGGTGTGGCGGATCCAGCGTGAGTACGCTGGATGATGGTGTGGTGCATGCTACGGTGCATATTAACTATCATCAGATAAAACAACATTTTACTACCGAGAATGTGCGTAATCCTCCCTATCAGATTGATATGACGCTGCAGGATGGGCCGTTTAAACATCTGGATGGGCATTGGCGCTTTATCCGATTAAGCGATGAGGCCTGTAAAATCGAATTTAAATTGCATTATGAGTTTTCCAGCAAGGTGCTGGAAAAGCTGGTAGGCCCGGTTTTTCATTATATTGCCAATAGTTTTGTGGATGCATTTATCCAGCGGGCGGAAAAAATTTATAGCAAGGTATGAGTAAACAGATAACGATAGAAGTGGTTTATGCGCTGCCTAAAGAGCAGCTGCTGTTACGTGTCAGTCTGCCCGAAGGGGCGACGATTGCCGAAGCGGTGCAAAAGTGTGGCATTCTGGAAAAATATCCAGATATTGATCTGGCCAAGAGCAAGCTGGGGGTTTTCGGTAAGTTGCAAAAAGCGGATGCGGTATTGCGTGATAAAGACAGGATAGAAATTTATCGTCCCTTGCAGTGTGACCCCAAGGAAGTGCGTCGTCGTCGCGCCGAGCAGGGCAAGGTGATGAAAAAAGGCGGCGGGGAGGCAAAGGCAGACTGATGCAGGATTATGATTTACATTGCCATTCCACGGTATCTGATGGCACCTTGACACCCGTCGAGCTGGTGATGCGGGCCGCCCAGCGCGGGGTTAAAACCATGGCCTTGACCGACCATGATGATGTTAAAGGGCTGGCGGAGGCGCGAGCCGAGGCCGAGCAGCAGGGTATAACCTTTATTGATGGGGTGGAGATCTCGGTATCATGGCGTAAACATACGGTGCATATCGTGGGTTTAAATATTGATCCACAGCATCCCGAATTACAGCAGGGGCTGGAGTCGGTGCGCAGTGGCCGTACGCAGCGTGCAGAAAAAATGTCGGCCGCACTGGAAAAAGCCGGGATTCAGGGGGCCATGCAGGGTGCCTACCATTATGCAACCAATAAAAATATGATTGGCCGTACGCACTTTGCGCGTTTTTTGGTGGAGTCGGGCTATTGTCGCGATGTGAAAAGTGTCTTTAAACGTTATCTGGCCACCGGTAAGCCGGGCTATGTGTCGCATGAATGGGCCGAGCTGGCCGATGCGGTGCAGTGGATTAAGGCCAGCGGTGGTGTTGCGGTGATTGCACATCCCGGGCGTTATATGACCGGGCGCGGCAGTATGGGCAAGAAAACCATGCGTGAGCTGCTGACTGAGTTTGTCGAGCTGGGTGGCCAGGGGCTGGAAGTGGTGACCGGCAGCCATACCGAGCAACAATATGCAGAATTTGCGGCTTATGCTAAAGAGTTTAACTTATATGCCTCGTGTGGTTCGGATTTTCATGGGCCGGGAGAAAGTTACCGCGACCTGGGGCGTTTGCCCGATTTTCCGTTAAGTTGCACACCTGTCTGGCAGCTATGGCGGTCATGTTAAATAATTGCAGGTGAACTATGGCACAATTTTTTGAAATTCATCCACAAAACCCGAATGCCCGCCTGGTGCGGCAGACGGTAGATATTATTCGTCAGGGCGGAGTGGTGGCGTATCCTACCGATTCCGGCTTTGCCTTAGGTTGCCAGTTGGGCGACGCTAAAGCGGTAGAGCGTATTCGTCGTATTCGCGAGCTGGATAATAAACATAATTTTACCTTGATGTGTAGAGATCTGTCCGAGATTTCAACCTATGCGCAGATGAATAATGCTACCTTCCGTTTGTTGAAAAACAATACGCCAGGCAGTTATACCTTTATTCTGGATGCTACTCGTGAGGTGCCGCGTCGTTTGATGCATCCCAAGCGTAAAACCATTGGTATTCGGGTGCCGGATCATTCTGTGGCGCTGGCTTTGCTGGAAGAGCTGGCTGAACCCTTGCTCAGTACGACGCTGATTTTGCCGGATCACGATTGGACCTTGACCGATGCCGAAGAGATCGGTGAGCTGTTGGATAAGCAGGTGGATTTAGTGGTCGAGGGCGGTCCGGTGGGACTGGAATATACCACGGTGATTGATTTGACCAGCAATTCGCCGCAGTTGGTGCGCCAGGGCTTGGGTGATGCCTCGGTATTCGGTCTGGATTAATGCTTAATGAATGAACTGATTCAAACGCTGGCGTTGGCAGCAATTCCGGTGTTGTTTGCGATTACCCTGCACGAGGCCGCGCACGGTTATGCGGCACGCCATTTTGGGGATTCCACCGCGCACCAGCTGGGACGTATCAGCCTGAACCCGATACGCCATATTGATCCTCTGGGAACGCTGCTGGTGCCGGCGTTGACATTGATGCTGGGCGGTCTGCTGTTTGGTTGGGCCAAGCCGGTGCCGGTCAAGTTTTCGGCCTTAAATAATCCCAAGCGCGATATGATGTGGGTGGCACTGGCCGGACCAGCCGCCAATCTGCTGATGGCGATCGGCTGGGTGATTCTGTTAAAGCTGGCCTTGATATTTGCTGACAATTATTATGCCGAACCGCTGGCCAGAATGGCTCTGATCGGAATTAAAATCAATGTCATTCTGATGGCGCTAAATATGTTGCCGTTACCGCCGTTAGATGGTGGTCGGGTGGCGGTCAGTCTGTTGCCGGCCAAACAGGCTTATAGCCTGTCCCGGGTAGAGCCTTATGGTATGTTTATTTTGATTTTTCTAGCAATAACCCCGGTGCTGGGCTGGATTCTGGCACCTTTTGTTGGGGTGGTTAACAGCGTGTTATTTGCCCTGGTTGGCTTGTAACAACAATTTATTATCAAGGAGTAACTATTAATGTTTGCGGATAGAGTATTGTCAGGTATGCGCCCGACCGGCAGTTTGCATCTGGGTCATTACCATGGCGTGTTGAAAAACTGGATTCAATTGCAGCACCAGTATGAATGCTTTTTCTTTGTCGCAGACTGGCATGCGTTAACCACGCATTATGATACTCCCGAGCTGATTGAGCAAAGTGTCTGGGATATGGTGATAGACTGGCTGGCGGCCGGGGTAGATCCGGCACATGCTACGCTGTTTATTCAGTCCAAGGTGCCCGAGCATGCTGAATTGCATCTGCTGTTGTCAATGATGACACCGTTCGGGTGGTTGGAACGGGTGCCGACCTATAAAGACCAGCAGGAAAAACTGTCGGAAAAAGACCTGAGTACTTATGGCTTTTTAGGCTACCCATTGCTGCAAAGTGCGGATATTCTGATTTATCATGCTACCCATGTGCCGGTTGGTGAGGATCAGGTACCGCATATTGAATTTACCCGGGAAATCGCCCGTCGTTTTAATCATATCTACGGTAAGGAAGCCGGTTTTGAAGATAAAGCGCTGTCTGCCGTTAAAAAACTGGGCGGAAAAAAGGCGCGTTTGTATAAAGACCTGCGTACCCGCTACCAGGAGCAGGGCGATGATGAAGCACTGGCGTCGGCGCGCTCCATGCTGGAAGAGCATCAGAGCCTGAGTCATGGCGATAGAGATCGCTTGTTTGGCTATCTGGAAGGCGGTGGGAAAATGATTTTGTCCGAGCCGCAGGCCTTGTTAACCGCGGCCTCTAAGATGCCGGGGCTGGATGGTCAGAAAATGTCCAAGTCATATAACAACACCATTAGTTTGCGTGAAGATGAAAAATCGGTAGAGAAAAAAATTCGTACCATGCCTACCGATCCGGCACGTATTCGACGTACCGATGCGGGGGACCCGGATAAGTGCCCGGTATGGCAGCTGCATCAGGTGTATTCGGATGCGGATACTAAGGACTGGGTGGTCAGTGGCTGTAAAAATGCCGGTATTGGTTGTATTGAGTGTAAGCAGCCGGTGATAGAGTCGGTATTAAAAGAGCAGCGTCCTATGCGCGAACGCGCTCAGCAGTATCTGGATGATCCGGCACTGGTGCGTAATATTATTGCGGATGGCTGCGAAAAAGCACGTAAATGTGCCGCCGATACCATGCGTGAGGTGCGCGATGCCATGGATTTGAGTTATAGTTAACCCCCGTTCAGCTGAACATTGCACGAATAACCGTGATGGGCGTCCGATATGAGTGATAGCAATAATCAAGAGATCAACAAGCTGGTGCAAAGTATCAGTGGGCTGGTTACTTTGCCCGATGTCTATATGCGCATCAGTCAGTTGGTGGATGATCCTAACAGCACGCTGTATGACATTGCCGATGCAATCAGCCGGGATCCGGCGTTTACGGCATTGCTGTTGAAGGTTGCCAACAGTTCGTTTTATGGCTTTTCTTCTACCATTGATACCGCGATTAAGGCGGTATCGGTGATTGGTACCAGCCAGATTCGCAGTCTGGCATTGTCACTGTCGGTGGCGCGCAGTTTCAGCGGACTGTCGAATGCGCTGGTCTCTATGGAGAATTTCTGGCGCCATAGTCTGTACTGTGCCTTATTTGCCCGGCATCTGGCTAGACTGGTTAGGCGTTGTGATGCCGAAGCGCTGTTTACCGCAGGGATGTTGCATGATATCGGTGAGCTGATTGTGTTTTGCCAGATACCGGATAAGGCCCGAGCCAGCTTGAATCTGGTGTTGGATGAGGGCGCGGGGTTACCGGTATATCAGGCCGAACGTAAAATTATTGGTTTTGATCATGCACAGGTAGGCGGGGCTCTGGCCGATCTATGGCAGTTGCCGCCCTTGCTCAGAGAGTGTTTGTGTTATCACCATGATATTGCGGCCAGTACGGAAAAATATCGGCGCGAGGTTGCATTGGTGCATATTGCCAATGAAATGGCCTTGCTGGCCGAGCTGAGGCTGGACTGTTTTGCCGATATCGATCCTCTGGATCCGCTGGCCTGGGAAGTGACCGGGCTGGATGAGGAGCAGGTGTTGCCGTTGCTGGAAGAGGTGCAGCTGGAAATTATCGAGGCCGAGCAGCTGTTTTTCTCATTTTGAGGTAATACCCGACCACGTTGTCCGCTAAGGGCAGCAAAAATAATGAGTAGATAGCACTAACCTGTCATGCTGGATAATCGTCATATTATTGAAACGCCGGAAGGTATTGAGCTGGTCTTAAGGCCCGCCGGGGTGATCGTGCGCACCCTAGCCTATAGTATTGATTTTCTGATTCGCTTGCTGGTTCTTATCGGTCTGAGTGTGATGCTGAGCCTGGCCGGTGGCTTTGGCTTTGGTATGCTCAGCATTTGTGCATTTTTATTGGAATGGTTTTATCCGGTGTTGTTTGAGGTGTTGCGTGACGGCCGCACACCGGGTAAGCGTTTGATGAATCTGCAGGTGTTAAACGATGATGGCAGTCCCATAGGCTGGAATGAGTCGTTGCTGCGTAATCTGTTACGTGCAGCCGACTTTCTGCCGCTGTTTTATTTGGGTGGGATTGTGGCCATGTTGATGAATCGTCGTTTTCAACGTCTGGGCGATCTGGCCGCCGGTTCCATTGTGGTGTATACCAGCCCGCTGCCTATGGCTAAGCCGCTGCAAAACTCAGGGGTGCAGGAGTTGCCACGGGTATTGAGTATGGATGAGCAGCGCGCCTTGCTGGATTTTGCGGAAAGTGATGGCCGTTTATCCCCCATGCGTCAGCATGAGCTGGCGAATCTTTGGCAACCACTTACCCATCAACGTGATCAGGCGGCAGTGGTTACCTTGACGCAATACGCTAATCGAGTCGCGGGGCGTGAATGAAACAGCAGCTTTTTCAGCAGCAATTTGAGCCACAATGGTTAGTCTTTGAACAACAGCTCTCGCAGTTGGAGGGGCGCCCCGGTCTGGAACCGGTGGATACGCAAAATTTTGCCAATGATTATCGGCGGTTGTGTCATCAACTGGCCTTGGCGCGTAGTCGCAATTACAGTCCCCATTTGATTGCTCGTCTTAATCTGTTGGTGTTGCGAGGGCATCAGCAGTTATACCGTCGTCGTGAGAATGTGTTGCGCCATTTTTTGCGTTTTGTGGTACAGGATTTTCCGCGTCTGATTCGGCGTGAATGGCGGCTTTGTCTGGTAGCTACGCTGCTGTTTTATTTGCCGATTGGGATGATGGGCTTGCTGGTCTGGTTGTCACCGGAGCTGGCTTATGTCGCGGTCGGTGCGGATATGATTGATGATGTTGAAACCATGTATAACCCGCAAATGGATAGGGGCCGGGAGGCCGAGAGCGACTGGATGATGTTTGGTTTTTATATACAGAATAATATCGGGATAGGCTTTCGCACCTTTGCCGGTGGGATTCTGTTGGGTATAGGCAGTATTTTCTTTTTATTGTTTAACGGTATTGTGTTTGGCTCGCTGGCCGGACATATTATAAATATCGGTTATCAATCTACCTTTTTTAGCTTTGTGATTACCCATGGGGCCTTTGAATTAACCGCGATTGCGTTTGCCGGTGCGGCGGGCCTGAAACTGGGGTTTGCGCTGTTGTCTCCGGGGCAGTATACCCGATTGCAGGCCTTACGCTATGCCGCCAGGCCGGCCATGCAGATCATGTATGGGGTGATTTTAATGCTGCTTATTGCGGCATTTATTGAGGCGTTCTGGTCGTCCAGCACCCTGGTGGAGCCTTGGGGAAAGTATCTGGTGGGGGGATGTGCCTGGTTGTTTGTGACGCTGTATTTTTTGAGAATGGGGCGTAGCGCCAATGGATCTTGAAAAGCTGAGTGTTGCTATTAGACCGCGCAGCCCCTGGGAGGCGATTGATCTTGGCTTTTTGATGGCCAGACGCTGGTGGTGGCCGCTGACTCAGGCCTGGCTGGTGATTACCTTGCCACTTTTTGTGCTGTTGCAGTTTGGTCTGGGACTGTTGTCGGTGTATTTGCCGTTGTTGCTGTTTTGGTGGTTAAAACCTATCTGGGAACGGCCGCTGCTGTATATTTTAAGTCACGCTTTGTTTGGTGAGCTGCCAGGGTTGAAACAGACCTTGCGGGCATTTCCCGGGTTGGCGGCACGTCAATGGTTTGCTTCGCTGACCTGGCGTCGGTTTAGTCCGAGTCGTTCCATGGATCTACCGGTAATACAACTGGAAAACCTTAAGGGTGAGGCACGCAGTAAACGTTTGTTGACCTTGCGGCGTGGACAGCCGACACGCGCGATCTGGCTGACGTTTATTTGCGTACACTTTGAAACCCTGGTGGGGGCCGCCTTGTTTTTGCTGGTGCTGAGCATGGTTCCCGAGGGTATACGCTGGGAGTATTCGGAAATCTTTGCCTTATTTTTCAGTGAGGAAAGCCACACCTCTGACTTTGTCTATTATCTGGGGATGACGCTGGTGGCTCCATTTTATGTGGCGGCTGGCTTTTCATTGTATTTACATAGGCGTATCTGGCTGGAAGGCTGGGATATTGAAGTGGTGTTCCGCCGTTTACAGGCCCGGCAGACCGGGCATGTACATGCGTTATTGCCGGTGTTGTTGATCAGTGTGCTGTTGGGTCTGGGAAGTGCCGAGTCCAGCTATGCTCAGGTACAGCCCTCCGAGCGTGAGCAGACTGCTCAGCAGGTTGCGACGGTATTGGACGGTGAAGCATTTCATCAACATGAAACGGAATGGAAGTTAAAGGGCTGGCGAGAATTGCTTAAACGCTGGTTTGAAGATCCGGAGCAAGAGGAAGATGCCGGGTGGGATTTGAGTGGCTTAAAAGCGATATCTCAGTGGATTGCCAGCAATGCGCGGCTATTGTTCTGGGGGGTGGCGATTGCCTTGGTGTTGATCTTTTTGTTCTATCAGCGCCGCTGGTTACGGCAATTGTGGACACCAGACGCGGAATCTGTGGCGTTGACTCAACCCTCTCAGTTATTTGGCATGCAGGTCAGTCATGAAAGTTTGCCGGATGATGTGCTGGCCGAGGTGTTGAAGCTGGCCGAGCAGCAGCAGTTGCGAGCGGCCTATGCTTTGCTGTATCGGGCGACGATCAGTCGTTTGATGTTAGATCATCAGGTGATATTTAGAGACAGTTATACCGAGCTGGAATGTATTCGACAGGTTCAGCAGCAGGCGGCATCATTGGCGGCTTTCTTTCGACAGCTGACCTTTGCCTGGTTGCAGCTGGCCTATCAGCATCAGTCGCCATCGCTATCCCAATTGCAGCAGTTGTGTGAGCAGTGGCAGCAGCATTTTTCAACGGTGGTCGATAAAGGGAAGCCATGAAGGTGGAACTCAGCTTCGCATTGATTGCAAAAGGGATACTGCTGCTGTTGCTGCTTATTGTTCTGACAGGCCTGAGCGTGTTGTTTGTTCGCGGTGATCTGGAGCTGGTGGAAGAGGCGGTGGATAACGGTTATAGCGATGAAGCCGAACGCAATCAACTGCTGGCCGCCAAATTATTGCTTGAACAGCGTGAGCAGGCGGTCACGGTCAGTCATAGTCTGGCGAGTCTGGATCACTTGCCGCCACCGGAAAACGGTGCTCTGCTGATGTTAACCACCACTCATCAGTTAGGCGCGCTTAGCGAAAATTCTGTATTGAACTGGGTCAGTGCCGGGGGGCATTTGATCACCAATGTCTCTACCATTACCGAGGGCAGTGAGGCCGATAATTTTTTGTTACGCGAATTGCAGGTGGCGGTGGCGCCGTTGGATGAAGAGCAGCTGGTGACCGGTGATGGGCAGCCGGGCTGGTTGTTGGAGCAAATGCTGGATAGGTGGAGCTGTGCCTGTCGCAGTGAAGACCATAAGCAGCAGATTGAATGGCTGGATGGTGAATCGCTGCAGATTTCCTTGCCTGCGGAGTTGATTTTAAAAGATGAGGGCGGGCTGGCGATATGGCGAGCCGGCGATGACTATGGTGATCAGGTACTGCAGTTTGAGGTGGGGCAAGGCAAGGTGACCTTGTTTGCGGATATGGGGATCTGGAAAAACCGGGCAATCGGTTATTTTGATCATGCCTATTTGTTGACTAAACTGGTTGAGCAGCGCGAGGTGATGGTGCTGCATTATCGTCAGTTGCCCTCGTTGTTTTCTTTGTTATGGCAGCGTGCGGCCCCGGTGGTGCTGTTATTGGGGGTGTTGCTGTTATGCTGGTTGTGGTCGCGCAGTTTGCGCCTGGGGCCGTTGTTGCCGGTGGCGCTGCCACAGCGCCGGGGGCTGTTGCAGCATTTGCAGGCCGGGATGATGTTTGCCTGGCGCCGAGGTTTTTTGTTGCAGTCTATTGAACGTTTGCGACTGCAGATTATGCAACGTATGGGCTTGCATCATCCGGGATTCGCCAGTTTTAGTCGCAGTGAGCAAATGGGGTTAATTGCTCAGCGCAGTCATTTGAGCGAGGCCGAGGTCGGCCTATATATGCAGCAAACAGAAATTCAACAACCGCAGCAGCTTATTGAACTGGTACGCTGCCTGCAAAAGATAAGGAATGCTTTGTAATGGAAACTTCCGACATGGATCTACCAATGTCTCAATCCTTGGTGGCGCAGTTACGCAGTGAAATCAATAAGGTGCTGATCGGTCAGTCAACGGTGGTTGATCAGGTGCTGGTGGTGTTGCTGTCCGGTGGGCATGTGTTGGTGGAAGGGGTGCCCGGCCTGGGGAAAACCTTGCTGGTACGTGCGCTGGCGAAATGTATCAGCAGTCAATTTGCCCGGGTACAATTTACGCCGGATTTAATGCCCAGTGATATTACCGGGCACGCGATGTACGATATGAGCAGTCGCCAGTTTCAGATTCGTAAGGGGCCGATATTTACCAACTTACTGCTGGCCGATGAAATTAATCGTGCTCCAGCGAAAACTCAGGCGGCCTTGCTGGAGGTGATGCAAGAACGTCAGATTACGATTGAGGGGGAGTCTTTTGCAACCGATGCGCCCTTTATGGTGCTGGCAACGCAGAATCCGCTGGAGCAGGAGGGTACCTATCCCTTGCCGGAGGCGGAGCTGGATAGATTTCTGATGAAGGTGTTTATTGATTACCCGGATGAGGCCGATGAGCTGTTAATGGTTAAGCATGTCAGTGGGGGGGCCATCAGTGGCAGTTTTAAGCTGGATGCCGTTACACCCGTGGTCAGCGCCGAGCAGCTGGTGGCGATTCAGCAGCAGGTGGCCAGTTTTACCGTGGATGATCAGGTATTTGATTATGCGGTGCGTATTGTTCGGGCTAGCCGGGACTGGCCGGGGATTAATATTGGTGCCGGACCCAGGGGGTCATTGGCGTTAATTCGTTGTGCCAAGGCTCAGGCTTTGTTGCAGGGACGAGATTTTGTATTGCCGGATGATGTTAAACAGGTGGCTGCTCCGGTGTTGCGGCATCGACTGGCATTGTCGGCGGATATGGAGATCGAAGGCGTGAGCGAGGATAAATTGTTGGCGGATTTGCTGGCACAGATTAAGGCGCCGCGTTTGTGAGTATATTGATTCCAGCGCCTCGCTTGCTGCAATTGCTGGCTGGCTTGGCGTTACTTGCGATTGTGGCAGCCGTTTTGCCGTTGCTGGAATCCGAGCAGGCACTGCGTGTCTCGCAGGATATATCGCTGTTACTCATGCTGGTGGGGGTGGTGGCCTTGTCGTTGCTGCTGATTGATGGCTGGCTGCTGTGGCGCACCCCGGCGCCCGAGATTGTGCGTGAGTTGGCGGCGACCTTGCCGGTGAATGGCTGGGCAACGGTTAAGATGCATATTCGCTCCATGGGTAAACGTGTTTCCCTGTGGCAGTTTTTTGATCATCATCCCGGACATTTTGATATGCGCCATTTACCGCAAAGCATGCGTTTGGCGCCGGATCAGCAGGGCAGTCTGGAATATCAGGTGCGTCCTGGTGAGCGTGGTGATGCCCATTTTGGTCAATGTCAGTGTTTGTGTTTGTCGCCATTTGGTATGTGGCGTAGAAACATGCTGGCCGGTCACGCGGAGACGGTACGGGTGTATCCGGATTTTGCGGCGATTACCCGCTATGAGCTGCTGGCTACCGATAATCAGGCCTCGCAACTGGGGATTCGTCGCCGGCCACGTCGTGGTCAGGGGCTGGAATTTATGCAGTTGCGCGATTATCGTGAAGGAGACAGTCTGCGTCAGATAGACTGGAAAGCCACCATACGGCGCGATAAACTGATTTCACGAGAGTATCAGGATGAGCGTGATCAGCAATTACTGTTTATGCTGGATTGTGGCCACCAGATGCGTACCCGCGATGGCTTGTTATCACATTTCGATCATAGTCTGAATGCGCTGTTGCTGCTGAGTTATATTGCGTTAAAGCAGGGAGATTCGGTAGGGCTGTTGAGTTTTGGTGGCAGTGAACGCTGGTTGCCGCCGGTTAAAGGCAATAAGGCGGTTAATCAGATATTGAATCAGGTTTATGATTTACAACCGGGGAGTCAGGCGGCGGATTTTTATAGTGCGGCCCAGCAAGTGTTGAAAAGGCAGCGTAAGCGCTCGCTGGTGGTGTTGATTACCAAGGTTTATCAGGAAAATATCGATGAATTATTGCCGGTAGTGGCCCAGTTGCGCCGTCGTCATCTGGTGTTGGTGGCGAATCTGCAGGAAGAGGTGGTGCGCCAGGCATTAACCCGGCCGGTAGCGGATGTTAATAGCGCGCTGGATTATTTGGGGGCCAGTGATTATAAGCAGCAGCGTGACCAGATTCATCGACGCTTGCATAAGCATGGGGTGTTGAGTCTGGATGTCAGTCCGGCCGAGCTGGCGGTGGCGATGGTCAACAGCTATCTGGAAATTAAACGTCAGGGGGAATTGTAGTGCAGCCGTTTGATTTTATGGCCGGCGATTTTTCGGTGTGGCAACAATGTACGCGCCGGCTGTGGCTGCAATATCGTCAACCGGAACTGGCGGCGGCCAGTAGTGAAAAGCGTCTGGCCGACGGTTTGCCGGAGTTACGAGCTATGGCGCGCCAGCACTTTGACCAGGCATTACAGGTGTCCACCTCGGATGCATTGCGCCAGACCTGCAGCTATCGCCAGCAACAGCCGTTGCAGACGCTGTTGGATGGACGCTTTGTGGCGGCAGGTATGTTGGTCAGGGCAGATATTCTGCAGCCGCTGGAGCAGGGGGGCTGTCGTTTGATTAATATTCGTGCCGGGCGGGGAATTAAGCCGTATTTTTATACCGAGCTGGCCTTGCAGCAATGGGTGTTGCAACAGAATGGCGAGTGTATTCGCGAGATTGAAGTGTGGACGGTGGATAGCGGGTTTGAATATCCGGGGGGCGGCGATTATCGGGGCTTGTGGCAGCGCCATAGTATCAGTGGCGAGGTCGCGCGTTTATTGGAGCATGTGCCACAGTGGTTGCAGCAGATGGAGGAACAGTTGCAACAGCATGAACCCGAAGTGGTATTGGGTAGTCAGTGCCGTAAGCCGGTGAAATGCCGTTTTTATCAGCATTGCCATCAGCAACTCAGACAGCAGCAGGTGAAATATCCGCTAACGGTGCTGAATCAACTTTCTGGCACACTCAGGGATAAGCTGTATCGGCAGGGCTATCGGGATGCCAGGGATGTGCCTGAGCATGAGTTGACCCCAACTCAGCGCTGGATTCAACGCTTGTCTCGTTGTGAGCAGGCCGAGCTGAAGCCGGCGGCCGCTCGCAAGCTGGCAGGCTATGGCTATCCGCGTTATTTTCTGGATTTTGAAACCGTGGCCTATGCGATACCGCGCTGGCCCGGTACTGTGCCTTATCGCAGCCATATTCCCTTTCAGTGGTCTTGTCATATCCAGCAGGCCGATGGTCGCTTGCAACATCAGATGTTTTTGGATGTCAGTGGCGAGGACCCTCGACTAGGGTGTGCGCAAATGTTGCTGGCTACTCTCGGCGAGCAGGGGTCTATCCTGGTTTATAATCAGGCCTTTGAAAAAAAGTGTATTGAGGAACTAGCGCTGCAGTTTGCCGAGCTGGCACCGGCCCTGCGTGCCTTGAATAAACGGGTGGTGGACCTGTTGCCACTGACCCAGGCGAATTATTATCACCCTCAAATGATGGGCTCCTGGTCATTAAAGTCGGTGCTGCCGGTAGTTGCTCCGGATCTGGATTACAGTGGTTTGTCATTGGTGGCCGATGGTGGAGATGCACAATGGGCCTATCAGCGGCTGGTTGGCGGCCGGGCGGATGAGGTGGAGTGCGCGGCGTTGATTCAGAGTCTGCGGCGTTATTGTTATCTGGATACGCTGGCGCTGGTGCGTCTGGCGGATTTTTTGGGGGCACCGGATGAAGGGGCGCTGCCAGATTGATAAGGTATAAATATGCAGCTGATTCTGCGTTAATGCGCTAAATAAGCTAAAATTCGCTTTTTTGAAACTTTCAGCTTAACCGTTGAGGCGGAATTATTTTGAATAACATGCAGTTAATTCGTAACTTTTCTATTATTGCTCATATCGATCATGGTAAATCCACGCTGGCCGATCGTATTATCCATATGTGTGGTGGACTGTCGGATCGTGAAATGGATGCCCAGGTGCTGGATTCCATGGATCTGGAGCGTGAGCGCGGGATTACCATTAAGGCGCAGACCGCGACTTTGTCATATAAGGCCAAAGATGGCCAGACCTATCGTTTGAATTTGATTGATACTCCCGGTCATGTCGACTTTTCCTATGAAGTGTCTCGTTCACTGTCTGCCTGTGAAGGGGCATTGCTGGTGGTAGATGCCTCGCAGAGTGTGGAAGCGCAGACGGTGGCCAATTGTTATATGGCGCTGGATTTAGGGGTAGAGGTATTGCCGGTACTGAATAAAATTGATCTGCCTTCGGCCGAACCCGAACGTGCAATTGCCGATATTGAAGAGGTGATTGGGATTGAAGCGCAGGATGCGGTACATTGCTCGGCCAAGACCGGCCTGGGAGTAGAGGAAGTGCTGGAACTGGTGGTGAATAAGGTGCCAGCACCTCAGGGCGATCCAGATGTGCCGTTACAGGCTCTGATTGTGGATTCCTGGTTTGATAACTACGTTGGTGTGATTATGCTGGTGCGTATTGTCAACGGTACGCTGCGTCCCAAGGAAAAAATCACCTTAATGGCGAATGGCAGTTCACACCTGGTTGAACATGTTGGCGTGTTTACGCCCAAATCGCTCAAGCTGGATCATTTGGCCGCCGGTGAGGTGGGATTTGTGATTGCGGGTATTAAAGAGCTGGAGGTGGCTAAGGTTGGCGATACCATTACCCATCAAAAAAAACCGGCCGAGCAGCCGTTGCCGGGCTTCAAAGAGGTGCAGCCGCAAGTGTTTGCCGGTCTGTTTCCGGTAGAGTCCAACCAATATGATGCCTTGCGTGACTCGCTGGATAAACTGCGTCTGAATGATGCAGCTTTATGTTATGAGCCGGAAGTCTCGCAGGCGCTGGGATATGGTTTCCGTTGTGGTTTCCTGGGCTTGTTGCATATGGAGATTGTGCAAGAGCGCCTGGAGCGTGAATTTGATATGGACCTGATTACCACCGCACCCACGGTGATTTATGAGGTTGAGCAAAAGGATGGTTCGGTTATCTCGGTGGATAATCCATCGAAAATGCCGGACCCGTCAAAAATTACCGAGATACGTGAGCCGGTTGTCAGCGTGAATATTTATTTGCCGGATGACTATGTGGGGGCGGTGATGACCTTATGTAATCAAAAACGCGGGCTGCAGATCAATATGAGCTATCACGGCAAGCAGGTGGTGCTGGAGTATGAAATGCCTATGGCCGAAATCGTGATGGATTTCTTTGACCGGTTGAAGTCGGTATCGCGCGGTTATGCCTCCATGGATTATGAATTTAAGGAAAATCGTGCTGCCGATGTGGTGAAGGTGGATATGATGATCAATGGTGAGAAGGTGGATGCGCTGGCGTTGATTGTACATAGGGCCTGCAGTCAGCATCGTGGGCGTGAGGTGGCCGAGAAAATGCGCAAGCTGATTCCGCGTCAGATGTATGATGTGGCGATTCAGGCCACCATAGGTTCCAATATTATTGCCCGTGAAAATGTGAAGGCGATGCGTAAAAATGTGTTGGCCAAATGTTATGGTGGTGATATCAGTCGTAAGAAAAAACTACTGGAAAAACAGAAGGCGGGTAAAAAGCGTATGAAGCAGGTAGGAACCGTGGAAATCCCACAGGAGGCTTTCCTGGCGATTCTGAAGGTGGATGACTAAGGTATGAATATTGATTTTGCATTAGTATTGTTTGTACTGCTGGTGGTCACCGGGGGAATCTGGCTGCTGGATAAATATCTGCTGGTGGCTCAACGTGATAAAGACGCGGCCGAACCCTGGTGGGTAGAATATGCCAAGAGTTTTTTTCCGGTGATTCTGATTGTATTTTTGATCCGCTCATTTATTGTGGAGCCGTTTAAAATTCCTTCGGGGTCTATGATTCCCACCTTAAAGGTAGGGGACTTTATTCTGGTCAATAAATTTACCTATGGCGTACGGCTGCCGCTGGTCAATCTGAAATTGATCGAGTTGAATCAACCCGAGCGTGGTGATGTAATGGTATTTCGCTACCCGGAAAATCCGTCGATTAACTATATCAAGCGTGTGGTGGCGCTACCCGGTGATACCGTAGAATATAAGGGTAAACAGCTATGGGTGAATGGCAAACAGCAGGCGCATAGTTTTGTGGCCGATTATAATTATGAAAAACAGCTGAGTTTTGTCAATGCCAAACAATATACCGAAACCCTGAGTTCCGGCCGGAATTATCAGATTTTAATACAGCCCGAGGATCCTACCTTGGCGTTAAGAGGGGTTAATCAGGGATTTGCTTTTTTTGAGAACTGCAGTTATGACTTTGAGTCGGTAAAATGTACCGTTCCTCAGGGGCATTATTATATGCTAGGGGATAACCGGGATGATAGTCGTGACAGCCGGTATTGGGGGTTTGTGCCGGATAGTTATATCGTAGGTAAAGCATTTTTTGTCTGGATGAACTTCTCTGACCTGGGGCGGATTGGTGAATCCATAGAATAGGAGAATCCCATGAGTAAATTTATCAAACATAAACAGGCCGGTGTTACCGTGGGTGAGGTCTTTGCCTGGACGGTAATTCTGGTGGTGCTGACTATTATAGGCATGAAACTGGTGCCGGCCTATACCGAGGCGGATGCGATTCAGAACCGTTTTGTCGAGCTTGCGAATAATCCTAAATATGCCAAGGGTAAGGTGACCAAGGCGATGATGAGAAATATCCGGCAAGAGTTTGCCAAGCAGGCGCGGATTGATAATATGCAATCGTTGGCACTTGATGAGATTGAAGTTGAACGTGGTGACGATGGGCATTTGATTGTTAAGGCGGATTATGTGGTATTGATTCCATTGGCTAAAAATGTCAGTTTGCATATTAATTTCCAGCCAAGCTCGGATAAGGTGAATCAGGACGATGAATAATAAAGTGCTGCAGCTGGCAGACAAGCTGGGCTATTGTTTTAATAAGCCGGAGTGGATGCAGCAGGCGACCACGCATAGAAGTTATTCCACCGTACATAATGAACGTCTGGAATTTTTGGGAGACAGTATTTTAGGGTGTGTGATTGCCAATTATCTGTATAACCATTTTCCAGCGTTAAGTGAGGGGGAATTATCGCGGCTGCGCTCTAACCTGGTGCGGGAGAACACTCTGGTGCTGCTGGCTCAACAGCTGGAGGTCGGAGAATATCTACGTCTGGGAGAGGGGGAAAGAAAGAGTGGTGGGGCTAAACGTCCTTCCATTCTGGCGGATGCGATGGAAGCTTTGTTTGGTGCGGTGTTTCAGGATGGGGGCTATGCAGCGGCGGAGCAGGTGGTGCTGGCGCTTTATGTGCCTTATATGGAACAGGTGGATTTGCAGACCCTGGGTAAGGATGCCAAAACCTTGTTGCAGGAATTATTACAAAGCAAACGTCTTGCCTTACCCGTATATGATATTGTCGCCAAGCAGGGAGAAGCACATGCCCAGATGTTTAAGGTGCAATGTCGAATTGATAAATTAAAGGTTGCCACCTTTGGTGAAGGTGGCAGTCGGCGCCAGGCTGAGCAGCAGGCTGCTCAACTGGCTTACCATAAAATTAAAGAATATTATGAATCAAGAAAATAATCAGCCGTTTAAAGCCGGCTATGTGGCGATTGTTGGTCAACCCAATGTCGGAAAATCTACCCTGCTGAACTGTTTGATCGGTCAAAAGGTGAGTATTACTTCACGTAAGGCACAGACCACACGCCATAGAATTCACGGTATTTTGAGCGAGGATAATGCGCAATATATTTTTGTGGATACGCCCGGGTTTCAGACCAAATACCTGAATGAGTTGAATCGCACTATGAATCGTGTGGTGACCAGCAGTTTGCGTGATGTGCAGGTGGTGATCTATGTGTTGGAGGCCATGCGTTTTGATGAGGCCGATAAAAAGGTGCTGGAAATGTTGCCGGATAATCGTCCGGTATTGCTGGTGTTGAATAAAATTGACCAGATTAAGGATAAGAATGCCTTATTCAGTTTTGCCGAGCAAATATGTGAACATTTCAAGTTTGCTGAAGTGGTGCCGGTCAGTGCTCAGAAGGGTAAGCAGATTGATGTGTTGAAACAGGCGCTGTATCAATATATGCCAGAGGGCGAGCTTATCTATAATCCAGATGAGATTACCGATCGCAGTGAGCGTTTTCTGGCGGCGGAGTTATTAAGGGAAAAGGTGTTTCGCTTTACCGGTGATGAGCTGCCGTATTCCACCAGTGTAGTGATTGAGAAGTTTGTCTTGGATGGCCGCTTGCGCCGGATTAATGCGGCAATCCTGGTAGATAAAGAAGCGCATAAGGCCATGTTAATCGGCAAAAAAGGGGTCAAGCTCAAAGAAATAGCCAGCCAGGCACGTATAGATATGGAAAAACTGTTTGATGGCAAGGTATTCCTTGAAGTGTTTGTTAAACAACGCAGTGGTTGGGCGGATAGCCCGCAGTTGCTGCGTTCTCTCGGTTACGAATGAGTGGGCGACGATACAATAAAATATTAGCGCAGCCGGCTTTTGTACTGCATGCTCAGCCTTATCGCGAAACCAGTTTGATTGTTGAGGTGTTTAGTCGTGCCTACGGCCGCTTACCGCTGGTCGCGCGTGGTGCGCGTAGACCACGCTCTGCGATACGGGGGCTGTTGATGCCTTTTCAACCCTTGCTGTTGGGATGGTTTGGCAAAGGTGAATTAAAAACGCTGCATGATGCTGAATGGCAGGGCGGGCAGCCGCATTTGCAGGGTAATGCTTTGATGTGTGGGCTGTATCTGAATGAGCTGTTGGTGAATCTGCTGCTCAGAGATGATCCTCATCAGGATTTATTTGATTACTATGCGGCAACCCTGATGCGACTGGCAACCGAGTGCGATCATGCGGCTAGCCTGCGTTGTTTTGAAAAGCATTTGTTGCAGGAACTGGGGTATGCACTATTGCTGACCCGTGAGGCTAATCATGGTGAGCCGATTCTGGCGCAACAGCACTATCGTTATCAGCTGGATTATGGAGCGGTTCCCGAGCACAGTTCGGACCAGGGTTTTCTGGTGGCGGGTAAAACCTTGCTGGATATGCAGCAGGATGATTATCGCGATGTACACACCAATCTGCAGAGTAAACAGCTGATGCGTATATTGCTGAACCATTATTTGGGTGGAAAAATACTTAATACGCGTGAATTAATAAAGGAAATACAGAAGAAATGATTAAACTGGGAATGAATATCGATCATATTGCCACCTTGAGGCAGGCGCGTTTGGGGCGCTATCCGAACGTGATTCGTGCTGCATTGATCTGTGAAGAGGCGGGAGCCGATGCGATTACCCTGCATTTGCGCGAAGACAGGCGCCATATTCAGGATCAGGATGTGTATCAGTTACGGCAGATGTTGCAAACGCGTATGAACCTGGAAAGTGCGGTGACCGAAGAAATGATTGATATCGCTTTACAGGTGAAGCCGCATGATATTTGTCTGGTGCCGGAGCGTCGTGAAGAACTGACTACCGAGGGGGGGCTGGATGTAGTCAAGCATTTTGAGAGTGTGCAGCGCGCAACCCAGCGTTGTTTGCAGGCAGGTATTCGGGTGTCGTTGTTTATTGACCCGGAAGAGGCGCAGATTGATGCGGCCAAACGTGCCGGTGCGCCGGTTATTGAGTTGCATACCGGAACCTATGCCGAGGCCGACAGTATTGCCGATCAACAGCGTGAGTTGCAACGTCTGCAGCATGCGGCCCGTTATGCGACGGCTCAGGAGATACAGGTTAATGCCGGTCATGGTTTGCATTATCACAATGTGGCACCGATAGTGGCGATTGCTGAAATCGAGGAATTGAATATTGGTCATGCCATTGTCGCTGAAGCGGTCTTTATTGGGCTGGATAATGCTATTAAACGTATGAAGCAGTTATTGCAACGATGATTTACGGTATTGGTACCGATATTGTCGCCTATCCACGTATTGCCGAGTCCTGGGAGAGGTTTGGTTGGCGCTTTGCCGCTAAGCTATTGAGTGAGGGCGAATTGCTGGAACTTAGGCAGCACAAACAGCCCGCACGTATGCTGGCCAAGCGTTTTGCTGCCAAAGAAGCCTTGGCCAAGGCGGTGGGCAGTGGCTTGCGTGCGCCGGTGACCATGCCGAATATCAGTGTGCTACACGACGGGCTGGGTAAACCGGTGTTTCAGTTTGCTCCCGAGCTGCGCCAGTATCTGGCGCAAAGTGGTATCAGTGGTCATCATTTGTCCATCAGCGATGAGCGTGAGCAGGTAGTGGCTTTTGTGGTGCTGGAAAGTCTGTAGTTTATTCGGCAATGATCACCCGGTTTTTGCCGGACTTTTTGGCCTGATACATGGCTTTGTCGGCCCGGCCTATCACATCATCGCGGGTTTCGTCGTTGTGATACTCGGCAACGCCGGCACTAAAGGTGATCAGTACTTTATCCTTGTCGTACAGAAAGAAATGTTTGGTCAGTTCACGTTGCACCCGCGCTATTGTGGCCGCGGCGGCGTCAAGATCGATATCCGGTAATAAAATAACAAATTCCTCACCGCCATAACGGGCGACGTAGTCACTGGGACGTAAGGTTTCCTGAACCAGCTGGCTAAGGTGCTGCAATGCCTTGTCGCCGGCATGGTGCCCCAACGTGTCATTCAGGCGCTTGAAGTTGTCGATATCCAGCAAGGCGATGCAAATGGTTTTGTGATTACGTTCCGAACGCTTGGTCTCGCGGTCAAAGGCTTCATTCAGGCCACGGCGATTTAATGCGCCGGTGAGTTGATCCTGGTGTACCAGCTTGCTGACATCGGCCAATTCTTTTTCAAGGTGTTTGATTTTCTCTTCGGCCTCGTGGGTGCGTTGCTGCGTGTTGAGCATATCCTCATGAGATTCAACCGCACTTTTATGCACGATGTTGGTATCCAGCATAATGTCTTCCAGCAGGCTGTTGAGATCCGGTAAATTATCCGAGGCTTTAATCTTCAGGCTGTAGCCTGCAATTTTGTTCTTGTAGTCACCGGTACTGCTGGTGATTTCACCTAGCCGGTCAATAAATGTACTCATCAGGCCTTTAAGCGTGGTTTTAGCCTCGCTCATGCTTTGCTTGAGCATGCCTTGTTGGGTAATCGCATTACGCAGATTTTGTTCGGCATCGGTAATGGCAGCCTTGTCAATCGGGTTGGCAATAATCTGCTGTAGAATATTGATCTGACCGCGCAGCCATTCTTCATCCTCAATCATTTCGCTGATGTTTTCTACCAGCAGACGTAATAGATGAATCAGGCCTTCATGAATGCGGCTTTTATCACCGCCGCGCAATTCCACTTTGATCCAGAATGGACGTAGCTGCTTGGCTAGGCTGGTAATCTGGGCGTTGTTTTCTATACTGCGGGCTTGTTGGGCGAAGGCCTGAATTTCGTGGCCTAAGTCCGGCTGGGTGGTGACTATGCTTTCCAGTGTCTGGGCCAGTAACTCGGAAACATTGCCTATCATATCTGCGCTGGCAGGGTGCTCGATTGGCGCTTCCTGGGGGGCGGCCGGAAGTGTTGCAGTGGTGGTTGCTTTATCTGCCGTGGTTTCAACTAATGCCATATCTTCCGCCGCGCTGCTGTTTAGCGGCAGTTGCCAGGAATTTAACAGGTTCTGTAGCTTTTCCGGCAGTTGTTCCGGTTTTTTAGAAAAGCGCTGCAATACAAATTGAATACTTTCTTTTTTGCGGCTTAAACTGATACCTTTGCGGTTAATATCCAGTTCTTGTAATAACTGCCGAATCAGTTCGGACCAATCGGCGGGCTGGCTAGCGGCATTTCCTGTCAGCTCCTGGTAAATCAATGCATAGTTTTCCGGTGTCGGGGGGAGTTGGCGTTCTGACAGTGTCTGCAGTGCCTGTTGAGCCAGTTGTGATGGGGAGGGCTGTTCTGTATTCATGGTTTTGTCCGTTAAAACCTGATTTCCATAGTGTGGATTATGCCGTTGAGAAAAAATATCATTGATTGGAATAACACGGTATTTTCGCCCTAATTCATGCTTTTGCTGTCGACTAGTCTATGTGCGATAGCATAGTGAACAATTTCGGCGTTATTGTGTAAATTCATTTTTTCCAACATACGACTGCGATAAACGCTGACGGTTTTTGGGCTGATGCTCATAATTTCCGATATTTCGGTCAGGTTTTTGCCGGAGGCTATCAGGCACAGTGTTTGATATTCCCGGTTGGATAATCGTTCATGGCTGTTTTCATCTATATGATGTGTCAGGTTGTGTAGCAATTGCTCGGCAATATTGCCACTGATAAATTTTTTACCGCGATAGATCTGATAAATAGCATCGATAATTAGCTGGGAGCCTGCTTGTTTATTGATATAGCCGACCGCACCTGCCTTGAGCATGCGCAGTCCATATTGCTCTTCCGGATAAACCGAGAGTGCAAGGACTTTTAATGCTGGCTGCTCCAACTGTAGCTGTTTCAGAACATCTAATCCGTGTCTGTCCGGCAGATTAATATCCAGTAGGGCGATATCGAATGAATGTTCACGCGCCAGTTGCAGTGCCTGCTGTCCGTTGGCCGCTTCAGCGCAGATTTCTATTTCTGACTGGGTGGAAATTATCTGTCTGAGTCCGGCGCGAATCAGGCTGTGGTCATCTATCACCAGCAATTTAATCATGACTCTTTAAGGTTAGCGGTTTTATACGTGCTAAAAATATAATCCGCCATTTTAACGGTATAAGCTGGCTAGCGGTAGGGTTAGTCATGAAAAAAGCGGCGAACAGAGTTCGCCGCTTTAATTAAACGCAATATAACGCGTTCTGGAAGTGCTTAACTTTTGGGTTTGACCGAGGATAATGACCAGATTTCGTTATTGTAATCACTGATGGTTCTATCGCTGGAGAATTTGCCGCTGGTGGCGGTGTTGATGATGCTCATCCGCGTCCAGTTATCTTTATCTTGATAGGCCTGGTCCACATTGCGTTGCGCATTGACAAAGCTGCGGAAGTCGGCGGCGGTTAACCATGGGTCATGCGGGTTGTAGACCGAGTGAATGACCGGATCAAAGATGCCGGGTTCAAACAGATTGAAATGACCGCTGGTCAGTAGATTCATTACACGCTTGAGGTCTTCATCATTCTCAACGATGGAGGCGGGATCGTAGTGCTGGCGAGTGTGTTCCACCTGTTCGGCAGTCAGGCCAAACAGGAAGAAGTTTTCTGCACCGGCTTCTTCGCGGATTTCAATATTTGCCCCATCCAGGGTGCCAATCGTTAAGGCACCATTCATCATGAATTTCATATTTCCGGTACCGGAAGCTTCTTTACCCGCAGTAGAAATCTGTTCGGATAAATCGGCGCCGGCACAGATAACTTCCATGGTGGTGACGCGATAATTAGGCAAGAAGGCCAGGCGCAGCATACCTTCGGTGGCAGGGTCCTGATTGATGGTGTCGGCAACGGCATTGACCAATTTGATGATACATTTTGCCATCATATAGCCGGGTGCTGCCTTGCCACCAATCAGTACGCAGCGTGGTTGCCAGTTGGCGGTGTCACCGCGTTTGATGCGGTCATATAAATGAATGACGTGTAGTACGTTAAGCAGCTGACGTTTATATTCATGGATACGCTTGACCTGAATATCAAACAAGGCATTAACGTCAAACTTGACGCCACAGTCCTGGTAAACCAGGTCGGCCAGACGTTGTTTGTTATTTTGTTTTACCTGCAACCATTTTTTCTGGAAGGCTTTTTGGGTGGCAAATTTTTCCAGACCTTTGAGCTTGGATAGATCGTTGCACCATTCATTACCAATTTTTTCGCTGATCAGGGTGCCCAGTTGTGGATTGCTCCAGGCCAGCCAGCGTCTGGGCGTAACACCATTGGTTTTGTTGTTGAATTTTGTCGGCCACATTTCAAAGAAATCATGGAACAGGTTTTGTTTTAGCAGTTCCGAGTGTAAGGCGGCGACACCATTTACCGAGAAGCTGGCAACTACTCCCAGATAGGCCATGCGGATCTGCTGTTCATAGCCTTCTTCAATAATCGACATACGACGCTGGCGTTCGGTATCTCCCGGAAAGCGCTTGGCAACTTCGGCCAGAAAGCGGGCGTTAATTTCGCGAATGATTTCCAGTAGTCTAGGCAATAGACGACCAAACATATTGACCGACCAGCGCTCCAGGGCTTCCGGCAGCAGGGTGTGGTTGGTGTAGGCCATGGTTTTTGAGGTGATTTTCCAGGCCTGATCCCAGGATAAACCATGCTCGTCCATTAACAAACGCATTAACTCCGCGACGGCGCAGGTTGGGTGGGTGTCATTCAGTTGGAAACAGTTTTTCTCGGCAAAGTTGCTAAAGTCATTGCCGTGTACCTGTACCCATTGGCGCAGAATATCCTGCAGGCTGGCCGAGGCCAGTAAATATTGCTGGCGCAGGCGAAGTTCTTTGCCATTTTCACTGCTGTCGTTTGGATACAGCACCATGGTAATGTGCTCGGCAGCATTTTTGGATGCGACTGCCTCGGTATAACTGCCAGCGTTGAATTCCGATAAATTGAATTCTTCGGTGGCGGAGGCGCTCCATAATCGCAGGGTGTTTACCGTGCCGTTTTTGTAGCCGGGTACCGGTACATCGTAGGGGATAGCTAATACATCGTCGGTATCTACCCAGCGAACTCTCAGGTTGCCATTGTCATCGGTCAGGTATTCGGTATGCCCCCCGAATTTGATGCGGGCGGTAAATTCCGGGCGCTCAATTTCCCAGGGGTTGCCGTCACGTAACCAGTGATCGGGTTCTTCCAGTTGATAGCCATGCTCAATTTTCTGGCGGAACATGCCATATTCATAACGGATACCATAGCCGGTCACCGGCAGTTGCAGGCTGGCACAACTATCCAGGAAGCAGGCAGCCAGACGTCCCAGACCACCGTTGCCCAGGCCAGCATCGTGTTCTTGTTCGGCCAGTTCTTCCAGTGACACGCCTAGTTTTTGCAGCGCGTTGGCGGTGGCATCATCCAGATCTAGGTTTAGCATGGCATTGCCTAAGGCACGCCCCATTAAAAATTCCAGCGACAGATAATAGGTCCGCTTGCAGTCTGCCTCATAGTAGGAGCGGCGGGTGTCACGCCAGCGTTCAACCAAGCGGTCACGTAATGCCAGTGCCAGTGATGCATATAGCTGATAGCTGGATGCAGATGGGTCATCACGACTCATGGTGTGACCAAAATAACGACGGAAATCTTCAATAATGGCGTCGGCACTCATATCTAGTGCAGGCAGGTCTCCAATAATTGAATGTTTTCGGGTGTTTTTTTGTGGCGTATTAATAGCAGGCTCCCTAAATATCAAGTCAAATAAACAATGTTTGTTGTTATGGGCGGTGCCATGACCGCATGTCTGCCGATTATAACGCGACAATGCTATTGGCGCCCGATTTATATGGCGCATACGACCTGTTAACGTCCGCGGGTAACTTTCAGTGCCCAGCATATGGCTTCAAGCTGGCTCTGGCTTAGTTGATTGCTGTCGATTTCAAGTTCGTCTATCAGTCGCCGGATAATGGTAAAGGTGTTGTTTTCTGTGGCGCTGACTAAGCCTAGCATACTGCCCAGGGTGCCTTCCTGGTTAAGCAGGGCGGCTTCGACCGTGGGGGGGAAACTGATGGATTTGAGCAGTTTTTTGAGGGGGGTGCAGAGCAGGACATCCAACATTGAAAACACACCGACCATAAAGGCATGTTCGCTATTGATGGACTCGGGATGGTGTTCTGCCAGTTTTTCCATCAGGCGCCCTCGTTCGGCGGCGCGTTGCATTAGAATATTGGGTCGGTTGTTACTGTTGGGCTTGGCATACATCAGCAGTTGTAGCCAGCGCTGCAAATGACGTCTGCCGAGAATCATGATGGCTTGAGAGAAACTGCTGATTTCGCGGTGAGAGCCAAAGGCGGCCGAATTGACCAGTTTGAGTAATTCAAAAGCCAGTTTGGGGTCACGTTTGAAAACCTCTTCTAGCTGGTCAATTTCCGCGTCGGATGCTACTAATGCCAATAGCTGCATGATGGGCAGGCTGGACGGGTTATCCAGAGGTTTGTCTGTTGGTGTGTAGTTTAAGCCAGCAAAGGTGAAGTAGCTGAACTTGTTTTCCACGCACCATTGGAACAGTTCCATGGCACCTATGCCGTCAGCAAATAATCGTTTGCCGGTTTTGCAGGCATTGCTGAGTTTTTGTTCGGTGTGAGCGGTTCTGGCCGCAGCGGCATTGAGAATGCAGGTGGAAATCAGTGTTTCAGGCAAGCTGGCGGGCAGTGTTAATTCGTTAATGGCCAGAGAAACATGCTGGTCATGCCATGTTTGCAGTAGCGGTACGATACGTGGTGAATGCAGTAGTGTTTCCGGTAAAGTGATGGTGAGCTGCGATGCGGGAAAGAGTTCTGTGGGGATGGCCGGGTTACGCAGCAGCGTTTGAGCATCCACAATAAATTGTTTTTTGCGAATACCGTCAATACCGTCCAGATCGGTACTGATTTGTGTCAGTAAGGCATGGTATGCATTGTGCTTAAGTGGCTCAATCTGCAGTCGTATGCCCATCCAGGCCAGATTACGATCATATACAGGATACCAGAGTCGAATTGGCATCATTATGCTCTCCCAACGTATTGTGCTGCGGTTGAGGCTAATCTTAGCAGATAACGGTGTTTTTTTCGCGGTGAGAACTAAAAAGGCAGCGCTTGGGCTGCCTTTGGTAGAAAACCGGCGGCTTATCGGGTATGGATTTCCACACGACGGTTGAGTCTGCGGCCGGCTTCGGTGTCATTGCTGGCCATGGGGCGTGCTTCGCCATAACCGATAACTTCCAGATGGTCGGCCTTGACGCCTTGATCAATCAGATAGGCTTTTACCGTATTGGCACGATCAAAAGAGAGCTTTTCGTTATAGCTGGCGTTACCCTGGCTGTCGGTATGACCCTCTATGCGGGCATAGGTGGTGGGGTTGCTGGCTAATGTCATGGCGGTGTTATGCAGGCGGTGCTTGGCATCTTCGGTGAGTTCGCTGGAGCCGGTTTTAAAACTTGCACCTTTCAAGATAATCGGCAGGGTGCAGCCTTCATCGTCGACGTTAGTGCCTGCCAGAGAGTTGGGGCATTTGTCTTTGCTGTCAACCACGCCATCCGCATCGGAGTCCAGTTCGCAGCCTATGGCATTCACTTTCACACCTGGAGGGGTGTCAGGGCAGCGATCACTGTTATCGACTACGCCATCCTTGTCGGTATCCATGACTACCGGTTTGGGTTCAGGAATGGTGCAGCCTTTTTCGTCTACCTTGCTGCCGGTTGGGGTGTCTGGACACAGGTCGGCCCCGTCCATTACGCCATCTTTATCTGAATCCTGGGGTATTTTGCCGCTGCATTGAGGAAATGCCAGCATGTCTTCATCGCTAAGCTGCCACTGGTCTTGCCAGCATTCGCCAAAGTCATTTATGACTACCTGCTTTTGACTGTCTACCCAGTAGCCGGCATGAGCGCTACCGATGGCACCGAAGTTGAGTAATGTGATGGCAGTAACCGCAGCTAATTTGACGGTTAATTGTTTTGTTTGCATTGGATTTCCCTAAAACGTTATAGATAGCTGTGAATAATGATACACAAATTTATCAGAAAGTGCGGAAAACCCCGTCATTCATGTCGGGGATGGATAGCACGGACACGAAAGTGTCCATAAGCTGGTTTGGCGTTTTTTGCTGTTCGATATATTGTCGAATAATCTCAATTGGCGCACCGCCACAGCTTAATGTCATTTTTTTTCCATAGGCCAAGTATAATCATAATCTATGAAACGCCTACAAGCCTTTAAATTTGAACTAATACCAACCAGTGAGCAAGCGCAGAATATGCGCCGCTTTGCGGGTTCGTGTCGTTTTGTGATCAATAAGGCTTTGGCGTGGCAAACCGAGCAATACGCAGCAGATAATACCGTTAAATTTAGCTACACCCAACTTGCCAGTTTTCTGCCCATTTGGAAAAACGAGGAACAAACTGCATGGTTAAAAGATACGCATAGCCAATGTTTGCAGCAAGCCCTGAAAGATCTGGAACGAGCCTACCAGCATTTTTTCGCCAAACGTGCAGACTTTCCAAAATTCAAAAAACGTGGTCAACACGACAGCTTTCGCTATCCGCAAGGCTTCAAACTGGAACAACACAACAATCGTATCTACCTGCCAAAAATTGGCTTTGTGCGTTATCGCAACAGCCAAGAAGTGCTTGGCACCGTCAAAAATGTCACCGTTAGCCAGTCCGGTGGCAAATGGACTGTCAGCATCCAAACGGAACGCGAAGTTGAATCGCCGATACCGACTGCAACCGGTATCGTTGGGATCGACATGGGCATAACCAGATTTGCCACTTTGAGCGATGGCAACCATTTGGCCCCCCTCAACAGCTTCAAGAAACACCAGAAAAAGCTGGCGAAGTATCAACGCCGCATGGCAAGACAAGTGAAGTTTGGCAAGAATTGGCAGAAACAAAAAGCCAAGGCCCGGAAATTGCACCAAAAAATCAGCAACGTCCGTAAGGACTATTTGCACAAGGCGACGCATGCTATCAGCCAAAACCACGCGATAGTATGTATCGAAGATTTGCAAATACGGAACATGTCCAAGTCCGCCAAGGGCGATGCAGACAATCATGGAAAAAATGTTGCCCAAAAATCTGGTCTCAATCGTTCGATTTTAGACCAGGGTTGGGGAGAGTTTGGGCGACAGTTGGACTATAAGCTTGGCTGGAAAGGGGGTCAACTCATTCGGGTGAACCCAAAGAATACCAGCCGAACCTGTCCAAGATGTCACCACGTTTGTGCTGATAATCGCAAGACCCAAGCCGCATTTAAGTGTGTTGAATGCGGCTATCAAAATCACGCCGATCTCGTTGGCGCGATGAACATTTTAGAGCGGGGACACCGCTTGTTAGCCTGTGAAGTGAGTGATGCAGTAATGTCGCCAGCAGCAGGAACCCACCGAAGTGAGTTGAATGCTAAATCGCATTCAGCCACAGTAGGAATCTCCGTCCTTTAGGGCGGGGAGGATGTCAACTTGATTATAGCAAGCTTGTTTATGCTGCGGATGCACATGGCCTATGATTCATTGCGGCGAAGCTGGCTGGCAGTGAGTGGAGGCGTGAATAAAATATGTTGCTGAGCTTGAAAAAAGCATTGCTATCACCATATGCTGTGTAGCGTCCCCCTCAAGAATCGACTGATAAAATAAGGAGAATAATATGTGGCATATTGATCGCGTTTCTCGCTTGAAAGCGGCGAGCGTGCATTTTGTTATCAGTTTGTTGATTGCGATTCTGGCCTGCTTGTTAATCGTTTTTGTCTGGTATCCGCCCCCCTTGTTTTCCGTGATTGGGGGGGTGGTGTTGCTTGCCATGATTGTCGGGATAGATGTCTGCCTTGGTCCATTGATGACCTTGATTTTATTTAACCCTGAAAAAAAACGTAAAACGCTGATTCTTGATTTGTCGGTGATTGCGATTATCCAAATGGTGGCGCTGGGGTATGGATTGCATACTGCCTATCTGGCCAGGCCTGCCTTTATTGTATTTGACGAGCAGGCTTTTCATATGATGATTGCCAATGATATGGATAAAAGCTGGTTTGCTGAGGTGGAGGATGATAACTATCGTCAGTCCCCTGTGTTTGGGCCGGAATGGGTGGCGCTGCGTGAAGCAAAAGATACGGCGGAAAGGTCCGATCAAGGCTTTTATCGGGCCTTGGCGGATGCGGGGGCTGGGCTGTACACGCAACCTAAATATTATATTCCGCTAAAACAACAAGCGGCCAAAATTGCGGCCCAGGCTACACCTTTGGCTGACTGGTCGGCGGATGCGGATATTCAGGCGATAGTGAAGCGTCTTGGTTATGAGTCGGATAATACCGGTTATTTACCATTGCGGAGTAAACATGGGGCGTTGACGGTTTTGGTGGATAAGCAAAGCGGTGTTATTCTCGAGACTTTGGCGATTTCACCGGATTAATTATGTCGTTATCCGTATATCAGGCGGCCAGGCAGTGTCTGCAGGCCGATGCTGTTGAGCAAAAACTGCAGTTAACGCTTGAGTATGCTCGTCGTTGGCGGGAAGAGGGGTTAGCAATGGACGACCCTATGCCTCCCGCAGCGATTACCCGTCCGGGACGTCCTGCTAGGCCGGTGCTGGTTGATCCGGCTCAGGTTCCCCGGCGTGGGTTGGGGACGGTGCCTGGCAGGGCGGCGCTGATTCATGCGGTGACGCATATAGAATTTAATGCGATTGATCTGGCCTGGGATGCGGTTTACCGTTTTCGTGAACACCCGCCTCGGTATGTTGCCGATTGGATCAAGGTGGCGGACGAAGAAGCGTATCATTTTACCTTGCTTAGGGAACGGTTGTGGGCGCTGGGTTATGATTATGGGGATTTTCCGGCACATAATGGTTTGTGGGAAATGGCACAAAAAACGGATTTTGATCCCATGGTAAGAATGGCGCTGGTGCCGCGAGTGTTGGAGGCCAGAGGGCTGGATGTCACTCCAGGGATGATGCAAAAGCTGCAGCAGGTTGGTGATCTGCAGACCGTGGAGGTGTTGCGGATTATTTTGCGTGATGAAATCGGGCATGTGGAAATCGGATCGCGCTGGTTTAAATATCATTGTGACCAGCGTGGCCTGGATATGCGAACCACATTTAAAGCCTTAGTGCAACGTTATTTTAATGGCGGCCTGCGTGGCCCATTTCATCTCGAGGCCAGAAAACAAGCCGGTTTCAGTGACCAGGAGCTGCAGGATCTTCGGTTGTTGTAAAAACCTGTTCGCCATTTAGCCAGCGGGAAAGCAGAGTGTCATCTTCCAATATACGCAACATAATGCAACCCAGCTCATGGGTATGGATGCTCAAACCGTGATCCTGATAAGCCTGGCGAGTGCCTTCAATTAAGGCTTCGCAGTTAACTAAAGTGGTCAGATTTTGTGGAATAGTGGTTTGTTGTTGGCAGGCGGACAGCGATAGCGAGTGGGCTTTGCGGCAGGCTGCAGGACGAAATGGGTAAACCGTGCATCTGGCATGGCGCAAAAAAATGCAGGGGATGCGTTGTTCGGCTTGGCGTTGATAGTTGACCTGTTGGGCATAATCCGTCAGGCGCTGTTTAATATCGGCCAGTAACGGCGGGCTGAGTTGCTGTAATAGCAGCGCCAGCAGAAAGGCTTCGGGTTCGCTGATTTCTACTCGCGAACTGCAGCAATAGGCACAACCTGCTTGACAGGCAATTTCCTCCCCAGCGGTGGTTTCTGTGACGACCTTGTCTATACTGCGATACAACTGTTCTATCAGCATAACGCTCTGTTGGGTGGAGGCCGGGTTGTTCAGTTGTGCGCTGACTTTTTGTCTGACCTGGCGGATAGACTGCAATAAGCTGGCTTGTTCCGCATCAGAAAGTGGTGAATTCATGATCTTGGCCTGTTCCGACGTGTCCTGCCATCAGTTTACTATAGAGCGAGGAGGGGCTGGTAAAACTTTTGACGCTAAGGGGGTTCGCGGTATGATATGTGTGTTATTAATCCGTGGGTCGAGGAAGTGATGGAAACAGAAGCAGAGCGCCGTGTATATACAAATATTCGGGATGTGTTTGATCAGGCCTGTGAAATTTCGGCTCCGTTTTTTGATCCCAAGCAGACCTGGACGGGTAAACCTATGCTGGTGATGGCAGATCGTCGTTTGCGAGCAGAATATCCAGAGATGGCACCTCAGGATTTTTCGGTGTTGATGTCGGCGGTTATCCAGTTTTATACCGTACGTAACAAATAAACGGTAACCTTTTTTCTTTTTTTGACGAACTGAGTGCTATGGGATGGGCTGGTGAGCTGTTGTCGCTAGCCGTGTTTATCTGTTACTCAAGAGGCTTGTTATGCTGGAAACGTTATCTTATCTTCAACCCACCGACTTTCCTGCAATTTCGCGTAGGGATTTAACCACCCTGCAGGTGAATCTGGGGTATCGCTGTAATCAAAGTTGTGTGCATTGTCATGTGAATGCGGGGCCTAATCGCACCGAGATGATGTCGTCGGCCAATATTGCGTTGGTTAAGCGTTTGTTGCAGCAAGGTAAGGTGGAGGTGTTGGACCTGACCGGAGGGGCGCCGGAACTGCATGATGAGTTTCGGGAGCTGGTGGTCGCAGCCGTCGCTGCCGGGGTTAAAGTTATTGATCGTTGTAATTTGACCATTTTGTTTGAACCGGAGCAGCAGGCACTGGCACAGTTTCTTACTGAGAATAAGGTTGAGGTTGTCGCCTCACTTCCTTGTTATTCCAAGGATAATGTGGATTCTCAGCGTGGCGGTGGCGTATTTGATAAAAGTATTGCCGGGCTGCAGAAACTTAATGCATTAGGTTATGCTGTACCGGGTAGTGAGTTGATTTTAAACCTGGTTTATAACCCGCAGACAGACTGCTTGCCACCGGAGCAAAGTGGCTTGGAGCTGGCTTATAAGCGGGAGTTAAAAGATAATTTTAATATCGAATTTAATGCCTTGTTTGCAGTGGCAAATATGCCAATTAAACGCTTTGGTTCCATGTTGCTGTCGCAAGGTCGGTTTGACGATTATCTGCAATTGTTAAAGCAGAATTTCCAGTCGAAGAATTTGTCTCAGTTAATGTGTCGTTCGTTAATCAGTGTGGATTGGCAGGGCTATTTGTATGACTGTGACTTTAATCAGCAATTAGGGCTGGGTTGTAACGGTAATATCAAGCATTTAACCGATTTGCTGAGCGCAGACCCGGCGGGGGATTCGGTGATCGTGGCCGAGCATTGTTATGGATGTACCGCGGGTCAGGGAAGCAGTTGTGGTGGGGCGCTATAAATGGCCAGGAAATTTTTACTACTGCTTATTCTGTTGCTCGCTATAGCTCTGTTTTTCTGGTTTGATCTGCATCAGCTATTAACACTGGATGGTCTTAAGTCCGGTCTGGAACAGTTTGCGCTACAGCGAGATCGGCAGCCGTGGCTGGTCGGCGGTATATTTTTCGCCTTGTATGTGTTGGTGGCCACGTTGTCGCTGCCGGGAGCGGCGGTGATGACACTGGCTGCCGGTGCATTGTTCGGATTGGGCTGGGGGCTGTTGCTGGTGTCATTTGCCAGTACGCTGGGTGCTACGCTGGCGTTTCTGGTTTCCCGTTATTTATTGCGTGATAGCGTGCAGCAACGTTTTTCCGGGCGATTGCAAACGATTAATCGTGGTGTGGAGCATGAAGGCGCGTTTTACCTGTTTACCCTGCGGCTGGTGCCGGTGGTACCGTTTTTTTTGATCAACTTGCTTATGGGGTTGACCCGAATGCGGGTATGGACGTTTTATTGGGTCAGTCAGCTAGGTATGTTAGCGGGAACGCTGGTTTATGTGAATGCGGGTACCCAGCTGGCTCAGCTTGAAAGTCTGTCGGGGATTTTGTCGCCGGGGTTAATTTTATCGTTTGCCTTGCTGGGGGTTTTCCCCTTGCTGGCAAAAAAAATGGTGGCTGTTATCAAGGCGAATAAGGTGTATGCACGTTGGCGCTCCCCTAAACGATTTGATCGCAATCTGATTGTGATCGGTGCCGGTGCGGGTGGGCTGGTCAGTGCCTATATTGCGGCGGCGGTAAAAGCCAAAGTGACCTTGATAGAAGCGCATAAAATGGGCGGAGATTGCCTGAACTATGGTTGTGTTCCCAGTAAAGCCTTGATTAAGTCTGCCAAAATCGCCCATCAGATCCGGCATGCCGAAAATTATGGCTTAACCGGTCAGTCCCCTGCGTTTTCATTTTCCCGTGTGATGCAGCGTATTCAGGAGGTGATTCGTCAGGTTGAGCCACACGATAGTGTGGCGCGTTATACCGGGTTGGGGGTGGAAGTGTTACAAGGTTATGCCCGCTTGGTCGATCCCTGGACCGTAGAAATTCAGCTTAATGAGGGCGGGGTGCAGCGTTTAACCGCGAAAAGCATTGTGCTGGCTACCGGCGCACGTCCGTTTGTTCCTGACTTGCCAGGGTTAGCGCAAACCGGCTATTTAACCAGCGATACCTTATGGCAGGAGCTGGCCGGGCGCGAGCAGATACCTGCGCGTATGGTGGTGCTGGGGGGCGGCCCTATCGGCTGTGAACTGGCACAAAGCTTTGCACGTCTGGGTGCGGATGTGGTGCAGATTGAGCAGGCTGAGCGAGTGATGAGTCGTGAAGATGAGGATGTGTCTGAGCGGGTCGAGCAATATCTGACAACCTCTGGAGTGACGCTGTTGACCGGTCATAAAGCCTTGCGTTGTGGTATTCAGGCAGGTAAAAAATATGTGCTGGTTGAGCATAAAGGAGAACAGCAGCAGGTGTTTTTTGATGAGTTGATTTGTGCCGTTGGGCGTGTGGCGCGCTTGCAGGGATATGGCCTGGAGCAGCTTGGCATTGAAACGCAGCGCACGATTGTGACTAATGAGTATCTGGAAACCTTATATCCGAATATTTATGCGGTGGGTGATGTGGCCGGGCCGTATCAATTTACGCATACCGCGGCGCATCAGGCCTGGTATGCGGCGGTGAATGCCTTGTTTGGACAGGCCCGGCGTTTTAAGGTGGACTATAGCGTGATTCCCTGGGTGACATTTCTTGATCCGGAGGTAGCCAGGGTGGGATTGAATGAACAGCAGGCAAAGGCACAAGGCATTGCTTATGAAGTGACGCGCTATGCGGTTGATGATCTGGACAGGGCGATAGCTGAAAGTTCGGCCGGCGGGCTGGTTAAGGTGTTGACCGTGCCAGGTAAAGATCAGATTCTGGGGGTAACCATTGTGGCGGAGCATGCGGGTGAATTGCTGGCGGAATTTGTGCTCGCGATGAAGCATGGCCTGGGGTTGAATAAAATCCTGGGCACCATTCATAGCTATCCCACCTGGGCCGAGGCAAATAAATATGCGGCCGGTGAATGGAAGCGTGCGCATGCGCCAGCCCGTTTAATGCCGTGGTTGGAAAAATACCATGCCTGGAGACGTGGCGGATGATTAAGTGGCTGGGAATGGTGTTGTTGATGGGGTGCTGTTCGTTGGCACAGGCCTTTGATCATTCGCGTTGGACGGCATTGTTGCAGCAGCATGTGACCACAGCTGCGTCGGGATATGCTACTACCCTGGATTATCGGGGTATGATGCGTGACCGGGCGCAACTGAATATATATCTCGATCAGTTGTCCGCGGTGACTCGCCAGCAATTTGATCAATGGTCGTCTGCACAACAGCTGGCATTTTTGATCAATGCCTATAATGCCTGGACGGTGGCGCTGGTATTGACGCAATATCCCGAGCTGGAATCGATTAAGGCGCTGGGGGGATGGTTTCGCTCGCCGTGGCAGAAACGTTTTATTCCATTATTGCAACAACAACTTTCGTTGGATGATATTGAACATGATTTGATTCGAGGTTCTGGCCGTTATCGGGAACCCAGGATTCATTTTGCGGTTAACTGTGCCAGTATCGGCTGCCCTGCGTTGCGTGCGGAAGCTTATCGGGCCGAGCAGCTGGATCAGCAATTGCAACAACAAACCCAGCAGTTTTTATCGGATCGGCAACGTAATCGCATGCAGGATGGGCGGCTGATGCTTTCTATGATATTTAACTGGTATCAACAGGATTTTGAGCAGGGCTGGCAAGGAGTGGATTCGCTGGCCGAATTTATCGTGCAATATCGGGAGGCGTTAGCGTTGTCCGAGGCTGATGTCCAGCGCTTGCGTGTCGGTGAATTGGAGATTGTATTTCTGGATTATGACTGGTTGCTAAATGACAGCCGTTGATCGGGGGGTGTTGTCGATTGTGGTTCCTGTGTTGAATGAACAACAGCAGCTGGAGCGTTTAATACCGCATCTGCAATATTGGCGGCAGCGTGGTTGTGAGGTGGTTGTGGTGGATGGTGGCAGTCAGGATGGAACGCTGCAATCTTTATCGCAATGCGATGTTGAGCTGATTTCGGCAGCGCGAGGGCGAGCGTCACAGCAGCATGCCGGTGCCGGGCGAGCGACGGGTGACTATTTATTATTCTTGCATGCGGATACCTTATTGCCGGAAGATGCGGATAGCCGGGTCAGGCAGGCATTGCAACACCATAGCTGGGGACGATTTAACGTACAGATCAATGGTCGGCACTGTATGCTGAAAGTGATTGCCCGGATGATGAATCTGCGTTCCTGTATCAGCAAAATTGCGACCGGTGATCAGGCGATATTTATGCATAAGCAGGTTTATTGGCAGGTTGGCGGCTTTGATCAGCAGCCGTTGATGGAGGATATTGAAATGTCGAAAAAGTTGAAAGCCTTGGGGCGGCCGGCCTGTGTTGCCGCGAAAGTGGTGACTTCCGGACGCCGCTGGGAAACACGCGGTGTATGGACAACGATATTTCTGATGTGGCAGTTGCGCTGGCAATATTGGCGCGGGGTGTCGGCCGAGGTGATTGCGGCACGTTATCGATGAAAACGCGAATTATTATTATCGCCAAGGCGCCGTTGCCGGGGCTGGCAAAAACCCGCTTGATTCCCGCGCTGGGCGAACAAGCTGCGGCCGATCTGGCTGCGCGTATGTTGCAGTATTGTGTGGCGCAGGCGTTATCAGCAAAGCTGGGGGTGGTGGAGCTTTGTGTCAGTCCATCGCTTGAACATGCTATTTGGCAAGAGCTTAATTTGCCAGCAGGGCTGCACTGGAGTTTGCAATCCGAAGGCGATTTGGGCGCCAGGTTGAGGGCGGCGCTGGCCAGGGTGGATTTTGAGCGTGAGCAGGTGTTGCTGATAGGCAGCGATTGTCCTGAACTGAACGTTGAGCATTTAACGCAAGCGGCCAGTGCGTTGCAACAACATGAGCTGGTGATGTTGCCGGTCAGTGATGGCGGTTATGCCTTGCTGGGGATGCGGTGCTATCATCCCAGCGTATTTGAGGGGATTCGCTGGAGTAGCGACAAGGTTGCCGAGCAGACGCGTTGTGCGGTGCAGCGCCTGGGTGCAACCCTGTTTGAACTGGAGACATTGCATGATATTGATATACCCAAGGATCTGGTTAATTTGCCGTCATGGATAACAATCGATAAATAAATATTGAGAGGGATAATATGCATAAAAGCGTACAGGAATACTATGGTAAAGCCTTAAAAACCAGTGCTGATTTAAAAACGACAGCATGTTGTGACAGCAGTGCTGTGCCTTCCTGGTTAAAGCCTTTGTTAAGTAATATTCATCCGGATGTGCTGGCAAAGTATTATGGTTGTGGGCTGGTGTGTCCGCCATTGCTAAAGGGCTGCAGTGTGTTGGATCTGGGTAGTGGCTCCGGGCGCGATGTTTATGCCTTAGCGCAATTGGTGGGGCGTAAAGGGCGGGTGGTTGGTGTTGATATGACCGACGAACAGCTTGCGGTGGCGATGAATACACAAGGCTGGCATGCCGAAAAATTTGGTTTTGAGAACACGCGTTTTTTAAAAGGCTATATAGAGAAACTGGATGAACTGGCGCTGGATAACGCATCATTTGATGTGGTGGTTTCCAATTGTGTGATTAATCTCTCACCTAATAAGGCGGCGGTATTGAAAGGTATTTATCAATTGTTGAAACCCGGTGGGGAGTTGTATTTTTCTGATGTGTATGCGGATAGGCGTATACCGGAACATTTAAGAAACGATTCGGTATTGTATGGAGAGTGTTTGTCCGGCGCATTGTATTGGAATGATTTTGAAAGCCTGGCGCGCGAATGTGGTTTTATTGACCCCAGGCTGGTAGTGGACAGGCCGCTGGCGATTACCGATCAGGAAAGTGCGGATAAATTAGGAGATATCCGATTTTACTCTGCAACCTACCGTTTATTTAAAGCCTCCGGGCTGGATGTCTCTCAGGAAGATCATGGGCAGGCGGTTGCTTATAAAGGTACCGTGCCTTATCACCCGCGTGCTTTTTCATTTGATAAGCAGCATGAGTTTCAAGCCTTGCGGGTAATCCCGGTATCGGGAAATACCTATCGTATGTTGTTAAGTTCCCGTTATGCGGAACATTTTCAATTTTATGGGCAGTTTGGTAATCATTTCGGGCCATTTAAAACCGCCGCCAGGCAGTCGCCATTTGCGGAAGCTGAGCCAGCGTTAAATGCCGGTACGTCCTCAGCTGGCGTCGCTGAAGCTAAGAGCAGTTGCTGCTAGTGCTGCGCCGGTAAAATTAACCACGCCATTAAGCATGGTGTCTTATCTAGGGCGGTTCACACCGCGAGCGAAGCGATGCTGTGTATATTTCTTCCCTTTTATCGTGATGAGTTGCGCAGCGCCGGGCTTGATCGAGCAACGCCTGAAGGCCAACGGCCACGATATCAGGGGTCGCCTTTCTTTAGTGACTTGCTTTGGTGGTGCAAAGAAAGTCACTCGCCGCAGGCGAAATAAAAATCCCCTCAACAAGGGGAAAACTTATTGTGCTCATACACCGGTAGCATAGAGGTGAAGACTTATGCAATGCAGCACAAGGCTCTGTTGACACAAGGCCCCGGGCGTTATGATTCGCTTATATAGAACCACTATACTACGCTCATCATGCCTTGCCGGATCGAAATCCTGGCGCTGCGGGTGGTGAGCTCTTATGTCAACACCGCCTTCTGGATTATTGTGCGGTCTCAAGTTTTTTATGCAGTTTTTTGCGGATGTTATTTATCCAGGGCTGATGATCTCCAGGTAAAAATTCACCCTCTATTTGTGCATGAATCTTTGCTGGTTGATGCAAAATATCTACCCAGCACAGCTCAGGGTTCAGGCTGAGTCTGCCGGCGCGCTGTAACACGGTTTCCGGATTGCCAAGCAGCTTGCGTAAACAGTGTAAGGTATATTTTAAACACCGATGCGCGCTATCGCCTTCGTTATCCGGCCATAAGGTATCTGCCAGTAACAGGCAGCAAACCTGTTGTCCGCCGTAGGCAATCAGTGCCTTGAGTAAATCCAGTACTTTTTTAGGCAATTTGCCATTAAATTGTAAGGGCTGTTGGTCAATAATGATTTCAAAGGTGCCCAGTGTATAAATTTTAATCGCGGGCAGCGTGGTAGCGCTCCATTCCGGAGTGGTTTGAGGTGTGTTGTTCAGATGTCGAGCTTTAGCTTGTAAAAATGCCTGAAATAAAGGGTGGTAGTGGTAATGTGCTGCGGGTTGTGGTGAGTATTTTATAAAGCATTGATTTTCAAAGAGATAGCGTAGGTGTTTGCCGGATTCGGTAATGTTGTGTCGCTCACAGCTGTCAATATTAAACTGCTCAAAATGGCTGCTGCGTAACAGGAATGACTGGCTTTCCTGGCTGACGTTTTGGAAAATTTCTCGTTCAAAGTAGTCGAAAATACCCCGTAATTGCGACGTGCTGCCGGGGTGTGGCTGACCGTTAGCCGGTAATGATTGTTGTAGTAGTAGGCTGCCGGTTACCCAGCCTGTAGCCTGCTGATAGATTAAGCCTATCTGTTGGCGTGAAATTGCTGGCTGTAGTGTTTGTAGTAGTTGTCTGGTTTCTGCGCGTGTCAGCTTTAAGTCGCTATCATCCAGCTGTTGAATGCGGTTGCTGGCTTTAAGGCTGATGATTTCTCTATGCGGCTGTCTGCGACTGATAAAAACCAGGCGTAAATCAGTGGGCAGCATATTCTGCAGCTGATAAAAAAATTGATGTAGCCAGCTCTGCTGGACCATATGATAGTCATCAAAAACCAGTAAGGTTTCGGCGGGCAGTTGGGTATATATTTGTTCTATATAACGGTTAAACGCCTGCGGACTTTGCTCATTTGGTGTTTCAAGGTCAAAAAAGCGTGATAATGCCAGACGCATATATCCAAAAAATTCCTCTGCATGATTGTCCGACTTGCCCAGCTGGTACCAGAGCAAGGGTGCCTGCCGCTGGTGTTGCCAGCTGCTGATCAATGCGGTTTTGCCGGAGCCAGCAGGTGCATAAACCCAACTGATACGTTGTAAAGACTGGTTGAGCTGATTAAACAGTCGTTGACGAGGTATCAGCTTGCAGGGCCATGACGGAGGATTAATTTTTTTAATTCGATCAAGCCTAACCATAGTCATCTTTTTAAACAAAACGGTGCAACGTTTATTTTGCGCTATTTGTGGTGATGTGTACAGGGGCTGCAGCAGGTAAATATTTATTGCGGCCGTGTGTGTGCTATCAGGTAAAATTGTTGCCGGAATATGGCTAAGTTAAGAGGTAACTTTGGCTAAATATGGATGGGAAGTTATGGCAGGGCAGGAAGAGCAACCGTTGCAACAAGTGCATGATGATTTTTATCGGCAGCGCAGGGGATTAATTGTCAGTAGTTTTTTATTGTGGTTGTTGAGCGCTCTGGAGGTGCAATGGCCGCAGACATGGCAGTTTGGCCAGGTGCAGGTATTATTTCCTCAGGCATTGCTATGGGGGCTGTGGTTGAGCTGGGGGTATTTTGTGATCCAGTTCCTGGTCTGTTTGCAGCAGGCACAGCGTGATGCGGTCAGAGGTGCCTGGCTGGATAAAATTCATAAACAGACGGATAAGTTGCTGACGCGTTTGCCGCATGGCGATCAAATTGCAACGGAATGTATTTCTCGGCTGGCAGATACACGCTTATTGCAATGGATGTTTAGGGTTATGGCGGATGCAATTACGGCTTCGGGAGATAATCGCTTAACGGTGCAGCTGAATAAAGAAAAACTACGCCTGGGATTTTTTGAAAGGCAAGCGCTGTATTTACTGATATGGCAGTTTGTATGGGCCAGTTTGGTGGCGTTGCTGTTCAGTAAGTCGATGAATGATTATGTTTTTCCGTGGTTGCTGGTGACTATGATGCTGTGCTTGACATTGACCACCGAGTGGCAAGGGAACTGGTTGCTTTAGCGGGGGGCTGACGTGTGGTATGGCCAGACAAATAAAGAGAAGCGGGTTTTTATGCCTAAAAAAGGGAGAGCATAATGAATAAAAAGGTGACCGCAGATCATGTGGAAAAAGCGAGTGAAGTGGCAGCTTATGTGGCTATTGGGGTTGCAGAAGGAGGGATGCAGGCATTGACCGATTTGCTGTCAAGGCTGCCAGCGAAGTTGGGAATAAGTTATATTGTGGTGGTGCATTGTGAGGCGGATTATCCGCTTTATCTGGCTGAGCTGTTGGCCAAACAGGTGCCTTTTGAGGTTAAGCGTATTCAGCAGCATGAAGTGGCTCAGGCCGATAGGATTTATCTGGCTCCTGTCGATAAGGATCTGCAGCTGATTGATGGTAGATTGGAATTGAGTTCACCGCGCAATACCTTGTCGGTGAAGCCATCGCTGGACAGGTTCTTTATGAGTCTGGCGAATGATCAGGAGCATAAGTCCGTTGCAATTATACTCTCGGGTAAAGGGCGCGATGGGGCTCATGGTGTCAGTTCGGTGCGGGCTATGGGGGGCATTGCTATGGTTCAGGAGCCGGTGGAGGCTGCGTTTAGCAGTATGCCGGCGGCGGCGATTCGCTTGGGTGGTGCAGAGATTGTGTTGCCGGTGACGGATATGGCCGAGCGATTGCGACAAATTGTTGATTATCGTCAGCAAACAGAAAGCTCGGAAGGTAGTGTCCAAGCTGAACAGTTGCAAACGATTTTACAATTGATTGCTCATCAGACGGGTAAAGATTTCAATAATTACAAAGAGGCTACACTGATTCGTCAGATCGAGCGAAATATGGCGACGTTACAGCTGGAAGATGTGCTTAAATATATTGCACTGTTGCGACAGAATGCCGAGGCTGTGATTGCGTTGGGGAATAATTTCTTAATTTCCGTTACCGCTTTTTTTCGCGATGAGCAGGCATTTAAAGCGCTGGATAGCGCACTGAAAAAAATTATTGAGCAAAAGCAGGTCGGAGACGAATTGAGAATCTGGGTGCCTGGCTGTGCTACGGGTGAGGAGGTTTATAGTATTGCGATGCTGCTTGCCGAACACTTGGCTGGGCAGCTGGAGCAATATCGGGTACAGATTTTTGGCAGCGATATTAATCAGGAGGCGATACTGCAGGCACGCAATGGCTTGTATTATCAGTCGGATCTGGTCGCTGTACCGGATGTTATGTTGAAAAAGTATTTCAGTTGCCGCGATGGACGGTATCAGGTATCTCGACGTTTAAAGGAAATTGTGCTGTTTGCTCATCATGACCTAGTGCAGGATCCGCCTTTTGTCAGGCTTGATGTGATCAGTTGCCGTAATCTGATGATATATCTCAAGCCTGAGCTGCAGGATAGACTGTTAAAGTTATTTCACTATGCGTTACGAGAAAATGGTCTGCTGTTATTGGGGCGATCAGAAACCGTGGGACGCCAAAGCAGCCTGTTTACGATTAAAGACCGAAAAAACAAGATATATTACCGTCGCAATGTACATTCACCGATAACTGCCGGTTTTTCACGTCGGCGCAGTTTGGCAACCTCGTTGTCGTCGGTGAGTACACACAAACCGGTGTCGACCCAGCAGCTGGGGCAGGAAAAACTCAGCCAGCTGTATATGCCGGCCAGTGCATTGATTAGCTGTGACGGTGAGATTCTTGAATTATTTGGGGATTGCAGTCGCTTTTTTACCGTAAAGTCAGGTAAGGCTAATTTTAATTTATATGCCTTGGTGACGCCGGACTTGCGTGGTGAGGTCAGAGCGTATGCGCAGCGGGTTATTCGTACCAAAAACAGTGCCTACGGCTCTGCCATGAAGCTGATGAATGATGGCTCGGCGGACTATTTTCGTCTGGCGGTTCATTTTGTCGCACGGCAGAATATTCTGGATGCGGATTTGCTGTTGGTGGTATTTGAGCCGGTGCGTGAGCGAGTGTGTGAGGTGGTTGAAGAAGAGGTCTCTGATCATTCTAAAGAGCATACTCTGGTGCTGGAGCAGGAGCTGGCATTGATGCGGGAAAATCTGCAGACGGTGATCGAGGAGCTTGAGTCGGCCAATGAAGAGTTACAGTCGCTAAATGAAGAGGCGTATGCGGCCAATGAGGAGTTGCAGGCATCAAATGAAGCAATGGAAACCTCAAACGAAGAGCTGCAGGCCTCGAATGAAGAGCTGATTATGGTGAATGACGAATTGACGGCGCGTTCTAATGATCTGATGGCCGCCAATGATGATATGAATAATATCTTGGGCTCGGTCCATCTGGGGTTGTTGGTGGTTGATCGTAATTTGACGATTACGCGTTATAACCAGCAGGCACTGAGCCTATTTGATATTCCCGAACAGCACAAAGCCAATCTGGCCAGTATCGATACGTATTGTGAGATTCCAGACTTGTTGACGTGTGTCCATCAGGTGATGAAGCAGCGCCAAGAGCAGGCGTTTGAATTTGAAGAGGCGGCCAAATGTCGCTGGCAGTTGCGGATTTCGCCGTATGTGGAAGAGCAGAGTAAGCAGGTCGAGGGGGTGGTGATTGTGATGCTGGATGTGACGCAGCAATATTTGCAGCAGTTGCAGATCAGTTCTCAGCTAAAACGTCTGGATATGGCAACTCAGGCTGCTGGGTTGGGAATATGGTCCTGGGATATTCAGCACGATACGCTGACATGGGATCAAAAAATGTTTGAAATTTATGGTTCGCAAGCATGTGCGACCACCGATAAATTGTTGTATGAATTCTGGAGTTCAAAGGTTCATCCCGATGATCTGCCAATGGTAGAGCAAGAGCTGCAGCAGGAGATGGATGGGAGTGCGCGTTATGCCCCTGTCTTTCGTATTGTGCTGCCTGGGGGTGAGTGGCGCTATGTGCAGGCTGCTGCTTATGTTGAGCGGGATGCCAGCGGTAAACCGCAGCTGATGGTGGGGGTTAATCAGGATGTGACCGAGCGTAAGCGTTCTGAAGATAAGAATCGTTTGGCTGCGACGGTATTTAATAATACCCATGAGGGTATTATGGTTACTGATGCCAATCTTGATATTGTTGAAGTTAATCATGCGTTTGAGAAAATAACCAGTTTTTCCAGGAAAGATGTACTGGGTAAAAATCCACGCTTATTGCATTCTGGCTATCAGGGGGCGAGTTTTTATAAGCAAATGTGGCAGGAAATTAATAAGTGTGGTTATTGGTCTGGTGAAATATGGAACCGCCGTAAAGATGGGGAGGTGGTTGCGGAGTTAATCTCTGTTAGTAAGGTGGTGGATGCTGAGCAGCAGGTGCAAAATTATGTGGGTGTATTCACCGATATCACACAGATAAAAACCCATCAGCAGCGTTTGGAATATCTGGCGCATTATGATGCCTTAACGTCGCTACCCAACCGTCTATATTTATCGGAATATTTGCAGCAGTCTATGGCTCATGCGCGCCGGCAAGGTAGTCGGCTGGCGGTAGCCTATCTGGATCTGGATGGCTTTAAGCGGGTGAATGATGAGTATGGTCATGAGTTGGGAGACCGCTTGCTGATCGAACTGGCGCAGCGTATGAAGGCCGAGTTGCGAGAGGGGGATATCATGGCGCGTCTTGGAGGGGATGAGTTTGTGGTGGTGATGGTGGATTTGGAGCATGGCAGTGATTTTGAGCCGGTGCTCAACAGGTTGTTGGCGGTGGTAAGTGAGTGTCAGCAGATTGAGCAAGTCATGGTTAAGGTAACGGTTAGTGCCGGTGTTACTTTTTATCCTCAGGATGGTGTTGATGCGGATCAGTTGTTGCGTCAAGCAGATCAGGCTATGTATCAGGCCAAGCAGTTGGGTAAAAATCGTTATTATCTGTTTGATCTGGACTACAGCCGGAAAATGCAGCTTAAGCAACAGATGCGTGAGCGTATACGCCAGGGGTTGCGGGAAAATCAATTTGAATTGTATTACCAGCCCAAGGTGAATATGCGCAGTGGTGAGGTGGTTGGTATGGAGGCATTGTTGCGCTGGCATCATCCTGAGCAGGGATTTTTGGTGCCGGCTGCTTTCTTGTCGCAGATAGAGGAGGATCCGTTAAGTGTTGAGCTGGGTGAATGGGTGATTGATTCTGCATTGCAGGTTATGGCGCAATGGAATGCCCAAGGCGTTGTTTTGCCGGTGAGTGTGAATATTGGCGCACGCCAGATTCAGCAGCATGAATTTGTGGAACGCTTGCAGCAGGTATTGCAGAGTTATCCCGATGTGTTGGCTTCAAGTCTGGAGCTGGAAGTACTGGAGTCCAGTGCATTGGATGATATGAAGTTGTCCAATAATGTGATGCAGGCGTGTCGTGCCTATGGTGTGAATTTTGCTTTGGATGATTTCGGTACCGGTTATTCCTCACTGAGCTATTTGAAGCATTTGCCCGCGGGTACGATTAAAATCGATCAAAGCTTTGTGCGTGATATGTTGAGTGATAGTGATGACAGGCATATTGTCAAGGCGGTGATTCAATTAGGAATGACCTTTCAGCGTAAGGTGATTGCCGAGGGGGTGGAAACGGCCAAGCATAGCGAGGCCCTGTTAAAGCTGGGATGTGATCTGGCGCAGGGGTTTGCGATTGCCCGGCCTATGCCGGGCAATCAGGTGCTGGCATGGCTGGAGCGGTGGAAGGTAGAAAAACGCTGGCAGCAAAAGGGTTAGGTCGGTATTTTTCTGCGGGTCAGGTTGCCCCATTGATGGCATGCCAGTCCGGCCAGAATGGTCAGGCTGCCCAGCCATACCTGGGTCGATATCTGCTCATGGTTAAGGCTTTGTCCCAACAATAAAGCAAACACCGGAGTGATCAGGGTGATTAATGAAATCTTGCCAGCTTCCATGTGTTTGATCAGGTGATAATACATGGCGAAGCCGAGTACCGAGCCAAAAATCCCCAGATAGCCGATAGCCACTAAGCTCTGGGTTGAAATATGTGTCGGCATAGCGCCATCGAGCAGCCACCACAGCAGCGTGAATAATGGGAAAGCGACGATCAGGCTGCCCAGGGTGGTGGCCAGCGGTGGGCTGTCATCGGCAATGCGTTTTAATGCGATCAGCCCGGCGCACTGCAAGGTGGCTGCCAGCAGTAAGGTGGCAATGCCAAGGGCGGCACTGGAGGAAAGCTGCAGATTGCCATAAAACACCATTACCAGCCCGGAAAAGCCCAAGGTAATACCTGATAGCTTGCTGGGGCTGAGTAATTTTTCCTGTAACCAGAGTGCGGCGCCCAAGCTGGTAATCAACGGGCTTAGCCCAAACAGCACCGAGATCAGTCCGGAATTGACATGCTGGGCCGACCAGTACACCAGTGATATGCTGGAAAACATGGAAATTCCGCTGATCAGATAGGTGTAGATGGCGCGCTTGTGTAACGGAAAACGAATGCGCCAGAGTAGGGCAATGACGGCACACAGCATCAGACCAATCAACATGCGCAGCAGTACACCGAAACTGAAACCGGTGTCCAGGGTGCTCCAGCTGATAGCGAGCGGTGTGGTTGACCAGATGATAATCACGGATAGATAGGCGGCGGGTAATGACATACGTTTCCTGGGTTGCTCCTGAAAATAAAAAAAGCCACCGGGGTGCGGTGGCTTTTTTTGATGCTACAGTGTGTGCTATCCCAAACCACCAGACGAACAGAACCAGACCAGTCGCAGGGCGCGGGTCTGATAAGTGTTGATGGGTGTGCTTGAGGTAGTCATGGTTTGATTATCGTTGCAGCTTGGAGCTGAAGTCAATGCTATTGGCAGTATTTGTTGATACTTTGTTGTGCCTGTTGTAACTTTTGCTGGATTTGTTGCTCGTCAAGATAGGTGCGCTCTCCTTGAGCGTTGACTTCCATAATACGTGAGCCGGATTGCAGGTTGCGATAATTTTGCTGGGCGGTTTCGCAATTTTGGGCATTGATGCGGGCACGCTCTTCTTCTATCGCTTTGTGCTCAGCGGCAGCTTGCTGCTGTTGCTCGGCCTGAATTTGCTGTTTTTCAGTGGCGTTATCGATAACGGCGGGCGGTGGTGCCGGGCGCGATGAGCTGCGTAGCTTGGTGACTTCAAGTTCTTTTTGTTTTGGTGGTGGCTGGTCGGAATAATGGACTTCGCCATTGGGAGAGGTCCATTTATATAATTCAGCCATGCAGTTGCCACTAATCAGTAATGCCAGAATCAGAAAATAGCTGCGCATAACAACACCCTCTAATATGGTTAATCCTCACTGGGGTCTTAAATGCCAGTGCCAATGTTTTGACATTGTAGCGCGTTGATTGTTCAGTTGGGTGGGGAAATTGCTAATTTAATCAAAATAGCGGATTTTGCTCGTGTATACACCGCAGATTTAGGCGCATGCTGTGCTAAAATCGGTCTTTTGTATCACTTCCGCTGGAAACTTCATGGAACAACAGTTTGCCAAAGAAACCTTGCCAGTCAGCCTCGAAGAGGAGATGCGCAAGTCTTATCTTGATTATGCAATGAGTGTTATCGTCGGGCGAGCCTTGCCCGATGTGCGCGATGGTTTGAAACCGGTGCATCGCCGGGTGTTATATGCCATGCACGAATTATCTAATGATTGGAATCGCCCGTATAAAAAATCGGCGCGTATTGTCGGTGATGTGATCGGTAAATATCACCCGCATGGCGATACCGCGGTGTATGACACGATTGTACGTATGGCTCAGGACTTTTCGCTGCGGCATATGCTGGTCGATGGTCAGGGGAATTTCGGTTCGGTTGACGGTGATAATGCCGCTGCGATGCGTTATACCGAAATCCGTATGGCCAGAATTGCTCATGAGCTGTTGGCCGATCTGGATAAGGAAACGGTGGATTTCGGTCCTAACTATGATGGTTCGGAAAAAGAACCGCTGGTATTTCCGGCGCGCTTTCCCAATTTGCTGGTAAACGGTTCATCTGGGATTGCGGTGGGGATGGCCACCAATATTCCACCACACAACCTGGGTGAGGTGATTGATGCCTGTATGGCATTGTTGAGTAATCCCGATATCGATATCGATGAGCTGATTGACTATATTCA
>CALNXP010000024.1:0-7552 GCA_942490555.1 uncultured beta proteobacterium | reverse complement strand
AACCAAACATATTTTTTGCACTCAATAACCTATAAGATTGGTTTATTTTGAAAACGATTTCTGATAATTCTGAATAATTTGCTTAAAGCGGTGTATTCTAATAAATCAATTAAACAAAAAATTCAAATTGTTAGGGATTTATTAAAAAAAGTTAAAAATTTATTAAAAAAAGTGTTGACATGCTTTATGTAATCGATTACATATATTTCTAACGAATCAGGACTCACTGCTCCACTAACTTAATCAAAAAAAGGAGGCTGCAAAATGAAAGAGGCAATTAAAAGATCTGGCGGCTTCCTGGCTGGGATGATCACCCCCAACATTGGTGCTCTTATTGCCTGGGGTTTAATTATGGATAACTTAATCACAATGTAAATAGGAGGTATGTTTATGTCCGGCAATGCTTTGAAAGTAGGCGTTCAGTCATTTGGAAGGTTCTTAAGTGGTATGGTAATGCCCAACATTGGTGCATTTCTCGCTTGGGGGTTGATTACGGCGCTGTTTATACCAACCGGTTGGTTGCCGAATGAAAAATTAGCATCATTGGTTGGTCCCATGATCACTTACCTGCTACCGCTTTTGATTGGCTATACCGGTGGTAAGATGGTCGGTGGTGAACGTGGTGCTGTAGCAGGCGCCATTACGACGATGGGAGTCATTGTTGGCGCTGGCATCCCAATGTTCTTGGGTGCTATGATTGTAGGCCCCTTAGGCGGTCTGGCAATAAAGAAATTTGACCAGAAGGTTCACGGTAAAATCAAACCTGGATTTGAAATGTTGGTCAACAATTTCTCTCTCGGCATTATCTCCATGGTGGTCGCCTTAATTGCCTACGTAGTAATCGGCCCGGTCGTTTCTTCAATTACCAGGGCACTGGCGGCAGGTGTGGGCTGGATTGTGGAGATGTCTCTATTGCCTCTGGTGTCAATCATTGTCGAACCTGCAAAAATTCTGTTTTTAAACAATGCCATAAACCACGGTGTTTTCACGCCTTTGGGCGCAGAACAGGCAGCTAAGGTCGGATCTTCCATTTATTATCTGATTGAAACCAACCCAGGTCCTGGTTTGGGTATCCTCCTGGCTTATATGGTGGCGGGCAAAGGTACGGCACAAAAGTCATCCTACGGTGCGGCCATCATTCACTTTTTTGGTGGCATCCATGAAATATATTTTCCTTATATCTTAATGAAGCCAAGATTGATTATTGCCGTGATCGCCGGCGGTATGGTGGGTGTTGGTTTTAACATGGCCACAGGCAATGCCCTGGTTGGTCCGCCATCTCCGGGTTCTGTGTTTGCGTTGACCCTGATGTCCACAAGAGGAATGGGTATTGTCTTGACCTTGAGTTCCATTGCGGTTTCCGCTCTCACTTCGTTTCTAATTGGAGCAGTAATCATTCGTATGACCGCTTCAGAAAGTGATGACCTGGAAGCCGCCACAGCTGCTGTTGCCTCAAGTAAGTCCGAGGCAAAAGGGCAGGCGACCCCCGTCGCGGCAGGAAGTGTTCGATCAATTGTTGTGGCTTGCGATGCCGGCATGGGATCTTCAGCTATGGGAGCAACGGTATTGCTTGGCAAAATTAATGCTGCCGGCTTAAATATTGAGGTTACCAACGCTGCGATTAATGATCTGAAAGATGCCGACATCGTCATTACCCAAAATGAATTGACTGATCGCGCTCGGGCTAAATTGCCAAACGCACAGCATTTGAGCATTGATAACTTTATGGACGATAGCTTCTATGATGAGCTGGTAGCCAAGATCACCCAAAAATCCGAACTACCTGAGGAGGTTGTTCAGGCACCTGCTTCACAAAATAACAAAACTGCTGCAGAAGACACTTTGATAGTCAGTCCAGAACAAATTTTATTAAATGCTCAGGTAACGACTAAAAATGATGTACTTGAACTGATTTCTCAAAACTTGTCCGCTTTAGGTCTCGTCAGTGGAGACTATTTGGATGCATTGGTTGGGCGTGAAGAAAAGGTCAGCACCTATCTGATTAATGGTGTAGCTATCCCACACGGTGTCAATGAAGCAAAGCAGCAGGTAATTCAAACCGGTGTTTTTATTGTGCAGGCACCGCAAGGTGTCGTCTGGAATACCAAGGGAGACGTGGCTCGATTGATCGTCGGTATTGCAGCCAAAGGCAAGGATCATTTGAGCCTGCTTCAGCGTTTGACCAATGTGGTCATGGATGAGACATCAGCCGACCAACTGGCAACCACAACCCATAAAAACGATATTTTGCATGCGCTAAACGCAAAGGAGCAGACTGCACCGGTACAACAGGAAGATTATTCAGTTGTCGCACAGGCACAGGTTGTTGATGTTGAGGGTATGCATGCCCGCCCCGCCAGCTTGATTTCAGAACAGGCTGCAAAATTTTCAGGAACAGATATCCGCATTCGAAACGATCAGAGGACAGCAATTGCCAAGTCCATGGCATCACTTTTGTCCATGGGCGCTAATCAAGGCGATGTCCTGACAATTTCCGCGGAAGGGCCTGAGGCAGAACAGGCCGTTCAAGTTCTGGCTGAAATGATTAGTCAGGGGCTGGACAGCGAGGAGGAACAGGCGAATGCGTCTTATCATCCTCTGACCGTTTTATCAGCTCTGCCCGCTGTTCAGTGCCGTATGACGATAAGTGGTTCCGCTGCATCACCGGGTATTACGATGGCACCTGCATTTCGATTGCAGGTAGGAAAGATGAAATTTGAGGAGAATGCACAAGACCCTAAAGAGGAAGCCAACCGTTTTAGCATTGCCCTGACCGAAGCCGCCCGGCAACTGGATGAACTGAAAGCCAACCTGCAAAGCAGGGCGCCGAATGAAGCCGCCATTTTGCAAGCTCAAAAGCAATTGTTGCAGGATGAACTGGTATTAACCGACAGTGAAAAGTCGATTGTAAATGGTAAGACTGCGGCCTGGTCTTTTCATCAAGCTATTGAAAAGCAGGTCGAGTCATTGAAAACAGTTGACAACGAGCGCCTGAGGGCAAGGATTGCGGATCTAATTGATGTGCGTGATCGGGTATTGGCTTTGATGGTACCGGCTGTTTCAGCAGTTGAATATCCGCAAACTGATTTCATTTTAATGGCCAAAGATCTAACGCCGTCACAAACCGCCGGATTGCATGGTCTGAAGGTTCGCGGCATCTGTACGGAGCTTGGCGGTCCCAACAGTCATATGGCGATCCTTGCCCGAGCCCTGGGAATTCCGGCAGTGGTTGGCCTGGGCGAGGGAGGGCTGGAGAACATTGAGGATGGTGAACTGATTATTGTCGATCCCCAGGCATCGTCCATATACATTGATCCGGATGAAGCAACGCAGAAAAATGGGGTGGAATGGATTGCGCAGTGGGAGCAGATTCGCAAGGCAGAAGATGCACAAAAACATAAGGCCGCTGAAACGTTGGATGGTCGGCACATTGATGTCGTTTGCAATATCGCCAACCCGGAAGACGCGAAACTTGTTTTAGAAAATGGTGGTGAAGGCGTGGGGTTGTTAAGGACAGAGTTTCTTTTTGAATCTTCCACTGCGGAACCAACCGTTGAAGCGCAATGCGATAGTTTAAAAGCTATCGTCGAGGAACTTGGCAGTCGCCAGTTGATCGTGCGTACGGCGGATATTGGTGGAGACAAGCCTGTGTCCTGGCTGCATATCCCGCATGAAAATAACCCTTTCCTGGGTCTGCGAGGGATTCGCCTCTCGTTCAAATATGAAGATATGTTCAGGCGTCAACTTGAAGCCATTTACCAGACAGCGATCTGGCAGAAAGAGACAACCGGATCAACCGGGCTGCACATTATGTTTCCCATGATCGGCAGAATATCGGAGTGGAACAAAGCGCGAGATATTGCCGAGAGTGTTCGCTTGCAGTTAAACGCTCCCCAGTTGCCGCTGGGTATTATGATTGAGGTGCCATCCGCGGTGATGATTGCGGAGCATTTGGCAAAAGAAGTGGATTTCTTTTCCATCGGTTCAAACGACTTAACGCAGTACACGTTGGCCATAGATCGCCTGCATCCTGATCTTTGCTGTGAGGCTGACAGTTACCATCCCGCATTGGTGAGCATGATTGAGACGACGGTAAAGGCCGCCCAGGCTCATGGTAAATGGGTTGGTGTGTGCGGTAATGCGGCTGCGAGCCCTAATCTCGCTACACTGCTGGTCGGGTTGGGTGTGAATGAACTATCAGTCAGCCCAGCCAATGTGGCGGCGGTGAAAAATATTATCCGCGCAGTGAGCTATAGTAAATTACAAGAGAAAGCGAATAAAGCATTGCAGATGGATAGTTCGGAAGCCGTCATGGAGTTGTATAAAACTAACGACGATCTGTTTTAACATCAAGCATTTAACGAAGTTAATTACCCAAGAAGGAAAAAAAATGACTGATCAATACGAAAAATATCAGCAGCTTGCCCAAAGCCTCCCTGAGACGACACAAACCTGGAACTTTTACGGTGCCGGTGTAGAAAACATCGGCAAAGACAGCCAGCCAGAACGCTTTGGAATTCCTGAGCCAAACGATGACCAGCTTCTGGTTCGAGTTGATGCGGTTAGTCTTTGCTTTTCAGATGTCAAATTAATTACCCAAGGCGGCAAACACCCAAAACTTTATAATCGGGATTTGAAAAAAGAACCCACCCGACTGGGGCATGAAGCGTCTTTAACTGTAATTAAAGTCGGCAAAACGTTAAAGCGCAATTTTACCGTGGGCGAACGCTATGCCATGCAGCCGGATATCTATCAAAATGGTAAAAGCACCGCCTATGGTTACACCGTACCTGGTGGCTTAATACAGTATCATCTGATTGGCCCGGAAGTATTAAAGACTGATACCGGATCTTGTCTGCTTAAGGTTTCCAATCAGCTTGGCTATGTTGAAGCGGCCTTGCTGGAACCCTGGGGTTGCGTTTGGGCGTCCTATACACAGCGTCGACGTCTGGAACCCAAAGAAGATGGCATCATGTGGATTGTCGGTCAGAAAGGCGACAAGACCGTTTATGGCTTTTCCAAAGGGCTGGAAGCACCGAAAACGGTAATACTGACTAATGTACCGGAATCCATCCGATCGCTGGTGGAAAGCAAATGCAAGACCGTGGTCATTCGCGATGACGTAATCATTTCCGATTTAAAAAGTCTGGTTGATGAATATACCGATGGTGTCGGCTTTGATGACGTCGTTGTACTGGACCCTCGTTTTTCAAGCGAAGTCACCGAAATTGCGAAATATGTGGCCAGACGCGGCACCATGAACATGGTGGGCAAAAAGCCGCTGGATGGGCTGGTAGATGCTGACGTGGGACGATTGCATTACGACTACGTTGCCTTCGTAGGCAATAAAGGTGAAGACATTTCTGATTCCTACGGTCACGCTCGCAACCGTTGTGATTTACGCACTGGCGGTTTAGCTGTTTTTGTGGGTGCCGGCGGGCCCATGGGACAAATGCATGTGCAGCGAGCCATTGAAAAGAAAGACGGCCCTAGCACCGTTATTGTGACTGATATTAATGATCAGAGGCTGTCTGAAATTAAGCAGCGATTTGCTCCGTTAACTGAAGCTAATAATTGCAGGTTGCTGACCTTTAACCCAATGGAGCACAAAGATACGTTGCCGGAATTTGTCAAAGCTCAGAGTCAAGGGCAAGGTGCTGATGATGTAGTGGTCTGCGTACCGAATGCAAACATCATGGCTGAGTCTGCAAGCTTTATGAAACCGGATGGCATGTTGGTTCTGTTTGCAGGCGTACCCAATGGAACGTTGGCACCGGTAGACTTCAGTTCTGTTTATTTGGAGAATGCTCAATACACCGGCACCTCGGGTCTGACCATTGAAGATCAGACGACTGTGATGGAAAACGCGCTTCAAGGTAATATTGCGCCAGCGGTTTGTGTAGCAGCCATTGGGGGGATGAAGGTTGCTAAATTGGGTATCGAAGCGATGATGGATGCGCGTTATCCAGGCAAAATTTTAATTTTTCCACAACTGGAAGACTTACCCCTGATGGGGCTGGATGAGTTGGCTGAGAAGTTACCTGAAGTGTCTAAAAAACTGGGAGCGGGCAACACCTGGACGGTTGAAGCTGAAAAAGCTTTATTTGAAGCATTTATGGAGGAATCCGCATGATATATACACTGACTTTGAATCCTGCCGTCGACCGCGAGTTGGCGGTTGAAGAGATCGTCTTCGATACGGTTTTACGGGCCAGCGAGTGGCGCGTGGACTGTGGTGGCAAAGGCTTCAATGTTGCCCGGATGCTTCAATCGCTTGGCACGTCCAGCGTCGCCTTGGGCTTTGCGGCGGGCAAAAGCGGCGAGCTGCTTGACGATACCTTGCAGTCGCTGGGTATTGAAACCGATTTTGTGTGGGTCGGGGGAGAAACGCGTACCAATGTCAGTATTGTCAGCACCGACCATGCCCATCATGTGAAGGTCAATGAACCGGGTCCGACGGTTTCGGAAACAGACCTTGCCAAACTGGTGCAAAAGGTACGCGGGCTGGCGCGACCGGATGATGGGTGGGTGCTGGCCGGCAGTTTGCCTCCCGGTGCGCCGCCAACCTTTTATGCCGAGATAATTACCATCCTTCAGTCGGCCGGTGCGCGCGTGTTTTTGGATACCAGCGACGAGGCCTTGCGCCAAAGCTGTCCGGCAAAACCATTCCTCGTCAAACCCAATGCCGCCGAAGCACAGGAGCTGACCGGGCTGCCCATCAATACTCCCGCTGAAATCGCCGCGGTCGGTGCCGCTATCCAGGCCATGGGCCCGGGTAATGTGATTATCTCTTTAGGCAAACAAGGTGCGTTGCTGGTCACTGGTCACAAGGCTTGGTTGGCGGCTAGTCCTGAAATTGTCGAACGCAACCCCATTGGCGCCGGCGATTCCATGGTGGCGGGTCTGGTGTGGGGATTAAGCCAGGGCCACAGCATGCCCGAGGCGTTGTGTCGGGGGATTGCCTGCGGTGCGGCAACCGCCAGCCAGGGCGGCACGGCGGTTGGATCGCTTGTACAGGTAAACGAGTTGTTATCGCAAGTTCGATTGTCGGAAGTATAACCGTTTACTATTCACAGACTCAATCTTTGTGCCTCGGATTGGCACAAAAAATCGGAAAGGCGCCATCTGATTCTACGTAGAGGAGCCGCTTAGAAGTTGAAGAATTTGTAGGAAAAACCGGTGCCGACAGCCTGGCCACGACAGCGATGATCCGCCAGGTTTTCGCCGAAAAACCGGCTGAGTTCGACCCCGTGAAATATCTGGGACCGGCACGCGATGAGACTGGCAAAAATGGTTAAGCGCAAAATATCAACGTACTTGGCAGCGCACATCAAGCATAGTTCTCTGAACATCCACTATGGCTGCTGCATAATACGGTGATTTGATTTAGGGCAATCTATTGAAAGCAATTCGGATCATCTTTCGAGCCAAAGAGGAATCGACTCCATGGACCCACTTCCAGATCATGTGCGCTACCTGAACCACCTGGCAAAAGCGTACCCGTCACTGCAGACTACCGCCGAGGCTATTATCAACTTGCAGGCCCAGCTTA
>CALNXP010000023.1:0-19542 GCA_942490555.1 uncultured beta proteobacterium | reverse complement strand
GCCGATGTGCAGCAGCTTCTCGTTGGTCATGTAGTTGACCGTGACGCCGCCACCAGTACTCGTCCATCAGCTTCTGCAGCCGATCCAGACCCTGGCGCGGGTTGATGTAGTTCGGGTTGACCGAGCCCGCGGTGATCTCGTTCCGATAGACCTTGTAGTGCTCCATCGGCTTGAAGATCTCTTCCTTTCGGCGGTTGATCTGCGTGTCGGACACGCGGATGCCGTCGCCCTTGCCGTCGTCGATGTACTGGCAGGCCGCCTTGGCCGCGAGCCGACCCTCGGTGAAGGAGCCGGAGGAGAAGGCGTGCGGGGTGCCGCCCACCGCGTCACCGGCGCCGAACAGGCCTTCGACAGTGGTCATGCGGTTGTAGCCCCGAAGTAATCCGGCGGCGAGAAACTCGGCCACCAGAGGGTATTCGCGCCAAAAGGTGATCTTTAGCGCTAGCGATCCCTATACGTTGCCCAGTGTCTTTAGCCAGGTCGGTGCGGGACAGGTGGGCACCGGTGTTGGAGCATCTGAAATTCAACGGTATCGTTACGATTTTCTCGATACCCAGATTCAGTCCGAAACCTGGAACCTGAACGGTTGGGAGATTAGGCAAGATGTATTGCAACAGGTGCAGGTTGTGTTAAACGAGCCGTCTGACACCGGATTGAATGCGCATCTTAACGATTTTTGGGCCAGTTGGCAAAGTTTGGCTGCCACGCCGGATAGCGCCGCCGCCCGCGCTCACGTAGCAGAGACAACCGCCGCAATTACGGCCGGCTTGCGCGAATCTTACGCCCAACTCGATTCGTTGCGGTTGGATTTAAATGATCGGGTTAGAATGCAGGTGCAACAGGTAAACGATCTGGCGCACAGCATTGCAGATTACAATCAAAAGATTGCCCATGTGGAAAGTGTCGGCCAGCAGGCCAACGATTTACGAGATGCGCGCACTCTGGCCTTAAAATCGCTCTCTGAGATTCTGAATGTTACCATCGGCGAAAATGAAAACGGCTCGTCTACCGTAAGTATGGGCGGCAAGTTACTGGTGATGGATTCTCACGTAAACGAGATCGAAGTTCAAACAGACCCCACTAACGATATGCTTAACAAAGTTGTGTGGGCTAACACCGGCGATGCGATTTCTGTAAAAGGTGTTGAGATTGAAGGCGAAATGTCCGAACAGGCCATCGACCGGTTGGCCGGAACGCTGGGCGGTACGCTTATTAGTCGCGATCTGATTTTGCCCGAATATATGGATAATCGCGATGAAATTGCAAACTCGCTTATCGGATCGGTAAACGGCCTGCATCAAACCGGCTACGGACTTAATGATGAACCCGGCGGCACACTTACCGCCACCCCCGTCCCCGGCACGGTAGATGATATTACCCAAACCGCCGCTCCGTGGGATGGCCTTACTGGCTTGCCCGCCGGTAACATTGCAGTTGAAATAAGGGACAACGGCGGTACGCTGGAATTTAGGCTTACCGATTCTTCCGGCAATCCCCTTGCTATTAACGATAAGACTGTCTCCGATCCTATCCCGCCCGCTGTGGCTGATCCCGCTACTGACATCACCGATGCCTGGCAGAATTTTGATCTGGTTGACGGAACTACGTTTGATACCGGACGCGGCATCGCCATTACCTTCCCGGTGCGTTAGATGAAAACGCCATTACCAGCCAAACCACCGGCAGCAACATCACCGGCTTTAGCACCGGCGGCGTGGCCGAAGGGATACCGGAACTCTCTGATGGCCGATATTTTGTAGAAGTAAACGCCTCCAGTCAGTTTCGGCTGGTTGATGATAGCGGCACGCCGATTGACATTGTAGACCCGGCAACCGGAGAGTTAAGCGGCAGTTGGCTCGATATTCCTGATGCCGCTACTTCTTTTGCGGCTGATACCGGGCGCGGCGTTGTCATTCAGTTCGACGCCACTGCTCCCTACGATGTTAAAACGTATAACGGTTCGCCGCCGGCAGAGAGCGTTGAATACGACGCATGGGGTATTAAACTGGAACCGCCGCCAACGGAGCTGCCATAGCGAATATCGGCAACTTTTTACCGGCGGCGGCGCTAGAGACATTGACCTGAGCGATTACATAAAAGAAGACTACAATCGCATTGCCACCGCCGCCGCTACCGATTCGCCGGCGACGGGGTGATAGCTCTTGACATCTACCAGCTTTCAAGTGCCTCTTTGCTTAACAACGGAACCACATCGATTAGTGATTATTATCGTGTAGCCATTGGCAAGCTGGCGAAGATGGTCAACATGCCGGCATTATGACTGCCAATCACGAAATGTTGGTAAACCATCTTGAAAGCCGGCAAGAAGAAGTATCCGGCGTTTCTTTGGATGAAGAAACTACCTACTTAATGCAATATCAGCGAACATATCAGGCGGCAACTCGCATTATGACCACCATCGACGAAATGCTGGAGAAGGTGATCAACGGCATGGGGTTGGTCGGTAGGTAGAGTTATTATCGTAAGTAAAGGATAAGATTATGCGCGTTACACAAAGTATGCTGCAACAGACAGCAATAGACGGAATGCAAACCAATCTGCTTCGCCTCTCTAAAACTCAGCAGCAGGCAGTAACTGCCAAACGCATAAGCAAACCGGAAGATGATCCTTTTGGCGTAGAACAATCGCTGGGTTTTAGAAGCCGTATAAAAACCGGCGAAGCAACCTTAAGCAACATCGCTTTAAGCAAAAACTGGCTCTATACCAATGATCAGGCACTAACCGATTTTAACGACGTTATGCTCAGAGCCAAAGACCTTAATCTGCGTGGCCTAAACGATACCCTCTCTGCCGACGAACGCCGCACGTTGGCAATTGAGGTTAACGAACTGCTTGAAGAAGCCGTTTCCATCGGCAACACCCAACATATGGCGATCAATATATCTTTTCCGGTTTTAAAATTGATACACTTCCCTTTGAGCGAACACCGGCTACCGGCGACATCGCCGGTATTACCTACAACGGCGATAACGGCCAAATGATGCGCGAAGCCGAATCGGGAATTGAGATTTCGATTAATATCTCTGATGAAAACCTGTTTACTGACGCATTTAATACCCTGATTGATCTTAGAGACACCCTGCAAACAGACCCGTTTGTTCGCACCGATGCCGAAGCCACGCTGGAAGATATTGATGCGCATATGAACGATGTGCTCGATGTGCAAGCTGCGTTGGGTACCAAAATTCGGCGATTGGAAACCACCGAGAACCGGATCGAGGTATCGCAAACCGGTCTCAAAGAGTTGCTTTCAAGCGTAGAAGACGCCGACATGGCTCAGGTAATAACCGATCTGCAACAACAACAATTTGTATATGAGGCTGCTCTTAACGTTAATGCCCGCGTTATGCAAATGTCTTTGCTCGATTATCTCAGATAAATATGCGCATCGGCTTTATTGTAACCAAACGGGGTAAAAAGAGGCACTGGGCAGCCCCGGTGTCTCACTTTTATTTAAAGCGTAAAATTATTTACGCTTTTTTTACCTGACATTCACCTGAAGTTTATGCAAAAAACAGACCGAATATGTTAGAGTAACAATAGGCTTAATGTGGGCGTGTAATATATTGGTATTCCCTGCTATTTTTTATATCGGAGATTTTGTTGCCCACATACTCAATTAGAGTAAAAGGAAAACAATATGACAACACAACCGGATTTGTCGCAAGAACTTTTGGGTGAAGAAAGTCTCCCTGTTGAATTTCCTCCGGATTGGTGGGAATTAAAGAGTGGAAACATTTTTTGCTGATTACCCATCCTGCCGGTGGGACGCTTAAATTGTTGCAGTTAATAGAAGATAATCGCGTTTCGCTGATTTTGGCTAATCCCTACCAGATCGATCCGCAACATACACTTACGCTTAGCGCCTCCGATGCTGCCGCTCTTGATTATTCCGTCCAGGGTTATTACCGACGGTGGCGGGCTTGATGTGTATTGCGTTTTATCGGTAGAAGAAGAGCCGTTTAAGGTGACGGCTAATATGCTTGGCCCGATTTTGATTAATTGGGAAGCGGGTTTAGGTCGCCAGATTGTATTAACCGATTCAAACTATAACACACGGCATCTTGTTGCACTGCAACAGACGCAGGGGGTGAATGATGCGCTGGTATTGGGACGCAAAAACAACGAGAGCATCATCATTGGCGAAGAAGATATTACTATTACAATTTTAGGCATAGAAGGAGACCGCGTAAAAATAGGAATTCAGGCGCCGTCTCATGTTTCTATTTTGCGGCAGGAATTGTACGAGACAATTAAGCAGGAAAACCTGCGAGCTGTCGATCTATCTTCAAAAACCGGACAAACAATTTTACCTTCTTTACAAAATCTATTTCAAGACAAAAAATAAATGAGCAATTTGAATACAAGTGGCGAAAAAAAATAAAAAAATCGGTTTTGTGCTTGTTATGGTCGGCCTGTTTTTAACCAGTGTCGGTTGTACGCTGGTAATAGAACGTCCCCCGCTGACCGGCGCGGATGGCTTACAAACAGACGCTATAGCAGATGTAACGGTTAAGGAAGATACCGAGCAAAACCAGGCCAAAGAAAACACCGGCAAAGTTAAACCCTCGGCGGATTCTCCTGAAGCTACCGTGCTTACTCCCCACCGTTGCGACAACGTTACCTTCAACCGTTATTGCGCAACCGGTGGCTACGCAAACCGTGCCCGCTCTTCCCGTCGAACCGCCCGTTGGCCAAACACCCGCCGTTACGCCAACCCCCATCATCTTCACTTACGTGGTTCAACCCGGCGACAGCTTAAACGCCATTGCCGCACATTTTGGAACCAGCGCCCATATCATCGCCGATTTTAACTACCTGTCTGATCCGAGCGTGATCCGGCCTGGCCAAATTTTGCTAATTCCGCAAACCGAACCGGGTACACCCTTGCCGACGGCTCAGCCCGGCATTGCAACGGCAACGTTGCGACCGGCGAATACGCCCACGCCTGCACCGACATCTACGCCGCAGGGTACGCTTACGCCTACTCCGGTAACAACGCCCACTGCCACTGCCACACCCAAACCAACCAGTACCTCCGCAGTGAGCTTGGTCGGCAAAATCAAGCTCAAAGATGATTGCAGCCTTACTAATTGGAGTATCGACGCCTCCGGTGATGATTACTATCTGCTAATGCCGGATGATCTGACTTTAACATTCGATCCGGAAAAAGAAAGTTATCCGGCAATGGTTAGCGGCCTTAAAGATCGCGCTTGCGACGGCAAATTGGTTATTGTAGAAACATTGACATGGCTCACTACGCCTACCCCAACGCCTACAGCTACCACAACACCCACGGCCACGGCTACCTACACTCCGGCTCCTACCGTTACGGCAACCGCTACGGCAACCAGCGCCGTAATAGAGCCTACGGCAATTTCCGCCACCGCCACTAAAACAACCCAAAATGCCACAGCCACAGCCGCCGCAATCGCTACGGCTACCGCGCAGGCTGTTCCCGGTGCAGATGCAACAGCTACCGCTGCCGCCGCGCTCACCGCTACGGCAACTGCCGCTAGTAAATAACACGTGGTGATCTAATATGCTTAAGTATATTAAACAGGGTTTGTTAACTGAAAAAAAAATACCGACAATGGGTGTACAACCCCCGCTTAAAGAAATGCCAGTTGCTCATCTGGCGGCGTCTTTGGCTTCTGGCCGGTTTTTTGTGTGCCTGCTCTTGTCTTTTGCCGGGTTACCTATTCATGCTGCTGCCATTACTATTTGGAAGACCGTAACCGATACCGTAAAAGCGGGCGAACCGTTTACCTATACAATTTATGTTCACAACTTGGCGATAACAACCTCTTCATACGGTACAATGTACGATGCATTGCCGGCCGGCTGTCGATCTTGGTCTCTCGCTAGCAACGGCGGTATCGAATCCGGTGAATCGTTCCTGGGCTACGGTGAATATCTCTGCCTTAATCATCAACAGTTTCGCAGATCCTTGTGGTATCGGCTGCAACAACCGGTCCGGTTGTTAATGCTGATTACAAGTTTAACACCGGTGGTTTTTTTTGTCGGCGAGCCGATAACGACAACCGTGATCCCCGCCGATCCGGAACAGGTTCATATCATCGCCGCCCCAAGCCCGGCCTCGGTTGATTCTTCGGCTACGATTACTGTCACCCCCGTGTGCCGATGCCTACTTCCCATTACACAAAACCAATTCGGTGAGTCTTGAGTACAGCATCGGCTACATAGACGGGCAACCGGCAGGCACAATAATTAACGATTCTACGGTTAACGGCTATCTGGCGAAAACAATTACCAACACTGTGGCTGGAACTACGCGCATTACTGCCACGGTGGGAAGTTTTACGGGTTACGCTGATCTGGTATTTGCCGCCGGCGATCCCGCTTCGATGCAGGTGGTGGTGTCTCCCGCGTCTATTACCGCCAACGGAACCGATACGGCGGTGATTACCGCCACCGTGCGCGATCAGTACGATAACCCCGTTCCCAATGCGGCGATCTCGTTTGCTTCCGAACTGGGGACGATTTCAGGCGATTCATTTACCAATTTGCTGGGTCGGGGTGTGGCTTCGGTGAGCGGAACTACCGCCGGCGAATCTGTTATTACGGTTACGGTCGGCGCGCTCACCGATAACGGCGGCACGGTTACATTTCTCCCCGGGCCGTTCAGCCACTTTGATATTCAGGCTTCGCCGTCTGACATCTCTGCCGATGGCGTAAGTACCAGCACCATTACCCTGTTATTGCTGGATATTAACGAAAACCGGATCAATACCTCGACGGGTGTGACGATGACCACCGATTTGGGGACATTTGACGGGTGCGGCGCAACCTGCTTTAAAACAACAAGCGTCGGTAAGGTTGAGATGATTCTTACTGCCGGAACCCAAATCGGCACGGCGCACATTAATGTTGTTACCACTATGGCTCTGGGTACCGCCACCACCGTCGATTTTACGCCCGGCCCGCCCGATCACATTACCATCGAAGCTGATCCGCCGACCGTTGTAGCCGATGGCATTAGCACGACCACTATTACCACCACCGTGCGCGATTCCTTTGAGAATCCGGTCGATTCAGTAGAAATGGTGGGGTTGTCAATTAGTGCCGGGAAGCTGGTAACGGAAACCGGCGGATTGTTGTTAGCCGGCCCCGGCGTGATCACCAAACCAACCAATGCCGCCGGGACAAAGGTGTGGTATTTGCAAAGTACCACTGAATTAACTACCAGTTATCTTACAGCGAACGCTAGCGGATTAACGCCGGTTGTAAAACCGATAACCTTTACCGTTGGCCCGCCTTCTTATGCTTTGCCAACCATTAACCCCGCTTCGCCGATTACGGTTGGCGTACCCTCGGCGATAACTGTAACCGTGTGGGATGATTGGGGACACGTGGTGCCTACGACGCCAATTACCATCGTCAGTTGGTTAGGCGCTCAATTTTTACCTGATACCTCCGGCGATACGGATTCCGCCGGGCAACTGATACGAACGCTGTATCCTGAAGTTGCCGGTGACGAAACCATTGGCGTGTGGGACGGCAGTAAGTACCTGATGTATGAAAAGCGTAATATTTTTGCCCGATGAGGCGGTGCAGGCTTCGCTGGTTGCTTTGCCTAACGAAATTTACGCCGATGACGAAAGCTAACGGCGGTGATCTCTACCACCGTTGCCGATCGGTTTGGCAACCCAGTGCCGGGTTACACCCCAACGTTTGATGTTACGGAAGGTAATCTTACCGTAAACGGCGTCACCGATGACGACGGTGTTGTTACCGCCACCCTCCGATCGACTACTGTGCTGACTACGGCAACGATCTCGGTAACCGGATTGATTACCGTGACACCAGTGAGCGTTGATTTTATTGTGGGGCCGGTTTATACCGCTTCGATGGAAGCAAGCCCAACGTCTATTTAGGTGGGAACTTCATCGGTGGCAATTGGTGATTACGCTTACCGATAAAGTAGGCCATTCTGGTGGTTGACCAGCCGGTGAATGGGGTGTGGACCAACACCATCACCAATACCACCGGCACCTACAGCGGTACGCTCAGCGGTGCCGGTTGCTTCATTTCAGATTCGGAGGGAAAGCTTGAGGTACACTCGCTTCTACCAAAAGTGGATTTCCGCAGGTTTATGGGATGGGGTGTTGGTAACCGGTACAGTGGTAGAATTTACACCCGGCGCACAATAAAGTCATTGTTATGCCCTCCGGTTGGTGGCGAACGCCGTATGAGGTTACTGCCGGCGCGGGTGAACAATTTACCGCCATTGCCTATGACAAGTGTACGATAACGAAAAGCCGGATGTTACCTTCAATTGGTCTATATTCCTTTACCGGCGACGGCGGCGACGGGCAAATAGTCACATCGACCGGCGTGTTTACCGGTACGTTGGTGGGAACAGTTAAGGTTGCCGCTACCGGCGATGGGCCAAAATTGATACCAGTATGGTACAGATAAATGTCGGCCCACCGGTCGCAACCACGCCTTCAGGCATCGCGTACTACGTTTGCCGGCGGACAACGTATCTACAGCGCAACTGGCGCTGGCAGATGCTTACGGCAACCATGGGGCTCCGGGATTGACGTCCCCGCTTTTAGCTCTGTTGGTACTATTTTCGGTACCAGCCAAACCGATGAAACCGGTCTGGCGAAATCGTACCATTATCTGCTCTAGTATGGCCGGACGGGCGGTTATTTCGGTGACGGGGCTGCTTACCATTACCGGCGATTCGGAGATTACGTTTACCTCGGTCATCAGCAACGCGATACTTGCCGGTACGCCCGATACGCTGCACACGCCAACGGCACCGATCAATCGACAGTACGGGTGAGCATGGCGATAACAATAACAACGCGGTTACTTAGGCTACCCGATCGAAGTGTTGGCTGACATTGGCGAAATTGTTAACACCACCGGCACTACCGATCAATACGGCGTGATTACGGTTACTTATCGTGCGCCTTACGGGTTGGTGTCATCGCCAAAGACGGTGAACTTTACGGTGCGATACGGCGGTTCAACCCTAAGCGATTCCGGCACAGTAACGGTGATGGTCGGCAATTTGGAGAATGTGGTAATTACGCCCAATAACGGCGGTAGCCCATATTCAATGCGGGCCGGCACAGCTACTGTTTTTAGCGCCCAGGGCTTTGATGAAGAAGGTGCGCCATTACCCGATAATGTGGTGGTTGATTACTCTTGGAGTAAGAGCAACGGAACCGGCAGTGGTAACTTTATCGGGTTAACTATTCAGCAGGATGTGACACTCATCGGCGTAGAAGACGGCAGCGTTTCTTTGCAATGTATTGTAGAGACACCGGCTAACGAACTATCGCGCTTTGACGTGTTGGGGCTTAACATACAGCCTGCGCCGCCCCTTTCCGGCATTGTCATCGCCGATCCCAATCCGGTGACGGCCGATCCCGCCAACGTGATTACCTTTACCGTTTCTGCGCTCGAAGATTATTACGGCAACCCCGCCATCAGCGGCGATGCCATTACGCTTACCCTGCATTCTGAGCCGATTAAGCGGGTGGTAAAGGGGACAACCGTGGGCCAGCAGATGGTGGTATCTGTTCCGGCTACCACCCAAGCGGGCGTGTATACAATTTCTGCCCAAAGCGCCGCCGGGTGATGTCGCTGGGTAGCGCCGATATAATCTTTAATCCCGGTTCGCCGGCTCAAGCCGAAGTTGTTTCGGTTGACCCGCCAGCTATTTTTGCCGGCGGTTCGCAGACAGCTGCCGTAGCAGTACAGATTCAGGATAAATACGGCAACAGTGTCGGCGCGGGCGTAACGCCTGTAGTGACAACCACGCTGGGTACTATTTTAACCGCCGGCGGCTCCACCGATGCCAACGGTGTGGTGACGCACACGTTGCAATCGACAATGTTGGGCGAAGCCGCTATTTACGTTGATGGGGTTGCCGCCAGTGGACCGACCATTCCCTTTATTCCCGGTCCACCCGGTTCGGCGCATATAACCGCCACCGATACTGTGCTGGTAGTCGGCGGCGAAACGGTGCCGCTGATCTTTGACGTGCGCGATGAGTGGGGCAACGCGGTTACAAACACCACGTTGATTACTCCCACGCTTACCCCCTCCCACTTTGGGAAGCTTTGTGGGTAGTATGCTAACCGTTAACGGACAGGTTGCCGCCACTCTGGTTTCTACCACCTCCGTCGGCGCGGCGACGCTTGGTGTTGAGGGGTTAACTGTTAGCGGCGATACCGCTATTAATTTCGTTCCCGGCCCGGCGGCCAACGCGCTGATAATTGCCAACCCCACCAGCCGGGTAGTGAGCCTTGCCGGTACAATTGCGCTGACTGTAACCGTTACCGACCAATTCGGCAATGTAGTTACGCCCACCACCGTGTCGATGGGCTCATCGCTGGGCGTGCTGGATAGCAGCGATTCGATTGTGACCAAAACCACGGCGGCAAACACCGGTTTGCTCAACGCCGTGCTCACTTCGACCGTTGCCGGAACCGATACGCTCATTCTCAGTAGCGAAGATGGCTCCATTGCCATCGATCCCGCCTCCGATGATATTCTCTTTTTGCCCGATGTACCGCTTTCGGTAACCATTGAGCCGCCCGGCCCGATTGTGGTTCGGATTAACGTTCCGCAAGTGATCACTGCCAGCAGCCGCGATCAGTTCGGCAACGCCGTTGATCCGTGGACGCCGGTTGAATACACTTGGCATCAAAATTCAGCGGGGGGCGCCGCAGGTTACGGCATTTTGCAAAGTTTAGATGAAGATTACTTCCGCCGAATTAACTTCTTCCCGCCCAGATCGGCAGGCAATATGCTGTGGACAACCGGTGGTGTTGAAACCAGCGAGATGCTGGCGGTGACGGTGTTGCCCGGTTATCCCAACACGGCAACGGCGGCAGTTTCGCCGGCGAGCGTGTCAACCGATGTTGCTACGCCCTTTACGGTAACGCTTACTAATGTTAAAGACGTGTACGGCAACCTCCTTCAAGACGGCGAAGTGTTGACGGTTACGGTTAATTCTTCGCCGCAACTGGTTGTTACCGGTACCCTTTCGGGCGGCGTGCTTAAACTGCCGTTTGCCTCAAATACCTATGCCGGAACACATCTAATTCAGGCTATCGGCGCTGACGGTACGGTGAGCTTAAGCGGCCAAACCAGCGTGCAATTTTTGCCCGGCGAACCGGTGCGGGCACACATCGATGCCAATCCGGAACTGCTTCCTGCGGATGGTGTAAGCGAATCGGCGCTGGTAATTACCGTGCGCGATGCCAACCTAAATCTGGTGCAGAACAACATCCCCATTACCGTTACTTCTAACTTGGGAACTATTACCGGCGCCGGCAGCACAATTAACGGCAAGGTTAACCGCACGTTGATTGCGCCGGCGTTGTTGGGCACGGCAGGCTTTATTGTAGAAGCGCCCGGTGCCGGCTTACCGTTCGTCACCGGCGATACGGTGGTCTTCGGTATTGGCGATCCGGCAATTGCCGTGGTAAATGCCGATCCGGCGCGGGTTATCGCCGACGGCGTGAGACAATCGACGCTGGCGATTACCGTAACTGACGTGAGCGGCTACGTAGTGAAGATGATTTGACGACGGCGATGACCCTGACGCACGGGGCGCGTACTCCTGCTGCAACTACCGCCGTCGATGGCGTACTCAACACCACTTTCACCGCCGATACCGAAATCGGCGATGCATGCCTGCAAATAACCTACGGCGAATTTCCGCTTACTATTCAAGGTGATACGCTAAGGCAGGTGCCGGGACCGCCCGTTTCGGCCACCATTAGCAGCTCGCTGTCCGCTATGCCGGTCGGCAGCGATGCGGAAGCAACGTTGACGCTGACCTTTTACGATGCCTGGAATTCGCCCCATTGATGATGGGGTCGGTGGTAACTATGACAACCAATATTGCGGGTATTGTCTCTAACGAAACCACCACCGTTAACGGTGTAGTGACGCGGGTGTTGACTCCCGGTACCACAAGGGGCACGGTGGAATTTGTGACCACGATTCTCACCCCGCGCGGCGAACGTGTAACGCGTACCCCAACCGGCGACACGGTGGATATTGTGCTGGGCGGGCTGGATCACATTGAAATTTCACCCACTGGGCCGCTAACCATTACCGCCGGCAGCCGCATTGCACTTAAGGCCATCGGGTACGATTATTACGACAACGTTCTGGGCATGACCAACTTCAAATGGGAACGTTGGTACGGGTTTCCGCAACCGGGCGGCGGCACTTTATGGCCGGGCGAGAGCGAATTGTCGGTTAGCAGCGTTTTCACCGCCGTTGTCGCCGGCCAGATTGGTATCAGGGCGTATACAACTACCGGTTATATGCAAAGCCCGATGCTTAACGTAACAATTTTGCCGGGGCGCGTGGCAACGGCAACTGTTAGTGCTTCGCCTCAGACTGTGCCGGTTGGTGGTTCAGATAGCGATTTGATAATTACGCTGCGTGATGCTCAGGGAAACTTGGTGAGCGATGGTACAGCCGTAACCACCGAATCCAACATCGGTGCATTAATTGGCGACGACGTTTCGGTAAACGGCGAAATTACGCGCACGTTCACCTCTGATATTTACTACGGCACGGTGAATATTTACATTAACGGATATATTAACGGCTTCAAAGCCGGCGGCGATCAGTTGCATGTTGAGGCCAAAGCCACGGTTACGGCAAGCCCGGCAGCATTGTATGCCGACGGCGAAAGCAAAACCACACTAACGATCACCCTGTTCGATCCGACTACCAGCAATACCCCGGCCGGCTGTAACAACATCGCTGGGGTAATTACCGGTAGTACCGGCTTTATTAACGCTGAGAAGACTATCTTCACCCGCACCCTTCGCGCTTCTGATGAGGTGGAACCGCGCAAAATTTTTGTAGGCGGCTTACAGGCAATGGGCGAGGTGCCGATGCGGATTGGGCCGGCTACAAAAGTGCAAATCTCTGCGCCTTTGGTGGCGCGATTAACGGATGGCACCCCAATGCTGATGGCCGACGGCAATAGCGCTGCTGATCTCTATATTAGGATTTACGATGATTACGGACATGTGATCACCAATCCCGGTTCGGTTTCGATCTCAACCAAACGGGGATTTTGAGCGATTTTGAATTGTTGGATGATGGCGTTTTGTTTGGTACGCTCACCGCGTCAACCGATGTGGGAGTGGCCGAAATTTTGGTGGGTGATCTGGCGGTTAGCGGTGATCTGGTATTTTACTTTGTGGGTGATCTGTCCGATGGTGACTTTGAAGATGACCTGACCGACAGCTGGCTGCCCGGCCTGGTATACGGAAAACAGCGGATAGTACTCTTTATCCGAGCTATACGGCTATGCTTCGTAGCAGTGATTATATTCAGGGAATACTGGTTCAGCCGTATAGCGGAACCGACATGTTTCGTTTGGGGGCAACCACCATACCGACAATACCCCGCACAAAATGAGCGAGGCATGGGTTCGCCGGGCGTTGGTAGTTCCGGCAGACGGCAACGTTCAGCTTCAGTTTCGTTATCGTATTTTAAGTTATGATTTAGCGGTGGGGTCGGAATATTTAGGGTATAAAGAGTACGATCCGTTTGAGGTGTACGTTAATGGTAAACGGGTACTCAGAGAGGGTATTAACTGGTCGCCGGAGTGGCAGGATTGGTACAAGGGGCTTGTGGCAGAGGCATCACCATTGTCGTTGCCTGCACCGCAACAGTATCCGGATAGCGATTGGAGTTTGGTGTCAATTGATTTGTTGCACCAATATGCCGGTCAGGCGGTTTCGCTTGAGTTCCGGGTTCCTAACCGGCAATCGCCGGTTGACAACACCTGGGTTTATATTGACGATATTCAACTAACGGCGCGACCGCAGAAAATATATTTACCGTTATTGATACGGTAGTAAAAAATTAACTATCTTCTTCAGCGGGCGATATACTTGGTTCAATGGGCAGGGTTACGGTGGCAATAGCGCCGTGGCCCTGTTTTATGTTGTTCAACTCAACATGTCCCTGATGACGCTCGATAATGGTGCGGCAGGTGTGTAATCCCAGTCCCGGCCCTTTGCCCGGTTCGTTGGTGGTGAAAAAGGGTAGAAATAAGCCGATTGAGATACTGGGGCAAAATGCCGGTTCCGTTATCGGTGACGGTTATTTGAATATGATTGGGATCAATTTGTGAGCCGGCGATGGTGATAATACCATTCCGGCTTTTGTCTGTTTGCTTGCTGATGGCGTTGTAGGCATTTAGCAACAGGTTCATCCACACAACTTTTTAAATGGTTGGGACTGGCCAATATCGCCGGCAGCGATTCGATTTGCTTGATTACCTTGATGTTTCCTTTGCGCAATGGGGCTGCAATTAACATCAGCGCATCGTCGATGGTTCTGTCTACTTCAACTCTAAACCATTCGTATTTTTCCTGAGTAGAAAAGTCGAGCAGGTTTTGCACAATATGCTGAATACGGGTTCCGGCTTCGAGGATATAATCTACCAACGCCTGATTGGGGTCAGAGGTGGGGATATCCATTTGCAGTACTTGCGAGTTGGCGATAACCACCGTCAGCGGATTGTTGATTTCGTGGGCAATGCTTGAAGCAAGCTGTCCCACTGAGGCCAGGTTGGCAGAGCGGAAGAGGGTTGCTTGCAGATGGTGCTTTTCGGAAATATCTTGAGCAAAGATAATAACCTGGTCTACTTCGCCGGTTTGGCTAAAAATAGGGTAGGTGTGTACATCGCGGCTGATAAACGGCCCGCGATCATCTTCGGGTTGTTCAGAACCGGGGTAGCCGCTTTCCCCGCTAAGGGTGTGACCGGTTTCAAAGGTTTTGCGTACCAGATTGCTTACGGCGTTTGTTGCCGGGCCCCAAATTGTGTGGTTGCACGGTTTGCCGATGAGCGATTGCGGTGTGCTGCTCAATCGTTGGGCTTCGGCTCGATTGATGGCAATGGTATTAAGGTTGGTGTCTACAATGTAAAGTCCGTCGGTTATACCATCGAACAGGGCTTGAGGGTGCGATTGGTGTGCAGGATTTCTTTTTGATGATGCGAAAGTTCGACATAAGCAGAAGAGAGATCGCGAAAGAGGTTGGCGTTTTGTATGGCTACCGAGGCGTGGCTGGCAAATGTGTTGAGCAGGGTTTGATCGCTGTCAGAGAAGCCGCCGGTATAGGGGCTTTCTACGGAAATTACTCCGATAACGGCGTTGTTGGCTTGCAACGTAACCGATAGAAGCGCCCATAGGGAATGGTCAACGTATTCGCTGCGCCAGATAAGCCGAACCGGTTTTAGGGTTTGAACCGTTTCATGGATAACCTGTTGTCTGATGCCGGTGATATCGGTGGGGAGTTCCCCCTCGTATGAAGTGGCTTGTGCCTCAGCGTGGAGCGAGTTGTTGGTTTTGTTTAGCAGGTACAGGGTGCTATGAGTGGCGGCAGGGATAGTTTTTACGGCAGATTGCACAACCAGTTCCAGAACTTGAGCCAGGTTAAGGGTGGTGCTGATGCTTTGGGTGATGGCGCCCAGGGCTTCGGTTTGTTGTAGTTTTCGCTCAATTTCTTCGTATAGCCTTGAGTTTTGGATGGCTGTTGAAGCTTGAGAGGCGATTACCTGAATTAGGCGCGGATCATCCGGGGTAAAGAGACTCGGTTGATCGCTTCCCAAAACCAGTACGCCGATGGGGGTTTCGCCGGTGGTAAGGGGGACGGCTAACCAGGTTCTAATGGCGCGTTCTTCGTTTTGAGTAAATGTATCAACAAACGATAGCTCTTCGGGATTGATAGCGGTTTCGGATAGAGGGGGAATGAGCAGCGGTTGGTTGTTTTGTAGTACCTTCCAGGCAATATCTGCGGCCCAACGCCGATCTGCATCTGTGAGTAAGGTTTCTTCGCCGAGGGTGATTACTGAGTCGATGCGGTTTCGTTGGGGGGTGTAGAGGTAGATGTTGCTGATTAGCGCGCCGGTTAGATCGCGGGTAACGGTGAGGATGGTTTTAAGGGTTTCGCGCAGGTTAAGGGTGCTGTTTATGGCTTGTCCGGCTTCAACCAGTGCGCCGAGTTCGTCAACCCGGCGAGCTTCTGCGTAGAGTTTGGCGTTTTGCAGGGCTATAGCCGCCTGACTGCTGAGCATGGTAAATATTTGCCGGTAATCGTCGGGGAAAGCCGCCGGTACGCGTCCGATAACTGCCAGTGCGCCGATGATAACACCGGAGAGGGTTAACGGTTCGATGATGAGCGATTTTTTGGAGCCGCTTTGGGTGCCTTTCCACTCCGGATGGTAGATTGTTCTTTTATGGGTGATAACGCTGTTTACTTGGTCGGCGGGCAGTGGCGAGGTTTGAATTGGCTGTTGATTGTGCGTTAAGCCGTAAAATTCGGGTGTTGTTTTCTCTGTTAGGTTGTAATAGATAAGAACTTGTTCTATTTGCGGCATTACCTTTATTACTGCTAACAGAATTGTTTTTAAGACTTCTTTTTTGTCAAGGGCGGTGGCTATTAGTTGACCTACTTGAACAAGGGTGTTTCTTACGTGAATTTGGCGCGATTGGGCAATAGAGAGGTTTATATTCTCCATTGTGCCGGAAACCTGGTTAGCCAGTATCTCTAGCCTTCTAATCCCTTCTACGGAGGGGGATGGCTCGTGTTGCGTGATCCATAGTATGCCGATGGTTGGTCCGTTGTGAGTGGTTAGCGGGGTAGCCAGTAGCGGCGCGGCGGGGGCGGCGATGTCGGTTGGGGCGGACGGCGGCAAGATCGACGGGCTGAACAGGTGTGATTGGCTCAGTTGACGGGCGTTGCTGAATAGTTGTTGTAGGTTGAGTAGATCTAACGGTTGTGATAAGAGCAGAGTTTTCCATTGCGGGTCAAAATCATCTGATAGTTTGGTTTGTAAAACATGCCCGCCGGGATCAAAGGCGGTAACTGCTACCGGTAGATTAAGTGTTTGCCCGATGATGGTTACAATTTCCGTTAGGGGAAGGGTGGTTTTGTTGCCGAGTTGCGCCAGTTGGTTGCTGATGGCTAATACGGATTTTAAGTGGCTGCTTTGCTGTTTTAAATCGGCAAGTATGTTTCCTTTTTCAATTTTTAGACGGCGATAAATGAGGGTTTTTTGAACGCTGTGGGTTAGTTGTTCCAGTTCAAACGGTTTTATAATGTAGTCGTGAGCGCCTTGTCTCATGGCTTCGATGACGGTTTCTAGCGAGCCATGCGCGGTTGCCAGAATTACTTCGGCAGAGGGGATCTGGAGTTTGGCTTCGTTGAGAACGGATAACCCGTCTATTTCCGGCATAATCAGGTCGGTAATAATCAGGGCGTAGTGGTGATTGGTTGCTAATAACGCAATTGCTTCTTTGCCGCCGGCGGCTGTTTCAACAGTGTAACCTTCGGTGGTAAGGGTTTCTTTTATCAGGCTGCGAATAAGTTCCTGATCATCTACTACCAGTATGCATTCTTGAGTCGCCATTCGGTTATGTTCTCCTTGACAAACCGTATTTTATGTTGCCGGACGGATGGTGTTTAGTGAAACATAAATTAGGTGGAGAGTCAAGTTTGTGTGAGTGTTATTTTTGGTAAAGCCGATGTTAAAGAAAATGCCTCCGGGTTTTCGGAGGCATTAAGATGGCTATAGGCATCATGCCGATTATTATTTAGAGGCTATGGTATAGCCGTGTCTGGGTATGGTAAGTATGTATTCCGGTGTTCTGCTATCTGCTTCTACTTTTAGGCGTAAATTGCGAATGTGCATTCTAACCAGATCAGGGCTGCCGGTATCGCTGGGGTAGTCCCAAAGTTCGCGTAACAGGCGTTCGCCGCTAAAAACCTGGTTGGGATGGCTCATAAGATGATACATTAGATCAAATTCTACCGGCGTTAGTAATACGGTTTTGGTTTCTGTGCTAAGTTGGTAGTTTTGGCAGTTAAGGGTTAGTTTGCCTACGGTTAGCTCTTCTATGGCCGAGTTTGCGGCTGAGTCTTCGGTGCGGCGTAAAATGGCCTTTACCCGCAACAACAATTCTCTGATGTCAAAGGGCTTGGTGATATAATCGTCGGCACCAGCTTCAAGACCTTTTATTTTGTCTTCTATGCGTCCCCTAGTTGTTAAAAAGAGGATGGGGATGCTTTTAAATATCGGGTCTCGCCTGAGTTCGTTGCAAAATTGTATGCCGTCCATGCCGGGCATAATAATATCTAAAATGATCAAATCAGGTTTTGAACGACGAATAATTTTAAGCGCGTCGGAGGCGATATTTGCTACTCTAACCTGATAATCCCGACGTAAACTAAGCTCGATACTCAAGGCTACAGGTTCTTCGTCGTCAACAACCAGTATAGTTTCCATAAACTATTGCTCCTTAAAAAAGAAAATTTGCAATCGATAGTGTTCGATGCGAGTAGAAACGGTGTTGATCCCGAATACGAAATTTCTGTACTATATAATTGTAATTGGATTTAGCTTTTTTGACAAACACATTAAGATGGGTACAAAATTTGTCTTAACCTTGGAGCGCAAACAGGAGATACGGTGTTTTTAGGCAGGTACAAACCGAATAACGGTTACGGCGCCATGATCGTTGTACAATGCCATTTCGCCGTGCAGGTTGTGGGTTATGACATTTTGAATCAGCTCAAAGCCTACGTTAAATGCATCGGTGTGCTGCTGTAGAACTTCGGGCGGGTAGCCTTGTCCGTTGTCTTTAAATGTCATCACCACAACATCGTCATCGGTGGTTATATCTACCGAAATCTTTACCAGGCTATTGGCGGATAATCGGGTATGTTTGGCGCTGTTTGTTGCCAGTTCGTTAATGGCCAGGGCTATGTTGTTGGCTTGATTAGGTCCAACTTTTACCGGCGACGGGGTGATTGTTACCACTACTTTTTTGTCTGCAGGCAATGCTTGTAATGCGGCGCGAATGATCTTGTCTGCCAGTTCGCTTAATTGCACCGGCGACCAGTCTCCGGCAGAGAGCAGATTGTGAACGGTGGCTAAACCCTGCACCCGGTTGATCAGATCACTGATATGATGCGGTTGAACGCCGCTCCCGTTGCTGTTTTGCTGATAATTCTGTTCGGCGTAGAGCAAGCCGATGATGGCTGCCAGGTTATTTTTTACTCGGTGGTTCACTTCGTTTAGCAGGGTAAGTTTGGTTTTTGAATCTTGCAGAGCCTGTTCGTAGAGGCGTGCGTTTTCAAGGGCAATGGCGGCGGCATTTGCCAGCGGCTCAAGGTGTTGGGCATCTTTGGTGCTAAATTGTCCCGGTGTGTTTCCGTCAAGCCGAAGCAAGCCCAGTACTTGTTGCCGGTGGCAAATGGGTATGGCAATGTGAGATCGAACCCAAGGGGTTTGCAGTTTTTTACCCAACGGGTTCGTGTTCGGTATCAAAAATGGTAAGTGATTTTTGCGTTCTCACCACTTCGGCATCAAGGGGGAAGTTGGTTAGTTTTTGACCGGTGCTGGTGTCTTGCCGGTAGCCATGTTTTTGGGCGGTGAGTTTGTATCCTTTGCGATGCACTACGATGCAAATTATCGTCTTTTAGCAG
>CALNXP010000022.1:0-13959 GCA_942490555.1 uncultured beta proteobacterium | reverse complement strand
GAGCCCATCATCATGCAGTCGGATAATGCTGCCAGCATGATTGCTTAAATCCTGCGCCCATTCACGCTCCCCGCGCTCACCCACACTGATAAACAGCATCCCCTGCTTATCAAATGCCAGCCGCGAACCAAAATGGCGGCCACTATCCGATGCCTTTGCGTTCATTTGGAAAATAGGCTGCTGATCCAGCAATTGCATATTTTTCAACTTGGCGCGCATCACCGCAGTAACCTGCCCACCCTTAACTGGTTTGGCATACGAGAAATATAACCAGCGGCGTTATGGGCATAATCGGTTGCAACACCACATCCAGCAGTCCACCCTGACCCACCGCAGCAATCTCTGGCAGCCCCGCTACCGGCTGTGCCAAGAGCTTGCCATTCTCCACCAGCCGTAAACGTCCCGCACGCTCGGTAATCAAATAACGCCCATTCGGCAAAAAGGCCACCGACCAGGGATGAGACAGTCAAAGCATTGACGATTAGCTTTTCTGGGGCTTAACCTCCGGCATAAACCGCAGGCCAATGGCCCTTAAAGCATAAGCCAAGGATGATATCTGGATAACGTTGTAAGCTTAGGAAGTCAGCCTCATAACCTTCGTAGCCCGGATGCATCGAAGCGGAATCCGGGTGATGTGAGATTTTTGCTGGCGCTATGACATGCGGCATCACGATCGTAACCTCCTTTCAGGAGTGCGTGCCTGCGGGGTTACTTCCGGGCATTCTAGACTTTACTTTCTAAATGGCGTGGATGGCTGAGTGGGTTCCCTGTATTCAATAGTCTTCAAAACAATAATTTCCAATGTCATGGCGTATTCCATTGCATCTGGCCCAGCATGATGGAGGCGGAGCAGTATTTTTCGGCAGAGAGGTTAACCGCGCGTTCAACCACAGCAGGCTTCAGGTTACGGCCTTTGACGACGAAGTGCATATGAATTTTGGTGAATACCTTGGGGATTTCTTCGGCCCGCTCAGAGTCGATTTCTACATGGCATGAGCTGACTTGTTGACGGCTTTTTTTCAAAATGGAGATTACATCAAAACTGGTGCAGCCACCGGCGCCCAGCAATAGCATTTCCATCGGGCGTGGCCCCAGGTTGCGGCCACCGGCTTCGGGGGCGCCATCCATGACCACCGCATGACCACTGCCGGTTTCACCCATAAAGGCGACGTCTTCTATCCATTTCACACGAGCTTTCATTGCTATGCTTTCCTTTAGTCAAAAAATACGAGCCGTATACGATACCAGAAGCTGCCGATTACTTCGTGCATAAAGTAGGCGCTGTGACGCAATCCTTTGGCCGTTGGTACAAAATCCAGCAGGGAGAGTGTGTGGCGTGTGGTGAAGGCGGTGGGGGCTTCGATCACTTCTATTCCCGATTGACGGAAAATCTCGGCGGCTCTGGGCATATGCCAGGCATGGGTGACCAGATAAATATTTTTTACCTTGGCCGCCTGTAATAAATCGGCACTGAAACGGGCATTTTCAAAAGTATTGGCGGCTAGTGGTTCGGTCCAGGTGACGGGGACGTTAAATTCCTGCTCTAATACGCTTTGCATTTGCTCGGCTTCCGATTTGCTATTGCCTACCGGGGTGCCGCCGGTCACCAGAATCGGTTTGCCGGTTTCTCTATGTAAGTGGGCGCCATACCTTAAGCGGACCAGTGTGAAATAGCCAACGGTATCTTGTCCGCTATATTCCGGTGCCTGAAAGTTGCTGCCTCCGCCCAGCACTACAATAGCGTCGGCGGGCTGGCTCAAATCGGCCAGTTGGGTTTTGTTTTCCAGTAATCTTAATCCCTGATCGGCAAAATAGCTGGAGCAGGCGACCCAGCTGATGATGAACGCAAAGATAAGCACCGGAGCCGCCAGGCGTGAGCGACGTGCCAGCAGTAAACAGCCCAATGCCAGCAGAATCAGCAGGCTGAAGGGCGGCAGCAATACGCTGGAAATTAAATTGGTCATAGTCCAGGACATGAGTTACCTCGGCCTTATGAAAGGCTTAAATTCTAATCAGACCCTGTTAAAGGGCAATGTTCACTGCGTTATTTACAACACGCTATGATTTTGTGGCAATTGCGGTGACAATAGCAGGCTATCCGAAGATTCTATCAAGCCGGGTGACAATCTGTCGCTGTGAGGGCGGTTTTATGATCAATTAATTAAAACTTTTGGCCTGTCTGATGGTCGCTGATGGCATCTGGGGATTATTCCATGGCAAGGTATAGGTCAAACACGGGTTTGCGTATCGCGGAGTGTCGCGTGAAGATGAGCCAGGGCGTTTTTTAATCGGTTGCTGCGGGTATATCGTTGCGGGTGGTTTGATCGTCTGGGTTTTGTATTATCGTTTTGGTTAGATTGGGTAAATGATGGGGTATAAATGTTAAAAGCCGGTATTTTTATGGATATGGAGAATCTGGTACGCAATGGCGGTTGGGGCATGCGGCTGGATGTGATTAAGCAGTTGGTAGAAGCGCAGGGGACCACGGTATTGCGCGCCAATGCGTATCTGGCGGTGGATAGCACACGTGAACGGCATGATGCCGAGTTCCATGAAAAAGCGGCTAAATATCGTGATCGCATTCGTCTGGCCGGGTTTCATATTGTTGAAAAAGAGATCAAGCGTTATTACAACGAAGATGGCAGCGAAACGGTTAAGGCCAATGCCGATCTGGATATGGCGGTAGACACCATTTTGCAGGCGGAGAATCTGGATTACATTTTGCTGGGTACCGGTGACGGCGATTTCTTACGGCTGGTGCGCGCCTTACAGAATAAGGGGCGGCGTGTGGATGCGCTGGCATTTGGCAATGTCAGTCAGGAATTAAAGCGTGAGGTGGATTATTATTTTCCCGGGGCGATTTTGCCGCGATTATTGCCGATTCGTGATAATGCCCAGCAAAAACGGGTGCGAGGCATTCTGGAAAATGCTACCGATAAAGGTTTTGGCTTTATTGCTACCCGCACCGGGTTTCAGGTCATAGATATTAATTCCGGTATTTTCTGTCATTTCTCCCAGGTACAGGAAGATGGCCAGCCGATCAGCAGTGAGCGTTTTCAGGAGCTGGCCATGCGTCATGCGGTACTGGAATTTGAACTGGTGGAAACGCCCAAAGGCCTGCAGGCAGAAAATGCCATGGTGTTTACCGTAAATTCTTAATGCCTCATCAAGGCTAACCCAGGGTAAGGGTATTTAACTTGATGTTTAATGATTGTTCTCCACCCCAACATCTGCGCTTTGCTCGGATAGGCGGGGTTGGCTGGGGACGATAAAAGCTAAAACCAATAGGAAGGGTAATGCTATCGGTCAAAATCAGCGCCAAACATTGACATAGTTTCCTGTGTTTCTCATGTGATAATGACACTCATTTGCTTTTATCATTGCAAATCATTATCGTTTGTGTTATTGACGGAGTGATGCGAGATAAGCACGAGTTGGCAGGCGTAACCCGCGCTGGCAGCCCCGGCAATGGCTGCCGTGGGCGTCTATAATGAGGGGGACTATGCTTTGCTAATACTTAGGGCGACGGCTTCGGCGACTTTAATGCCGTCGATGGCGGCCGATAAAATACCGCCAGCATAACCCGCACCTTCACCGGTGGGGTATAACCCCTGGGTGTTGATGCTTTGCAGGTCATCTTTATTACGCTTGATGCGTATTGGTGAGGAGGTTCGGGTTTCTACGCCGGTTAATACACCGTCGGCCAGATCAAAGCCGGGGATTTTTCTGGCAAATGCCGGGATGGCCTCGCGCATGGCGGCAATCGCGAAATCGGGTAACGCGCTGCTTAGGTCGGTCAGGTGTACGCCGGGGGTATAGGAGGGCTGTACCGAGCCAAACTTATGGGATGGTTTGCCGGCCAGAAAGTCGCCTATCAGTTGTCCTGGGGCCTGGTAGTTGCAGCCGCCCAGTTGGTAGGCGCGTGATTCCAGCTGGCGTTGCAGATCGATACCGGCCAACGGATGATCGGGGTAATCCTGTTCCGGGGTGATACCGACCACAATACCGCTGTTGGCGTTACGTTCGTTACGTGAATACTGGCTCATGCCGTTGGTGACCACACGCTCCGGCTCGGAGGTGGCGGCGACCACGGTGCCGCCGGGGCACATGCAGAAGCTGTAAACCGAGCGGCCGTTTTTGGCGTGGTGTACCAGTTTGTAATCGGCGGCACCTAAAATCGGGTTGCCGGCATTGGCGCCATAGCGACTGTTGTCGATCAGTGATTGTGGATGTTCTATCCGAAAGCCTATAGAAAACGGTTTGGCTTCTACATAGACCCCACGCTGATAGAGCATCTGGAAGGTGTCGCGCGCGCTGTGGCCGACCGCCAGTACCAGATGATCACAGGCCAGGTATTCACCGTTGTTCAGTGTGACGCCGCGTACCTGGCCATTATCCAGATCAATATCTTCTACCTTATGTTGGAAACGAATTTCGCCTCCCAGTGCGCGTATGGTTTCACGCATTTTTTCTACCATGCTGACCAGTCGGAAGGTGCCAATATGCGGTTTGCTGACATACAGGATTTCTTCCGGTGCGCCGGCTTTGACAAATTCCTGGTAGACCTTGCGCGTCAGATGTTTGGGGTCTTTCACCTGGCTATACAGTTTGCCGTCGGAAAAGGTGCCGGCGCCGCCTTCGCCAAACTGCACATTGGATTCCGGGTTAAGTACGCTTTTACGCCATAGCCCAAAGGTATCTTTAGTGCGTTCGCGCACACTTTTACCGCGTTCCAGAATAATTGGGCAGAAGCCGGACTGGGCCAGTATTAGTCCGGCAAACAGCCCGGCAGGCCCCATACCAATGACGACCGGGCGTAATTTAGGTGGTTTGGCGACTTGGGCCACAAACTTATACGCCATATCGGGGGTTACCGATAAATGTTTGTTTTTGGCAAAACGCTGTAGCAGGGCGGCTTCGTCTTTGACCCGGAAATCTACGGTGTAAACCAGCAGGATGTTTTCTGATTTACGCGCATCCACACCGCGCCGGAAGACGGCAAACTCAAGCAGGTCTGCCTCCTGCAGCTGCAGGGTGTTCAGCACGGCCTGCTTGAGTGCATGTTCGGCATGATCCAGTGCCAGTTTAATCTCGGTCAGTCTTAACATCTTGCTTCCTGATTAATGGCCGGGAATATCCAGTCCCGCCAGCACCATTTCTGCGGCACGTTGTACCGCTCGGGCCTTGTTCAGTGTTTCCTGCCATTCGTTTTCAGGGACAGAGTCGGCAACGATGCCGGCGCCGGCCTGTACATGCAGCAGGTTGTCTTTAATGATCGCGGTACGTAGCGCAATGGCCAGGTCCATATCTCCATTGAAGCCCAGATAACCCACTGCACCGGAATAAATGCCGCGTTTGCTGGGCTCAAACTCATCAATAATTTCCATGGCTCTGACCTTGGCCGCTCCGCTGACGGTGCCAGCCGGGAAGGTGGCTTTGAGCACATCCATGGCGGTGGTGCCGGCCTTGAGCTGAGCTTCTACGTTGGACACGATATGCATCACATGAGAATAACGCTCGATAATCATTTTGTCGGTCAGCTGGACGGTGCCGTATTGCGCTACCCGTCCGATATCATTGCGCCCCAGGTCTATCAGCATCAGATGTTCGGCCAGCTCTTTAGGATCGGCCAGTAGTTCTTTTTCCAGCGCTTTATCCTGTTGTGGCGTTTTTCCGCGAGGGCGGGTGCCGGCAATTGGGCGTACCGTGACTGCCTGATGATGCTCACCCTGCTCATAGCTTTGTTCCAGGCGCACCAGAATTTCCGGGGAGGCACCGACCACATGGTGGTCGCCCATATCGTAGTAGAACATATAGGGCGAGGGGTTGATGCTGCGCAGGGCGCGATATAGCGATAATGGTGAGGCGGCAAATGGCTGCGTCATGCGTTGTGATAGCACGACTTGCATGATATCGCCGTCAAAAATATATTTTTTACAACGTGCTACCGCTTGCTTAAAGGCCTGTTCGCCAAATTCGGATACAGGCTCTCCACCTTTGCTGGCCGGCGCATGCGGAATATTGACCGGCTTGCGCAGCGCTTCATGCAGTTGTTGTAGGCGGTGTAAGGCCATTTCATAGGCATCGCTATGCTCCGGGTTAGCATAGACGATAAAGGTCAGTTTACCGCTGAGGTTATCCACCACCACCAGCTGTTCGGTCAGCATCAGTAAAATATCCGGCACATTGATGTTGTCGGGTTTTTCTACCTTGCTTAGCCGGGGTTCGATATAACGAATGGTGTCATAGCCAAAATAGCCAGCCAGGCCACCGCAAAAACGTGGCAGGTTGTCCAAGGGGGCGACCTTAAAGCGGTTTTGATATTCCTGAATAAAATCCAGCGGATTGTCGACATCATGGCTGGTGGTCTGCTCACCATGGCTGATATTGACGGTGTTGCCATATACCGCCAGCCGGGTTTCGGCGGGCAGGCCAATAAATGAGTAGCGGCCAAAGCGCTCACCGCCTTGTACCGATTCCAGCAGATAGGAATAGGGCTGGTTGGCTAATTTAAGATACAGCGATAACGGAGTATCCAGATCGGCCAGGGTTTCCTGTATCAGGGCAATACGGTTATAGCCCTGTTTGGCCAGTTGTTTGAATTCTTGTTTTGAAAGTGGTTGTTGCATCAGATCCTCCTGCAGTGACATGGGGTGTTGGCCACCAAGTGGCCGCTGAGCTGTTTAGCCGTAACGCCATCGCCAATGTGCAATCATTTTAACAGCCAGGAGATAATCTGATGCCATGATTTATACCTTGTTGATCAACGCCAACGCGGCCGGTAGATTGGCAATCACCGCATCCAGATCCAGATCTTCTACCGGGTTGCCATGGTTGTAACCGTAAGGCACACAGAATACCGGACAGCCAGCAGCACGGGCCGCCAGGGTGTCATTCAGTGAGTCACCGATCAGCAGCAGCTGAGAGGTAGGTACGCCGAAAAATTCTGCGGCATGCTGTAATGGCAGGGGGTGTGGCTTTTTCTCGGGCAGCGAGTCGCCTGCCAGGACCAGTTCAAAATAAGGGGCCAGACCGGTACCTTCCAGCAATGGCTGGGTGAAACTGCCGGCCTTATTGGTAATGCAGCCCAGACGGAAACCCGCATCGCGCATGGCGTTCAGTCCGTCGATTACGCCATCAAATGGCTGGCTTTCCAGTAGCAGGTCGCGATAGTGCTTTTCAAAGATAGGCAGTGCGTGCTCATACAGTGCGGCATCCGGGGTGGCATGCATTTCACCGGTCAGGGCGCGTTTGACCAGCCAGCTGATACCGTTGCCGATGTAGCTGGATAAAATGTCGTTGGAAACGGTCTCGTATTCCATTTCCTGCAGCATACGGTTGGCGGCTTTGGCCAGTTCCGGTGCGGTGCTGAGCAGAGTGCCATCCAGATCGATAACAATGGCGTTGATATCAACGGGGGTTGGGTAGCTTGTCGTCATATTTTCCTAATGTTGTTCGGGGTTGTGCGGTGCCTCGGTGGGCGCGGCACTATCTTCTTGATTGGCTATTTCGCTTTCATCGTGCATGGCATCTTCGCTTGCCAACGCATCTTCAGGCTCTGTCTTTAACGGCTTGCCACTCATGCTTGGGTCCAGCAACTGATTGACGATGTCAGCATCCGCCGCTTTCCAGCCAGATAAAATTGCTGCCGGGCTGAAGTCTTCGTTTTCCTGGATACAGATTTCCGGGGCTTTTTTTGACACGCGACAGGAATAGCCTATGGCCTCGGCGTCCATAGACTGTTGAGTCGGAACGCCGGGGATATTATCGCAGCCAGCAATAAATACTGCTGTTAAAGCAAGCACAAGAGGCTGGCTGAGTTTCATTACTTACCGACTTTTGCCAGTTCGTCACGCATTGCCTTGATAACGCTGTCGTAACGGTTAGGATCGTTGTCGTTGGCGGCACCAAATACCGCAGAACCGGCAACAAAGGTATCTACCCCGGCTTCGGCAACTTCGCGGATGTTTTTAGGGCCAACGCCGCCGTCGATTTCTAGGCGAATGTCTTTGCCGGAGGCATCAATCATTTGACGTACCTTGCGGGCTTTATCCAGCACGTAAGGAATGAATTTCTGACCGCCGAAACCGGGGTTTACCGACATCAGTAATACCATGTCTACCTTGTCCAGGGTGTATTCCAGTACGTCTAATGGGGTGGCCGGGTTAAAGACCAGACCGGCCTTACAACCGTTGTCCTTGATCAGACCTATGGTACGGTCAACATGCTCAGAGGCTTCTGGATGGAAGGTGATATACGTTGCACCGGCCTTGGCAAAATCAGGGATGATACGATCAACCGGTTTAACCATCAGATGCACGTCTATAGGTGCGGTAACCCCATGTTTGCGCAAAGCATCACAGACCAGTGGGCCTATGGTCAGGTTAGGCACGTAGTGATTGTCCATAACGTCGAAATGAACGATATCGGCACCGGAAGCCAGTACCTTATCAACTTCTTCACCCAGCGTGGCGAAATTGGCCGACAGAATGCTTGGGGCAATTTGATACATGTTTATACCTCTGAAAAGTGAATGATTGAAAGGGGGCGAGTATATAACAGATGGGGAGAATACTTAAATCCTGACTCAACTATTTGACTCGCATGGTTTCTTTAACGTAGGCCGGGAATCTTGCCGGCCATGCTGCGCATCATCTTGTTCATGCCGCCATTACCGAACATTTTCATCATTTTTTGGGTCTGGCCAAATTGATTCAGCAATTGGTTGACGTGCATCACCTGTACACCGGCACCGGCGGCAATACGACGTTTGCGCGATGCTTTGATGATATCCGGGTTGCGGCGTTCTTCCTGGGTCATGGAGTTGATAATGCCCTCGATACGGCTGATGGATTTGTCATCCACATTGGCGCTGGCGGCGGCATTGCCCAGTTCGGCCGGCAGTTTATCCAGCAGGGCGGTCATGCCGCCCATTTTGCGCATTTGTACGATCTGCGTTTTAAAGTCATTTAAATCAAAGCCCTGGCCGCTTTTGACTTTTTTGGCCAGTTTTTCGGCTTCGGCCTGGTCGACGCCACGCTGGGCGTCTTCGATCAGGCTGAGTACATCGCCCATGCCCAGCACGCGTGAGGCCATACGTTCGGGATGGAAAGCCTGTAAGCCATCGGGCTTTTCGCTGATACCGACAAACTTAATCGGTTTGCCGGTGATCTGACGTACCGATAAGGCGGCACCACCGCGGGCGTCACCATCCAGTTTAGTGAGCACTACCCCGGTTAATGGCAGGGCTTCACCAAAGGCCTTGGCGGTATTCACCGCATCCTGGCCGGTCATGGCATCCACCACAAACAGGGTTTCTGCTGGGGTGAGTGACTGGTGCAGCTGTTGGATTTCTTCCATCATGGCCTGGTCTATGGCCAGGCGGCCAGCGGTATCGACGATTAATACATCGTAAAAGCCTTTGCGGGCATGTTCCTGGGCTGCCTGAGCGATATCCTGGGGTTTTTGTGAAATATCCGACTCAAAAAAGTCAATTTTTAACTGTTGTGCCAGGGTGCGCAGTTGATCAATTGCCGCCGGTCTATAGACATCACAGCTGACCAACAGTACCTTTTTTTTCTGCTGTTCGCGCAGTAATTTGGCCAGTTTGCCGCTGGTGGTGGTTTTACCGGCCCCCTGCAGGCCGGCCATCAAAATGATGGCCGGAGGTTTGGTCGCCAGTTCCAGGGCGGCGTTTTCTTCACCCATCAGCAGGGTTAGCTCACGGTGTACTACGCCTACCAGCGCCTGTCCGGGGTTTAGTTTGCCGATGACTTCTTCGCCCATGGCGGCTTCTTTGACCTGGGCAATGAACTGTTTGACCACGGGCAGGGCAACGTCGGCTTCCAGTAATGCCATGCGTACTTCACGCAGCGCATCTTTAATATTGCTTTCGGTCAGGCGTGATTGACCGCGAATGGTTTTGATTGCGCCCGACAGGCGCTGTGTTAAATTGTCCAGCATAAGTAGAGTTTGTCCTGTAATCTTGGTGTTTGAACAAGCGAGCGTTAGGGCCGGTTTATATACCCGTTGTTCAGACGCTATAATGTAAAATTGTTCTCAAGTCTAAAACATTCCACTAAAAAATGTCTAACTTAAACCTGTCGCTGATTATTTTTGTTTTATATACCATTCTTGCGGTTTATTTCTGGCGCGCCCATTTACATGGCCAGACCGATGATTCCAGTAAGGGGCTGCTGGGGCATTTGACCCTGGTGCCGCTGGGCCTGCATGGCTATTTGTTGACCCAGGATCTATTTGCCGGAGGTGGATTTAATTTTGGTTTTCTGAATGCCATCTCTATGATTTTGTGGCTGACCTTGCTGGTGTACTGGTTTGCGCGCTTTTTCTATCCGGTGGGCGCGTTGAAAATGCTGGTGTTGCCGCTGGCGGCGGTTGGCGCTTGTCTGCCGGAAGTGTTTCCGGCCGATCATCAGCTGGCCAATACCGGCTTACTGGCATTTCGAATACATATCAGCATGGCCATGCTGGCCTATAGCCTGTTTACCATTGCGGTATTGCATGCGGTATTGATTTCGCTGGTGGAAAAACGCCTGCATTCGGTGGCGATGCCGAAAATTTTTCAGACCTTCCCGCCGTTGTTGACCATGGAGTCGTTGCTGTTCCGCATGATTGGTCTGGGCTTTGTGATTTTGACGTTTACCCTGGTTTCCGGGGCGTTGTTTGCCGATGAGATTTTTGGGCGGGCACTGCAGTTTAATCATAAGGTCTTGTTCGGTCTGATCTCCTGGGCGGTATTTGCGGTACTGCTTTGGGGGCATCATATTTATGGCTGGCGCGGTAAGATTGCGGTACGTTGGACGGTCAGTGGTTTTGTGTTTTTATTGCTGGCCTATCTGGGCAGTAAGTTCGTTGTGGAAATGCTGCTGCAAAAATAATAGGGTAACCTATTGCTAGTAAGGCAAAAAATGGCGTAAAATCGGCGCCTTTTCGCTTAGCACACTTTTAATAGGTTAATTATGGTAATTATTCGTCTATCTCGTAGCGGTTCAAAAAGCCGTCCTTTCTACAATATCGTTGTCGCTGATTCGCGTAATCGTCGTGACGGTCGCTTTATCGAGCGTGTAGGTTTCTATAATCCGGTAGCCAATGAAAAGCAGGAAGGCCTGCGTCTGGCCATAGATAGGGTTGAGCATTGGTGCGATAAAGGCGCTCAAATGAGTCCTTCAGTTGCCCGTCTGGTGAAAAGTGCCGCAAAAAATACCCCAGCCAGCGCGTAATCTAAACGATGACCCCATGCTGGTTATGGGGAAAGTGGCCGCTGCCTATGGAATAAAAGGCTGGGTCAAAATACAGCCGTTTACCGAATATCAGGATAGTCTGGGTGATTATCCACAATGGTTTTTAGGTAATGAGGCGGTGGATACGTGGCGTCAGGTGACGGTGGCTCAGTGTAAGTTGCATGGCAAGGTGTTGATTGCCCGACTGGATGAGTGTCCGGACCGTAATGCTGCCGAGCGTTTACGCGGCGAGCTGATTGCTGTACCGCGCAGCTGGTTGCCGGAAGAAGATGAGGATGAGTTTTACTGGAACGATTTGATCGGGCTGGAGGTGATTAACCTGCAGCAAAAATCGTTGGGTAAGGTGACATCGTTATTGGAAACCGGGGCCAATGATGTACTGGTGGTCAATGGTGATGCCGGACAGTTATTGATCCCCTTTGTGGAATCGGTGGCTGGCGAGGTGGATCTTGAACAGGGCATGATGCTGGTCGATTGGCAGGAAGATTACGGGCAATGATTTTTGATGTCATTACCCTGTTTCCGCAGATGTTTGATGCGTTGACGCAATATGGTATTACCCGCCGTGCCGCCGAGCAGCAGCGTTTCCAGTTGCGTACCTGGAATCCGCGGGATTTTACGCACGATAATCATCGTACCGTGGATGACCGCCCCTATGGTGGCGGACCCGGCATGGTGATGCTGGCTCAGCCCTTGGCGGCTGCCATTGAGGCCGCAAAAGCGCGGCAGCAGAGTGTGGGTGTGGTTGCCAGTAAAGTGGTTTATTTGTCGCCCCAGGGGCGGTTATTGAATCACGCTACGGTGAAGCAGTTGACCGCGCAGCCGGAGCAAGGGCTGATTTTGCTGGCCGGGCGCTACGAAGGTATTGATGAGCGTCTGATCCGGCGCTATGTTGATGAAGAATTGTCGATTGGTGATTATGTATTATCCGGCGGGGAACTGCCGGCCATGGTGCTGATGGACAGCCTGATTCGGCAGTTGCCGGGTGTGTTAGGGGATGCCGATTCGGCCGAGCAGGATTCATTCGTGCAAGGCTTGTTGGATTGTCCCCATTACACCCGGCCGGAAGTGTTAAATAACGAAGCCGTGCCCCCGGTGCTGTTGTCCGGTAATCATGCCGAGATAGCGCGTTGGCGGCTTCAGCAGTCTTTGGGCAGAACCTGGTTGCGTCGGCCGGATTTATTGGCCGGACGTGACCTGACAAAACAGGAGTCTGGGCTTCTGGCACAGTTCCAGAAGGAACAAGACTCGAATAATAAAGGAGATTGAAAATGAATTTGATTCAGCAATTAGAGCAGGAAGAAATCGCTCGTTTAGGTAAAGAAGTTCCTCAGTTTGGTCCTGGTGACACCGTGATCGTCGGTGTTAACGTGGTTGAAGGTAGCCGTAAACGTGTTCAGGCATTTGAGGGTGTGGTCATTGCTAAGCGTAATCGTGGCCTGAACTCTTCTTTTATCGTACGTAAGATTTCTGCGGGCGAAGGGGTAGAGCGTACCTTCCAGACTTACTCTCCTGTGATTGCCTCTATTGAAGTTAAGCGTCGTGGTGATGTGCGTCGTGCCAAGCTGTACTATCTGCGTCAGCGTTCAGGCAAGTCTGCACGTATTAAAGAAAAGCTGGCATCACGCGGTTAATTCTGCGTTGATTCAAGCAACGGGAGCCTGGCTCCCGTTTTTTTATGGGAAGCGATGATGCAATATCAGGCAACGATAGGCTTTCATCGGCTGTGGCTGGGTATTCGTTGCAATGATACTCATTTGCTGGCGATAGATTTTTTATTGCAGGCACCCGCGCCGATATCGACCAGGCATGCGCTGGCGGACTTGGTGTGTCGGCAGTTACAGGCATATCAGCAAAATCCGGCGTTTTGCTTTGATCTACCGCTGCAGTTATCGGCAACTCGCCATCAGCAGCGGGTATGGCAGGCGATGCAGCAGATTCCCGTAGGACAGACCCGCAGTTACGGTGAGCTGGCGACGCAGCTGGGATCTGCCGCGCAGGCCGTGGGGCAGGCTTGTGGTGCGAATCCTATACCGGTCATTATTCCCTGTCATCGTGTGGTGGCTAAGCACGGTATCGGTGGCTTTGCCGGCCAGCGGGACGGCGTACTGATGGAATTAAAAACATGGCTGTTGCAACATGAACGATCAAAAACTGCTGGATAGGTTTTGCGATACCCTGTGGCTGCAGGATGGCCTGAGTCGCAACAGCATCGACAGTTATCGACGGGATCTGCAGCAGTTTGTTCGGTGGCTGCAGCCTCAGGGTGGCGCGTTATTGCTGGTGCAACAGGCGGATATACAGCAGTATCTGGCATTTCTAAGCCTGAAGCTGCAGATCAAGCCCAGCAGTGCCAGTCGTAAATTATCCAGTCTTAAGCGTTTATTTGGCTATTGTGTGCAGCAAGGTTTGCTGGAATCCGACCCTACATTACAGATAGATAGCCCGCGTTTGCCGCGTTATTTGCCGACCACTCTGAGCGAGCCGGATGTGGACGCTTTGCTCAGAGCACCCGATTGTCAGACCCCGTTGGGACTGCGCGACAAGGCGATGCTGGAGCTGCTATATGCTACCGGGCTGCGGGTGTCGGAACTGGTCGCGTTGCGTCTGGCTCAGCTTTCCTTGGCGCAGGGGGTGGTGCGTACCATAGGTAAGGGCAATAAGGAGCGCATGGTGCCGTTGGGTGAGCAGGCCAGCG
>CALNXP010000021.1:0-19769 GCA_942490555.1 uncultured beta proteobacterium | reverse complement strand
CGCGTGGAGACGATGAATAATCCCCAAGATGACGAATAACGCGCGCTTTCTATTTCATCCAATGGCGTGGCAATTGGTGGTGAATATAGCGGGAGCATCGACCTGGGCAGTGGGCTTGTTGTCAGCACAGGGCAGGCTGACGGCCTCTATGCTCTCTTTGTGGCAAAGTATATGCGTGCGTGGACGCCCCTTCTGGAGCACCTATTTGCCGGGGATCATTGCCGCCCTGATCGCAAGGTAATTGCCAGCCAACGCTATGTAGATGTGATTGACATACGGAGTGGCGTAGCCCATAATCTGCTGTGCCACTCCGTTTTAGTTTTACTCGTTAGTTTTCACTCTTGCAGCTCTAATTAAATAATGTTCGTTGACGGAAGTTAACTGAAGCAGACCAAAGCAGTCCAAAGGAGAACAACTGCTCTATGCAAAGCGACGCCCTTCTCGGCCAATGGTACGAATTATCCGGCTTTTAGTGCTTTCATTGATGTTGACTCTACCGTTCACGTTGATCTTTCAGGTACTGCTGGGCAGCGCCTGCAATTCAGGGTGATACCACCGCCGAGGCCGAACTTCTTGGCTATTATGAATCGGAGGTGATCAACGCGCCGAGGGCGACGTGGTGATTGGCCTTGCCTTTTACGATGATGACACCTTTGAGTTGTCTGTCGATCAAGATGGCGAAGATGGCACTGTCGGCAATGGCGACTATGAGGAAACCGACGACGGCGTGACCCTCACCATTACCGGGCCGACGGTGAATTTCGACGAACCCGAAGTGGTCGAGTTGTTATGGGACGCCGATGATACGTTGATCATTCCAGCAGAGACCGAGGGATTGGAAGTGGAAGAGGATATTATCCTCTATGCTGACTTTTCCGAAGCGGATGATGAATCGGATGATGAAGAGGGTGGCGACACCGGCGAAATGGTCCATGAGTTGGGGGGCGTGTATTTCTCGCCTGTGAATCCTGGTGAAGAGGGCGCCGGGCTCTATGTGCTCAATCTTATGCCCGATGGCAACGCCAGTTTCAGCAGTGACGCTTTCAATCTGGAAGCGCCCACCAACACGAGTTGGGAACGTGGACGGGCTGAGCGCGGCGATGGCACCGTCACCGTCGAAATTACGGGGACACCCGACGAAGAGTTCGACGAGCCGATCATCCTTACTTATGAAGTTACAGAGTATGGCGATTTGATCCTCAATGATCTCTTCTTCTTCCCGCTTTCGATCTTTATGGACGGCGGCGAGATTAGCGGTGAACATGTTGGCGAGGGCGTTGAACCCCTGAGCTTTGTAGCCGAGGTGCTCCTGCCCGACGAGGAAGAGCCGACCAATATCTATATGGTGCGTGACGATAGCTCTGTCTCCCTGTCCGATGAAGATGGTACCGGCACTATTTATGGCGAGTGGAGCTATGACGAAGCCGATGGCACGCTCACTCTCTCGATGACCAGCGATGATGAGAGCGACTTTGATGAGCCGGTGGAACTTGTCTTTGAATGGCAAGATGATGACACTCTAGTCGGGGTGGAATATCCCACTGAGATCTTTGGTGAAGATGACCTAACCTTCTATCCCGAAGATGCAAGTGGTGAAGAAGCCACCGAAGAAGAAGCCACCGAAGAAGAATCCAGTGAAGAGGGCGCAGTTGAGGGCGAAGAAGAAGCTGAAGTTGCTACATACAACTACGAGTCAGATGTGCTGACCGGCGCTAAACTAACGGTTCGAATCGTACACGAGCGTATCGTCCTCAGGAGTTGCGAATACGATAATCGCAAGCAGCCACAGGCCCCAACACCTCACCGAATGAAAAGGTGCCGAGCGGATCTAACCCGGTAATATCATCACTCGGTGCTGTGACGAATACATTAACGCTGGGCGCTGCGGCCGCTAGATGCGCGACTCGCACGCGAACTAAACCTGGCATCGCTCAAGCTACCGGTATCAGTAATCACAATCGAGCTCGATATCCTTTACGCCATTTGCGGCAATGACATCGTAATAGGTATCACCCACCAAGTTCAAATCTACTGGGCCAATAACAGTCACATTACCACTAGGTACGATACCCTCAACAGCAACGGTGTAGGTTCCCTCATCTAAGGTAAGAACACCGGTCAATTGCGCCGTAATCTAAACCAGCGGCGGCCGCCGAACCGTTGCAACAAATTCACAGCGGGGGCATCGGGCGATGCATGAAACACTCGACACTGGTGGTTAAAACTTCAGGTTCAACAATTGGATCATCATCGTCATCATCGAAAGGGCGGCCAGCTAATACCAGCGGCAACAAGCCTACTGCAGCAAGGGTTTTAATATTCATCTCAATTATCCTTTTGTGCGAAGCGTTGAATTGAATTGCTAGCGTGTTACGTCGCCAAATCGACAAAGGACTATAAAAACTGATTAATTCTGTCAATGAGATCAATAGCAGCAACTACTGCGTATAAATAGGCTTTGCCCTTAAATTTCAGCCATCAACCCGGACAATCAATTGCCTTCTCACGCTAAATATTCGATGAGAACCAACGAGATATAATTAACTTGGGGTAGCAATTTAGAAGAAAATAACACTGGCAAGCGCATGAAGATTGCTATTGGGTCAAAAATTCCTTGTTACCCGTTGAAATAAAACACGCCAGCGCAATAGCTGCGCTTGCCAGCATTTAGTTTATGGGTCAATGATTAGTCGCGACTAACGCCGTCTTAAGAACCTAATGGCGTTTGCTTGGCGGCTTTAAGGCGTGCAAATCGATAAATAGGCCGTCAACGCAATGACCAAACTCAGCGTCAACCCCAAAATCCATAAGCGTAAAGCCACCCTCCTCAAACAAAGCTGCATACTGCTTAAATAACACGGAAGAATTTACAATCTTCCGCTGCGAAGGCTGCCTGTAATCGTAGCTAACGTCTCTATCGCACTCACTAACTCTAAATCCAGCGCCTCCCTGAATGTGCGGTTCTAAGACAAAAGGTTGGTGGCTCAGCGCCAATAGCTGCTCACTGGCATGAAAGTTTTGATAATGGTGCACCAACCTATTACGCAAATGCTTCGGAATATCAGCACTCATTGACACAGGGCCAATCAAATAGCGAATATCAGGCCGGTGTTTCAAAAAATACGCCTAAGCCTGCAAAGTAATCCAAACTATTTTTACCCCAATAACACGGCGAGACAAAGCTACGCCCCAGCTCCACCGCTTGAGATAACAAGGGCATAGCTGCCGCTTGATAAGTAAATAACTCTGCTGTGTATAAACCCTCTACGCCCTGCCGCTCTAAAATTTGACGGCTTATCGCCCAAGCGATAACCGCCCGCGATCGCCAAACGCTGGTTATCCCATAGGATCAAGTGTTGCGATCGCAATTGTCTAGGTCCCGACGCGACCCGTACCTTCGCCCACCTTGCGAAAGGTGGCTTCGTAACGCCCAAGTTCGCGCATGAGCGGAGAATCTTCCAAATATTGGGCTAAATAAATTTGATTACTATCGCGCGTTTTCACCAACAAACTTTGAGCGCTTAGCTGTTGCTTTAAAGCATTAGCATTTTCTGGGTGGGCTAAGGTTTTTTCGGTGACGAAACCATAGCTTTGCCCTTCCGCCCATTTGTAAATATATTTTTAAACGCGCAGCCACAGATCTGTCGGCAACTTGCAGCGCCTCAAACCCCCTTAGCTGGAAGCGGGTCTCGGCCCACGAAATTTAATATCTGAATGATTTTTTTGTTGAACATTTCGCGCGCTAACCACAAGGTACTGAGCGGTTTATAAATCATCGATAAGCTATAAAACAGCGCCGAGTTTCGCGCTTCGATATGCACAGGCAAGATACTAGCGCCTGTTTTTCGAGCAGAAATGTAGAAATCCCGTCTGCCAGCGCCCATCGCGTACGCCCACTGGGCTTGCAGAGACACCTCACCCGCAGGAAACACAATAATTGCACAATCAGCCTCCAGCGCTTCGATCACAGCAGTAACTCCTGCGATGAACGGCTGTCCATGTTGTCAATGGGAATCAGTAGCTCAGACAATTGCGTAAAGGAAGCCAATAGATCGTTGGCGACAATTTTAACATCGGCGAATCTCCCCACCGCGCGCAGCAAAGCTAGCCCATCAGAGAGCCTATAGGGTGATTTGCTACAATCACCACGCGCCCCTCGGAGGAATATTGGCTCGGCTCCTTGACGACAAACTATGTAGCTAAAGTTGTCCTGAAACACCTTATCAATGAAACTAAAATTTTAAGCTCTTTATGCTCGATCAAGAAATCATTGATTTCGTCTTGATGCACAGAGTTTACGAAATACGCCCAATGCCGGCTGCCGCACCTCGGAGAGCGGGCGCCCAGCCAAAGGTAATTTAGTTACGACAGACTATTTCGACATTGATCATAATTTCACCTTAAATTTTACCATCTACCTGCGCAAGTTAACGCTCCGGCGTGACAAACTCATGGCAGAGATGTGACATAAAATAAGACCATTCTGTAACAATGGCAGCTTAAATTGCTCAAACCGCCATCCGATATTGATCACAGTTCATTTACCTTGGATATAGTCATGCGCGAAGATGTTAAAACCTACTATGGCGAAACCCTGCAACAGTCCTCTGACTTACAGACCAACGCCTGCTGCACGGCGAAGAGCCACCTGGTATTTAAAACCGATATTAGCTGCTATCCACGATGAAGTGCATGCTCGGTACTATGGCTGCGGGCTGGTACTGCCCGAACAAATTAGAGCGCTGCGTATCTTAGATCTAGGCTCCGGTGCCGGGAGAGATTGCTTTGCCATGTCGGCCATGGTGGGCGAACAAGGTTCCGTGGTTGGCGTCGATATGACTGAGCAACAGCTGGCGGTAGCGCGTCGGCACGTGGACTACCACCGCGATAAATTCGGCTACAAAAGCGCCAATGTGACCTTCTTACAGGGCGAACTTGAACATCTAGACCAGTTAGATATTCCCGATCATAGCATTGACGTTATCGTGTCCAACTGCGTCATTAATCTGTGCGAAGACAAAGCGGCGGTATTAAAACAGGCGTATCGACTGCTTAAACCCGGCGGCGAAATGTATTTTTCCGATGTTTACGCAGATCGGCGCATGCCTGAAACCCTCGCCAAAGACCCCATCTTGTTTGGCGAGTGCTTATCGGGTGCTTTTTATTGGAACGACTTTCATAACACGGCTAAAGCGTGCGGATTTTTAGACCCTCAGCCTGGTTAAAGACGCGCCCATCACCATCGAAAACAACGCGTTAAAAGCAAAATGCGGTGATATTCGCTTTTTTCTCTACTTACCGGTTATTTAAAATTGCGACGCTGGAGCCCTTCTGTGAGGACTATGGTCAAGCGGTGATTTATAAAGGCAGTATCGAACACCAGCCACACAGCTTTACCCTCGATAAACACCACCACATGCAGACTGGAAAAGTGTTTCCCGTGTGCGGAAACACTTGGCGAATGCTACATGACACACGCTTCAAACCGCATTTTGACTTTATCGGCAACTGGGATAAGCACTACGGCATTTTTGACGGCTGCGGCACAACTCTACCCTTTGACACGGAGCAAGTTACAAGCAGTGGCGGTGCTTGTTGTTAATAGGTCATTACAAATGTTACCGCATAACAAAAGTGTTTTCGTTATGCGGCAATTGCCTTATTAACGGGTATTCGAACTAGGGCTTTGCTGGTTCATGGCGTTTGCCATCTACTAGACGCTGCAATTTTTCTGGATTAGCCGCTTGCAATGCTGCAGGTAAAAAAGCATCGGGCACTTGCTGATAACACACGGGCCTTAAGAAGCGCATAATAGCCGCAGTGCCAACCGAACTGGTGCGGCTATCTGAGGTAGCAGGAAAGGGCCCACCATGGACCATGGCATGACACACCTCAACACCTGTACCAAAACCATTCCAAATAATGCGTCCGACCTTCAGCTCCAATGCCGCAATCAACTGCTGCACCAGTGCGGGATCATCATCGTCGTCCGCATGAATAGCGCCGGTCAACTGACCTTGTAACTGCGCCAGCACATCAAACATTTGGGCGTCGTTGTCGCATACTACAACGAGTGCTAAAGAGCCGAACACTTCATCGTGTAATTGCGCATTAGCGATAAAATCTGCGGCGCTCACTAGGTATAAACCCGCTTGACACTGGCAGGCGTCAGCCGAGTGGATACTGCGTGCAATTTCCCTAACGCCGGGCGCGCTACTCACGCGCTCAACACCCGATAGGGTAGGCTTTATGGATGCTCGGTGACAACATCGTTTGACTAGCAGCGGATACCAGACTCATGGCAGCCTTATCGAGGTAACGGTTTAAACCTGCGCCCTTAACCCCTATGACCAAACCCGGGCTGGTACAAAATTGACCAGCGCCCATCAGCATGGAAGCCACATGCACCTCGGCAATTATTTCCGCACGATTTTTTAAGGCCTTAGGTAGTAGAAAAACGGGATTGATCGAACTCATTTCTGCATAAACGGGAATTGGTTCTTTGCGCTGTGCGGCAATGGCCATAAGCGCCATACCCCCCGCCTGCGAGCCGGTAAAACCCACCGCTTTAACACTCGGGTGCGCCACCAAACTGGCTCCCACCTGCGCGCCAGAACCAAATAACAGCGAAAATACGCCCTCGTGCAAGCCGCAAATTTGCACCGCAACGCACGGCTCGCCCCACCAATTCTGAGGTACCGGGGTGGGAAGAGTGAGCCTTAACGATAACCGGACATCCCGCCGCCAAAGCGGAGGCTGTATCGCCGCCGGCCACAGAAAAAGCCAAGGGAAAATTACTGGCGCCGAACACAGCCACTGGCCCCAAGGCAACATTGCGATAACGGTGATCCAAACGGGCAAGCGGCTTGCGCTCTGGCTGCGCAGGGGTCGATGCGCGCATCTTGGTAGTTACCATCGCGCACTAACGCTGCAAATAACCGCAACTGCCCTACCGTTCGTGCCCGTTCACCCTCTATTCTCGCCTGAGGTAAACCGGTTTCGGCCGTGGCCCGCTGCACCAGCGTGTCACCCAAGGCCATTATCTGCTGTGCAATCGTGTCTAAAAATTCGGCCCGCGCCGGTAAAGGTAGATTGCGATAGCCATCAAAGGCACTAGCCGCCAGTGCGCAGGCCTGTGCCACCTGTTGCGCTTCACCACTACCAAAAGCGGGTTGTATTAATTCACCGGAGGCTGGATTTACCGCAAAAATTGGCGTATGGCTTCCCATTACCGCACGCGCGCCGATTAACATCTGACCGGTCACATTCATACTTCACCTCAACAGTAGATTTATGCAGGCAACCCCGCAACTGGTATTTAAACCATACCAGAAGAAACTGGTATGGTAAACAGACCAGATTTAGGCGAACACAGTTCAACTGTCTCAAAAGTCCCTGACAGGCCGCGAGGCAATAAACCCTGAACGCACAGTCAATCGCTCGAACGCTATAGCGGCTGAGATAGCTCACAGGGATTATGTTGAAGGTTCGCCAAGAAAACATGGGATTTACATTTGCTCTTTGAACAACACATGCCACAGCAATCAAGCGCCGGTATTTTCAGGCGAGGAAAACCAATGAGCTGTCGATAAAAATCGACTCAACAGCGAATAATCATCACGCTATCTCAGCCACGCGACATAAGGAATTCTATCTGCGCTCAACGAAGATTCATCGGGTTAAAAATAACGTTAGGATGCAGACATAACATTCAAACCAAAAAAGGACCTCATCACATGAAACCTACATCCCTCATTCTCGCCATCGTTGCTTCCAGTTTACTTAGCGCGTGCATTTACATTAACAAGGGTGGCGACTCCAATAGTGATTGGGAAAAAGCCGAGCGCGAAAACAAAGCTGTTATCTCCAGCCTCCAAATTGACACGGCAGAAGCTGATATTCGTAGTCGCTTAGGTGAACCAGATTTTAGCGAGGGTTACAGCGACAAAGATGCCGCTGTTCGGGTGTTATTTTATCGCACCCAGCGACAGAAAGAGGATGGTATCACCACCAAAGATGAATGCACGCCGTTGGTATTTCGCAATGGAAAATTGATTGGCTGGGGCGAAAAAGCCTACCGTCGAACCAGCATCACTAACCGGCGGGCTCAGCCTTAACCGTAAAAACGTGACCTAAGGCAGTCAACTGTATGTTTGACTGCCTAATTTTTATAAACTCACACCAGAACAGCAAATTCATGGCAAAATAGCCGATTAAAGATAATTCTTTCGGAGCTACCATGGGTCGCTGGCGCCCTCCCACTCGCCGAGGTTCGGCCTATATCACTCCCGCCGGTGCACGCGCACTGCAAGCAGAGCTGACCCAACTTTGGAAGGTGGAAAGGCCGGTGGTCACTAACACCGTACACGAAGCCGCCAAAAATGGTGACCGCTCGGAAAACGGCGATTATATCTACGGCAAGCGTCGATTGAGAGAAATTGATAGCCGGGTACGTTTTCTAAGCAAACGCCTCGATGAACTCACCATCGTTGATCGTCTTCCCGAGGATCAAGAAAAAGTATTCTTCGGCGCTTGGGTTACACTAGAAGATGAAGCCGGTAACGAAAAGCGCTATCAGATTGTTGGGCCAGATGAATTCAGTATCAGCGCCGGAAAAATCAGTATGGACTCGGCCACTAGCCAAGGCTGTACTCGGCAAGCGCTTGGATGATGATGTATGGATTGTGATTGGCGAGAAAAAAGCCTGTGCAGTATAACCAATATCGAATACACAGAGTATGAGTAACAGTTAAGATTAAAAAATAGCGACGATCGTCGCTATATTTTTATGTTTTATCATTATGGATTTAATAATCGATTAATCGGTAATTGACGGATGCGAGGCCCACCGGCCGCAACGATGGCATTGGTTAAACCGGTGCTACCGGCGGTACAACAGGCTCGCCAACACCCGTATGTTTTTCATCGCTGTCAATCAGAGTGACGAAAACTTTCGGGCATTTATCCATACGCAATAGAGGGTAGTCGTGAAAATTCGACTGTACAACGGCACCCTGTTTAAACTCAATATCACCGTATAGTGCGAACGACAAGGCAAAAATTACCGCCCCTTCCATTTGTGATCGAACCCGATCAGGGTTAACGATCTGACCGCAATCCAGCGCTATGTGAACCTCATCCACGGTGAGCGCTTTATCTTTCAAGGTTACCTTAGTCGCTACCGCCACGTAGCTAAAAAAACTGTAGTGCTGGGCCAGACCCCAGCCTTGGTTAGGCTCAGCTTTGCGCGGCCAACCGCTGCTTTTCTTGACTGCATCCATGACTGTTAACAAGCGGTTGCTTTTGAAGGGATGGTCGCTATCTTTATCGACAATCCGGTCTTTGCCTATTAGCTGTTGATGAAACACCAACGCGTCTTGCTTAGCTTCGCGCGCTAACTCATCGAAAAAACTGTTAACACCGAAAGCATGGTTGATGTGAAATACCGATCGCATCCAACCAATACGGGTATGAGCTAGTGTATGGGCGTTTTCAATTAATTGATTGGCAATGTTATAGGGTAAATTTGAAAAGCCCTGCCCCGCCTCCCATTCCTGTAAATAGCCGCTGTCGGGGCCAAACAGGCTCATGATAGTGGGCGATGCCACACAGGATTTAATCCCCACAAGTTGATTTTTCTTATCCAGCGCCGCAGCGGAAGTTTGCACGCTAGAAGCATGGTAATAGCCATGCTTTATCGCATCTTCGCGTGTCCACGTCACCTTCACAGGCTTGCCAACAGCCTTGGCTATCAGCGCTGCCTCGGCGGCAAAATCTGGTTTGGACTTACGCCCAAAGCCGCCGCCCAGTAGGGTGACGTTGACGGTGACTTGCTCGGGCTTAAAACCGATAGCGCCGGCAATAACATCTCTTGTTCGCACAGGACTTTGTACACAGGCCCACACTTCACAGCTATCACCCGTAATTCGCGCCACCGCAGCCGGCGGCTCCATAGTTGCATGCTCTAAATGTGGCACGCTGTAGGTGGCATCGAAAACACGGGCAGCCGATGTAAATGCAGCTTCCACCTCTCCTTTAGACAACAAGGTTTTTCGTTCGCCTAATTTACCCGCTGTCATATCGCGTAAATCTTGAGTCGAATCGTAATTGCTGTGGGAACCTAAGTCCCACTCGATGTTTACCAGCTTACGTGCCTCTTGCGCCGCCCAAGTATTCGTGGCTACAACAGCGATACCCGCGTGGGAATTAAACGCCGCCGGCAGGATACCGCCAGCTATTTCCACAACCTGCAACACACCCTTCACTTTTAATGCCGCGCTGGCATCAAAGCTTTTTACCTTGCCCCATGCCCGGCGAGCGCTCAATACTGGCGTACACCATACCGGGTAGCTGAGTGTCTATACCAAACTGCGTGGCACCGGATACCATTGCCGGCAAGTCGACAATAGCCACTGGCTTGCCAATATATTTATAATCTTGCTTAGCTTTGAAGCTCAGGCTATTTGGTGCAGGCGCGGGTAGTGCCGCTGCGGTTGCCGCCAACTCACCAAAGCGCAACACGCGACCGGTAGGCGTATGACGACAGGTGTGATCAATGGCAACACACTCTTCAAGTTTTGCTTAGCAAGGTTTGCGCTGCGGCTTGGCGCAACATCAGTTTTGCTGCCGCGCCAATTTCACGCATGGTTTGAAAAAACGTACGCACACTACGCGAGCCATCGGTATCTTGATTGCCGTATTTTTCATCGGCAATAGCTTGCACAATGTTTACTTTACGCCAATCCGCTTCCATTTCATCGGCCACAATTTGCGGTAAACTCGTGCGAATTCGCCGGCCCATTTCCGAGCGATGTGCAACGATATTGACACTATCATCTTGTTCAATGGAAACAAATACATTCAACGCTAATGCCGCTTTACCATGTGCGGACTCGCCAATACATCGTTTGTGATAGTTGCCTGCAACACCAATCCTGTAGAGGCTAAGCCGGTAGCTTTTAGAAAGCTTCGACGATCGAGAATCGTTAAGTTTGCCATTATGCAACACCTCCCTTAGCGCCTACGTTTTGCTCGACACTCGTCTGTTTTTTTGGCTCGTGTATTTGCACACCAGCGGCGGATTTTATCGCCGCTTTTATGCGCGGGTAGGTGCCACAACGACAAATATTGCCGGCCATAGCCTTATCGATATCGGTATCGGAAGGCTTCGGCGTTTTTGTTAACAGTGCCGCCGCACTCATGAGCTGACCGGATTGGCAGTAGCCACACTGGGGCACATTATGGCTAGCCCACGCGTGTTGCAGAGGGTGACTCGCATCCGCTGATAAACCTTCTATGGTGGTAATTTTTGCACCTTGTACCGCCGATATCGGTGTTAGGCAAGAGCGCACCGCCTCGCCATTGACATGCACAGTGCAGGCACCACATAAGCCCATACCACAGCCAAACTTGGTGCCGGTTAAATGCAATAAATCTCTCAATGCCCACAGCAAAGGCATGCTCGGCTCGGCGTCTAGCGTGTGTTCTGCGCCGTTAATCGTCAGTTCAAACATGATGACTCCTTGCGTTCAGTAAAATTTAGTAGATCTTCCGGTGTATCGATATCGATGGCGGCATTGGGCAAACTCACGCTCACTACCGAGTCAGTCAACAATATTTTTTTCGCACCCTTGTCGCCTTGTAGCGCAGCCAACTCATCAAAATAGCGACGAGGAAAAATAGCTGGCACGCCCACTTGGCCGCCATAGTGAGCGCAGACAATATTTTTTAACGAGGATTCGCCACGCTGCTGCTCGAAACGCTGGCGCAATCCGTCTACATCCACCTGTGTTAACGCTATTTGATCTGCCAACAAAATCAACACCGCGTCAGTATCTGCGGGTAAATGTTGAACACCAAAAGCAATACTGGCGCCTAACCCATTCACCCATTGCGGATGAACAAGGTAATGAACCTGCTGCAACGGTGATATTTGCCGCACAATCAGCTCGGCATGGGCGCCGAGAATCAGCATCACCCGCTCTGGTGCCACCGCCTCCGCCAGCGTCAAGCTATGCGCCAACAAAGGCGCTCCCTTGTACTGTGCCAATTGCTTAGGCTCGGCGCCAAAACGCCGCCCTTGCCCTGCCGCCAACACCAGTACGGATAATGTCATCGACATTGTTCAAGCGTTCCTAAACTTGGTCGCTGAGACTCAGCAAGCTCCAACACCTGATGGCACTGCGCGAGTGCCGCGAGCGCAATCGATTCCGGCAACTCCGCCGCCAAGATCGAGCCCCATAGGGCCGTGGATACGGTTATCTTGCTTCAGCCCCGCTTTAATCAACACTCGCTTTTTACGATGCACAGGACCTAACAAACCAATATATTGCACCCGAGTAGGCAGCAACACTCTCAGGGCTTCAGCATCTAACTGAACGTTATGGGTCATAACAAAAGCAGCATCTACGGTGGCTAAATGTTTAATCACCTCGGCGTGACCCGCAGGCTGCCGAATAATGGTATCTGCAACATTAAAATGTTGTGGCTGGGCATAGGCCACGTGATGATCAATCAAGGTTAGTTGCCAGCCCAAGGTTTTTACTATTTGTACCAATGGCACGGCATCCACACCCGCACCAAAGACAGCAAGGTGCCGACGAGCGGTGATCGAAATATTTAACCATTGCGGACGCTCAGCTTTACCCTCTCTATCAACATAAGCATCGGTTATCGACGTATTCGACACTGGGTTCGAATGCGCCTCGGTCATAATGTCGACGCGATTAATGGCTACACCAGCAATTTCTATCAACGCCAAATTCACACAATATTGCACTGTCTGCCTCGCATTCAAGGCCGCGAATAACGCGCACAAGTGCTGATACCGATTGGCCGCCAGCACTGGTTGCAACAGAATGCGTACTTTGCCGCCACAACCTAAACCTAACTGCCACGCCACATCGGTATCGCCCGTGGAATCAAATTCAATCACACGGGCTTGGTTTAAACTGATCACTTTTTTCACATCGTTAAAAAGCGCTTTTTCTAAACAACCACCGCTGAGCAAGCCAAAAAATTCACCGCGATCATTAAACATCATCATCGCGCCCGCCTTGCGATAACTCGACCCTTCGGTATCGATAACGGTTCCGAGCACCCAGCTATAGTGATCGCGATGCGGGTGCCAGTGCTCGAGAATATCGTGAATATGATTGCCCATGATCTTGCCCTTAGTTATTACTCTGGCTTATTCGGTGCGGAGCTGCACAATAAAGTTATGCGCGTTAACGAGGTTATCTCGGGCCTCGAGTGTTTTGATTGTCATAAGATCGACGCTGATAACACCTGCAGGTGTTTTTAACTGAAGACATTCGATACCGCCGACACGGCTAATATCCTCGGCAATGCCCGCCACTTGCTCGCCTGAATACAGCTGTAGATGAACCCTTGAAGCTCGCATACACACAATTTCAACATAATCGTGCGCCTGACAGGAGATCAGCATGAATGTAACACCTCAAGCAAGGACCAAACTGGGCCTAACCATAGCGCAAAAAGTCGAGAACCGGGAAGTTTTCAGGCATAAAAGGGCCTAGGGTAGGCCTCAATTTTTACAAACGCTCAAGCTCACACCTGAGACGGGGGTAATAGGCTAAATATTACGAGGCGTCGGCGGCATAGGTTTGCATACAACATATTGCGTGCCGCCAAGCTACGCTTGGTGGCACGGCTCGAAGGCATTCAAGCGCCCCCGACATGTTTGTCCGATTGCCCTCCTACTGGCGAAGTACCTCAACAGTTACTCGACAACCTAAACACCTAAATCCGGGCTCATTGATCGAACATTGTTTGAACCTAGTACCCAGAGGTTAACACCAAACCGAATCGTTAATATGAAATACAGAGAAGCCGTTTGTCACCGCTAAGAAAGAGCCAACCATTACGAGCGCCGGCTCAAGCTTGCAGGGGCTTGCTCTCTACACGCGATCAGTGTGAAACCAGTCTAAAACTATCAAACAAAGCAACACTGTCGACCGGTGGTGCGCCTAGGTAGGTCAGTGCCACATCATCCACGCGCACATCTGAATTTGCATCACCCTCAACACCACCGCCGCCGTTATAAATATTATTCACATTGTATTTGGCGAAGATGGTCAACGATGTGTTTGCACCTGAATTAAAGTTCAAACTATCTTTGCGAAAGCTGTCGTCACCGCTTGGTGCATCAGCGGCAACTAACGCCTCATAGTCCACCACTTTGCTGGCAACAACCGTGGTGCCATCTGCACCGCACACACCCATGGTTATCGTGGGCGAAAAGCTTGAGGACTTCTCCAGTACATACAGGCTGAAGGTATGCTCTGCGTTGGGCTGGATGCCCGTTAGTCGTTGATGCACACTCGGCTCACCCACATCGGCGGCGGTTTTGTAACGCAGTTTTACACTACCGTCGGCGCCAGAGGCGGAATTGCTTGAGCGCTCAGCGCTACCAATACCCGTGCCTTCGGTATTTATCCAATCCACATCATCGGTATTGCCTTTGTAGTTGGTAAAATTTGGATCGGCAATGGTCACGGTATTGACCACACTGCTGGTATTTTTCGCGCCGTAAATCGTCGCACTGGTGGCCGAGCCCGAGTTAAAGCTAACGCTGGTCAGTTTAAATTTGCTGGTAGAGTTTTGCTCGGTGCTGGTGATCACTCCGCCCACATCCACTGCTAACACACCGTAACCTTTGACGAAGGCGGTTAAGGTGTAATGGGTATTGGGTGTTAAAGCCACTTGCTGAGACACTCGTGAATCGGCCGCCGTTAACTTGACGCTCTTTTTGCGCGAAAATGTTTCGGCAACATCTTCAGTGATCTCCGCATTGAGTAATGCCCAATAGACGCCGCATCATCGAAATCGTGATTGGCAATAGCCACTTGCGCCACATGCAATTCGGTCACCGGTGGACGGTAGCTAATGGGGCCAACGTCGTCGCGCGTCAATAAGCCACGCAGAACTGTATCACCACTAACATGATCGGCACCCGCTTGGGTATCAACGGCACGCGATTGACCGTCCATATCGTTATCGACGCTATCGAAACTGCCGATGGTCGACGCAATTACGGCAGACAAGTCTGGACTATCGGCGCTGGCGCGGTAAATACCCAAACTATCGGGGGTAAGTTTGGCATCGACAAAACTAATGCCGCTGGCACTGGTCAAGGAACCGCTATCGGAAAAACGCTTGACCAAAAAAGATATTACCTTCAATAGTAGACGTTGCCGGCAAACCATCATCAGCTTGGGTAATCACCGGGCCAATGGCGTCGGCAATAATATTATTTAACAAATACACGGTATTGGGATTTGTTGGCTTGCCACCGCCATCCACGTTCAAACTGTTGACGCTATCCACGATGGTGTTATTGGCCACATATACGTTGGTGAGCTGTTGATAGCCATTCGTCGTAGAGCCATCTGAACCCATCAAGACAATACCGCCACTGATGGCTTATATCCTGATAGCACGCGCCGGCAATGTAGTTATTTATCACCGTGTGGCCATCGTCGATAATACGCAGGCCGCCCGCATAAGGATGGTCATCGCCCAAAATAAAGTTATTTGCGATGGTCGCCTTAGCGCCGTGACGCGTGGTCAGTGGTCCATAACTATTGCGAATGGTGTTGTATTCGGTACGGTTGCTGCCGGACTTATTCGAACTAACTTCCGCCTCACCCTGTGCCTCGAAAAATTGTGCTCAACAACGGAAAAAAGAATCCGCCATATGTGAATCACTGGTGCCAATGCGAATGCCTTCATTCTCATTGTCACCACTCTCGGCATAGGCTTTGCCATTAACCGGAGGGGATCGCCAAAATAGTTGTGGTCAATTTGAGTGTAATCTGGATCGGTTAATAGCGGATCGTTGCCGCTAGCGACATAGCGATCGACAATTAACAACGCGTCCTGGCGCGGTTTTTACGGAGAAACCAGTTGTGGTCTACACGGTTGTATTGACCATAAATGTTAAACCACTGCCGCTGTCTGTTTCGCCTTCATCCATATTGATGATGGCGTTTTCTATGTAATGCCGACAATGATTACAAGGCGTTGAGTCATTACCGCGAGTTTGTAAAAAGTCACTGCTGGCGCTGGTGCCATCTTTAAAGATAAAGCCTTGAAGGGGTGACATATTCGCCGCTCATGCGAACACTAGACTCACCGCCAGTGGTCCACGGCACAGGGTTCTTAGCCGCCACCACAATCGGGGCTGACTCGGTGCCTGTGCCACCAAAATTCAGTTCTAAATTGGAATAATTACCATCCTCCAAACACAAGGTGGTGCCGGCAGCGAACGTAGTTGCCACTGACTAGCGACGAAACACTGGTAAAGGTTTTCGGTACAAACAACCGCTGGTACCGTGTCATTATCACCTACCGTGCCACAGGCAGAAGTTACACCCTGCTGCAGGGAGGGGTTGGTGTCGGCGTTGGGGTTGGGGTTGGGGTTGGTATCGGCGTTGGTGTCGGCGTTGGGATTGGTGTTGGCGTTGGCGTTGGTGTTGGCGTTGGCGTTGGCGTTGACTCTGAACCTTGGCGTTGGCCCCCCCCCCCCCCCCCCCCCCCCCCCCCCCCCCCCCCCCCGTTGGCGTTGGCGTTGGCGTTGGCGTTGGCGATGATTCTGAACCCTCCCCCCCCCGCCGCCACCTCAGGCAAACTCAACAAGCCTGTAAAACTCCCTAACATCAAGGCTAACAGTTTTTTCTGTGTCATCATTTTTTCTCCGAACGTCTATTTTTATAATTTTTCTGTAGTTTCCACTCTAACAAAATTGATCAGATCAATTATTTAGTCAATGACCACTGCTGCTTTACTTTGCAGGAAGTAACAAATTTGGGCTAGGTAGGACTTCCCCCCCTTTTTTTTTTTTTTTTTTTTTTTTTTTTTTTGCCTATTAATCAAATTTAACGGTTTGAAACTTTTACCTACAGCGGCCGAAAATCTAATCAAGCGCGAGAATCATGTCAACCAATAAATCAACGATATATTGGGCGCCCAACACTGAAAAGTAAGAAGATAAAATTCTGGCTTGAGAGCGAGTAACACTGATCTGTCATAACGCCTAAACAATCAGAAACATTGCCAGTGCTGCCTGCCGGTAGCACTGCAACAAAAAATGGAAGCTTTTCTTTCATAAATGGGGAGACAAGGCGCGGCAATGACGCGCATCACGCTATATGCGCAATCAGTAATGCCGTATTGAAACATAACAACAAAAGGGGAACGGCAGGCAGTGGCCATAAAACCGTTAATGTACCAATGCCAATAAAGTCCGTAGAAGCCCGAGTCGAATCCAACAACAACCAAACAAAAATAGCGCAAAGCTCCAACCACTTAACCATAGCCTTACCACTGGTATAGTAATAATCACACAGCCGAGACAAAATAAGATGCACCCAACTTGCCACCGTTGGGCCAAATAATGCGAGCATCACAGGCGTCCCAGCGTGATGACTACCCTGCACGACAAGGTGTTGGGCAAGGTAATCGAGGTACGGCTTCGCCAGCGGGGTATCCAGTATAAAAACCAATAAAATACCACCCATGGCATGAAGCATGCCCAGCCCAATTAACCAACGGTAGATATGTTTTTGCATACCCGTCTCTCTACTAAAATTTTTCTACTTGGTCTTTTTTTTGGGTGAAAATGAATCACTTTTGTGCCCATTTTTAATTAATGCCAGCAAAGACGAGCGCGGCAAGGTGGCAATCTGTTGATACCAGGCCAACATACCGTCGAGAAAAACCATGCATTTCAGTAATTTTTTTTCGCACATGAGCCGAGGTTTCTTTATCGTTGATCATCTCCGCCTCACACTGCCGCAACATGCTCATAATCGGGTCTAATTCACGCCGCATACGCTGCTCGATAATGGTGAAAAAGATGTCCCACGTATCGCCCACCACGGTAAAGTGATCGCGCCTATCGCACATCTTATGGCTAACGTTAACCAGCTCCCAACTTTGCAGTTCTTTCAAACTGTTGCTGACATTGGAGCGCGCAACCGATAACAGTTCGGCAATTTGTTCCGCGTTCAATGACTCGGGCGCCAAGTACAATAACGCGTGTATTTGCGAAACGGTTCGGGTTCACTCCCCACGGCTACCCATCTCGCCCCGATACAGAATATAGCGCTGCATTAAGGGCGTTAATTAGCATCATTGATTCACCGCATGTTCATCACCTTAACGGCCTGGTTTTACGATCGAATAATCCGAGAGTACACTAAAAACAAGCAGTGGTTTAGACCCTATAGAGCCATCTCGACCAGCCCGCTAATATCAGCCCTCTAATATCAGCCACTAATATCAGCCCCTAAAAGAGCTTGGTAAACGCACAGTAAAAATTACAGTAATTTCTGTCTTTACAGAAATTACTGTAATAGCGTACTCTTAATCTGTAAATCACCGAAAGTCGCCCAGCACGCAAGGAGACGACAGTGACCAAGCCCTGCTCAATAGCCAGCACAGACTTGCCCAGTGCTGGCAAACCACGCAAACCTCCGTTAGACATCATTAGGTATTATCGCTTGAAGCCGGCATGGACTACGAGCTATGGGCCGCAACTACAGCATGCACTTCGGCTACTACCGCTGGGGCCTGAGCCCGTTCAATTTGAAACCGCCGCTGGAGCAAGTCAATCGCGAAGTACTACAGCGCTTGCAGCTCAACACTGAACACAAGAACCATCTTATCGATCTGGGTTGTGGCGTCGGTAGCTGCGCTCGCTACTGCGTAGAAAATCTCGCCAATACCCATGTCACCGGTATCAGTAATGTGCCCAACCAAATCGAACAAGCCAAAGCCCCGCTGCGCCAATAGCCCACAAAGACAACAACTGCATTTTCAGCTCACGGACTACAGTCGCCAGCTGGCGCCTAACAATCATTTTGATGGCGCCTACGCCATTGAGCAGCAGCTACGACAAGGGAAAACATAAAAAAGCATTTTTAACGGAAACCTATCGCACCTTAAAACCCGGCGCACGCTTAGTGGTGGCCGATGGTTTCACCAAAACTAAACAGTATTCAGGCCTGTTCCGCTATTGCTATCGCAAGGTGTGTGATGGCTGGGCACTGGAAGATTTCGCCAACATCGACGACTTTGTCGCAACCCTGCAAAGCCTGGGCTTCAAGGATATTGTGGTGGAAGACGCCGCTTGGCAGGTGGCACCCAACATTGGTTTTATGCCCCGCAGTTTTCAATGAAATACTTTTTCAACAAAATCTTCCGAAAAACCGGTGATAAACGTATTCAATGGGGCCATTTTTTAGCGCCCATGTACGGCATCATTCTGAGCCTACATCGCAAGCACTACAGCTATTACCTCGTATCCGCTAAAAATAGTGAACCTGAGTGAGTAGCCCTATCGAGCCCTCCATACTGAACTGGGGCGCTGAATTACCCGCAGTTAACGCCATCGCAGCCGGCAGTCTTGGCGCGGTAGAGCGCCGTATCGGCGGAACACAAAAGTGCTGTGGCGGTGCGAAATTGCTGTTTGTGTTCGCAGGCAATACCCTGGCTGACGCCTCACCGCACTAAATTGGATAAGCCTTGATCGGAAAAACTCAGCTGCTTGACGGGTTTGCAGATCGGCGCGCGATACTCGTAGGCATCTCGGCGATACAACCTGGCAATATGGCCGCAAACTCCTCACCGCCATAACGGGCAGCCAAGCAACGGCGCGAGGGCAGCGCGCCTTCAATGACCTGAGCAATTTTACGCAGGCGGTAATCACCCTGAATGTGGCCGTACTGGTCGTTAAAATGCTTAAA
>CALNXP010000020.1:0-52714 GCA_942490555.1 uncultured beta proteobacterium | reverse complement strand
CATGATTACCGGTGAGTCATCACGCGAGATGGTACTCGGTGCTCTAGAATGCCAGCCCGATGATTACATCACTAAACCCTATACACCAAGCCTCTCTCCGATTACGCTTAAACAAAGCTATCGTTCGCCACCAAGCATTGCACTCCACATTAAAAAAGTATTTCTAGCGGTGATTATCGCCGAGCACTAGAGCAATGCCGAGATGATTATTTACCGGAAGCCATATGCGATGGACTGCCCTAAAAGATGAAGGCAGCTCCATTTTTTACTTAAACAATTAAATGAAGCTGCCACGGTTTATCAAAGTATTCTTGGTAAAAAGCCCGTTGTACCAGGCAAAACTTGGCATGGGACGCACACTGTTAGAGCAAGGCAAGTTTGACTCCGCAAACGATGCTTAATTCCGTTCTAGATGAAGATGAACGTTATATCGAAGCACACGATATGCTTTCTGAAATACATTCTCTGAAAAAAGACACGATTGCTGCGCAGCACTCCATTGAAAGTGCGACTAAAATTTCACCGAAATCTGTTTTGCGGCACCGTAAACTTGCCCAACTTGCTGAAATTAATAATGACGACGATACTGCATTAAAATCTCATCAACAGGCCATTAAATGGGGCACCGTTCTTGCCATGAATCAGAACAAGACTATTTTAATTACGCAAGGAAAGTAGGGGAAGTAGTCAAAGGAGATACATCACCTGAAGCCAAAGTCATGGTACAGCAGGCCAAAGGTTACTCGACAGATCACCAAGCGTTACTCACAAAAACCGTGCGGCCGTACAAGCACAAATGGTCGAAACTCAGCTCTACTTAAGCCAAGGTGATGATGCCAATGCAACAAAATCAGCCGTAAAAGCTAAAAAAATGTATGACGACTTAGGTGTTCCACAGGTTGAAACTAGCTTAGAGCTAGCTCGTACGCTACATGCCCAAAAGGAAGAAGGCAAAACCAGAGAGCTGTTACTTTCACTTGCTGCTCGACATGAAGGCAATAAAGATATTCTACAAATTATTGATGGGATTACCGGAGAAGCCATTAGCGAAGAGGGTAAAACTGTCGCCTCAGGACTTACCAAAAACGGTATTGCGCAGTACGAGGCAAAATTACTCGATGCTATTCAAGTATTTAATGAAGCACTCTTTGTTTACCCCAAACACATCGGCTTACACCTCAACTTGATGCAGGTACTCATTGCCGATACCGCGCAGAATGGTTTCAATGAAAAGCATGAAGCTGCCTGCAAACGTGGTTTACGTGCAATTGGCACCATCGAGAATAATCATCCTCAGTACAAACGTTATGAATTTATCTTCAAACAAATCGAAAAATTTTACCCCGTTATATTGGGTGATTTATAGATATCCACTACAATCAATTTATGGAAGCATCGCTTCTCCTTTTGCCAAGATCCACAGCAATTGATCCAACACTCTCAATTTTTGACATGATTACCGCAATCTTTTCTACTAGCTGCTAATTTTCCGCTCTTCCAAAGTTAATCGCTTTAGTAAATCTGCTATTCTATGTAACCTTAATTAATCCTCTATTTTTGCAATGCATTTGCACCGGGGTTTCCATGCCTAAGTACCGTTCCTATACCACGACCCAAGGCGTGGCCGTAATATGGCTGGAGCACGCGCTTTATGGCGCGCAACCAGGTATGAAGGATGATGATTTTGACAAGCCGATTATTGCTATAGCAAACTCATTTACCCAGTTTGTTCCAGGTCATGTGCATCTAAAAGATTTAGGCCAGATGGTTGCACGCGAAATTGAAGCTGCTGGCGGCGTAGCTAAAGAATTCAATACTATTGCAGTGGATGACGGTATCGCCATGGGACATGATGGGATGCTGTATAGTTTGCCTTCCAGAGAAATTATTGCTGATTCTGTTGAATATATGGTGTAATGCGCATTGTGCTGATGCTTTGATTTGTATTTCAAATTGCGACAAAATTACTCCGGGAATGCTTAATGCCTCTCTTAGACTGAATATTCCTACGATCTTTGTATCAGGCGGGCCAATGGAGTCGGGCAAGGTAGTCATGCATGGTAAGGAAATTCATCTGGATCTGGTTGATGCAATGGTTGCAGCTGTTGATGATAAAGTCAGTGATGAAGATAGTGATATTATGGAACGCTCTGCCTGTCCAACCTGTGGTTCCTGTTCGGGTATGTTTACTGCTAATTCTATGAATTGTCTAACCGAAGCTCTAGGTCTGTCGTTACCTGGTAATGGTTCCTTGCTGGCAACTCATGCAGCTAGAAAAGAGTTATTTTTACAGGCTGCCAGAACCATTGTGGATATGACCAAACGTTATTATGAACAAGATGATGAAACTGTATTACCCCGAAGCAATATTGCGACTTTCCAGGCATTTGAAAATGCCATGAGTCTGGATATTGCTATGGGTGGGTCAACCAATACCATTTTACATTTATTGGCGGCAGCTCAGGAAGCAGAAGTTGATTTTACAATGGAGGATATTGATCGTTTATCTCGCCAGATACCACATTTGTGTAAAGTGGCTCCGAGTATTCAAACTTATCATATGGAAGATGTTCATCGAGCTGGTGGTGTAATGGCTATTTTGGGTGAGCTATATCGTGCTGGTTTGCTCAATGATGAGACCAGAATGGTTCATAGTGACTCGCTAAAAGAAGCTATCAAAAAATATGATATTAGTGTCAGCAATGACGAAACAGTTCAGACAATGTTTCAGGCGGCTCCTGGAGGTATTCCGACCCAAAACGCATTTAGTCAGAACAAATATTGGGATCTGGATTTAGATCGAAAATCCGGTTGTATCCGTACTAAAGAAAATGCCTATAGTCTGGATGGTGGTTTGGCTGTTTTGTATGGCAATATTGCAGTGGATGGTTGTGTGGTAAAGACCGCTGGAGTAGATGAATCAATTCTGGTTTTCACTGGTAAGGCCAGAATTTACGAAAGTCAGGAGGAAGCTGTTGAGGCTATTTTAACTGATCAGATTGAAAAAGGTGATGTGGTTATTATCCGCTATGAAGGTCCTAGAGGCGGTCCTGGGATGCAGGAGATGCTTTATCCTACCAGTTATCTTAAATCCAAAGGTCTGGGCAAAGATTGTGCATTACTTACTGATGGGCGTTTTTCAGGAGGCACATCGGGTTTGTCAATTGGACATGTTTCGCCAGAAGCTGCCGAAGGCGGAGCTATTGCTTTGGTTGAAGAAGGCGACAAAATTAAAATGAACATACCAAATCGTAGTATCAATGTACTCATCAGTGATAAAGAGCTTCAAAGCCGAAGAGACAAACAAGATATCTTGGGTTGGAAACCGCTGAAGTACGCCCACGTAAAGTGTCTGCAGCTCTCAAAGCATACGCGCTGCTCGCCACAAGTGCAGATCAAGGCGCCGTACGCGATTTATCACAACTTGATCATCTGTAGTTATTTAACGAATAAAATTGACGTTTTAATTAAACTATTTTTGATTAACAATAGTAATTAATACATGTAGTTGCTCTAATAAACCAAAGCCCCAACTAAATTAATTGTGCTGGGGCTTTTTTGATTCTAGCCAGTCTTGACCGATAAATACTTCGCTCTCATATGCATAAGTCCTAGTGTAGCCACTTAATTTCGTCCAATAAAAAAGAGAGCCTAAGCTCTCTTTTTTTATTGGACGATTGTTTGTTATAGATTGTATAACGTAAAAACTATCCGTTTAATGCAGATTTCAAAGCCTCAGCACGCTTCTTTTCACTCTTAGCGTACTTCAACCAACTATTAGCAAACTGCTTATGCTTAGGCGATTTAAGTGCTTTTGTGAAAACCTCAATGGCATCGTCAAACTTCTTTAACTCCATATAGGCAATACCCAGAATTGGTATATATTTCACCTGAATTTTTAGCATTTCCCTTTTTAATAGCGGTCAATCCAGCGTCAACCTCTTTATTCATATCTAAATCAAGGTACGTACTAACTAATCCTGCTGTATGCATCTCCGGAATTAAAACGATCACCACACGCTCAATAAGTACAGGCATAACTTTGTCATAATTTTTAGCTTGACTCAATACAATTGCCAACACATCAAGGTTTTTATCTGAACGCTCGATTTTTTTAGCTTTCATACCTTTTTCGATAATAATAGCTGCATTATAAGGAGCGCCCTCGCCCAAATACATATAAGCAAGATTCATCAGTTCTTGGGATTTTTCCAATCCACCCATGACATAAATTGCATCTGTAGCTTGCATTTGATCTTTATCACGACCTAACACATAAACACTAGCTAACTGTAACCAATAAGATTTTTTAGGAAATTAACTACCATCTTCTCTAAAATCTTTACTGATATTTTATAGTCTTCTTTTTCTAAATAAAGTGCATTTTGCAATGAATACCATTGCTCATTTGCAATCTTATCTCGACCTTCAACCATACCAATCGCTTTATTAATATCACGTAAAGAACACTCTTTATCATCTTTTTTGGTAACAAATCGAAGCACGTAATTGGTAGATGTCAGCCCCGACTTCTTCAGCCAAGGCAATATATTTATCTAAATAAATAATCAAGTCATCTAACTTATCAATGGTAAAAGATAGCTGCGATATATATTTAAGTGCGTATAATTCAAGCCCAATAGGAATATCTGGCGACTGTTCAACTACTTTTTTATAGTACTTAATTGCATTATCAGTATCTTCTAAAGTGTAACTAATCCACGCGAAATAATTATATATCTGTGAACACTCGTATTTATTACAATCCTCACAACGCTTTTCAATTTTTTTAAGTTCATCAAGTGCAGCTTTTAAGTTTGGCTCTTTACCAGAACCTTCCTCAGGAGACGCATATTCAGCAACCTTCGCTAAACTTTTAAATATTTTTTCGCTCAACTAAACAACTTACGTGTTTCTTGCTTTGCTGCATTTGCGGAATTAACCAGTGCAGTGGACACATTAAATCTCTTTGCCACCTGATCAACAAACACGGGAAATGCAAATACGAAAACAAGCGTTACCGTAGAAAGAATCGGTGTATGTAGCCGTTTAACTATGCTCATAATTCTACCTACTATTCATCAGCCAATTGGAAAGTAAATTTGTTACGCACGCCAGGCACTTCAATTGCCTCACCGTCAATAACTTTTGGCTTATATTTAAATTTTTCTGCGGCTTTAACCGAAGAGCTAGCAAACACGGTATCAGGACAATCAACCACCTGAATATTTGCTGTTTCACCGGTCTTCGTAACGGTGTATTCGACCGTACAGTAACCACTTATGCCTCGAGACATTGCTCGACTTGGATATTTAGGTGCCACTTTAACGATAGGCAAATAATCACCATCACCACCAAATCCGCCAATACCAGCAATACTAACTTTTACTCCACCTACTTGCGGAGAAAAAGAAATCTTAGAATCAAGATTCGGCGTATCAAAATCTGGTTCAGGTAACTCTGGAGGTGGCTCATCAGGCTCATCGGGTTTGTTTGGTTTCAACATATCCAAACTCAGCGGTAATCTCACGTTCTGGCATGGTAATTTCTGGGATTTTAAACTCCACAACGTCTTCTGGTTCACGCATATTACTTTCGATAAGCCAGAATTGCATTAACAATAATAACGATAGAGTGACAACCACAGCTGGAACAAACGAAGAAAATAGTCTCACGATATTCATATCAGTCTACTTCTCCCCCGTTGCTACAGAAATTTCACCAGCACCCGCGTCCCTTGCAGCCTGAGCTACTTCGGTTAGTGTTTTATGTTAGATTTTATCGGCTTGAATAACAATTTTACCTTTTGGTGTATCTGAAAAAGAAGAACCTGTATTGCCCTTTAACTTGGCGCATATCAATTTCATTCTTATTTATCCACACTTCATCTTCGGCGTTGATTGCAATTAATATTGGCGTTTTGACGGCTTCCGATGTGGTTGCGTCTGGACGATCAATATCAACGCCCGGCTCTTTAACAAAAGAGGCCGTTACGATGAAAAAGATCAACATGATAAAACCGACAAGCATTGGGGTTAAATCGATTCACCCAGCTTCTTCATCAGCTTTTGCGCTTTTCCTACTCATGACTACTCTCTTATTAGAGTCATCTAATGATGGAATAATGATCCATCGTCAAATGATCTTCTAGCAATTGTCGCGTTCTGCGATACGATTAATGATCGTTGTTCCAAACACACCGGATAATGCTGCAACCATACCTGCCATAGTAGGGATAGTTGCGCGCGATACGCCAGAGGCCATGGACTTAGCATGCGCCCACCACCGGTAACCGCGAGAACATTAAACACTTCGATCATACCGGTTACTGTACCAAGCAAACCAAGTAACAGACACAAGGCGACCATTGTGCCCAACAGGTCTAAATTAGCTCGAATCACAATTTCAGTAACACGTGAAACCGTTACGTAACGGATCTGACAGGCATTCCATGAACGGCGTTCAGTACGAGCCTCCCAACTATGAAGAGAGGCATTTACCAAGCCGTTCAAAGCACCCTTATAGAACCATAAACGCTCGAACATTAACGTCCACATAATAAAAGTTAGCGCTGCGATCCACTTCAGAATCAGGCCACCTTTATCCACAAACGATTGGATATCAGCAAGCGCCTCAAGTAAGGACACCATAAGTTGTCTCCTAATTAACGCTCTGCTTTTTCAGCAATTAAGCCTGCGGCTTGCTCATCTAATATATGAGCCACACGCTGTGCTTTACTATTCAAGAAGGTATGAATTAATACTGTTGGGATAGCCACGATCAAACCAAGTACCGTAGTTACCAACGCACCAGAGATACCACCAGCCATTGCTTTTGGATCACCTGCACCGTAGATAGTAATCGCTTGGAGATACAACGATCATGCCCGTCACAGTACCTAAAAGACCTAGGCGGAGCAACCATAGAGATAATTTTCAATGAAGTCCGGCATACTTTCGATGCCGGGCTTCTCTTTGATAATTGCCTCTTCCAACTTAAGCTCAAGAGATTCAACATCAATGTTTGGATTATCTTCTGCAACCTTAAGTACACGACCTAGTGGATTGTTAGTTTTCGCTTTTTTAGCTTTTAACTGAGCATTTACTTTTCCAGCAATACCGCCAAGTATAATTAAACGCCACAACGCAATTAACAATGCAACGCCACCAACAGCAGAGATCACATAACCTACTCCACCACCTTGATGCCAACGCTCTTGTAAATCTGGGCTATTAATCAATGCTTTAAGCAAATCGCCACCGAATGGCCCAGTAGGGTCTATGCCAACCTTAACGAAACCAGATGATGCATTTTGTAGAGTAAGTGCAGAATCGCCTTTTGGCTGACGTGCAAGCTCATTGAGCGTGCCACTTTTCTTATCGAATTCTAAGTATTTACCATCCGATACCAAGTTATAGTTACCAATACGAACTACAGTGCGTTGTGATTTATTACCAGAGGAATCTGCAACTTCAGCGCTAAAATTTCATCAATCTTGCCTGATTCAATAGTTTCACGTTGCAACTCATACCATAAGCGTTCAATTTCTTCAGAAGAAGGAAGTTTTGTTTCGCTGTTCATCTTTTCGATTAAATCACGTAAAAAATCTGAACGACCAGGTAATTGTGCACTGACAATTGAGTTATCAATATTAGAACGTAAATCACCAGCGGCAGAGGTAAGATGACCAAACAATTCTTTCAACGAACCTAAACGCTCGTCGAGTTGCTTACGTTTTTGCTGTAGTAGCACTTCTTGTTCTTTATAAGTAGCTTCTAAACGAGCCGAACGAGCTTCTTCCTCTTTCTTGGTGTTATTGGCACCAGCAAGTTTGGATTGTGCCGATTTATCTTTGCGGAACTCAGCTTCGCGTAGACGCTGGCCTTTAGTTTCACCAATTTTACTATCTTTAACCATTTGTAATAACTGGTCCAAAGAAACAGCTTTATCATCCTGCGAATATACCGCACCAGATAAAGTAAAAGCACCGACAGCAATTGCGGTTAACAACGTGTTCTTAACTAATTTCATTGTGCTGCCTCCGGAGCCGTAATAGGTAACTGCATAACATCAATTGAGGCTTGCTTCTTAGCAATTTTAATACCTTGCATGATGGACGAGCGATATTCGCCCGAGTCTAGTGCAACCCACTGACGAGCTTTAGCGTCCCACGCACCAGATAAATTTGTATCTTTAGTTTGGTAAAGAAGAGCCACTTTCGGCCAATGGCCAATATATTTTACTTGACGATCTTGACCATCAAGTGCAAGCGTATCGGTATAGGTCTCAACCTTACGACCATACTCATGTTAACACCGCACCACCGTCCACCGGTAATTCAACAATCCGTTCCGGACTTAGGGAATCAATCAACACCAAACGGGTTAAGGCAAAACAATTTTCTTTCATCGGCCAGGCAATCAAAAACTTAAAAGGAGCGAAGCTTATTGGCAAACCGCCAAGGATTCAAGCGCCAGCAACAAATAAGCCGGCATCGCCGGCTTATTTGTGAACCATAAAAAGGATTACTGATCGATCTTATGCAAATGCACATCCATTTGCGGGAACGGGATATTCAGACCTTCCTGTCCAAAGGTTTTGTAGATTTTTTCATTCATAGCAAAATGTACCGGCCAATAGTCAGCCGCCTCCACCCAGGCTCTGACGGTAAAGTTCACCGAACTATCGGCTAAGGCCGACACCACAATCATGACCTCGGGATCTTTTAAAATCCGCTCATCTTCATCACATAAACGCTTCATCACCGCACGCGCCTGATCCACATCATCTCCATAGGCAATACCAAATACCCAATCCACCCGACGGCGCGCTTCGGTAGAATAGTTCACCATAGAAGAAGTAGATAAACCGCCGTTAGGAATAATAATGGTTTTATTGTCACCGGTTTTTAAAATGGTGTTAAAAATCTGAATTTCACGCACCACCCCGGCATGACCTTGTGCTTCAACAAAATCCCCCACCTTAAATGGCTTGAAAAGCAGAATCATCACCCCGCCGGCAAAGTTCTGTAAGGTGCCGGATAAGGCCATCCCCACGGCCAGACCAGCCGCCCCCAATACCGCGATAAATGAGGTCATTTCCAGACCCAGCATACTCAGTACACTGACCCCCAGCACCACTTTTAACAGCACATCGATAATGCTGATCAAAAAAGGCTTTAACGACGGATCAATATGCTTTTTATCCAATACCCCGATCACCCCACGATTAATTCCCTTGATCACCCAAAAGCCTATGATCGCCAGCACCAGCGCGCCGATCAGGCGTGAGCCATAAGTCAGCATCATTTCCGTCATTTGCGTTTGCAACGCTACCGTATCAAACTCCATCACTCCCCCCATTAATCAATTACTTCAAACTGCACATAATAGCCGCTATGCTTACGCATATTCAGCACCTGATTATCCAACATCAGGTATTGTCCTTTAATGCCGGTCAGCACTCCACTGATTTCCGGCGTTTTATCAAAACCTATGGATGACACCTTGCTCGGATATTGGGTTACCGGGTAATGAAACTCAACCACTGCCTGTTCCGGCAAGCGGGTAATCGCATCATCACCAAAACGCTGTTTCATCTGCAGCTCCAAGGTCTCACTTTTGGCCAGCAATTCATCTCTGACCGCTAGCAGATCCTGAGCTTCGGCTTCAAATTTCAACATTTTACGCCAATCGGTTTTATCATTAACGTAAGCCTTTAATGCCTCCTCTACCAGACCGGAAATATAACGACTGGCGACCCGATAAATCGGCAGCGCCTGCCCGGCACCCTGATCCAGCCAACGGGTGGGTACCTGTGAATGACGGGTAATGCCCACTTTAATCCCCGAGCTGTTTGCCAGATAGACAAAATGTGGCTGAAAACAATGCTGCAACCCCCAGTCCGGCTCACGACAGGTGCCCTGCTCATAGTGACAGGTTTCCGGCTTCATAATGCACAGATCACACGAGGCCAGTTTTTTACTGCAGGGATAACAATGCCCCTGACTATAACTTTTTTTGGTCTGACGACCACAGTTCACACAGTTAATCACACCGCTAAAGCGAAACGTAATGGTTTTTCCTAGACAATCATTCAACGGCAGACGTTGATCCGACAAACGCAAATAATAGTGTGCCTGAGCCCCCGGCTCAATCGTCATTTTACTGATATTTCCTTCAATCATAGACATCCTTTACTCTGCCGTTATGGCAGTTGAAAAATCAAAATCTTCAATCCCTGCTCGGGATCAAGCTCGTTAAATCCTTGGGGTGCAGGCAATCGTTCCAGCAAGCGACAGGCCGGACAAAACTGTGCCACCAGCTGCTGTAAAAACATGGCATCATGCTCGGGGGAGTTCAAACACAACATCGCCAGTCCTCCCGGCTTCAACAGCTGAGTAAGACGTTGCACAATTTTTTTGTAATCACGCGCGATATCCACACTGCCACGCTGATAAGGAGGGGGATCGCACACCAGCAAATCATAAGGCCCCGGCTTTTTGATCCGCCCCCAGGATCTAAAAATATCCAACGCCGCAAACTGTACCCGTTCCAGCGCCTGCTGGTTTAGCCGGTGATTTTCTCGCCCCCGGCTCAAGGCACGGCTTTGCATATCCACATTGACCACACGCTCGGCACCTCCGGCCAGCGCCGCTACCGAAAACGCACAGGTATAGGCAAACAGATTCAATACCCGCTTACCCGCCGCATGCCGACGCAGCCAGTCCCGGCCATGGCGCATATCGAGAAACAAACCGGTATTCTGCGCCTTACCCAGCTCCAACTGATAACGCAATCCAGCCTCATTCACCACCGTTTGCTCAACCACTTCACCGGCCAGCAATTGATACGGCGATTTAGGCAAATAGCGATAACGCACCTGCAGCGAACGACAGTCTGGCAGTTTCTGCATCAGCCGTTTGGCTAATCGTTGTAATTCAGCAGCCGGAATCTCGGCATATAAGCTGATCAGTGCCACCGGGGGCAGCCAGTCAATGGTTACATGCTCCCAGCCCGGAAATGTCTTACCGCGACCATGAAACACACGCTGCGCCTGATCCTCAGGCAGGGAAAATTCAACATACTCAATCACCATATTCTTGCTGTCAACGCACCTTTAAAATAACCCTTTTTCAATCGGGTTTGTATAAAACATAAGCGGCTTGTATTATCTTGGGTTAGCTTGGAAAGCCAACAGGTTTTTCAGACTAATCTAATAAAACACTAACATTTTACACAGGGAGTTGATATGGCTGATATGAGTCGTCGTAATTTTTTAAAAACCAGTGCGGTTGCAAGTGCCTCTGTTGCGGCGTTAGGGACTGCAGGTAGCGTCATGGCCAGCGAAAAAGCCACGACTATGGCATTCCCGGGGGTGATTTACACCGCCGAACAGGAAGGCAAATGGAAAGGCAAGGCCGGCAGCCACGCACCAAAAGTAAAAGTTGAAGGCAATAAAGTCAGCGTACAGACCGTACACGGTATGTCTGAAGAGCATTTCATTGTACGCCATACTATTGTGCTGCAAGACGGTACAGAAATTGGTGGCAAAACCTTTACCCCCAGTGACAGCCCCGAGTCCAGCTTTGAGCTGCCGGCGGGTTACAAGGGTAAGGCCTATGCCACCAGCTTTTGCAACCAACATGATATGTGGTTAACCGAATTTAGCGTGTAACACATTTACACCTAAAAACGAAAAAAGGCTTCTGTGAGCAGAAGCCTTTTTTGTATTTAAACGCCGCTTAAATTGCGCTAGGTTCCAATGCGCGTATCAACGCCTGATATTCTTCTATCACCGAAGCTGTGCTATCGCCACCATTAGATACTGCAGTGTTAGGGTTTAACATCGCCCCCAACAAATTATCCAGGGACGGCTGCGAACTGAGAATTTCTTCTGCCGCGGGAAGCTCGTCATCCGCCACGCCCAGGCGATAACTTCCGGTATGATTACCGTAAGCCGACGCCGACATAAAATACAGTCCATCATGTTCGGCAACAAACTCCAGCTGGGCATTACGCCCGATACCGCCATCATCATTGCTGGTGCCACGAATCAAACGACTCTGCGAATCAAAAATCCCGTTAAAATAAGGATCTGACAGCGTTCCCTGACCGCTTGCCGAACCTTCCAGATCAATCTGATAACGCTCACCCGCCCGCAAATTAATCGCAAACCAGTCAATATCATGGCTGCGCTCAATATCACCATTCGCGTAGCCATTCACCTCAACCCGACCCGATGTATCGGCATTATCTGCAATATCCGCACCTGAGGCAGGTTGTTCCTGCTCCTCAATACTTAAGCTATAACTTCCGGTATAGCTGCCATAGGCTCCCGCAGAAATATAATAGGTTGCACTCTTATCGGCGGTAAACACCACCTGGGAATTGACACTGATCCCCCCGTCATCATCGGAGGTACCCGTAATCATCTTGCCATTCGCATCATAAATACCCCGCAAAAAAGTATCTCTGACACTACCCTGATCGGTAGGCTTTCCTTCAAGATCAATCTGATAGCGATGCCCTGCTTCCAGTGTCACCGCAAACCAGTCACTATCTTTACCCTGCTCTATCTGGCCGCTAACCGATTGATTAACCTGCAAGCGCCCGCTAGTCGAGCGATCTGCCGCATAATCATCGTTAACCGTTGGCTCACTCACCTTGGGCACGCTGGGCACCACCACCGGCGCGGTTACCACAGGCGTCACCACCGACGGCACAGCACCTGACTGATCACCACTTACCGACACCTGATAACTACCGGTATACAGACCAAAACCCGAGGCCGCAATAAAATGGGTTCCGCTACTGCTGGCGACAAAACTTAACTGTGCATTTTGACCGTCACCACTATCATCATCACGGGTATTATTGATCAAGCGCCCCGAGGCGTCATAAACCCCAACCAGCGATGGATCGCGCAATGTGCCACCTCCGGTACGACTGCCCTCTACATCAATCTGATAGCGCACCCCGCGTTGCATAGTCACCGACAGCCAGTCTACATCCTGGGGACGTTCAATTTCAGCAGAAATGCTGCCATTCACGCTTACATGTCCTTGGGTGTTCACATCCGCAGAAAAATCATCGGCGGCGCGCTGCAGTACATTCAGCGTCACCCGTGCCTCATTACTTGTTAAGGCGCCATCACTGACGCGATAACGAAACTCACTGCTACCGGTAAAATTAGATGCCGGTACAAAACGGAAATTCCCCACAATCAGGTCATTACTGGGCACAATCGATCCTGTTGCCAGACGCTGGCCATCATTGGTCAACCAGCCTTGCTGTGCCGATGGTGCTCGAGTAATCGTGATATTGGCAAATGCCACAGAATCGTTATCATAATCATTATCCGGGCCGACACTGTCTCCACCCATCAAATCAATTGCAGAAATCAATCGTTCAACCCCGGTTCTTACCGTTAATACATCATTCACGGCAACCGGTGCGCTATTGCTATTGCTCATATCTATCCCCCAACTATTCCTGATCCTTTAATGACCTGTTGAGCACACAATCCTGCCAGCCCTGGCGCTAAAAACCAAAGAATGCACTTATCTGTAACCGGTTAAGTGCATTCTGGTCGTCTTTATCGCTTAAAGGGGGCAAAATGAAGATCAACAAATCGAATATTATTCAGATACTATCTGTATGTATTGCACTTACTTAGCCCTCTGATGGGGCTGTTTCAAAGAACAAAAGGACAGCATAAAACCACTGAGAAGATGGTTTTTGTATTACTGTTTAAGTGAAACTCAAGACTTACACTAAACAGCTCTCAGCATAACACTGTCTCTACCGAGAAATTTCCTCTCAGCGCCCTAATCATACCGCAACCCTACTCTTAGCGCATAAAATACTTGGCAAACAATAACAATTATTGATCTGCATCAATACAAACGGTAAAACCCCAAAAACCACCTCTAAAAAATGGGCATTTACCGTCACAGCAAAGCCAAACAAAAAGCACTTACCAGCTGCCGCTATTTTGCATCTCGGTCCAGGGTGACGCGGGGGGTAACGGCTCACCGGATTGTAATAATTCAACCGAAATACCATCCGGTGATCGTACAAATGCCATATAACCATCACGCGGGGGACGGTTAATCACCACCCCCATGTCCATCAAGCGCTGACAGACCTGATAAATATCCTCTACTCGATACGCCAGATGGCCAAAATTTCGTCCACCACTATATTCTTCTGGATCCCAGTTATAGGTTAACTCCAGCTGAGCCTCCTCATCCCCCGGTGCCGCCAGAAAAACCAGCGTAAAACGTCCGCGTTCACTATCACGACGACGAATTTCCTGTAACCCCAGCTTATTACAATAGAAGTCCAGGGATTTTTCCAAATCACTTACTCTTACCATGGTATGCAAATACTTCATCTGATCTCCTTATGTAATTTTAATACGTACAACCGTCATAATCTCCATCTCCATGCCAGCCACTTGCTGGATCGCAGGATAATACGTCAAATTCACTCTGGCCCCTTTCAAGCAGCGATAACGTTTTTTACGCTTATAAATAAAAGGCACATCGTAGCCATCAATCATCAAGGTATTGATCGACCAGTCTCCCTGCTCACGCTGGACATGAGAAACCACTTTCATCGATTGTGAATGCGTCAAACCCGCATGCTGGTTTAATAATTTATCAACTTCGGTTTTCATTCAACAATGCTAACACGTAAAAAACGAAAATGGGGGCATACATCAGGCCTCAGCTGAGCTAGAATAATCACCACGCGGGCTGTCACTGTCTTAACTGGGATATAAGGACTGAATCATGAAGAATACACTTGCCTTAACTTCACTAATTATTCTCAGCAGCACGTTAACCCCAGCCTGGGCCGAAGTCGAAGCCGGCGTCGGTATTGAATACATGAGCTGGCGTGAATACGATGAAAATCGAGACAAAGAACAAAAAAATAATGGGGCCAGAATGACATTCAATCTGAACCTGACCCAGGAACAAGCCCCTCAAGGCTGGCCATTGCTAGCCTACCGCGGCAGGTTCTATGCCTCACAACCGGAATATCAGCCCGTTATACCCAACGGCGAAGCCCAAGCCAGGGATTCCACCTTCTATGGTATGGCACACGAAGCCCAGGCATTGATTCGTTATGAGTTCATGGAAGGGAATATGGATTATATTCTTGGCGTTGGCTGGGAAACCTGGGAACGCACCATTAGCAATTTCGCTATCAACGGTGGTGATTATAAGGATGAATATGATATCTACTATATGCGTCTCGGGTTTGATTATGATCATAAAAAGCCCGGTTTTCATGGCGGCGCCAGCGTTCGCTTTGATGTTGATGCCACCGAAGATGCACATTTAAAGCAAGCAGGCTACCAGAATAATCCGGAAATCAAGCTTAATACCACACTTAACTTTAATGCCGAACTGGGTTACCGCCTGACCAATACCGCCTGGGATCTGGTCGGCTACTATGATGCCTACAGTTTCCCACGTTCCCAAGCTGTCAACCTGCAAACCAACCAGGGACAAACACAATTATGGCGGCGCGAACTTAGAATGGGCAGTTGGGGAGTCAAGATTATGCGCCAATTTTAATTAACCCCATGCCTTTCGCGGAGAATGACTGTGCCCAATAACGACCAAGACCCTTTTCGCCCGCTGCCGATAAAAAACATGGAAGCCACCAATCTGGATAAAGGCTTCCTGATGGATCTGGCCCTCAAAGTGGTTTATGCCGATCCACAATGCACCACCGAGCGTGTCGCAGAAACCATGAAACTTCCCATGTCCGTGATTGATAGCCTGCTCTATGAGCTATACCACGAAAATATGATAGAAAATCGTGGACAATTAAACTTTGGCAACAACCGTTATACCTTGCTCGAACATGGCTGGCAGCGGGCACAAAAACTGATGACCTTAAATGGCTATATCGGCCCGGCTCCCGTCCGCCTGCAAGAATATAACACCATGATAGAACAGCAAAGCCAGGCCGAATCACAAGTCACCCCAGAAGCGGTTAAACAAGCGTTATCACATATTGTATTATCGGATGACGCAATCCAGATTCTCGGCCTGGTCGCCAGCTCACGTCGCAGTCTTTTTCTGACCGGCCCTGCCGGCAATGGCAAAACCACGGTCGCCGCAGCTTTACACAATGCCTTGCACGGTAACATCTGGATCCCCTATGCCATTGAAATCGATGGTCAGATTATCAAGGTATTCGATCAATATATTCACCACCCGGTAGATCAGGCCGAAAGCCGGGAATATTTTGATGAGCGCTGGATAAAAATCAAACGCCCCATGGTTATCGTCGGCGGTGAAATGACTATTGAAACCATGGACCTGATGTACAGCGAATCGGTTAACTTCTATGAAGCCCCCTTCCAGATGAAGTCCAACTGCGGCACCTTGCTGATTGATGACTTTGGACGCCAACGGGTTGACCCCTCGGATATGCTCAACCGCTGGATTACCCCGCTGGAAGGAAAAATCGATTACCTCACCCTGCATACCGGTAAAAAAATCTCCGTACCGTTTGAACAAATGCTGATCTTCGCCACCAATCTGCAACCCGAAGACCTGGTCGATGATGCGTTTTTACGCCGTATGGGATACCGCTTATTAATTCAACCGCCCAGCAAAGCAACCTATGGCAAAATTTTCCGGATGTTCTGCCAAAAAAACGACATCAAGTTTAACGACCGCAGCCTGGATTTTCTCTTCAAGCTCTACGAAGCCGAAGGAAAAATACTGCGCGGCTGTGAACCACGAGATCTGTTATTGCGCTGCCAGGATATCTGCAAATACGAAGGGCGCTCTAATGAGCTGACCAATGAGCTGCTGCTCAACGCCTGGAAAAGCTATTTCGGCAAAGCCCCAGACAGCAGCCTGTTACAAAGCAAACCCAATGTCCTGCAGCGCCTAGCCGAAGCCCGCAGCAACCCGGAAGTAGATCCGCCAGCAAGCTAACCCCCAAAAGCAGCAACCACACCCTGAATCCTTAACCCTTGATAAAATGGCAATAAAAAAGCCCTCAGAGTAACTCTGAGGGCTTTTTATTGTAATGAGTCTGACGATGACCTACTTTCACATGGGCGAACCACACTATCATCGGCGCGAAGTCGTTTCACTGTCCTGTTCGGGATGGGAAGGAGTGGGACCAACTTGCTATGGTCGTCAGACGAACTGGTGGTAATAAGCAATGTGCTTATTACTGCGTTCGTTTGTTGAATGTTTACACATTCAACGGTAATCTGGAAGAAGTAGTTTATACGTTTTGTTGTATTTTTACAAGCACTTAGTAATTTTGCACGACTCGACCACTTAATGTTATAGGATCAAGCCTCACGGGCAATTAGTACTGGTTAGCTTAATGCATTACTGCACTTCCACACCCAGCCTATCAACGTCCTGGTCTCGAACGACCCTTTAGGGGAGTTAAACTCCCAGGGAAATCTAATCTTAAGGCGAGTTTCCCGCTTAGATGCTTTCAGCGGTTATCTCTTCCGAACTTAGCTACCCGGCAATGCTTCTGGCGAAACAACCGGTACACCAGAGGTTCGTCCACTCCGGTCCTCTCGTACTAGGAGCAGCCCCCTTCAAATTTCCAACGCCCACGGCAGATAGGGACCAAACTGTCTCACGACGTTTTAAACCCAGCTCACGTACCACTTTAAATGGCGAACAGCCATACCCTTGGGACCGGCTACAGCCCCAGGATGTGATGAGCCGACATCGAGGTGCCAAACTCCCCCGTCGATATGAACTCTTGGGAGGAATCAGCCTGTTATCCCCAGAGTACCTTTTATCCGTTGAGCGATGGCCCTTCCATACAGAACCACCGGATCACTATGACCTACTTTCGTACCTGCTCGACTTGTCAGTCTCGCAGTTAAGCATCCTTTTGCCATTGCACTATCAGTACGATGTCCGACCGTACCTAGGATACCTTCGTACTCCTCCGTTACAATTTGGGAGGAGACCGCCCCAGTCAAACTGCCTACCATGCACGGTCCCTAATCCAGATTATGGATCCAGGTTAGAACCCCAATAACACCAGGCTGGTATTTCAAGGTCGGCTCCACGTGAACTAGCGTCCACGCTTCAAAGCCTCCCAGCTATCCTACACAAGCATTATCAGAGTCCAATGCAAAGCTACAGTAAAGGTTCATGGGGTCTTTCCGTCTAGCCGCGGGTAGATTGCATCTTCACAACCATTTCAACTTCGCTGAGTCCCGGGTGGAGACAGTGTGGCCATCGTTACGCCATTCGTGCAGGTCGGAACTTACCCGACAAGGAATTTCGCTACCTTAGGACCGTTATAGTTACGGCCGCCGTTTACTGGGACTTCAATCAAGAGCTCTCACCCCATCATTTAATCTTCCAGCACCGGGCAGGCGTCACACTCTATACGTCCACTTTCGTGTTAGCAGAGTGCTGTGTTTTTATTAAACAGTCGCAGCCACCTTTTCACTGCAACCTCCTTCGGCTCCAAGAGCAAGTCTTTTCACCTAATAGAGGCGCACCTTCTCCCGAAGTTACGGTGCTAATTTGCCGAGTTCCTTCACCCGAGTTCTCTCAAGCGCCTTAGAATTCTCATCCTGCCCACCTGTGTCGGTTTGCGGTACGGTCCCAATATAACTGAAGCTTAGTGGCTTTTCTTGGAAGCTTGGTATCAACAACTTCTCGTCACATGGACAATCGTCATCACGCCTCAGCCTTAGTCTTCCGGATTTGCCTAAAAGACCAGCCTACACGCTTGAACCGGGACATCCAACACCCGGATTGCCTAACCTTCTCCGTCCCCACATCGCATTATATTGAGGTACAGGAATATTAACCTGTTTCCCATCGACTACGCATTTCTGCCTCGCCTTAGGGGCCGACTCACCCTGCGCCGATGAACGTTGCGCAGGAAACCTGGGGCTTTCGGCGAGGGAGCCTTTCACTCCCTTTATCGCTACTCATGTCAGCATTCGCACTTCTGATACCTCCAGCAACCTTCTCAAGTTACCTTCGCAGGCTTACAGAACGCTCTCCTACCATATGTCTAAGACATATCCGTGATTTCGGTGCACAGTTTGAGCCCCGTTACATCTTCCGCGCAGGACGACTCGATCAGTGAGCTATTACGCTTTCTTTAAAGGATGGCTGCTTCTAAGCCAACCTCCTGACTGTTTTAGCCTTCCCACTTCGTTTACCACTTAACTGTGTCTTGGGGACCTTAATCGACGGTCTGGGTTGTTTCCCTCTCGACAACGGACGTTAGCACCCGCTGTCTGTCTCCCATGCTCGCACTTCTCGGTATTCGGAGTTTGCAATGGTTTGGTAACCAGCAATAGGCCCCTAGCCATAACAGTGCTCTACCCCCGAGAGTGATACATGAGGCACTACCTAAATAGTTTTCGGAGAGAACCAGCTATTTCCAAGTTTGTTTAGCCTTTCACCCCTATCCACAGCTCATCCCCTAATTTTTCAACATTAGTGGGTTCGGACCTCCAGTATGTGTTACCACACCTTCATCCTGGCCATGGATAGATCACTTGGTTTCGGGTCTACACCCAGCAACTAGACGCCCTATTAAGACTCGCTTTCGCTACGCCTCCCCTATGCGGTTAAGCTTGCTACTGAATGTAAGTCGCTGACCCATTATACAAAAGGTACGCAGTCACCGAACAAGTCGGCTCCCACTGTTTGTATGCATGCGGTTTCAGGTTCTATTTCACTCCCCTTCCGGGGTTCTTTTCGCCTTTCCCTCACGGTACTAGTTCACTATCGGTCGATTACGAGTATTTAGCCTTGGAGGATGGTCCCCCCATATTCAGACAAGGTTTCTCGTGCCCCGCCCTACTTGTTGTATCCCTAGTTCCACAATCATATTTTCGCATACGGGACTATCACCCACTATGGTCAAACTTTCCAGATTATTCTGCTAATATGACTGCTAAAAAATACAGGCTGCTCCGTGTTCGCTCGCCACTACTTACGGAATCTCGGTTGATTTATTTTCCTTCAGTTACTTAGATGTTTCAGTTCACTGAGTTCGCTTCCACTTCCCTATATATTCAGGAAGGGATGACCTAAAAGGCCGGGTTTCCCCATTCAGAAATCAACGGATCAAAGCTTCTTGTCAGCTCCCCGTCGCTTATCGCAGACTAGCACGTCTTTCATCGCCTGTAATCGCCAAGGCATCCACCACATGCACTTATTCACTTGACCCTATAACATTAAGCCCTCAGCCTTTTGAATTCTGAGGTGTCAAGGTCTATGCCGTACAAATTCTAAGTCGCTTGTAAAAAACCTATAAATCTTACAATTCATAAATTCTACAATCAAAAACTCTTTAGATTACGTTAAATTCATTAACCGTTCGCTTAATTAAAAACAAACAGCAACTCATTCAACCATGAATCAATTCTTACTTCTTCCAAATTTTTAAAGATCAACACCTAAAAGGTGAAACATAAATACTTAACAATCTACATCGCTAAACACTTAAGTTTCAACTCTCAAGCACTTCTCAAGAATGAATAATATTCTCAGGACCAAGTACCAAGTGAATGGTGGAGGTTAACGGGATCGAACCGTTGACCCCCTGCTTGCAAAGCAGGTGCTCTCCCAGCTGAGCTAAACCCCCCGTTCGCTTCTATCAACAGACCACCAAAAGCGCATACCAACTACCATGCACTCCTAACTACCTACTGAATTTCTGGTGGGTCTAGATGGACTCGAACCATCGACCCCCGCGTTATCAACACGGTGCTCTAACCAGCTGAGCTACAGACCCAGTCCTGTGCGTTAGATATAAACTATCTAACTAAATAACCGATGAGTGTAGGCACTCGACTCCCAACGTCTCTAGAAAGGAGGTGATCCAGCCGCACCTTCCGATACGGCTACCTTGTTACGACTTCACCCCAGTCATGAAACCCACCGTGGTAATCGTCCCCCCGAGGGTTAGACTAACTACTTCTGGCAGATTCCACTCCCATGGTGTGACGGGCGGTGTGTACAAGACCCGGGAACGTATTCACCGCGACATTCTGATCCGCGATTACTAGCGATTCCGACTTCATGTACTCGAGTTGCAGAGTACAATCCGGACTACGACGCGCTTTCTGAGATTAGCTCCACCTTGCGGCTTGGCAACCCTCTGTACGCGCCATTGTATTACGTGTGAAGCCCTACCCATAAGGGCCATGAGGACTTGACGTCATCCCCACCTTCCTCCGGTTTATCACCGGCAGTCTCATTAAAGTGCCCAACTAAATGATGGCAATTAATGACAAGGGTTGCGCTCGTTGCGGGACTTAACCCAACATCTCACGACACGAGCTGACGACAGCCATGCAGCACCTGTGTTCGAGTTCCCGAAGGCACCAATCCATCTCTGGAAAGTTCTCGACATGTCAAGGGTAGGTAAGGTTTTTCGCGTTGCATCGAATTAATCCACATAATCCACCGCTTGTGCGGGTCCCCGTCAATTCCTTTGAGTTTTAATCTTGCGACCGTACTCCCCAGGCGGTCAACTTCTCGCGTTAGCTACGTTACTAAAGAAGTCTCCTTCCCCAACAACTAGTTGACATCGTTTAGGGCGTGGACTACCAGGGTATCTAATCCTGTTCGCTCCCCACGCTTTCGTACATGAGCGTCAGTATTAACCCAGGGGGCTGCCTTCGCCATCGGTATTCCTCCACATATCTACGCATTTCACTGCTACACGTGGAATTCTACCCCCCTCTGCTATACTCTAGTCTGACAGTCACAAATGCAGTTCCCAAGTTGAGCTCGGGGATTTCACATCTGTCTTATCAAACCGCCTGCGCACGCTTTACGCCCAGTAATTCCGATTAACGCTCGCACCCTACGTATTACCGCGGCTGCTGGCACGTAGTTAGCCGGTGCTTCTTCTGATGATACCGTCAGCACTCAACGCTATTAACGTTAAGCTTTTCTTCTCACCTGAAAGAGCTTTACAACCCGAAGGCCTTCTTCACTCACGCGGCATGGCTGGATCAGGGTTGCCCCCATTGTCCAAAATTCCCCACTGCTGCCTCCCGTAGGAGTCTGGGCCGTGTCTCAGTCCCAGTGTGGCTGATCATCCTCTCAGACCAGCTACGGATCGTCGCCTAGGTGAGCCTTTACCTCACCTACTAGCTAATCCGATGTCGGCCACTCCGATAGCGGCAGGTCCTAAGATCCCCACCTTTCCCCCTAAGGGCATATGCGGTATTAGCATAACTTTCGCTATGTTATCCCCCACTACCGGGCATGTTCCGACACATTACTCACCCGTCCGCCACTCGTCAGCCAGAGCAAGCTCTGCTGTTACCGTTCGACTTGCATGTGTAAAGCATGCCGCCAGCGTTCAATCTGAGCCAGGATCAAACTCTTATGTTTAATCTCTGTCTTAAGTCTTTCGACTCGGTCCTTACTCAAAGCAAATCACTTGCATGTTTGATTTGTGTAAGTATACTGCTATTTTATTTTTTGAGAATTAAATGACCTAAATCATCTAATTGCCAGCAAGCCGAATACCTACACTCATCGGTTATTCATTCAATCTTTTAAAGAGCTGCGCAACCTTGGGTTGCGGTAACGAGGAGCGCATTTTACAGACTTAAAAGCCTTTGTCAACACCTTTTTTCTTCCTCTTTCCTCTTCAACTCAGCACCCTAACTTCTTAGTAACGCCTCGCTTCAGAGAGGGCGCATTATAAATATCTACAATCTCTTGTCAACATCTTTTTTGCATTCCGCAAAACTCATCTGGATAGCCCCCACAAACTTTCATGACGAGTGATTGATACAACGCATGATTTTCTTCTTCCTCGCCACGGCGACAAGGCAACGTCCATTTAATGCTGTCACCCTCACCAGCAATTTTGATACTTTTACTTTTTTGATGCGCTTCAATTCTTTGAATAATTGATTCGAAGCATCTGAATCAATACCCCACCCCGAAACCAATCTGCACCACCCATCGCCATATCACGCCATTAAGTGGCGATAGGCTAACTCCAGAAATTTCACCCCGGCAAGTTCGGCGTCCTGGCGTTCATTTTCCGACAAGGGCTCTATCCCTTCCACTTCGGCGCGCACTATCTGATAATTCTCGCGCCGTCGTGATTTTATAACGGTGCGCAATCTGGCAAATGCCTGCTCTGTCGTTTCCGCACATTCCTGGCGAGATTGCTCGGTGGTAAGGTCTCGTTGTCCCCAGCTGCGCACAAGAATCAGGTGACCCAATAAATCATGCTGAATACGAAATTCATAAAATCTTACGGAGGTTTCCCAGCGACAATAAATCATTTCGAGTTATCCACCATCAGATAAACCGCCGATAAATGCCGAGAAAATCCCGCCCGACCAACAGAATATGGGCGCGCGCCAACCATCCCCAACCCAGCTAAAAAAATATTTGAGAGCAACAGCAAAACAAGCCCCCATACCAACCCTCCATTACCGGACATCAACCCCAAGGCCACGACAGCCACGGTCAGACAGCCCATCCACTTCAACCACTGTACTGAGCGTTTATTCTGCTGCATCAATACAACATCCATCCCTTATTCCTTCTATGATTCACGTCAAACAGCGAGCTTGACTGCGTTAAGCGCTCACCATGACCGCACCGGCCTGCCACAAGCCGGTGCGGTCATTCCTGAGTTTTACTCTGGTGAGCGCTAACTAGTATTCACCTTATCCTGCCACTTCAGGATAGCCAGTTGGTTTTCTGTTGCGCCAGGCGCAAAATCCTGCTCACAAGCCAGCGTCACTACCAAATAGATTTCACATATTGATAATGTCTGATTTTTTCATCTTTGGTCACTACCGGGATTGAATAATACCTGGCCAATGCAACAATCATCCTGTCAGCGGGATCGTTATGAAACTCCCCAGGCAGTTGCACCGATTGCAACGCAATATCGTTATCAACAGGAACAAACTTCACTCCCTCAATGCTGGCAATGGTAGACAACCATTTCTCGGTATTCATCGAAAGCTTGAGCTGCCCACTGGAAACCAGCAACGCTATCTCCCACGAGGTAATCGCCGAAATCAACAACAGCTCCCCTTGATCCAACGTATGTTGAATTGCCTGGCTCGCGGCATCTGATAACGCCCCGTCACCCTGTATCCAACCAATCAAGGTGTGTGTATCTAAAACGATCAAGCTATGCCTCCCACTCATTTTTAGTGGCCGCTGCCGGCGAATCCCGATATTCAACCACCGACCCATGCAGCAACGTTAGTGGATCCGCATTTCTGCTGCTATACGGCTTTATTTCAATGGATGGAACACCATGATCGGTGATAACCACCGACTCCCCACTAGACTCCACCTGCCGAAACATTTCTAAAGCCCTGGCCTTAAATTGTGATTTGGAAATTTGTTTTAACTTCAAAATGACCCCAGTCATATAACCATGGTCATCATTATAACAAACAACGCGGATAATGACTAAGTTATTCAAAATTATTTACTCCCAAAGCCATCCCACCCACGATGACCACACACAAACAAGCTCCCGGCACACAGCCCCTTGAATAATGGCTATCCACCCCCAAATGGTTGTATGTTTTTCACAAACGATGTGGTGATATGGCACAACAGGCATTTGCACAACTGAAAGAATATTTATCGCAACAGGTCATTGGTCAGCAAGGACTACTGGACCGGCTGCTGATTGCACTGCTGGCAGATGGCCATTTACTGGTTGAGGGACCACCGGGACTGGCCAAGACACGAGCCATCAAGGCATTGAGTCAGGGGCTGGAAGGCGATTTTCATCGTATACAGTTCACTCCGGATCTGCTGCCGGCCGATCTGACCGGCACCGATATTTTCCGCCCGCAGGATGGCTCGTTTCATTTCCAGCCCGGCCCGCTGTTTCATAATCTGGTGCTGGCCGATGAAATTAACCGCGCTCCGGCCAAGGTACAATCGGCACTACTAGAAGCCATGGCCGAGCACCAGATTACCGTCGGAAAAACCACCTATCCGTTACCCGACATTTTTCTGGTCATGGCCACCCAGAACCCTATCGAGCAAGAAGGTACCTATCCACTGCCCGAAGCCCAGCTCGACCGTTTTCTGTTACACGTCAAGGTAGATTATCCCGATGCCGACACCGAACAACAGATTCTGCAGCTGGCCAGGGGTGAGGCACAGCACTCCCGCCCAGCCGCCATGGAACGCCTGACGCAACAACACCTGCACCAGGCCCGCCAACAAGTACTGGAAATTCATCTGGCCGATAATCTGGAGCGTTATCTGATCGAAATCGTACTGGCCAGCCGTAACCCGGGCAAATACAGCGAAGAGCTCGCCGGCTGGCTGCAATGGGGAGCCAGCCCACGGGCGACGATTGCGCTGGACCGATGTGCACGTGCGCACGCCTGGCTGGCCGGTCGGGATTATGTCTCGCCGGAAGATATTCAGGTCATGGCCTATGATGTGCTGCGTCATCGTATTTTGCTCAGTTACGAGGCTGAAGCCGAGGGCATCAGCAGCGATCAGTTTATTCAACAGCTGTTAAGCTTTATCCCGGTTCCCTGAATACCGCCATGCCTGAATTCCGCTCTTACACCGCCGACAGTCAGGCCAGCCGCGAAGATGGAGTGATTAACGTTAGTCTGAAATCACTGATCCATCTACGCCAGCAGGCCGGCGCGTTTAAGCTCAAACCCGGCACCATTCGCAGCCAGCACAGCGGCCAATATCTCTCAAGTTTTAAGGGACGCGGAATGACCTTTGAAGAGGCCCGCCCTTATATTCCCGGTGATGACATCCGCAGTCTGGACTGGCGGGTGATGGCGCGTACCGGCAAAGCACATACCAAGCTGTTTCGAGAGGAACGCGAACGACACGTTTTATTATGTGTGGATCTGTCATACACCATGTTTTTTGCCACCCGCGGTGCCTTTAAAGCGGTACGTGCCGCCCAAACCGCCGCGCTGTTAAGCTGGAGTGCGCTGCAGCACAAAGATCGTCTGGGAGGGATGATTTTTAATCAACAGCAACATCATGCATTTCGCCCCAAGTCGGGCAAAGCGCCGGTACTGCATTTTTTACAGCAGCTGGCCCAACACTGCCACCCCACAGCCGAATCCACAGCCACTGCCGATATCGACTGGTCATCCACCCTGCAACGCTTACAACAGGTGAGTACCACCGGCAATCTGCTGGTATTGATCAGCGACTTTGCTACCCTGCAAGCGGAACAACATCTCGCGCTGGGACGGCTGGCCCGCCACAATGAACTGCTGTTGATTCATATCCACGACCCATTGGAAGCCGAGCTGCCAGCCCGCGGGCAATACCGTTTCAGTGACGGCCTGCATTTTGTTAACCTGAATACTCAGGTGACCGCATTACGCCAGCGTTATCGGCAGCACTATCAGCAACGTCTGGCGCAACTGCAACAACTGGCTCGCCAGCCCAATATCCGGCTGTTATCACTGAGCACCCAGCAAATACCGGAACAGGTGTTACGCCAACAGCTGGGAGCAGCGCGATGAAACCTGATTTCGATCAGCTGCGAGATATTCATCTGCCGTCCGAGATTGGCTGGTGGCCGCCAGCGCCCGGCTGGTGGTTATTATTGGCTATGCTGCTGTTACTGCTAATTGCCCTGGTCTGTTGGCGCCGGCATCAACATAAACAGGCCTGGCGCCGCCAGGCACTGGCCCAACTGCAAGCGATTCGCCAACAATCGGCAAATCAACAGCCGGCCGCAATTTCCGCACTATTACGCCGGGTAGCAATCCGTTGCTTCGCCCCCCAGCAGGTGGCCTCATTAAACGGCGAACAATGGCTGAACTTTCTGTGCCAACACAGCCAGGGAGCGGATTTCCAGCCATTTGTACAGGCACTGCTAATCGCGCCTTATAACCATCAGCCAATCGACAACCTGGAGCAACTGCTGCAGCAGACCGAGCTCTGGATACGCAAGGTGAAACCATGCTAGACCAACTGTGGCAACTGGGCAGCATTCGGTTTGAGTGGTGGTGGGCATTTGCCCTGCTACCCCTGCCGCTGTTGACCCGTCGTTTATTCCCCAGAGTGGCCACCCGCCAGGCCGCACTCAAGGTGCCATCACTGACCCCCTACCGTGAACTGGACAGCGACTTTGCTCTTAGCAGCGAAGACAGTCGCTGGCTGCTGCTATTGGCCACACTGGCCTGGCTGTGTCTGATAAGCGCACTGGCACGTCCGATCTGGTATGGCGAACCGATAGCCATTGATGTCAGCGGCCGCGATCTGATGCTGGCGGTAGATTTATCCGGCAGCATGCAAACCGAAGACTTTGTCATTGGCGGCAATCCGATCAACCGGCTGCAGGCCACCCAACAACTGGCCGGTGAATTTATCCAGCGCCGACACGGCGACCGTCTTGGCCTGATTCTGTTCGGACGCCAGGCCTATCTGCAATCACCGCTGACCTTTGACCGGCAGACCGTCAGCACATTTTTACACGAGGCCACCATCGGTCTGGCCGGCAAAGAAACCGCCATTGGCGATGCCATTGGTCTGGCGGTAAAACGACTGCAAGACCATCCACAAAACAGCCGGATACTGATTCTATTAACCGACGGGGCCAATACCGCTGGCGCAGTCGATCCGCTGACCGCCGCCCAACTGGCCGCCCAGCAGGGCCTGAAAATCTACACCATAGGTATAGGTGCCGATGAAATGACCATACGCTCATTTTTTGGTAGCCGGCGTGTTAACCCCTCGGCCGATCTGGATGAGACCATGCTGACGCAAATTGCCACCACCACCGGCGGGCGTTATTTTCGTGCGCGCGACAGCGAGCAGTTGAATGGCATTTATCAATTACTGGATCAACTGGAACCCATCACCCAGGAGGCACAAACCTTTCGCCCACAAAAGTCCCTGTTCTATCTGCCGTTAACCGCCGCCCTGCTGCTGGCCACATTGATTCTTGGCTGGAGGTATAGACCATGATCGCTGACTTTCATCTGTTACGTCCGTTATGGCTGCTGGCACTGCTGCCACTCTTGTTAATGCTCTGGTATTTGCACCGACGATCGCGGCAAAGCCGCAGCTGGCAACAGATTATCGACCCACAACTACAGCCCTATGTATTAACCCAGGGCAGCCCTGGCCGTCGCGGCGGCGCATTGTTCGCCATCGCGACGGCCGGACTGCTCGCCATTCTGGCACTGGCCGGCCCCAGCTGGCAAAAGTTGGAACAACCGGTCTATCGCCAGCAATCCGCACTGGTGATACTACTGGATCTGTCCCGCTCCATGGATGCAACCGATCTGCGCCCGTCCCGACTGGAACGCGCCCGATTGAAACTACACGACCTGCTGCAACAGCGCCAGGAAGGTCAGACCGCCCTGATAGTCTTTGCCGCCAATGCCTTTGTGGTCACCCCGCTGACCGATGACACACATACCATCAGCAGCCAGTTAGCGGCGATGACCAGCGATCTAATGCCGTCACAAGGTTCACGCCCGGACCAGGCCATTCGCCAGGCGCTACAACTGTTACGTGCCAGCGGCATCAACCGTGGCAGCGTACTGTTGATCAGCGATGGGGTAGACGCCGAACATATCGCTGCGGTGCAACAGGCCGCGGCCGAACTGGCGACGGCCGGACATCAGCTGCAGGTAATCGGTGTCGGCAGCCAACAAGGCGCCCCGATTCCCAATGGTGGCCGTGGTTTTATTCAAGACAAGCAGGGTAATATTGTCATTGCCCGCCTGCAACGCGATGCGCTGCAACAAATTGCGGCCAGCGGTCATGGCCACTATCAGGATATGCGCATAGACGAGGCCGATATTCAAACCCTGCTCCAACAGGTACAGATAGATCATCAAGCGCGACAACCCGCAGAACCATCGCGGCATACCGATCAATGGCTGGACCAGGGCGCATGGCTGCTGCTTCCACTGGTACTGCTGGCCAGCCTGGCCTTCCGACGCGGCTGTCTGGCCGCATTATTACTGACAGTATGGCTGCTGCCACAAAGCCAGCCAGCAATGGCGCTGGACTGGCAACAACTGTGGCAAACCGCAGATCAACGCGGCCAACAAGCAATGCAGCAACAGGACTATTCTCAGGCAGCCAAACAATTTAACGACCCGGCCTGGCAAGCTGCGGCCGAATACCGTGCGGGCAACTATCAGGCCGCCGAACAGATTCTACAAACGCTGCCCGGTGACCAGGCCGCCTATAATCGCGGTAACGCTTTGGCCCGACAGAACCGTTTAGCAGAAGCGATTGAGGCTTATCAGCAGGCATTGACACAAAACCCTGACAACCAGGATGCACAATATAATCTGGAGCGGGTAAAACAATGGCAACAACAGCAACAGCAAAGCCAGGATAACTCGCCAGACGAATCCTCTTCGTCGGATGATTCCTCTCAAGCCCCCTCACCATCGGAGCAGAAAAGCTCTCAGTCATCCTCCGAGCAACAACCCTCTAATACCTCACCAGGGGATGCACAACACACCGATCAATCATCGAAACACCCCCCTAAAAATACCGAGCAAGCAACGGCTAATCCAGCGAGCAGTGAACAGCAGCCAAAGGACGATCCAACCCGAGCAGAACAACAGCCCCCTTCCCAGGATCAGACCGACAATCAGGCTCAGCAGCCGTCCGAAAAAGCCACACAAACGGCACAATCCATGGAGCAGCCACCGTTAACCGACAGCGAACAGCAACAGGCCAGCGAACAATGGCTGCGCCGCATTCCGGATGATCCGGGCGGCTTATGGCGACGTAAATTTTTATACCAGCATCAAAAAACACTGGATAATCAGCATTACGAGGAAAAAGCATGGTAACCCTGTCAACACCAGGCAAACACTCCCCTTATCAACGCCGCTGGCCGGCACTGTTACTCACCCTGCTACTGCTATCACTCAGTACCGTGGTACAGGCCGCATTAGAGCTGCAGGCCGACCGTCAGCAACTGGCACTGGGTGAATCATTCAATCTAATTCTGGAAAGCGACAGTTCCACCTCGGATCAACCCGATTTCTCGGGACTGGAATCCCATTTTGAAATTCTGGGACGCAACCAGAGCAGTCAGATTCAGATTATTAACGGCAGCATCAAACGGGCCATTCGCTGGCAGGTACAACTGATGCCGAAACAGGCCGGAAAATTCCGTATTCCCGGATTTCGCCTGGATGGCGAACAAAGTAATTCACTGCTAATTGAAGTCAGCCAGCAGGCAACTAACCCCAGCGGTATCAAACAGGCCGATATTTTTATCGATGTCAGCGCCGAACCTGCCGAACTCTATGTACAACAACAGCTGCGCTATACCGTGCGGCTATATCATGCGGTACAGCTGACCAGCAACAGCAGTCTGAGCAGCCCGCAGCTGGCCAATGGTAACGATGCGCTGGTGATGCAACTGGGAGACGACAAGGAATTCCAAACCCAGATAGATGGCCGTTTCTATCGAGTCATCGAACGTCGCTATGCGATTTTTCCGCAAACCAGCGGTGAGTTAAGCATAGATCCCCTGGTGTTTGATGGCGAGCTATTACTCTCCGGCAATAACAGCCTGTTTGATCCGTTTGCCAGCCGCACCCAACGCAAACGCTTACGCTCGGAAGCATTAACTCTCAAGGTCAAGCCGGCTCCCGCCAATCACGGCAGCCACTGGTTACCGGCCAGCCAGTTAACCCTTAGCGAAAATTGGGACAGCAATCAATCCTGGGTGGTCGGTGAACCGGTAACCCGCAGCTTACAGCTGCAGGCCCATGGACTAAGCGCCGCCCAACTACCCGAACTGGAGATTCCACTGCCCGATGGCCTGAAAAGCTATCCTGATCAACCCGAATTACACGATGAAAGCGACGCCAATGGCATCATAGGCAGCCGCACTCAAAAACTGGCATTGATTCCAACCCGGCCCGGCCGTCTGACTTTGCCGGCAATCAGCATTCAATGGTGGGATACCCAACAGCAGACACTGCGTAGCAGTCGTTTACCGGCACGTACCATTCAGGTGTTACCAGGAGCCAGTCAGCCGCCAACCAGCCAAGCCGACAGCTCCACCCCTACCACCGCGGCACCACCAGCCAGCATGACGCCCCCACCAGCAACCGGCACACCACCAGATGCGGGCTGGTGGCCCTGGCTAACCCTGCTATGTGCCAGCGGCTGGCTGGCGACCGGCCTGTGGTGGTGGCGCAAACATCGCACCCTGGCCGCCCCAGCAACTAAACAAGCACTGGACAACACAACTATCCCACGCCTAAGATCCCTGAAAAAATCACTGCAACAGGCCTGCCAACGCAACGATGCCTGCGAGACAAAACGGCTATTGCTGCTCTGGGCACAGTGTTACTGGCCCGAGCAACACATTTACAGCCTGCCCGCCGTGGCTCAACAGGTCTCTTCCGAACTGGCCGAAGCGCTGCAGCAACTTGATCATCGACTTTATGCGGGAAGTAGCAGCCCATGGCAAGGAGAGCAACTATGGCAGGCCTTTTGTCACTTCAGCCCGGATATCAAACCCCCTACGCCTGAAAAGGTAAATCATCTGAAAGAATTATACGAATAAGCCATATGAATTACTGACAAAGCCCAGCCAACTATGATAGCTTTAGCACCGTAATACGCTGCTACTGGCTAGCAATCATATACGCTCAACTATTCGGCCGCGGTTGGCGAATCCTTCCATACCGGAGAGACTAAATGCCCAGCAATAACCACCAGGATGAATTAGCACAACTTAATTCCCAGTTAACTCAGGAATTAACCTTGATGGAAACGGTGTTTGAGATTAATCAGCAAGCCATTCTGATTATGGATCAGCAACATCACGTTATCCGCACCAACCCGGCCTTTACCCGTCTGACCGGTTTTCAGCCACGTGAAATGTTGGGTAAAACCCCGCATTTTTTTAATGAGTCCACCGCATGCAGCCTGAGCCAGCAAATACAGCAAGCATTACTAGAACACGGTAATTGGGAAGGCGAAATATGGGACAACAATAAGCAGGGAGACCAATATCTGAAATGGCTGCATATCCAGGCCATTAAAGATAAACAGCATAACATTATCAACCTGATTGCCTGCTTTACCGATATTAGCGAACATAGAGCCAACCAACAAAAGCTCAGTTACCTGAGCAGCTTTGATTCCCTGACCTCGCTACCTAATCGCAATACCTTTATCAAAGAACTGGAACGGGCTACCGCACACTCTGCCACCAAACAGGAACGACTGGCCGTCATTGTGCTTGATCTGGATAATTTCAAAAATATTGAGGACATGAAAACCGGTGATCAACTGCTGATCCAGGTAGCCGAGCGACTAAAATCCATGGTGCGCAGCAGTGATACCGTAGCCCGCTTACACGGCGACCAGTTTGGTCTGATTCTTACCGGTATGGATAAAAAAGCCGACGTTGCCACCTCTTTGGTGAACAAAGTCATTCAACTGGTCAGCTCACCCTATCAACTGGAAACCTGTGAACTGAATATCACCGCCTGTGCCGGCATTGCTATTTACCCCGAGCATGGGATGAATGTTTCGGTACTGGTCAGACATACCGAACAGGCACTGGCACTGGCCAAAAAAGCCGGACGTAATCAATATCAGTTCTTTGATGCCAAAATCAATGCCGATCTTTCCGGCCGCTTGCATCTGGAAAAACAAATGCGCGAAGGAGTGGCCAATGGCGAGTTCTGTTTATATTTCCAGCCTAAAATCGAAACCCGCTCCGGCCGGGTCAGCGGGGTTGAGGCACTATTACGCTGGCAACACCCACTGCTGGGGTTTGTCTCACCGGCAACCTTTATTCCGATTGCGGAAGAATCTGGATTTATTATTGAACTGGGCGACTGGGTATTAAAAATCGCCTGTCAGCAGCTGCGCCATTTCCAACAAATAGGACTGGATAACATTCATATTGCGGTCAATCTTTCTGCCAAGCAGTTTTCACATCAAAGCCTGCCAACATTATTAACCGAATATATTGCCAACAATCAAATTGATCCAGCCATGCTGGAACTGGAATTGACCGAAAGCGTCACCATGGCCGACCCACAAAATGCCATCGAAATCATGAACTGCTTCCGCGGGATTGGCGTCAGCCTGGCAATCGATGACTTTGGTACCGGCTACTCATCACTCAGCTATTTGAAAAAATTCCCGGTATCTACCTTAAAAATTGACCGCTCCTTTGTCAAAGACATAGAGCACGACAATAATGATGCCGTCATCTGCAGCTCAACCATTGCACTGGCCCACGCCATGAAAATGAAGGTCGTGGCCGAAGGGGTAGAAACCGAATCTCAATTAAATTATCTCAAGCGGCTGGACTGTGATGTCATTCAAGGCTTTTTCTTCAGCAAACCACTACCCGTGGATGATGTCATTGAATTCATCAAACAGCGCAACCAGCAGGTCGCTAAAAACAACCAGCAACTGCAACATCATCGCATACTGATCATTGATGATGACGAGGTATCCTGTGAGTGTATTAATCATTTTTTAAGCGAAGCCGGCTACGCCACCCAATACCTGATGGACCCCAATCAGGCATTAAAACAGATCACTACCCACCCGGAACATTTTCAGATGATATTCTGTGATTTGATCATGCCTGGCATGTCGGGGATTGATCTGATTACCCAGATTCGCCAAGTCAATCAGCAATTGCCTATTGTGATCATCTCGTCGGCCAGGGCCGAAGATACCCGCAAAAGCCTGGCCTTACTGGAACAGACCCATAATATGATTTACGGTAAAACCTATATGGTACTGGAAAAACCCTTGCAACAAGAAAACCTGCAGCAAGTAACCGAACAGCTGATGGCGCTGTCCCAACAGATAGCCTGAGCCATCCTGAAATGCAGAAAATTTTAATTAAAATTCTACGCATTCTATTATTGACCTATCTGGGAATCGGCGCTTGGTTGTATTTTTCCCAGCGCAACATACTCTACCATCCCACCGCCCCGGTTAGCCATCAATATCAAAAGCTGCAACTGCAAAACTCGGATGGCAGACTGAATGTGATTGCGTTAAATCCAGGCAAGCCGCAGGCCGTTATCTACTTTGGTGGCAATGCTGAATCCGTCGCCCGCTCGGCGGCGGATTATCTGGATATTTTCCCGGAACACAGTATTTATCTGATGGAATATCGTGGCTTTGGTGACAGTTCAGGTAGCCCGAGTGAAAGCGGGCTGTATGCCGATGCCGTGCAACTATATGACAAAATCAAAGATGCTCATCAACAGATCAGCCTGGTAGGGCGTAGCCTGGGCAGCGGTATCGCCACCTATCTGGCCGCGCAGCGCCCAGTAAGTAAACTGGTACTGGTCACCCCTTACGACAGCATAGAAAATGTCGCCCAATCACGTTATCCGTTTTATCCCATCGGCCTGATGCTCAAGGATAAATTCAACACCTTGCAATATGTCGCACGGATTAACATTCCTACGCTGGTGCTGTTATCCGAAAAAGATAACATCGTCCCACATCCACACTCGCAGGCCCTGATTCAAGCCTTGCCCGAGCAGCTAGTATCCATACAAACCCTGAGCAATACTCAGCATAATAATATCAATGACAACCCGATATACTATCCGTTAATTCGTGACTTTCTGCAGCACTCAAAACCCCCCGCCGCCGACACACCCCACATTCCTTTGCAACCGAGCGGATCTCAGAATATCACCTCAGAACAAGACGCTAGCACTATCTCCACAATTTAAAGCACAAGGTTAAGCGAGTAAATATACCTGCTCACGTAAGGCCGTCAGTCCACGCTGTTGCAGTTTGGCTTCATCGGCCCAGATATCATTATCTTCCAGTTGTTGCACCCGGTATGCTGAAAAATATTCCTCCACCTGTATCGGTCCTACCGAAAATGGTGGTCCCGCCATTTGCTGCTGGTCGTAACACAAGGTAACCAACAGTCGTGGCTTCTTCGGCAAATACTGTAAATAACGCTGACGTATGTCATCTGGTAATGCAATCAATGCTGCTCTATCATAAATAGCATCTACCTGAACCAGCACATCACTATCCAGCTCAAATAAATTACCGCACCAGATAGTAATATTTTGATAGTGATAACGCATCATACCCGTAAAAATCTCAACGTCAGGTTCCACGCCCCAATGCGCAAAAAAGCGCTCTACCGCCAGCTCACTGAGCTCAACCCCGATCACCTGAAATCCCTGCTCGGCCAGCCAGCGCATATCCGCACTCATCCCACATAACGGCACCAACACCGTACTGCCCGCCGCAAGCCCCAGGCGTGACCAATAACGCTGCAAATAGGGATTCACCTCATCCTGGTGAAACCCGGTTTCTGCTTTTTCCCATTTATCCAGCCAAAATTGCTTATCCATACCTTCCCTTATTCCAAAATAAAAGGAACGGCCCAAACCGTTCCTTTACATACCTAGACCGGCCTACATTACAACGGCTGGGTGTGCTGCACCTCAAGCGGCAGCTCGCTCAAATACAAGCCGGCGGTGTACACATTCTGCACTAAATGCGCTGCATCACCCTGCCATAAATCTACCGTGCTGGCGGTACCGGCAAAACCACGTTGCAATTGACCATCCATACCCAGCATAACGGCCGCATCTGTGCCCGCCTGCCACAATAACTGTGCTGCCGAAGGATCAAGACTATCTACCACCGCACCGCTATCGGCCAGCAGTTCACCACCGTCGCTAACCAGTAAAATCCTGTCATCTATCCCCAGGTTTTCTGCACCGCTCCAGCTAATCCAGTTATCTCCGCTCAGCAGTTGACCGCTATCACCCGGCAGCTTGATATAAATATCGTAGCTGACGTCGGCCATAAATTCACGGTTATGGGTATCGCTATTATTGCCTTCAACCAGATCAAACACGATATTTGCTACCGCCGGCTCGGCAGCTACCTCACCTAAGGTAACCCAACTGGACGCCGCCTGAGATAAGTTACCGGTCTCATCCACCGCATAAGCCGAATAAATGCCATCGTTTAAACCGGTTAGCTCAATATCGACAACCTGTTTCGATAAGGCATTCGCGCCAGCCCAAAGATTTTCATCGGCATAGATAATATCGTTAACAGTTTCGACCACTACACTGTTGTGCACTAAATACAAGGCTCCTGCTTCGCTGCTTTGTAGCGATACACTATCCTCGGTAGTCAGTGCCGTTGTGCTATACAACGGCACACCCTGGTCATCAAAATACTGACTAAAAATCTGGTAATCACCCTCACCCGCATAGCCAGACCAACTGACCACAAACGCCCCCTCATCGCCGACTGCCGAAATCTGTGGTGACCAGTCATTCGATGAATTAAGCGGCCAACCCGCATGGTATTCCGGCATAGTCACCAGCACAGCCTCTGAGCTCGCGGCACTGCCATCGGCATAAAAACGCTGTACCCAGATCTGCTTACCCAGCGCTGGATGATGAACTAACCACGTCATTGCATAACTACCATCATCACCTAAAGCCGCAACTTGCGGCTGGCTTTCGTGAACGGGCAACATCGATGAACCCGTCTGTTGTGTTTCGCCTAACAATAGACCGTCACTATCAAAGCGCTGGCTATACACATGATAAACACCAATAGCATCAGCCCCCAACCAGCCAACCACATAGTCATCGGCCACTAAATCAAGTGACGGTTGCAGATCTTGAGCCGTAGCAACACTGCCCTCCAACATGACTTGTGCTAATAAACGGCCATCGGCTGTTATCTGCTGCACAAAAATACTGTTGTCACCCTGCTGATCCTGCCCCGACCAAGTCAACACATAGCCGCCCTCTGGCAAGGACTCCAGCACTGGCGTTGTGCTATCCAGATGAGGATTACCAAACCATTGAGCCTCAGAAACCTGACTACCATCCGCATTAAAGCGTTGTAACAAGATACGCTGATTACCTTCACTATCATCTGCCACCCAGGCCAAGGCGAGCTCATCACCCGTAGCAGATGTAGCTAACTGTAACTGGGTTTGTGGCTGGTCAGCATCAACGGCAACACTTACCTGCTCACCTTGAGAACCATCGGCATGTACCACCTGCCAATATGCAGTCAAAACACCTTGAGCATTACTTCCCAGCCAGGCAAGCACATAATCACCGGTTTCCCCTAGTGCTGCTATTTGTGGTGTAGTATCCGCCTGATCGGTAATACCATCAGCCTCCAACTGCATTTGTTCACCTTGAACCTCACCGGATAAAGCAAAACGTTGCAGATAAATGCTTTGATCACCTTCCGAATCTTGTCCTGACCAGCTGACCACATAGTCACCATTCGCCAATTGAACAAGCTGCGGCAACACATCACCACCATCGGTAACGGTATTGCTTTCCAGAATAACCGGCTCTCCTGTCTGACTACCATCGGCATTAAACGACTGCACGAAAATACTGAAATCACCCTGCTGATCCGTACCCGACCAGGCCAGCACATAACGGCCTTCACCGCCTTTCAGATTCAATAGCTGAGGAGGTGTAGTGCGATCAACGCCTAATGTTTCAGTCCCCACACTATAGCTTTCCGGCATCGCAATATTAACCAGCGGAGCAACTTCATCTACAGGTTGCAATTCAATGCGCTGAACCAGCTCACTGCTATGACCATTAATATCGCTAGCCACCACAGTAATTTCATAGTCTGGCTTGGACAAATAGTCAGGAGCCGATACTAAAGTCAGCTCACCACTGGTCTTGTCGATCATAAAATCGGCAAAATCACCTGTTGGCTTCAAGCTATATTTGATAGCCCCCAGATGCTCATCATTATCATGCGCTTCAAATTGAGACACCACCTGCCCAGCCGAAGTATCAGCGGCAAGATAAATAGGCGGTAAATAATCAAACACCGGAGCTGATGCCACTTCAATACTATGTGATGAGGCGGCAGACACATTGCCGGCCGAGTCAACGGCATAGGCCAGGTAATCACCATCGCGCAAACCGCCTAAGGATAAGCCCGCATCTTTGTTGGATATAACCGACTGATTCAGCCCAAAAAAAGAAGAAGGAAGACTGAGAGGTAAAGAAACGCTTTTAGCTGACAAATCAGCATAATTCCACAAATCACCTTCAGCCGAAGTAATATCGTCCAGGCTATTAACCTGTATATCTTTATGAACTAGGTATACCTGCCCATACTGTGTACTACCAACATTAACAGATTGATTTACAGTAAGGGCTTTATCCAGTTCTAAAATAGCACCATCACTATTAAATTTCTGTAGATAAACTTGATTACCCCAACCCGTCCAAATAACGGCAAAATCACCACTATCATTCAACGGCAACAACATCGGTCGAGACTCATCACTCGTCACCGAACCTCGACTTTCCAATTTAATTTTCTCGCTAATCGGCAGTGCTGATACATCGAATTTTTGTAGATAAATACTTTGGTCACCCTCAGTATCTTTCTGTTGCCAAGTTACAACAAACTCACCATTATCACCAAGTGGCAGCACATCGTATATTGCTCCTGCCGGCAACATAAACTCTGCCACTAATTCATTGGATGCTGCATATTTCCGAACATGCAACTGATTCGTCTGTCCATTGTGCCAAGTCAATAAATAATTGCCACTGTCACCTAAAGTAACGGTTTGGACATTATTTTGATATGAGGAATAATAGTCATAGGGAATACCATCCTCCAACAGAATCTTGTCGCCAACCAAACCGCCATTCACATCCACTCGCTGTGCATAATGTGTATTCTGATAATCACTAAATGAATATTCTATCCAGGAAAGTAAATAACCATCTATTGCTGGCAATGGCTCAAATTTATACCCATTAATTTGCTGTTCCGTACCTGACAACATCTCAATTTTTTCAGATACAATTCCATCTGTCGATACGGATTGTAAATATAAGTGTGTAGTAAACTTTGAAGCCTGATAGTCGTACTCTCTCCAACTAGCGAGATAACCATTTCCATCAACTTTGGCAACAAGGTTTGCATCAACATTCTCAATTGACAAAGACTTCATCTCACCCATAGGATCCGCAGAAAAATCAAACTGCTGCATATATAGCTGGATATGAGTATCAGCATCAGTTACCTGCCAAAATATAGCAAACTGCTGATTGTTTTCTTGCAGAATAACCTCAGAAAGAGATGAGTTTGACCCTTCCGGCAACTCTAATATAGTCGGCTCACCCTGTGGTAGATTATCTACACCAAAATGTTGTACCACTAAATTAGGAGTTATTTTCCCCTCTTGAGCTAAGGACTTAATTCCTATCGTTATATATTCACCCTCATTACCGATAGGTAAAATTCTCTCTGCATAATCAGCATTCGAAAGCGTATCCAGATTACTATCAATAATCGTTAGTTTAGATTTATCTTCTCCATAGAACATCCATTCATTATTGGATGACGAACGAACCCAGCCAGTATTAGGTAAACTCTCAAGTGCATTAGCAACATACTGCAACTGCACCTCAGGTAGTTTATTATCTTCAGTAATACGAATCGTATTATCAGAAACAACAGACAAGTTGCCTGCATTATCAGCGGAATATGCATGATAAATACCGGCCTGCAAACCAGTTAACGCAACTCTGGTTTCAGTATTGGCTGCCGCTACATCTACACGCTGCCACAATGAGTCAGCGGCAGACTGAATATCCGTCAAGACTGAAACACTGACGCTTTCATGTACAAGAAAAACCTGCCCAGGTTCAGAACTTTGCAGTGACACCATTACATCATGGGTTAATGGCACATCACCATTCAAGCTTCCATCTGCATTAAAATGCTGCACGCGGATTTTATTTCCACCATCACTCCAGCTAACTACATATTCACCATCCGCACCAATGGCTTCTATCTGCGGTGTACCAGAGACTCGATACGCATCATCAGGCAAACGTACCTGATCACCAACGGCAACGCCTTCAGATGAAAATTGCTGCACATACACAGCAGTATCACCATAATAGCGCCCAGTTTCTCCGCGCCAGCTAGCCACAAAGCCACCTGTTGGCAAAGAGATTAGCTGTAAAGAAGTATCATCATAGTAGCTTCTCACTCCCTCAGCATTCAATACAATTTGTCCCCCCTGTATTTCACCAGCACTATTCATACGTTGAAGTACAATACTATCCTGATCGTTCCAGCCAACTACCCAATCCCCTTGCTCAGAAATACGAACCGTCTGTATTGAAGCTCGCTGATATCTATATGCATCACCTATTTTAAGCTCAGTCCCAGACTTCGTACCATCAGCATTAAAGTGCTGTAAAAAAATTTCAGTATCATTCTGATTTTGGCCTTGCCAAATGACCGCATACTTACCAGTATCCTCTAAAGCATATCCAGTTGGATCAATATAACCAGAATAGTAATAATAGTTTGGACTAACCAGAAACTCAGAAGCACTGCCAATTTTGTTGTTTTGAGCATCAAACAATTGGGTTATGACACGCGGAGAATAGTTAGTATCAGTTTCCCAGGAAACCACATAATTACCCTGATTACCGACAGCAACAATGTCGACATTTTCATCATCTTGATCAATAACCTCAGGCTGTTCCAATTGTACGGTTTCACCCTGTAATACACCGTCCCGATTAAATCGCTGTATAAATATACTATTGTCACGATCATAGTAATTCGAATCAGCATTAGTATTATCTATTCCTTGCCATCCCACCAGGAAATCCCCATTTCCCAGCGATGTAACGACCGGGTTCATATCAGACCTGTCTGTTACTCCCAATGCCTCTAAAGCAACCACATCGCCTCTAGGATTCCCTGCAATATCAAACAGCTGAACAAAAATACTGTAATCTCCATTTTCAGCATCTTGACCACTCCAGACTACGGCAAAATGGCCATCTGCACCCAGTGCAGTTAAAGCTGGAGATTCATCATTACCAGTCATTATTCCTGGAGCTTCAATTTTTATTTGTTCGGTGGCTTGAGTACCATCATGATTAAATTTCTGTAAATAAATACTCTTATCAGCAGGCAATTTATCAGAACCTGACCAGGCAATGACATAATCCCCCTGACTACCAACAGCTTGAATAACAGGTGTTACATTCTGTACACCTTCACCTTTCACACTTAATTCAGGAATGGCTAAACGGACAGTAGGTGCTTCAAAATCAGCTTCTATTGTTAAGGTATTAGCAGACTGTAGCGAAAGGTTTCCAGCTTGATCCACAGCATATGTATGATATTTGCCAGCTGCCAGGCCCTGTAATGGTAACTGGATAGTCAGCAAAGATTCGGCATCAACTACATTCCATAAATTATCAGCCGCTTCCTGAATATCACTTAATTGTGCAACCTGAATACTGTCATGAACTAAATAAATCTCACCTTGCTCAGAAGTCGTACCAATAACAGTAGCATCGTGATTAATCGGATTGGCTGTATTAACGGAACCATCCGCATTAAAAAACTGAATAAAGGTACCACCTTGTCCAGTAGATTGACCTTCTGCCCAGCCAATCGCAAAACCTTCACCATTACCGCTCAAAGACAACTCAAGATCACCTTGCACCTCAATATTATTTAGCACTTTCACTTCACTTGCTGGGCTACCATCAAGATTCAATATCTGTATATAAACACTCTCATTCCAGCCCCGATCCTGTATCCAGGCAACAACCAGCTTATCTTCCAGCATTAACAATTGTGCAGAATAGGTATTACTACCTAAAACAATTGGCTTTCCTTCTAGCCCTCCATCTCCATCAATTTTTTGTACATAAATTTGATTATTAGAATTGTTATATGAGGCCCCACCCTGCCAAGCAACATAAAGTCCACCATCATTTGCTTCAACCACGCTAGAATTTTGATCTCTACTATTGAGGTCAGTCATCGCATCAAGTTTAATTACCTCACCCAAGTTGCTAAAATCCGCGTTAAGTTTCTGCAGATAAATACTGCTAGCATAAGAATTACTACCCGCACCTGTCCAGGAAAGCACATAACCATTTGAAGTTGCCAATATTTTTGGACCGCTATCCCAGTTATAACCAGAGTCAAACGACTGCACTTCCCCTTTTTGAGTGCCATCAGCCGCAAACAACTGCATAAATACAACACTCGTTAAATAATCAGTCTGCCCCTGCCAGACAACCGCATATTCATCACTTCCGCTAATACCAACGATCTGGGGATTATCATCATCTCTATTAAGCACGCCGGGAGCTTCCAGTTTTACCTGACTACCACTTAAACTACCATCGGTATTAAACAGTTGTACATAAACACTATCATCGTAGCCATTACCATCATTATCACTAGAAAACCACGTTACCGCATATTTTTCCTGGCTGCCAACTGCAGCAATTTGCAGTCCATAATTGCGACCATAATTATAAATAGATTTAGGAGCATCCAAATTAACCTTAGCGCCATCTGCATCAAATTTCTGCAGATAAATGTTTCCGGAATTTGCCATCCAAGCAACGACAAAACCGCCATCGTTATCTAAAGACACAATCTGAGGATCACGATCACCATAATAGCTAGAGCTACTCGCAGAAAGCTCAATAGCTGCTGCTAACTTTGCACCTTGAGCATCAAAACGTTGCACATAAATATTGTAATCACCCTCACTACCTTTGGCAGACCAGACACTGACTAATCCTCCATTTTTTAAATGGGCCATTTGTGGAGCGCTATAACCACCACCATCCGTTCCACTTGGTACATCCAGCATAATAGGCTGCGTAGCCAAATTTGGCTCCGGCGGCAGATTATTCAGCTCCAGCGTCACCGTCTGTACCCGTTGATTCCCCGAACCATCGGTCGCCATCACCTCAAAGCTGATACCGTTATCTACCTCATAGTCCAAATTGCGAGTCAGTGTTACTTCACCGGTTTCACTATCAATAGTGAAATCCGGTTCGCCATACATAGTCTGGTTTAACAGGCTGTAGCGGATTTCTCCACGTTGCAAGTCGGTGCTATCATCAACGGTGGCTTGATAAATAATCTGTTCAGCACCGCTATTTTCATCCAGCGTAATGGTGTCGGCCGACGTAAATATGGCAGCGGTATCGTCACGATTAACCACATTCAGGCTAACAATCTGTTCGCTGCTATTACCGGCTGCATCAGTGGCTATCACTGTAAACTGATACTCAGCTTTGGTTTCATAGTCTGGGTTAGCTAACAAACGGACTTCGCCGGTTTGTGGGTCAATGTGCAGCCATGCGCTATCGCCACCGTCTTTTAACTGGTAGTTGGTTTGGCCTTGGGTAATATCGCCACTATCACGCGTTTGAGCACGATAAATAATCTGGGAATGCCCGCTGTTTTCACGAATAGTGGTGGTCACACTTTCTTGTGCGAAGATCGGCGCTACTTCGTCCAAGTTGTGTACTTTGATGGTAACGGCCTGCTCACTTTGGTTACCGGTAGCATCGGTCGCGATGATCGTGATTTGATAATCTTTGCGTTGCTCAAAGTCAGCTGCTGCCAATAAATGTACCGCACCGTTAGTTGCATCAATACTGAATGCGTTGGCATCCTGGCCGACTTTCAAACTATAACTAACATTACCATCAGAGCTATCGCCTTGGTCTAGGGCCTTAGCTACAAATACCGGTTGGGTAATATCGTTGTTTTCCGGCAAGATAATTTGCTGTTCGCTTTGCTCAAAGCTCGGTGCCACTTCATCTTGGTTCTGTACTTGCACAAATAAACGCTGTTCACGCTGATTGCCAGCCGCATCACTCACAACAACCGTCAGCTCATAAGAAGCTTTTTCTTCGAAATTTGCCGCAGTCGTCAGTGTTAATTCACCGCTTTTGGCATTTAGCATAAACTGCTGATAGTCACCTTGTTCTTTCAAATGATAACTGAGCGCACCCGATGCGATATCCAGGCTATCATCTGCTTGCAACTGATGAATCACCTGCTCTAATGGCGTATTTTCGGCCACACTGATCACATCCTCTGAAGTAAACACCGGGGCCACTTCATCCAAATTCTGGATCTTGATAGTGACAACCTGCTCAGATTGATTGCCAACTGCATCACTGGCAATAACCGTCAACTGATATTGAGCACGTTGCTCAAAGTCAGCCGCCGCCAGTAAACGGATTTCACCGGTTGCCGCATCAATACCGAAGGCTTGTGCATCCTGCCCCGCTTTCAAGCTATAGCTGACACTACCATCAGAACCATCACCTTGATCAACCGCCTTAGCGGCGAATACTGGCTGGGTAATATCGTTGTTTTCAGGCAATTCAATCACTTGTTCGGCTTGCTCAAACACCGGGGCCACTTCATCCAGATTCTGGATCTTGATAGTGACTGCCTGCTCAGATTGATTGCCTGCGGCATCACTGGCGATAACCGTCAACTGATATTGAGCACGTTGCTCAAAGTCGGCTGCCGCCAGCAGACGGATTTCACCTGTTGCCGCATCAATACCGAAGGCTTGTGCATCCTGCCCCGGTTTAAGACTATAACTAACGCTGCCATCGGAGGCATCGCCAGGATCGGTCGCTTGCACCACCAGCACCGGCTGAGTAATATCATTGTTTTCCGCCAGTTCAATCACTTGTTCGGTTTGGGCAAACTGCGGTGCACTATCATCCAGGTTCTGCACCTGGATAAATAAACGTTGTTCACTTTGATTGCCTGCCGGATCACCAACGACGGCGGTTAATTCATACAAGGCTTTGGCTTCAAAGTCAGCGATTTGGTTTAAGGTCAGCTCACCGGTTTCGGCATTTAGCGTTACCTGTTGATAATCGCCCGCTTCTTTTAACTGGTAGCTTAATGCACCCGATGAGATATCGCCGCTATCGTCTGCTTGCAATTGGTGAATCACCTGTTCAAGCGGCGAGTTCTCAGTCACACTGATCAAATCCGCCGAAGTAAATGCGGGCTTGGCCTCATCCAGATTATTCACCGCAACCTGAATCTGCTGCTCACTGCTATTGCCATCGGCATTGGTCGCAACCACAGTAATCTGATAACTGGCCTGGCGCTCAAAGTCCGGGCTATTTTTTAAGGTTAATTCGCCGTTTTCGGCATGGATAGTAAACTGTGAGGCATCGTCTCCGGCTTTTAAGGCATAGCTCAGCGTCGAACTATCCGACGCAACCACCTGATGAATCGCCTGACTCACCTCGCTATTTTCATCCAGCGCCAACTCGGTTGCCGAAGTAAATTTTGGCAGTGTGATCTTGGCCGTCACCCCGGATTCCTGCTCGGCAGCGACCAGGCTTTGCTGCACCTCGGCAGATAACTGGACTTTTTCATCCTCAATCGACAATCCCAGAGCCAGCCGGTCAATCGTTTGCTGGGTATTCCCCCCGTTTTCAACATCCATACCGGATAGCAAGGCCAGCACTTCGCCATAGCTTTCCGAGTCGCTTAGTCCATCTTCATGGTTAAATTCGGACTGATTGGTAGCGACTACCGGCTGATGTAACTCGGTCAGCCCAAAGGTTTGTGCAACCTGCAGGTTTACCTTAACCACCTGCTCAGCCATAATTGGCTGCGCTTCATCAGCAGGTTTTAGCTTATGGTAAGCCACGGTAGTTAATGGATTAATGCTCAGAGTGGTGCTACCACCGCTAACCACGGCAACACTAAATAGCGCCGCATTCAAATCCTTGGCTTCGCCACTGACTTCATCCAGATAATCCGGCGCATCCGAACTGTCCACCACCTCGGCAACCACCACCCCGTTGTAACTGCCGACATTAACAGTAAACTGGCCTTGCGCATCCAGTTCAGCACGTCCCAGCTCATCACCACTGGCCGCGCGTAAAATAACGGTCAACCCATTACCCTCAACCACCGGCCCGGCCACCACCTGACCGCTGACCACATTATCTTCCGTCTTAGCGTCACCACCACCGCCGTTACCCGCCAACTGTTTTAAGGCCACCAGACCAACGCCTCCTAACGCCACCTTGGACGCGCTTATTCCCGACTCTGCGGCAACGTTATCAACCGCCACATCGGTGGGTGTCGACGTTGGTGTCACCGCATCGGTAATCTGCGGATTCACCGCCTGATTCGTCTCGGCTGCTGCCACCAAGGGCGCGGGCTCGGCCGATAGTTCGCTATTCTCTGCGCTAGGCGCCATGCTGGTTTCATCGGCAGCATCAGCCAAGGCCTGTGCAGCATTGTCGGCCGCATCCACCGTAAGCAGTGCGTCATTATTGGCAAGCGTCACACTATCGGCGACCGGGTCCTCCACGCTCATCTCGGCCTTGACCGATTCCGCTAACACACCCTCGGAAGCAAACGCCCCCTCCGTGTCGGTCACCTCTGCCGGCATCTCACTAACATCTACCGCTGGCGCCATACCCACCTCGGCTGAAATCTCTGCCGGTGCCGGCATTTCGGCTATATCCGCCAGAGCTTTCACCTCGCTATCGGCAGCCACCACGCTATCAACCGGTGGATTGTCGCTAGCTATCGGTGCATCAACCGATTCTGCGGCACTATCCTCGGAAGCAAATGCGCTCTTAGTATCCGCTATCTCAACCACGTCAGACGTTTGTACCTCATCCAACATAGGTGCGTTATTAGCCGCCAACAGATCGCGCTCTTCCAGCATAGCGGGTTGTTCCAGCGCCTCCAGCTCGGCCGCGTCCGCCTGCCAGACTACCGTGCCATCCTCCTGCACCGCCGTTTTGGCACTGATCAGCCCGGCATCGCTACCGCTATCAAACACCGCCTGACTGCCCGGCAAATAGAAGTCATCAATCTGCGCGACCAGTTCACCGTCCACCTCAATTAACAGACTCTGGTCTTTTTTCTTTAGTACCAAGTCAGTAATCAACTCCCCGCTTTCCGCATCGACAAGCGCATAGTATTCATTAGGTTGAGCGGTTAATACCAACAGTTGATCCAGAATCATATCACTGGTGGTTTGATCGGTATTACGGATACGCAGGTGCAATGCACGCATAAAGACTTCCTTGTGGTTAATAGTTATATGTCTGGTAATTAAGCGTCCCGCCGTCTCTCCTGACGACAGGTAAAACCTGTCGATTATAGATCAACAAGCCGACTTTAGAAATATTCGGGCAGGAAAGCAGCAAGGCTGGACGATCATCTCGACCGTCCAGAGTAGCGAAGAAAGCGAGACTATATTTTGAACTTATACACCTGCCCTTGCAGCTCCACAGCCAGCTGGGCCAGCTGCTCGCTGGCCATAGCGGTTTGATTGGCCCCTTCCGAAGTCTGCTCGACCATTTCATTGATATGCACAATATTACTGCTGATTTCGGTTGATACCGCAGCCTGCTCTTCGGCCGCACTGGCAATTTCGGTATTCAGTGAATGAATGGTGGCCACCGCCTGAGCGATCTTATCCAGCGCGGCACCGGCCTGATTCGCCTGTTCCACGGTAGTATTCGCCTGTCGACTACCCGCTTCCATGGCTTCTACCGCCTTACGCGAACCACCTTGCAAACGACTGATCATTTCCTGAATTTCTGCGGTAGATTCCTGAGTACGACTGGCCAAGGTACGCACCTCATCGGCTACCACGGCAAACCCTCGTCCATGATCACCGGCACGGGCCGCTTCAATCGCCGCATTTAATGCCAGCAAATTGGTCTGTTCGGCAATACTCTTAATCACTTCCAGTACCGAATCAATCGCCGCGCTATCCTGTTCCACCTTGGCAATGGTAGTCGCAATACTTTCCACATCCTCGGCAAGATGACGAATTGAATTCACGGTACTGTTAACCACCCCCCGCCCCTGCTCGGTGGCGGCATTTGCCTGATCCGCCGCATCGGCAGCCGCAGAAGTATTATTCGCCACATTTTGCACGGTGCTGCTCATCTGGGTAACTGCCACCGCCACCTGAGAGGTTTCGCTCAGCTGGTTCTTAACCGCCTGATTGGTTTCGGCCGTAATACTGGACATTTCTTCCGACGATGAAGCCAGCTGAGAGGTCGCATTCGACACCCGACCAAGACTGCTATGAAATTTTATCAGCATGGAATTGAGCGCATTACCGATAGCACCGATCTCGTCATCACTGTCAATTTCAATACGCCGGGTCAGATCAGAGTTGGCTTCAATTTCTCCCACAGCATGCACCAGTTTGTGGATAGGCCGAATCAACATCCGGGTTCCAAACCAGGCCAATGCGCTTCCGGCGAGCAACATCAGCAAGCTGACCAATGAGGCCGAAAGCAGAATACTGGATTCCAGATCGCTGACCGCAGCAAACGCTTCCTGCTCATCAATTTCGGCCAGAATCCCCCATTGCAGTCCCTGCACAATAAGTGGTGCATAAGCGGAAACCACCGGCACATTACGATAATCCGGGATAACATGCACCCCCTTCTCCCCCGCCAATGCCAACTGGGCAGAGTCACTATCAATACGCTGCAAACCAATACTGGTATTTTGGGCACGAATCCGCGCAATATCATCCGGCGACATACCGGATTGTGCAACCGCTGTAAAATAGCCTTCCGGGTCTTCAATCAAAAAGCGACTGTCATTACGCATAAAATGATCGCCCCCAACCAGATAGACCTCACCGGAATCACCCAGCCCCGCAGCAGCCCATTTTTGCTCCTGGGTCATCACCGCATTAATTTTATCTATCGGCATCTGGAATACCAACACCCCGGTGGTTTTGCCATGTTTAACAATCGGGGTCGCAATAAAACTGGCATGACCATTATAAGAGGGAAGATAGGCGGCAAAGTCTTCCAGATGAGACTGACCCGCTTTGAGTTTTCTGGCCGCCTTAAAGGCCTTACCTAAACCACTATCGGCATAAGGCCCGGATATCAGCGAGGTTGCATAGTCCAGCTCTTTAAACACGCTATACACCACATGCCCGGTTTCCGCATCTACCAGAAAAATATCGTAATAACCGAATTTATCCAGATAATCGCGGATATGTGGATGGTAATCGGCATGAATCTGCGAATAACCGGAGCTATCATCGGCAGCATCCAGCTTATGCTTTTCCCCCAGTGGATGGCGATTTTGGGCAATATAGGCATATTGCAACGCCACCGCCTCATCATCCAGCATGGTTTGCAAGCGGCTAACATCCAGCGCATTATCGGGATTCAATTGACTAAAGCGCTTGGCAAAATCCTGGCGGTAATAAGCGGCAACATCGGACTTAAGCGCGGATACATCCAACTGATTGGTTTCATATCTAAAGCCATGAAAAGCTTCGCCAAAGCTATCCATGGCATCGATCACCATTTTGTCATTGGCAAACGTCAGAACCTGGTTATTAATATTGGCAAAGTAATCCTCGATCTGACTGCTTTTAATATCGCGTACCGCAATCAAACGTTGAAATGCCTGCGCTTGCAAAGCCTGGCTGCCCATATGACTGGCCACATTCTGAATAACAAGGGTGGCCACAAGCAGTGGCACCGCTACCAGCAAAACGCCTGCAGCCAATAATTTATTCTTTAAGTTCAAATTCAATTTCACACCAACCTCCCCGGTCTTTTTAGAGTGGAATAAACTTCATTTACCTGACGACTGCAAGGCGTACTGTAGCACAGACGCCAGCCGTAAACATGGCTGGCGGACACGGTCTTATTCACCAAAAAATCAGTCCGACGACGGGGAGTAAACCGCGCGGTAGGCATCCATAATATGCTGCACCTTTGCCCCACCTTGCTGCATACGTTGATAGTGACTTAGAGTTTTATGATGATAGCGTTGTACGGTTTTCAATTGCGCAGCATTATCGGCCTGCCATATCTGCTGTCCGGTTGCCGAAACCGGGTGGCGGCTATCGCCTCGGGTGCTCACCAGCAGCAGTTCATAGCAACGTCGATTTTCTTCCAGCAGCAGCTCGGACTTTAAACCGAAATTCATCGCCATCAACTGCTGTCGCAAATCATATTGCTGATGCACCGGGCATAACAAAAAGTCACAATCCAGCGCGGGATTAGCCTGACAGATTGCGCTCAACATACGGCGGGTAAAATCACCACCGATACCGGCAATAATCACCAGTTGCGTACCGGAATAGTGCTGCAACGGCAAGTCGGCCGCATCAATACAATGCGTCTGCCAGCGTGCGGGCTGCTCCGGGAAAAAATGCTGTAAACGGGTTTCCAGGGTTTGCATCAGCGCCGGCACCACATCCACAAAATGCACGCATGATGCCGCCCGGCGCGATAGCAATGCCGCGCCCAGCAAGCCATGATCACAACAACAATCCCAGATATGGTCATAATAAGAGGTAACCATTGCCTCCAAGCGTTTTAATCTGCGACCCAGCTTCACCCTACCTCCAAATCAATATTTTTCATCTGCCAGACCGTATCACCCAGCCTCTAAATTCATCTGCCCCTGTTTTATTTTCACCGAATCACCACAAAAGCAGAAATATTGCTCATAATTAGCGCTTAGCGGAGGAAACAATCTCCTGAACACCTCTAATAATAAAGCGAAGGAGAACCCTATGAAACACCGACTAGCATTTGCCCTGCTGGCCACGCTATCTGTTCCAGTTTGGGCTGAACCGGCCACCCCATTAAACCAGCGCGCCCCACTAAAAGCCATCACCCACGATCGTGCCGCGGCCTCGCTACAGGAAATGAACGCACTGTTCAACAGCCCCATGGCCGAGAAAATCAGCCGCCACGATAGTGCTACGATCGACGCCGATATGGCACGCAGCCGGGCATTACAGGCACAAGCGCAACAGGCATTTCAAGATAACGACTATGCCTCCACCGTTCGCTTCTCCAACAATGCCATCAACAGCTTTTTTAACACCCTGCAACAAACCGACCAACCTGCGGCCAACAGCAAACTCAAAGCCGAATACGATAAAAAAATAAAATCCGCTCACACCTTTATCGGCGCGTTCAAACAAGCCATTCAGGATTCCGCGCATCAAACAGACCCCGCCATTCATCAGCGTATTCAAACCATGATCAGCGATGCCGAGCAACTGGCCCAACAACAGGAATATGCACAAGCCAATAAGCTGCTTGATAACACCCTGATCACCACCAAACTGAATATTCGTATGGCCATGCAAGGCGCCACCCTAACCGCCGACAAAGATACCTCGCCCAAAGGAATATACGAATACGAACGTTTTCGCAGCGATACCTATCGTGAACTGATCACCTTGCTGCGCAGCGACCGTTTTGATCAGGAAGTCACCTCGCAACCCAAATTTCTGACCCATGAAGAACAGGGCAACGACTATCATCAACAGGCCCTGCAGTTAGGTGAAGCAGAACACTATGATCAGGCGACCGCCACCATGAAACAGGCCGTTTCCGAATTCAAACGGGCAGTAAAAATGGTCGGCTTTATGATTCCTGACTAGCGCTCACATCACAAGCATTCCTCCTATTATCACGCAAGGTGACATTTTTGGGCAGGATGCGGGTACCGCCCATAAGGGAGCGCATTATCCGTTTAAGGCACCTTATGCCGCACAGGCATAAGCTATATTATTACGCGCACTCTGCTCATAGCGCTGATAAAAATAATCGGTCTGATAAATACGTTCACGCGCTAATAACTGCTGCAACAGCTGACGCCGCTTATAACGAAACAGCGGCCCCGGCACCTGCCGGTATTCCCGCCGAATATCCTGTTCATACTGCCAGAAAATATCGGCAGCACTTCCCAGAATACTCAAATCAATATCCACCATCCAAGCCAAATCACCCGCAATAGCGTTCGAGTGATGGCAGGTGGCCATGATCAAGCGGTGAACGCGTTGAATACGCGCCTCGCACTGGTACTGACCGGCTAAGAACTGCGCTACCCATTGGGCGCTACGCCATTCATTTTGTTTCGATAACGGGCGATACACCGCATCATGAAACCAGATGGCAGCTCAACTTCATTCGGGTTTTCCAGATGCGCATTCACTCGATCACAATGCCGCAACAAAGCGACAATATGTGTCGAGGTATGATAATAACGTCCCGACTGACTATACGCGGCCAATAACTGCTGAAACACCTCGGCACAATCGGGCAGCCAGAGCCGCCACATTAAGGCTTGCCAACGTAGCATATCCACCGGTTTAAAAACGCATTTCCATACCGGCACTATAAAACAGATCATATTTCTCAACCGTCTGTGCCGGCCTGGAGTCATAGCTCAAGTCTATCGACAGTTTTAAGCCTAACGATTCAGTAAACTTAGAATGCACCGACAATTGTTCCAACAGCCGATAATCATCGCTACGTTCCAGGCTAGGCTGATAATAGCTGGTGTTATTTAAGGAAACCGCATCATTAAATTGTTTACGATAAAACAGATAGGTACTGCCACGCCATAACGTCGTAGTTAGTGCATCATGGGTACCCGTCACACGCGTCAATTTTTCATGCTCGCCAAAGGCACCAATACCCCAATACTCGGTCGAACCGGCATCCGAGTTAAACAAGGTCAGACGCCCGCCTCCCCCTAACAGACTGCGTTGTTTCTTTAAACGGGCAAACCTATCCTTACCTGTCTGCACAAAACCTTCTGCCGCCCAATGATTGTTTAACTGGGTACGATGACGCAGGTGCAGAAAATAGCGCTGGGTATCTGGTTTTATTCTTACTCTGGCCATACTGATATTGATATTGCAAAATTTCGGTATGGCGCGCATGCTGCCAGCTGGTATTCCAGTTCAATTTAACGGCAGAAGGTTTTGTGCAGGTAAGGATAAGTTTGCCCGTTTAAAACAACGCAGTCTGTTAGGGGGAGGCGGGCGTCTGACCTTGTTTG
>CALNXP010000019.1:0-350777 GCA_942490555.1 uncultured beta proteobacterium | reverse complement strand
ACTTCCTCTAAGAAGCTATACAGTAAATCCCCTGTATTGCCTCCGTACATTAGATTTGCTGCATTTTTATACTTATAAAGTGTCATAATGTTGTGGTGTCATTAATATTTGATACTACATTTTCAAAAAAAACCTGGGGTTATCCAGGCTTTTAAAATTACCTCTATTTAAGCTGCTTTTTTTAGCTTTTCCTTCGATAATTCTGGTATTTTTACAACCTTATCAGAAGGATAAAATTGCGAATACCACTTTCGAAAATCTTGACTATAAATATCATCCTCATCATAGTCAGGCTCATGTAAGAATTTACGGTTAAGCATAATTAGATGATCTTCCTGCATAAAGGTTTTGAAAACCTTTATTTCGTTAAAGATAAACACCCCTTTTCGAAATAAATGCTCACTGATACTATTAGGCCTATTAACTTCTTTCATTTTAACTCTGTGAGCAGTAAAACTACCATCAGACATCATTTGTAATAGCACTAAGAAACGGTGATTAACAGGCCATTTCCAATGAAAATTTATATTGTAGTCAATTACAAATGGTCCGTATGCATTGATATTAATATTACCTTTTTCTTTGCGGCCCCTCTTTAAGCGAATTGATAAGGTTTCTTTGTCTTCATGCATCTTTGTGTCTTCGTGGCACAGGCCATGAAGTTTAATGGCATGACTAAAGTCTACGCCATTTTCAATAAATTCAATAGGGTGGGCGGGAACATTCACGCCTTGCATTTTATTGTGCTGAATTTTCCATTTATTTCCTAGGTAATCTGTTTCTAGTCTTGGTAGTGCCCAGCTTGGTTCTGCGAAACTTGAGTGAAACCAGGCAAATACAATCCCGCCATTTATATCTATAGGGTATGTGTACAATGGGTTTTGTTTTTTCATGGAGCAAGCCCCTGATTTATTAAACCCCCTATGATGGAAAGGGCAAATTATTTTATCTTTTTTTACCTTTCCTCCTGAACCAAGATGAACTCCAAAGTGAGGGCATGTTGCTGATTGTACTGTTACTTCATTATTGCTATTCTTCCAAATAACAATATCTCTGCCCATAATGTTTTTGCTTACAACCTCTTTAGCAGGGACCTCTGATTCCATACAGACTACTTGCCAGCCGTTAATAAAAAATGAAACCCCTTTATATCTTTCTTTCATATCAGAAGCATAGGCGTAGTTATGCTTTTCTTTAAGTTTTTTTGAATATGCGTTTAGCACAAGATTGGATAATTGGTTGTATGTAGATTTCAACATAACCTATTCCTTTATAGATCATGGCTCTTAGATGCTTCGAGAAATCATGATGATAAGCTTTGAGCACTCTCTCATTCCAGGGAGTGCTCAAAAGGTTAGCCAAAGATTAAAGCAATAATAAAACCCCAAAAAGCTATCGCAAGCACTCCAGCTATAATTGTGCCTATAACCTCAAAAAAACCTTTTATCTCAAGGTTGGAGGCTGTATTGTCCGCTTTGTTTGCTCTAGACTTTAGTTCTGATGCTCTAGCTCGTAATTCTTTGCCTTCAGCCTGAAGGCGCTTACATTCTGCTTTTTCCCGAATAGTAGCCATGTTTTATCTCCTAAAATAAAAGGCCATCCGCAAGGATGGCCTTTTGCTAAACCACTATGCCGGTCGTGGCTGCGAGAGCGCCTGCTGCGGCCACACGTGCCACACCGCCTGCAACTGTTTCACAGCCACATTCATCTTTAGCTAGGTTTTCTTTGGATGCAGCCTCAGATTCGAGTTTGCTAGCTTGTTCACGCAATTCACGTGCCTCACGGCGATACTTTTCTGCTTCAGTTGACATGATAGTCTCCTTTTTATCGAAATAAACGAGAAAGAGGAAGCTACAAAAGGAGTGGTGGTATGCAATAAAAGTTAAAACAGTCAAGAGAAAATAATGAAGTACTCTTGATTGTTAAAAAAATATGGGTACAATTCGGAGCAGGATTTTGTCTTTAATTAGTTGTTTTCTAATTAAGTGTCAATTTCCTCGTCCTCCCACTCGGGTTTTGTAACTCCTTTAAAGGCTCGTTATAAAAATCACAGCGGTTAGCTGTGGGGGGATGTCAAAGGTGTATTTCTCCGCAAAAAGCAATACACCCTCAACTTAGGGCGGTTTATAACCGCCCTTTTTGTTAAGTTTACAGATGAAAATATTTTTTGCAAGCAATAATACTTTTTTTTGAAAATAACAAATACCGTTATTTTGTACATTTACAGGGGCGGTTAAAGTATTATTCGTACTTAGTTAAACTTGATTATTGTTTTTAGTTCAATATATTAGGAATTACTGAACGCTATAAAAACAGCTTAAAAGTCGTTCATAATATCGTTCAGTAATAAATTCCATTATTACCTAAGAATTTCCGAACTATGAAAATCTGATATGCGAGAGTCAGCACGGTCTGACAAAATCTCGAAACTCAGCTCGAAAAGCTCCAAGCTTACGGCTGTGAAAAAATCTTCAAGAAAAACAAAGCTGATCTTCAACCAAGAAAAGAGCTGAGCTTGAGCAGGCGATGGATTTCGTCAGGGAGAATGATACGTTTGTTGTGACTAAGATTGATAGGTTTGCGCGTAGCTTGCTTGATCTATCAAATTTAACCAATCAGCTACAAGATAAAGGTGTTGATCTGGTTGTTTTAGATCAGGACATTGATACTAGTACACCTCACTGAAAGCTATCCTTCCATATATTGTGAGCAGTGGGGGAGTTTGAACGTTCGCTGATCTTGGAAAGAACCCAAGAATGAAGACGTAAGGCGGTTGCCAATGGGGTGAAGCTAGGCCGTAAAGCTAAGCTAACGGATGAGCAGGTTGCCGAGTTGAAAGAAAAGTTTCACATGCCAGGTACAAACAAAATGCAGCTGGCTAAGGAATATGGTATCGGTAAAACCTCGTTATATGCCTATTGTTCAAGCTAATCTAACCGATGGTGATTATAATTATGGCTTGTTCCATTTAGTCGCATAGAAATAAGTAGCATGACAAAATCAGAATTAATCGCCGCATTGGCAAAAGAAACTCATTTCACTCAGCAAGATGCAGAGCTCGCTGTTAATACGATATTTGACAGCATGGCTGAACGATTAGCTGAAGGTGGACGAGTTGAAATCCGTGGTTTCGGCTCATTTGAAACGAGACTCAGAGCAGAGCGTTTAGGACGTAATCCTAAAACGGGTGAAAAAGTTCAAGTTGAAGAAAAGCGGGTGCCAGCTTTTAAAGCAGGTAAAGGTCTTAAAGAAATGGTGAACAAACAGTGATTTGATTTGTGGTTTAAATTTGACTTTTAAAATATATGCTTACAATGTAAGTGACTGTATTACATATTAATCAATATATACATGAACACAATAAGTACCACACAATTTTCAATGAGAATCCCCGAACAGCTAAAGCAAAGCTTAGAGCTATTAAGCCAAGCATCAGATCGTTCTCAGTCTCAGATAGCGAATAAAGCTATCTCTGAATATGTTGAAAAAAATGAATGGAAAGTCAAAGCTATTCAAGAAGCAAAGAACAGTGCGAAAACTGGTGTATTTACTTCAAAGTCGGCGGTATCTGACTGGTTGGAATCTTGGGGGACGGATACTGAATTAGTCATGCCCAAAGCCGATATATTTCCTAATTAAGCCAGCATGAAAGTAAAACTGACTGATCCTGCAAAATACGATTTGGCTGAAATAAAGAAATATCTACATCAGTATGCTCCGCAATGATTAAAAACGGTTGCTCAAAAGCTTAATCAAGCATTAAGCCTATTTGAAGCACAACCACAGATTGGGCATCCTGCAGATTATGATGAGGATGTGTTGGAATGGGATGTGCCGTGAATACCGTATACCTTGCCATATATGATTGTAGATGATGAACTACAAGTATTGCGTGTGTTTCATCAGTCAAGAAATAGACCGCTATACTGGAAAAGCAGCAAATAAGCCAAATTTGATAGCACTTAAAATCGAGTCCATGAAAAAAATCCTTCACCCAGCGATACCAGAACACAAGCAAACCGAAATTCAATGAATCAGTCAGCTAATCCAAGCAGAGCTGACTAAAAGGGATGTTGAAATCGATAAAATCATACTCTTTGGTTCTTATGCCAGAGGGGATTTTGTGGTGGCTGATATCAGGCCTAGAGAAGAATTCAGGAGTGATTTTGATATTATGGTTATTACCAAGAAAGACCTGTGAGAAGAGGCAAATCATCTTGCTTCGCTTATCACTGATATCATTTATAGCAAACAATCGGTGCATAAACTAACCCCCGTTAATATCATCATTGAAGACTTGGCGCATGTGAATACCATGCTATCTTTGGGGAGATATTTTTATTGCGATATAAAACATGAGTGAGTCTTGCTGTTGGATAACAACTGAATTGAATTAGCCACCAAGAAAAATCTAAGCAACCAGGAAAAGTACGAACTGGCTCAAGAAGACTTTGATCTTCGGTTTACCAGCTGAGAAGAATTTTTGCTGGGGCATAAATTTGACTTGGAATGAGGACGCTACAATAAATCGGCTTTTGAGCTACACCAAGCAACAGAAAAATACATCACTACTTATTTATTAGTCAAAACATCCTACAAAGAAAAATCTCACGACCTGAAAACACTGATTAAATACTTAAAATATAACGATGAAGCGTTTATCAAATGGTTTGATTTTTCTGATGCCGAAGAAAACAGGCTATTTGAGCTATTAAGGGATGCCTATGTTGGTGCTAGGTATGATAAAAATTTCAAAATCAGCAAGGCTGATTTGCTAGCGCTACAGCAAAAGGTGATATGGCTTAGAAACCTAGTGCAAATGCTCTGCCAACAGGAGATCGCTCGTCTCAGTTAAAGCCATCTTGCACAGAGAGATTATTATTAACCAAACCCATATGGCTTATACAAAAGAAGAATACAATCAATTGTTCACTCATCAATTGGAAACATTTTTAGATCAATGGTTAGCAACAGAACACTTTCAGTCGGAAGATGAAATATTGGCTTTAATTGCCAGTATATCGGCATTAAGGAAAGCATCTGCTAAAAAATAGCAGGGTTGTGCATTTGATGGGTATTTTGACTTTTTGAACAAAAAGAATATAGTAGAGTCAATGAATTATTAACTTTTAAAACTCATATTATGACTACAGTGACTTTAAATGGTGCTATTGCTGATGTGGTAGACCAAGAAATTAAAACAGGTGGTTATCAATCTGCGGAAGACTTTGTATATGAAGCCGTAGAGGCGCTTACGAGACAAAAAGTTGAGGCGGGTATCAATAGAGGGCTTGAAGACGTAAAAGCAGGGAGATGCACAGAAATTACCCCTGATAACTTCGATTCTATTTTAGATGACTAATCTTATTGTATGTACAAAGTTATTTTAACGGATACGGCCAAAATAGATCTGAAAGAATATAGGGAATCTCAGGCTTTATATAACAGCCCAGATTATGCTAGAAATTACTTTAAAGAACTCATAGAAAAGGCATATCAAAACCTGTTTGATTTCCCTTATTCTTATACAATCTTCAATCATAAACAAATGATCAGGAGGATGGTTTATAAAGGTGATTATAATATTTACTACTCAGTAAATGAAACATTGAAAGCGGTCTATATACTCCATGTTGTCCACTGTAGTGGTAGTCGAAACGAAATAATCAAAAGCCTTTGAAACTATAAGTTAAACTTAATTAGCGTTAGTAAAGTGACCTAACACCGCTACAATCGCAGCCTCATCATAGATAGCTTTTGCAAAGCAAACTATGCCGAGTCAGGCGATTGCGGCTCGCTTTGTACCGTTAACCAATAGATACACTAATCCGCGTTAAAACTGTCCAGGCATTCATCTGCTCCTAAATAATCAGCAATATAAAAAAGCCAAGCACAGCAAAAACTGACGCTTGGCCTTTTTATGATGAGCGAAATAACGCACAGCCTCACCAAAGCTTTGCAAGCTACAGTGAGTCTGATGAATTATTTCGTAACCTTCCGGCAGGCTAGCTCAACTTTCAAGTTTCTCTCTGTTTTAATGCATCTGTCTTAACGAACAGGAGCATTTTATGACACATTCTGATTCTATTACTGAGGTGCAGCAACGCTTTGCACGTAACCTTCCGGCAGGCTAGCTCAACTTTCAAGTTTCTCTCTGTTTTAATGCATCTGTCTTAACGAACAGGAGCATTTTATGACACATTCTGATTCTATTACTGAGGTGCAGCAACGCTTTGCACAATGGCGCCAGTCGCGTTCTCGAGGGAATGCACGGATTCCTGATGGGCTGCGCCAGCAGGCGGTGGCGTTGTGTGATCGGTATCCGATAGTTCAGGTCACGCAAGCATTGCAGATTAATCATGCCATGATTAAGGCATGGCGTCAGACAAATGATACTGCAACCTTTGTTCCACTGGATCTTACCGTTGAATCACCGGATACCGTGCAGCTGTGTTTGCTACATCCGAATGGCATGCGGCTTCAATTAACCGGCCTGGATCAGGCGCAGTTATCACGTTTGTTTTCCCAGTTTATGGCGGTGCCAGCATGATTCAGTTGAGTCTACAGACGTCGATTTTACTGGCGCTTGAGCCGGTCGATTTCCGCAAGGGCATGGATGGCTTTGTGGCCTTGTGTCAAAGCCAGTTGCAGGCTAATCCACGGGATGGGCGTTACTTTGTATTTATTAATCGCAATCGTACCTTGCTGCGCTTGTTGCATTACGATGGCAGCGGGTATTGGCTGGCAACCAAACGCTTGTCTAAAGGACGCTTTCCTGGGTGGCCGGCGGATGTTTCCAAGCCGGCAACCGCCTTGTTGGCAACCCAGTTGCGCCCCTTGCTTGCCGGTTTGTCATGGAATAAAGCTTGATGAATGCGACAAATTTCCGTATGGTGCCGCCCTCAAATAAGGAACCCCGTGTGAGCGCAAAAGTACAAGATATCGATATTGAGGCATTGGATGCATTAATCCAACGTCTGGAGCAGGCCAAGGAACATCAGTTGACCTTGGATCCGGCGGATATCGCCTTGTTGATCGCCGCCTTGCAGACACTGGCACATGTGCAGACGACGTTATCGAATAAAGACATTACCCTGTATAAGCTACGCAAGCTGCTGGGGATTGTGGCCTCATCGGAGCAGATGAAGAATTTACTGCCACAAACCAAAGAACAGCGTCGCCAGGATAAAAAACGCGCGCAGCAAGATAAGCCCACACCGCCGCCATCGGTGCCACCTAAATCCATTCACCATGCACTGGAAACGGTGAGCAAAGGCGAGCGTTGTCCAGAATGTGAACAAGGAACCTTATACAAATATGAGCCCGCCGTTTTATTGCGCATCAGCGGCCAGAATCCCTATCAGGCCGAGCGCCATATTATGGAACGCTTACGTTGCAATGCGTGCGGTGCCTATTTCACAGCGCCATTGCCAGAAGCTGTAGCCAAAGATGGGGAGGCAAACCAAAAATATGGCGCAACCGCCCGTTCGTTGATGGTATTGAACAAGTATTATATGGGCCAGCCGTTTTACCGCCAGGAGAACCTGAGCCAGATGCTGGGCATGACCATCAGTGCATCGACCCAGTTTGATCAATGCGAACAGGTTGCCAATGCGTTACAACCGGTGTATCGAACAATCGTTCAACTGGCTGCAGATGCCAAGCGCTTTACCATTGACGACACCGGCCATCGGATTCTGACCGAAACCGAACGACTCAAACCCGATCGAAAAACCGGCAAGAACAAACGCCGTACCGGGGTTAATGCCTCCGGATTGATCGCCACATTGGACACCGATCAAATCGTGGTGCTGATTCAGACCAACATCGGCCATGCCGGTGAATGGTTAGATGAGATTCTTAAGCCGAGGGCAAGCAATCTATCGCCACCATTGTTGATGAGTGATGCGTTGAGTCATAACCGGCCCACGGTTACCGAGGTAATCCATGGGCTATGCAATGCCCATGGTCGGCGTCAATTCGTGGACATCATTGAATCCTTTCCGACGGCGGTGCCACCGGTATTGGAGCAATACAAACGGATCTGGAAATATGATGATAAGAGCCGGGAGCAAGGACTATCCCCTGAACAGCGACAGGCTTACCATCTGAAGCACAGCTTACCGGTGATGGCCGCGCTCAAACAACAGTTTGAACAGCAATTGGCATCGAAAGACGTGGAAGAAAACAGTGGTCTGGGTCGGGCGATGGGTTATTTTATCCGTCACTATGACGGGCTGACGCAATTCTGCCATGCCCCCGGTATGCCACTGGATAATAACCGGATGGAAACCGAACTCAAGGTGCTGATTCGCAATCGCAAGAACGCGTATTTTTACAAAACACTCACCGGTGCGCACATTGGTGACATGCTGATTTCAACCATCACCACCTGCATCCACAATAGCGTCAACCCCTTTGACTACCTGACCTGGGTACAGCAAAACAAGGCATTGGTGAAACAAAACCCCCACGCCTGCTTGCCGTGGAATTATCAACAAACCGCTGAGAAAATCGCGGCATAACAGATAAATCATTCCCAATCACGCTAACCTGCCGGAAGGTTACATTATTTCGCAGGCTGCGTGAACAACGTGAATGTAATCTCTTACTCATTTTACAATAAGCGGTTTTAAGGGCTTTTCACCAATAAATAAAAGGAATAGAAGCCGCTTAAAAACGAATCACCGTCAAATCTATTTTTAAAATATTTACCACCTGAATAATCATCAAACGCCTCAATATCCAATTTTTTAAAAAAATATTTGACTGCGATTCCTCGCATTGTTTTTAAATTATAGAGATTAAACATCTCTGTATTTTATATTTCTAACTATTCGATTATGCCAAACCGGAATAGTAACTGTGTGACAATTGGGGCTCCACTAAGCGAGCTAAAGAGATACTTGGTGAAAAATGATAAGGGGAAGCTAATGTTTAATATGCATGCACTGTATCCAACGACATTCAGCAGTGATGACCCAACATGAGAAAAAGGCTGGGATTATGATCAAACTGCCTTATTGACGGGTTCAAAATGGTATCCATATATTAGCTCTGTAGTTGAAAAAAATAATCAGACAATCCTGACCTATGACACAGCTCGGGTGCCAAATAATGAATTGTTGATAAGGTTACATCAATTTACAGGCTGGACGATTAAAAACGAGTTTGAAGAACCAGGTGATGCGTTTGAGTGAGAGCTAGAGTGTGAGGATGGTGATTGCCAGCTTGAAAAACGTGCATATCATCCAATGTGTGTAATATGTGAAATAAAGTTTCATCATGAAACTATTCAGCAGGACGATTACGGTGAACGGGTTTGTAACAACTGCATGAAGCTGAACTAATAGAAGCAGAGGAGCAATCCTCTGTTTTTATTTTGACTTCATCAACAATTGATTCAAATCATTGAAACCTGCATACATAGCGGATTTATCAATAATCTCCACCCCTTTCAACGAATCCTGATAATACTGCTTTGCCACATGCCCCGCCTCATCATTATCTAAAAACAAGTACAGCTTTTTACTATCTGATAGCTGAATCCATTCTAGGGCTTTGGCTTTTAAACTGACGGAATTGAGAATAATAGCGGAAGACTTAAAATCATGGAGCTTATACATGGTTAAAAACGATAGAAAATCGCTCCACCCCTCAAATACTGAAACCGTAGAGGAATAGCTAGGATTAATAATCGTAATATCCTTATGCGAACCAACAAAGCCTTTAAATAAACGATTTCTAATTTCATGCCCATCACCACTAGGCCAAGCCAGTGCAAAATTAGTTTTTTCCGTTTTGGGATTTTTAAAGTAAATCTCCCTCAAACCATACTTACGAGCAATATCCAGGTTGATTTTTCTCTCTGCTAGATAAGCTAGCAGAGCTGGGTTGCTTAACTCAGCAACCTTGAGCACGTCAAAATGCACCGCCTCATTTTCTTTTGGACTAGCAGGCGCTGATTTTTTTGGTGTGACAAAAGCAAGCCTCGACTGGCTGACAGATGGCGCATGACTAACGCCACAGCTTGATAAGATTTTTAGAGCTTCAGAAACCGTGCTTTGTGTTTGCACCATTACCAGGTCAAGGATATTTCAGCCTTTACTCAGACCATAATCCCACCAGATATTATCCGACACCTTCACTTTAAATGATGGTGTCGTATCCCCGTCACGTACAGGGCTGGAATACCATAATTCATCACCAGACCTTCTACTGTTTGCAGGCTGATGTCATTGCGTCGCTAAATAATCAGCGATAGGAATCGTTTTAGCTTGAACTGAATTCATGATTTGAAGAGTTATGAACTAAATGATGAGCCACTACTCGTGGCGCTTAAAAGGAAAAACCTTTTAAATATCCGCTAATGGGGGCTAATAAATAATAATCACTTGGCGATTATAAATTTCAGGTCTTCAAGTCAAGGTAGTACAAGTCTCCACCTTGACTTTGCAGCATGCTGAAATTTTTATCACAAGTGCTCATCATTTTGAGCAATATTTTACTTTTTAATTTTTTCAACAATGGAAAAGTTAGCGCAACAAGTCGAAAGACTGATGGTTGATTACCCTTATGGCAGTCAAACAGAAAAAGCAGCAGGGGAAGTTGTGATTCCCGTTAAGCTGTTTCAGTTATGAGGCTCAATTACATGGTGGTTATCAGAATACGATGCTACCAACCAAATAGCCTTTGGTTATGTCACCGGCTTTATCGAAGATGAATGGTGATCGATCTCAATTGCAGAGCTAGAAGACTTACAAGTTAGCTTTGTAATCGAGTGATTAGCAACAAACCGCAATATACCCGCAGTGGAGCTGGATAGTAGCCACAAGCCAGTGAAGTTTAAACAGCTTCCGTTTAATAAAGACAAGTCCTAAGACTTGTCTTTATTTTACTCAAATATTTTAAAAATCAAATCTTTATATACTAATTTATACACACATGAAAACAATGCACAAAATCGTAAACGCTGACTGTTTAGCAGCAATGAAACAAATACCCGATAACAGCATAGACTTTATCTGCTCTGATTTTCCTTACAATATATCGGCTAAATGAGGGTTAACACTGAAATGAAACAAAGTGGTTAAGGCAGACTTCTGAGACTGGGACAAATGGCCGAGTGATGATGATTATCTAACATTTGTATTTCAAGTCTGTGAAGAATACAAAAGAATCTTAAAGCCAAGAGCCAGTATGGTGTTGTTCTTTGGTTATATACAAGCAGGCTGGATAGCTTACGAACTACAAAGATGCGGTATGTTTACCTTCAGACAACCCATCATCCTATCTAAAAGCAATCCACTACCTCACATCAGAAAAACAGGCTTTAGAAGCTGTTTTGAAATTGGTATGTGGCTAGTCAATGATCATGCTAGCTTTTGCAAACCTCGTACCTTTAACTTTCTATGACAAAGCAAAATGAAAAGTATCATGCCATATACCATCGGCTTTGAAGGTGAAAAAGAAACCAAACACCCGACAGAAAAGCCATTAAGCTCAATATCAAGACTGATTGAGGTATTCAGCAATCCAGGCGACATCGTACTGGATAGCTTTGCAGGTTCTGGTACAACTTGAATCGCAGCCTATAAGCTGGATAGACACTGCATATCTATAGAAAAAGACACAGGCTTTTTCAAAATGATACAAGCCAGACAGCTTCAGCTAAATAAGAAAAGGTAAATACTTTTTTAGTTATTTTCATTAGCCTTGGTCAAGATTGATTGAGGCTAATATTTAACCGTGCAATTTTATTGTCTTCTGATACAATCATTTTATTAAAAATTGCTAGTGATTAGATTTTAATGGTTAAAGTTGAATGGAAAGATACTCCTGATCATCCTTGGAATTATTATGCAGTGCTGACGCAAAGTGATATCACCCCTTCTTTAGATGATGATTTACATGCAACGATGATGTTTATGCTTCGTCGCGTAAATTTGAGTGATTTAATCGACAGAGTTATTGAATCTGTTTCTACAGGAAGTGAACATTTATCCGATCCGAATATTATAAATAGTTTTGCCTTTGTAATTGCTGTACTACATTTATCTCCATTGAAAATAAAGTTGGTGATGAATGATGAGCAAGCAGATCTATTTTCCAATTTGGTTAAACGAGATGGGGATATGTATTTCTTGGAAAAATCTATTGTTGAAAAGCATTCTGAGTTAAAACCATTAATTCAGAAGTTTATTGAAGATAATATACTTATCGAAGGGGAAGGTAAATATTTTATTACGGTAACTATGTTGGGAGATATTCAGGTTTCTTTTTAAGGCTTAACAAAAACATCCTTAAGGTGTATCCCTGTTAAATCATAAAACATTTCCTGATAAGAATTCTTAGTATTGCAAGACAACAATGTCTCGATATCACTATTAAATTCATGTTGTTCACAGCACCAGTAACTTTTTGCTTTCAGGATATCTTTAAAATTTATAATAAATTTATAAAATCTTTGTTCACTTTCCATCTGAACATTTCGGTCTCCAAGCTGATACTCTATGTTATTTAAATTTCTCATTCTCATTGTCCATGCCCAAAATAATTTAGGCTCAACAGTAAACATTAAAATAACATAATCTTGGTTAATATTGAGACTATTAGGAAATGCATACTTTTGTCTCTCTATTTCATCATGTGATAAACTAATAGTTGTACTTGACTTATATTTTTTATCAAATTGTTCTCTCATGCAGTCAATAAAATACATTACGTTACAGGTACTTCCTGAGCTATCTTTTAATATTTCTGCTTCAGTATTCAGCCAGTTTTCGTACTTTCTTACTTCGTTAATAGCTTTTTTATTCGATATTTGATTTCCCATTGCTGCAAAAATATTAGGTAAATTATTGCAATAATCAGTAAAAGCATTTACAACTTGCATAGGATATTGGTGCTGCATTGAAAAATAACAGATATAGCAAAATGTTAATTTTTTAAGAAATGGACCATCAATTAAACTTCCTCCTTTAAATAAAAAATATTCATAAGCAATTCTATACATTGGATGAGTATCCATATTTAAATCATCGATATGACTGCTCTCTCGATATGGTTTTGATAGTTCATGAGCCATTCCTTCGAGTATATGAATATAAGAAACGGAGTTTTCTCCAGAAAAAAGAAATTCTTTTTTATATTCAGCGTAAGTTAGAATATTTTCTGCGATATCTTTCTCCATGAATTGCTCAGGTTCGTATATTCCAGATTCAATAATAGAAATTATTGTTTTATAGTTTGAATTTATTGGCCACTGGCATTTTGCTTCAACAGCTTTAATAAGTATTCCTGATTCAATTTTGAGATAGTTTCTTTTGACTCGTGCATAGTTAATGCCTGATGGATAAAAAATACACTGAAGTAAATGAGAGTATTCATGCTTCCATGCTTGCACAAATTTTCGTTTTAAATCTATATCGTTTGAATTATTTGAAGTAACTATGTCCATTTCTTGTTCATCGAAGGACATTTCAATACTCATTGTTTCAGCAATAAACTTTCCATAATTTCGTATTGGTGAATTAGCATATAAATCATGCTCGAAATTTTCTATTTCGTTAGCTTGTTTACATGCCTCTTGTAAAAAGTTACTTTTTGGTTCATCAAGGTTTTTCATTAAGTCGTGGTGTTGTAAGTTGGTGGTCAGCTAGAGAAAAGCCTGTTTCTTCTTCTGTTTGTCTTAGCTCTTTCAACATATTTCTAATGTCATCTAAGCTTATATTTTCTATCTCTCATTCTGCATTACAATATCTCTCTCTAGATAGTATATTATCGGCTTCTTGATTAAATCAATCTTGTGCTATATTTAAATCCTCTGCTCTATTCAGTGGCTCTTGTTTCTTATTAGTAAAGTTTAGCTGTTGGTAATAGTCTTTAGGGGTTTTCATAGAATATTCTTAATGCTTAAATACTTATTGTACTTAAAAAAAATAAAAATCAAGTTTTTGTAGTCCGTGAGACTTTTAATGTTTTTTTGAAGCTTATAAATTTAATTTCTTGTAAAAAAATAGAAATCCATATAATGGTTTGGCTTAGTGGCAACGACCACTATCAGAAAACTGGCTGGCAATATCAAACAAAGGAGGTGGATTGCCAGACCGATTTTCTGCAAGATGCTTGATATGTAAAACATCAAGCACTTTTGACTCATACTGGAACTGATAATAAATCATTGCAGATTTACCATACTGCAAACACAAAACACCTTCTCTATGCGCTTTGCCCAATGTCGGCAAAACTGAGAGGTGTTTTTCTATGTAACCTAGCAAGCTGGTTACAAAATACTCAGGGTCATTACTTTCGCCGATTGATTCGCCTATCGCTCGTGAGCTATTACAAGCCACTTTTTTATCTGAGCTATTGGCAAGATCAGACGTTCCGCCTGCCTCTTTGCCTGCGCTCAGACTTTCAAAAAGTGTCTGTAAATTTAACACCGCCAGCGGACTAAAAAATACATCGAATGTGCCACCTAACCAGCTTGGTTTATAGTTCACTGATGCGCTGACTTTTACCCCGTCAGCCAATGCTATTTTTTGCCCGCTGACGATTTGTTCAAGTGCAAAGTCTAGTTGTTTGTTTACCACATTATCACAAGCTGCTTTGGCTAAAAGCTGCGCAGCTTCATCGTGAGACTGAACTGTTTTTATATCCACCATCTTCATTTTCTTTTGAAACAGCAGGCCAAATATTACGATGTTGACCAGATAGTTAGCGGGCTGATAGAGTGATATTGTTTTCAGTTAGCAAGATTGCATTTTCGTTACGAACACTCGCTTAGGCTCGCGTTCTGCGCAAATGCGAATCTTGCCAGGGCCAGCCCTTGGAACCCGTTCAGGGGCTGGCCCTGAAAACCCCTTTATTATTTTTTAAGCGAATATGATTATGTCACAAGATACAGCTGCATATCAGAAAGCGTATAAAGCAGGATACGACAAAACACATCATCGTGTGTCGATTACGCTGACAAAAAATGAATACAAAGAGCTAGAAACCAGAGCCAAACAAGAGGGCGTAAAAGTGACCGCTCTCGTTAAAAATATGGCACTGGCTTTTCATCAAAAACACCCGCCCAGATCCAAAGCTGTAGAACAAGAACTCAAAGAGCTACGCTTTCTGATCGGCAATATTGCCACCAACATCAATCAAATTGCTCACCATTCCAATATGGTCAGAGAAATGATCGACCATAACGAACTACTCTCAGAAATACGGAAGTTAGAGCTTGCCGTTAAAAATTATGTGAATAACAAAAGCCAATGATCATAAAATCCATGTCGCGTAAGCAGCCCAGTTTTTGGCAGCTCATCGACTACATGCAAGACTGTGGTAAAGCGGATCTGAAGTTTAACATCTATTGCAATGTATTCAGTAGGCAGGCTCAGGCTGTCTACCAAGAATTTATGGAAAACGCTGAATTACTGCAACGACGTAAAAACGGCGTGTATCTTTACCATGAAATTTTATCCATTACCCGCACCGCAAACCTCAGCCTCAAAGAACAAAAAGAAAAACTGTTTCAGATTGCCTATGAATACCTGAATAAACGAGCGGCCAATAACCTGGTACTCGGTGTGATGCACGAGGATCACGATGATAACCTGCATTATCACCTGATGATCAGCAGTAACGAGCTGGGCGAAAGTAAAAAGCACCGCCTCAGCAAAAAACAGTTTGAAGTCATTAAATGCGACCTGGAAAAACGGGTGCTGCAAAATATGCCTGAGCTGGAACAAAAAGTGGCTATCAACAAAAAGGCCGAGAGAAAACTATCTAAAAAAGGCGCTGAGCTAAACCGCCGTAGCGGTAAAACCAGTCAGCGCGATCAGGTGATAGAAAAGCTAAGAGCGGCTTTTCAAGCACAAAGCAGGCAAGCTTTCTTTGATCGTTTGGCTGAAGCAAAGCTAGAAATCTATATCAGAGGTCAAAATATTGGTGTGATTGATAAAGAGCATAATAGAAAGCACAGAATTAAATCACTAGGCTTGCTTGAAGAATTTAATGCTATGAGTGAACTGTTTGAGGCCGAACAACAGCAAAAAACGGAAAAAAGCACCCAAAAACAAGCAGAAACATCGCATAATAATGAAAATAAGAATAATAACGAAAAACAACAGTCGGAGAACAGTGGAATGGGCGCAGACAAACAAAACGAAAAATATGACTGGGAACAGAACGAAGATCCGCTAAAAGATGATGGTAACTTTGTTCGAGATACGCTGTATGACGTTGCTAAAGAGGGCTTTGATACCGTACAGGAAACGGCACACAGCATGGCAACAGGTGATTCCCCTAACTTTGATGATGAGAAAAAACAGAGTGTAGATGACATCATCAAGAAAAGAATGCAGGAAATGGAAGACCTGCAATCATCCAATAGCCACAGTTCCAGCCATAAACGCAAACAGTGATTTGATATTCGGGACTTGATGAGAGGTGTAAAAGCGGCTGTATTAAATAAAACCCAATCCAACAATCAATTTATCGCTAACCAATACAAATGATGAAGACAAAGGATTTAGTCTATTTACCATTCAAACTGATGGGCCATGCAGGTAAGTTTCTGTTTCATACCAAAGTGCTCAGAAAAGAGGAAGGTGCGCAGTTCGCCAAGGACGGAGACTATAAACAATACATCAACAACAGCAACAAAGGTTTGGTACTAGATGGCGTGGATGCCAGCCTGTCTGAAACTGAGAGTTTTCAGAATGTTTGTGTGATGGCGAGAATTGGAGCCGGTAAAACCACCAAATACGTGATTCCGAACCTGTTAAAGCGTGCTAAAACCAATAGCTCCATCGTGGTAAACGATCCGAAAGGCGAGGTATTTGAAAACACCTCACAGTATATGAAGTCGCAAGGTTTCAGAGTGATTGTGGTTGATCCTGAAAACCTGAGCAGAAGTGCTTGTTTTAACCCGCTTAGTGACGCGAAAGATAATATTGAACTGGAGCAAGTTGCCGAAATATTAGTCAGGTGTGGGACACCAGATAGCAAAGACCCATTCTGGGGAATGGGTGCCAGCCGTTTTATCTCGGTATTTTTAAGATGTCTGAAAAATGCTCAGCTTGAAAACCCTGAATACAACAGCCTGCATAATCTGTATTACCTGTTTCAAAACTTCGGTAAAGATGGCTCAAAGCTCAATCGCTGGATTTCAACCTATTCGATTAATCCCGATGATCCAAGCGATGAATCATTATGGAATGACTGGAAAGGGGTGCTAACGGGTAATGAAGAAGGGATTCAGAGCTTTGTGCTGAATGCGATTACCTCACTAAGAGCCTTGAGCAACAGCAATATTGCTAAGCTCACATCCAAGTCTGATTTGGAGCTAGAAAGCATCAGAAAACAAAAAACGGTGATTTATTTCATCACACCACCACAAAGAGCAGAATATTACGCATTTCTAACCAGTATCTTTTTTAGATCGGTGTTTAACGTGTGCATGAGAGAACTGCCCAAGCGCGATACCTTGCCTGTTTACGTGCTCTATGATGAGTTTGGTCATTCTACAATTCCTAACTTTGTATCAACCGCTAACACCATCAGGGGGTACAAAGTATCACTATCTATCATCTTGCAAAGTATCGCCCAGCTAAATGATAAGTATGGGCAAGAAACGGCCTACAGTATTCAAGGTGGTTTTAATACCTATCTGGCTTATTCTGGTTCAGACCCTGCAACAGCTCAGTTTTTTGAAACGATTATCGGTAAAACTAGAATCACCCAATTTGAGCAAAGAGAAACTGCGATGTTTTCAGAGCATTATCGTGAGCAAAATCTGATTAATGCCAATGAGGTTAGAACGATGGATAACGAGCAGGTATTGATCGTATCATCCAATAAGGCTGCGATTATGACCAAGGTCACACCATACTTTAAAACGAGTAAATACAGACGATGGTCTGGTGAGGGCGCTGCAAAGATAAAAAACGCTGAACAAGTTCGTTTAACCTATTTGGATCTGAAAAATGCAGATAGATCTTAGTCCAGGGGCAATTATGGCCTATACCATTCTTTTTGGCTGGGGCTATTTGTTGGCTTATATGATCAAAAATATCAAAGCGCATTTTGCCCAGTGGTCGGTTATTTATTTTCTGTTTGGTATTCCGTTTTTAATTTATTGTCTGATCGCAGCAGTTGATATTGTAGATAACAATAGTATTGGCGGCTGGTTGATTGTGATTGGCTTTTTCTTTCGTCTTTTTATGGATGGCAAGCTCCGAGAGCTTGTTGATAGCTTTTTTTATTACCTTTGGAAATATACGTGCCAGAGCTTTGGCTTGGCTATTGCCGGTGCCAAACAAGGCTATGAAGCTAATAAAGAGCGCAAAGCCAATAAAAAAGAACAATACCGCCAACAACGTGCCGAGCAAGAAGCTAAAGCCGAACAACGTGCTGAAGAATTTAAACGCCAGCAGGAAGAGGCTGAACGCAAACGGCAGCAAGAAAAAGAAGCTAAAAACCGTAAAGAATCTGAACGTAACCGCCAACGTGAACGAGAATCACGGCGACAGCATGAAGAAGATGAGCGCAAGCGCCGTGAGCAGGAATACCGCCGTCAGCAAGAGGAGCAGGAACGTCAAAAACGGCAATCACAAGCTGAGCAAGACAATCGTAGTCCAGAGGAAATATTGGGCGTGAACCCTGGTGCTAGTCGAGAAGAAATAAAAAAAGCTTACAGACACTTGTGCGGAAAATTGCATCCTGATAAATGGTTAGGTCAGCCTGAGCATATCCGGAAAACGATGGAAGAAGAGTTTAAGCGGGTGCGATGGGCTTATGATAAATTAATGAAATAGTGGGGAGTTATTAAGATATATGAAATTGCGTTATCCGATAATTGGGCTTGGTGTAGCAGCTTTGATTTATTCTTTCTGGGAGGAGATAAATAAAAATGTTTCTATGGGCCAATATTTAAACTCTTCCAAGCTGTCTTTTTTAGACCAGCCTCAAACCTTGCTTAATTATAATTTGCCAGTTTATTGGCTGTGTATTGCTTGCGTATCCACGTTGTTATTGAGTATTTTGTATCGAAGAAATAGAGCACTTTTGAGGTTAACCCGATCTAGGGAAAGTAGTTTGCAATATAAATATGACTGTGTGTTAGAAGAAAATATAGAACTGAAAGCTGAAAGCTATAGAATCCAAGCATCAGCTAACGCAGAAATAACTGAGCTAAACTCACAGCTTAAACAAAAAAATAATAATGTTGTAAGCTTGGCAAGGAAGGTGAATCAGCAACAACAATTACATCAAAATAGCTTGGAATTAATGAAAGCCGAATTTGAGCAAAAAAGAGTTGCATTTGTTAAGAAGGTCGAGCAAGAGTCAGTGCAGCGTACTCATGTTCAGTTAGTTGAAATACAAGATTCTTATGATCGCCTTTACGCCCAATATGAAGATTTAAAGCAAACGCATGATAGATTTAAATTGGAAAGTTGTTTGTTTGATGTGAATTTTGATGGGGCGAAGTATGAAAGCTTGCTAAAAGGACGTAAGTTCGAAATTTTCTTTGCTAAACAATTATTAGAAGTTTCTAATGATTTTGAAATATTGCAGTGGACTTCAGATAAAGGCGTAGAAAATGGAATTAAAGTTAAGAATAACGGTGATCCTGATTTTTTAATAAGCTATAAAGGTCAAAAGCAATTTGCAGTTGAGTGTAAGTATCGAGGTGGTTTATTCGATCCTGATGAAGACGTGAAACCGCGTAGGGTTAGCTGGGGAGCAGAGTACCAAGCTAAGCGTTATAAATTATATCAACGAGAAAACAGAGTGCCTGTGTTTGTTGCTTTAGCACTAAAAGGTGAGCCAGACTTGCCTGAAAAATGTTATTTGGTTGAATTAAAGCAGCTGTGTGAAATTTCGCGTTCATTATATTGGAAAGACAAGCATGGTAATGTTAAAACTGATTCTGGAAAGCAAATGGTTGCTAAGCTCATGAAAGGTGACGGACTGTTTGAGCATTATGTTGATGGGGATTATGCAAGAAAGTTATTGAGTTTGTTTTGATTTTTCTGAATTATTATATTTTCGGGTATTTTGAAATGCTTTTTGGGAGGTATTTTGGAACGTTGATTTGAACAAATTGTTGGCGTTTCAAAAATCCTAATATATGGGAAGGTTGAAAAAAGTCAAAAAAATTGACTTTTCTTTAGTAAAAGTTAGACTTTAATTAAGGTATACTTATTTTTTAAAACAATATGTTGTAATGCTTAACCAAGGAGAGTTTAAATGCAAAAGAAGTTAGTTTTAGCGTCGTTGTTATGTTCTTCACTTATATCTAGTGTTGCTTACTCCCAAAACTATGATGTTTATGGACGAGAGATGACTTATACGGGAATAAAGTCCTTAGCTAACATATTGGGGCATGTTGGCATAGAAAAAAATAGTAAAATTTACAATATGCTACCTAATGCAAGGCAAAAAACCTTACTTGGGCAGTATACAGATATGAAAAAGAGCACGATAAGTAATTTTGTATATGGTAAAAATGCAAATGGAGATATAACAATTGACGAAGATGAATTTTGGGGAATTAAATACCAAGATTCAACTAGAGATGATTGGAAAATGTTCAGATATTTAGCTAGGATTGATTATTATGGTGCTAATTATAGTTTCTATGCAGATGATAATGTAGACCCTAAAGTGTATTGGAATCGTAGGACACAAAGCTTTCAATACAGAAAGGCAAAACTGCGGTGTGATGGTTTAGTTAAAAGAACTTTAGAGCAGGCTGGCCATAATTTTGGTAGTTTGCAAACCCCATGGTACATTTTTTCTTCAATGGAAAATGATAGAAACCATAATTATTTCACTTATTAACCCATTCTTGAATGAAAAAAAATATTTTTCTAGCAAGCATTATCTTTGTATTCGTAGCTATTTTTATAAGCTTTGTAAGCAAAGATAATGTAATCAATCCTAAAAATGAAAAAGCACCTAAGGCTCTAACTGATACTATCGATACTAATATTGTTCGCTATGATGGATTTAATCAAACATCCACCGACGATACTCAGATAGATCAAACAACAGTTTTAATTAACAAGACTTATCAAGAGATACTCAATACAAATGATGATGGAGAAATTCATGAGTTAATTTATGAGCTTTCAACTTTGTTTGAGGAATCTATGGATACAGCAAAGATTCTTGAGGTTACAGATAATCTAATAAAAAGGGAGCAAGCTCGAAAGGTAATCATAGGCCTTGTTTCCTCATACCTTTCTCCTGACGAAATATCTAGCTTATATAATGCTAATAAGCACTTACTAGATGATGATGATAAGTATGTCATGCTATCTTCATATAAAGCATTATCTTTATTAAATGGTTCTCATATTGACGAAAATAATCGTATGATGATTCAAGAGTTAGATGAGGTTGGTGTTAATAGTAATGAGGGTTTATACAATATAGTATCAATGTCTATAGATATAGCCGATAGTGAAACGCAAGAACAGCTATTAGAGCTTCATCGAAAGAGTGCTGATTCTAAAGAAATATTAGGTGACTTTCCAATAGATAAAAGCGTAGATGAAATTTATTTATGGCTTAATGCAAAAAGCAAACTATCCGACAGTTTTCAGGCGAATGATTATTATCAACAGCTGCTGATTAATAAGCGAATAAGCTTACTAAATCATAATCCTAATATTGCAAAAATCATTCCTTATAATAATATAGTTTATGATATTCAATCATACACAATAGCCTCTATAGAAAGTAATAATATTGAAAACACAAAACTTGCAGTTTCAAGCTTAAAAAGGTTGGAAAGTGTAAGTGATAATACTCAGCAAGGGGACTTATCTTCTATTGTAAATTATGTTATTTCCTTGAATAATGGAAATGACAGCTATCAATATTTTTATAATTCATATTTCTAATAACATAATACCCCTTATGTGTAGTCGTTTACTTTTAAGAGTAAACGACTACATTCTTCCAATAATATAAGTGTCATTATCATTTTTTACTTGAATTTCTTCTTTAGTCCACTTTAAGTTTATCGACTGTAGGGTTGGAATACTTACCTCTTCAATTGCTTGAATCGCTGGTTTTATATATTTATCTATAAATACTGAAACAACTGTGCCAGATTCTTCCTCCATATGATTCCAGGCATCTTCACCATGATAAAATTCACCACCACATTCTTTAAATTTTTTTGATAATTCAGTTAATCGATCTGATGGGGTCGGGTCAAGAACCAGTAGGACAGGAGTAAAACCTGCTGCTTGGCTTTCAACAGGGAATGAAAGTTCTTCCCCAAATCGACCTTGCCCACTGGCTGCAATTGTTACACGAAGCTTTAATTCATATGTCCGGTTGCTTGTAGGTACAAGACAGTCTATTTGTCGGCCTTTTGAGGTTGGCTTTCCTTCTCCATCTAAACGCTTAACAGGTGAGTTTCTAGACCCAATAGGTTCCCCTCCTAAACAACTAGCTAAAAGAGGCTCAAATAAATAGCCAGTTTCTTGTGCAGATCTATTATCAATATCGTATATCCACTTTCTCCACATCATCCAATTAGCTAATAGACTATTTTCACAGTTACCATATTCCAGTAACACCCTTGGGCCAATTTGATCCATTGTTGGCATTGGCTGATATGACAGTATTTTCCTATATTTAATTCGACGTCTATGCAATGCAGATAAGTTTTCAATAAATAATGCGAAATCATTATTTTTAATAAAGCATCTTTCTAAAATACATAACATATCCTTGGGGATTACTGACTTCTCTTCTTGCGCTTGAAACCAGGAGAGCGGAATTGTGAAATATTCGTCATATGGAAGTTTTAATTCAGGTAGATTTAATTCAGGTAGATTTAATTCTGTAATACTCCATTTTAGATCTTTAAGAGCTATATATATTAAAGATAAAAGCTCCCCATCTGAAATAACGACTTGAGCTTCTCCACTTCCATGCATTCGACATTTCGAGTATAAGTTTTTTATAAATGCTGTGCTTGACATAATCTACCCAAAAAAATTATTCATGATTAAAGTTTCGGCTTAATGTATTAAGTAAAGAGTTTGTTCGTTTTAGTGCTGGACTCATAGCTCCTGCTTTTGTTAAAAGATAACCAAGAAGCTTTCCATTAGAATTTTCTTTTAATGAAAACCCATAATCATCTCTTATATGCTCTGCTAATATTCTAGCTAGCATTGGCGGAATAGCATTACCTATTTGTTGTATCTTTTGAGATGCATTTCCCTCAAATAAGAAACTATCTGGAAAGGTTTGAATTCTTGCTGATTCTCGAATTGTCAATGGCCTATCATCAAAAGGATGAATGAACTCTCTAGTTGATGCTCCTGTAATAGTGAGTGATGGCTCATTAGCAATTAACCTTTTCAATCCAGAAGGTGCTCCACCTCTTTTTTCTGTTGGAGTGCCGTCAGCGACTCTTCGATTTGCGCGTTTTTTGAAGGATTCGTGTTGAAGATTTTCGGGTAAATCTTTCATTGTCTGCCCAGGTTTTAATGCAGATATTCTTTGAAGCTGTATCCCTTTTATATCTGGAGCATAATGATCTAAGATCTCAGAACTGTTATCTCTTAAAAGAAGTTCAAAATCATCCTTTGAAGAAGGTGAGCAAGAATACTTTAATGATATTCCTGCTTTAGCTGAAGGATCTGGTAATCCACTCAATGCATGAGCTACCGTAATGTCAGAGTTTCTAAAAATTCGTCCAGATACATTTATTGAAGGTTCTGGCATATGAAAGTCATAACCAAGTCTATTCCCAACAATCAGAACTCGCTTCCTTCGTTGAGGAATACCATATTCCTGAGAGTATACTTTTTCCAGCCGAACTTGATAACCTAGCTTTATAAATGCGTTTACAGCTTCAAATACATATTCTCCTTTATTGGAAGTAAGTAACCCTTCCACATTCTCCATCAAAAACCATTTGGGCTGAATTACTTTTAAAGCCTCAATATAGTCCTTTAATAAATGATTTCTAGGGTCATTCCAAAACCTTGTTCCAGCAGTAGAAAAACCTTGGCATGGAGGGCCCCCAATCAATATGTCTAATTCTCCTTCTTCTATTCCAGTTTTATTCATAATATGCTGGAAATTAATATCACTAATATCCCCACATTCACTTAATGTGTCAGGAAAATTCTTTTTATAAGTGTTTATTGCTGCTTTATCTTTATCATTTGCATAAAGAATAGAAAAACCTGCTTGCTTGAACCCAAGAGAACAACCTCCTGCACCACAAAATAGGCTAATAGCTTTATAAGTCATATACTACGTGTTATCAATAGTTAAATATTAGTTTTATACTGAAAGTATACCCCGCTTATTTAGATACACATAATGCTTCTTATGTGAGCTAAAGGAAAAGAGCCTGTATTTAGCAGGCTCTTGTTAGTTAGTTTTCAAATATTGATTTCCAGTCTTCAAGCAAACACATATTGGAATGCTGTTTGGCTTTCGCATAGTGACGTTTGTCTGCGGTAATGAATATTGCCTCAGACTCAATTGCTAATGCATGGTAGATGCTGTCATACATTGATGGGAAGCCACTCTTTTCATGCCCATCATTGGCAATTTTTTGGGCCAGTAGCCATATTGAGTGCGATGGCGAAACAACGGTTAGAATACTTCCCTTCATGGCTTCAAAGAGTTTAAGTGGGTTTTCTACATCAACTCCGAATCTTTGGGATACATTTACCATTTCATATAGAAAATGTTCAGGCACTAAAATTTGAGCATTCTGATTAATACAGGTTTGTAAGAATTCTTTAGCCTGGTCTGAATCAGGCTCATCATGAAGTGTCTTGATGGCAATGTTGGCATCAAGAACAATAGCCGTTATCACCATAACTTTAAGAGTTAGAAATTATATCGTCTGCTCTGCTTGATCGAATTTCCCTTAGTATGTCTTCTGACTTGAGACCCTCGGGATTTTCTTTTCTGGGTATGTCAGAAAGCAAATTCATTAGCTCTTGCTTTTTGCGTTCACGTAGGGCTTCTCTAATTGTGGTCGCAATGAATTTTGAGCGTTCCTTGTTGGGGATTTCTGTGTCCAATGCCTCACTGACATCATCAGGGATAGAAAATGTTCTTCTTACGCTAGTCATAATGCTCAACCAAGTTAAAATGTATTGCATATAATTTTATTCATAACTTCTTTTATGTCAAATATTTATTGCATGTAAATGGTTGGCTGTGGGCGTGTGCCTGGATAACGGTTTAATGTTGGATATTTTGCTTTGCGGGGTATTTTTATTTTGCTAATTCAAAATAAAAATACAAGGATTTGACTTTTTCTGGAAATCATTAGTATTACCCCCGGCTCTCCTATTTACATCTCACCAATTGGTGGTGAAAACACTCTGCTGATTTTTGCCTGTTTTGGAGGTCGGTGGAGTTGTTTTCACTATTGATTGGTGACCTTCCGCCCCAATAGCGTGACTTGCCCTAGCAAACCTGCTTACTCGATTTTTTGATCGGCTTCCCGCTGATAGCTCCACGGTAAAAAGTCCTGCGGTCGTTGTTTGACGGCGTCGTGATTCCGTTGCAGGTAGATCAGGTAGTCAAATGGGTTAACCCCGTGTTGTGCGCAGGTGGCGATGATCGAGGTGATGATGTCCGCCACGTTGGCGCCGTTGTCGGTTTTGAAGAAATAGGCGTTCTTGCGGTTGCGGATGACGATTTTAAGCATGCCCTCCATGCGGTTATTGTCCAATGGAACGCCGGGCTCATGACAAAAGCGGGTCAAACCGTGATAGTGATTGAGGAAGTAGGCAATCGCTTTGCCCAGTCCGCTGTTAGCTTCAAAGTCAGGCTGTTGCTGTTTGGCTTCGCCCCATTTTTTGATGGTCTCCATCACCGGTAACGAGTGTTGCTGGTGGTGGTCTCGCCGCTCAATGTCGTTCATGCCCTCCGTTTCATCTTCGTGTTGCCAGATGAGTTTGTATTGCTGCAACACCCAGTCGGCGTCGCTCTGGAAGGTCGGCAGCAGGTCGTAAAACTGACGGCGCGCATGGGCATTGCACAGGCCGCGGATGGTGTCGCAGGCGTACACCAGGTTGCTGCTCAATGCATCACTCATGGTGATCGGCTTGGTCGCGTCGAATGGGCGCTGTTTTAACAGGCTGTCCAGAAATTCACCGGCATGACCGATGCTGGTTTCAAACAGCACAATGATTTTATCGTCCGCCAGGGTGGCGATGATGCCGGAGGCGTTGACCGCTTTACGTTTCTTTTGTTTGCCGGTTTTGCGATCCGGCTTTTGTATTTCGGTCGCGCTCAGGATGCGGTGTTTGGTGTCGTCCAGTTCAAAGCATTCCGCACGGGCGGCGAGGGTTTTGAGGTGAACAAAGACCGGTGTTACCGCATTGGTGACGAGTTCGCTTTGATCATAAATGGTCGAGGCGCTGATCGGGGTATGGAATAAATCCTGCAAACCCTCTTGCCGATAAAACGGGGCGCCCATGTAGTATTTCTGAATCGCCATCATGGTGCGCGCCGAGTAGCCATAGGCTTGCCCCGGTTCGCCATCGTCGGCCGCTTCGGCGCTCATAGGTGCGGTGTAATAGGCGCCACAACGGTTGCAGCGCAGGCGCTCCATCACATGTTTGATCACTTGATACGGGCTTTGACCCGTGACGCGAATAAACTCTGCTGGTGCGTATTTGCTCAAGCTGCCAGCATCACATTCAATACACAACGGGTTCTTTTGTGCCTCGGTCAACGCATGATGCTCAACCTGGGTTGGTATGCGTTTGGCCGGTGGTTGACGTGGCTTGGGCTCTTTGGTGGTTTCTGGGCGATCAGCAGGTGCCGCGCTATCTTGTGTCGCCGCCACCTGCTGCTTGAGTCGCTCATCCGCATTGACCATGCCGACCAGCTTGCGCAGTTTGTGAATGGTGATCTGATGGTTGGAGAGTTCGGTTTGCAAGGTCACCAGCGATAGCAGACAATTGAGGATCAATTGCAAATCTTCGGCAGGCAACGCCATCTCACTGGCTTGCGCTTCCTTAATTCGCTCAATCAACGCATCCAGCGCCTCGGCATCCAACTCACGTACAGCCAACATCGTCTCCTCGTTCAGGGTGCGCACAATGCCACACGATAGGCCGTCTCGTCCAGTGCCTGCCCCGATAATAACGTGCGTAATTTACTGGCCAGCAGCGGCGTGACCACCCCATGCTGACGCGGCCAACCGATAAATCGCCCTTGCGACAAGCGCTTGGTCATCAACCAGAAACCCGTGCCGTCATAACTCAGCACCCGAATCCGGCTGTGATTACGATTGATAAACACAAAGTAATGTCCGTTCTGCGGTGACTGTGCCAACACATCCCGACACACCGCGACAAAACCATCCATGCCTTTGCGAAAATCCACCGGCTGCACCGCCAACCAGATCGGCGTTTGATGATGCAAATGAATCATGCCCCCTCCGCCTGCACAAACCCACGCACCACCGCCATCAACTGGCTCGGCGTGAGCGTCGCTTGAATGACCAACTGTGTACCATTGGGGTGATGTAACACCACATTGCCGGTCACCTCCGCCACGGACGGCACGGCCAGAAACGATACCGGCTCATTGGGCGTGGTGGCACGCAACCATGACATATACTGCGTATGATTCAGGCGCAACGCCGCGATAATCTGACTCCGCCGATAATGCCCCTCCAGCGCCACCGCCAACTGCTGCAACGACTCAGGAATCCGCTCCCGCGGCGACTGCCGTGACTGACGCCATTCCTCAAACGCGACACGAACTTGATCCAGGGTAACCAAACTTGCTTCCATCATTCGCCTTTCGGGATGTTTTGAATGACGAGAAGTAAATCATGGCGGGATAGTGAGTGTCACGCTATCGGGGCGGAAGGTCACGGATATTTTGCTTTGCGGGGTATTTTTATTTTGCTAATTCAAAATAAAAATACAAGGATTTGACTTTTTCTGGAAATCATTAGTATTACCCCCGGCTCTCCTATTTACATCTCACCAATTGGTGGTGAAAACACTCTGCTGATTTTTGCCTGTTTTGGAGGTCGGTGGAGTTGTTTTCACTATTGATTGGGGGGGTATTTGTGGCGCAAATTATTACGCCAGAGTTTGAGGCTCTCTTTAAAAGCTTTCCTCTCGGTTCGCAAATCGAAGTCAGTGATCCTATGTTGCTTATCAGGCTGCATAATCTTGTTGGAGACTGTAGCTGGTATCTGCTTGGATATGATGTTGGTACTAAATTTGCCTTGGCATATATTGTTAGTGCTTATGGTCGAGATGTTTCTACAGTTTCAATTGCGGTTTTAGAAAGTGCAGTGGCTGAAGAAATTGAAAGGGATTTCAATTTTAAGCCCTGTAGATTAAGCCAAATATTGAAATCTTCTTAATTTGTTTGTTTCAACAAGTCGGTATGTGCTGGCTTGTTGGCCTGCTCATGCTGATTTTTAATAAGGAGTATGTATGCAGGAAAATACAGGTGAATTTATTAAAGTGTTTAACTCTATTGCGAGGCATAAGCATCGCTATGAGGTGTTTCAGCATTTTGTGACAATGAGTGCCATTTCGTTGCACAACGCAGTTGCTAAAGATCAAAGCTTGGAAGATGAGTATATGGCTATAGTTGGTAAATATAGCAAAGATGATGCTTCTAGGTTTGCTCAGTTGCTAGGTTTGTTTATCAATCTGTTGGATGCCGATCCGTCAGATGTTCTAGGTCGATTGTATATGGAGCTTGAAATATCAAATCTGAGGAATGGGCAATTTTTTACTCCTTCTCACTTATCTGAATTAATAGCAAAGCTTTGCCATGGTGATCGCCTCGAAGAGCAATTAAAAGAGCGTCCATTTGTTACCTTCTCAGAACCGGCATGTGGCTCTGGAGGGATGGTGTTAGCTTTTGTGAAAGAAATGCTGAATCATGGTTTCAATCCTGCTGATAAGCTATTTGTGTCTTGTATTGATGTTGACCGCCTAGCTTGCATGATGACCTATTTGCAGTTGAGTTTGTGGAACGTTCCTGCTGAAATTGTGGAAGGTAATACCTTGAGTATGGATTTGCGTCGGGTATATTACACGCCAGCGTATTATCTATACGGTTGGGAACGTAAGCTGGAATTTCAGCAGGCGACTGATTCAATTAAAGAGATGCTTTTCTCTTTGAATGGGCCGGAAATCGCTTGTTCTCAAGATAAAGCGGATATTGCTGAGGATTTGGAGTTTGATCAAGACTTTAAAGTGCTCTTGTCTAAGGCGGAGGCTACTCAGAGACCTGCTGGTTCAGTAAATGCTGATACCAAGTCGGGAAAATGTAGTGGTGGATCTAGTAAGGGCTTTCAGTTTGATTTGTTTGGAGGTGATGAATAAGTTCCTCAACCAATGACCATCCATATGGATGGTCATTTTAATTTTGCGACTTTGGAATTTGTATCTTGATCTTGTTCCTATGTGGGTGTAAAGATAAAACTGTATGAAACAAGCTGAAACAATTGGCTGTCTATATGCAGAGCGAGTGATTTGCTTGTTGAGATGGTTTGTTGTTTGATACCAACTGAGTTTGTCTTGGTGATAGCCTCAAATTTTGGCCTCATGTAGAATGTTTAATAAATTTTGGAGCAATTTTTCTGCTTGGATAAATGGTGACAGAAATGGTGACAGATTGTCGTGTGGTTTTTTGTTGTCGGCGCTAATGTTTTGAATATGAATGGATATTTTATTATTATCAATAAGCAGGTTCAAAATCTCGAATAAACAGGTATAGCCAGGGGTGCCGGATGAAACTGGAAGGTAAAAGCGTTTTAATTATTGATGATTCAAGGGCGATGCGCGATATTTTGCGCGTGCATCTGAGCAATCTGGATATTTCCAAGGTGCGTATGGTTGAGCGGATTGCCGATGCCTTGAGAGAGGTCAGTGAGCGCGAATTTGATGTTATCTTATGCGATTATCATTTGTCCGACGGACGTACCGGTCAGCAGTTTTTGGAAGAAATTCGTACCCGCAAACTGGTGCCGCAGTCCAGGGTGTTTATTATGGTGACTTCGGAGCAGGTATACGCCAATGTGATGGCGGTGGCGGAATATGCTCCGGATGACTATTTAATCAAGCCGTTTGTGTCTACCGCGCTGGAAAAGCGCCTGTTGGCGGCATTTGAGAAAAAGCATGCTTTGCGCAAAATTTTTGACGCTATGGATAAGGATGATCATGCCAAGGCTTTTCAGGCGTGTCAGTTGTATTTGAATTCCGGAGAAGGTAAATATCAACGTTATGTTGAGCGTTTGCGGGCCGAGTGTTGTTTGTTAGGTGAGAATTATGAACATGCGGCGCATTATTATGAGGAGATCCTGAAGGCAAAGCCGGTGGCTTGGGCCGAGTTGGGCTTGGGTAAGGCGTTGCACCATCTGGGGGAGTTTGAGCGTGCCACCGAGTTGATTGCGCATGTGTGCAAACAGCACCCTATGTATCTGGAAGGTTATGATTCTTTGGCCAAGGTGCATGAGGCGGCCGGTGAGGATGAGGCGGCCGAGGAGGTGGTTGATCAGGCCATTGAAAAGTCACCGCTGCGTCTGGACAGGCATGCGCAATTGGGTGAGTTGGCCATTCGTAATGGCAATCTTGATAAGGCCGAAAAGGCCTTTTCTAAAATTGTGAATGAAGGGGTAGGCTCTTGTTTTCATGCGCCCGATGCGTATTATCGACTGGCCGAGGTGCATGTGGCTAAAGGTGATGCTCAAGCCGCTGCCGATGTGCTGGGCAAGATGGGCGGGCATTTTGAGGGTAAGCCTGATGCGGAATTTTGTGCCGCGGTGGCCGGTATAGGGGTGGCTAAGGAATCCGGCGATATGGAAAAGGCGCGGGCGCGTTTTGATAAGGCGCGAGGTATTCGAGAGGAAAATCCTGACGCGCATTATCCTGAGAGTGTGAGCATTCGTTATGCCTGTGAGGCGATTGAGCTGGGTGAGTATGAGCTGGGAAAGGAATTGTTGCGTAAGATTGTGCAAAATCACCAGCGCCCGGATGTGGTGAAAAGATCGGCCTTTGGTTATGTGCAATCGCCCGAAGCTACCGCTAAGCTGCAGCTGTATTTTGAAGAGTTTGATGGTGAGATTGAAACCTTGAATGAGCAAAGCCAGCAATTGGCGCGTGAGCAGCGCTGGGATGAGGCGGTTAAGCTGGCAACCGAAGCGGTGACACGTTTGCGTAATAATGTGGATGTGCTGTTGTCGGCGGTGCAGATTAATCTGATGCGCATGGATCATACCGGCTGGGATGAAATTCGCTTTCCTACCGTACGCAAATATCTGGAGCGTGCGCGCGCCTTAAATTCCAAGCACCCTAAGTTGTCGGCGATGGAAATGATGATTGACAGGACCAAAAAGAAATATGGTGTGTTGAGCGAGCGGCGCAGTTATTATTCACCCGCGGCAGAGGCGACGGCACCTGCGGCAGAGGCCAAGGTCGATCCTAAGGCAAAAATCAAGGCGCAGGCATATAGTGCCGCAGATGACGATGATGAAATTAATTTGGATGAATTGTTGTAGTGAGGAAGAGTGATGTCAGGTAACTTGTTTATTGTCAGTGCGCCATCCGGGGCCGGTAAAACCAGCCTGGTTAAGGCGTTGTTGGCACAGGATAGTAAAATCAGCTTATCGGTTTCCTATACTACCCGTGCGCCTCGTGAGGGCGAGCAGGAGGGTAAGGATTATCATTTTGTGACGCGTGAGCAGTTTCAGCAGATGATTGTTGCTGGCGATTTTCTGGAAAGTGCCGAGGTGTATGGTAATTACTATGGCACCTCACAGCGCTGGATACGGCAGCAGATGGATGCTGGCAAGGATATTCTGCTAGAAATCGACTGGCAGGGGGCTGAGCAGGTGAGAAGGCGGTTTGAGCGGGCGGTTGGTATTTTTATTTTGCCGCCATCGCGTGAGGCCTTACTACAGCGTTTGCAAGGTCGTGGGAAAGATAGTGAACAGGTGATCGCCGGACGTATGGCGGCGGTGCGTGACGATGTCATGCACGTGGCCGAATTCGACTATGTTATTATTAACGATTTGCTTGAACAAGCATTGACCGAACTGCAGGCCGTGGTGTTGGCTGCTCGGTTGGCTGGTGGGGTGCAATTGACACGTCATCAGGAGTTGATTAATCGTTTACAGAGTGTGGAGTAAAACATGGCACGTATTACCGTAGAAGAATGTCTGGACCTTATCCCTAATCGTTTTGAGTTAACCTTGGCCGCGGCGTATCGCGCACGTCAGCTGGCTAATGGTTCCACTCAGTTGATCGAGGATACCGGCAATGATAAGCCCACCGTGGTGGCATTGCGTGAAATCAGTGAAGGTAAAATAGGTCGGGAAATCCTGGATAAAATACAAAGCTAGTGGTGAGCTATGGCTGAAACTCCGATATTGCTGGAAGAGGTTGCAACTTATTTAAACGCGGAAGATGTGGCGCATGTTCGCGAAGTGGTGGAGTTCAGTCGTATTGCTCACGAAGGTCAGACTCGCCGTTCTGGTGAGCCTTATGTTTCTCATCCGATTGCGGTGGCGCGTATTCTGGCGCGACTGCATCTCGATACTCAGGGGATTGTGGCAGCCTTGCTGCATGATGTGGTGGAAGATACCCCGGTGTCTGGCGACGAGATTGCCGAGCGTTTTGGTAAGCCGGTAGCCGATCTGGTAGACGGTGTCAGTAAGCTGGAAAAAATCCACTTTGAAACCCGTGAGGATGCGCAGGCCGAAAATTTCCGCAAAATGCTATTGGCCATGTCGCGTGATGTGCGCGTGATTTTGATCAAGCTGGCCGATCGGTTGCATAATATGCGCACTCTGGGGGTGATGAAGCCCGAAAAGTGTGAGCGCATCGCGCGTGAAACCATGGAGATTTATGCGCCTATCGCCAATCGCCTGGGCTTGAATGAGGTCTATCATGAGCTGCAAGAGCTGAGCTTTAAATACCTGAATCCCACGCGTTATGGGGTGCTGGTAAAGGCGTTAAAGGCGGCGCGGGGAAATCGCAAAGAGGTGCTGGATAAAATTCTGGCCTCGATTAAAGCGTGTCTGGCCAAGCATAATATCAAGGCGGAAGTCAGCGGTCGCGAAAAAAATATCTACAGTATTTATAAAAAAATGCAGAAGAAGCATCTGGGCTTTGCTGATGTGTTCGATATTTACGGCTTTCGGGTGTTGGTTGAGGATCAGGTTAACTGCTATGTGGTGATGGGGATATTGCATAGTCTGTATAGCCCGGTACCGGGTAAGTTTAAGGATTATATTGCACTGCCCAAACTGAATGGCTATCAGTCACTGCATACTTCGCTGAACGGGCCGTTCAGTACGCCGATAGAAATACAGATCCGTACCTTTGAAATGCATAGAATTGCTGAGGCGGGCGTGGCGGCGCACTGGTTGTATAAGAGTGGTCACGATTCGATTACCGATCTGCATAGAAAAACCCATCAATGGCTGCATGAGCTGTTGGAAAGTCTGAGTCATAGTGATGATTCGGCCGAGTTTCTGGAGCATCTCAAGGTGGATTTATTCCCGGGTGAGGTGTATGTCTCTACGCCTAAGGGCAAAATTTTTGCGTTGCCTCGCGGTTCTACCCCCATTGATTTTGCTTACAGTATTCATACCGAGATTGGTAATACCTGTATTTCGGCCAAGATCAATCACGAGCTGGTGCCACTGCGTACCGAGCTGCGCAGTGGCGATAGGGTAGAGATTCTGACCGCGCCTTATGCGCGTCCTAATCTGGCTTGGCTGGGGTATGTGCGTACTAGTAAGGCCAGGGCGAATATTCGTCATTTCTTGAAAACGCTGCATTCCGGTGAGGCGGTCAAGCTGGGCAGGCGCTTACTGGAACAGGCTTATCAGACGTTGGAGATTGATCCGGATTCCATCAGTGAGCCGTGCTGGGAAAAGCTGCTAAAGGAAATCGGTTTGCATGATAAGTCTGAGGTATTGCAGGATATCGGTCTGGGACGTCGCTTTAATGTGGTGGTGGCTCGTCAGTTATCCAAAATGTCCGAGTTAAGTGCCGAAGAGGTGGTGCCGCATAATTCGGTGGTGACCATTGAGGGCACCGAGGGGATGGCGGTGCAGTTTGCGCAATGCTGTCGTCCGATTCCAGGGGACCCGATTATCGGTATGATTAAGGGTGGGCAAGGTCTGGTGGTGCATACCCATGACTGCCCAATGATGCGTAAAACACCCACCCAGGAGCAATGGTTGGATCTGGTCTGGGATAAGAATATTAACCGCCCGTTTGAGGTGACGATTAAGATTGTGGCGCGTAATCAGCGTGGTGTGCTGGCCCAGATTGCGGCAGTGATTTCCGAGGCGGACTCTAATATCGGTAATATTAATTTAACCGATCAGGGGGCGTTTAATGTGTTGTACTTTACCTTGGAGGTGAATAACCGGCTGCATTTGTCCGATCTGATTCGTAACCTGCGTAAGATTCCCGAAGTGGCCAGAATTAACCGGGTACGGATTAACGAGCAAAAGGAAGAGGTGCTGCATTAGGCGGTAGGTGGTGAGTGGTGGGTACGTTAAGGTGCTGCTGGCACCTTTTTATTTGCCTGTTGTTTTGGGCAATAAAAAAGGGCATCTTGCGATGCCCTTTGAGTTTTAATCTAACCTAGGGTTAAATTAGAACTTGTGCTCTAAACCGAAAGAGAAACCGTCGGTTTCGTTGCCGGTAACTGGTGAGTTGCTCAGAGCGATAGTGTTGCCTAAGTCAGACTCTGCGTCGGTGTACAGCGCAAATACAGAAGTTTGCTTGCTCAGTTTGTGATCGTAACCCAAAGACCACTGGTCAGCGTCTGTTGTTGGGCCATTCATGTCGATTTCGCTATCTGTGTAAGCAAATTTAATTGCATCGGCTTTGGTAAACGCATATTTCAGCCCTAAGTAGTAGCTGTCAACATCAATGTTGCTGCCAGCATCAACGTTTTCGTAAACGAAGTTTCCGGTAAAGCCCATGGCGCTATAGCCTAGGCCCAGTTTCCATGCGTCGGAGTCTATAGTGTCGGCATCATTGTCAACGTCCTGGTAAGCCAGAGAGCCGGTAAAGCCAGCTGCGCTATAAGAACCCATCAGGCTTAACACGGTAGCATCGGTGTTGTCGTTGGTTTCGGTGGCAAAGCCATTAGTTGCATAGGCGAAGGCGCCGTTAAAGCCGCTCAGGTTAGGTGTCAAGTAGGCAATAACGTTGCGACCACGAGCATCGTGGGTAATGCCTGCTAGTGGGCTGAAGTTAACGGCACCTGGGGTGCTGCTAAGCTGGTTGGTTAAAAAACCACCACCCATCAGGTTGCGGTTATCCGCGATGGTGTCGGCAAATACGTCCATCTTGCGAGTGGCCATTTTGTAAGGAGTGTCGTGGTTACCCATTACAAAGGTACCCATGTCGCCGCTGCTGATGCCAACAAAGCTGTTGCGGTTGGCTAAGCCGCCATTGCGCTCGTCAAAGTTAACGCTGCTTTCGATTTGCCATACAGCTGACAAGCCACCGCCCAGGTCTTCAGAGCCTTTGAAGCCCAAACGAGAAGTGGCGTTAGAGCTAACCTGGCTAACGTCGGTAGACGCTGCGCCGGTATCGGCATCGATTACGTCATAAGAAGCTTTCAATTTACCGTAAACGGTAACGTCAGCCATAGCGGCAACAGGTGCAGACATAGCGGCAGCGATTGCTACGGCGATAATTTTCTTTTGCATGTGAACTCCCCAAAGTTTTGGTTTAAAAAATTACAAGTAAAAACTTTTAAAGCGGTCGACTTGTTACGACGTCGTGCTTGTTGGGGCGAATTATGTTCAGCCGGGCTGCTCTTGGCAATCAAAAAAACGGCTTTGTTGTTTTTTTGCAACATTGAATATGCCAAGCTTGAAATTGCTGGAACTTGCTCCATATGGGTAACTATGGCATGATTGTTGGCCGAGAATTTTTTGTCTTATACTTCTTGTAACTAACCATCCTTATCAGGATATTCAGGAGAGAATAGTAAATGGCTGCTACACGCAACGTTACACCCCCTAAATTTAATGATACGACCAGCGCAATCCGTATGCTGGCTGTAGATGCTGTACAAAAGGCTAACTCTGGCCACCCCGGTGCGCCTATGGGTATGGCTGAAATTGCTGACGTGCTGTGGAATCGCCATTTGCGTCATAATCCAGCGAATCCTAAATGGGCCGACCGTGACCGTTTTGTACTGTCTAATGGCCATGGTTCTATGTTGATTTATGCGTTGCTGCATTTGTCGGGTTATAACCTGCCAATGGACGAGTTGAAGCGTTTCCGTCAAATGCATTCTAAAACTCCGGGCCATCCTGAGTACGGTTATACCGAAGGTGTTGAAACGACTACCGGTCCATTGGGGCAGGGTATTACTAATGCGGTAGGTATGGCCATGGCTGAAAAGCTGCTGGCCGACCAGTTTAATAAGCCAGGGCATGAGATTGTTGATCATCGTACCTATGTATTTTTGGGCGATGGCTGTCTGATGGAAGGTATTTCTCATGAAGCGTGTGCGCTGGCCGGTACCTGGGGTCTGGGCAAGCTGACCGCATTCTGGGATGACAACAACATTTCTATCGATGGTCATGTAGAAGGTTGGTTCAGTGACGATACGCCTAAGCGTTTTGAAGCTTATGGCTGGCATGTAGTAAAAGTGGCCGACGGTCACGATCAGGAAGCTATCAACGCTGCTATCGAAGAAGCCAAAAAAGTTAGCGATAAGCCAACACTGGTTTGCTGTACCACGATTATTGGTGCCGGCTCTCCAAACAAACAAGATAGCCACGATGTGCACGGTGCCGCTTTGGGTGATACCGAAGTTGCTGCAACACGTGAACACCTGGGCTGGAAATACCAGCCTTTTGAAATCCCTCAGCATGTATATGATGCCTGGGATGCTAAAGAAAAGGGTGCTACCTGGGAAAAAGAGTGGAGCGAAAAATTCGCTGCCTATCAGGCTGCATTCCCCGCAGAGGCTGCTGAATTTGAGCGCCGTATGAAGGGTGAATTGCCCGCTAACTGGGATGCACATGTTGCCGATGCAATTGCGACAACAAACTCAAAAGCTGAGACGGTTGCTACACGTAAAGCATCACAGCTGGCAATTAATGCCTTAGCTCCTGCATTGCCCGAGTTTATCGGTGGTTCTGCTGATTTGACAGGCTCTAATCTGACCAACTGGGCCGGCTGCAAACATGTGAGCGGTAAAGAGCCAGGTAACTATATCAGCTACGGTGTGCGTGAGTTTGGTATGTCACATATCATGAACGGTATGGCGCTGCACGGCGGTATTCTGCCATTTGGTGGTACCTTCCTGATGTTCTCTGAGTATGCGCGTAATGCATTACGTATGTCTGCATTGATGAAGCAACGTGTGATCTATGTGTTTACGCATGACTCAATTGGTCTGGGTGAAGATGGTCCAACACATCAGCCGGTTGAACAGACACAAACATTACGTTACATTCCAAATATGATGGTATGGCGTCCATGTGACACCGTGGAGTCTATGGTGGCATGGGCATGTGCGGTTGAGCGTCAGGATGGCCCTTCAACGCTGGTCTTTACTCGTCAGGGACTGCCATTCCAGGCGCGTAGTGATGAGCAGATCGCAAATATCCGCAAGGGTGCTTATGTATTGTCTGAAGCCGAAGGTGGTAAGCCTCAGGCGGTATTGATCGCGACAGGTTCCGAAGTGGCTCTGGCTCTGGACGCACAAAAAACATTGGCTGCTGATGGCATTAAGGTGCGCGTTGTTTCTATGCCTTCAACTAATGTGTTCGATACTCAGGATCAGGCATATAAAGACGAGGTTCTGCCACAAGGTATCAAACGTGTTGCCGTTGAAGCCGGCGTGACCAGTGGCTGGTATAAGTACGTTGGTCTTGACGGTGCGGTAGTGGGTATGGATTGCTTTGGTGAATCAGCACCTGCGGGTGAGCTGTTCAAGCACTTTGGCTTTACCACCGAAAATGTTGTGGCTACCGTTAAGAAAGTAATCGGTTAATCTTTTTATGTTGCGAGCCCTCGCCGTGCGATAGGCGATGGCGGGGGGCTTGCGTATGCTTGTAAATTTTTTATTACTATAACGAGGATATTAGTATGGCAATTCGTGTAGGTATTAATGGTTTTGGTCGTATTGGTCGTATGGTTTTCCGTGCTGCAGCCAAGGATTTTCCTGAAATTGAAGTGGTTGCGATTAACGATTTGTTAGAGCCGGATTATCTGGCCTATATGCTGAAGTATGATTCGGTTCATGGTAACTTCGACGGTGATGTTGCGGTTGATGGTAACAGCCTGGTCGTTAACGGTAAGTCTATCCGTCTGACCGCAGAAAAAGACCCTGCAAACCTGAAGTGGAACGAAGTTGACGTTGATATCGTTATCGAATGTACCGGTTTCTTCCTGACTCAGGAAACCTGTCAGAAGCATATCGATGCTGGCGCCAAAAAAGTGGTTCAGTCTGCACCTGCTAAAGATGCTGATACTGCCATGTTTGTCTACGGTGTTAACCACGAGGACTACGCCGGTCAAGCCATCGTTTCTGCCGCTTCCTGTACAACTAACGGCCTGGCTCCCGTCGCTAAAGTATTGAACGATACCTGGGGTATCAAGCGTGGTCTGATGTCTACCGTTCATGCGGCAACGGCTACTCAGAAAACCGTTGATGGTCCTTCTAACAAAGACTGGCGCGGTGGTCGTGGTATTCTGGAAAATATCATTCCTTCTTCTACCGGTGCGGCTAAGGCTGTGGGTAAGGTTATCCCTGCGCTGAACGGTAAGTTGACCGGTATGGCTTTCCGTGTGCCAACTTCTGACGTGTCTGTGGTTGATCTGACCGTTGAATTGGAAAAAGAAGCGTCTTACGACGAAATCTGTGCTGCCATGGAAAATGCGACCAAAGAAGGTTCTTTGGCCGGTGTATTGGGTTATACCAATGATAAAGTGGTATCTACCGATTTCCGTGGTTGTAGCAATCCTTCTATCTTTGATGCCGGTGCGGGTATCCAGTTGGACAAAACTTTTGTTAAAGTGGTTGCCTGGTACGATAACGAATATGGCTATACCTGCAACCTGATGCGTCTGGTTAAGCACGTAGCTTAATTGTTTAGTTAAAGTTGGTATGCATAGCGGTGCCTGCGGGTATCGCTATGCCACCAACTTTCTTTATTTATACAACGGAGTAAAGCATGTCTGTTATCAGCATCACTGATTTGGATTTAAAAGGGAAACGTGTATTAATTCGTTCGGATCTGAACGTACCAGTAAAAGACGGTAAGGTTACGTCTGATGCACGTATTGTTGCTTCTATGAAAACCATTAACTACGCACTAAATGCCGGTGCTAAAGTGATGGTAACTTCTCATCTGGGACGCCCCGAAGAAGGTGTGTATTCAGAAGAAAATTCATTGAAGCCAGTGGCACATGATCTGGCCAACAAAATGGGTAAAGAAGTTCGTTTGATCCAGGACTGGATTGATGGTGGCTTTGACGTGGCCGACGGCGAACTGGTATTACTGGATAACTGCCGTTTTAACAAAGGCGAAAAGAAAAACGCTGAAGAGCTGGCCAAAAAATATGCCGCGTTGTGCGATGTGTTTGTAATGGATGCGTTTGGTACCGCTCACCGTGCTCAGGCCTCTACCTATGGCGTGGCTCAGTTTGCACCGGTTGCCGCTGCAGGCTTATTGTTGACCGAAGAATTGGACGCGTTGAGCAAAGCATTGCTTGAGCCAGCACGCCCAATGGTTGCTATCGTCGGTGGTTCTAAAGTCTCTACCAAGTTGACCGTATTGGAAAGCCTGTCTGAGAAAGTGGATCAGATGGTGGTTGGTGGTGGTATTGCCAATACCTTTATCAAGGCAACCGGTAAGACAGTAGGTAAGTCGTTGTGTGAAGATGATCTGGTTGAAACCGCTCAGAAACTGATGGCCAAAATGGACGAGCGCGGTGCGCATATTCCGGTAGCAACCGACGTGGTTGTGGGTAAGAAGTTTGATGCGGCCGAGCCTGCGATTTTGAAAGCTGCGGGTGATGTGGCTGAAGATGATATGATTTTTGATATTGGTCCGGATTCTGCACAGGAACTGGCGGATATCATTATGAAGGCGGGTACCGTGGTATGGAATGGTCCTGTAGGCGTCTTTGAATTTGATCAGTTTGGTGAAGGTACCAAGAAAATTGCCGATGCAATTGCCAACACTAACGCATTTACATTGGCTGGTGGCGGTGACACAATTGCTGCTATTCAAAAGTATGACATTTATGACAAAGTGTCGTATATCTCAACCGCCGGTGGTGCATTCCTGGAGTTCCTGGAAGGTAAGAAATTGCCTGCAGTAGCGATTCTGGAAGAGCGTGCTGCTAGCAAATAAGACATTAGTGTCAAGGAAAAAGCATTCATGTTGCGTAGAACAAAGATAGTTGCAACACTGGGGCCTGCCTCCAGCGATCGTGAAGTGCTTGAGAATATGATTCGTGCCGGGGTAGACCTGGTACGGGTCAATTTTTCTCACGGAAGCGCGGAAGATCATATTAAACGAGTAGAAACGGTACGTGCAGCCGCCGAGGCTGTGGGGCGGACCGTGGGTATCCTGGCGGATTTACAGGGCCCGAAAATTCGAGTGAAGAAGTTTGCCGATGGCAAAATTACGCTGAAAAAAGGGGATACGTTCACTTTAGATGCGTCGTTTGACGGTATGGGTAATCAGCAGCGTGTCGGTCTGGACTATAAAGACTTACCCAATGATGTAGAGCCGGGTTCCATTCTGTTACTGAATGATGGTTTGTTGGAATTCCACGTAAAAGAAGTTAACGCTAACGAAGTGGTTTGTACCGTGGTTCGCGGTGGTGTGTTGTCCAACAACAAAGGGATTAATCGCCAGGGGGGTGGTTTAACTGCACCGGCGTTAACCGAAAAAGACAAAGAAGATATTAAAACCGCCGCGCTGGTAAAAGCCGATTATCTGGCCGTTTCTTTTCCACGTAACGGTGATGATATGCGTTATGCCCGTGATTTAATGAATCAGGCGGGCGGTAACAGCATGTTGATGGCCAAGATTGAGCGTGCCGAAGCGATTCCGGCGTTATCGGATATTATTGATGCCTCGGATGCGATTATGGTGGCGCGTGGTGATCTGGCGGTGGAAGTGGGCGATGCGGCGGTGCCGGGTTTGCAAAAGCGTATGATTAAAATGGCGCGCAGTAAAAACCGCCTGATTATTACCGCAACACAGATGATGGAATCGATGATTTCCAATCCTATTCCTACCCGTGCCGAAGTGTCTGACTGTGCCAATGCCGTGCTGGATGGCAGTGATGCGGTGATGTTGTCGGCCGAAACGGCGGTAGGGGATTATCCGGTAGAAACCATTGAAGCCATGGTGCGTATCTGTTTGAAGGCAGAGCGCGAAGTTGAAGAGTACAGTTATGACCGTCGCGCCAAGCAAAAGTCTCAGCGTGTCGATCAGTCAATTGCGATGTCTGCCTTGTATGTGGCATCCAGCTTCAAGGTTAAAGCCATTGTTGCGTTAACACAGTCCGGTTCAACCCCATTATGGATGTCACGGATTAATTCCAGTGTGCCCATTTTTGCGTTTACGCCATTGAAAGAGACCCTGGGTCGAGTCACCTTATTCAGCGGGGTAACCGCAATTGAATATCATCCAAATGCCGACAGGCCTTGGAAGGAGTGGCAGCATATCGAAGCAATGCTGATTGAACGTGGACTGGTATCCGAGGGTGACCTGGTGGTGATTACCTTTGGTGAGACCGTCGGTGAATCGGGGCATACCAACACCATGAAGATTCTTCAGGTGGGTATCCCGGCCGAAGCGCAATCGGTTATTCATTAATTAGTAGTACTTTTAAATTGTAAACAGGAGGAAATATGGCATTAGTATCATTGCGTCAATTACTGGACCATGCTGCCGAACATAGCTATGGTTTGCCAGCATTTAATGTAAATAACCTTGAGCAGGTTATGGCTATTATGCAAGCGGCTGATGAAACAAACAGCCCGGTTATCATGCAAGGTTCTGCCGGTGCACGTAAGTATGCGGGTGAGGCTTTCTTACGTCATCTGATCGCAGCTGCGGTTGAAGCATACCCACACATTCCTGTGGTTATGCATCAGGATCACGGTGCATCTCCAGCAATTTGTATCCAGGCGATCAAATCTGGTTTCTCAAGCGTGATGATGGACGGTTCTTTGGAAGCCGACGGTAAAACACCTTCTTCTTTCGAATACAACGTTGATGTAACACGTAAAGTATCTGAAATGTCTCATGCGGTTGGTGTTTCAGTTGAAGGTGAGCTGGGTTGTCTGGGTTCTCTGGAAAGTGGCCAAGGCGAAAAAGAAGACGGCCACGGTGCTGAAGGCGAATTGAGCCACGACCAGCTGTTGACCGATCCTGAAGAAGCCGCTCAGTTTGTTAAAGCAACTCAGTGTGATGCGCTGGCTATCGCCATTGGCACTTCTCACGGTGCTTACAAATTTACACGTCCACCCTCAGGCGATATCCTGGCGATCGATCGTGTTAAAGAAATCCATGCACGTATCCCTAATACTCACCTGGTAATGCACGGTTCTTCTTCTGTTCCTCAGGAATGGTTGAAAATCATCAACGAATACGGCGGTACTATGCCTGAAACATACGGTGTACCTGTTGAAGAAATCGTTGAAGGTATCAAGCACGGTGTACGTAAAGTTAACATCGATACCGATTTGCGTATGGCGTCTACCGGTGCGGTACGTCGCTTCCTGGCTCAGGACACTAAGAACTTCGATCCACGTAAGTTCCTGGCAGAAACCACCAAGTCTATGAAAGAAATCTGTAAAGCCCGCTACGAAGCATTCGGCTCTGCAGGTCAAGCCTCTAAAATTAAGGCTATCTCTCTGGATGATATGGCTGCACGTTATGCCAAAGGTGAACTGGACGCGATTATTAAATAAGTAATTGCTGATAGTTGCTTAAAAAGCGGACCTTAGGGTCCGCTTTTTTTGTATAGGAGGGCTGAAGATGAAAAATAGGCTGTTTGTCGTATGGCTGTTATTGCTGGCCGGTTGCAGTAATGAGGGGCAGCTGAAAGCATTAACCACCGATAGTGTGATATTGGCTTTTGGTGCCAGCCTGACCTATGGCAGTGGGGTTGCTCGAGATGATAGTTATCCAGCGGTATTGGGTCGCATGACCCAGGTGACGGTGGTTAATGCCGGTGTCCCGGGAGAGATTAGCGAGGCGGGTTTGCGGCGCTTACCTGGCCTGTTGGCACAGCACAGGCCCGATCTGGTACTGATTTCTCATGGTGGCAATGACATTTTACGCAAGCTAGATCCGCTTGAGACGGAGCAAAATCTGACTCAGATGATTCGGCTGATCCGTGAGTCGGGGGCGCAGGCGGTATTGATTGCGATACCCAAGCCGGCCTTGTTTCCGGCTGCGGCACCATTTTATGAGCGTGTGGCCAATCAATTGAACGTGCCTATGGAGGCGGATATTGTGACCGAACTGCAGCTTGATCCCGGTTATAAATCGGATGCCATACATTTTAATGCGCAGGGCTATGCACTCATGGCCGAGGCTGTGGCAGCATTATTGCGTGATCAAGGGGCATTGCCGTGATCGTTGTGTTGGCAGGCTGTCTATATCGTGCTGCTGTAGCGCTGGTATAGCTGTTGGGCGGTGTGATTGAGTAATGTCAGGTTTTCTACACTGCGCAGTTGTGGCTCGCTAAAGGCCTGGCTGCCGTGATAAGCGCCCCAGATGGCGCCGGCCATGGCACAGATGGTGTCGGTATCCCCTCCCAGTTCGCAGATGGCCTGTAGCATGGCGGAAAAATCCTGCTTTAGAAAGCGCAGTGCAAAATAGATAGCGGTCACGGTTGATTCTGTAGCTGCCATACCGTGCCCCAGCTGTTCGGCAATATCATCTGCCCGATAGTGGCGATGTTCGAGTAAGGTGGCACAGCAGGTCAGCCTGGATTGATACTCGGAACACTGGCTATGCTGGTATAGCAACGCTAATAGCTGCTGGGGGGATTGATGGTGTAAGGCGGCATAAGCCGCCAGGGCAATATGCATGGCACCTTCAATGGCTAGCGGATGAGCATGGGTGATTTCTGCACTGTCATGCACGGCTTGCAGCATGGTAGTTATTGAACCGGGGTAGCATAAGGCCAGCACGGCAGCCCGCATGGCCGCGCCATTGCCATATGAGCCCTGGCTGAATTTTTTGCGATTCAATTGCCGCCAGTCTTTACCCCTGGCCACGCGTTTCAGTAACCAGGCGGCTGCCGGGCCATAACCACGCGACCAGCGATAGCTCGCAGCAAACTGGCGGGCAAGTTCATCTTGTTTAATGCGTTGGCAGGCCAGAAAATGGGTGGCAATATCCAGCGACATTTGGGTGTCATCGGTATAGCGCCGTTTGCCTTTAGCGGTTTTGCCTATCAGCCGCCAGAGCAGGCGTTCCAGTTTGCCGCCTTCATAAGCGGCGCCATAACTGTCCCCCAGGGCAATACCCAGCAGACAGCCATGGAACTGTTCGGTGGCAATATTCACGGCTGTTTAGGGTGTCGTTTACCGTAGCGATGTTGAATTAACTGTTTTTCCAGCTGATGGTATTCCGACCAGTCCATGGTTTTTGCCTGCCCTTTGGCAGCCAGCTCGGCCGCGCGTTGGTTAATTGCCCCCATGCGCTGATAGATGTGCGCTATTTCATGCTTGCCCTGAGCCTGATATTCGGCAACCTTATCTTGATATAGATAGACTTTTTGCAGGTAGCTGTTGCTGTCACTCATATTGTCGGCCTGTGCCATAGAGAGGCCCAGTGTGAAAAGCAAGCAGGTTAATACAATGGATTTCATGGTTTTCTCCCTCTGGATGGATGTTGCCGGTCTGGGCCTGTTTTCTATGCTGCGGCCAAACTTGGAATGATAACCCAGGCGGCCGCTGGCAGGAGATGAATTTCGCTGGTGTTTACACAGCCTAATGCCTTTCCTAGGCCCGAGAAATACGATGCCGGGGTTTTCCCGGTGATGAGAATTGTATGTCATAGCGGATGAGTATTTTACGATGCTGGCTTGTGTTTTGCAGGGTTTGAAATCGTGCCAGGCCTTGGTGTGGCGGTGGTTTAGAGTTGAAATCATTTTTAGGCCTGATTTGTGCTTTAACTCCATATAGAGCGGCTATGCCGCGTTATATGATTACGTCAGGTGGCAACAGAACTGATGGTTGATGCAGGAAGCGATAAGCGGTGTGACCAGACCTGTTTTTCATAAGCTGAACTGAAAAAGCTTTTCCTGACGGCAGACAAAGGTTGATTGGTGACGATTTGGGGCTGAGGATGAGCAAACTATTTATTCCTTCATTACATGTGAAATACCGGCAAAGTGGCGCGACACTGGTTGAGTTTTGTGTGGTGATTATCCCCTTGCTGCTGGTGGCCTTGACGACCGTGCAGTTTGCCTTGATGTCGCATGCCAAAAGTCAGGTCTATTACGCCACCTATGAGGCCACCCGTGTGGCGAGCGCGTTTGACAAGGAAAACGGTGAAACCGCTGACAGTGTGGCACAACAGGCATTTGATAGAGCGATTATCGGTTATTTTGGCGGTGGCAATGAGCAGTCGGAAATTGATAAATCCATTCAGCGTCGCAACCAGCGACAAAAAGTCGTGTTGAAATGCGAAACCGAAGAGGACCGTTATATCACCTGCAAGGCGACCTTTGGTATCCCTACAGAAATGCAGGTGCCGCTGGCCGGTCAGGCATTAACCAAGATGTTGCAGACGTTTAATCCCGGTGGCGATGTCGGCAGCATGATCAGCGCAGGCCGGATTCCGGTAACCGCCACCCAAACCATGCATTTGTCACCGGTTGCCATGGATACCCCGCCCTGGAAAAAAGAGGGGGAGCATGATCATGATCCTGAGCCGTTCAGTTTCAGTTTCAGCGGCATTTAATGGAGGGGCATATGAATCAGGTTATAAAACATTTTGCGGGCAGACGAAAGCAGCAGGGGCAGGTATTACCGATTGCCATGTTTTTATTGTTGATTATTTGTGCTTCGGTATTGTTTATGTTTAACAGTGGCCAGATGGTGCAGGAAAAAATCCGGCTGACCAATGCGGGCGATGCATCCGTATACGCCGGTGCGCTGAAGATGACCCGTATGCTGAATTTTAATTCCTTGACCAACCGGGCGATGGTGATTAACTCTATGAATATTGGCCATGCGGTAGGCATTGCCTCCTGGATTGAGCAAACCGAAACCGCGATGAATGAAATCTCTGATTTTGATGAGGAGCATGATCAGACCATTTTGTACCAGGTGTATGGCCCTCAGGCGGTGGTCGTGAAATCGTTACTGTCGGCCAGCAAGCAAACCTATATGAAGTATCTGGCAATGGCAATGCGCAGCCATTGGGGGTCACAGAAAGTGCTGAGCAATACCCAAGGAACCATTCTGGATGCCAAAGAGCCGGAAGGGGCGGCCTATCGTGATTTTGGCAGTGTGATTCGTCAGGTCAGGAAGTTTAACCGGCTTAACTATGCGCTGGAAGATGGGCTGCAGGATGATGATGAAGGGGATAAAGAGGCCGAGGGTGGCTCCGACGATGAGATGGAGTTCTATGCCAAACTGTTGGAGGTGGATAGAGCGGATACGCATGCCGATGTGCTATATGATTTTGACTGGTCGCACGATGTGTTTAATACCGGTTTTCAAAAACGGGGTGAAAACGAGTCGTTAGACCGCATGATTGAGGTGACGCTGAATGAGCGTGAGCAAAACCATGAGTTTCTGACCGATAGAGGCTGGACCTCGGCGGCAGTGTATCTGTTACGCATAGGTCCTTATACCATTCCTATTCCCGGGGTAGTGAAAAAACGTGGCAGTACCGAGTTTGTTGGTGATCAGATGCGTGGTCAGGCGGCGGTAGATAGTCTGTCAATTCATTGGGCAGGTATGGCCGAGAATAAATTTGGTTGGGGGCATGTCTATTCTAACGATGAAATCGATGATGAGGGTAAGGATTATGCCGATTCTAAATCGGATAATCCGCAGGCGCATGATGAAGCGCTGAAGGATGGCAGTTCCCCTAACCCCTTTCCACAGGACCTTTGGTATGACGAGTTGAAGCAATTTCCTCAGGGCGCGATTCCTAATTATGCCGAGCTGGGGCCGGGCATGATGGGCAAGGAGGATCCTATCTTTAATATTACCGGACGTAACCATCGTAAGATGAAGGCCACGCGTACCATTGCCGGGGATAATTCGCTGAATTCGAATTCGATTAAACCCACCGGCAGGTTGGAATTGTATGAAGGGAATTTGAAAGAAAACGAAGAGATGGAATATTCCTCCATTGCCTCGGCTCAGGCAATCTTTGAGCGCCCGGTGGAGCGTGAAGATGGACGTACCGAAATCGGTAATATGTTTAACCCTTACTGGCATGTGCGCTGGGTGAATGTCAGCGATGAAAATCGTGAGAAAGCGCAGCAGCACTTTGGTGAGCTGAATGGTCTGGAAATTACCATTCCATCCGCGCCATAAGATGGCCAGCTCGGGAAAGGGGCAGGAGATCTATGATGAATGACGCTAAAGACAGGCAACAACACGGTCAGGCCATGCCGGAATTTCTGGTCGCCATGCTGGCCCTGGTGCCATTGTTTATTATTGTGCCGTATCTGGCGCAGTATATTGAGGTGGCGCACAGTACCACTTCCGCCAGTCGCTTTGCTGGCTATGAGGCCTCTATGTATCACAAAGTTAAATTTGAACATCCGGCCGAACTGCATTTTGCACACCAAGAGTTTAAGATTACTACCGAAGATGAAGAAGCCGAGGTCACCGAGAAGATTAAGAAATATTTTTATGATAACTATAGTGCCAAGACATTGGTTGATGAGGTCGAGGTGACGCGGGAATATGAGGAAGAAGAACGTTATTTAAAAAATATGGAAGGCCGAAGTAGCTGGGATATGGCGGCCGTGGGGGTGATGATGGGTATGGGGCATAAAGATTATCGCGTGGTGAATGTGAATGCCACCCTGAAGGAGCTGCCCTGGGATGCCAGCGTGGCCGGACCGACGAAAATGGAACGTTATATGGTGGTTGCCTATAACGAATGGTCGGCCTATGATCCGGAAGATGTGAAAAAGCATATTTTGAGGCCGGGTTATCATTTTCCGCGGCATGATGTGCGTGAAGAGGATGCTGCCGGCAATAGCGGGCAGGGCGATCTGATTACCCTGGGGTTAAGAGGGGCGTTGACCGATGATGTGGATACGCCTATGCCGCTTATTACGTTATTAAATATGATGGACTTTCATACCGATTTTGGGGTTGACGATATCCTGGAGTTTGATCCTGATATTGTCCCCGAGGATCGTTTAGGAGGAGGTGGTGGCAGTGGTAGCGATGCGTTTAATTCTCTTTAAGTTGTGCTTGTTATGGACGCTGCTTCCTGGACTGGCGCAGGCCGAATGGCCGGAGTTTCCCTTTCCCGATAATGCGCGGGTGGCAACCCTGGGTGATAACCTTAGGGTGAACGGTGTGCCTATGCGTTATTATGGCATGCAGTTTCAGCGCAGCTATGAATGGGTCAAGGAATATTACCGGATAGAGCTGGAGCGTATGGCTGGCCGTGAACCGATTGTGGTACCGGCCGAGGGGGGGGGGATTGCCTATTTTGTGAAAGACGGGCGTTATCATTACTCGGTGCATCTGTCACCGCAAACGCTGAATAGCAGTATGGGCTCGGTGTCCATCAGCGATAGTGAGTTGATTCACCATCAGGCATATGAATTTGAGTTTCCTATGGATACCGAGGTGTTATCGGATATTGAATCGAATGACTCGGGCAAGTATTCGCGGCATTTTTCATTGAAATCCTCGCTGGATTATCAGTTCTTTCAGGAAGAAATGCTGCGCATTCTGGTCGATGCCAAATATTACCCCGACGTCGGCCTGTATAAAAAAAGCGAAAGCGGCGAGGTGTTTTATTTCTCCGGCCCTAAGCGGGAAGCTCGGTTAACCATAAGTCGTGATCAGGGCGTGGTCGTCGCCGAACTGATTTTGATGCATAATCCCTGATTGCGGCGGCGGGTGAGGGAGCTTGATTAGGTTAACCTGGTGCTGCACTGTAAAATTAACCACGCCTTAAGAATGGTGTCTTATCCGAGGAGGTTCACCCAGCGAGCGAAGCAATGCTGTGTATATTTCTTCCCTTTTATCGTGATGAGTAGCGCAGTCGGGCTTGATCGAGTAATACCAATAAGCCAACGGCCAGGATATCAGGGGCCGCCTTTCTTTGGTGACTTGCTTTGGCGGCGCAAAAAAAGTCACCCGCCGCAGGCGAAATAACACCCCCCCCCTCAAGAAGGGGGGAACTTATTGTGCTTATACACGGGCAGGAGAGAGGTGAAGACTTATGCAATGCAGCACTAGTAGTTCTTAGATTTAGTGAAACACTAATCTATGCTATAGCGTAGCGAAATGGTTTCACCGTCGGCCTTTTTGATACGTGCAATCACCTTGGCACCTGGCTGTAAGCTAATGGGGTGAGCCGTCAGCATCTGTGGTTTTGCGGTGAGTGTCAATTCACTTTTTTCCCGGTTTTGCATGATCACCAGTTTTCCGCTCATGCCTTCGGTATTGACGGGCTGCCCATGATCGGAGATATAAATATTTACCCGTTGGTCTTGGTGAATCAGTTCATATTCCTGGTGATGTGCTGATTTGACGATGCCACCGTGCAATGTCTCGGGGGTAGAGTGAGCCATCGTTAACGGGCTGCTGAGTGTCAGTGCGGCCGCGAGGGTAAGGGTGAGGAATGGTTGGTTCAGCATAGTTGTCCTTTAACGAAGTTGAGATAAATGGTGTATTACCGTTTTTTCGGCAAAGCGCCAGAATAATACGGGGGTGAGCAGGGTGTCCAGTAAGGTAGCACTGATCAGACCACCGAAGATAACTACCGCCACCGGATGCAGGATTTCCTTGCCGGGGGAATCGGCCGCCAGTAGTAGTGGCGTTAAGGCCAGTGCGGCAACCAGTGCGGTCATCAGTACCGGTGTCAGTCGTTCCAGTGAGCCACGGATAATCATCGTCTGGCCAAATTGTTCACCCTCATATTTACATAAATTCAGATAATGGCTGATTTTCAAAATACCGTTACGGGTGGTGATGCCGGCCAGGGTGATAAAGCCGACCATAGAGGCCACCGACAGTGAAATGCCGCTTAACCACATGGCGATTACCGAGCCGATTAATGCCAGTGGAATATTAGCCATGATAATCGCAGCCAGCAGCACCGATTGATAGCGCGAATACAGTACGATAAAAATCAGGGTGAGTGAAATGGCTGCCAGACCCGTGATCATGGTGCTGGCCTGTTGCTGTGCCTTGAACTGTCCGTCCAGACTGATAAAGCTTCCTGTGGTTTGGGGCTGGTTATCAATAATCTGACGAATCTGTTGCAGCAACTGCTGCATATCACGGCCATCGGTATTGGCATAGACCACCATACGGCGTTGACCATTTTCACGAGCTATCTGGTTGTAACCGGTGGTTTCGTTGATGCTGGCAAAGTTGCTGACCGGGATACGTCCGGCTGGTGTGTCAATCAAGGTGGCGGCCAGACCTTGCTGGGTGCGCGCGCTGTCGGGCAGGCGCAGTACGATGTCATAACGTCGATTGCCATCAATGATCTGGGCGCCGTGAGCACCATCGGTTAATGCCTGCAGGGTGCGTACCGCCTCGCCCGGTGTTAATCCATATTGTGCGGCTTTACGATAATCGATACGTACACTGATTTGTGGAATCAGCACTTGCTTTTCAATGGCCACATCGACCAGTCCAGGTATTTTCTGGAGTTGCTGGCGCAGTTGTGTTGCCTGACGACTGAGTTCATCCAGATCCTCGGCAAAGACTTTAATAGCCAGTTGTGCCCGCACGCCGGACAGCAGGTGATCCAGGCGGTGAGAAATGGGCTGACCAATGGAAACCTGTACCGGTAATACCCGCAGTTTGTCTCGGATTTTGGCCATTACCTGTTCGCGTTTGGTATCCGGTAATAAGTCAATTTCTATCTCGGTGGCATATACCCCCAGGGCATGTTCATCCAGTTCGGCGCGGCCGGTGCGGCGTCCTACCTGGCGAACTTGCTCGACCTCCAGAATCAGTTGTTCGGCCTGACGGCCGATCTGATTAGATTGTTCCAGAGAAATTCCCGGTTGCAGCATCATAGACAGTACCAGCGAACCCTCATTAAAGGTGGGTAGAAACGCGCGAGGCAACCCGGAGACACTGGCGGCCGATATCAGTACCGTGATCAGGGCGCTAAAAATCAGCAGATGGTTATGATGGAATGACCATTTGAGTACCCGGGTATCCCATTTTTTCAGCCAGCCGACTAAGGGGCTGTCCCCCTGCTCTATACGTTTCATGCGAGGCAGAAGGTAGTAACACAATACTGGTGTCAGCGTCATTGAAACCAGCATAGAAGCCAGAATTGCGACAATATAAGCGACGCCCAGCGGTGAAAACAGGCGGCCTTCTATCCCGCCCAGCGCAAACAAGGGCACAAAAACCAGCACCACAATGGCGGTGGCATAAACGATGCCGGAGCGGACCTCCACACTGGCATGCTGTATTACTTCTATCAGTGGTTTGGGATTTTGCCGTTGTCGGTTTTGTTTTAAGCGGCGCAGAATATTTTCGACATCCACCACGGCATCATCAACCAGTTCACCCATGGCGATTGCCAGGCCGCCTAGCGTCATGACATTGATAGACAGTCCTAGCCAATGAAATACAATCACGCTGACTGCCAGCGATAAGGGAATGGCGGTCAGGGAAATCAGGGTGGTACGAGCCGATAGCAAGAAGGCAAACAGAATGATGACCACCATAATGGCACCATCACGCAGTGCATCGCTGACATTGTTGACCGAGGCTTGGATAAACTCGGCCTGACGGAACAGAACCTGTGGGCTGGCGACGCCGTGGGGCATGGCTGGTTGCAGTTCACTTAGCGCATGCTCGATTGCCTCGGTCAGTGCCACGGTATCTGCCGCCGGTTGTTTGAATACACTGATAATCACCGCGGGTTCGGCATTAAAGCCAGCTTCTCCGCGCTTTAGTCCGGCGGCAAAGCTGGCCTGGGCTACCTGCTCCAGCAATATCGGCTGTCCATCCTGCCAGGCGACAGCAATACCCTGAATATCTTCCAGGCGCGAGGTGCGACTTAAATGGCGGATCAGGTATTCGCGGCTGTTCAGGTCAATAAAACCGCCACCGGCATTGCTGGCAAAGCCGTCCAGGGCCTGTTCTATCTGATGCAGCGAGATACCGAACTGTGCCATACGGCGGGTATCGGGGGCAATACGCAAGGTACGTACTTCACCACCGATGGGAATCACTTGGGAAACGCCTGGAATCGCCAGCAGGCGTGGCCGTAATACAAAATCACTGTAATCACGGGCCTGCATGGCATCCTGGCCAGCCGCTAATGGCAGGGCAATCAGCATGATTTCGCCCATGATGGATGATACCGGTCCCATGGTCGGCGTGGCGGAGGGTGGTAGTTGGTTGCGCATGCTGGCCAGGCGTTCGGTGACCAGCTGGCGGTTACGATAAATATCGGTATCCCAGTCAAATTCGGCATAAATTACCGACAGCCCCACGCCTGAGCTGGAACGAATTCGGGTCAGCCCCGGCATGCCGTTTAGTGCGGTCTCCAGTGGAAAAGTAACCTGCTGTTCAACTTCCTCCGGTGCCATTCCTCCGGCTTCGGTTAGAATGGTGACGATGGGTTTATTTAAATCCGGGAACACATCCACCGGGGTCTGACGGGCACTGATTAATCCATAAACCAGCAAAATGACAGCAAACGCCAGCACAAACAGCCGGTTGTTCAGACTGAATCTAACAATATAATTAAACATGGTCACCTACCTTATTTGTGTCAGCAAGATAGCACCTTGGGTTACTACCCGGTTATCGGCAGCCAATCCTGCGGTGACGACAATCTGTTCGGCATTTAATGGTTGATAGACCACGGCTTGCGCCAGAAAACGCTGGGCACCGGTTTTAATCCACACCATGGGTTGATTGTTGTTGTCACGTACCAGCGCTGAGGCCGGCATTACCAGCCCGTTGAGCTGTTGTTTGCGCTGGATGATCAGTGTCAGTGGCTGCTGGATTGCCAATGGTAACGGTTGATCACTGCTGACTCTGAAGGTCAGCGGCAGCACTCCGTTACGCAGCGTGCGTGCGGCTCCTATCAGTTCAAGTCTAGCCTCAGGCAGGCTTTGAATATAGGCGGCCTCAATATCGGTAATCAGCGTAGTATCACCGGTGAAGGCTTCGATCAGCAATTGCTGAGGGTTAATGATATGTACCAGTGTTTTATGCGGTTGCACCACATGGCCGGTGATCAACCGGCTTTCGGCAATGACACCGCTGACTGGGGCGATTAAGGCTTCGCGGGTTTCCAGGCTGTGAGCGATCTCCGCTTCGCGCTGGCGCAGACCGTTAAGTTCTATGCGCGCCCGGTCGATCTGTTTTTGCGCGATGCTGCCCTGTAATTGTTGCAAGCGCTGCAGCTGCTGTTCGGCCAGTTTGCGCTTAGCCTGCAATTCGCGTAGCAGGGCCTGTTGATTGCCGCGTGCAAAGTGCTCGCTATGTTGATCGATATACGCCAGAACCTGCCCTTTCTGTACACGTTGTCCTGCAATTGGCAGACCATAGGCTGTGGCCACTACACGACCACCATGCATGACCTGCAGTTCACCACTGCTGTTGGGATCGCTGATGACTTTAGCCGGCAGTTGTTCGGTTATAGCGGTTTGCATTTTGCCAATCCGTGCCGTGCGTATTTTCATACGATGTTGTGCAGCCTTGGGAATTTGCAGGCTGCCATCGGGCAGATGCGTCAGACCATTGCCCTGACGGGAGGGGGGGGGTGTGCTTTCCAGGTGCTCACCATAGGGGCCATGTGCCCCCGGCCCGGCCCAGCTGTGATGCGTTAATGTCAGTAGCAGAATCAGTAATATGTATGGTTTCATGCTTGATCCTCCGTGGATGTCAGATTGCTTTTTCTTAGCCAGAACACATACAGGCTGACGAATAGCAATAACAACAGGCTGAGTGTCAGCGGTAGTGACCAGTGGGCGTGGGCTTCTTGTTCATCTTCGTGTGCATGTCCATGCTCATGAGTATGTTCTGTGTGTGGACCTTCAAGAAGACCGTCCAGCAGGTCGGCTTGTTGTTCGGTTTGAATGGTAAACAGCAGGGTATGTTGGCCCGGCCGTTGTAGTGCCTGTAATAATTCGGGCTCGCGCATTTCATAGTGCTGGGCGGCTGCATTCCATACGGCACTAGCCGTCAGTTGCTCCAGTTCGATGTCCAGTTGTGCATCGGCGATGGGTTGATTGCTAAGATAATCGTCCAGATAAATGACCAGTTGTTTCGCTTGCAGCATGGCGACCAGTTCAAATAACTCGGAATGCGTTTCCAGTTGCGGTTGATGCTCGGTAGCAACCGCGGCGGGCATGTCCAGATGTTCACCGTTTGGCCCATGAACACCCCCCGCCAGTAGTGGTTGACTCAGGCAGAATAAAATACATAATCCTGGCATTTTCATGGCAGGACCCCCATGCTTTGTTGTACCCGCAGGCGGGCATTTGCCAGTGCAGCCTGTTGTTGTGCTAACAGGCTTTGGCTTTGATATAAATCTGTGAGTGCATGCAGCAGTTCGGCTAAATTTTTTTCCCCCAACTCAAACGCACGCTGTAGCAAGCGGCTACGTTCTTGCTGCAGTTCCGAGGCCTGTCTGGCTAGGGTGAGTTGTTGATTAATGCTCTGCTCTGCCTTAACTGCGGTTTGTAATTCAGCGGTCAGTTTCTCACGTAGCTGGGTAAGTTCGGTATCGGCCAGAGCCAGTTGATTTTCTGCCGCCTGTAATAAGACCTGCTGTTCGGGAGGCGTGTATAGCGGGAAATGTAACCCCAGCATCAGACTGTTGCTTGAGGAAAGGTCATCGTTGTTATGGATCAGTCCCAGGCTTAATTCCGGATTATCACGCAGGCTGTATTGTCTTAGGTGCAGCGTTTGCCGGGCGTGTTGCTGTTTCAGCATGACCTGTTGCAAGGCCGGATGTTGCTCGCTGAGTTGTGGTGACTTGCGCGGTGCAAGTGTTTCAACCCGCGGATAGGTTTGTAGTCCGGTCAGTTGTTGCCAGGCAAGGTTTATCTGTTGTTGTTGCTGCTGTTGTTGACTGGATTCTAGCTGTAACTGGAGCAGGCGGGCTTGTGCGGCCAGCCAGTCGGTGCGCGGTCGTTCGCCAGCATCCAGCTGGCGCTGTATGTCCTCGTTGAGTCGTTGCAGGGTGTGCTGTTGTAGCGACAGTGCTTGTTGTTGCAATTTCAGTTGCTGATATTGCCATAGCAACTCGATGACCTGGCCGGCAAGATCCAGTTTGATCGCCTGTTGCCTGGCCTTGGCTAAGGCAATCTGACTTTGAGTAAATGCCTGGCCAGCCTGTTGCTGACCGGGTAGCCAGAGTGGAATGACCATGCCCAGTTCCAGTTCGCTTTCCGAGGCGTTGTGTTTGCCAGCCAGTTGCATGGCGGCGGGTTTGGGCAGCAGTCGTTGCCCGGCCGTTAGCTCCTGTTGGTGCTGTTGTTGTAATGCTGCGGCATGTTGTTGGTCCAGCGCCCGTTGCCAGGCCGCTTCAATACTGGTTGCCAGTGTTAATGGGGGGTCGTTGGCCGGTGCGGCATGTGACAGGCCTGCTACCAGCAGCAGGCAGGTACAGCAATAAAATAAAGGTTTCATATCCAGTGTTCACGTTTGTCCATAAAAATGCGCTGGGCGCATATAGGAAGACTGTCTCAGTATAGGCGGTGCGCGAAAAAAAGGATTCAGGATGCTTTTTCGTCGTTTTTGCTATTTTTAGACAGCCTGAGGCTGTGAGCAGGATTAAGCGCGGGGTGGGCGGTAAATGGATTGCTGAATCAGCTCCCAGCGGCTGTCGGGTTCGGTGGCGACCAGCGGTGCTTGGGTAGCCGGTGGGTAAAATTCGGGAGGGTGGGTTAAGTCGGCCAGATTGTGACCACCTTGTGACATATGTTCCAGCGATGCTTGTGAGTCATCGATATGGGTGTATTGTTGATGGTGATGATGGGATTGTCCAATCCAGTGTTGCGCCAGATGGTTCATATCGCCAATCGGAGTATCACGTAGCGGCAGTATCAGTCCAGCAATCAGCTGCCACAGGGTAAACAGCAGTAACAACAATGCCGCCAGTAAGCGTAGCGCATTGCTGGGGGTGTTAAATTGAGAAAATATGCTGCTGGGGTTCATACTGCGGATGCTATCACGAAAGGCGTTAGTTGGTAACAGCCTCATTCTGGCGCATGACAATAAACTGGGCGGCAATGGTGTCCATGGTGTTGACATGGCGTGCCAGCCAGTCCATCAGGGTGTGTTGTATGAAGTGATTCAATTCGGTGATAGTGCTTTGTTGCTGCCAGACAGTGATATGTTGTTCGATATCTGCCAGCAGTTGATTATGGTCGCGCAGGTGACAACCCAGTGCGGGGAAGTGGTACTGCTGCATCAAGCTTTCTTCCCGTGCAAAATGTTCCTGGCAATGATTCAGCAGTTGTTGCATGGCCTGGGTGATGGCCATCTGTTCGGTTGGCTCGGCCTCCAGCAGATCACATAAGGCATTAATCTGTTCAATCATATTGCCATGATCCTGGTTCATAAACTCCAGATCAACTAACGGGATTTCAACAAAACTTTCAGACATAACTATCGCTCTACGGGTGATTAACGGCCGGCGTATTATCTCATAATTCTATTGCGGGTTATAACCGGCATCCGCTGGCTTGAGTCGTATCTCTGTTATCTTATGCCCAACGTCAGATTATGAGGCGGCGAACGAGGATGTGCGTAAAGACGGGCCGGGCATGAGCCAACCGTAGGCGGGCTATATTTCTCCTTTTGTTTGTGTTAACCAGTTGACGATTTGCTCCCGCTGTGGAATCGAGCCGGTATGGACCACCGCGTTGTCAATCACCACGGCCGGTGTGCTCATCACATCATAAGACATCATGACTTCGGGGCGGGTCTCTTTGCTAACCGAGACTTCAACTTTTAGTTCCTGGGCAATTTTCTGAATGCTATCTGCAGTCTTGCGACACTTGCTGCAACCGCTGCCTAAGATAATGATATTTCTCATAACTAGACCTCATAAAAAGGGGGGATAAAATTAAAAAACCAGCCAATAAGGGTGAATGCCACTAACAGCATAATAAAGACAATGGCAAGCAAACGCCATTGCATTACCTGCTTTAATAAGATGAATTCCGGGAAACTGGCGGCTACGGTGCTCATGCAGAATGCGAGTGTGGTGCCTACGGGAAGTCCATTGATAATCAGGCTTTCCATGATAGGAATGATGCCGGTAGCATTGGAATATAATGGAATGCCCAGCAATACCGCGGCAGGAACGGACCACCATTGTCCATCCCCCAACTGCGTTTCAATCCATCCCTCGGGAATAAAGCCGTGTAGGCCTGCTCCCAGTCCAACGCCAATGAACACCCATTTCCATACCCGGCCGATAATTTCCCGTGTTTCGGCTTTGGCAAATGCATGGCGTTGTGGCAAACTCAGTCGCTGTTGTGTTGTTTGCGATTTTGCTGTGGCGGTAGGGCTGTGTTGAGCCTGTTGTAATGCGTTGGCGGCAAAAGACTGTAACCAGCGTTCCGCTTTAATGAAATCGAGAAATGCACCGCCCAAAATACCCACCGCCATTCCTACGATGATATATAGCAGGGTAAATTTCCAGCCGAGCAGGCTTAGCAGTAAAAGTATGGCCACTTCGTTAATTAAGGGGGAGGTCAGCAAGAATGCCATGGTGATACCTACGGGTATCCCTGCCGAGGTGAATCCCAGAAATACCGGAATACTAGAGCAGGAACAGAACGGGGTAATTGCTCCGAAGCCAGCTCCCAGTATATAACCCAGGCCTCGATGCCTGTGCGCCAGGAAATCACGAGCCTTGTCAAGGTTTAGTGATGCTCTTAACAGGGCAATGATATAAATCATTAACAACAGCAAGACGAAGATTTTACTGACATCCTCCACAAAAAAATGAGTCGCATCGGCGAACTTGCTTCCTTGTGTTAACCCGAGGAGGTGATACGTTACCCAGTCTGCGAGTTTGCTGAACAATTCAAGCATACACTGTCTCCATAAGTATGCTGATTTCTGTGGGCGGGCGGCAGTCCGAAAAGCTCGACTGTCGGTTTCTTCGTCTATTTTGCTCTGGCTTTGGGAGCAGGTCAACGGTTTTTAAGCTAGTGAGTATAGTCCGGCGACAGCGCTGATTGTTGCTTATGGGTGAGGAGCATAACGTGGTGGTTGTCCTCCCCGGACTCCGGCGCTGCGCGCCTTTATCCAGGCCGGGTTACTCGGCAGGGTGGTCTTTGCTTTGTTTGGCGCGTGTCAGCGCCTCGTCCAGAGTTTTGAAATAGCCCCATTCGCTGGGGCAGTTCCAGTTGAGTCCGTCCAGGCAGCATACGGTGTAACACAGGCCTTCCGGGTAAGCGACCAGCCATTTTTGGGTGGCTTCCAGAATTTCATCCTCATCTTTGTTTTGCTGTTCGCGCCAGAATTCGGTGAGCTGTTCCAGGGTGGTGGTTTCTATATAGGGGCGGTTAATCCACTGGTGATGTTCCAGTGGTCGCTGATCATTCGGGGTGTTGTCAAAACCTTCCGGTAATACCGGGTCGACCGGGATGCCGTCTATGGTTTGTTTGGCGACAATGGTAGTCAGCAGGCTGAGTTGTGCTATCTCGTTATCAATCTGGCCGCTGAATATCTGATTGGCCTGTTCAAAATAGCTTTCGTATTCTTGTTCGCTGATGGCTTCGCACATGGCAAAGGTATACAACGTGCCTTCCGCGATGCCATAAAAGTAGGAGGAGTCGGGCATTTTACGCAGCAGATCCAGCATGCGTTCGATTTCAACGATAACTTCTTCGTGATCAATCATAGTCTTTCCTGTGATAAGACGGGCGCTGGCTGCGCCCGGGGGGTTATAGGCGAGCAATGGCCTCGGCCGCTTCGCGGACCAGATCGGGGCCACGATAAATCAGGCCGCTGTAGATTTGTACCAGGCTGGCCCCGGCCTGAATTTTTTCTGCCGCATCGGCACCGCTTAGAATGCCTCCTACGCCGATAATCGGCAGCGCGCCATCCAGTTCGCCGGCCAGCTGACGGATAACCGCAGTGGATTTATCCTTGACCGGGGCGCCGCTGAGGCCGCCGGTTTCATTGCCATGGGGCAGATTTTCCACTCCTTCGCGTGATAGCGTGGTATTGGTGGCAATCACGCCATCAATATGGTGATGTTTTAGCAGTTGGGCAATCTGTTTGATCTGATCGGTTTCGACATCGGGGGCAATTTTTAAGGCTAATGGCACATAGCGATTGTGCAGCTCGGCCTGTTTTAGTTGTTCGGCCTTTAACGCACCTAGCAACTGGTCAAGCTCACTTTCTCCTTGCAACTGACGCAGGTTCTTGGTGTTGGGTGAGGAAATGTTGGCGGTGATATAGCTGGCATGTTCATATACCCGGCGCAGGCAGATCAGATAGTCCTCGGTGGCATTTTCAATCGGGGTGCTGGCATTTTTGCCGATATTAATTCCCAGTATGCCGCTAAATTTAGCGGCCTGCACATTGCTGATCAGACGCTCGACACCATCGTTATTAAATCCCATGCGATTAATGATGGCATTCGCCTGGGGCAGTCGGAACAGGCGCGGTACCGGGTTGCCGGGCTGAGGCTTGGGAGTGATGGTGCCTATCTCGATAAAGCCAAAGCCGAGTGCGGCCAGACCATCGATACAATCGCCGTTTTTATCCAGGCCGGCGGCCAGCCCCACCGGATTAGGGAACTCAATGCCCATCACGGTTTTAGGATTGGCGGCTGGTGGCTTGGTCAGGCAGCGCAGCGCACCCATATTATTAGCGGTGCGTAGCGCATTCAATGTCATATGATGCGCGGTTTCCGGGTCAAATTGAAATAATGCAGGACGAATTAACGAAAACATGAATAACCTTTTATTTTTTAACCACAACCGGAATCGGGAAGGGTTTACGTTTGAATACCTCACCTCGCAGTTTGCCGCGCCAGTGTTCGGCCAGCAGATCGGCCAGTTGTATACTTAACAGTCCAAACCAGGCAAAGCCGGCCTGAGCCAGCCAGGGAGAGGAAAACTCAATAACTAATGCGGCATCGTTCAACAGATAGCTTTGCAGGCAGAGATTGCCGACCAGCATACCCGCCAGTGCGGCACAAATCAGCCGCCCATAATCGCCTTGCTTTAAGCCGCCAAGAATCGTACTTTCATGCCATAACAACTGCAGGCAGATGAGTAACAGTAATGGCGCTGCCCAGAATAAGGCGGACAGTTGTTCGGGCCAGGCGGCGCCACCCAGCAGTCCGAACAGGCTGAGTGTGAGTAATAGCATGGCCTGGGCCTGGGCCGCTGGGGCAGGGAGTGGTATGCCTTTGCTCAGCAGGCGCAGCAGTGGCGTAAAAGAACCGATCAAGGCGCGAGTGGAGATTACGCCAGGTAACAGTAGTGCGAATAAGCATGACAGGCTGAGCAGTTGTGGCAGGCTGTTGATGGCAGATGCCGACCAGCTGCCAACAAAATAATTCAGATAGAACAACATCCAGCCGGTCAACATGCTGACAATGGCCAGGCTGAAGAAGTATTTACGTTGTTCGGCAAACAGATTGTGCCCACCGCGTTTAGTCACCAGCCAGTTGCAGCTTAGCAGATACAGTAGCAGGCAAACCGCGGTCAGAGGGGTCGCATAGTCATTGCCGCTTTGGGCCGGCAGTTGATTGCTACCCAGCATTGCCCAGCTATAACCGCTTAACCACAGGCCACATAAGGGTAACAGCAGCATGCCAACGGCAAAAAGGCTTAATCGTAGTTTCATTGGTTTTGCTCCAGGGGTTGCCAGATGCCATTAATCAGTCCTTCGACCGGCTGATACGCGGTTTTGTATTCCATTTTGCGACAGTTAGCGATCCAGTAACCTAAATAGACATATTGTAACTTGAGCTGACGTGCCAGTTCTATTTGCCAGAGTACATTGAAAATACCATAGCTTGTTTTCTGAGGCTTGGGGTCAAAGAAGGTGTAAACGGCAGACAATCCATCCAGCAGTACATCGATGATGCTGATCATGCGCAGCTGTTGTTGCTCTCTGAATTCGATTAACAGCGTATCAATATTGCTTTCCAGTAGGAACACCCGGTAAGAATCGGGGTTGTGATCATCCATGCTGCTGCCGGTATGGCGGGCATGTTGATAGTCGCAATACAGCGTAAAGTGTTCGTCATTAAATTCCATCGGTTTGACGATAGTGGATAGCTGGATATGCCTGTTCCAGGCCCGGCGCTGACTTCGGGTGGGCTGAAATTGGGCGACTGGAATGCGAATCGGTACGCAGGCCTGACAGCCGTCACAATGTGGTCTATAGGTCTGGCGGCCACTGCGGCGGAAACCATGTTGTGCCAGGCGGGAGTAGGCTTCGGTATTGAGTATGAAATCGGGATCGGCCACCAGTGAGCAGGCCTGGCGATCTTCCAGATAGCTGCAGGGATAGGGAGCTGTCAGATAGAACTGCAGCTCAGACAGTGAAATATCATTAGCTTTATTCATCATAGCCGCCTTTTTTGAGCCACTGTCTGGCTCATACAAACAAATCCGGTTCAAACTGCCAGTGTTGGACCGCTGCTTTAGTGCTCAGTTTCGTCAGGTGTTGCATAAATTCATGCCGCATTATTTCGCGGCCGCCCAGTGAGGCCAGATGATGGGTGTTCATCTGGCAGTCGATTAATTCAAATCCCCAGCGTTGCAGTTGACGGCACAGGCTGACCAGTGCGACTTTGGAGGCATTGCTGACGCGACTGAACATGGATTCGCCATAAAACATACGACCAATCGCCACACCGTAGAGTCCGCCCACCAGTTGCTGCTGTTGCCAGACCTCCACCGAATGGGCATAGCCTTGTTGGTGTAGCTGGCTATAGGCGGCAATCATTTCCGGCAGTATCCAGCTGCCCTGCTGATCCTGGCGTGGTGTGGCACAGCCTTGCATGACCTGTTCAAATGCACGGTCCAGGCTTAGCTCGAACTCGCCCCGTCGTAGTATTTTGGCTAAGGAGCGACTGATTTTTACCTCGGCGGGGTAGAGCACCATGCGCGGGTCGGGCGACCACCATAAAATGGGGTCCTGCTCGCCAAACCACGGAAAAATACCGTGTCGGTAAGCTTCTAGCAGGGTGTCGGCCGACAGATCGCCGCCAGTCGCCAGCAGGCCATTGGGGTCACGCATGGCTTGTTCTACGGGAGGAAAACGGAATCTGGCAGCCATGGATTTATTTTAGTTCCAGCACATCCTGCATATCGTACAGTCCGGCAGCGCGGCCTTGCAAAAAACGTGCTGCCGGTAAGGAACCCAGCGCAAAGGTAGTGCGACTGCTGGCCTTGTGGGTGATTTCAATACGTTCACCAATGCCGGCAAACAGCACGGTATGATCGCCCACCACATCACCACCACGTACGGTGGCAAAGCCAATGCTGGATGGATCGCGTTCACCGGTGACGCCTTCGCGGCCATAAATAGCGCATTCATTTAAATCGCGTCCCAGGGTGCGAGCAATAACTTCTCCCATGCCCAGTGCGGTGCCGGAGGGCGCATCGACCTTATGCCGGTGGTGGGCTTCGATAATTTCGATGTCATAACCGTGAGACAGTACGCGTGACGCGGTTTCCAGCAGTTTGAAGACCAGATTGACACCGACGCTCATATTGGGGGCAAATACAATGCCGATATCCTGGGCGGCGCTGCCCAGTTCGGCTTTTTGCTGGGGGGATAGGCCGGTGGTGCCGATAATCATATTCACCTGTTGGCGGCGACAGATATCGACAAATTTCATGGTGCCTTCCGGCCGGGTAAAGTCTATCAGTACATCGGCACCGCTCAGGGCGTTTTCGATATCCGCGCTGATGGTGACATCGGTTACCCCGTCACATAACAGGCTGGCATCCTGGCCTAGTAGCGGGCTGTCTGCCTGTTCCAGGGCGGCATATACTTCCAGGTCTTCGGTATTTGAAACGGCTTCAAGCAGTGCGCGGCCCATACGGCCGCCGCAGCCAGCGATTGCAACTTTGATTTTTTCCATGTGGTTATCCTGTATACATCATTATCGATAAGCCGAAACGTTGCAACCCATCAACTGTTACCAGTGATGGGCTGCGGTTTGGCTTGCTCGGAACCTAGCGAGAGGTTTCCGAGGTGATCAGCCAGCGTCCGGTATAGTTGCTAAGCTTTAAGGTTTTACGTGTGGTGTCTCTATAAGTCTTGGATTTGTAATCCTGACGGAAGGTGACCGTGGCACTGTCGCTGGCCGTTAGTGTGACCTTGACTTCGCTGATTTCCAACACAATTTTCTTGCTTGGGGTCACACGCTTACGGCGTTGTTTTTCCCAAGCGGAACGACTCATGCCTTTGGCCGCAAACTGACTGTCATATTGTGCCAGATAGCCTTCGATATCACCGGCAGACCATGCCTGTCCCCAGGACTGAACGGTTTGCAATACCTCGGCGGTCTGGCCGCTGTCGGGAATCGGGGCCTGATTAATCGGTATCTGTTGCACACTAGGACGGCTAGCTGTGGTACTGGCGGTACTGCGGATTTTCGCCTTGTCCGACAGTTTGCTGCTGAATTCGGCAACGATCAGCCACTGGTTGTCTATGTATTCCAGATTGAGGACTTTTTTGACGCTGTCCTGATAGGTGGGCGAGCGATAATCCTGGCGGAAGCTGGCGACCGCGCTGCCATTGCGGTTGACTTCAACTTGCAGCTCGCTGACGCTGACTTCAATAGTGTTTTTACCGGCAATGCGTTTGGTGCGCTGTTTTTTCCAGCTATTGTAGCTGCGGCCATTGGGTTTGAATGAGCGTGCATAGCTGTTCAGATAACCGCTGATGTCGCCCATGCTCCAGGCGTAGCGCCAGCTTTCCACGCGTTCGGCGATTTTGCTTTCCGCATCCAGCGGCATATCACCTAAATTTTCTGTGGGTGCTGCTGGATTGAACGGGCTGCTTGAGGTGTCGGCTACCGTGGGCTGATAGGCCGGTGCGCTATCGGTAAAGTCGTCGCTGCTGACCGTATCTACGGCATAGCTGGTATCCACCTGGCTGTCATCGTTGTTGCTGCCTGCCAGCATGCTGTCTGTGCTTGTCGGCTGGCCTTCGGCGGGATATTCGGAGACGATATACCAGACGCCGGTCATTTTGCGCAGCTGCAGGCTCTTATTGCTGCTTTTCTCGCTGATATCCGAACGATATTCCTGACGGAACGTGACGCTTGCATGGTCATTGCTGTGCATTTCTACGGCGAGATCATACACATCGACACTGGTCTTGCCGGCATTGGCAAAATTCTGGCGGCGTTCCTCTTCCCAGGCGCTGTGGCTCATGTTACCGGGATTGAAATTAGTGGAGTAGCTGCTGATATAGCTTTCTACATCACCGTCGGTCCAGGCTGCGCCCCATTTCTGTAAGGCTTCCAGCACTTCGGTTTCTGCATTTGCCGCGGGTGCCTGATAATTGTTGCTGTCACTGCTATTGTCGGAATCGGCAAAGTCACTGCTGCTGACCTGGGCGCTGCTGCTGTCGATAGGAATTTCTTCGGCGGAAGGCTCAAAGCTGGTATCGATAAAGTCATCATCGGCGACCTGATAAGAGGTGTCTGCCGGTGCGGCAGACGCGTCTGCACTATCGGTAAAGTCATCATCGCTTACCTGGTAAGTGCTATCTACTGGGGTATAGGCACTGTCGGCAAAATCCTCATCGCTGACCTGATAAGAGGTATCTTCCGTGGCGTAATCATCGCTGGCCGGATAGGCGCTGCTGTCATAAGTCTGTTCCTGACCTACCGCTGGTAGTTGTATCAGGGTTTCCTCCGCCCCAGCAGACTGTTGATTGGCCTGATAGTCGGAATAGGTCGTGCTTTGTGGGGCGCTGTTGTATTGTGCTGCATAGTCACTGCCGGATGCCACTGGAGGTGCGCTGAAATCGCTGCTGGTCTCGGAGGTGACCTCTTTGGTTCCATCGCCGGGCTGGTAAACGATTTCATACGGTTCGTCGGAAACGGCTTCTTCATCAATGGGTACCGCCTCAATGTCGGCGGCATCAATAATTTCAATCGGGGCATTTTCAAAACTACTGGCGCTATCGCCTTCACCATAAGCGGTGGTGCTGCTGGGTTCAATAATATGGCTGCTGTTCAGCCCGGCCACCAGTACGGCATCATCGGTTTTTGCCATCGGGCGATTCAGTTCTGGCTCAATATATTGCTTCTCGTCCAGGTATTGATATTCCGGTTGCAGTTTTGGGGCGGTTGGCAGTTGCGGTGTGCCGATATCGGCAGCGGCATAAGCCGGCTGTTGGGCCGTGCCATTATCTGCTACGCGGGGCTGTAGTGGCTCGGTGGCTTTAATGGCAGCAGCGATAGGTGTGGGCGTGGTTGTCGCGCCAGTTTGGCTGCTGTTCGCCCTCTGATATTCAAAGCGAGTATAGCTTTTCGGTGCTTGTTGCATGCTGGCGGTCAGCTGTGGGGTGGCCGCTGTGGGTGTCGCGGCTATGGTCGGCTGGGTATAGCGGTTGCTGGTCGCCTGACTGCTGGTGGTCGCCGTTGCCACAAGCTGCTGATTATCACGGTAATCGTTGGCGCCGGCTTCAATCGGGCTGCCATCCAGCAGTGTGGCGGGTGCGGTTGTTTGGGCGATGTCGTAGCTGTCGTCGCTGATGTTGTTTGCAGGCTCAAAATCATCGTCAGACAATTGCATTTCATCGACTGCAGCGTCCATTGCTGGCTCTACTAATGCTGCGGTTTGCAAGGTGTCTGCAGGTAAGGTGGTGGTTTGCTGGTTGTTGCCTAAGGTATCATCATACTCGGGTGAGGCGGCTACTAGCGGCTCGGCAGCTGGTGGCTGTGCCGCTGGCGGTGTCGGCTCTACCTTGGCAGTCACTGCGGCCGCCTGCGGTGCGATGACTTGAGCGGGGGCATTCTGGCTGCTGGCGGTTTCGGCGATATATACCTCGGTTGGGGTGGTGATACTTTCGCTCTTTGCCCCCTTGTTGACCTTGACCAGTTTGTTGGAGTTGTCGAAAAACAGCGTCAGATGCTGACGGTCGATGACTTCGCCCTGTTTTTCCAGGCTGTAAACATAATCCCAACGATCGCCGTGAAAGGCGTCATTAATCATGGGAGTACCCAGAATGTACTGCGCTTCTTGCTTGGTCATACCCAGATCAATCTGATCCAGCATTTGCTGAGTAATGTAGTTGCCCTGGCGGATATCCATTTTGTATGGTGCCAGCGGGACTTCGGTTGCACTACAGGCTGCGAGTAACACAGACGAGGCAATTAGCGTTTTACGTAAAGTCATCATGTTGTTCGTTTCAAATATTCCTAAAGTTGCGGCACATTTTCAAGCGCGGGCATGTTCAGCATTTCGCTGGCATGTTTCCGCGTGGTTGCTGTGACCTGTACGCCCCCCAGCATACGGGCCAGTTCTTCAATACGTTCGGCGTTGTTCAATACCGCAATCCGGCTATGGGTAACGCCCTGTTCCACGGTTTTGCTGACTTGCCATTGTTGATTGGCGCTAGCGGCGACCTGTGGCAGGTGAGTCACACATAATACCTGATAATTTTTTCCGAGTTGCTGCAGCATTTTGCCGACAATTTCGGCTACCCCTCCGCCGATGCCGGTATCCACTTCATCAAAAATCAGCGATGGTACTCTGGCTATCTTGCTGCTAGCAACCTGAATGGCCAGACTGATACGTGACAATTCGCCGCCGGAAGCGACTTTTGCCAGACTTCGTGGCGGTACGCCCGGGTTAGCCGCTATTTTAAACGCTATGGCCTCTAATCCAAAAGCATTGCCTTGCGTTAACGGATTTAATGTTACGCTAAAGCAGGCGCCTTGCATGGATAATTTTTGCATGGCGGCGGTGATTTGTTTCTCCAGACGGGCGGCGGCCTGGCGGCGCTGCTCGCTGAGTTGGCCAGCCAGTTGCCGATAATGCTCGTGTGCCTGATCCGCTTGTTCGGCTAATGCCTCTAAATCAATATCCAGTCCCAGTTCATTCAGGCGTTGCTCCAGGCTGTGTATCACATTGGGCAGCTGTTCCGGGTTGACGCGGTGTTTGCGGGCGGTATTGACCACCGCTTGTATCTGCTGCTCCTGCTGGGCCAGTTGTTGTGGGTCGATTTCCAGTGATTGCTGATAATGGCGTAATGAATACAGTGCTTCGGTCAGTTCGGTGCCGGCATTTTCCAGCATAGAACTGACTTCCTGCAGGCCGGCATCGTGTTGCTGTGATTGTTGAATCAGACTGCTGATTCGGTTTAACTGGGTCAAACAGGCGTTATCGTTATCGTTGAGTATATCCAGTGCCTGGGCGCAGTTTTCCAGCAGACTGCTGGCATTTGCCTGACGGGCATAGTCATCCTGCAGCTGTTGCCAGCCGTCAAGAGTAAATTCCAGTGCCTGCAGTTCGGATAGCTGAAACTGGAGCAATTCTATTTCGGCGGCGGCGCTGGCGCTGTTTTCGGTTAAGCGCTGATAGTGCTGTTGCAGTTGTTGCCAGTGTTTATGGCGCTGGCCCAGCTCGCGGCATACGCTTTGCAGTTCACCATAGTCGTCCAGCAGTTCACGCTGACTGTCGTTATGTAGCAGCGATTGATGGGCGTGTTGACCGTGAATATTGAGCAGCTGCTCTCCTAGCGCTTTAAGCTGCTGTACGGTGACACTGCGGCCGTTGATAAACCCGCGTGAACGGCCGGCGGCCTCAAGGGTGCGGCGCAACAGGCAGCGATTTTCATCGTCGTCCAGCTGTTGTTCGCTTAGCCATTGTTGAACCCCCGGCAGGTGACTGATATCAAATTCGGCGTCGATTTCGGCTCGATTGCAGCCGCTTCTGACCATGCCGGCATCGGCCCGCTCCCCCAGTGTCAGCGACAGTGCATCCAGTAAAATGGATTTGCCGGCACCGGTTTCGCCGGTTAATGCGGTAAAGCCCGGTTGAAACTCCAGTTCCAGTTGGGTGACAATCACAAAATTACGAATACTTAGATATTTCAGCATAACGACCCAGGCTCAGTAGGAGCGATTCCACTGCAGTTTTTCACGTAAGGTGTGATAGTAACTGTGGCCCTGAGGATGCAGCAGGCACAGCCGTTTATCCAGTGGGCGTACGTTAATCGTCTCCCCATCGCTCATATCATGGGTGGCATGACTGTCAAAGCGTACCCGCGCCCCTTCGGCGCGTTTAGGTAAAATGCTGAGTTGTGATTGGCCGTCGAGTACAATCGGCCGGTTGCTCAGGGTGTGCGGGCAGATAGGCACCAGGGTAATAACATCCAGTGCCGGGTGAATAATGGAACCGCCGGCCGACATGGCATAGGCGGTAGACCCGCTGGGCGTGGATACAATCAGACCGTCACCCCGCTGGGTATATAAGTATTCATCATTGACCCGGACCTCAAACTCTATCAGGCTGCCGATATTGCATCTATGCAGCAACACTTCGTTAAAGGCCAGGCCGGAAAAAATCTGTGTTTCATTGCACATTACATCGGCCGCCAGCAACAGGCGTTGTTCCATAATATAGTTGCCGGCTAACATGGTCAGCAGGGTTTGCTCCATGTTTTCCACGCTGAGATCGGTCAAGAAACCCAGGCGTCCGAGGTTGATGCCGATTAATGGAATCTGATAAGGCGCAAAGGTTCGGCCGATATTCAGCATGGTGCCATCGCCACCCATGACGATAACGACATCGACCTGTTCGGTCATCTGTTCCAGTGTCAGCACCTGGAAGCTATGCTTCCCTAAATGCGCATCGGTCAGACTGTCGATGCTCACCTGCAGTCCTTGTTGCTGCAGGAAATCGGCCAGGCCTAGCAGTGGTCGGGTGATTTCGGGGGCTTTATGTTTACCGATTAATGCGATATTTTGAAAGGGCGTTTTCATGTGTGTGATTAAACCATAACGCTTGGGTGAAGACAAAAACAATCTCGAAGTGTAGCACTGTTCTGCCGCAGAGAGAATTTACCCGGGCACAATAATTGTCAGGAACTGTGATGTCACAAAAATCAAGTATGACGACCAAAATTCTGGTCTGGATGGTTGCCGGTCTGATTCTCGGTAGCCTGTTGAATGCCTTTGCCATGCATATTTCGTTTGTTGATGAGTATGTAGTCAATGGGCTGTTTCATGTGGCCGGTGCCTTGTTTATCAGTCTGTTGAAAATGCTGGTAGTGCCGCTGGTTACCTTTTCGTTGATTTGTGGTGTTTGTGGCCTGGGGGATGTCAGCAAGTTGGGGCGCGTCGGCCTTAAATCGCTGGCCTTGTTTCTGACAACGACCGCATTGGCTATTACCATGGCAGTAGGTGTGGCAAAACTGATTAATCCCGGCCAGGGGTATGAGGTACAGCAGGATACCAGCGGCTTTAGCGCACCGGAGTCCCCTTCATTCAGTCAGGTGCTGATCGATATTGTGCCCAGCAATCCGGTTGCGGCCTATGCCGATGGCAATATGCTGCAGATTATCTTTTATACCGTGCTGTTAGGGGTGTGTATTCTGATGATTGGCGAGCGCGGCAGACCGTTGGTGGATTTGTCCGAGCGTATGAATGATGTGATGATGCAGCTGGTGAATATCATTATGCATATCGCACCGTATGGGGTGTTTGCCTTGATGGCCAAAACCTTTGCGCTGCAGGGCTTTTCGCTGATTGTACCCATGTTGGGCTATTTTATGACCGTGGTGCTGGTGTTGGCGATTCATCTGTGTTTTACCCTGATGTTGATGTTGCGTCTGTTGGGAGGCGTCAGTCCGTTGATGTTCTTGCGTAAAATGCGTCCAGCGTTATTGTTTGCCTTCAGTACGTCCAGTTCCAATGCCACTATTCCGGTGACTCTACACAGTGTAGAAAAGCGTTTGGGGGTGGATAATTCTACCGCCTCGTTTGTGGTGCCGTTTGGCGCCACCATTAATATGGATGGCACCGCCATTATGCAAGGGGTAGCCACGGTGTTTATTGCTAATGTGTATGGTGTTGAGCTGGGGTTGGCGGGTTATGCAACGGTGATCGCGATGGCGGTATTAGCGTCGATTGGTACCGCCGGTGTGCCGGGGGTGGGGCTGATTATGCTGGCTATGGTGCTGCATCAGGTGGGATTGCCGGTGGAAGGTATTGCCCTGATTATGGGGGTTGATCGTCTGTTGGATATGATGCGTACCGCGGTGAATGTCACCGGTGATGGCATGGTGACCACGGTGGTGGCACGCAGTGAGCAAAACCTGGATCTGGATACCTTTAATAACCCAGGGGCCGGGCATGTGGAAGATGTGCATCTGCCGCATAAACCGTCATAGCCGCTGTTGATTATTTGAGTGCGGCGGGAAGCGGGAAGGCGGTGTGTTCCTCTATCCCGCTGATTTGTTGTATGACCTGGCGGGGCTGGCTTAGCTGCAAATGTTCAACCAGCTGTTGTACCAGTATTTCCGGGGCGGATGCGCCTGCGCTGATGCCAATGCAGGCTTTATTTTGCAGCCAGGATTCCTCCAGCTCGGTGATGTCATTAATCAGATGGGCGTCGACCCCAGTTTGTGTGGCAACTTCGCGCAGGCGGTTTGAATTGGAGCTGTTGTGTGAGCCAATAATCAGGATTAAGTCGCATTGCCGGGCCAGGGCTTTAACGGCATCCTGTCGGTTTTGTGTGGCATAACAGATATCATCGGTTTTAGGGCCGGATATGGCCGGAAAACGCTGAGTTAACGCATCAATAATCTGACGGGAGTCATCTACCGATAAGGTGGTTTGGGTGACATAGGCGATATGCTGCGGGTCATTAATGATCAGCCGCTGTGCCTGTTCTACCGAACTGACTAGATACATGCCGCCAGGGCTTTGCCCTAGCGTTCCTTCGACTTCCGGGTGGCCGGCATGTCCAATAAGAATCACTTCTTTATTGGCTTGGCGCAAACGTTGTACTTCCATATGGACCTTGTTGACCAGCGGGCAGGTAGCATCAAAGATTCTGAGTTTTTTCTGTTGCGCGTGTTGTCGTACCGCTTGCGGTACACCGTGAGCACTAAACACCACGGTGCAGCCATCGGGCACTTCATCCAGTGCTTCAATGAAGATCGCTCCTTGTTGTCGTAGCTGGTCAACAACAAATTTATTATGCACAATTTCATGGCGTACATAGATGGGTGCACCATGTAACGCCAGTGCCCGTTCAACAATCGTGATGGCCCTGTCAACGCCAGCGCAAAAACCTCTGGGATTGGCGAGTAAAATAGTCATAAACACATTCCTTAGTTAATTTTGTAAGGTTAACGATGGTGGTGTGATTCGAGTGAGATGGGCTGTCTGTTGGGTACTTTATGTATTTTCCTGTATAGGGTGTGGCTGATCCAGAGTGCGGGTATTAATAATAGCCAGCATCCGCTGCTGAATGTATAAACGGCAACCAGCATGACCAGCAGGTATTTCAATAATAAGTAATATAGGTGTTTGTTGTGGTTTTGCGCCCCCCAAATGACGGTACAGGCCAAAATGGTGTAAAACAGGCCGTGGCTGAGTGGTAGATTGAGTTGCAATTGCAGATACATCAGGGCCGGTTGTAATAGCAGTAATAGATATAAGCCGTTTTGTGGGCATTGGTTGGCCAGGGTTTTAATTTTTACCAGTTGATCTTGTTCAAGGTCGCGATAGTCGCCCAGAATATTGCCTATCATATCTGACATGCCAAATAAAACGGCGGCCATGATTAACAGGAGGGAGAGCGCGCCAAATTCGCCGGCGGTTGCAAACAGCAGCATGCTGGTGGCCAGGCCGCGACAAAATGCACCAATAATCAGTTGAGATTTCAGTAGTCCGTAAGCTACCGAGAATACTATCGATAACAGACTGAACAGGTTGGTATGCCAGGAGTTAAAGCTGGCCAGCCAGAGCACCAGGATAGCACTGGCAATGATAAGGGGAAGCAGCCATTGTTCTGAAGTGTCACGGTTGGGGCGGCTGATTTTATCTTTATGGCGATGTAAAAAATCGTTGCTGAGCACGCCCAGCATCCATAGCGCCGGTCCAAGGATGGCAAAATGTATCATTTCGCTATTGCTGGCGTGAGGATTCGCCAGTAAACAACCGAGCAGGCCTAATGCCGCAATATAAATCAGACTGTAGGGGCGGGAGGTATAAAACATTCTGCTAAGATAGTTGTACATGTCTACCCCTTTTATCTTTGGAACAGGTTTCTCTTGGCGGCTCGCGTGATAAAGCGGACTTTTTCTTTGAAAGGGAAACGAGATAAGGTGGTGATTGATGCCCCTTTGGTCATGGCTGTCGGGCGACTATAGTCGATATTGATTTCCAGAATGACGGGTTTGTGCTGGCGTAACAGGGCGAGGCAGTCGCGTAATACGTTGCCAAGCTGGGCATTGTGACTCAGTTGTTGATAGCTGCAGCCGCATGCCCGGGCAAAGCTGGATAAGTCAAGGTCGGGCAGTTGGGTGCAGGGTGTTTGTGCGTAGGCTTTTTTCTGAAACTGGGCGATTTGCCCAAGTGCCCGGTCCTTAAAGATACAATAAAGTATAGGCAGGCCTAACTGGCTGGCGGTGAGCGTTTCCATACCGGTCATTTGAAAGGCGCCATCACCGACAATGGCAATGACTTGTTTTTCCGGGAACGCTAACTGGCAGGCAATTGCCGCCGGTGTGGCATAGCCCATAGCATTAAAGTCGGTAGGCGAAATAAAATGACGGGGCTGATTGATCGGCAGCAGTTCTGCGGTCAGAAAGGTGTGATTGCCATCATCGGTGACTATCAGTGGGTCATGCTTAAAATGCGTTTGTAATGCCTCAAAAAATAATGCCGGATTTACTTTGCCATTTGACTGATGTCGTTTGGCGTCTTCCAGGTAGTGTTGTTTAAGATGTTTGATTTTTGAGGTTAAGTTGTGATTGGTCGGGCGTGTATGCGTTTTTAGGCATGCTAACAGTCGCTGGCTAAATACTCGGGCATCCGCGTGTATGGCTAACGAGGCGGGGAAGTTTTTGTTGAATACCGTTGGGTCAATATCCACATGGATAAGTTGTGCCGGTGGCCGAATGCTGTAACTGCCGGTGGCCAGCTCAGAAAAGCGGGCGCCAATCACCAGCAGGCAATCACAGTCCTTAAAAGCCTGGGCACCGGCCGGTGTGGCGGATTTACCAAAGCCCAGGCCAACATGCAGTGGATGTGTGGCCGGGAACGCACTTAATCCTTGTAAGGTGGTAGCTACCGGTGCCTGTAGTAACTCGGCCAGCTGAATCATTTCTTGATGGGCATAGATTGCGCCCCAGCCTACATAAATGCCGGGCCGTTTAGCCTGTTGCAGCGTTGCGACCGCCTGGTTAAGCAATTGATCGCTGATCGATAATTGCTGATTTATTGAGCGGCTATCCGGGGCGGGTAGTAACTCGGTTTGCTCGGTGAAATTCATGATCTCGAATGGAATCTCAATCAATACCGGGCCGGGAAGATCGGATTGTGCGGTTTGCCAGGCCTGAAAAATGGTCGGCATGATGTCGCGATGTTCGCGTATCAAATATTGTTCTTTGGTGATGCTGGCTGCCAGCGTAAGCTGGTCAATTTGATGCAGCTGGTAATGCTGTGAGGCATGACGTTTGACTCCACCACTGATAATCAGCATGGGAATGCCGTCCAGACTGGCTTCGGCGATGCCACTCATGGCGTGGGTTAATCCGGCGCCGGGAACAATGGCAATGCAGCCTACGCCGCCGGTTGTGCGGCTGATGGCATCGGCCATAAATGCGGCGCTCAGTTCATGGGTGACCAGGATAGGGGTAATCTGCTCCGAATTGGCCAGTTCATCGTAGAGCTCGGTATTATGCACGCCCGGAATACCGAAGGTGTGTTTGATGCCGAGTTGTTCCAGCGCATTAACGGCGAGCTGGGCACCGCTATAGGGTTTCATTATGCGGCACTCGGTTGGTTGTTTACACGATGCGCTCTGCGCTTTTTATAATAAATGTAGATAAACATATGGTCGATAACAAATGCCGAGGTAGCGATAAAATGCAGCAGATGATGCTCCGGATAGACCAGATACATAAAGATGGTATTCAGCCCGGTACCATAGGTGCGTAGCCAGGTCACCCAGGCCGAGTAATGCTCCACTGACTTTTCGGCTAGAATATTGATCAGATAGAGTGTGCTTAGAATAATCTGGCAGGTATACGCGGTGTGTGCGCCTATCGGTGTGTCGTGCCCCTGAGCAATCATGAGGTAATACAGAGCGGAGAAGAAGAGCACACCAAGTATGGTGATGACTTTTCCCTGTAGTGGGGTGTAATAGCCGTTGGCCTGTTTATAGCCGTAGCGGTAAATACCATAGATGAGATATAAATCAATAACAATCCAGGCCTGGTAAACCCATTGGGCGATCAGGCCCATATTGGTGGCAAAAGCAAATCCCCATAACCATTCCCAGGAAAAATTACCGGTAGCGGCAATCATCGGCATTTCTATATATTTTTTTTGATATATATTTTTGATAAAGATGAGATAAACCCCCACCCACATGAGACAGCCGGTAATAAACAAGGTGAGTTGTAGCGGCGTGTACATAGAGGTATTTAACAATTGCTCGTTCATAATCATCCCCTCGGAAAATGAGTATTTATTGCCAAACGTTATCGGGTTGATAGTATTTTGAGAAGAAAGTCGCAGCCTGCTATTGGTATTGTTTTTATCGCGAGGCGGTGTGAATAACGCTTTCTTTGGTGGCGTTAGTATGCGCGATTTTTACGGGTAGATGGCATTTCTTATGCTGGAATGTTGGTTTTGCAGGATAAGCGGTAGGACTGGCGGGAGTGGTTGCTTTTCTTTGGGGGGGGTGGTTTTTGCTTATTGTTTAGGGGGTTATTGTGGCGGTGGGGGCGATAAGCTGTCGCGCGCATTCCCGGTATTACCGGGAATGCTGTTTGTTATGGGTCTGTGGATAAGTCCGCTTCAATGGCGTGGCATACCTTGTTCAGACAGGTTTCTAAGGCGGGTATCAGTTGTTGTAATGCGCTGCTGTCCTGCTGGCCATTGATGAGTGCGACGATGATTTTTTCGCTGTCGCTGGCCAGTGTGTGCAGTTGGTTGGCACCAATAAAACCTGCAGAGCCTTTTAAGGTATGTATTGAGGTGCGCGCATCGGACCAGTTTTTTTGTTGGATAAACTGTTTTCCTTCGGTTAGGTTTTTAATACTGTCACTCAGGAAGGTGCGTTGGATTTTTTGATATAACGAGGTGCTGCCACCCAGCCGTTCCAGTGCGGTGGCTTTATCGATCAAGTTGTCGAAACTTTCGTTGTCTTCGCTGGTTTGTGCTGCTTGCACCGCAGTGGCCTGAACGTGGCCGTTGTCGACTGCGGTTGTGATGGCTTTGGGGGGGCAATGTTTTACTATAGTTTTAATCATCACGCTAAGATCAATCGGTTTGCCGATATGATCAATCATGCCTGCATCGTAACAGGCTTGTTTGTCAGCTGGCATGACATTGGCGGTCATGCCTATGACCGGAAGTTGACGCAGTTGTGTCTGTGCTTTGATGGTTTTTGTTGCCTGATAGCCATCCATGCCTGGCATTTGTACATCCATTAATACCAGATCGTAGTTGCTGTGGTTATGCAGTAATGTATCCACCGCCTGTTGGCCATTGCTGCAAAGCGTGATCTGGGCACCTTCGGTGCGTAACATTTCTGCAACAATTTGCTGGTTAAGTTCGTGGTCATCGGCAACCAGCAGGCGCAGGCCGGATAAACGCTGGTAAATGCTTTCTTTGTGGGGGGAGAGCTTGAATTCGGGTCTGGCCAGGGGTAAGGCAATATCGCGTATGGTTATTGCGGTTACCGGCTTAATCAAATAGCCGTCAAACAGGTTTGAGTTGCTTTCCAGTTCGTTGCTGTTCAGTTGTTCTCGTGCATGGGCACTCATCATCAGTACAATGGGGAGCGTCTTCATGGTTTTCATTTTACGGATCAAATGACGGCACTCAATGCCATTCATTCCCGGCATATCTGAATCCATCAGCACCAGATCATAGGGCTTATCCGTTTGTAACAGATGAATAATCACGTCGGCCCCATTATTCAGCTGGTGGTGACTCCAGCCCAATGCGTCCAGCATGTTGCCGATAATGGCTAGCGCTTTAGGGCGGTCATCAACCAGTAGCACATGCAGTGGCGGGTTGTTTAGCACTGGCGTTGTTTCGGCAGAGGATATTGGCAGGTTGATGCTGAACTGAAAGCGGCTGCCTTTGCCATATTCACTGCTGAGTGTTAATTCTCCTCCCATCAGCTTGACGATCTGGGCGCTGATCGCCAGCCCCAGACCGGTGCCACCATATTTTCGGGTGGTTGAGGCTTCGGCCTGACTGAAACCTTCAAAAATCTGTTCAATGCGGTCTGCTGGAATACCTATGCCGGTGTCGGTGATAGCAAATTGTAAGGTGATTTCCTGGTTCTGTTGGGTAAGACGCTGGATGTCCAGTATGACTTCACCTTGTGAGGTGAATTTGAGCGCATTGGCCGTCAGATTAAGCAAGACCTGGCGTAGTCGCATCTCGTCGCCAATCAGGCGGTGGGGCAGGTCTGGAGGACACGATAGCATCAGTTCTACCGGTTTGTTGCCAAGACTGCTGGAGAGCATGGCAGCCAGTTGGCGCAAGACTTCCTGTAAATTGAATGAGTGCAGATCCAGTTCCATCTTGCCGGATTCAATTTTGGAAAAGTCCAGGATGTTGTTGATAATGCCCAGCAGTGTGTGTGTGGAAATCTGCGCTTTAGTGGCATAGTCATACTGTTGGGCATCCAGATCGGTACGTAACAGCAGATTCAGCATGCCCAGGGTGCCAGTCATGGGGGTGCGAATTTCGTGACTCATATTGGCCAGGAACGAACTTTTAGCACGGCTGGCTTCTTCGGCCAGTTGTTTGGCCTGGGCAAGTGCGATTTCGATTTGTTTGTGTTTGCTGATGTCGGTACCGATAATGACAAAGTGGGTGGTGGCACCTTCGTTGTCCTTGAGTGGTGTCACCGACTTTTGTTCATGTCTGACCGAACCGTCTTGCAATGGGTAGCACAGTGCGGCATGAAATGCTTGGCCACGGTGTTTGTTTTGGGTGAATTTTTGACGAAACTCCGAGTTGTCATGGCTTTCGGGGTACAGTTCCAGAATGTCCAGACCACGAATTTGCTGTTCATCACTGTCGGTCAAGTGTTGATAGCTGGTGTTGGTATATTCAATGATGCCATCCTTGTCGGTAATGATGACGGTATCCGTAATGTTTTCCAGGGCTGCGGACAGCTTGCGATTCAGTGATTCTGCCAGCACCCGGTCGGTAATGTCGCGTGAGCTGACGATCATTGAGGTGATCTGTCCCTCTTCTTTCATGGCGCTGACGGAATTCTCGTAATAGCGAATTTGGCCTTGTGGATTGGGATAGCAGACGGTGAAGCTGTCGGTTTCGCCGGTGGTTTTTACATGCTCAATACAGCGGGCTATGGTGCCTTGCTCATCCGGTGGCAGAAAGTCATAAAATGACATATTCGCGATTTGCTCGAAGGTGTATTCCGGCAGGGTGTAGTTCATAAATAAAATACGGGTATCTAGATCGACATGCATAATAATATCGGGCGTATTTTGGGTGAGGTTTCGCCAGCGTTTTTCTGATTGGCGTAGCTCTTCTTCTTGTATTTTTTGCTCGGTAATGTCACGCACAATACCAACAAAGTTGTTGGCGGGTATGGGGGCGGGCTGAGCTTCCAGTCGTAACCATTTCTTATGATGTACATTCAGTTCGATATGGAAGTGATTGGTGTCTTTACTTTGTTCTTGCAGCTGCGCTATGAGTTGTTGTGGTGAGGGGGAAAGCGCTTTTGCCCATTGTTCCAGGGGGTAGTGTTGTTGATCAATGGGGAGTTCCAATAAAGTGGCGGCATGTTGAGATAGCGAGATTTGCTGTTTGTCGGGCCAATACTGCCAGATGCCAATACCGGCCAATTGTTCAAATGATGCGGTGAGTTGGTCGTTCAGGTGTTCTGCGCTTAGCATGCCGGTCCTCTGTTGCGTCATAAAACGAAGGGCTATGTTAATACATTATCCCGGCTCATGGGGCTACCAGCGGCGACTAACCATAAAATTCATAAACAGGCCATCGCTACGGGTTTCGGCGTTGCCGAATAATTGACTGTTATAACGGACGGTTTTCGGCAGCATATATTCGAAACCGCCGATGAATGCCCATTTTTGTGACAGTTTTTTGGCAAAACCGCCGGTAATATGGCGTTCAATAATGCCGGCCAGTAATGGGCTGGTATTGGCCGTTGGGATAGGGTTTTTGCCATAGTTAACACCGCCATACAGGGTTAAATCCGGGCTGTGTCGGTAAGCGACGCCCAGCGCGATGGCCAGCTGGTTATTCCAGTAAGCGGGTGAAACGATTTGATATTCTGCCGGGGCGGCTGCATTGTCCGGCTGGCGCGCGGTAATGGTGACGCTGTTAAATGCATCGGCCCAGTTGATCCAGTTTAGCTCGGCCGACAGCAGCCATTGTGGGTTGGCCTGCCAGGCAAATCCCATGGCCACTTCCTGTGGCAGCGCCATGCCTATCACCTGGGTGTCGCGGTAGGTGACGTTGCCCAGGCCAAAGGCACGGTAATTAGCGGTTAACTTGCCGCCTTTTAATGGCAGTTCGGTATCCGAGGTGTAGGCCGCACCAAAGGTGAGTTCGGGGGTCAGTTTATACTGCAGTCCGAGTTTAAAGCCGGCTTTCAGGGTGTCGGCGCCGGTGAGTTCATAGCCGGCAAAGCCATCCGGCATCACTCCGGGAACCGGTGCTAGCGAGCTGTTGGGAAAAAAACGCTGTTTATCAATGCTGGAGTAGGTCATGGCAATGCTGGCACCTAGCGACAGTCGTTCATTTACCTGGCAACCCAGGCCTGGACTGAGCTTCATAATACCGAATAGTGACACCATATCGTCGCGTCCGCCAAACGGGGTGGTGATGTTGTTGAATTCGCCGCCCGCACCACCTTGCACAAACATGCCTATACCGGCGGTGCAGGGCAGGTTTTGCAGCGACTGGGCATAACCGCCTCCTCCCAGCAGGGTATATTTATTGTCAGCGTGTTTGTCATTGCCGAAACTGTCCTGATGCGATAGATCAAAGGTGCGTAGCAACGAGCCAAAAATATCGACTGCTTTGCCGTTAATGTGGGTCAGTCCTGCCGGATTGGTATTTAATGCGCCGGTGTGGCGCGATAGCGCGACATCGGCACCGGCCATGGAGGTAGATTCCATGCCAAAACCAATCATGTTGATGCCATTGGAGGCATAAGTGTTGGCGGAAAGGGTGGTCAGCAAGGCAGTGCCTAGCCAGTAGTGGGGGTTTTTCATGTGTTCTCCCTGAGCGTTGGCGGCAGACGGTTAGCTGGCTGTTGAGTAGCAGCAAAAGCGTTGCGTAGTATAAAGCGAAATGACGAGCGACAGGGTGTTTGTTGCGGTTACATTTTTGCTGGAGGGGCGTGATTATTGGGTCTGAATATTTGATAGTAGTTCTGGGCTGGTAACCAGCTTTCTGACACCATGAGCATGATCTTCATCAAATATATTGTGCTTGCACCAGCGACCTATGCTGTTGATGTCCAGTTTGGCGCATTGTGGTCGAACACTCCAGGTAACGTGGAAGGGGGAGCAGTTCTGTTCCGAGTATTTGGGGCCGGTGGTTGAACCTGTAAATATGACTGCCGCTCCAGTGTTAGATGGGATGGCTTTGGCCTGATGGTAGCCATGGGTTTTGTGGTTGTTATAGTCCAGTTCCTGGAACTGTAATGCCTTGGGATCGTTAACTAACGTAAAAATTTGCGCTTCTACCCGAAGTTCCGGGTTCTTGATTTTATCTGATAAGCAAGAGCCGAGTGTCGGTCCAGGCGTGATATCTGCTGTTGAGTGTACCCAGTGAACTTCTATTGTGTCGCCGGGCTGTAAGTCGCCATGTTTGCTCGGGCATATGGGGGATTGGGTTAGCGCTAATTCTGCGGCGCTCAATTCCTGGCTGAGATCACACTGATAACCGCTGCCATATCCGGCATGCCCATCTCCAGCGTAGATTGAGTAAGCGGCGGCTTTATGTTCGGCATTTTCATGAAAATGAATGTTGCATAAATTCATTTGTTGATAATGTGGAGCCAGGGTGAAGGCGCGAGGGCTGCTTCCTGTTAATTGATCAATATCTCTCGGTGTTTGCGGGCCAAAGCCCTGGCATATTTTGTTATCTGTCGCGTGTTGTTGCTCATCTGTACCATGGCCGTGATCGGAGGCGATGGCGGTGTTGAGAGCAAAGGGTTGGCTGATTAATAGAATGTATATATATTTTTTTGGGTTTCGCATGCTGAATCTCGTTTCTTATCATTGTGGATGGTAACGCTGTGCTAATAATGCTTGTCAGCAATAATGGATTAATTTTAATAAATTTGTTGATGTAAGTGTGAGAGTTAAGTGGTGGAATGGCTTTTGCTTGTAGATTGACTATCGTTACAGATTAGGAGTTTTTTTGGAAGCCGTGTTGTTAAAAGTTGGCGTGTCTGCGATTGCAGATAAATTAAAATTTTATTTGTTGTGTGGTGCGCTAGGGGGACTGGCTTATTTCAGTCATAGTCATTTTTTCTGGGAAAAAGAGGGCTTTTTAAAGGAGGTAAGTGTTGCGAGCAATGGTTATTGGAAATTAAAGCAGAAACAAAAACATTTTTTTGATGTGGATTTTGAATACCGTGTTGGAAAGGTGAGGCAGGTCTGAGAGTGTATTTTGAAGGATGTTTATAAAAAATGGCCGGCTATTGTTGCCGGCCTTTATTTTCTTGAGGGAGTGGTAAAAATTGATTTAGCGTTTACCAACGCAGCAAGACCAGAGGGGGCTTGCCGTGATAATTTTTCTGGTTTAATAGCGTGCTAAAAGTCTGTGGCTGAATTGGCAATAGATTTGCTGGAATTCAAGATTTCCATGGGTGTGATGCTTTCTGATATGAGGCGTTTGAATGGGAGGTCTACGCTTTCTGTATCGTAAGCTACGGCTTGTTGCGTCGAAGATTGTGGCTCATTGGATTCTGCAATGAGTTGTGCAAAAGGAAAATCTTTGATTGAGTCGGTGTCATATGCAACAACGGTTTGTTCGGATGACTCTGCTATTAATTGGGCAAAGGGAAAGCCTGTGAGCGAATCGGTGTCGGCAGCTAAAATGGGTGTGCTGATAAAAGTAAGGCTGGCGATAAGTAAGGATAATTTGCGGCTCATGGAGATTCTCCTCAATAGAATAGACGATATGAAACTTAATGGTGGGTTCCATGCTGTAAAAGATACGCAAGGGTTGGGCCGGGAGAGGTGAGTGGTGGCTTGTGTGGTGTGAAAGGTTGATTTTTGTGTTTTCTGCTTCGTCGTGGTTTTGATTTTCTTTATTTTGATAAATTTTAATTATGAATTTCTCTGTTTTGAGAATTTTGGGGGGGCTGGAGAGTTGTAAAATGGGTGGGCGTGATGCTTATATCTTGGTAAGATGGCCTGTTCTATTAGTTAAAGTAATTGATGGAAGTGAAACCATTAGTATGATTGATGTTGTTTTAAGAGGAGAGTGGAATGAAAGTTTTAGCAACGGTTTTAGTGGGTTTGTTTACCTCGGGTTTGGTGATGGCAGCAGACCATGGTCATGATGACCATGGCAGTATGGCAAGCGGTGAGGCTTGTCAGGGGTTTGGTCCGCAAACCCCGCGTGATATTGATCAGCTGTCCGGTGAGAATAAGCGTACATTTGCATTGGCCCCCGATTACAAAGAGATGAATCTGTGTAATATTCATTTTCACGAAAATGCAGAGCATAAGGCAAAAGCCTTTTCTATTTATGCGGGCGATGGTCATGCCGGATATGATAGTGGGTATAAGTGCGGTATCAGCAAAGAGTTGAGTAGTGCTGAGTTAGCGCCGACCAAAGAGGCTGTTTGTAAGGGTAAACATGGTGATCTGCAGCCAGGGGATACCATTGAGGTTCACTGGGTGCATACTTCTTGTGAGGTAAAACCAGGTGCTGGGCTAGGGTCTTGCCTATCGGTGGCGTGCTCTAACCCCGATTTGCGTGTAGAGACACAAGTGTTCACTTTGGTTAATGATTCAAGTGCGCTTCAGTTTGATGAGCTGAGCTATGACGGTAATATGACCAATGGTTATCATCAGGCTAAGGCAATTCCTGCGGATACCGGTGCTCCGGTCGTGTTCGCTGGTTCAACCACTGGACCTAAGTATTCAGAGCAGACTTGTTCGCCGCTGCAAGTTACCTGGAGTGTGCGCCCACAATGCGCCAAGCTGGATATTAATAGTGTAGGTGAGTGGTGTAAGAGCAATACGTTTGATGAAGATCATGCGCACGGAGTAAGAAAACTGGTAACCAATCCGGCATTGTTGTCTGATATTGAAGCTAACTAATTAAACTATTAAACTTTAGTTTAAAGTTTTGTGGCTTTGCGGCCGATCATGGATAACCATGGTCGGCCGTTTGCATTGTGTTGTTAGCTAAATTTTGACTGGTCTGGTACAATGCGATGTTTTCCTGCGGTTGCATGTTTCGTGTTGGGTGTCGTTTAATCCGCAGTCTATAAAAATTGAGGAATTCTGAATAAAAATGGCTAGGTCCAAAGACAGTAAAAAGTTAGATAAAAACCAATTGATTCAGGAAATACAGCAAGGTACGGCTGATAATCCGGCGCCGGATATGGAAGAACGCCGTACCCGTCTTAAGACATTGATTGTTTTGGGTAAAGAGCGGGGCTATCTGACCTACGCGGAGATTAATGACCATTTGCCGGATATGCTTGAGGTTGAGCAGATCGATGGCGTTGTCAGTATGATTAATGATATGGGTATCAAGGTGTGCGATGTTGCGCCGGATGCCGAGTCGTTGATTATGGATTCTTCTTCGGCGGTTACCGATGATGATGCAGCCGCAGAGGCTGAAGCCGCGTTATCTACTGTAGATTCTGAATTCGGACGTACTACCGATCCGGTGCGTATGTATATGCGCGAAATGGGGACGGTAGAGCTGCTGACTCGTGAAAAAGAGATAGAAATTGCCAAGCGTATCGAAGGTGGCTTAAAGCATATGATACGAGCGGTATCGGCTTGCCCAGCAACGATTACCGAGATTTTGTCTATGGTGACCAGGGTCAAAGCCGGTGAGATGAAAATCGATGAGCTGGTCGATGGTTTTATTGAAGAAATAGAAGAAGAGCAGCAGGCTGCGGCGGAGGAAGAGGCGGCACTTGAGGCCGCTGAGAATGGCTCCGATGTTGATGAAAACGATGATGTAGATGCCGACGACGCTGATGATGATAACAGCGAGGCGATTGCTGCGGCGAATCTGGCCAAGTTGAAAGAAGAGGCGCTGCTGCGATTTGAGGAAATTGAGCGCCTGTTTGAGCAGATGCTGGCCGTTTCCGATAAGCAAGGGTATCGTAGCGAGGCATATGTTGCATTGCAGACACAAGTAACTCAACAACTGATGGCATTCCGTTTCTCGGCCAAGCAGGTAGATGCGTTATGTGAAAATGTGCGTTCATTGGTCGAAGCCGTGCGCCGCAGTGAGCGGGCGATTCTGCATATGTGTGTGCATAAATGTAAAATGCCGCGTGGTCACTTTATTAAGGTGTTCCCTGGTAATGAGGATAACCTGGGATGGATTTCGGCCGAGCTGGAGGCGAAAAAACCGTATAGTCAGGCGTTGGAATTTTATCAGCACGCCATTGTTGAGCGGCAGCAGGCCTTGGTTGAGCTGGAAGAGCTGGCGCGCTTGCCGATTAAGGATCTGAAAGAAATCAATAAGCAGATGACCAATGGTGAAGCCAAGGCACGTCGTGCCAAGCGCGACATGATTGAGGCCAATCTGCGTCTGGTAATTTCGATTGCGAAGAAGTATACCAATCGTGGTCTGCAGTTCCTGGATCTGATTCAGGAAGGTAATATTGGTCTGATGAAGGCGGTGGATAAATTTGAATACCGCCGTGGTTATAAGTTTTCTACCTATGCCACCTGGTGGATTCGTCAGGCGATTACCCGTTCGATTGCCGATCAGGCGCGTACCATCCGTATTCCGGTGCATATGATAGAAACCATCAATAAGATGAACCGTATCTCGCGTCAGATCATGCAGGAAACCGGTGTGGAGCCGGACGTGGCAACCCTGGCCGAAAAAATGGAAATGCCAGAAGACAAGATTCATAAGATTTTGAAGATTGCCAAAGAGCCGATTTCCATGGAAACGCCGGTGGGTGACGACGATGATTCGCATCTGGGTGACTTTATTGAGGACTCAAATACTACGGTTCCTGTCGATGCTGCCGTTTATGAGAGCCTACGCGGCGCAACTTCTGATATACTAGACAGCTTGACGCCACGTGAGGCAAAAGTCCTGCGTATGCGCTTTGGTATCGAAATGAATACCGATCACACGCTGGAAGAAGTCGGTAAGCAGTTTGACGTAACCCGTGAGCGGATTCGTCAGATTGAAGCCAAAGCCCTGCGTAAACTGCGTCATCCATCGCGTTCGGAGAAAGTCAAAAGCTTCCTGGACGGTGATAGCTAATAATAAAAACCCGGGTCGTTAGCTCAGTTGGTTAGAGCAGTGGACTCATAATCCATTGGTCGACAGTTCGAATCTGTCACGACCCACCAATACATCAAAGGCTTGCCGGTTGGCGAGCCTTTTTTTGCTTCGTGATTCTTGCCTTGCTTCTCAAATTCGTATTGTTGATGCATATATATTCTATATCTCTAGAGTTATGGTTGATGGTTTGGGTTTGTGCTACATTTCCAGCGAATATAGGTAAGTTAGAGGTATTTTTATGCACTGGTTTTTGCTGGGGGCTTTAAAGGGGCTTTCTCCCAGAGAGCTATTTTGGGGATTATTTTCGTTAGTAGGCTGTGTTATTGGTTTCGTTATGGCTTTTCAAGCGATTAATGCAGATCCCGGTGCAAGCAAGTATATGATTGTTGCGTTGGCAGTTATTAACTTTATGCTTGCTGGAATGTGCTTAATAAATCAAAGAAGTTGCCACAATTTATTTCTCCGAAATTGTAAGTTGATAGGGAAGCGCGATGAGAATAAGGAGAGGGGCCGGAAGCTTCTAGGGGAGTTAGAGCTTGCAGAGCGGCGTAAAAGAACCATTTCAGAGCACCTTCATAATATTAATCATGAGCTTAGAAATAAGACATTGTGTTTTACTGAAATAAAAGACTTATTGATTTCTGGGGCGTTCAAGGCAGATTATGTTTCTGTGTTTCCTGAATTGATGGATGTGTTGCGTACGACGGATTGTTTTAATATATTTTTTACCGCTAATCTAAAAAGAATTATGGATCATATTGTGGATGACGATTGCTCTGTAAGTATTAAATTGTTGACTTATGGGGATGATGATCGGGATCTTTATGTTAAAACCTTGGTAAGGGATCCATTGTCATATCGCAAAAGGAAAGGGATTGATAGTGATTTGCCAAGCTTTCCTGTAAAAAAGAATACTGCATTTAATATTATTATGTCGGAATCTGATCGCAGGTCTTTTTATGTTTGTGATGACCTTTCGTCAGATCCTGAATATGTGAATATGAATTTCGAAAGGAAAAAGTTCTATAATGCAACTATAGTTATGCCAATAGGCTCTCCAGTAGAGAATGGTGCTAGTAGTTCAGGTCGTTACTATGGTTTTATTTGCATTGATAATATGAAGGGGGGCTTTAATGACCCTTCCGTTATTCAGTTCTTGGCATCTATTACTGATAATTTGTGTAATTTTTATTCGATTTATGGTGAAACGTCGGCAATGCTTGTAGAGATGTTGGAAGGTTTGGGTGAGTCATTTGATGCTTCTCATGGGAATTCCAGCAAAATGTAGAGTGTTCTTCCTAGGGGAAATTATTGCTCTTAGAAGTTGTCTACTTGCTGTCATAGGTTGGAAAAGGGGTATTAACTAAAACGAATAAGCCTGGTTAGGAACTGTTCGTTTGGAGAAAATAAATGAAATATGAAATATCGAAGCCAGTATTTGGCGTGGTTGTAAATAAGCCATCTAGTTCAAATGTTGGAAAGCCTGTTGACGTAAGTCAATCTTCAGAGAATATTCGAACTCACAAGAGAGTTATAGATAGTATGATGCTGGTGAGAAGTAGTACACGCGATATTCTAAATCTTAAAAAATAGCTTATTCTGTCGCTATGTCCTAGCTGATCCTTGGCGGCTCCCATTCCTGAGCTGGTGTCGGTATCAGTTTTTTTAGCGCGTAGGTCGCGGAATTGGAGTAAGCACCGAACCAACAGACTATCTTGATACATTCCAAGGCAGCAGTGTTTACATTTGCTCAAACGAGTCCATATTGGGCAACTCGGTAAACAGTTGCGTTAAATAAGCTGAGGCTCCAAGCCATTGGCTTTGGCGGTTTCTACTAGGCTGTAGATGACAGCACTGGCTTGTGCACCGGCGGTGGTTTGGCTAAACAGCCAGTTTTTACGACCCACAGCAAAGGGACGTACCGTTTGTTCAGCCAGGTTGTTGTCGATAGGATAGCGTCCATCTTCCAGATAACGGACCAATCGCGGCCATTGGTTGCTCAGGTAGGTCATGGCTTTTCCCGTTAAGCTGCTGGGCAATACTTCCGGCTGTTTTTTCTCTAGCCAGACTTTGACCTCAGTTTGGGATAAGTCCCTCCAATAAATCCGACATTGATCAGGGGTAAGGTGAATTTTTATATTTAATTTTTACAATGAAATTAGACCCTTAATATAATTTCAGGTAACTTCTCAATAACTCATGACAAAGCGGCATTCTGAGCAGCATTTCTCATGAGTTCAGGTAAAGGCAGAATGTTGTTTTTCAGCGTGAGTCGATCTTGCAGGTATTGCCAGAACGACACGCCTAATTTTCGGCAGGTTTTCTTCAAACTGGTGAAGGTGTCTCGGCATTTCTGTCCCAGTTCACTACGTGTATCGCCGCTTATTTTCTGTTTTTGCACATAGCAGCGAATGTCGTTTTCGCTGCCATTGGTATGTAACGGAATTTCTGGGCGTCTCAGCACTAACAACAGTTCCTCTTTGCGTTGATGGGTGTGCTTGAGCAGTTCATTCAGCGTGGCATACTGAGTACGCTGGGTAAATATTTCATCAAAACGTGCTTCGAATATCGGTATCTGTGTTGCATTAGGGGCCGCTTTGTACGCTTTCAGATCACGGTAAAAATCCCAGACTTGTGCACGCACAGATCTAATCGCTTGCCGTTGCAGATCATTGCTTGGAATCAGTGTGTGAATCAGGCGTTCGGTATGTACCCAGCACAGACCATGCAAAAACAGCGCAAATTGTCGGGCGCCATCGCTGACGATTACCAAGTTGGGATTGAATCCATTTGTCAGCAAATGCCCGATCAGGGCGGCTTCGGTGGCGATGCGGATCTGATGATCGGTTTCAAAGCCATAGAATGCAAGGTGTAACCGCCATAATTTCTCGTCGTAAATCGGCGTTCTCAGGTGCTCGCTGAGTTCCAGTCGCAGTGCTTTGCGTAGTCCATGCGCTTCCATATACGCCAGGGCATCTTCGGTGATTTGATAACCGCGGTTACCTGCTTGCAGTAGCTCCAGGAAATTCACCCGGCTTTTGCTGGCTGTGCTGGCGAACCAGGCAAAATAATCATTGCCAATTTGGGTAACATAGCCGTTGCGGGCCGCATGACGGGCACCGGAATCGTCAACGCTTACATGGGCACTGATTTCTAAGCCGGTTTCAAGTATCTCGTCTTTCTCTGTATGCAACACATCATGGCGCTGACTCAGAATGGCGTTAATTTGCCCCGCAGAAATATCGACGCCGACTTCGCGCAATTGCTCCAAAATCAACGGCTGCGTGGTGCCGCAGTGGTGGTGTTGATAAATAATGAAGCCGCGCAATATTTCGTCAAAGCGATGGTTGCGTAGCGAGGCAGGCAGTTGAGCAACATGCGATTTACCGTTCGCATCCACAAACACTTCGAGTCGGTAGCGGATGTTGTGCGCCTGAAAAATTAACCCTTGAATCACCACATCTCGATAACCATTATGCTGTGCGCCAGTGGGCGCGTTTTCGCACGGGATGATTTGGATATCGTGAATCGTCAGCTGGGCTGTTTTGCTGCGCTTGTTCGAACCCGCGCGTTTCTTGCCTTTATTACCCGATTGGCCGCTAGAACGCTGACCTGCAGGCTTGTCATCATCGTCACTATCATCTGGATCGGTGTTTTGCTCCATTTTGCTCGATTTGAACTTGGGCTTTGCCTTTTCACCTTTCAGGATCGCAATCTCATCTCGCAGTTGCTGAATTTGCTCTTGCTGCAATTGGTTCTGCTCTTGAAGGCTAGCAATAATCGCCAGCAAGCACTTTACTAAAGGGCTTTGCTCCGATTCTGGTATCTCTGGTAGTTGCAGTGGCTTTTTCATAAGGGCTAATCTTGTTTGACTACATTGTAACCGCAATCACACCATATGATGTTGTTCCTGACTTACCATGAGTTATTGAGAAGTTACGAATGCTACTTTTATGGTGCTATAACGTTAGTAAAAATTTCGATGCCTATAAAGACAATGATTACGGAATGTGCCAGCCAGATCCATACCCCTTTAGATGCAATTACTTCTTTTAGCTCTTTGGTGCGGTGATTCTTATTGTTATTAGGCAAAATATATTTGAATCTGCGATCAGCATATTTGGCTATTTCAGTCGTGACATGCAATGCATAAATTGATGCAGCAAAAAATAGTGTTAAAACAAAAATGGCGGTGCCTAATTGGTAAACAAATCCTTCATGTTGTGCCGACGTAATAAATGCATGCCCTATAAGCGAAATACCGTAGAACAATATAAGAGTTTGTATATATGTCAGCAGAAGTTTTTTGTCGTGAAAAAATAAAAGCATTGTTTCTCCCTCTTGTTAATTTGTTTTTTCATGTGACCAGCAGAATCGTTGTTTTAAATCATTGTAGTAACTTTGTGGCAAGTGCTTTGAGTGTTGTAGTTGGCCTACTACTATGCCAGGTGCAATTCCAATTGATTTTGAAAAATCAATAATTTGCTGTTTGTTAAGTCTTTTGCCTCCTTGTGTAAGTAGGGAAAAGTCTTTTGGTCGAATTAGCATTTCCTGTGAAAATTGGTTGGCTTCATCTTCTTGCTGGTTCGATAGGCCGTTTTGTCCCTCTAAAAATAAATCTTTTTTTCCATGCAGTAGGATGTGTCCTGCTTCGTGGAAAAAGGTAAACCATAAGTGGTCGTCTGTTTTGTATCGTAAGCTTAATTGTATGATTGCTTTATCTTTTTTTAGCCATCGAGTTGCCCCGCTGATCCCCGTTTTAGGTAAGCATGGGACAAATACAACTGCTACGCCGGATTCAGCACATAATCTAGTCATTTGAGGGATAAAAATCTCAGGCCTCTCAGTAGTCAAGCTACGGATACTTAATAAGGTATTTCTGAATTTTGTTTTATCGAATGGTGCTGTGTCGATTTTGGCCGCTTCAAGTTCCCCTTTTCTTAGCCATGCGGAGACGGCTTCAGGATGAATTTCATATGTTGGGTGTTGTCGGTAAGCAACCGGTAATTTTCCTCCCCATAAGGCCTCCCATTGCGCGACGTTTGCGACACCAAAAAAATTTAACACGTCAATTAGTTGTTGTTTTTTGCATGTCTCCTTTTGGAGCCATCCCAACTTTGCGATTGTATTGATAGGCACGCGCTGGAGCCATCCTAAATCCTGCTCTAATTTTTTTTCTTCGTTTATACGAGCTTTGGTTTCTTGATAGTTATTTTCCAAGTTAATCCAGTATGAAGCAGGCATGCCAATGGCTCGCTCAAGTTTAATGGCTGTTTCTGGGGTTAATGCAGAATCAGCTTTAAGAATGGCGTTAATATGCTTGGCTGTAAGCCCTGTTCGTGTAGCAAGCTCTTGTTGAGTCATTCCTCGTATTTCTAATTCATCACTCAGGATTTCACCTGGTGTGACAATATAGTCAGGCAGGTATGCATTGGTTGTATGCTTATCCATGTGTGTCCTCTATTCCTGTAATTTCTATCGCAGTTACTTGATTCCAGTCTAATCCCCCTTCTTGTCTTAATGGTGGTGGTACATGCTGAGGTTTGAATAACAATCGGTATGGATGGTCTAAATCCACACTTAATATTCCTTTCAAATTTCCTGTCAGCTCATGGCACCGATGGGGCGGGCTATATGGAGGGGCAAATATACTTAGCTTAGGCGCTGCGCGAAGTTGGGTTAGAACTTTTTGTAGCTTTTTTGCTCGTATTGTCCCATGTGCCTTGACCATTTCTTTTCCCTGGTTCATTTGTTTTTCAAGTTTTTTTGAGGCGAAAGTAATATCCATATTAAAAACTAATTTTATTTACCTGTAAGGTTATACTTTTTTGTTTTTAAAGTACATGGTTTGCTGACTGAGCGGTTAGTAAGCCTGATTGAATGTTTCTACAAAAGAATTATTTATATTGTAAAAACAGTGTGTTGTTTTTAGCATTTAAATGCGTTTTGTAGAATTTAATAAAGGTAAACTATTGACCTATAAAAGATTGGTAGAACCCTCATAATCCATTGGTCGACAGTTCGAATCTGTCACGACCCACCAATACATCAAAGGCTTGCCGGTTGGCGAGCCTTTTTTCTGTAATATCATAGCCCAGCAGCTCACCGACAGTTCCCATCGTAATTATTTTGCCATTACTTAATTTCGGAGCGAGACCTCGGGGGCGTAAGTGAGGCGGATAGTGCTGGCAAAGTTTGTCAATACAGCAATAGATGCTGATGATAAAGTGTTCGGATTGCATGGTCCCTTTTTACTGATTTTGCAACCTTAGCTTGACCTCAGTTCGGGATAAATCCCTTCAATAAATGGTTGTTTTCACATTAATTGCTGATGGAACGATGCCGTGTCTGCTCGATGTGGCGCAAGTTTTTTAGCTCATTGAATACCGTTTCAATCGAATCCCTTTGTTTTAATAGCAATTTATCAAAGTGGCGATGCGTTGCCGATTTCATGTTACGCCGAATCTTGGTGATCAGTTCAGCGCCTGCTTTTTTTAAAAGGCGTCTTGAAACTAAAGATAAGCGAAAATCAGGATTGAATAGGTTTTCTGCGGCTTTTTGCGGGTTGTATGGGATCAATGTAACGGAGTGTCTATTTCAACTGGCAGGTCTGTTAAATCTTTAAATGATAAGTCATCAAAATATATTCGCTTAAACCTTTTGAGTAGCGCAACGCTGACCTGATCCTCTGTTTTAACGACACAAGTCACCTCCATGCCGCTGGCTTTCATGGTGTCTGCATATTCGTTGAGTGAGTCTGTTGCTTGGGCAATTTTTTCTTCCGAGTCATCTGCGGGAGAAATCAAGCCAAGTAGATTCACTTTGTATTGTTCGTCTGGGGCTATCTCGTCATTGGGTATTACTTCTGCATATATCCCGGATAGCAGCGGGTTGAGGGATTTGAGTTTTTTTCGTGTGCTTTTGGTCGTGTGTTGGGCAATTCGGTTGTTAAACTCGGATGGGTGGGCTGGGCGTGAATATCGCGCGGCTAACCATGCAACATAGCTTTCTAATGTTTGGCTAAGCATTAACAGGTTTTGCGCAGGGCTGAGGTTGCAAAAGGTTGTTTTGGGTACGATGAGTTTTTGATGTGCTCTCAGCTCAATATAATGTTGTTGCAATACGTCATCATCATTAGTTCTTTCTTCTAATGTGCTGTGCAGAATCCGTGGGTTTTTATTAAATGTGAAATTGCCATTTACTTTTTCTAAGCGAGTTGCAATTGAAAGCTCGATAAATGGGTCTTGTGTCGTGTTGGTATTGGCAACATCACAAGACTGTGACGCAACGATTAAGTAGTCGACGGTGAAGGCTGGTTTCTCTTTGTATATGCAAGCAGATACAATTTTCTGAATATCGCTGCTTTGCACAATGGAGCCTTGCCTCCATCCCGCCTGTTCTAAATTTGTAACTATCACTTACTGCCCTTGGTAGTTAAGCAAATGGATCAATTAATTTTGTATTGGTGGCATGTGTCATTTTTAGGCGAGAGCCTGAAAATAAAATCACTTCTTTTTGTAAGTCTTCTTGACCCAGCAAGTCTACGATGCTCAGATTTTCATATACCGGCATCCTCAATAGTTGCTTGTTGCTTGGAAGTGCCGAATGCTTCCAATCTTTAGCTATTGAGAGAAGATCAAAGACTCTTCCCATTGCTTTAGGGTTTGTTTCTGATGTTTGGTTTGTCCAGTTGTAAATGGTCTTTTTGGTTACTTGGCAAACTTTGGCAAGCTCTTCCTTGGTTAAAGAGAAGGCTTCGGTAATAACATCAAGTGCCGAGTTTATCGGGGTTGTTTGCTCTTGCTCTAGGGTTGCAAAGCCCCCACCGGATGGCAGCCAGTCAATGCATGATCCGGTAAGGCTGCCGCCAGAGCCAATGCTAAAGCTATCGTCAACGACGATAACAATTGCCGGTCTAGTTGATAATGCGATGTTTTGTGCAATCACAAACTCATTAATCGCTTGATGGTGATCTATGCCCATTTTTCTGTCCTCGCATATTTTGTTGTTATTCCGATAAAACAGCTATCTATGGCTTGATGAAGTGAATCTAGCTTTTCAAGCGCTTGGTTTACATCGAATACTTCGTTTTCTGCTTGGTACATGTGATCAATATCTAAAATGATGCGGTTGGTTGGTTTTTCATCTGGTTGTATGTTAATAGGCAAGCCTGTTGCATCAGGCAGGCAATTATTCGAGTTTTCCCCATACAACGTTCTGACAAGCATTCTTCCCATTTGAGTTTCTATAATTGACTCGTGCTTTTGCCAATGAACCTTTCCGATAGGGTTTGCGTATTGAGGAGCTTCAAAGCAAGAGTCAACAAGAGCATTTAAGCTTTCATGGTCATCAATTTTGATCGAATTGCCAAAACGCAGTCCTATTTTGGTCAGTAGCGCTGGTTCCACTACTTTATAAAACTCCGCTAAGGATTCGTTACATACTTGCGCGAAATGAGCAAAGTTTTTGTACTCTGAGGTGCAATACACAATTCGATTTTGGTCTACGTCAATGGCGCTGGCTTTGTTTGCAGATAAAAATGACCAGCGAGTCAGCTCGACAATTTGAACGCCATTGTTTTGCGGTATGACAACGCTTTCTTTTCGATTAGCACATAATGGGAATTTTTTTCTAATGGCATCTTGAAAGGCGGGGATATATTTCGCAATTTCCATAACTTCAGAAAACTGAAATTCCACCAATGCGAACTTTAATGGCGCTTTCTTAAGTTGTGGGGCTGTCATGCTCTTCTCCGAGGATACTGTTAAGTGTTTTTCAGCTTTATTTTACATTATTACACGCTAAATTACACGATCAGATGGTTTGGTTTTTGTTGAATAAACGGAATATTGGTTTCTACTATTCTGATAGGGGTGTATATAAAACAATCATTTAATTGGGTGTTTTGTAACTTCTCAATAACTCATGGTAAGTCAGGAACAACATCATATGGTGTGATTGCGGTTACAATGTAGTCAAACAAGATTAGCCCTTATGAAAAAGCCACTGCAACTACCAGAGATACCAGAATCGGAGCAAAGCCCTTTAGTAAAGTGCTTGCTGGCGATTATTGCTCATCTTCAGGAGCAGAACCAATTGCAGCAAGAGCAAATTCAGCAACTGCGAGATGAGATTGCGATCCTGAAAGGTGAAAAGGCAAAGCCCAAGTTCAAATCGAGCAAAATGGAGCAAAACACCGATCCAGATGATAGTGACGATGATGACAAGCCTACAGGTCAGCGTTCTAGCGGCCAATCGGGTAATAAACGCAAGAAACGAGCGGGGTCGAACAAGCGCAGCAAAACAGCCCAGCTGACAATTCACGATATCCAAATCATCCCGTGCGAAAATGCGCCCACTGGCGCACGGCATAATGGTTATCGAGATGTGGTGATTCAAGGGTTAATTTTTCAGGCGCACAACATCCGCTACCGACTCGAAGTGTTTGTGGATGCGAACGGTAAATCGCACGTTGCTCAACTGCCTGCCTCGCTACGCAACCATCGCTTTGACGAAATATTGCGCGGCTTCATTATTTATCAACACCACCACTGCGGTACCACGCAGCCGTTGATTTTGGAGCAATTGCGCGAAGTCGGCGTCGATATTTCTGCGGGGCAAATTAACGCCATTCTGAGTCAGCGCCATGATGTGTTGCATACAGAGAAAGACGAGATACTTGAAACCGGCTTAGAAATCAGTGCCCATGTAAGCGTTGACGATTCTGGTGCCCGTCATGCGGCCCGCAACGGCTATGTTACCCAAATTGGCAATGATTATTTTGCCTGGTTCGCCAGCACGGCCAGCAAAAGCCGAGTGAATTTCCTGGAGCTACTGCAAGCAAGTAACCGCGGTTATCAAATCACCGAAGATGCCCTGGCGTATATGGAAGCGCATGGACTACGCAAAGCACTGCGACTGGAACTCAGCGAGCACCTGACAACGCCGATTTACGACGAGAAATTATGGCGGTTACACCTTGCATTCTATGGCTTTGAAACCGATCATCAGATCCGCATCGCCACCGAAGCCGCCCTGATCGGGCATTTGCTGACAAATGGATTCAATCCCAACTTGGCAATCGTCAGCGATGGTGCCCGACAATTTTCGCTGTTTTTGCATGGTCTGTGCTGGGTACATACCGAACGCCTGATTCACACACTGATTCCAAGCAATGATCTGCAACGGCAAGCGATTAAATCTGTGCGTGCACAAGTCTGGGATTTTTACCGTGATCTGAAAGCGTACAAAGCGGCCCCTAATGCAACACAGATACCGATATTCGAAGCACGTTTTGATGAAATATTTACCCTGCGCACTCAGTACGCCACGCTGAATGAACTGCTCAAGCGCACCCATCAACGCAAAGAGGAACTGTTGTTAGTGCTGAGACGCCCAGAAATTCCGCTGCATACCAATGGCAGCGAAAACGACATTCGCTGCTATGTGCAAAAACAGAAAATAAGCGGCGGCACACGTAGCGAACTGGGACGAAAATGCCGAGACACCTTCACCAGTTTGAAGAAAACCTGCCGAAAATTAGGCATGTCGTTCTGGCAATACCTGCAAGATCGACTCACGCTGAAAAATAACATTCTGCCTTTGCCTGAACTCATGAGAAATGCTGCTCAGAATGCCGCTTTGCCATGAGTTATTGAGAAGTTACGGTGTTTTATGCTTTTTTTGTAGAAGAATGTTGTAACTTCTCAATAACTCATGGTAAGTCACGAACAACATCATATGGTGTGATTGTGGTTACAATGCGGTTAAACAAGATTAGCCCTTATGAAAAAGCCACTGCAACTACCAGAGATACCAGAATCCGAGCAAAGCCCTTTAGTAAAGTGCTTGCTGGCGATTATTGCACGTCTCCAGGAGCAGAACCAATTGCAGCAAGAGCAAATTCAGCAACTGCGAGATGAGATTGCGATCCTGAAAGGTGAAAAGGCAAAGCCCAAGTTCAAATCGAGCAAAATGGAGCAAAACACCGATCCAGATGATAGTGACGATGATGACAAGCCTACAGGTCAGCGTTCTAGCGGCCAATCGGGTAATAAACGCAAGAAACGAGCGGGGTCGAACAAGCGCAGCAAAACAGCCCAGCTGACAATTCACGATATCCAAATCATCCCGTGCGAAAATGCGCCCACTGGCGCACGGCATAATGGTTATCGAGATGTGGTGATTCAAGGGTTAATTTTTCAGGCGCACAACATCCGCTACCGACTCGAAGTGTTTGTGGATGCGAACGGTAAATCGCACGTTGCTCAACTGCCTGCCTCGCTACGCAACCATCGCTTTGACGAAATATTGCGCGGCTTCATTATTTATCAACACCACCACTGCGGTACCACGCAGCCGTTGATTTTGGAGCAATTGCGCGAAGTCGGCGTCGATATTTCTGCGGGGCAAATTAACGCCATTCTGAGTCAGCGCCATGATGTGTTGCATACAGAGAAAGACGAGATACTTGAAACCGGCTTAGAAATCAGTGCCCATGTAAGCGTTGACGATTCTGGTGCCCGTCATGCGGCCCGCAACGGCTATGTTACCCAAATTGGCAATGATTATTTTGCCTGGTTCGCCAGCACGGCCAGCAAAAGCCGAGTGAATTTCCTGGAGCTACTGCAAGCAAGTAACCGCGGTTATCAAATCACCGAAGATGCCCTGGCGTATATGGAAGCGCATGGACTACGCAAAGCACTGCGACTGGAACTCAGCGAGCACCTGACAACGCCGATTTACGACGAGAAATTATGGCGGTTACACCTTGCATTCTATGGCTTTGAAACCGATCATCAGATCCGCATCGCCACCGAAGCCGCCCTGATCGGGCATTTGCTGACAAATGGATTCAATCCCAACTTGGCAATCGTCAGCGATGGTGCCCGACAATTTTCGCTGTTTTTGCATGGTCTGTGCTGGGTACATACCGAACGCCTGATTCACACACTGATTCCAAGCAATGATCTGCAACGGCAAGCGATTAAATCTGTGCGTGCACAAGTCTGGGATTTTTACCGTGATCTGAAAGCGTACAAAGCGGCCCCTAATGCAACACAGATACCGATATTCGAAGCACGTTTTGATGAAATATTTACCCTGCGCACTCAGTACGCCACGCTGAATGAACTGCTCAAGCGCACCCATCAACGCAAAGAGGAACTGTTGTTAGTGCTGAGACGCCCAGAAATTCCGCTGCATACCAATGGCAGCGAAAACGACATTCGCTGCTATGTGCAAAAACAGAAAATAAGCGGCGGCACACGTAGCGAACTGGGACGAAAATGCCGAGACACCTTCACCAGTTTGAAGAAAACCTGCCGAAAATTAGGCATGTCGTTCTGGCAATACCTGCAAGATCGACTCACGCTGAAAAATAACATTCTGCCTTTGCCTGAACTCATGAGAAATGCTGCTCAGAATGCCGCTTTGCCATGAGTTATTGAGAAGTTACAGAATGTTTATTTATTATGTTGATTTAAATAGATATTTTAAAGCCCTCATAATCCATTGGTCGACAGTTCGAATTTGTCACGACCCACCAATCTTTAAAGGGCTTGTGCAAACAAGCCCTTTTTCTATTGCGAGCTTAACGGCAGCATCGTTTGGCAGGCATGATAAAATCCCGGTCTTTTCAAGTTTTTAGAGTTATAGGTTATGAATAATCTCACTACCGCACAGATTCTTGAGCATATTGCTCAGCAACGTATTTTGATCCTGGATGGTGCTACAGGTACTATGATTCAGCAATATAAGCTGAGTGAGGAGCATTATCGCGGTACCGAGATTTATGGGGACTATCGCGGTGAGGTGCGTCAGTTTGCCGATCACCCGGTCGATTTGAAGGGTAATAACGATTTGTTGTTATTGACCCAGCCGCATATTATTCGTGAAATTCATGCGCAATATCTGGCCGCCGGAGCGGATATTGTGGAAACCTGTACCTTTAATGCGAATGCGGTGTCGTTGGATGATTACGATATGGCGGATCTGGCCTATGAGCTGAATTATGAAGGCGCCAGGCTGGCACGCGAGGTTTGTGATGAATATGCTAGCGCAGATAAGCCGCGCTTTGTTGCTGGCATTTTGGGGCCGACTACGCGTACCGCTTCAATCTCACCGGATGTGAATGATCCCGGTGCGCGCAATACTAATTTTGATGCGCTGGTGCAAGGCTATACCGAGGCCATTCGTGGGCTGCTGGAAGGTGGCGCCGATATTCTGATGATAGAAACCATTTTCGACACGCTGAATGCCAAGGCGGCGGTATTTGCGGTCGAACAGTATTTTGACAAGCATGCGGTCAGCGTGCCGTTGATGATTTCCGGTACTATTACCGATGCCTCGGGCCGTACTTTATCGGGTCAGACTACCGAGGCATTTTGGAATTCATTGATGCATGCCAGGCCGTTTTCTATCGGCCTGAATTGTGCTTTGGGTGCCGAACTGATGCGTCCGTATGTGGAAGAAATGTCGCGTGTGGCCACCTGTTATGTCAGCGCGCATCCGAATGCGGGCCTGCCTAATCCTTTATCGGATACCGGCTATGATGAATCGCCAGCGACTACCGCCGCACTGGTTAAGGAGTTTGCCGAGAGTGGCTTTCTGAATGTTGCCGGTGGCTGTTGTGGTACCACGCCAGCGCATATTCAGGCCATGGCCGAGGCGCTGGACGGTATGGCGCCGCGTCAGATTCCAGAGCCTGAAGTAGCAATGCGTTTATCCGGCCTGGAGCCATTTAATGTTGCTGAAGATTCGCTATTTGTGAATGTGGGTGAGCGCACCAATGTGACCGGCTCCAAGAAGTTTGCCCGTTTGGTACTGAATGAAGAATACGATGAGGCGGTCAGTATTGCCCAGCAGCAGGTAGAAAACGGGGCGCAGATTATCGACATCAATATGGATGAGGCGATGCTGGATTCCAAGGCGGCGATGATCAAATTCGTTAACCTGCTGTCTTCCGAGCCGGATATTGCCAAGGTGCCATTTATGATTGACTCCTCTAAATGGGAGGTGATTGAGGCCGGATTGAAATGTGTGCAAGGCAAGGCCGTGGTCAATTCCATCAGTCTAAAAGAGGGTGAAGAGGCGTTTATTCATTATGCCAGGCTGATTAGGTCTTACGGTGCAGCGGCGGTAGTGATGGCGTTTGATGAGCAGGGCCAGGCCGATACCTATCAGCGCAAGACCGAAATCTGTCGGCGTAGCTATGAGGTGCTGGTGAATAAGGTGGGCTTCCCGCCGCAAGATATTATTTTTGATCCAAATATCTTTGCGATTGCCACCGGAATTGAAGAGCATAATAACTATGCGGTGGACTTTATCGAGGCAACGCAGTGGATTAAAGCAAATCTGCCACATGCCAAGATCAGTGGCGGGGTGTCAAATGTATCGTTTTCATTCCGGGGGAATGAGGCGGTGCGCGAAGCGATTCATACCGTGTTTTTATACCACTCCATTCGTGCTGGCTTGACCATGGGGATTGTCAATGCCGGTATGCTGGGCGTATACGAAGAAGTACCACAGCCGCTGCGTGATGTGGTCGAGGATGTGGTATTGAACCGTGACCCGGAGGCGGGCGAAAAGCTGGTAGAGCTGGCGGAAACCGTTAAAAGCGGTGCCAAAGAGAAAAAAGAAGACCTGGCCTGGCGCGAAGGTACGGTGCAAGAGCGCCTGACCCATGCGCTGGTGCGTGGCATTACCACTTATATTGTGGAAGATACCGAGGCTGCACGTCTGGAGGCGGAGTTTCCGGTAGAGGTGATCGAAGGTCCGTTAATGAACGGCATGAATGTGGTCGGTGATCTGTTTGGTGCCGGTAAAATGTTTTTGCCGCAGGTGGTGAAATCGGCGCGGGTAATGAAGCAGGCGGTAGCGCATCTGGTGCCGTTTATCGAGGCCGAAAAGCTGCGCACCGGTGATACCGGCAGCAAGGGCAAGATTGTGATGGCCACGGTAAAGGGCGATGTGCATGATATTGGCAAAAATATCGTTACCGTGGTGTTGCAGTGTAATAATTTCGATGTGATTAACATGGGGGTGATGGTGCCCTGTCAGCAGATTCTGGATACCGCCAAGGAGCATAAGGCCGATATTATCGGGCTGTCCGGATTGATTACGCCATCACTGGAAGAAATGGCGCATGTGGCCAAGGAAATGCAGCGCCAGGGATTGGATATTCCGTTGCTGATCGGTGGGGCAACCACTTCGCGGGTGCATACCGCGGTAAAAATTGAACCTAACTATCCGAATGGCAGCGTGGTTTATGTGGCCGATGCCTCGCGTGCGGTTGGGGTGTGCAGCAGTTTGTTGAGCAGCACGCAACGTAATGCGTATGTGGCAGGGATTAAGGCAGAATATCAACAGCTGCGCGAAGCCCATGAAAGCAAGAAAACCCAAGGCCGCCGGGTTACCCTGGCCCAGGCGCGTCAGGCGGGCTTGAAACTGGACTGGGATAACTATATACCGCCGGTGCCTAAGCAGTTGGGTGTGCAGGTGTTGCATGATTATTCATTGGCAGAAATCAGCCGTTATATCGACTGGTCGCCGTTCTTTATGTCCTGGCAGCTGGCCGGGCGCTATCCACGCATACTGCAGGATGAGGTGGTGGGCGAATCGGCCCGTCAGCTGTTTGCCGATGCACAAGCCATGTTAAAACAGATCATCGAGGAAAAATGGTTGAGCGCGAATGCGGTATTTGGTCTGTTCCCGGCCAATGCGGTGACGGTTGATGGTGATAATGGCGATGATATCGAAATCTACACCGATGAGAGCCGCAGCGAAGTGGCGATGACCTGGCATAACCTGCGCCAGCAAATGCTGCGCCCCAAAGATAAACCGAATATGTGTCTGGCCGACTATATTGCCCCCAAGGGGCGCGGTGTCAGCGATTATATCGGTGCGTTTGCGGTAACTACCGGGATTGGCCTGGATGAAAAAGTGGCCGAGTTTGAAGCGGCTAACGATGATTACAACAGCATTTTGTTAAAATCACTGGCGGATCGTCTGGCGGAAGCCTTTGCCGAAATGTTGCACCAAAAAATCCGCACAGACTATTGGGGCTATGCCGCCGATGAAACCTTGGAGAATGAGCAACTGATAGACGAACAATACCGCGGTATTCGGCCGGCACCCGGTTATGCGGCCTGTCCCGAACACAGTGAAAAGGCCGGCTTGTTCTCGGTGCTGAATGCCACCGAAAATACCGGCATAGCACTGACCGAATCGTTCGCTATGTACCCAACCGCCGCGGTCAGTGGTTTCTATCTATCTCACCCGGAAAGCCGCTACTTCGCCACCGCCAAGATCGACAAAGACCAGGTCCAGGACTATGCCCAGCGCAAAGGCTGGACAGTAGAAGAAGCCGAGCGTTGGTTGGCACCAGTGTTGAATTATTAACCTCGTAGCCCGGATGAAGCGGGAGCGGAATCCGGGGGAGAAGTGCTTGCTATGATTAGGTTGCATGATTCATCTACTGTAAGATTTGACTTGGGGAAAGTCATTTGGAAAGATGATGCTATATTGATCGTTTGTTTGCAGGTGTTGCTTGCGGTGTTAGGAACGCATGCGGTTGCAGAGCAACGCTCTAATCTAGACTGGGTTGAGGGGATCGTCGTTGGTAAGTTTAACAATGGGCGTTCAGGTTATTTGTTGGAGTTGTCGCTGGAGTTGCCACCCAAAAACTTGATTATTAATCACTCATCAGGACAAAAGTTAATTACTGTTGGTGGTGTGCCTTATTCGCTATATCGAACATTGGCAAATGATGACAGGGTGACTGTTTATCAGAAAGTGCGGAAAACCCCGTCATTCATGTCGGGGATGGATAGCACGGACACGAAAGTGTCTATAAGCTGGTTTGGCGTTTTTTGCTGTTCGATATATTGTCGAATAATCTCAATTGGCGCACCGCCACAGCTTAATGTCATTTTTTTTTCCATAGGCCAAGTATAATCATAACGTATGAAACGCCTACAAGCCTTTAAATTTGAACTAATACCAACCAGTGAGCAAGCGCAGAATATGCGCCGCTTTGCGGGTTCGTGTCGTTTTGTGATCAATAAGGCTTTGGCGTGGCAAACCGAGCAATACGCAGCAGATAATACCGTTAAATTTAGCTACACCAAACTTGCCAGTTTTCTGCCCATTTGGAAAAACGAGGAACAAACTGCATGGTTAAAAGATACGCATAGCCAATGTTTGCAGCAAGCCCTGAAAGATCTGGAACGAGCCTACCAGCATTTTTTCGCCAAACGTGCAGACTTTCCAAAATTCAAAAAACGTGGTCAACACGACAGCTTTCGCTATCCGCAAGGCTTCAAACTGGAACAACACAACAATCGTATCTACCTGCCAAAAATTGGCTTTGTGCGTTATCGCAACAGCCAAGAAGTGCTTGGCACCGTCAAAAATGTCACCGTTAGCCAGTCCGGTGGCAAATGGACTGTCAGCATCCAAACGGAACGCGAAGTTGAATCGCCGATACCGACTGCAACCGGTATCGTTGGGATCGACATGGGCATAACCAGATTTGCCACTTTGAGCGATGGCAACCATTTGGCCCCCCTCAACAGCTTCAAGAAACACCAGAAAAAGCTGGCGAAGTATCAACGCCGCATGGCAAGACAAGTGAAGTTTGGCAAGAATTGGCAGAAACAAAAAGCCAAGGCCCGGAAATTGCACCAAAAAATCAGCAACGTCCGTAAGGATTATTTGCACAAGGCGACGCATGCTATCAGCCAAAACCACGCGATAGTATGTATCGAAGATTTGCAAATACGGAACATGTCCAAGTCCGCCAAGGGCGATGCAGACAATCATGGCAAAAATGTTGCCCAAAAATCTGGTCTCAATCGTTCGATTTTAGACCAGGGTTGGGGAGAGTTTGGGCGACAGTTAGACTATAAGCTTGGCTGGAAAGGGGGTCAACTCATTCGGGTGAACCCAAAGAATACCAGCCGAACCTGTCCAAGATGTCACCACGTTTGTGCTGATAATCGCAAGACCCAAGCCGCATTTAAGTGTGTTGAATGCGGCTATCAAAATCACGCCGATCTCGTTGGCGCGATGAACATTTTAGAGCGGGGACACCGCTTGTTAGCCTGTGAAGTGAGTGATGCAGTAATGTCGCCAGCAGCAGGAACCCACCGAAGTGAGTTGAATGCTAAATCGCATTCAGCCACAGTAGGAATCTCCGTCCTTTAGGGCGGGGAGGATGTCAAATGATGTGAGAGATCAACAGCAAAGGGTTGAATCGCAGTATGTTAGTGGATTCTGGTTTGGCGTGGCATTAGTCATTGTTATGTTGGGAGGTGCTGTGCTTACCTTTTTTTGGCAGCCAGAGAAATAAAAAATCTAGGCTCTGTTGGCTTTTTCTCGGGCGCTACTTCTTTGTCACTGCCTCCGGGCTTTCCATTATCGTTACCATGCGACTATTCGCCCAATGTGACAACTTATCAATTTTGTTGGGTGTGTGCCTCCCCGGATTCGGGGTGACTACTCGTCGTTGTCCTCGGCTACTGATGCCTTCATTTCCTTGGCTTTTCTGGCCACGGCTTCGGCGGCAGCGGCGGTGCCGTCTAAGACTTTTTCGGTAACCCCAGCCAGTTTTTCTTTGGTTTCATCGCTGAGTTTTAGGTCTATGTCTTTGGCTTTGTCGGCGGCTATTTGAGCTTGTTCGCCGACTTTCTCGCCGGTTTCAGAAAGGACATCTTTCATTTCTGAGCTGCCTTCCAGCATTTTCTGTTTAAGGTCTTCGGCCATTTGCTTGGCTTGTTCCATATTTAGTCTGTTTTCTGTGTCGGCGGGTTCGGGATCTTCAGAGCAGGCGGTCAGGCTTAACAGGGCCAGGCAGATTAGCAGTGGTTTGTTGTGAGGCATAGTCATAGTGGTTCAATATAAGAGAAATTATTATATGGGGACAATTTTTTCGGTGCCAATATCCCAAGACAGGTATTTTGTTAGAATGAGGTCGCCATACGTGGTTTCACGTTAACCGATAGCAGCGATAACTATGAAAATATTTTTTACCCGTATTATCCGTTTTTTCTGGGCCGATAATGCACCGGATGAAATTAAACGTGCCCGGCAGTTGATTAAGGCGGTGGATAAGGGCGGGATCCCACTTAACCCTATGGCAATTCGGCGTATTGCCGAGGGCCTGGGGCTGGAGGTTGCCCGCAATGCGCCGGTTGAGCAGACGATAGAACGGATTCGGGCGGCATTGCGGCGTTCCGGCTGGTAAGGTGTATTAAACACAGGCTAAATCAGTCGGCTTTTTTTCTTCCAGCGGAATAAGTGCATGTATTCTTTACCCGATTTATCCAGTCGAATGATCAGCGTATCTTCTGGTAAATTAACCTTTTCTTCCAATTGTTGATAGATTTCATCTTCGTCAACCTGGCGACCAAATGAAAACCAGCCTCTCAGGCTGATGCCTAATACATAGCACGGAATCTCGGGAAAATATTCGGTTTCTTTGCGGATCAGATAGGCTTTGCGAATGGCGGGGATTTGTTTGAGTTGCTGTTTGAGTTGGCGCAAGCTGGCCTCAGGCAGGTTGTGTGCGGTAATGTTATCTTGAAAGCTGATCTGGCTACGTTCTGCTTGAGCAGCTTCCATCCATTCGTTATGTTCCAGCCAGCGTTGATGCCATTGTTCTGCCAGTTTCTGGTTGCCGGTGCGCCAGTAATAGTCACGCAAGATTTCGCTGCAAATGGCAATGCCATCTTGATCCATCTCCATGGCTTGTTCTATCAGTTGGCAACCCTGGGGATTGTCCTGTTCCAGATAACAGGCCCCTAAGGAAAAGCAGAGGCGCGCGTTTTTATTGTCTTGTTGATAGAGTTGCTCAAATTGTTGCGTTGCGGCCCCGGGGTCTGCGGCAACGTGATGAGTCAGGCAGGCACGTTGATACGCCTCATCCGCCATTAATAATTCACCGTGTTCAACACGCAGATTCAGTTGTCGTAGTGTTTGGCGGTCGGCTTGTGTCTGTTGATAGTGTTGTTGCCAGGAATCCTGGATGTGATGCAACCATTGCTGATCAAATTGCGTGATGATGTTGGTCAGTGAGTTGCCAAGTAGTTGATCCGCGGCCTGGTCTGTCTCGGGGATAGCCAGACGAGGGCGCTGTTTGAGGGCGGCCAGGCGCTCAGATAATGCCGGATGGGTATCATCAAGGCCGGTGTGCTGGGCCATAGCATCTTTTAACCAGTGGCGGGCATCTTCTACATCTATTTGCTGTTTGATCTGTTGTCCCATGCTGACAAAGGGCATGATATTGGGTTGAGGAATATCTGCGGCAGGCAGAGTAATTGCCGGCCAAAATTTTTCCTGCAGGTATTGGGCAAAAATATTGACACTGGTTAATGCTTCGGCGGCGGTGGCGGCAGAGGTGAGCTTGGCGGAGATGGCATCGGCTTCATATTCGTTACTGCGAGCCATAGGGAAGGTATAAGCAGCGAAGTAGGGGGCAAACCAGTTAAAGAACGGTTTGAACAAAAAAGTGCCAAAACGCTCATTTTCCTCCAAGGCCTGAATCAGGGTGCTCCAGCGTTGGCGTTGGCAATATATTTTATTCGCCAGCTTGCCATGACCTTGGGATAAGTGACCGAATTCATGTGCCAGCACGGCTTTAAACTGTGGTTTAGACATTAGCTTCATCAGCGGCAGACCAATCAGTAAATAATTTCGTGGCCAGCCGAAAATGCCCAGGCGTGGTACTTGAACGACGGCGGCATTAAAGTCATCGGTAATCATAACGTGATGAAACGGTACCGAATTTAGCCGTTGACGCAAGGATTCTATCATCAGGAACAGCGCGGGAGCCTCTTGGGCGGTAATTTCCCTGCCTTGGGGAGCTTCCAGTTTGATCCAGAGTGCTTTTAAGACAAAAAACAGCAAGATCAGCAGGCCCAAAATCAGTTTGACGGCCAAGGCTTTTAAAACCGGTAGCAATAGCACCATAGCGACTAGTATGGCCAGCAGTACGGCAATAATACTGCCTACATAGGCATTTCCCAGCCAGGCCAGTAGCATGACCTTGCGTTGGTATCCGATGGGATTGATCTTTGCCTCATGTTCCAGCTGTTTGACCCGTTGCTTAAATTCCTCGCGTGTCATGCCGCTCTCCCTGTTTTGTTATTTGTTACAAAATATTAGGCTTGAGAGAGCGGCTAGACAATGCTGTCAGTGGGAAATTCTGCTATACGTCGGCTAAATGCGGATATACGGCGGTTTTGTGGCGATCAATGAAAGCTTGTTTACTAACAACAGGTTGAGTGTTTATGTGCCGGAAGCATAATACACCTCTTCGTAAGGCTGCACTACGACAAAGCCGTCACCTTCAAACAGCATCTGGATGGAGTCGCCGCTGCCGCGACCCAAGAAGGTTTTAAATGAAATGTCGGTTTTGAATTCGGGTTGCAGGTTGGCCGACCAGGCGACGGTGGCATTTGGGTCGGTCATCACCGGTTCGCCGGGTTTAACCCGTAGGGTCAGCGGGTTGTAATGGGTGGTAATCGCAATCATACCGGTGCCTTCCAGTTTAATATTAAACAGGCCGCCGGCCATGATGCCGGTAAGTTTGCGCATCATTTTGATGTCCCAGTCTATGACTGGATCAAAAGCTAGAATATCATTGCCATTGACATAGATGGCTTCGTTTTGCAGATTGAGTATGCTGATTTTTTTGCCGTTGTCGGCCAGATACAGATCGCCCTGGCCTTCGGCGCGGGTCAGCGCAATGCCTTCGGCGGTAAACGATTGTTTCAGCATTTTACCTATGCCATGTTCCAGTACGCTTTCGCGGGTAAATTTTATCGCGCCGGTATAGGCTACCATGGCGCCCATTTTTATCCATATCATGCCGTTTAAGTTGGCTTGTAGGCAACGATCATTTTCTAACTGAAATAAGCCGTCACCACGAGGCCTATCGGAGGTGACGTTGACAAATTGGTCTAAGGTGTAGCTGGTCATGATTTTCTCCTTGAGGTTAAGGCTGGCTGATCCAGGCCTCGGTTTTGGGTATTGCACAGCAGGCCAGGGCCTGGCCGGGAGGGGCATGATATTCCGGGGTAATAAAGTGTTCGACACGCCCCTTGTCGACATTGACCAGACATTGGCCACAGAACCCGGCCCGGCAGCCGGAATCTATACGCAACCCCTGGGCCTCAACGGCATTGAGCAAATTACCGTGGCCGCTGCAGCTAAAACTATGTTCCTGGTAGTGAATGGTACAGTCGCTGCGGCCACTGGCCAGCAGATTGAAGTGTTCGATATGGATAGCGCTGTTGTGCACGCCTGCCTGTTGCAGTTGCGGCAGTAGCGCATTAATCATGCCCTGGCCGGCGCATAGATAGATATCACAGTCGGCAAGAGAGCCCAGTTCCCGTTGTAATAATTCGGCGCTAATGCGCTGTGGCTGGCCGTGGCTGGGGCGGGAAACCAGAATGCGCGGCCCATAACCAAGTTGATCCTGATAGATGGCATCCTGTTGGTATCTGACCTGCCAGTACAGCATAGCATCCTGATAGGGCTGGTGTTGCTGGCGCCATTGATCCAGCATGGCCAGCAATGGGGTAATACCTATGCCGCCGGCAATAAATACAGCACGGTTTTTAGGGGTGTAAGGTAATAGTGTAAATTCCCCCTGGGGTTGACCGATCAGCAGTTTCTTGCCGGGTTGGGCATAACCATGCAAGCGTGGGGAGAACTGTCCATGGGGTTCACGTTTAATCGCTAGCTCATAGCGTCGCGTTTTGGCTTTCCAGCGGGCCAATGAGTAATAGCGCATTTCATCCGAGCCAGGAATGCTGACCGCTACCGATTGTCCGCCCTGGAACGGCGGTAATGCGATAAAACGACACCACCAGGGGCGTGCCAGTTGAAAAATAAATAAGTCGGCACTGGGATCGCGTCGGGCGGTGATGACCAGCTTAAGTGGTTTGTCACGGTTGGCGTAGATGCGCCAGCTAATAATGAGCAGAAGCAAGAGTAATGTCACTGCCGCATACTGTAGTATTTGTTCGCTCATGCCCGCGTCCTTATATCAACACAGTCTAAATTGCTGGGCACAGTTTAGCAGAGCAGGCGTGGTCTGGTTAGAGTTATTGATAGCGGAGCTGTTATGATTGGAGGTTTGATTGTTGGCCATATAGGTTTTTTGTATGTCATACCAGATTCAACCGATCGCGACGCTGCACTCCTGTTTTAAGGAAAAATTCGGTATTCCTTCCCAGGCGGGATTAGCACCGGCTGCGCGTGCCTGGATTGAGTTTGAGGCGCCATATTGTCGGCCCGAGGCCTTTTATGGGCTGCAGGATTATTCGCATGTTTGGCTGATTTTTGTATTTCATCACAGTTTGCGCAATGAGATAGGCTTAACCGTACAGCCGCCACGGCGGGAAGGTGAGCGTTATGGCCTGTTTGCAACGCGTTCTCCCAACCGACCAAATCAGATAGGACAATCCGTGGTGGCAATTGAGCGTATAGAAGAGATTGCGGGCCGAGTGCGTTTGCATGTATTAGGGGCGGATCTGGTGGACGGGACGCCGATTCTGGATGTTAAACCCTATGTGCCTTATGTGGATGCAATTCCCGATGCACAGGGGGGGTTTGCGCATACGCCACCTAAAATTCGCTTGTCTGTTAGCTGGTCTGCACAGGCGGAGCTGGATCTGGCGCAATATCGCGGCAAGTATCCCGGCTTGGCGGAGCTGGTTGAGCAGGTGCTGGGCTATGATCCGCGTAGCCTGTATCACCGTAAAAGCAGTGCAAAGCGCTGCTATGGTGTCAGTCTGTATGATTTGAATGTGTTGTTTGAGGTGGTGGCCGATGAGCAGGTGGAGGTGACCAGAATAATGTTTGTTGGCGAGGAGGAGAGCACAACGCTTGCAGGGGTATAAGCTGAAAGCATTGTGCCGGTGAATGATTATTGGTTTTGCGATTGAGGTTGCTTGGCCGTTGGCTTCAACTGTTTCCAGCAGATCAGGCTTAGCAGGCCGATAACGGCGGGGTTGGCGACCTCCATCCAGAATGGGAATAGTGCTTCGGCGCCGCTGTAACCCAGGAAAAAAGCTCCCCAGTGTATGGCTTCTGAAATCACGAACACCACAAATCCCCATTTCTGGGCAAATACAAAACCAAAGCCTGCGACGAATAAGAGTGCATAGCGTACGGTAATGATAATCGGGTTGGCGATGGTGTCGGGATCGACAATGAATAAATTCATCAGATTGACAATGGCCAGAAAAACCAGCCATATTCCTAAAAAACGAATAATCATTGTCATGCCGAGACTCCAGGGTTACGGTTAAATCGAATGCTTGGTGAGGCCGTGTACTCAATGTACCAATAACCAGCGTTGGATTCAATGATTAGTATTCCGTCAATCCTTAAAATCAGGGTGAATAATTTTAAGGCGTAGGTGCGACTTTAGTCGCAAAACGGACTTTTCGACTACTATCCATAGTTTTAGCTTTGAAGGAACACTAGCCGCCGATATAAGACATTTCGATTTTCTGTACCAATTGTCCGCTACCGCGTAATTCGGAATAGCGATCCTGGCGCTGTTGCCAGATGTGGCGTAGTTGATGGCTAAGTTGCCCTACGGAGATTCCTTGGCGTAATGGAGATTTCAGGTCCAGTGCCGCATGATTGCTGAATAAACAGGTGTATAGTTTGCCATCGGTGGCCAGGCGTGCCCGGCTGCAATCCTGGCAGAAAGGCTGGCTGACCGAGGCAATAATGCCGATCTCGCCGCTGCCATCCTGATATTGCCAGCGTTGAGCCACCTCTCCCGGGTAGTTGGCTTGTAGCGAGCGCAGGGGATATGCTTGGTGAATCGTATCTCGAATGGTTTTAGCACTGACTAAGTCCTGTGCTTTCCATTGGTTGGTGCAGCCTACATCCATATATTCAATAAAGCGGAGAATAATATTCTTTTGGCGGAAATAGTCTGCCATGGGCAGAATTTCATGTTCATTGACGCCCCGTTTTACCACCATATTCACTTTTAGATTGTCAAAGCCTATGGCCTGAGCATGGTCAATCGCTGCCAGTACGGTGGCTACATTGGCATCGCTATCGCTCATCTGACGGAAGGTGCTGTTGCTCAGGCCGTCTAGGCTGATGGTCAGGCGGTGCAGGCCGGCTTGTTTCAGTGCCTGTGCCTTTTGTTGCAGTAAGGTGGCATTGGTTGTCAGCGCCAGCTCTATAGGGTGGCCATCGGGCGTATGCAGTTGGGCAAGTTGTGCAATTAATGCCTCAATCTTGTTGCGTAACAGCGGTTCGCCGCCGGTCAGGCGTATTTTTTTCACACCTAAACCTACGCACATTTGTGCCAGTATGAAAATTTCTTCAAAGCTTAAAATATCTTTGCGTGGCAAAAAACGGTGATTCTTGTCGAAATGTGCACGCGGCATACAATAGGGGCAGCGCAGGTTGCAGCGGTCGGTCACCGAGATGCGCAGATCATGGAGTGGACGGTTTAACGCGTCCAGCATGGGCGTTGAGTCTGGGTGCTGCCTGGTATTCTGAGAATGGGTTAACATGGTTTTCTCCGGCTGGTGCAGTGTCACGGCAGGATGCAGGGCGTTTAAGTTATCTCGCCGCTGCGCCTTTTTTAGTCGTGATGATGCACCAGTCCGGTCAATGGTTCAATGGCTATTTAATCGCGGCGCTGTTGTGCGACCAATTGTTTGAGCTCCGGCAGGCAGGAGCCACACTGGGTGCCACACTTTAACGCTTCCTGGAGTCCGGGCAAATCCAGCCCCTGGGTTAACGCAGTTTTGATCTCCTCCTCGGATACGTCCAGGCAGTTACAGACAATTTTACCGCGTTGTTTGATGCCGGTGGGTGGTGTGGTAACCGGTGCCAGCAGCCAGGGGCGTAGCAGGGTGATGTCGCTTTGCTCGGCCATAATGTCTTTTAGCCATTGTTGCGCGGCGATTTCGCCGGACAGGCGCACGGCATGCAGCTTGTTGAATGATACGCGCGCTCTTTTGGAAATGCCGCGCTTGTTATCCTGATAATGGCAAAGTTTTTCCGGATCATCCAGCTCAAGTATCTGGTCAACCTGCTGCAAAATCTCTTCGGCGACTGTCTGTTGGTGCGCGACGCGGAGAATCACAATCTCATGATCGCGCCCTGCCAGCCCCAGGGTGGCATAAGCAAAATGTGCTAATAAGGGTTGTAATTGATGCATGCGCTTAACCGCATTGCCTTCTGCCATGGCAATCATTTGCCAGGCCAGTGTCAGTTTTTTAACCTGTACCGGTGCATGTTTCAGTTCGGGTTGTTTGGAGTGCGGATCAAATGCCGAGCCGGTGAGTGCGTTGACGCCCAGACCGTTCATGTTCTGATTGCCCCAGTGCATGGCCAGGAATACCTGGCCGCTGCGCATCTCATCGCAGCGCACAACCTTGACATTGAGTTGGCCCTGAGGACTGCTCACGGTAACAATGTCGTTGTCGTTCAGCTCGCGTTGACGCATATCTTCGGGATGCATATTAAGCCGCGGCTCTTCAACATGGTTGTATAGGCGGGCCAGGCTGCCGGTTCGGCTCATACCGTGCCACTGATCACGCAGGCGGCCACTATTCAGGTGTAACGGGAACGCGTCGCTGGTGGTTTGGGCCAGTCCCTGATATTTGACGCAGGCAAAGTTGGCCTTGCCATCTACGGTTGGGAAAACCCCATCTTCATACAGCCGACTCAGGCCGCTTGAGCTGCCGTCCGGGAAAGGCCATTGTTGCGGGCCTTGTTGTTCCAGAATCTGATAGCTTAAGCCACCGATATCCAGATCACGTCCCACCGTGGTGGCGCGATGTTCATTGAAAATGGTTTCGCTGTTGTGGTAGTCCACGATATTGGTTTTATTCAGGCGTTGAGCCAGGCGTTCGGCAAAGTCGACCACGATTTTCCAGTCATCACGTGCCTCGCCGGGAGCAGGGACGGCGCTGTTGACTCGAGATATGCGTCGTTCGGAGTTGGTCACCGTGCCGGACTTTTCGCCCCAGGTGCTGGCAGGGAGTAACACATCCGCGTAAGCCACCGTATCGGTATTATTAAAGGCTTCTTGCACCACTACCAGTTCCGCCGTCTCCAGCGCTTTGGTAACCAGGTTGAGATTGGGCATGGATTGTGCGGGATTGGTGCAGGCTATCCATACCGCTTTGATGCTGCCATCACGCAAGGCTTCAAACATATCTACCGCGGTTTTTCCGGGTTGATCCGGCACGCTGGGAATGCCCCATAATTGCGCTACTTCGGCACGATCGGCGGCATTGGCCAGGTTGCGATGAGCGGATAGCAGGTTGGCCATGCCGCCCACCTCACGTCCCCCCATGGCATTTGGCTGGCCGGTGAGTGAGAATGGGGCGGCACCGGGCTTGCCAATCTGGCCGGTGGCCAGATGTAAATTAATCAGTGCCGAGTTTTTGTCGCTGCCATGGCTGGACTGGTTGAGCCCTTGGCAATATAGCGACAAGGTCGGTCCCTGGGCGAACCAGCGGGCAGCGTCAACAATGTCGGCGGCAGGTATGCCGCAAACCTTGGCTGCCTGTTCCGGTGTGCAGTGGCGTACTTGCTTTTTGAGTGCATCGAAGCCGTTGGTGTGGTTAGCGATATAGTCCATATCGCACCAGCCTTCCCATAGCATGATATGCAGCATGGCGTTATATAGCATCACATCGGTGCCCGGCAGTATCGGCAGATGCAGGTCGGCAGATTTTGCCGTGTCGGTGGCACGAGGATCAACCACGATCATTTTCATGTCGGGATTGGCCTGTCTGGCATCCTCGATGCGGCGGAATACAATCGGGTGGGCATAAGCGGTATTGGAGCCGCTGATGAACAGGCATTGGGTGTGATCTATATCTTCATAACAAGCGGGAGGTGCATCCATGCCCAGGGTCTGCTTATAGCCGACCACGGCCGAAGACATGCAAAGCCGTGAGTTGGTATCCACATTATTGGTGCCGATCAGACCTTTAGCCAGTTTATTGAAAACATAATAGTCTTCGGTCAGCAGTTGGCCGGAAATATAGAAACCTACCGCATCCGGGCCGTGAGTCTGAATAATTTTTGCAAATTGATCGGCTGTGCGGTCTAATGCCTGGTCCCAGCTGCAGCGTTGGCGTGATGCGCTGCGTTGTGTGCGCATTTCTGGGTAATGGGCGCGCATATCGTCGCGTGCGGTCAGATGCAGAGTGGAACCTTTGGTGCATAAGCGCCCGAAATTGGCCGGGTGTTTGGGATCACCACTGACCTGGGTGATGGTTTGATTTTCGCTTTCAATAATTAAGCCGCAGCCTACGCCGCAGTAACAGCAAGTTGAACGAGTTTGTCGCATGATCGTCGATCCGGATATATCTACAGTTCAAACAAGCATTTTCTATGCCAGATATTGGATGCCGAATATCAACGGCTTGGCGGCGTTATTGAATGTGGCTGCCTTAAAATGGGGCATATGGATGAATTTTATGGTGCGCCGCGCAATTATGGGGCATCGTCAAGGGTGTTAACCAGTAAGGCCAGGTTAACTCTGTCGTTGACATTTAGTTTGTTAAAAATTTCGGTCAGGTGAGCTTTGACGGTACGTTCGCTGATTTTTAGTTGTTCGGCAATTTGGCGGTTATTTGCCCCTTGTTTTATCAGCACCACAATATCGTTTTCTCGTTGCGTCAGTGTTTCCAGCAGCTCGTAGATGGATTGTTTTAATTGCCGCTGTTTTTGTTCTATGCTGCGGAATTCATCCAATAAGCGATAGGTTAATGAGCGACGTATCCATAGCTCGCCGCGTTTTACCGCGCTGATAACGCGCTTCAGCTGTTCGCAGGGTAAGTCGTATTGGCAGAAGCCGCGCACCCCGGACTTGAAGAGTTGCCACTCCTGCTCTTCGTTAAGTGTGTTGCTAAAAACCAGCACAATACTTTGCGGGCTGCAGTCCAGTAGTTCGGTAATGGACTGCTCGCCCTGGGTGATTAACTGATAATCGAGTAGTACAATGTCCGGCAGATGGTCCCGGCAGCAGTCGAGTGCTGTCGAGTGGTTGTTGGCATGTTCAAATGAGTCAAGGCCGGCTGCCCCGGTTTGCCACTGGTTGATCAGTTGGGCGTTGGGGCTGACCAGTAAAATCACGGAAGATTGGCCTCAATCCGGTTATGCCAAGGAGAAATCCGGCTCATGATTTTGCCCAGCATTTTTCGGGGCAACCAGGCGCCGCCGCCATCGATGACTTTGGCGGCCTTGCTAATCATATCTGGCGTGGTGTCATAATTAACAAAGCCTTTGGCACCTTGCGACAGTGCCTGTAACACCTCTTTTTCCTGTTGTTCGGGATTGTCGGTCAGCAGGATAACGCGTGTTTCGGGGCAGGCCTGACGTAAGTTATTGAGCAATTCTCCATTTTGCTCAATACAGTGGTACAAATTGACCAGCAGCACACGTGGCTGTAAGCGTCGGGTGCGCGCGATCAGATCATCCACCACGGTTTGATTGCAGCGTGGTGCTCGTCGTCGGTTACGTGTGCTGCCCGAACCACTGCCTGGCAGGTTGGTCAGAATTTTGACATGATGCTGTTTTTGCAGAGCTAGTTCCAGTTTGGTGCGTCTTTCAGCATTAGCATCTGCAATGGCGACAGTAATAGGTTGCATATGCGTCCTTTTTAGTTATTTGATATGGTGCCGGTTCGCTGAAAACCTATGTCTAATATAACGAAAATACCCGCGTTTGCCTATAGAAAAGTATGCTTCCATGTTGATTCGGGTTAATATCATTGTTGCTGCTGGATTGACTTGAGTTATCGGCATGCTTTATGCCGGCTATACGGTGTGTCGCTTGTGTGACAAGAGCATACTTAATCGGTCCGGTTCTATTGGTTGTGTGTTGTCAAAATAAAGATAAAATGGATCTCGAAAAAAGAATAAGTGGGCATTTCAAACGCAGTGCCGAGTTAAAACAGCGTTTAAAAAATGTGTTGAATACTCCGATTGCCGAAGCAACGGAATTGTTTTTTGATTGTCTGGCGAATGACGGCAAAATTTTATGCTGTGGTAATGGCGGCTCGGCGGCGGATGCTCAGCATTTTTCGGCAGAATTGTTGAATCGTTTTGAAAAAGAGCGGCCGGGGCTGGCTGCGATTGCATTAACTACCGATAGTTCGGCATTGACCTCTATCGCCAATGATTATGATTTTACTCAGATATTTTCCAAGCAGGTCCAGGCATTGGGGCTGCCGGGAGACAGTTTGCTGGCAATTTCCAGTAGTGGTAATTCGGCCAATGTGCTGGCCGCAGTTAAGGCGGCTCATACCCGCAATATGCGTGTTGTTGCTTTGCTGGGGCGCGATGGTGGAAAGATCGCGGCACAGCTGCAGCAGGACGATGTGCTGATTTGTGTGGATGATCAAAGTACGGCTAGGATTCAGGAGGTGCATTTATTAGTATTGCATTGCTTATGTGATGCGATTGATTATTTATTGTTAGGAGAATGATGTGCGTTGCTTAGCCTTATTATTGCTGCCGCTGATGTTGGCATCATTGCAGGGATGTTTCCCTGTGGTGGCAGCCGGGGTAGGTACCGGGGCGATGATGGCCCAGGACCGGCGCTCGACCGGGACGTTAGTGGATGATCAGGGGATTGAATTAAGGGCGCTGGAAAAAGTCAGCAGTCAATATGGTACGCAGGTGCATGTCAATATCACCAGTTATAACCGTAAGGTATTAATTAGCGGTGAGGCGCCCAGTAAGGCAATACGCAGTGGGGTTGAGGCCATTGTTAAGCGCGTGGCCAATGTGCGTCAGGTGCATAACGAAATGTCGGTGTCCGGCTTAAGTTCGTTATCATCGCGTAGCAGTGATGCGTTGATAACCTCAAATGTAAAGTTGATGATGATGGATGATCAGCGGGTGGATGCGACAAAAATCAAGGTGGTTACCGAGCGGGCGACGGTATACCTGATGGGGCTGGTGAGCCGTAGCGAGGGTAATCTCGCGACCGAGAATGCACGTTCTGCTCGCGGTGTTCAGCGTGTAGTTAAGTTGTTTGAGTATCTTGACTGATGTATGCCTTGCCCGATTTCGAGCACAAAGCCTGTAATATAGCGCAATTGCCCGAGCGCTTGCAGGCGTTGCCCAGGCCCTTGGTATTTACCAATGGCTGTTTTGATGTATTGCATCGTGGTCATGTCAGCTATCTGGCTCAGGCGCGGGCATTGGGTGCCAGTATGGTGCTGGGTTTGAATAGCGATGCATCGGTGCGGCGTCAGGGTAAAGGTGAGGACCGGCCGATTAATAGCTTGCAGGACAGAATGATGGTGTTGGCTGCATTGGCGTCGGTGGATCTGGTGGTGCCATTTGATGAAGATACCCCCGCGGCCTTAATTGAACTGTGCCGGCCCGATGTGTTGGTCAAAGGGGGGGACTGGGCGCCGGAAACGATTGTCGGAGCAGCACAGGTGTTGGCCGCTGGTGGTCAGGTACTCAGCATCCCTTTTTTACATCCGCGTTCCACCACGGAATTATTGACAAGGATTCGGAATTTATAGCTATGACATTGATCCCGACAGATATGAAATTTCATCAACAGTCTCGCAAGCTGGAGATTGTGTTTGATAATGGTCAGGCATTTGAGTTGCCTTATGAGTTTTTAAGGGTATATTCTCCCTCAGCGGAAGTGCGTGGCCATGGCCTAGCTGAACCCATATTGCAGGTGGGTAAGCGGCATGTCAATGTCAGCCATGTTGAACCAGCAGGTGAGTATGCATTGAAAATCAGCTTTGATGATGGGCATGACAGCGGTTTGTATTCCTGGGAATATTTACATCATCTGGGGGTGGAGTATCCTCAGCTGTGGCAACAATATCTGCAGCGGCTTGAACAGGCTGGTGCATCACGAGATTGAGTGGAGTAAAAGGTGGCAAAGACCCATTTTGGATTTGAAACGGTAGACGAAAAAGAGAAGGCGAAGCGGGTTGCCGGCGTGTTTGATTCGGTTGCTGATAAGTACGATGTAATGAATGATGTGATGTCTGTGGGCCTGCATAGAGTCTGGAAGCGCTTTGCCGTGGGTGTCAGTCAGGTGAGAACCGGGCAGCGTGTATTGGATGTGGCCGGTGGTTCGGCCGATTTGTCTCGTTTATTCCTCAAAGCGGTGGGCACTAGTGGCCAGGTGGTATTGACCGATATTAACAATGCGATGTTGAGCGTGGGGCGTGATCGTTTGCTGAATGAGGGCGTGGTGACGCCGGTAGTACAGTGCGATGCCGAAAAACTGCCGTTTCCCGATGATTACTTCGATTGTGTGAATATTTCTTTTGGTTTGCGTAATGTGACCCATAAGGAGCAGGCGCTGCAGGAAATGTATCGCACCTTACGTCCCGGTGGGCGTGTGATTGTGCTGGAGTTTTCTCAGGTGGCGAAACCGTTATCTCCATTTTATGATCTGTATTCCTTTAAACTGTTACCCAAGATTGGACGTTTGGTGGTCGATGATGAGGACAGCTATCGTTATTTGGCTGAGTCTATTCGTATGCATCCCGGGCAGCAGGAATTAAAGCAAATGATGGAGCAGGCCGGTTTGGAAAAAGTAGAATATTTTAATATGACCGGAGGTGTGGTCGCGGTACATAGAGGATATAAACTGTAATGGTTGGCCATATCGGAGCATGGGCATAACACTAACATGACTGAACAGACCGAAAAGCGCGCGGTGTTATTCGCCGATATTTGTGGCAGTACCGCCTTGTATGAAAACCTGGGCGATGACACCGCTCGGCGATTGATTGCCGAATGCATCGATAGCATGTCCCGGGTGGTGGCTACGCATAGTGGATGTGTGGTGAAAACCATTGGTGACGAGGTGATGTGTACCTTTTCCGATGTAGAGACCGCTTACCGTGCCGCCTGCGATATGCAGGAGGTGATCAAGCAAAGTCGTGACGGTGCGCGTTATCCTATGTATGTGCGTATCGGCTTTCATTTCGGTGATGTGATTGTGGAAACCAATGATGTGTTTGGTGATACCGTGAATGTGGCCTCTCGAGTATCGGCGATTACCCGAGCCAATCAGATCATGACTACCCAGGCAGTGGTGGACCAGTTGCCGGATGCGCTCAAAGAGCATGCGCAACGCCTGATGCGGGCCGACTTAAAAGGTAAGCAGGCGCAGTTGGATATTTATCTGATTACCTGGGACTTTGAAGATTTACTCAGCACCCGTATTGGGGCACCGTCATTTCGTAAATTGCAGGATTTTGTACATGAAATGAAACTGCTCTTTCGTGAACAATCGGCCAGTGTTAACAAGCTGCAGAAGACGGTGATATTGGGGCGGGGGAATAACTGCGATGTGGTGGTGCAGAGTAATTTTGCGTCACGTCAGCATCTAAAGGCCGAATTGCGTCTGGGCAAGTTTTATCTGGTTGATCAAAGCACCAATGGCACCTTTGTGCGTTTTAGTGATGGCAGTGTGGTGTATTTGAATCGCGAAGAAATGGTATTGCAGGGGGCGGGCACTATCTGTCTGGGCCAGTCATTCAGTGATAATCCTAGCGATCTGATTGAATTCTCAATTGTGGTCGGCAGCGGCCAAGCCTAAGCCTGTCTATGGATGCGTACAATCCCCCGGTCGATAACGGGCCGGATATTATTTATCAGGATGAGGCATTGCTGGTGGTGAATAAACCTTCGGGATTGTTGTCGGTGCCGGGACGTGGTGAACATAAGCAGGATTGTCTGTTGCTGCGTATTAAGCGTCGTTTTCCCGAAGTGCGGCTGGTACACCGGCTGGACCTGGGTACCTCAGGGCTGTTTATGCTGGCGCGCAGTTATCAGGTGCAGCGTGATTTGGCGGCGCTGTTTGAAAAACGTCAAATCGCGAAACAATATCTGGCGCAGGTTGAGGGACTTATACAGCAGCAGAGTGGCGAGGTGGTGTTGCCGTTACGCTGTGACTGGCCTAATCGCCCCAGGCAAATGGTTGATTTCTGTCAGGGTAAGCATGCGCATACCGGTTACCGTTGCCTGCAACGTGATGTGGGCAGTCAGCAAAGCCGAGTGTTGTTAACCCCGTTAACCGGGCGATCTCATCAGTTAAGAGTGCATATGCAAAGTCTGGGACATTCGATTGTGGGCGATAGCTTATATCAAGGACGAGCTGCGGAACGATTGATGCTCCATGCCTGTGGGTTACAACTGCAACATCCGGTGGGTGGCGCTATGCTGAGTCTGCACTGTGAGCCGGAATTTTGATTGAATGTTATACTTTTAGTGTTTCGATTTTTATAAAGGGAGAATGCATGAAGCCGTTTTTGATGATGTTTGTCATGGTGTTTGCCAGCATGGGCTTAATGGTTGCTGATGCGGATGCTGCCAAGAAGCGTTTTGGTGGTGGTGACAGTGTGGGTAAACAGCGTAGTGTTGATGCGCAGTCAGCTCAAAAAACCGCCGATGCGACTCCTGCCTCTACCACGGGCGCAACCAATGGAACGGCAGCAACCCAGAAAAAATCCGATAAAAGCAAATGGTTGGGCCCATTGGCCGGTCTGGCGTTGGGTGCTGGGCTGATGGCGTTGTTGTCCGGTATGGGGCTGGACGGAATGATGGGCGGTATTTTGATGATGTTATTACTGGCTGCGGTGGTGTTGTTTATCTTTGCTATGTGGCGTAAACGTCTTCAGGCAACCTCGCCAGCAATGCAATATGCCGCCGCGACGGCTCAACCACAGCCAGCTGGGGCATCGTCAACGGCAAGCTCATTGTTTGCGAATAATATGTCCGGCGGCAGCAGCACAACGGGACAGGCGCAGGCTCAGCCTCAAGCCGCCCCGCTATCCATTCCGGCAGATTTTCCGGTAAATAGTTTTTTGCGTAGCGCCAAAACTTCATTTATCCGTTTACAGGCGGCTAATGATAGTAAAGATCTGAATGATGTGCGTGAATACAGTACGCCCCAAATGTTTGCCGAAATTTCCATGCAGTTTCAGGAGCGCGATGATAGTCCTCAGCGTACCGATGTGTTAAACATTCAGCCGCAGTTGTTGGAAGTCGTGACCGAGGGTGAGTTGGCGATTGCCAGCGTGCATTTTACCGGGCAAATACGTTGTGACGGTGAAACCGAACAAGTTGACGAAATCTGGCATGTGCAAAAAGAGGTCAACGATGATAAAGCCGTCTGGTTGCTGGCAGGGATTCAGCAAACTCAGGTTCATTAACGCTTTGATGCCACCTGAGGGTGGCATCGGTGGTCAGTATCATGGATTTTCCATTCAGTGCGCATGCACTTAATCATTTATTTGCCCAGAACAGTTGGGCGCTTTTGCGTTTGCAGCCATATGCGGGTAAGACGATTCGTTTGCAGTTGGCACCGTTAACCTTAAATTGGGTGATTCAGCCCGATGGCTATCTGCAACAGGCGGCGCCCAATGCGCCTGCGGATTTATGTTGTCGTGTTTCACCGTTGCTGATGCCGGCGTTGTTGCTGCATGATCAACAGGCATTTGATCGCATGGATATACTGGGTGATGATGCGCTGGCCCAGGAATTTCGGCTGATATTACGTAATCTGCAATGGGATGCTGCCGAAGATTTAAGTCGTTTTACCGGCGATGTGCTGGCGGAGCGTGTGGTCGCGACCAGCGCCGGTCTGGCCAGTCACTTGCCGCCGCATCCCGAGTTTCATTTCGCTTCGCCACGGTTGCCCGGCCTGCCGCCGGTGCTGGTGAGTTGCAACGAGCTGGCGTTGCATAGCTCTGAGCTGCAGCAGTTAGCGCAACAACTGGCGGTATTGGAACAGCGCGTTCAGCGTTTGTCGGCAGAATCATAATGTATTTGTTTCGGCTGCTTAAAATTGCCCGGGTCGCCATCCACTATGGGTTGGATGATATGGTGGAACTGTCGGGGCGAGCCAAGGTATTGCAGTTGCTTTGTCGGCGTGTCTTGTTTATGCGCAATATTCAGGCACCACGGGCCGAGCGTTTACGGCTGGCGATGGAAAGTCTGGGGCCGATTTTTATTAAATTTGGCCAGATGCTGTCTACCCGGCGTGATCTGATGCCTACCGACCTGGCCGATGAATTGGCGCGTTTGCAGGATAAGGTGCCCCCGTTTTCTTCCGAGCTGGCGATTGCCACCCTGGAAAAAGCCTACCGCCGTCCGGTCTCGGAAGTGTTCGCCGAATTTGACCCCACGCCGGTGGCCAGTGCCTCGGTGGCACAGGTGCATTTCGCGGTATTGCCGGATGGACGGGAGGTGGCGGTTAAAATTCTGCGGCCGGATATGAGTAAAATCATCAATAATGATCTGGCCTTGTTAAAGGCCGGGACCAGTCTGATTCAGACGGTATGGGCGGATGGACGGCGTTTAAAGCCGCTGCAGGTAATTCGGGAGTTTGAAAAACATCTGTACGATGAGACGGACCTGATGCGTGAGGCGGCGAATGGCAGTCAGCTCAAACGTAATTTTTCCCAATCCACGTTGTTGCGGGTGCCAGAAATGTACTGGGACTATTGCCATAGTAATGTGCTGGTGATGGAGCGTATGAATGGCATTACTGTTAGCCGGGTGGATGAGCTGCGTACCCTGGGGGTTGATATTCCTACCTTGGCGGCAAATGGGGTGGAGATTTTTTATACCCAGGTATTCCGCGATGGCTTTTTTCATGCCGATATGCACCCGGGTAATGTGCAGGTGGCTGCCGATGGGCGCTATATTGCGCTGGATTTCGGAATTATGGGTACCCTGACCGACCAAGATAAGAGCTATCTGGCACAGAATTTTATTGCCTTTTTTCGTCGGGATTATAAGCGGGTGGCGGAGGTGCATATAGAGTCGGGGTGGGCGCCGTATGATACCCGGGTGGATGAGCTGGAATCCGCGATTCGGGCGGTATGTGAGCCGATTTTCGATAAGCCGTTACGAGAAGTGTCGTTTGGCCGGGTATTGTTGAAGCTGTTTCAAACCTCCCGCCGTTTTGGTATCGAGGTGCAGCCTCAGCTGGTGTTGTTACAAAAAACACTGTTGAATATTGAGGGGCTGGGTCTGCAGCTGGACCCGGAACTGGATTTATGGAAAACGGCTAAACCCTGGCTGGAGCGCTGGATGTCGCAGCAAATCGGCTGGCGCGGGTTTGTCAAAGGGCTGCAGAATGAAGCGCCTGGCTATGCGACCCTGTTGCCGCAACTGCCACGGCTGATTCATAGACAGCTGACCGGCAACCATGCTCAACATGGCGATATGATGCAAAAACTGCTGGTGCAGCAAATGCGGATTAATGTGTTGTTGGGCATCATCTGCATGTTGTTGACCGCGGTGGTTGGCTGGTTGGTATTTTAAGGATTAAACTAATGTTGTGGGTGAAGGCGTTTCATATTATTTTTGTGGTCAGCTGGTTTGCTGGCTTGTTTTATTTGCCGCGTATTTTTGTCAATCATGCCATGGCTACCGAGCCAGCCGAAATCGCGCGCCTGAAACTGATGGAGCGCAAACTGTTTCGTTTTGTGACACCGATTTCCTGGCTGGCACTGGGTTTCGGCTTGTGGTTGTGGCTGGGCTATGGCTTTGCCGGTGGCTGGTTGCATGCCAAGTTGGCACTGGTGGTGCTGCTGATAGGCTATCATCATTATTGCGGCCGGCTGGTGAGAATGTTTGCCGAAGATAAAAATACCCGCAGCCATGTGTTTTACCGCTGGTTTAACGAGGTGCCGGTATTGATTTTAATGGCGGTAGTGATTTTGGCTACCGTTAAACCTTTTTAGTGAGAAGTGTAAGTTATGCCTGATTATTTTGCTCCCTGTCCGCGTGGTCTGGAATCCTTGTTGCAGCAGGATCTGGAATCCTATGGTGCCCAGCAGGTGATCGCCACCGATGGTGGTGTACATTTTTCCGGCGACTGGGCGCTGTGCTATCAGGTGAATCTGCATAACCGACTGGCCAGTCGGGTGTTATGGAAAATCAAGCAGGCGAACTATCGCAGCGAAGAGGATATTTACCGTTTGGCAATGAGTTTGTCCTGGCCGCGCTGGTTTGCGGTCAACCGTACCATTCGCGTAAAAACCACGGCGATACGTTGCCCGCTAAAAAGTCTGGAATTTGTGACCTTGCGGGTCAAAGATGCCATCTGTGATGTATTTCGCAAGCAGGATGGCGAGCGTCCCAGTGTCGATACCAGTCGGCCGGATATTCGCATCCAGGTGTTTATTGAAGAGCAGCAGGTGATGTTGTATCTGGACACTTCCGGCGAATCACTGTTTAAGCGCGGAGTGCGTCAATATACCAATATTGCCCCGATTCGTGAGAATCTGGCTGCCGGTATTTTGCGCCTGGCGCAATGGCAGCCGGGGGTGCCGTTATTTGATCCTATGTGTGGCAGTGGCACCTTTCTGATTGAGGCGGTGCAGATGACGTTAAATATTGCACCGGGGATACAGCGTGAGTTTGCGTTTGAAAAATTACGTAACTTTGATGCGGCCCGCTGGCAGTCAATGAAGCAGCAGGCCCTGGACGCGCAGCAGGAGATTGCGCCGCTGGCTATCTGGGGCAGTGATATTGATGCCCAGACCATACACACGGCACAGCGCAATCTGGTGGCGGCCGGTTATGATGGCTGTGTCACACTGCAGCAGGCGGATGTGCTGGATGTGGTTGCACCTGCCACGGATGGGGTGTTGATTGCGAATCTGCCTTATGGTGAGCGTATGGGTGAGCTGGAAGAACTGGCCCAACTCTATCCCAAGCTGGGGGATGTATTGAAACGGCAATTCAGTGGTTGGATGGCCTATTTGTTTACCGCCGATAGGCGTATTCTCAAGCTGATGCGTTTGTCGGCCTCACGTAAGATTCCGCTTTATAACGGTGCGATTGACTGCCGTTTGTTTCAGTATAAATTAATTAGCGGCAGTAATCGCAGCGTGAAAGGTTAATAAAACCCCAGCATTATGCATTAGTATATCTCTCCCTGTTACCAAAACAGGCTTCTGGATGGGGCAAAAAAAATAATGACCACGGGGAGAGGCTATGCTGCAGTTAATAGAGGCCAGGCTGGCAAATGTTGCCTGGCGAACCAAGATCTGGGGGTTTTCCGGATTATTTTTGCTGGGAATGGCGATCATAGGCACGGTAAGTGGTCTGATTGTGTATCAGCAAAATCAACAGATTCAACACGCGGTTGAAACCTCCCAATATAAACTCGATGTGGCGACCAATGCACGTATTGCCTTGCTGCATCTGGAAAAAAGCAAAGCACAGTTAATTGTGGCCAATGACCGGGCCGATATTCGTACCCATGCGATTGCGACCATCCGCGCGTCTTCCCATCTCGATGAAAGTATTCAGCGCCTGGCTGAGGCGATTGATGATACGGCCGTGACCGAGATGACCCAATTGCTGACGCAGGTGCACGATAAGCAAATGGCGGTGATTCGTGCCGGCAAATCGAATAAGGATGAGCTTGCCGCTGAAAAATCCAAATTATTAAACGATGATATTGCCAGAATTGACCAGTTGTCGGCACAGATTCTAGATGCTGAAAAGCTGGCGTTACAACAGCAGGTCGAGCAGATTAAACAGGATGGTCAGCAATTGATTGCTTTTGTGATCGGGCTGGTGGTGGTAGGCATTTTGTTGGGTATTGGCATTTCTTTGGTGATGATGCATATGGTGGTTAGACCCCTGGCCGCGATGGAACGTATGATTGCCGAGATCGCCAATGGTAATCTGGCACTGCCTATGCCGGAAGATGTGGGCAAGGATGAAATCGGCCGCACGGTGAGTGCCTTGTTTGTGACCGTGGGTAAACTCAGCGCAATTATGCGCAATATTCGTACCGATTCCGAACAGTTAAATAGCGGCGCTTCCCATTTAACCTCATTAGCGGATCATCTTTCGACGATGTCGGTAGATCTGGACGATGAGTCACAAAACATTAAAAGCCAGAGTGATCTGGCATTGTCGGCGGCCAGGGATGCCAGTGGGCAGTTAAAGCAGACCTCGGGTATGGCACATCAAAGTGCGGAAATGGCCAGTCAGGCGGCGTCACAGGTCAGCCGTATGGCCACTTGTTGTCAGAAATTTAATTCGGATATGGACAGTACCATGCACCTGACTCAGGATTTGCTGAGTTCTGTAAATTCAATTACCACTATCGCCAATTCAATCAAGGATATTTCTTCACAGACCGATTTGCTGGCGTTGAATGCTGCGATTGAAGCGGCCAGAGCCGGTGAGCAGGGGCGCGGCTTTGCGGTTGTGGCCGATGAGGTACGTAAACTGGCCGATATGACCAAGGCGGCAACCAATCAGATTTCTGATCTGGCGGATGTGATCAGTCATCGGGTAGAAGCCACCGTTGAATCCTTGCAGCAAACTCAGCAAGAAATGCGCGGTAATATTGCATCCTTGGGAGATATTGCCAGTGCAACCGAAAGCAGCAGTGATGAGGCCCGAGTGATGCAGCTGGCCATGGATAAAGTGGTTGCGCTGATGGCGGCCCAAGAGCAGGCGATAACCTCGATTTCTGCGGTGGCCAATCAATTAGTTGAATTGTCGGGTCATACTAATGACCAGTCTGATGCGTTACATCGGGTATCCGGTGAATTAAATGGGGCTTCCCATAACCTGGATGATGTTGTGAGTCAGTTTAAATTGTAATCTACCCGTAAGGAGAGAAGCATGAATAAGTCAGTCAAAGTGTTGTCTATGGGAATATTGCTGTCACTGCTGGCGGCGCCGGTATTGGCACAGGAAGTCTTGGTGTTGCAGAAAGACAAGGCTTTTACCGATGGTGATGGTAATAACGTGGAAACCTTGCAGTTAAAAGTGGGTGATGAGGTGGACTTTAAAAATGCCGACCCCTTTTTTCATAATGTTTTTTCATTATCCGATGCGCAATTTTTTGATCTGGGTTCTTATCCTCAAGGTGAAAGTAAAAAGGTTAAGTTGGAGCAGGCCGGCAGCGTGGAGGTGGAGTGTTCTATTCATCCCGAAATGCAATTGAAAATCGAGGTGTCGGAATAAAATCATGCAGCCAACCGCAGTCTGTGCTGCTGTTGGTTGTCTGGTAGTAGCATCATAACAATAAGGAGTGGATATGAGGCAGATGCGAAATTTGCTGGTTGGCACGATGTTGCTGGCTATTTCACCGGCATGGGCGGAAACCGAGCCTATGCCACCGCAGCATGAGGCAATGAAGGTATGCGAAGGTACCATTACCGATGACTGTGTGGTGCGTCAGTTTAAGCATACCCGTGAGGCGGCATTGATTCGTGGCAAGGTGGTGTATCAGACCTATTGTGTATTGTGTCATGGGGCTACGGGTAAGGGGGATGGTCGTGCGGCCAAAATCCATAACCCCCGGCCGGCAAACTTTACTCAATCTACCTTGCCGCTGGAGTATTTTCGGCTGATTGTGCCCAAGGGGGGGGAAGCCATGGGGCGCTCGAAAGCGATGCCACCCTGGGGTGACCAGCTGACCGATGAACAGATTAAAGATGTAACCCTGTACGCATATTCATTGCGTGAAAATAAAGACTAACTAACCTGGGAGGTTGTATGCGTTTGACAAAAATGATGAAAACTTTGGGCTCGGCAAGTGTATTGTTGTTGGGGATGCAGATGAGTGGATCGGCGCTGGCATTGGATCCATCCGGGTTTGCTCAGTGGCAGTTACCCGATGCGCCGTATCCGGAAAATAATAAGCCTAGTGAGGCCAGGGTCGAGCTGGGGAAAATGTTGTATTTTGATCCACGCCTATCGGGTGATCAGAATATGTCCTGTGCCACCTGCCATAACCCGGCGCTGGGCTGGTCGGATGCGCTGCCTACCGCCAGAGGGGTAAACAGCATGGTGCTGGGACGTGCCTCCCCGACCATTGTCAACAGTGCTTATAATACCATTATGATGTGGGATGGTCGTAAGAAGGATCTGGAAGATCAGGCGATGGGGCCATTGGAAGCCGATGTGGAAATGAATGCTGACTTTACCAAGATGTTGCCATGGATTAAGAAAAATCCGGAGTATCAGCAGCTGTTTGCGGCGGCCTATCCCGGTGAGGAGATTGGTAAAGAAACCATGGCCAAAGCGATTGCTACCTTTGAGCGTACCGTGATTATGAACGATTCGCCGTTTGATAAATGGCTGGCCGGCGATAAGTCTGCGATGAGCGAGCAGCAGCTCAGAGGGTTTGAGATTTTTGTGAATCCGTCTAAAGGTAACTGCGCAGTTTGTCATTCGGCCCCTAACTTTACCGATAATGGTTTCCATAACCTGGGATTGGCTTCATTTGGTGATAAGGAACCGGATGTTGGACGTTTTGCACAAAAACCCTTGAAAATGATGAAGGGAGCATTTAAAACGCCTCAGTTACGTGGTGTCACCCATACTGCACCGTATTTCCATGATGGGTCGGCCAAAACCTTAATGGAGGTGGTAGAGCATTATGCCAAAGGCGGTGAGGTGAAAACCAACCTTAGCCCGAATGTAAAAACACTGAATTTAACGCAGCAGGACAAAGAAGATCTGGTGGCATTTATGCAGGCATTGACCGGTACCATGCCAACGGTGGAAGTCCCTATTTTGCCGAAGTAAACGGATAAAGCAAGTAATCATTAGCGGGCGGGCCTATGGGTTGGCCCGCTTTTTTTGCGGCGTGCTTGTTGCGCGGACTCTCATATTTAAGAAGATGGAAAGCAATTTTCCTATCTTTGGGAGTTTTTCAGGCGATAAACAGCGGTTGCATCATCAAACTTCCGATACAACCGCTTTGCGATATGTCAAGTGATGGGGTTTATTTAAACAAGTCACCGAGTACATTGCCGACTACCGAGGTCACGATAGATTGGGTGTTGCTGGAGCTGGAACTGGAACTGGAGCTGGAACTGGAGCTGGAACTGGAGCTGGAACTGGAGCTGGAGCTGGAGCTGGAACTGGAACTGGAACTGCTACCGCTGGAACTGCCGCTCAACATGGAACTGATGGTCGACTGTATGTTGCTGGAATTAGAGCTGTCGCTGGAGGAGCTGCTGCTATTGTTGCTGCCACTGCTGTTGAGTGCCGAGCCAATCAGTGATGCGATATCGATACCGTTGGAGCTGCTGTCGGAAGAGCTGCTGCTGCCTTCCAGCACTGCGCCGATAATCGATTGTATGCTGGTGGAGTCTGTGCCATTGTTGCTGCTGTTGCCACCACTTTTAAGAATGGAGCCAATGATGCCGGCAACGTTAACCGAAATCTCGGGCAGGCTTTCACCGAACTCCAGCTCGCTGGTGAGTTGCTCAATATACTGATTAATAATGTCATTGATTATATTGTTCAGTGCGGATTTTAAATCACCACCACTCAGGGCGCTTTCGCCGCCGTCACCCTGCAGTGCGCTGCTTAGAATGGTCTGTGCTAATTGAGATATATTGTGGGGAATGCCGCTTGCGGTCAGTTGTTGGGAGACTTGCTTGGCCAGGGTATCTGCCAGTAATTTTTTAATCTGATCGGGAGCATCACTTACTTCATTTGAGTCGGCGGTATTAATATAGTCATTATAAGCGCTGTAATCCCCGCTTAACACATCATTGACGGCAAGCTCCCGCAGGTCGGTATTCTCAAAAGCAGACTCCATCAAGGTCTGAATGCCGCTTTGATTGGAACTGCTGTTGCTTTGAATGCCGGACTGAATCTGCAGGCTGATACCGGACAGGATGCGGCCTTTTACCGTTAAGCTGCTTTCTCCGCTTAGCTGGCGAAAAACGCTGTTAGGGTCGGAGGCCGCCTCTTCGGCGATCTGCTGGCGGGAGTTATAATCCAGGCTTAATGAGCGTGCATCCGAGGTGGTGAAATATTCATCGCTGCCGGTTTGTAAGGAGGTACGCAGCCGGGTGATTAAGACCGATTCGTTGGAGGAGTTGTTGCTGCTTGAGCCTGAACTGCTTGAGCCTGAACTGCTTGAGCCTGAACTGCTTGAGCTGTTGTTGCTTTGCAGCATGTTGCTGGCGGCTTCGGTAGCCATTTGGGAGACAGGATCAAATGGGGTTACCGCCTTTAAAATATCATCGAATAGGCCGGCCTGGGCATGATTGGCTGCCAATAATGGAATCGCACAGCACAGGGTGGCAATCAGCTTACGAGTTTTTTGCGTTTTCATATCTGTCTCCTTGTTTGCAGATTTTACAATCGGCCATCAATATTAAATGCTGCTGAAGCAAAACTGATACCAGTTGCTACAGGAACGATGCAGATGTCGGTTGCAAGCTTGAGTGTTTGATATCTGCAAAATCTTGCAAGGTTAAAAGCAATATTTGTGCCCGTTATCGGCAGTCGCCGCTATAAAAATCTCGTTTGGCTTCAATTTTAATGGTTTTGCCGCCATCCTTGCAGCTAATTACGCCATCTTCATTGCATCTTGATAGCCCCCCGAGTGTTATTCAGATAAACGGACGTCATTTGGGTGATGGTTGGGTATTTCTTGTTGCTGAGAAGTGTTGATGGGTGTTGGCTCCTGAATGTGGGAACATAGGTAATATTTGTGGGAAATTTTACCTTTTGTATCTGTTTGATTTGTATGTATATTTATTGTTTTTCGGGCCGGAGGTGAGATGGTGCGGGGGATGGCAGGAATTATCGGCAGATTTATGATAATTGGCATGTAATATGCTGCAGGTTGGCATAACGTTTTTTATGCAGCATGTGAATCGCATTGCTGTGATGTTGGAAATAACGGAAGTCGGGTAAGGCGCAGTAGAAAATTTCAAATCTGCCCTTTAGTACAATATCTTTAGTGGCCGGCTTTTCTTAGAATGGTTTCCAGCAAACATTAAATGCACGGTTTAACGGCGGTGCGACAATCTGGAGGCAACATGGCAAAAAGTAATTTTGTAGACCTGGGTAATTTCGTCTGGCTGGATAGTAACGAGAATGGCGTACAGGATGTGGGTGAGCCGGGGATTCCCAATGTTACCGTCAAGCTGCTAGATAGCGTCAGTGGCCAGGTGCGCAGTGATGGTGAAACCACTACCGATGCCAATGGCTATTTTCATCTGGACAATGTGCGCTGGGAAAATGCCTTCCTGAGTTTCAGTCTGCCGACCGAGTTACCCGCGAGCCTGTTGGCTACGCTGGAGTCGCATTATCCGGCCAGCAGCAGCTACTATAAGTTCACCCAGTCCGGGCAGGGGGGAGATTCCTCGCTGGATTCTAATGTGAATGAGCTGGGGCGTAGCGGGCGGATTGATATTGCTGACGGGGTGGACTCGGACCTGAGCTATGACGCCGGGGTGCATATTAAACCCACCGTGTTAAGCGATTATGTGTGGCTGGATACCAATGGTAATGGTCAGCAGGATGCCGGTGAGAATGGCGTGGGCGGGGTCACCGTCAAGTTAATGCAGGGCAGTAGCGAATTGGCCAGTACTACCTCGGACAGCAATGGCGCTTATCAGCTGGTGGCTCCCCAGGGGGGTGACTACTATCTGCAGTTTGAACTGCCGACAGAGTATGTATTCAGCCGCTTTACCGAACATAATGCGGCCGGTGTGGATGACAGTATAGATTCCGATGCGCATAGAGATACCGGTAAAACCCATACCGTGACCATGATAAGCGGTGAAACCAATGATACCTTGGATGCTGGTATTTACGAGCGTGATCAGTTAGTGTCATTAGGTGACAAGGCCTGGTATGACACTAACTTTAACGGTATTCAGGATGGTTCTGAGGCCGGCGTGGAAGGCGTTGAGGTCAGGCTGCAGTATGCCGATAGCAGTACCATGCTGCAACGCACCTTTACCGATGCCAATGGTGAATATCAGTTTGATGAGCTATTACCTGGTGAATACAAGGTGCGCTTTATTGCACCACGAGATGAAGGCTATGTGTTCAGTCCTGCTCTGCAGGGCGGTGATACCACGCTGGATAGTAATGTTGACGGTAATGGCTATACCGATGTGATTACCTTGCAGTCTGGGGTGGATGATTTGTCGGTAGACGCCGGTCTGACCAAAGGGGTGGGTATTGGCGATTATGTGTGGCTGGATGGCGATGCCGATGGCAGGCAGGACGCCGATGAGTCCGGTATTGCCGGTGTGACCGTGCATTTGATGCAAGGCACTACCGAGGTGACTACTACTACCACCGATGCGGATGGTTTCTATTATCTGGGGCATGATCAGGCAGGTACGTATTCGGTGAAATTTGAACTGCCAAGTGAGTATGTATTCAGCCGCTTTACCGAACAAGATGCGCCGGGTGTGGATGATACTAAAGACTCGGATGCGAATCGCGATACCGGCGAGACGCATAGTGTCACCCTGGCACTGGGGGAGCGTGTTGATCATATTGACGCTGGTATTTATGAGCGTGATCAGCTGTCCAGCCTGGGCGATTATGTCTGGTATGACGCAGATAAGGACGGTGTTCAGGACAGCAGCGAAAGCGGTATTGAGGGCGTGGAAGTCCGATTGCTGGATGGAGAGGGTGATCTGGTTCAACGCGCATTTACCGATGGCAATGGCAAATACGGTTTTGAAGAGCTGTTGCCGGGGGATTATCAGGTGAGATTTATGGCGCCATCGGGCCAGGGCTATGTGTTTAGTCCGGCGAATCAGGGTGGCGATGCCCAGAGCGACAGTAATGCCGATAGCAACGGCGATAGTGGCGTGATTTCCTTGCCAGCCGGTACCACCGACCATAGCATTGATGCTGGTATGTATTATGCGACGTCAATCGGTGATTTTGTCTGGAATGATAACGGCAATGGCTTGCAGGATGCCGGTGAGTCTGGGATCAATGGGGTGACGGTGACGTTGTATCAGGACGGTGTGAGTGAGCCGGTTGCAACCACTACCACCGTGAACAAAGATGGCCAGGACGGTTATTACCAGTTTGATCAGGTGAAAGGCGGCGAACAATATAAGGTATGGTTTGAGGCACCGGATGATATGGGCTTTACCCATAAAGATATGGGCGCCGATAGCATTGATTCCGATGCCGATGCGACGGGATATACCGATGTGTTTACGCCTGTTGTCGGTGAGGCCAATGATGGAATAGATGCCGGTCTGCGTCAGACCGATGGCACGATTCAGGGCTATACCTGGGTGGATGCGCTGGGAGATGCGATTGGGGCAACAAAATCAAATGGTCAGGCGCTGACCGATGCGGATGGTAAGCAGATTGTGCTGACCGAGGGTAATGGTCTGCAGGATACGGGCGAATCGGCGATCAATGATGTTACGGCCACCTTGTATGAAAAAGTGGGTAGCAGCTGGATAGAGGTGTCCAGTCAGCAAACACGCAATATTGACGGCCAGGATGGCCACTATAAGTTTGAAAACCTGCCGCACGGTGAATACAAGGTGCAGTTTACGCAACCGGATGGTTATTCATTTACCCAGGAGAATGCCGGTGATGACAGCATAGATTCGGATGCAATGAAAGATGATAGCGGTTACTACAGTGCCAGTACCACGATTGATGTGGTGAATAAAGTCTCCACCCTGGATGCGGGACTGGTTGAGGCGGCGACACTGGGTGGCAGGTCATTTGGAGACTGGCGTCCGGTCCAGCGTGCCTGGGGGTTGTCCTGGGAAGAAGGTGATGGTATCTATAAGGCGACCGACTATAAAACTAATATTTCAACCGATGTTGCTTGGGGCGATCAGATATTGTTTCAGTTGCAAAAATGGGATAATGAGGCCAAAACCTTCCAGACGGTAGAGAGCGAATACTTCCATAGTGTCAGCTATGCCTTTGATAATCTGGAGCCTGGTGCCTATCGTATCAAATTTGACTGGAATCATACCAATAGTGCGTTTAAAAACAATATTCGGGCCAACTTTGGTGGTCGTGAAGGTTTTGTGATTCCGTATCAAAATTATGCAAATAAAGATGGGCGTATCAGTGGTGAGGGTAATGATTCACGCGATAATGACTGGACCCGTTCGCGCCATCAATCACCGGCCAAGACGGTATATTCCAATATCTATACCCTGGAGCCGGGTGAGGTGATTGATCATGCCTGGAATGCAACTACCAGCCCGATTGCCTTGGATCTGAATAACGATGGTATCCAGACCGTGGCTATGCAAGACAGCGGCTCGGTGTTTGATTTATTAAATACCGGCGTCGGTGTGCACTCCGGCTGGTTAAGCGGTGAAGATGCATTCCTGGCGATAGACAGCAATCAGAATGGCCAGATCGATAATCGTGATGAGTTGTTTGGTGGTCTATATCAGGGTGAAGGTTTTAGCAAACTGGCGGCTTTCGATACTAACGGTGATGGTCAGGTGAATGCCCAAGATGCCGATTTTGATCAACTGCTGCTGTGGCAGGATGCGAATGAAGATAAGGTTACCGACGAGGGTGAGCTACAAAGCCTGGAGCAGGCGGGTGTGGATAGCCTGACGGTAGATTATGACGTCAAACCGGAAGTGGACGCCGCAGGTAATCTGCATTTGGAGCATTCCGAAGCGAGCTTGGCCGATGGCAGCAGTATTGATATGGTAGATGTCTACTTTGCGGTGTCGGCTGAAGAAGCGCAGGCCCAAGGGGTAGCGCTGCCGGATATGGGCGAGCTGTTAAGCGGTGACGGTATACTGGAGCAGGACATGGGACCGGTGATGCAGAGTGCGGTTGAGGCGGAATCGGTAGATGGCCAGAGCGGGGTGTTAACCACTTTGGCCAGCGCACTGGATGAAGCGGCCTTGTTCGGTATCTAATCTTCACCTGCGTTGTTTTATCGAAAGGGAAGCCTCGGCTTCCCTTTTTTTAGATGTAGGGGCATGCCATGCCCCCCTTTATTTGTCCAAACGGGTTTTACGCCAGCCCTTGGCTGGTGAGTATGTTGGCCGGCATGTCGGTCAGATAAATATCATTCATACTAAAGCTGGCATTGTTATTCGGGCTGCTCCATTTGCCTGACCAGAGATCCAGCTGGCTGCTGTGGTTATTCCATTGGCGAGCGAACTGGCCGCTGCCGGTAAACTTGGCGGCAAAACTGTCGGCCTTGCTGGCCTGAGTCCAGAAATAGCCCTGGCTGTTCCAGACCGCTGCGGTGACCGATTGCTGGGTTTTATCCTGGATAGCGCTGCCGTTACCCACCAATACCAGCCGGTCATCGCTGCCCAGGTTTTCGGCACCGCTCCAGCTGCCCCAGCTGCTATTGTTCGGACCGTTGCCATCACTGGACAGCGTTTGCGTATCGCTGTCTACCCGGACATAAATGTTATAACTGGTGTTGGCATCAAAGCTGCGGTCGCTATGTGCTGAGGAAACGCCTGCTACCAGATCAAATACCACATTGGCCTTAGGCTGGATGGTGACTTCGATGTCACTGGCATCCGATAGGTTGCTAAGACTATCGGAGGCATACAGTTGGTAGTTGCCCAGTTCTAGAGCGGTGGTATCAATGGCTTCGCTGATACCGCCGACTACGCTAACTTGGGCCGCTTGATTGCTGGCCGCCAGCTCATCATATTGCTCAATCGCAGTAAAGTCTATCTCACTGTTAATCAGATATATCGTGGCATTCTCGCCGCTGCTGACCTGGACTTCATCGCCCAGGCCGATTATCTCATTACTTATCAGCAATGCCTGCGGGGCTTCGCCATCAATCAGCAGGCTGTTGTCATCGTCAACATAGCTGAAATAACGTGGCAGTTCGTTGCCGTCCAGGGTAATGCTGCCACCTCGTAGACTGTCCCCCATAATTGAGACACCATCGGTATCCACCTGGTTTTTTTCGATCTGATAGGCAAACAGTATTTCGGTATTGCCATTGTTGTTACTGCTGGATTGATAGTCGGCAGCAACTATTTTATCTCCTAGCATAATATCCAGTGTCAGCGGATCGGAGCTTGGGCTGTTAATGCTGGCCTCACCATTGAGAGTGGCGGTTAACATTAATGTTGCCCCACTGCCCAGCACATTATCTATGGCTCCCTGAGCCCCGCTAACCGTCACGTTGTTAATGCCGGAGACGATAACGCTTTGTGAGGATGGCGCCACATTACCGGCGCTATCGGCGGCATATAAGTGATATTCCCCCGGGACCAGGCTTTGTGGCAGTTGTAGTGTCACCTCGCTATCTGCCTGGGTGACGGGGATTTCGGTCAGGGTATTGCTGGCACTCATGTTTTGAATGTCACTCAGTGTGCTGATGGTATGCTGCTCATGTATCAGGTATAGGGTGCCGCTATCCGATGAACTGGCATGCACACTCTCGCCGGGTTGGGCGACTAACCGATTAATCTCGGTGACTGCCGGCGTACCATCCGCCTGAATTTTTTGGCTGAATACGCCTTCTACTCCCGAACGATCCTGGCCTTGCCAGCTGACCAGGTAATCTCCCTGGTTGCCAAGCGGGGCCAATTGTGGACGACTGTCATTGCCGTTAGTCATGCCATTGGCTTCCAGCATCACTTGCGCTAAGCCGCTGCTTGAGCCATTGCTGTCAAATTGTTGCAGGTAAATACTGCTGTCGCCGTGATTGCTGGGGCTGTCTTTGCCTTGCCAGGCGACAACAAACCCGCCATCGGCTAAGGCCAGTAACTGCGGATTACTGTTGTCGGCATTAACCGCCGGGACATCGTTGATATCCAGTTGTAGTGGTTGGCTGCTGGAGGCGGTGCCGTTGGCAAAGAAGGTCTGGACAAAAATATTGTGACCATTGGCGCTATTGCTGCCTTGCCAGGCAACCGCAAATTCGCCATTGGTTAAACCCGCCACGACGGGTTGATTATCGCCGCCGGCCTGATTGGTTTGCAGCATGACCGGCGCATTGGTGGTTGGGCTGCCATTGTTATCAAATTTCTGTATCAACACCGCATTATTAAACGAACTGTTGCTGAAGGTGCCGGTCCAGCTGGCAACAAAACCTCCATCCGATTCAATCGCTGTCAGTGTGGGTGGTTTGTTGTTCTGGCTGGTTAGACTGCTCTCAGGGACTTCCAGCGTCATAGCATCACCAGATTTCTGGCCATTGCTGCCAAATTTTTGTAACTGGATGATGCTCATGCCTTGCGCGTCTTTTGCCTGCCAGGCGACGGCAAACTCACCGCTGTCACCGATATTAATCACGCTGGGGGAAAAATCGGCATTGACTCTATCGGCCGCAATGCTCAGGCTGGTGGTGTTGCCGGAGGCATTGCCATCTTTATCAAAAGACTGGACCTGAATTTCGCGTGGTGCCAGATCAAACTGATCTTTTAAGGCGCGGGTGTATTGATCCCAGACCACCACATAACTGCCATCGGAGCCTATGCTGCTGATTTGAGGTGGGCCGTTTAAGCTGCTGACGGGGGAGGCATAGGCCGAAGTCTGGAAGGTGCTGCCTGTTGCGTTGCCGTCGGCATCAAAGCGTTGTACCAGAATTTCCCGCTCTCCCAGATTGTTCAGAAGCTGTTCCCAGGTGGCAGCAAAACTGCCATCGTTACTTAATTGAGTAACGGCCAGGGCTTGTCCGGTATTGTTGGAGTTGCTGGTGTTTTTATCCAGCGTCAGCGGCGAGCCGTTACTGCTGCCATCGGTATTGAGCTGCTGCACTTGTAATGCATAATGGCCATCGGATTTTTGTGCCTGCCAGATCACCAGGTCATGGTTGGCTGTCGAGATAATCTGCGCTGCTTTATCGTGTAGATAGCTGTTAGCGGTGTCGTTATCGGCCTGGTGTTGATTGCTGCTGGTTGCGATTAATCGGGCGTCAGGGGCGCTACTATCCACCTTGTAATTGCTATCGGCCTCGACTTCGCCATGCGTTAATGTGGCGTTGTTGCCGGCAGCATCGGTCAGGCTGGCGCCATTGCTTGACAGGCTGTTGGCGTTAATGCTGATACCATCACTGTCATTCAGGTCTGCTTCTATGCTATAGCTAAAGACCAGTTCTCGGGAACCACTGCCACTTTGGTAATCGGCGGTTTTACTCTCGCTGCCAATGCTTAAGTTAAGCTGTGGGGTACCGCTGACTTGGGTGACTTCGCTCATTCTTAGCGTTGCTGTAATCGTATCGCCAGCCGCCAGATAGCTGTTAGGCGCATCATTGCTGCTGAGCGTAATGCTGTCTATAGCGGGGCCGGTTCTGTCTATGCTGAGAATGGGTAGGGTAATGGTGTGCTCTGCCGTGTTGCCGCCAGCATCGCTGGCGATCACGGTAAAGCGATAGCTGTCATGCTGGGTGTAATCCGGGTTTTCCAGCAGGGTGACCTCACCGCTGCTGCTGTCAATGCTGAATGCCTGGGCATCCCCGCTGTTGGCCTTAATGCTATAGCTGACGGTGCCGGAGTCATCCGAGGCCTGGGCATTATAGACTGTCTGGTTACTGCCGCTGCCTTCTTCGATGGCGTTGGCGCTGGTGGCGGAGCTAAAGCTGGGAGGGGTGGTGTCGGCCACGGCGGTGACGGTCAGGGTCACGTCCTGGCTGCTGGTATTGCCGCTGTTGTCTATGGCATCAACCGAGAAGCGATAACTGCCGGGCTCGGGGGGACTTTTTGAAGCTGATATTGCCGCTCAGGCTGCCGATATTGAATAAAGCCGCATCGCCGCCATTGATGCTGTAGGCGATGGCCCCTTCACCTAAGGCCTGGGCGGTATAGGCGGTGCTGCTGCCTAGGGTTTGGGCGACGCTTTCACTGGTGTCGGAGGTGATGACTAAAAACCCTTTGCTGCTGCTGGGGTTATTGTCCAGGTAGTGCTGCAGTCCCTGCTGCCAGGTTTGTTGGGCGCTGCTGTTGAGGCTGGCCTGCTGGCCACTGAGGGTAATACCGGCGGCCAGATTGTCGATGGCGGTTTGAATGCTGCCACTCTGCTGATCCAGTGCGGAGAGAATGGCCAGTGCGGCGCCGTATTGTTCGGCATTATTCAGCCCATTGGCGCCATTAAAGTTAGCGTTATCGTTGACGGTAGTTATCTCGCTATGTAAATCGTTGATGTTAAACGCATGGGCAATGGCGCTGTTGCTGTTGTTAACGCCGTCGTCGGTGAGCAGGCTTTGCTCGGTGATTTTTTTATAGGCTAAGGTGGTCAGCGGGTTAACCTGAATCTCCAGGTCGCTGCCATCCAGTTTGACGGCGCTGCTATATAGGTCGGTGGCCAGATTTTTATCGCCGCTGATCTCATCGTCATAATCATCGTTATCGGCATTGGTGCTATAAACATGGGCAATGATGACACCGTCATAGTCGGTTTGCAGACGGAAGCGGCCGTTGGCGTCAATGGTGGTTTCACCCACCAGCGGGTTGTTGCTATCGGGGCTGTTGTTGGAGAGTGCCTGATACAGTTTGATCTTTAGATCATGTCCGGCCAGCAGTGGGCCAGCGGTAACGGTGCCGGTGACCAGACTGTTGCCGCTGCTTGATCCGCCGGAGGTATTGTCGTCGTCATCATCTTTGCTGGCCGCCACCGCAATGGCGCCCAGACCCAGCAGACCGGCACCGCCCAGTAACAGGCCACCCATACTGCCACCCATACTGCCACCCATACTGCCACCCATATTCCAGCTATCAAACATGCCACTGTCGTTATCGGCCGGGGTCTGAGGTTCGCTGGCGCGTGGCTGTGCTGGGGGTGAGGCGGGTGTGGCGGCGACCGTGGGTTGATAGGGGGTGGCCGCTTCGGGGGTGGGCTGAGGCGTGGCCGGGCTGTCGGCGGTATGGAAGGTGGCGTCTATCCCGCTGTTGAAGAATTTGCTGATATACAGCACTTTTTTGCCGTCGGTCTGAATGGCCAGTGATGAGCCCGCACGCAGCAAGGTGGCATCATTAATCGGCTGTTGGCCACTGCTGTCCAGCAGGGTGTATTCGGTACCGTGCTCGGCGCGTATGGCGACCAGTCGCTTGATTGCTACATGTTTAGTCGGTTTATTGGGGTGGGTAATACGTAACACATAGCTGGCCATGACGGAAACCTCGTTAAATTCATACCGAAGCAAACTATATAACAGCCCTATGCTGGCGTGAACTATTGGGGCGTTAAACTGTAGATTTGTCCGATAAGTGGTGCCTTAACGGGCGCAACGTCTAGGAGGGCCATTGGGTGGTGAGTGCATTCCGGATAGCAGGAACCTCGGGTGCTTAAATTTCCCAGGTTTGAGAAACGATAGGTGGCGGAGGGAAATAATCCCTTTTTGCGCGATTGATTGTATAGGGTTTTATGGTTGTCTGTTGTTTTGATGGCCTATTTCTTATGGCATGTTTGTTCTGTGGTTAAAGGGTTATTTGGGCATGAAATCTGCTTGAAAGCTGGGGGTGTGGTCGCGATGGCGGCCTGTGCTGGAACGGTATGGATGATGGGGGGAGATAAATTTTCAAATCGGCCCTTTAGTCCAATGGTTTTTTAGGTTGAAGTTTCTTAGACTGTTTTCCAGCGTGATGAACATAACTTTGCGGTGAGCTAATGGCCACGGCTGCGACTGGAGATAATGATGGCGAAGAGTAATTTTGCAACCCTGGGGGATTTTGTTTGGCTGGACCTGGATGAAAACGGGATTCAGGATAGCGGTGAACCGGGAATCGCGAATGTTACGGTCAGCCTGGTGGACAGTGTCAGTGGTCAGGTGCGCAGTGGCGCTGAGGTGACCAGTGATGCGAATGGTTATTTCCAGCTGGATAATGTGCGTTGGGAAAATGCCTATCTACGCTTTACGTTGCCGGATGATTTTTCCAGTAGTCTGTTATCTCAAGCGCCCAGTCATTTTCCGGCCAGCAGTGCTTATTATGAATTTACCGAGCAGGCACAGGGCGGTAACCGTGCCACCGACTCCAATGTGGATGCGTTGGGACGTGGTGAGCGGATTGATCTTGCCGAGGATAGCGATACCGATCTGAACTATGATGCGGGCGTTAAAATCAAGCCCACCCAGATTGGGGACTATGTGTGGCTGGACAGTAACGGCAATGGTCAGCAGGACAGCGGTGAAAGCGGCGTCGGCGGTGCCACGGTAAAACTGATGCAGGGCAACACCGAGATCAGCCGCACCACCTCGGCGGCAGATGGCAGCTATCAGCTGGTGGCGCCTCAAGGTGGTGAGTATTATCTGCAGTTTGCGTTGCCTACCGGCGATCACTATGTGTTCAGTCGTTTTACCGAACAGAATGCGGTTGGGGTGGATGACAGCATAGATTCGGATGCCAACCGGGATACCGGTAAAACGCACAGCTTTACCCTGATCAGCGGGGAGACGGTGGATGATGTTGATGCTGGCTTATACGAGCGCGATCAACTGGTGTCGTTAGGAGATAAGGTCTGGCATGACAGCAACTACAACGGCATTCAGGATGCCGGTGAATCCGGTGTGGCCAATGCGGAAGTGCGCCTGTTGAATGGCGATGGTGCGATGGAACGGCGTACCTTTACCGATGCCGAGGGGGAATATCGGTTTGATGAGTTGTTGCCGGGGGATTATCAGGTGAGATTTATTGCCCCGCGCGATCAAGGCTATATGTTCAGCGATAAACAGCAGGGCAGTGATAGTGAAAAAGACAGCAATGCCGATAGCAACGGTTATACCGATACGATCAGTCTGGTGCCCGGGGTGAGTAATCTGTCGGTGGATGCCGGTTTGGTCAAAGGGGTGGGCATTGGCGACTTTGTCTGGCATGACGTTGACGCAGATGGTAGGCAGGATGCGGGTGAGGCTGGCGTGGCCGGGGTCACGGTAAAACTGATGCAGGGCGCCACCGCGGTGACGACCACCACCACGGACGATAATGGCTATTATTATTTAAGCCATGACCAGGCCGGTAGCTATTCGGTGAAATTTGAATTGCCAAGCGAGTATGTATTCAGCCGCTTTACCGAGCAGGATGCGCCGGGCGTGGATGATACCAAAGACTCGGATGCGAATCGGGACACCGGTGAAACGCATAGTGTCAGCCTGGCACTGGGGGAACGGGTTGATCATATTGACGCCGGTGTGTATGAGCGCGCTCAGTTGGCCACGCTGGGGGATTATGTCTGGTATGACGCGGATAAAGATGGCATTCAGGACAGCAGCGAGGCCGGTATTGAGGGCGTGGAAGTCCGATTGCTGGATGACGCGGGTGATTTGTTGCAGCGCACCGAAACCGACACTAACGGTAAATATAGTTTTAATGAGCTGTTGCCGGGAGATTATCAGGTGAGGGTGATAGCCCCGGCGGGATCGGGCTATTTCTTCAGCCCGAATGGCCAGGGTGGTGATGGGGCATTGGACAGTAACGTGGATGCCGCCGGTTATTCGGAAAAATTTACTTTAACCGCTGGTGAGTCTAACCTGGATGTGGATGCTGGCATGCACTATGACACCATGCTGGGCGATTACGTCTGGCTGGATAGTGATGGTGACGGGGTACAGGATAAAACGGAGAGTGGTATCAATGGGTTAAGTGTGGAACTGTATAAAGCCGGTGAAAGTACGCCATTTATGACGACGGTGACGCAGGATAATCCGGCGGATGGTCAGGCCGGGCATTATGCCTTTGAAGACCTGCCGCATGGAGACTACCGGGTGAAATTTGATGTGCCGGATGCCACCCATGGTTTTACCGTCAAGGATAAGACCAATGACAGCAAAGACTCGGATGTGAATAGCGATGGCTATACCGATGTGTTTACCTTAGATGGCGATAACTTGAAAATTGATGCCGGGATATATGAAGGCGGTTCGATTGGCAATTATGTTTGGAATGATGTCGTGCAGGATGGAGATGTATTTCTAAATGGCCTGCAAGATGATAATGAAAGTGGTTTAGCTGGTGTTACCGTTACCCTGTATGTTAAAGACCAATGGGGAAAATATGTTCCAACCGATGATGCACCTCAAACCACACAAGCCGATGGCGCATATTACTTCGGTGGTTTGGAACCAGGCGATTATGCGGTTAAGTTTGCCAAAGGTGGCTATCTCCTTACTTATCAAAACCAGGGGAATGATGATTCCAAGGACTCTGATGCCGACCGGAACACGGGATTGGCCTATGTCTCTATAAATGCAAATGAGCATATTGATACCATCGATGCTGGCATGTCGCAAACTGCACGGATAGGTGATTATACATGGTATGACTGGACTCCTCAGTGGGGCACAAACGGTATTCAAGATGGTTCTCCATACGATCATGCGATGGCTGCACCAGTTTGGCTGATTAAACAACCAAATCCTACTCAGTTGACTTACGCAACTAACCTTGGTGGATATGAGTATTCGACACAGTCAAATGGGGCGGGTGAATATCATTTCGATGTTTTACCTGGTAGGTATACGATTGCAACATGGGATTGGTCGATTACACACGGTGGGGGTAATGCGCCTGGCAATCAAGGTTCCGATGATACAAAAGACTCTGATATTTCTCTATCTGGTTGGTGGTGCTATGGAGGTTGCGAGGTTTTGGCGATGTCGTCTCAGGTGATTACGGTTTCGGCTGGTGATGTGCAGGATCAATGGGACGTTGGGTTGACACCTTTAGTGATTGATCTCAACCAGAACGGTATTCAAACCTTGGCTTACGATAGTAGCGAGGCGAGGTTTGACCTATTGGGGAATGGTCAGACTATTCATTCTGGCTGGCTCTCTTCTGAAGATGGTTTTCTGGCCATTGATAACAACGGCAATGGCAATATCGATAATCTGAATGAGTTGTTCGGTGGCTTCAATCAAGGTGACGGTTTCGCTAAACTGGCCGATTTTGATAGTAATGGTGACGGTGTGGTTGATGCCAATGATGTGCGTTTTTCCGAACTGACCATCTGGCAGGATGCCAACAACAACAAGCTGACCGATGACGGAGAATTGCGTTCATTAAGTGATGCGGGTGTAGTTAGCCTGAAGGTGGACTATGTGGAACTGCCCGAGCTGGATGAAAACGGCAACTTGCATCTGGAGCGCAGTTCGGCCACGCTGGCCGATGGTTCCGAGGTGGATATGACTGATGTGTATTTTGCGGTAGCGGCAGAAGATGCGGCCGCGGCCAGTGTTGACTTGCCGAGCATGGCGGAGCTGCTGGCGGGCGAGGGCTCATTGGATGGATTGCTTGGCGGTGAAAATACAGAAACCGTTATTGCTGAAACCATGGAGGCTATTCCAACCGGTTTAGCCGATCAGGCGCAGTTGGTTAATGCATTATATGAGTTGGTGTAATACCCAAAATTGTAGGTCGTGTTAGATGCGCTCGCCGTACCAAAAATGGCACCCCTATCTTTACGTGCATCGTAACCCGACATTCTAAAGGTTTCCGCTCCAATGTCGGGTTACGGCGAATAACGTGTTTGCTTCCAATCACTATGCTTGATGCGCCTAACCCGACCTACAAAGCTTGACGAGAGTCGGATCATAGAATGGTGCACTCTGTACACCATTAGGTATTAGCTAAGTCCCTGTGATGTCAGTAGCCCCGCTGGAATATTGGTTAAATACACCGCATCTAGGGTTTGGCCTGAGTTGACATTGCTCCAAGTGCCGATCCATAGCTTGACCCCGGTTGGTGCAGTTAGATTCGCAGTAGCGCGAGTGACGTAGCCAGACAGATTTGTAATTTTCCCCGCCGTGGCATTGTTACTGGTTTGCCAGATGATGCTTTTGCTGCCGATTGATACGTTATCAACCTTGCCCTTGTTTTCTCCGATTATGTCGGCGTTGTTACCGACCAGAATCACTTTGTCATCGCTGCCTAGATTATTGGCCCCACGCCAGTCTCCCCACGATGTATCGCTAGGAATAAGGTTGGTGATAAGTTCGCTGCTGGTGCTGTCGGCACGAATGTAAATGGTATAGCTGGTGTCGGCATCAAATATACGATTGCTGTGTGCCGATGAAACACCGGATAGCAGATCAAAGATGACGACACTGCTGTCTATCTCTGAGTCTAGGGTGATGCTGTCGGTTGATGGGCTGCTACTGAAGTTATTGAGTGCATCAACAGCAAATAGCTGGTAACTCGCATCGGGGGTTAGCCCGTCACTGGATAGTACAGAAGTGGTTGATGAATTCCATTGTGCATCCTCCAGTGCCTCAATATCCGATACGCTGTTGATTTGTGTTGCCTGTTGGCTGTTAACCAGATAGACGGTGGTGGCGGGTTCATCGCTGATAATGCTGATGCTATCGCTGGTGCTGATATGTCCTGCCGATGCAAAACTGACGACTGGGCCGCTGGTATCGACGCGGTAATCGATGTTACTGCTAACACCCTGAAAATTAAAATTGTCCAAAGTTTCACCATCGGTGACTGCCTCGCTGATGGTGGCGCCATTGAGTGAAAGCCCATCGGCAATAATCGCAATGCCGTCTGTGTCATTGTCGCCAGCTTGAATCGTGTATTTGAAGATGAGCTGTTTGCTGCCCGAACCGGATTGATAATCGGCTTGGACGGTTTTGCCACCAATATCTAACGCCAGTTGTGGGCTACCGCTGACATTGACGTTGTCAGATAGGGTAACGGTTGCATTAATGCTCGTTCCCACACCTAGCTTTGAAGCAATGGCGCCATTTGCTGCGGTTAGTTCTACGTTTCTAACGGCGCTAACATGCACCATATAATCGGCAGCGCTGCTTAAATTACCGGCACTATCGGTAGCATAAACTTGGTAGTCTCCAGGAATCAGTCCATTGCTGGATAGTTCGGTTAGCGTATCGGCCGTGGTTTCAATTTCAGACCAGGAATAAGGAAACGATAAGTCTTCGTTTGTCTGGTTCCGGGCAATATCAGCCAGGAAATCGCTGGTCGATAGTGTGCTGTTGACCAAATAGAGTGAGCCATTTTCTGTACTTTTCACGTTAACACTTTCGCCAACTTGAATGCTTTTATTGGCTTGATTGACGCGACTGGCTAAACCGTCGGCATTGAATGATTGTACAAACACACTGTCATCACCCTGGGCATCCAGGCCTTGCCAGCTGACCACAAAGTTGCCGTCGTTAGCCGGTGCTGAGAGTGCTGGGTGACTATCGGAACCCTGCAATTGGTAGGGTGGCTCCAGCTTTATTTGTGAGCCATCAAGATTGCCATCGGCGTTAATACGTTGTAGATAAATACTGCTATCACCTTCAAAATCGCTGCCTTGCCAAGCGACGACAAAGTCTCCATCCGAGTTGACGGCCTGAATCTGTGCCTGTTGATTAGCGGTTCCATTGGTACCCCGCGCATCAAGTTGTATGGCCTGGTTGCCATTGCGGCTGCCATCGGCATTAAATAATTGCACATAAATACTGGTTGAGTCGTTGCCACCTTCGCTGTTATCACCCTGCCAAACAATGGCAAAGCGGCCATCATCACCGAGTGCTGCGATCTTAACGTCGCTGTCGGTGCCATCGGTTTTGTTGTTGGCTTCCAGTTGCACCATGCTGTTGCCGCTGGTACTGCCATCGGCATTAAGCAGTTGTACAAAAATGCTGTTGTCATGGCCCGTATCACTATCGACTCCCATCCAACTAACAACATATTTGCCGCTTGTGCCTACTTCACTCAGCTGAGGGGACGCATCCCGACGGTCAGAGACGTCTAGTTTAATCGCATCACCTTTGGCTGTGGCATCGCTGTCAAAGTGTTGCACATAAATACTTTGGTCGAGATCGGTATCAAGACCAGACCACGTGAGAACTAAATCACCATTGTTGAGTGCGTTGATTTCCGGGTTGTAGTCAAAGCTACTATTACCGTTAACTTTAAATTGTATGACTTCACCATCTAGTGATCCGCTGTTGTTAAATTTTTGCAGATACAGGCTGCGCAGTGGTGGTTGTGTAATGACATTGTAGGCGGTGTCAACCGCTGACCAGGCAATTACAAACGACCCATCGTTACCGGTGGCGGCAATTTTAGGCGCAACCTCTTGTGGAAGGTCAAAGGTGGCCGCAAAGGATGCGATACTGACCGGCGCATCTGAGGCAGTGCCGCCATTGCTGTTAAATTTTTGTACCTTGATTTCTCTATCGCCTGCATCACTGTAATCTATCCAGCTGACCGCAAATGCACCACTGTTGCCGAGGGCGGCAACTTCTGGTTCATAATCTGCGGCATTAGGGCGGTTCTGAGCCGTTAACTGGCTAACCGAGCCATTGGTATTGCCATCCGCATTAAAACGTTGTACAAAAATGCTGTGTTTGTCATTACTGTCTTCCCCACGCCAGACCACTACATATTCACCATTGTCGCCAATAGTGGTGATATGGGGCATGCTATCTGCCCCTGTGTTGTGATTCAGCGCTTCCAATTGTATCGGCACCGGATTTACTAAAGCGGCCTCGGGGGCGTTAGTATCGACTTTGAAATTACTGTCGTCACTGAGTGCGCTATGGCTCAGGTTGGCATTATTACCAGCACTGTCTTGTAGGGAACCTCCGCTGGTCGATAGACTGTTGGCATCAATGCTGATGCCGTTGCTATCGTTTAAACCTTGCTCCAAGGTATAACGGAATAGCAGCTCCTTGGAGCCGCTGCCACTTTGATAGTTCGCGGATTTGGTGGTGTTACCAATATTCAAGTTCAATGTTGGTGTGCCGCTAACGAGCGTGTTTTCATCCATGCTGACTAGGATGTTCACAGTATCTTCGGTGCTCAAATAACCATTGCTTGCATCGTCACTGATCATTGTCAGGTTGCTAACGCTAGGGCCGTTACTGTCGACTTTTAAAATCGGCAGAGTAATGGTTTGTTCGGCATTGTTACCACTCGGGTCACTGGCGATGACGGTAAAGCGATAGCTGCTGTGCTGAGTGTAGTCGGGATCTTCGGTCAGGGTGACTTCACCGGTGCTGCTATCAATGTCAAAGAGGCTGCCATCGCCGCTGGCTTTGAGGCTGTAGCTCACTGTTCCCGAATCATCGGTAGCATCGGCATCGTAAATCATCTGGTTGCTGCCACTGCCTTCGTTAATGGCGGTGGCGCTGGTGGCGGAGCTAAAGCTGGGAGGGGTGGTGTCGGTAACGGCGGTGACGGTCAGGGTCACGTCCTGGCTGCTGGTATTGCCGCTGTTGTCTATGGCATCAACCGAGAAGCGATAACTGCCGGGCTCGGGGGGACTTTTGAAGCTGATATTGCCGCTCAGGCTGCCGATATTGAATAAAGCCGCATCGCCGCCATTGATGCTGTAGGCGATGGCCCCTTCACCTAAGGCCTGGGCGGTATAGGCGGTGCTGCTGCCTAGGGTTTGGGCAACGCTTTCACTGGTGTCGGAGGTGATGACTAAAAACCCTTTGCTGCTGCTGGGGTTATTGTCTAGGTAGTGCTGCAGTCCCTGCTGCCAGGTTTGTTGGGCGCTGCTGTTGAGGCTGGCCTGCTGGCCACTGAGGGTAATACCGGCGGCCAGATTGTCGATGGCGGTTTGAATGCTGCCACTCTGCTGATCCAGTGCGGAGAGAATGGCCAGTGCGGCGCCGTATTGTTCGGCATTATTCAGCCCATTGGCGCCATTAAAGTTAGCGTTATCGTTGACGGTAGTTATCTCGCTATGTAAATCGTTGATGTTAAACGCATGGGCAATGGCGCTGTTGCTGTTGTTAACGCCGTCGTCGGTGAGCAGGCTTTGCTCGGTGATTTTTTTATAGGCTAAGGTGGTCAGCGGGTTAACCTGAATCTCCAGGTCGCTGCCATTCAGTTTGACGGCGCTGCTATATAGGTCGGTGGCCAGATTTTTATCGCCGCTGATCTCATCGTCATAATCATCGTTATCGGCATTGGTGCTATAAACATGGGCAATGATGACACCGTCATAGTCGGTTTGCAGACGGAAGCGGCCGTTGGCGTCAATGGTGGTTTCACCCACCAGCGGGTTGTTGCTATCGGGGCTGTTGTTGGAGAGTGCCTGATACAGTTTGATCTTTAGATCATGTCCGGCCAGCAGTGGGCCAGCGGTAACGGTGCCGGTGACCAGACTGTTGCCGCTGCTTGATCCGCCGGAGGTATTGTCGTCGTCATCATCTTTGCTGGCCGCCACCGCAATGGCGCCCAGACCCAGCAGACCGGCACCGCCCAGTAACAGGCCACCCATACTGCCACCCATACTGCCACCCATATTCCAGCTATCAAACATGCCACTGTCGTTATCGGCCGGGGTCTGAGGTTCGCTGGCGCGTGGCTGTGCTGGGGGTGAGGCGGGTGTGGCGGCGACCGTGGGTTGATAGGGGGTGGCCGCTTCGGGGGTGGGCTGAGGCGTGGCCGGGCTGTCGGCGGTATGGAAGGTGGCGTCTATCCCGCTGTTGAAGAATTTGCTGATATACAGCACTTTTTTGCCGTCGGTCTGAATGGCCAGTGATGAGCCCGCACGCAGCAAGGTGGCATCGTTAATCGGCTGTTGGCCACTGCTGTCCAGCAGGGTGTATTCGGTACCGTGCTCGGCGCGTATGGCGACCAGTCGCTTGATTGCTACATGTTTAGTCGGTTTATTGGGGTGGGTAATACGTAACACATAGCTGGCCATGACGGAAACCTCGTTAAATTCATACCGAAGCAAACTATATAACAGCCCTATGCTGGCGTGAACTATTGGGGCGTTAAACTGTAGATTTGTCCGATAAGTGGTGGCGGGCGTGCTTAACGTGCTTAAATTGGTTGCTTGGTTTTTTATAAAAACTGTGGGACAGTGATATAAATTCAAGGCTTTATGCAGTAGAATCGATCTGTAATCACATTTTCCAACCTGGGGTGCAGAAAGTGAGTGTGTGCTATGTCTGATAAAGACAGCAAAGTTGTATCATGGCATGTGCTCAGTAGTGATGAGGTGATGACTCACCTGGGCACACAGGATTCGGGCCTGACGCAAGATCAGGTCGCGGACGGCTTGCGTCGTTTTGGGGCCAATCGGTTACGCCCGGCTAAACGAAAAACCTCGTTGCAGCGTTTTTTGGAGCAGTTTCATAATCTGTTGATTTATGTGTTGCTGTTGTCGGGAGGGATTACCGCGCTGTTGGGACACTGGATAGATAGTGCGGTGATCTTTGGCGTGGTAGTGATTAATGCGTTGATTGGTTATATTCAGGAAGGTAAGGCCGAAAAAGCGCTGGATGCCATCAGCCAGATGCTGTCACAACAAGCGATGGTGAAACGCGATGGTTATTTTGTGACACAGCCGGCCGATACGCTGGTGCCCGGTGATGTGGTGTTGATACAGTCCGGTGATAAAGTACCCGCCGATCTGCGTTTATTTAAGAACCATGAGCTGCGCATAGAAGAAGCCATGCTGACCGGTGAATCATTGCCGGCCGAAAAACATTGTGAAGCGGTGGCGTTGGATGCGGCTGTCGGTGATCGCCGTTGTATGGCATTTTCCGGCACGCTGGTTAGCTCCGGGCAGGGGCATGGTGTGGTGGTGGCTACCGGTGACCGTACCGAAATCGGCCGTATCAGCGGTATGTTGTCTCGTGTGCATAAGCTGACCACGCCACTGTTGCGCCAGATGTCGCAGTTCTCTCGCTGGCTGACCATGGCCATTGCGTTGATTGCGTTGCTGACCTTTGTCTTTGGCCATTTTGTGTATCAGTTTCCGCTGGAGCAGATGTTTATGGCGGCGGTGGGGCTGGCGGTGGCCGGTATTCCCGAAGGGTTGCCCGCAATTATGACCATTACCCTGGCCATAGGGGTACAGTGTATGGCACGCAAGAATGCGATTATTCGTCGTTTGCCTGCGGTAGAAACACTGGGGGCGGTGACGGTGATTTGTTCGGATAAAACCGGTACCTTGACTAAAAATGAGATGACCGTACAGACGGTGGTGACTAGCGCGGGTGTCTGCCGGGTCAGTGGAAGTGGTTATGATCCACATGGCAGCTTCTGTCTGCAGCAACAGGATGTCAGCTGTGAGGAGCTGCCAGTGTTAAAAGAAATTGCCCGTGCCGCGCTGTTATGTAATGACGCGACCTTGATTGAAAAAGCCGATCAATGGCAGATGCATGGTGATCCTACCGAAGGGGCGCTGTTAACGCTGGCGCATAAGGCCGGATTGCTGCAAGAGCATGAGCAAAAGCAATATCCACGTATCGATGAAATTCCCTTTGAGTCGCAACACCGTTTTATGGCGACCTTGCATCACGATCATAGCGGTCATGGTTTTATTTATTTGAAAGGCGCTCCCGAGCGCGTATTGACGATGTGTCACCGTCAGTGGGTACAGGGAGAGGATATGTCGCTGGATTTGAGTTACTGGGAAATGCAGATGGCGCAGATGGCCGCTTCCGGTCAGCGTTTGTTGGCCTTGGCATTTAAACCGGTGGATGTCGGGGTGCAAGCGTTGAGTTTTAATGAGGTGGGCAGTGGCTTGACCTTATTGGGGATTGTCGGAATTATAGACCCGCCGCGTGACGATGCGACCGCTGCGGTGCAATCCTGCCGCGATGCGGGAATCCAGGTAAAAATGATTACCGGTGATCATGGCATTACCGCGAGTGCCATCGGGCTGCAGATGGGTATTGGTGATGGCCGCGCGGTGATGATCGGTAATCAGCTGGAAAAATTGAGCCAGGAGGCGTTGCAGCGAGCCGCTGCCGAATGCGATATTTTTGCCCGGGTCTCGCCGGAGCAGAAATTGCATCTGGTGGAAGCGTTGCAGGCCAATGGTGAGGTGGTGGTGATGACCGGAGATGGGGTGAATGATGCGCCAGCTTTAAAGCGGGCCGATGTCGGGGTAGCCATGGGCAATAAAGGCACCGAAGTGGCCAAGGAAGCCGCAGAGATGGTGCTGACCGACGATAACTTTGCCTCAATTGCGCATGCGGTCAGAGAAGGGCGTACCGTTTACGATAATCTGAAAAAATCCATCTTATTTATTCTCCCTACCAATGGTGGGCAGATGTTGTGCATTATTGCGGCCATTATGCTGGGGCGGTTGTTGCCGATTACGCCGGCCCAGATTTTGTGGGTGAATATGATTACCGCGGTAACCCTGGCCTTAACCCTGGCGTTTGAGCCTGCCGAACGCCATGTGATGAAGCGACCGCCGCGAGACCCTAAAGAACCGATTCTTTCCGGTTTTCTGTGCTGGCGAATTTTATTGGTTTCGTTCATTCTTGCTGCGGGTACTTTTGGGCTGTTTTTGTGGGAGCGGGAAAACGGGGCCTCGATTGAGCTGGCCAGAACCATTGCGGTAAATACGTTGCTGTTGTTTGAGGCGTTTTATCTGTTTAGCGTGCGTTATTTATTTGCACCGTCGCTGACTCGTAGCGGGATATTTGGCAATCGTTATGTGTTGTATGCCATTGTGTTATTACTGTTGATTCAAATGGTCTTTACTTATTTCCCCCCTATGCAGACATTGTTTGCTACCACCGCCATGAGCTGGGCAGAGTGGGGGCGAGTGATACTGGTGGCTTCCACGGTGTTGTTGTTGGTGGAATTTGAGAAAATGTTGTGGCGATATTTTAAACGGCATTAGGCTGATTTAAATGGGGTAGCCGAAAAACGTATCGGCAACTCTCTTTTAATCCGGCACTACAGCAAATTCAGCAAAAGCCCTGTGCCCAGAAATATGGAGGGCAACGCGTACATTTGATTGGGATGGCGTTTAATTGTTTGGCAGGCAACCGTGTCGCTTGATATGCTTTCCTTGGCCTGAGAATAGCGGATAGTACATTTCTTGAATGTGGGAAGTGATGGCCGCAAAGGGAGGAGATTTTACACTGGCATATGATTGAATCGCAATGTTTTTTCCTGTTATCTCATTGTGTTGTTGCAAATGCAATAAACAAGTTTTTTTGGTATGAAATATGCTTGCTATGGTGATGATGGCGGCCAATAAACTGTGCCGCGTAAGCATTAGATGGTTATGCTGGAAATGTGCGGGAGGCTTATTGGGCTAACAAATTTTTGAATCAGCCCTTTAGTCCAATGTTTTATTGGCCCGGTTGTGTTTAGAATGTTTTCCAGCATCGAATAGTTATCGTCTGACTAAGATAGTGGCGGTATAGACACTGGAGGCAATATGGCAAAGAGTAATTTTGTAGATTTAGGGAATTTCGTTTGGTTGGACCTGAATGAGGATGGTATTCAGGACAGTGGTGAGCCGGGTATTGAAAATGTGACGGTCAGCCTGGTCGACAGTCTCAGTGGCCAGGTGCGTAGCGGTGCCGAAACCACCACCGATGCCAATGGTTATTTTCAGCTGGAAAATGCACGTTGGGAAAATGCCTATTTGCGTTTTACTTTGCCGGATGAATTGCCTGCCGAGCTGTTATCGCAATTACCCAGTTATTACTCCCGTGACGGCAGTCACTATATGTTTACCCTACGCCATCAGGGCGAGGACCATACCCTGGATTCGAATGCGGATACGTTAGGCCGCAGCGAGGTGATTACGATTGCCGAGGGTGTGGAGTCGGATAGTGATTATGATGCGGGTCTGCATCTTAAGCCGACGGTGATCAGTGACTATGTGTGGCTGGACCAGAATGGTAACGGTCAGCAGGATGACGGTGAGCGTGGTGTGGCCGGTGCGACCGCCAAGCTGTTGGACGGTAATCGGGTGGTGGCGACCGCTGTGTCCGATGCGGATGGGCATTATGAACTGGTGGCACCGGATGACGGTGGGCGTTACTCGGTGCAGTTTGTGTTGCCGCCCAGCAATGACTATGTGTTCAGTCACTTTACGGTACACAATGCCGCCGGAGTAGATGACAGCAAAGATTCGGATGCGAATAGAGACACCGGTAAAACCCATGAATTTGATATTGCCAGCTATACCACCATAGATGATATTGATGCCGGTTTGTTTGAGCGCGCCAAGCTGGTCAGCCTGGGCGACAAAGTGTGGCATGACCTGGACCATGACGGTATTCAGGATGCGGGTGAGCCAGGGATTGAAGGGGTAGAAGTGCGCCTGACCGGGCGTGATGGGGTGATGCAGCGTACCTTTACCGACAGTCATGGGGAATACGGATTTGGTGAGCTGTTACCCGATAACTATCAACTGCGCTTTATCCCGCCCAGTGGTGAGGGTTATATCTTCAGCGATGCGGCTCAAGGCAGCGATATTGAAAAAGACAGCAATCCGGATGCGCGTGGCTATACCGTGGTGACCTTGGTGACCGGGGTGGATAACCAATCGGTGGATGCGGGGCTGTATCAAGGAGTGAGCATTGGGGACAAGGTCTGGTATGACACCGATGCAGATGGCAGGCAGGATGACGGCGAGCCGGGCATGGAAAATATTACCGTGAAGCTGATGCAGGGCAGCACGGTGGTGGATAGCACGGTAACCGATGCCGAGGGTAACTATTATTTGAATTCGCCTAGTGCGGGTGATTACCATGTGAACTTTGAACTGCCGACCAGTAACGACTATGTGTTCAGCCGCTTTACCGAGCAGGATGCGCCGGGGGTGGATGACACCAAAGATTCGGATGCGAATCGAGAGAGCGGAGATACGCATGTGTTCAGTACCAAGTTGGGCGATATGATAGACCATGTGGATGCAGGGTTATTTGAACGTTCCAAACTGGTGTCACTGGGTGACAAGGTGTGGCATGATCAGGACCGTGACGGCATTCAGGATGCGGGTGAACCGGGGATTGAAGGGGTAGAAGTGCGCCTGCTGGATATCAGTGATGGCGGCAAACTGGTGAGCCGTACCTTTAGCGATAGCAATGGCCGGTATCAATTTAGTGAAGTGTTGCCGGGTGATTATCGGGTGCAGTTTATGTCGCCGGATGACATGGTGGAGACCATCAGTCATCAGGGAGGGGATGATGAGGCCGACAGCAATGTGGATAGCGACGGTTATTCCGAGGTGGTGAACTTAACACCGGGCAGCGAAGATTTGAGCATTGATGCCGGTTATATTATTGGTGCCACCCTGGGTGACAAGGTGTGGCTGGATACCGATGGCAATGGCAGCTATGACGCGGCCGAAGAATCGGGTTTTGCCGGTGTGCGGGTTGAGTTGTACGATGGTGAGGGTAACTATCTGAATAAGTTTCAGCAAACCGATGCCAATGGCGATTATTTATTTGAAGGCCTGGTGGCGGGGGATTATCGGGTGAAGTTTGTGACCCCGGATGGTTATGGCCTGACCCGACAGAATAAAGGTAATGATGCCCTAGATTCGGATGCCGATCAGAATACCGGCTTTACGGAAGTGATTACCTTAGCTGCTACCGATGAAAATTATTCGGTGGATGCGGGCATGATGGAGGCCGGCTCTATTGGTGATTATGTCTGGCATGATGTGGTGCAGGATGGAGATATCACGGTAAACGGGATACAGGATGCTAATGAAACCGGCCTTGGCGGGGTTGCGGTAGAACTGTTTGTTAAAGAAAGTGGTCGCTATGTTGCAACCGGCAGAAGCGATGTTACCGCAGAGGATGGGAGTTATTATTTTGGTGGTGTCATGCCGGGCGATTATGCGGTGAAATTTGATAAAGACGGCTATATGCATACCCGTGCGAATCAAGGGGGAGATGACACTAAAGACTCAGATGCTGACCGCAATTCGGGTCTGGCCTATGTGGCGGTGCAGGCCGGTGATGAGATTACCCATGTTGATGCCGGTATGACACAGAAAACCACCTTGGCCGGTGTGGTGTGGAATGATCATGGTTATGACGGTTATCGGACCCCCGATGGGATTCAAAATTTTGGTGGGCATGAGCATCCTGTGCATAACTATTACATGAGAGTCTATGATTATTCTGAAGGCTCGGCCAAAATGATTGTCAATGTGCATCAACAACATTATTACGCTTATGACGTATTACCGGGTGAGTATAAGGTATGGGTAGCGAACTATTTTGGTGATTGGTCAGGCCGTTGGTCGCCGACGAATCAAGGTAATGATGACACGCGAGATTCCGATGCTTACTGGGGCGGCTTTACTCATATGGTACATATGGAAGAAGGTGAATATGATGATACGGTCGATGTGGGTTTAACGCCACTGGCGATTGATTTGAATCAGGATGGTATTAACACCTTGGCTGCTGCGGAAGTGGAGAGTGGCTTTGATTTTATCGGGAATGGCACAATTCTTGGCTCGGGCTGGCTTTCTTCCGAAGATGGTTTTCTGGCAATTGATAACAACCATAACGGCAATATCGACAACATTAGCGAATTATTCGGTGGTCTGAACCAAGGCGATGGCTTTGCCAAACTGGCCAGGTTTGACAGCAACAGCGACGGTGTGGTTGATTTGAACGATGCGCAATTTGCTGACTTGTTAATCTGGCAGGATGCGAACAGCAATAAGGTCACCGACGACGGCGAGCTAATGACACTGGCTAAAGCGGGTGTTGCCAGCCTGGCGGTAGACTATGTTGCGATTCCGGAGCTGGATGAAAATGGTAATCTGCATCTGGAACGCAGTTCGGCCACCATGGCCGATGGTCGCGAAGTGGATATGACCGATGTGTATTTTGCGGTAGCGGCAGCAGATGCGGCGGCAGCCGGGTTGGAACTGCCGAGCATGGCCGAGCTGTTATCGGTGGGGGATAATCTGGATACCTTGGTGGGTGCGCAGGCCGAGAGTTTTGTGGCCGATACTGGCGTAGACAGCTATCAAAAAAATCCATTAGCCGAGCTGTTAGATCAGGCAATGGTTGCCTGATCTGAGCCTTGGCAACAAACCCAAAGCCGCATCCTTGTTGATGCGGCTTTTTTGTGGGTGGTGGGCTTTCTGGTGATTGGGAATCGCCGGATGTTTTTCCCAAAGGCAGGAAAAATGTTTGTGTTGTGGGGGAGGGTTTTATACAAGCAAATTTTTTGATGATTAAGTTTTTTGTGGTTATCCCGTTGTTGTGTTTGGGGTTGTTCAGAATATAGCACCATGGCACTGTCTTGGGCATGAAATATGCTGGCTATGGTGATGATGGCGGCCAATAAACTGTGCCGCGTAAGCATTAGATGGTTATGCTGGAAATGTGCGGGACGGATTGTTGGGGTGTTGCAAATTTTTGAATCAGCCCTTTAGTCCAATGTTTTATTGGCCCGGTTGTGTTTAGAATGTTTTCCAGCATCGAATAGCTTAGCCGCTTCATCAAGATAGCGGCGGTATAGACACTGGAGGCAATATGGCAAAGAGTAATTTTGTAGATTTAGGGAATTTCGTCTGGTTGGACCTGAATGAGGATGGTATTCAGGACAGCGGTGAGCCGGGTATTGAAAATGTGACGGTCAGTCTGGTCGACAGTCTCAGTGGCCAGGTGCGTAGTGGTGCCGAAACCACCACCGATGCCAATGGTTATTTTCAGCTGGACAATGCACGTTGGGAAAATGCCTATCTGCGTTTTACCTTGCCGGATGAATTGCCTGCCGCGGTGTTAGCGCATTTGCCGTCACATGCGTCTTCCAATAGCAGTTACTATCAATTTAGCTCGCGTTATCAGGGGGATGACAGTGCGTTAGATTCGGACGTGGATGCGTTGGGTCGCAGTGGGGTGATTGCTATTGGCGACGATGTGGATTCGGATCATAGTTATGATGCGGGGGTACATATCAGTCCGACGGTAATCAGTGACTATGTATGGCTGGATGCGGATGGTAACGGTAAGCAGGATGACGGTGAGTCGGGCGTTGCCAGGGTGAAAGTCAAACTGATGCAGGGCAGCAGCGAGCTAGGTCACACTGAGTCTGCGGCCGATGGCAGCTATCAGCTGGTGGCGCCACAAGGCGGTGATTATTATCTGCAGTTTGAATTGCCTGCGGAGTATGTGTTCAGTCGCTTTACTGAACAACATGCGGTGGGCGTGGATGACAGCAAGGATTCGGATGCAAATAGGGATACCGGTAAGACGCATGTGATTACTCTGGTGACCGGGGGAAGCAACGATACGATAGACGCCGGGGTGTATGAGCGTGACCAGCTGTTGTCGTTGGGCGACAAGGTCTGGCATGACCGTGACCGTGATGGTGTTCAGGATACGGGTGAATCCGGCATTAAAAACGTGGAAGTGCGGCTGCACGATGTGGTTAGTGGTGATCTGATCAAACGCAGCTACACCGATAATCAGGGTGAATACCACTTTGACGAGCTGTTGCCGGGAGATTATCAGGTGCGCTTTATTGCACCACATGGCGAAGGTTATATTTTTAGCGATGCTTACCAAGGTGGTGATGTTGAACGCGACAGTAATGCGAATGCCGCAGGTTATAGCGACAACATTACCCTGGTTTCCGGGGTAAATAATCAGTCGGTGGATGCCGGCTTGTATAAAGCGGCCAGTGTGGGAGATAGGGTATGGCATGATCTTGACGCCGACGGTGAACAGGATGCGGGTGAACCGGGCCTGGAAAATATTACGGTCAAACTGATGCAAGGCAGTACGGTGATCGATAGTGCCGAGACCGATGCGCAAGGTAACTACTCTTTGAGCTCTGCTGTCGCCGGGGATTATCATGTGCATTTTGAATTGCCAAGCAGCAATGAGTATGTGTTCAGTCGCTTTAGCGAACAGGATGCACCGGGCGTAGATGACACCAAAGACTCGGATGCCAATCGTGAGACCGGTGATTCACATATCTTTAGCTTGGTGATAGGTGACAAGCTGGAGAGTGTGGACGCTGGCCTGTTTGAGCGTTCTAAGCTGGTAGATTTGGGCGATCAGGTCTGGTTTGATGATGACCGTGACGGGATTCAGGACAGAAATGCCCGTGAATCCGGTATCAAAGATGTAGAAGTACGTTTGCTGGATGCGAGTGATGGCGATACCTTGTTGCAACGTACCTTTACCGATAATAACGGCTTATATGGCTTCAATGAATTATTGCCGGGTGAGTATAAAGTTAAATTCTCGGCGCCTGGCGGTATGGCGCCTACCAATCGTTATCAGGGTGGCGATGAGGCACTAGATAGCAATGTGGATGCCACGGGATATTCCGAAGTGGTGAACCTGAGTGTGGGTGAAAGCAACAAAGGTATTGATGCTGGCTATATGCAGGCCGGGGTAATTGGTGACAAGGTATGGCTGGATGCCGATGGCAATGGCAGCTATGATGCAACCAGCGAAGCAGGCCTGGCCGGTGTGCGGGTAGAGCTTTACGATGGTGCCGGCAATTATCTGAACCAGTTTCAGAAGACCGATGCTGATGGGGGGTATCGATTTGAAGGTCTGGAGGCCGGTGATTATCGGGTGAAGTTTGTGACCCCGGATGGCTATGGCTTGACCAAGCAGAATGAAGGTCATGATGCGCTGGATTCGGATGCAGATCAGAATAGCGGGTTGACCGAGGTGATTACCCTGGGGGCTACCGAGAAGAATCTGGCGGTGGATGCCGGAATGATCCAAGGGGCTTCAATCGGGGATTATGTCTGGCATGATGTGATTCAGGATGGGGATGATTATCTGAATGGTGTTCAAGATGCGAATGAAAGCGGTCTGGCGGGTGTGACCGTTGAGTTGTTTGTGAAAGACCGTGGCAGCTATGTATCAACCGGCCAAACCGATGTCACCGGCAATGACGGTGGGTATAATTTTAGTGGTCTGAATCCGGGTAACTATGCGCTTCGATTTGGTAAAGAAGATCATTTAATTACCTATCAGGACCAGGGTAATGATGACGCTAAGGATTCGGATGCCGATCAGGAAACCGGCCTGGCGTATGTGTCGTTAAGCGCTGGCGAGAATGTCGATAGCATTGATGTGGGTATGGCTCAGTCAGCCAGAATGGGTGGTCAGATTTTAAAAGATGTCAGCGGCATGCCATTTTGGGAAGGTGGGACACCTAGAGGAAACGATGGTCTGTATGATCCACTTAATATTAACTGGCCTACAGGCACATCGCTGGAGCAATGGTTGCCACAGGCCGAACTGAATTTTTATCTGGCAGATGTTAACGGCAATATTCTGGAAAGCACTCAGGCGCAACGTGGTGAATATTCTTTTGATGTTTTACCGGGTACCTATCGCGTAAGAACAGAGCGCTTTAGTGATGATGGTATTGAGGGTTCCCGTCTTGAAGTGGCTAATTCGGAGCCCGGTTACAGAGGCAATACGCCGCCTTCGTATAATTGGGGGCTGGTTGTATTGGATCTGGATAACAACGGTATTGAAACTATCCCGCTATCTGCCAGTGAAGAGCGATTAACCATTTTAAATATAGATCATTACGAGTTCCATTCGGGATGGTTGTCGCCAACCGATGGTATTTTGAGCATTGATGCGAATAATGATGGAAAAATTGAAGGCTATCAGGAGCTGTTGCTTGACACTAACCAGAATGCAAAGTGGTTTAATAAACTCTACAATTCTCTGGACAATAATAACGACTTAACGATAGATAAAAGTGATCTGTTCTTTAATGAGCTAAAGGTCTGGACAGATACCAATGGTAATAAACAGAGTGATGCCGGTGAATTAAAATCATTAGCGGACGTTGGCGTTGAGAGTATCAACATTCAACCCTTAACCTCTGGCGCTAATCATCTGTATCAGGAAGATGAAAATGGTAATACCTTAATGTTCCAGTTTTCGTCTAAATTATCCAGTGGGCAGGAAATTGAGACTGCCTATTACGGCTTCGATATGAATGTCGATGAAATTGATTCGGACTTTGTGCGTTCCTATACTATGGATGTTTATAATGGCAGTGCGCAAGGCACGGGTTGGACGGAAGAATACCTTATGCAGGAAGGTGATATCGACCATGCTGTAGACTTGGTAGTGCGCTGGTCACCTATTGCCATTGATATGAATAATGACGGTATTGTAACCATGTCGATGTCTGCTTCAGAGGCTAAGTTTGATCTGCTGGGCACGGGGATGCCGGTTCAATCCGGCTGGTTGTCATCAGAAGATGCTTTCTTGGCGGTTGATAATAATGCCAATGGCCAGATTGACAGTATTGCCGAGCTGTTTGGCGGTAACAAAGGTGACGGTTTTGCTAAATTAGCCACATTCGATAGTAATAACGATGGGGTGGTTGATTTGAGCGATGAACAATTCGCCAGCTTGTCCATCTGGCAAGATAGCAACAGCAATAAAGTTACCGATGAGGGTGAGTTGATAAGTCTGGCCGATGCTGGCATTAGCAGTCTTAAGGTTGACTATGTTGAAATTCCTGCGCTGGATGAAAACGGTAACCTGCATTTGGAACGCAGCTCGGCCACCATGGCCGATGGGGCCGAAGTGGATATGACCGATGTGTATTTTGCGGTAGCGGCAGCAGATGCGGCCGCCGCCGGATTGGAACTGCCGAGCATGGCCGAGCTGTTATCGGTGGGGGATAACCTGGATACCTTGGTGGGCGCGCAGGCCGAGAGTTTTGTGGCCGATACTGGCGTAGACAGCTATCAAAGAAATCCATTAGCCGAGCTGTTAGATCAGGCAATGGTTGCCTGATCTGAGCCTTGGCAACAAACCCAAAGACCCAAAGCCGCATCCTTGTTGATGCGGCTTTTTTGTGGGTGGTGGGCTTTTTGCTGATTGAGAATAACCGCCTGTTCACGCTATGAATGATTGGCTTGTAGCTTGTTTTATCAGAAAGTGCGGAAACCCCCGTCATTCATGTCGGGGATGGATAGCACGGACACGAAAGTGTCCATAAGCTGGTTTGGCGTTTTTTTGCTGTTCGATATATTGTCGAATAATCTCAATTGGCGCACCGCCACAGCTTAATGTCATTTTCTTTTTCCATAGGCCAAGTATAATCATAACCTATGAAGCGCCTACAAGCCTTTAAATTTGAACTAATACCAACCAGTGAGCAAGCGCAGAATATGCGCCGCTTTGCGGGTTCGTGTCGTTTTGTGTTCAATAAGGCTTTGGCGTGGCAAACCGAGCAATACGCAGCAGATAATACTGTTAAATTTAGCTACACCCAACTTGCCAGTTTTCTGCCCATTTGGAAAAACGAGGAACAAACTGCATGGTTAAAAGATACGCATAGCCAATGTTTGCAGCAAGCCCTGAAAGATCTGGAACGAGCCTACCAGCATTTTTTCGCCAAACGTGCAGACTTTCCAAAATTCAAAAAACGTGGTCAACACGACAGCTTTCGCTATCCGCAAGGCTTCAAACTGGAACAACACAACAATCGTATCTACCTGCCAAAAATTGGCTTTGTGCGTTATCGCAACAGCCAAGAAGTGCTTGGCACCGTCAAAAATGTCACCGTTAGCCAGTCCGCTGGCAAATGGACTGTCAGCATCCAAACGGAACGCGAAGTTGAATCGCCGATACCGACTGCAACCGGTATCGTTGGCATCGACATGGGCATAACCAGATTTGCCACTTTGAGCGATGGCAACCATTTGGCCCCCCTCAACAGCTTCAAGAAACACCAGAAAAAGTTGGCAAAGTATCAACGCCGCATGGCAAGACAAGTGAAGTTTGGCAAGAATTGGCAGAAACAAAAAGCCAAGGCCCGGAAATTGCACCAAAAAATCAGCAACGTCCGTAAGGATTATTTGCACAAGGCGACGCATACTATCAGCCAAAACCACGCGATAGTATGTATCGAAGATTTGCAAATACGGAACATGTCCAAGTCCGCCAAGGGCGATGCAGACAATCATGGCAAAAATGTTGCCCAAAAATCTGGTCTCAATCGTTCGATTTTAGACCAGGGTTGGGAGAGTTTGGGCGACAGTTGGACTATAAGCTTGGCTGGAAAGGGGGTCAACTCATTCGGGTGAACCCAAAGAATACCAGCCGAACCTGTCCAAGATGTCACCACGTTTGTGCTGATAATCGCAAGACCCAAGCCGCATTTAAGTGTGTTGAATGCGGCTATCAAAATCACGCCGATCTCGTTGGCGCGATGAACATTTTAGAGCGGGGACACCGCTTGTTAGCCTGTGAAGTGAGTGATGCAGTAATGTCGCCAGCAGCAGGAACCCACCGAAGTGAGTTGAATGCTAAATCGCATTCAGCCACAGTAGGAATCTCCGTCCTTTAGGGCGGGGAGGATGTCAATATCGGTTTTCTTGAGTGGCTATTGATCTATGCCTTTGGTCTGTTAAATGGCAACATTCACGCTGACGCTTATCAAAGTGCTGGGTTTTTTGTTATATAGTCGCAAAACATGAAACACTCAGGGAGTTGCGGTTATGTCTGGTTATGTCTTGCGAATTACCTCGCCGAATCATGCCACCAAACATGTGGCGATTAAGCGCCTGGTGGCGGTTAGGGCTCAGCATGGTGCGGAATATACCTTGCTGGATGCGACCAGCCAACAGCCGGTCGCTGATGCCACATTACTGCGCTCTGGAAGCTCGCTGGCGGTGCAGACCGGCGGCAAAAAAATATTATATATCAGTAAGTTTTTTAATAGCGGCATTGATGCCACCTTTCATACCGTTGACACGCCCGCCGCGGCTGCGGTCAGTGCCGAGCCGGTGGCGTATCAGCCCGCACCACAAGTCGCGGCTACGTCTGCACCGGCGGTAACGCAGACCACGGCTCCGGAATATTCCCCACCTGCACAAAGCGGTGGCTGGTTTGATGGCTGGGGGCTGGGCGCTAACAGTGGTGCCTGGTTGTTAGGGGGTGTTGGTCTGTTGGGGCTGGGTGCGCTGGCAGCGGCCGGTGGCGATGACGATGACTCCGATAACGATAATGTGTCTCCCCCGGTTGCCGATACGACCGCGCCCAGTTTTACTTCGGCAACGTCTGCGACGGCGTTGGATGATGCATCGGGTGCCAGCCAGCAGGTGTATACCGCAGCGGCTAACGATGAAAATACTGTGACTTATAGTTTGCAGCAAAGTGGTGATGCGGCGGCGTTTAGTATTGATAATGCGACGGGTAGCGTGACCTTGGTGGCGGATCCTGATTATGCTAGCCAGTCCAGTTATCAATTTACGGTGGTGGCCACCGATAGCGCAGGCAATGCCAGTGAACAAACGGTGACGCTGGCAATTAATGCGCCGGTTGATCCGGTGACTAATCCTAAGATTACCGATCTGGCGATAGTGGCGGACTCGGAAGAGACGTTTGAGCAGTTAAATGCTGGTGATAGTGTGGATATACAGCTGAGCCTGGATGAAGTGACTTATGTACAGGGAACGCCGGAACTGGCCGTTACGGTGGGAAATCAGGCGGCTTTAGCTGTTTATGTTTCCGGCAGCGGCAGCCAGAACCTGCTGTTCAGATATACGGTAGAAAGTGGGCACAATGATAGTGATGGCATCAGTGTTGCTGCCAATAGCTTGAGCCTGAATAGCGGGTCATTAAAAAATGCGGCAGGTTATGACGCGCTACTGACGCATAGTTCCTTAGCGGCAAACCGTGATTATCGGGTGGACACCGTGAACCCGGAAAGCCAATTGATTAATCCGGTGTCGGTGCAGTTGGGTAAAGGGGGCGGGGATGATTTTTCGCCTATCATGACTCCGTTGGGCAGCAACGGTGACTTTGTGGTGGTTTGGCGAGCGGAGGATCAGCCGGGGGGTGAGCAGAATGATTTCAGTGTTTATGTACAGAAATTTGCTCAGGATGGCTCGACCCAGGGTGGTGTTGTCAAGCTGGCGGCATTAGGGAAGCATCCGGCTACGGACTTTATGCCATCGGTTTCCGCGTTGGGAGATAATGGCGAATTTGTAGTGAGCTGGGTGGATTATGATGCCGAGGATAATCGCAGCATTGTGGTGCAGAAGTTTGACAGTAATGGTGATGCGGCTACCAGTCCGGAAACCATTTCCTCAATTACTAGCCTGTTTTTGGATAAATATTCGCCCAAAGTGGCCGAGGTGGGGAGTAATGGCGAATTCGTACTGGCCTGGGATCAGTTGGACCGGGAATGGTCGACTCTGGCAGAATATTCACCTAGCCGTGTGTTGGTGCAAAAATTTAATGCCGACGGCTCTACGACAGGGCATGAGTTGGTGAAACTCAAGGCGGCGGGGACGTTAGAAGGTAATAGCTATGATGTTCAACTGACCTCTTTGGGGGGTAACGGTGAGTTTGCCGTGACCTGGTACAGTGACAGTAACATTGAGCGCAGTGTATTTGTTCAACAGTTTGATAGTGACGCGAATGTGGTGGGTGATGCGGTGTTGTTGGAGGGGGGGCTGGATGACGGCGACTTTTCACCTCAAATACGTGCCGTTGGCAGTAATGGTGACTATGTGGTGGCCTGGTCTGGCATGGAGGCTCAGAATGATACGCGGATTTTTGTGCAGAAATTTAATGCCGAGGGTTCCAAGGTTCAGCAATTAGCGCTGCAATTAGATGGGGTAACTAACAGTAGTGGTATCAATAGCAATCCGGTTATCGCGTCGTTAGCAGATAATGGGGAATTTGTGATTGTCTGGCAAGGGGATAACGCCGATGGCAAGAGTGCCGTGTTTGTGCAGCGCTTTGATGAAAATGGTGCCACCGCGGGTGAATCGGTAGCGCTTAATACGCAAGCGACAACCGATTTATATGCTCAGAACCCGGTGGTGAGTGCGCTGGGCAGCCAGGGAGATTTTGTGGTGGTCTGGCAGGATCAAAGTTTTGAGGGTGGCAGCTCGATTTTTGTGCAGAAATTTAATGCCGACGGTGGCATGGCGGATTATCAGCAAATAGAATTACAGCCCCCGGCGAATAACCAAGGCAACGATGTGGATCCTCATATTGTGGCCCTGGGGGAACAGGGGGAGTTTGCGGTCAGCTGGCAAGGCGAGGATAAAGACGGTGAGCAGACCATCTTCGTGCAAAAATTTGATCGTGATGGTCAGTTAAGTCGAGAGGTTAATGGTGATCAGACGATAGAGTCCGGTGATAGGGTGACGTTGCAGAGTAATGAGGCGGGCGTCGGTTATCTGGTGCATGACAGCCTGCAGGTGAATCAGTTGAGCGATATTACCGATGCCTCTCCTGGTAAATGGATGGAGGGTGATGTTACTGCCGATACCGATCTGGCGCTTTCCTCAACCAGCCTGATTCCGGGTAAATATTATGGTTATAGTGCCGATGCGGCGGGTAATTTGAGTGCGGTGACGGAAAACAGCTTTGAATTGGGATCTATTGCCGAGATTACGTTGACCAGTCCCAACGGGCCGTTACAGGCGGGGGATAGCATACAGCTGACGGTTGATATGCATAAAACCACCACGGTGAATACCGCCGGCGGAACGCCGCAGTTGGGTCTGGATATTGGCGGTGAAATTGTGCAGGCGAGTTATACCTCGGGCAGTAACAGTAAATCACTGCTGTTTGAATATACGATTAGTGCCGCGCAGAATGATAGTGATGGGGTATCGGTGGTTGCCAATGCGATTTCTTTGAATGGGGCTGAAATACAGGATCTGGCTGGTAATGATGCGCATTTGATTAATCATGCGCTGGTCGATAATGCGGATTATAAGGTAGATAATCAAGCACCGGAGGCGTCTCTAGTGGCTATAGGGACGGTAGGGCTAGGTGACAGTGTACTGGCGTTTGCAGATGAACCTGGCACCTTATATCTGGTGAATAAAAATGTATCGGTAACTCAGCTTAACGATATCACCTCGGCCGACAGCAGTTTGTGGCAACAGGCCAGTGCCGGTTTTGGGGCGCCGGCCGATTTTAGTACGCAGGGTCTGGTGGCGGGTGAATATCAGTTGTATGGACAGGATAATCTGGGTAATTTTTCGGCGCAGCCAGCGGCCGATTCGGTGACGCTCAGCGATACCCTTGATACGGATAATGTGGTGTTTGATCTGGTGAATGGGCAATCATCTGCGCATAGTGGGCGAAGCTTTGAGGCGGATACCGCATACACTATTTATGTCCGGGTAGACAGTGATGCGGCCGAGGTGAATTTTGCTGATGATGGCCGCTGGGGGAGCTGGTCCGGTGCGGATAACTTGGGGGATGACGATAAGCTGATTCTGGTTGGCAATGGCAGCGAGGTGCGGGGTAATGAAAAAAATGTGGTTAATGACGCCAAGTCTACCGATGCCGCTTTTGCCTGGTTAAGCAGTAATGGCAAGGCTTTTGATGTGGCCCCGCTGGGAGCGGCGCATCGTTTGTATAGCGATGATAGTAATGGTGTGATTCTCTGGTCCGGTACTTGGTCAAAACCGAACAGTGGGCAGGCGCTGACTAGTGTTTATCGTCCCGATATGCTAGACAGCGGGGTGCTGACTTCGCAAGGGTTGATTTAGGCTGGTTAGTGCTGCGCTGTAAAATTAATCACGCCATTAAAGATGGTGTTTTATCCAGGGAGGTTCACCCCGCGAGCGAAGCGATGCTGTGTATATTTCTTCCCTTTTATCGTGAGCGAGTTGCGTAGCACCGGGCTTGATCGAGCAACGACTGAAGGCCAACGGCCACAATATCAGGGGCCGCTTTTCTTTGGCGGCGCAAAGAAAGTCACTCGCCGCAGGCGAAATAAAAATCCCCTCAAAAAAGGGGCGCTTATTGTGTTCATACACCGGTAGCAGAGAGGTGAAGACTTATGCATGAGTACTAGGTCAGTCCCTGAGAGCTCAGTATGTTGGCTGACATGTTGGTCAGGTATACCTGAGCGGTGCTCAGCTGATTATTAGGCAGATCCCATCTGCCGTCCCATAAGCGCAGTGTCGCGCTATGATTATTCCATTGGCGCATAAAGTGGCCGCTGGAGGTGAGTTTGGCGGCAAATTCTGTGACGGTCTGGCTGTTTTGCTGCCATAGGTAAGCGGAGCCTACCTGTCGGGCAACTGCTACGTTATTGCCGGCGTTATCCTCTACCGCCTGACCATTACCTACCAGCACTATCTTATCGCCAGCTCCCAGCTCGTTGCCACCTTGCCAGATTCCCCAGCTAGCAGTTTCGTTTCCATTAGTGGATAGTGCGGCCGATTGACTGCTGACTCTAAGGTAGATGGTATAGTCGGTGTCGACATCAAATTGGCGGTTGCTGTGGCTGGAAGATACGCCATTGATCAGATCAAAGACCACGATATTTGTTGAGGGGCTGCTATTTGGGGGAGGGCTATTTGAGGGGGGGTGATTTCCAGTTCTGTTAGCTGGGCAAAGTTGCTGTAGTTATCCTGGGCATACAAGGTATAACTACCGACTTCCAGGCCATTCGTATCCAGTGTGTAATCTTCGGCCAGACTGCCGATACTGACTTGGGCCGCCTGGTTGGCGGCAAAACCGTCAAATTGCTCGGGGTGGGTAAAGTTTAGCGTGCTGGCGACCAGATACACCTGTCCTGATTCATTGCTCTTTATCGCTAACGATGAACCGCTGGCGATTTGCTCAACGCCATTAAGGTCTATTATTGGAGCCTGATTATCAATCACCAAGTCAACGTTTGCGGCAACGGCATCATGGCTTAATGTGGCGGCCTGAGTGTCGGCGCTGTTATTGATGCTGCCGCCATTCAGTTCCAGTGCATTGGCGCTGATGCTGATGCCATTGTTGTCCTGGTCTTGAGCTTGCACCGTGTATTGGAACAATAGCGCATTGCCGGTGGCGCTTTCCAGATACTCAGCGTATTGTGTTTGTTCGCCAATTTGTAATGCCAGGCGCGGGGTGCCGCTGACGGTGACGTTGTTGTCAAAGGTGATTTTTACGGTCAGTTGGTCTTCGGCCGTCAGCACCCCGTTGGTGGTGCCGACGGCACTGGCAAAGTCCACACTTTCAATTGCGGGTACCTCGCTGCTGTCTGGCTGTATCGATAGCAAGACCGGTTGTTCGCTGCTGTTGCCAGCCTTGTCGGTGGCAACCACGCTGAACTGATAACGGGATTGAGTGTTGAAATCCGGGTCGGCGCTAAGGGTGACTACACCATGGCTGTCAATCGCGAATGCCGCCGCATCGGCACCGCCAAGACGGTAGCTGATAGGTGTTGAGTCATCGCTGGCGCTAACGGTATAGACGGTCTGGCCAGCCCCGGAATGATGCTGTAATGTGGTGGCGCTGTCACCCGATAAAATCAGTGGTGGAGTGGTGTCGGCCGGTGGCAGTTCTACGTTGAGACTGACGTGTTGTTCCAGCTGATTGTTATTGCTGTCGCTGGCAATAATGGTAAAGCTATAGTTGCTGTTATCCGGCGTTTGTTTAAAACGAACCTCGCCGTGGTCATCAATGCTGAATGCGTTAGCATCATTGCCGCTCAGGCTATAAGTAATGCTGCCGCTGCCTATGGTGTCCGTGCGATGAATCACTTGCGTGGTGGTGATATCGCCACTGAGTTGCTGTGTGGCCTGAGGCTCCAGCAGGATAAAGCTTTTGCTGCTGGCGGTGTCGGCATAGCGAGTGGCTCCACTGCTTAACAGGGCTTTGCCCTCATCGCTCAGACTGGCCTGACCATTGCTGATTTGGATGGCAGAGGTTAATGTGTTCAGGGTGGTCTGGCTATTGCCATTATTGATGGCATCGGCTCCGGAGAGGGTGGCCAGCAGGGCACCATAAGTTTCCGCGGTGCTTAGGGTGTTCTGGTTGCCGTCAAACGCATCGCTGGTGACGAGTAATGGGGGTGTTTGCAGGCTGGAAAGATCAAATAATTCGGCGATGGCCTGATTTGTCTGGCTGATGTTGCTGCTGCTCAGGCCCTGTTGCTGGGCCTTCAAATAGGCCAAGGTGGTGAGTGGGTTGATATTCAGCGACAGACTGTCGCCGCTTAAATTGCCGGCGGCAAACAGTTCGCTAGTTAAATTCTTGTCGCCAACAGTTTCGTCCTGATAATCTGCGGCATTACCGGTACTGCGCGCTTTAATGGTGATTACGCCACTATGCTCGCCCACGTCTATATTGAATTGACCATTGCTATCGGGTGCGTTACTGCCCAACAGGGTAGCCAGTTGTCCATTGCCGATGCTATAGGCCTCAACTACCAAGTCGTGGCCGTTGATCACCGGGCCAGCGATAATAGTACCGGTGACGGTATTACCCCCGGTTGAGTTATCGCCCCCGGTTGAGTCATCACCCCCGGTTGAGTCATTACCCCCGGTTGAGTCATTACCCCCGGTTGAGTTATCGCCCCCGGTTGAGTCATCACTCCCGGTTGAGTCATCACTCCCGGTTGAGTCATCACTCCCGGTTGAGTCATCACTCCCGGTTGAGTCATTACCCCCGGTTGAGTCATTACCCCCGGTTGAGTCATCACTCCCGGATGAGTCATCACTCCCGGTTGAGTCATCACTCCCGGTTGAGTTATCGCCCCCGGTTGAGTTATCGCCCCCGGTTGAGTTATCGCCCCCGGTTGAGTTATCGCCCCCGGTTGAGTTATCGCCCCCGGTTGAGTCATCCCCCCCGGTTGCGTCATTGCCACTGGCAGTGTCGTCATCATCATCTGACCCGGCCACCGCCAATGCCCCTAATCCCAATAGTCCGGCACCACCGAGCAGTAACATGCCCATATTGCCTCCCGCTTGCCAGCCCTCAAACCAGCCACTATCCGCGTAAGCATCGCTGTCAGCAGGTCGCGAGGGGGCGGCCGGTGGTGTATTCACCGCTTGACTGGCGGTGGCAACGGGCTGGTAAACCGGCTCCGGTGTCGCTTCAGGGACCGTGGGGGTTTCGGCAGTATGGAAAGTGGCATCAATGCCGTGGTTAAAAAACTTGCTGATATACAGCACTTTGTTTCCGGCTACCTGTACCGCCAGGGAGGAACCCGAGCGCAGCAGCGTGCTGTTGCTGACCGCGTGTTGGGCATTGCTATCCAGCAGGGTATATTCGGCGCCATGTTCGGCTCGAATTGCGACCAGTCGTTGAATAGCTATATGTTTGGTGGGTTTGCTGGGATGGGTGATGCGTAATACATAGCTGGCCATAGTCAAACCTCACGGAAAATCGGTGCGGAGCTAAACTATATACCAGTTCATGGCAGCGGCTGAGTTTTGGGGGAATGAAACGACGCTTTGGCCGATAAGTGGTTGATCATCTTTATGCATCGGTAAGTGGATGGTTTTTTTGCTAAACCGTCGCGTATGGGTGAAAATGGCGGGTTGGGCATAAAATCTTGATGAGTGAGTTATGAGTAAATCGTTGCATATTATTGCCAGTCGCAGGCTGGGTGGGGCTGAAAGCTTTTATATGAGGTTGATCCGGGCATTGCAGCTTAGTGGCGATCAGGTAGTGGCGATGAATCGTGCCGACAGTCTGGTGGCGCAACAGCTGGGTGCTACGGTTACGCAATATCATAGCAAGATGCGTAATCAGTGGGATGTGCTGTCGCGTCTGACCATTGATCGTGCGATTAAACGTGAACGACCCGAGGTGGTGCAGACGTATATGACCCGGGCAACCATGTTAACCCGTATTAAGCCAGGCAAGGGGCCGCTGCATATCGCGCGCCTGGGGGGCTATTACAATCTTAAGCGTTTTGCGCACGCCCATGCCTGGGTGGGGAATACTAAAGGTATCTGTGATTTTCTGGTGGCCGCTGGTTTGCCAGCGGATAAGGTATTTTATATTGGTAACTTTGTGGGTGAAACCACGCAACACGATGCCAAAGCACTGCTACCTTATCGAGAACAATTGAATATTCCTGGCGATGCGTTTGTGATGTTTGCACTAGGTCGGCTGATTCCTAAAAAAGGATTTGATACCTTGATTCAGGCGTTTGCTGCTTTGCCCGCATCGGTTGATGGTCGTCCGATTCATTTGGTGATTGCGGGAGATGGTCCCATGCTTTCGGCCTGGCAAGAACTGGCGGCAAGTGTAAACTGTGCTCAGCGTATTCATTGGCCAGGCTGGATCACCGATGCCAGTCCATATTTCTGTATGGCGGATCTGTTTGTGTGTCCGTCACGTGAAGAACCGCTGGGTAATGTGATTCTGGAAGGCTGGGCCTATGCCAAACCGGTGGTTTCAACCGCGACCATGGGTGGCAATGAATTGATCTCCGACGGTAACAACGGTTTGCTGGTTGCATTAGATGATCCGCCAGCGATGGCGCAGGCTTTGCAGCGTTGTCTGAATGATGAAGCGTTAAGGCAGGGGTTGGCACAGGCGGGTCAGCAGCAGGTGACTACCCGTTTTACCCGGCAGGCCATTGTGCAGCAATATCAGGAACTGTATGAACGGCTGACTTAGGTGGTGTTGCTGTAACTGGCGCTATTCTTGCGTTGTTTCGTTCCATGGGAAAATAAATCGGAGCGAATATGCCAATCACCGACTGGCCAGTGACGGAACGGCCGCGTGAAAAACTGCTGCAGCGGGGTGCCGAGTCGTTGTCAGATGCTGAATTGCTGGCAATTTTTTTGCGTACCGGGGTTTCCGGTTGCAGTGCGGTGGATCTGGCGCGGCAGATGTTGCAACAGTTTGGTGGTTTGAATCCGTTGTTTGCCGCCTCGGAAAGCGCGTTTTGTGCGGTGCATGGTTTAGGGCAGGCCAAATATGTGCAGTTGCAGGCGGTGAAGGAAATGGCAGGCCGGGCGTTGCAGGAGCAGTTAAGTTATGGTGAGGTGCTGACCTCGCCAGCGGCGGTACGCGATTATCTGCGCTTATTGCTGGGTGCGCGTCAGCATGAAGTGTTCTGGATATTGTTTCTAGACAACCAGCACCGGGTGATTGCGTCGGAATCGGTGGCCCAGGGCACGCTGAATCAGGCCAGTGTCTATCCGCGTGAGGTATTGAAACGCACGTTGTCGCATAATGCGGCGGCGCTGATTTTGGCGCATAATCATCCTTCCGGTGTGGCCGAACCCAGTCCGGCCGATCAGCAAATTACCTCGGTGTTAACTCAGGCGCTGGCGTTAATCGATGTGCGCGTGCTGGATCACTTTATTATTACCACTAACGATACCCTGTCATTTGCCGAGCGCGGTATGCTGTAATGCCGTTGAGCCGGTTTATTGTTGCCGTTCATTTACCTCTCTGGTTATGATAGGCCCTAATATACGGTACAAACACTCACGAGCAGCTAACAGTAGCATGCGCTCTGGATAGTACAATAGCGGCACAGACGCATGATCAGGGAGAAGGGAAGTGGCGGATAAAATGGTTAATTCACGTATGTTTTTGCTCGTTTTTTGTGCGGCAATACTGGTCGGTTGTGGTGGTGCCGGGCTGAGTGAAGATGATACTGCGGATAACGATGGTCAGACGACAACCGGGACAACGACAGGAGATAGCACGGCCGATGCGGCGTTTCAGGTAGAGCAATTGCAGTTGCTGGCCGCCGCCAGTGCGATTAAATCAAATAACAGTGATAGCACACTGATCACTGTAACGGTACTGGATGATGCCAACGAGCCGATTGCGGACGTGCCGGTACAGTTTGCGGTAGAAAATGCCAGCTTGAACAGTGCCGAGCAGATCAGTGATGGTTTTGGTCAGGCCAGTGTTACTCTAACCAGTGGTCTGCTTGATTTCAGTACGCGTCAGGTAACGGTCAAGGCCACGGCCGGAGGACAGACGGTCAGTGTGAATGTTGATATCGAGGGGATTAATGCGCTGGCATTGCAGACCTCGGCAACCTCCATTGAGTCGGATAATGAAGATGCCGCAGAAATCAGTGCGATTGTTACCGATCAGGATAATGGTGTGCTGGCGAATGTACCGGTTATGTTTTCCGCCAGCAGCGGTACCTTAACCGCGACCAGCGCAAGCACCGATGAAACCGGTAAGGCGACGGTCAGTTTGAGTAATGGCGCCAGTGATTACAGCAATCGCACGGTCACGGTGACCGCCATTGCCGGAGATCAGCAGGTGCAGATTCCGGTAGCGATTACCGGCTCGACGGTGACCCTGAACTTGAGTGCGGAAACCATACAGGCCGGTGCCGGTGATGTCAGCTTTACGGTCAGCGCGCTGGATGCCGCCGAGATGGGTAAATATCAGCAAAATGTGCGTTTGTCGTTGGATTCCGAGGATGTCGTGCTGCAGCTGGGCGATGCACAGGTGCAAACGCCAGCGGTATTGCAGACCGATGTGCAGGGGCAGATTAACGGGGTGTTGAAGGTGCCAGCCTCACACAGCGCCGGTGATGTGGTATTGAGGGCCGAATGGCTGGATAGCGAGGACAATGTTTCGGCCAGTACCGAGCAGAGCTTGAATGTGACCGCGGCAGAGGGTGTTGCTTTGGCTATCAGTGCCCCCGAGGCCGATCCGCTGGCATTAAATATTCGTAATGAACAGGCGATTAGCCTGGCGGTGCCGGATAGTGTGGACGGGCAGAGTGTGGCTCAGCTGCGGGTCAGTGCCAGCGCCGGTGAATGGGCGACCAGTTCGCCGGTCACTAACGGCAGCAATGTGCTGCTTGTGCCTAAAGCGGCGGATAGCAATAGTGTGCAGCTTTATTATCTGGCTCCGGCCAATTCGGGTACGGTAACCTTGCAGATAGATGCGTTGGATGCGCAGTTGCGCTCGTTAGCCAGTATTACCCGTCAGGCCATGGTCAGTGCCACCATCAGTCAGAATGCCAGTGTGTCGTTGCAAACCTCGGTCAGTGCATTGTTGCCCAGTACGGTGGAGCAAAGCAGTCAGGCGCAGTTGACCGCAGTGGTGCGTGATGAACTGAATAATGCGGTGGGTAATGCTGCAGTGGTGTTTGAACTGTTGGGTACCACCGGTAGTGGCGAATCGTTAAGTCCGGTACTGGTCAATACCGATGCCGCTGGTCGTGCGCAGACGACCTTTACCGCAGGCAGTGAGGCTACCGCCGGTGCGGTGAGTGTGCGTGCGCGCTTGATTGATGCGGATTGTACGCAGCAGCCGGCACAATGCGATACTTCGTCGTTGATTGTGGCCGCGACCGAGGAGGACCAGTTGAAGCAGTTGAGTGTGGCGCAGATTCAGCTGCAGGCCTCACAAAGCAGTATTGATGTGAATGCCGATGACGGTAGCACCGTTCAATTGCGGGTGCTGGATCAGCAGGGACAGCCACTGGAAGATATTGTACTGGATGTGTCGGTGGATGATGCGGAACTGGATGAAACCGCATTAACCACTGATGCCCAGGGGCGTGCCCAGGTGGTATTGACCAATGGTGACAGTAATTTCAGCAGCCGCACGGTGACGCTGAGTGCCAAGGCCGGTACCCAGACCGCAACGCTGGAGATACAGATTAACGGTATCAGTGTGCTGTCACTGCAAACCACGGCGACCGCCATTCAAACCGATAACTCCGATTCGGCAACCATTAATGCGATTGTTACCGACCGTAATAACGGCGTGCTGGTGGGGGTGCCGGTCAGTTTTTCGGCCAGCAGTGGTAATTTAAGTGCGCTGCAGGCCACCACCGATTCGGAGGGACAGGCCAGTGTGACGCTGACCAGTGGTGCCAGTGATTTCAGCAATCGTACCGTGACGGTGAGCGCAACGGCTGGCGATCAGCAGGCCCAGATCCCGGTATTAATCAATGGCTCAACGGTGAGTCTGGCATTGAGTGCGGAAACCATACAGGTCGGTAGCGGTGATGTCGGCTTTACGGTCAGTGCGCTGGATGCTGCCGACATGGGGAAATATCAGCAGAATATTCGTTTGTCGCTGGATTCCGAGGAAGTGGTGCTGCAGTTGGGAGAGGCGCAGGTGCAAACGCCAGCGGTGCTGCAGACCGATGTGCAGGGGCAGATCAATGGCGTGTTGAAGGTGCCGGCGTTACATGCGGCCGGTGATGTGGTGCTGACGGCCGAGTGGCTGGATAGCGAGGGGAATGTCTCGGCCAGTGTTGAGCAAAGTCTGAGTGTTACCGCAGCAGAAGGGATTGCGCTGGCAATTACTGCACCCGAGAATGATCCATTGGCATTGAATATCCGTACTGAGCAGGCGATTACCCTGGCGCTACCGGATAGTGTTGATGGCCAGGAGGTGACTCAGCTGAGAGTCAGTGCGACCGCGGGTGAGTGGTCCGTCGGCTCGCCGGTCACTAACGGCAGCAATGTGCTGGTCGTGCCCAAAGCGGCGGATAGCAACAGTGTACAACTTTATTATCTGGCTCCGGCCAATTCGGGTACGGTAACCTTGCAGATAGATGCGCTGGATGCGCAGTCGCAGCCGTTAGCCAGCATTACCCGTCAGGCTATGGTCAGTGCCGCCGCCAGTCAGAATGCCCGTGTCTCGTTGCAATCTTCGGCCAATGCGCTGTTGCCCAGCACGGCCGAGCAAAGCAGCCAGCTGCAGTTGAGTGCGCTGGTGCGTGATGAATTAAATAATGCGGTGGGTAATGCGGCGGTGGTGTTTGAGCTGTTGGGTACCACCGGCAGTGGCGAATCGTTAAGTCCGGTGCTGGTCAATACCGATGCGGCCGGTAGAGCGCAGACTATTTTTACCGCTGGCCGCGAGGCCACTGCCGGTGCGGTGAGTGTACGTGCGCGTTTGATCGATGCGGATTGTGCGCAACAGGAGGCCGCATGTGATACCACATCGCTGATTGTGGCCGAGACCGAGCAGGAGCAGCTACTGCAGTTGAGTGTGGCACAGATTCAGCTGCAGGCTTCGCAAAGCAGTATTGATGTTAACGGTGATGATGGCAGCAGTATTCAATTGCTGGTGTTGGATCAGGATGGTCAGCCACTGGAAGATATTGCGCTGGATATGTCGGTAAATGATGCCCAGCTGGAGGAAACCGCGCTAACCACCGATGCCCAGGGGCGTGCCCAGACGGTTTTGACTAATGGTGATAGCAATTTCAGCAGTCGCACGGTGACGGTGACCGCCAAGGCGGGTACGCAGACGGCTAGACTGAATATACAGATTAACGGTATCAGTGAACTATCGCTGCAGACTACCGCGACATCAATCAGGACCGATAACTCCGATTCGGCCACCATCAGTGCGATTGTCACCGACCGTAATAACGGGGTGCTGGCCAATGTGCCGGTCAGTTTTTTGACCAGCAGTGGTAATTTAAGTGCTACCTCTGCGGTCACCGATGCCAGTGGGCAAGCCTCGGTCAGCCTGATCAGTGGCGCCAGTGATTTCAGTAACCGTACCGCAACGGTGACCGCGAATGCGGGTAATTTGAGCGAAAGCATTCCGATTTTAATTAATGGCTCCACCTTGAGTCTGAATTTATCGCAAACTTCAATTCAGATCGGTCAGGGGGAGATTGAATTTAATGCGCTGGCCCGTGATGCGGCTGGAACCGGTAAATATCAACAAACGCTGGTATTTTCGATTGATGAGGCCAGTACCGGGGCGGCGACGCTGTCGGTGGATCGTACCTTGACCGGGGTGCAGGGCGATACCGCTATGGTGAGTCTCACACCAACCGCACCGGGAAGTGTCATCTTGCAGGTGCAGTGGCTGGACGCTGAGGAGAATCCTTCGGTAACAACTAGCCAACAGATTGATGTGTCGGCGGCCGAGGGAGTAGCGTTTGCGATTACTCAGCCAGCGAATGATCCGCAGGCGCTGGCCACCGGGGAAGAGCAAGAACTGGTAATCAGTATTCCCGATCAGGTCAGTGAAACCGATGTGGAGGAGCTGCGTATCAGTGTCAGTGGCGGCAGCCTGGCCAGCGCTTCGCCGGTAACTGGTGGCGATGCCTCGATACGGCTGATTCCGGTGGCCAATCAGGTGGTGGCCTATTATCTGGCACCGGCCAGTTCCGGGGTGATGACGTTACAGGTTGAAGCGCTGGATGCCGAGGGGCAGGTGCTAAGCAGTTTGAGTCATAGCCTGGTGGTCAGTGCTCCGGCTTCTCAAGCGGCCTCGTTGGATTTGCAGGCAGCGGTGTCCACCCTGGCTCCCAGCTCGGGGGGTAACACCAGCAGCACCGAATTAACGGCCACGGTGCGTGATGCTCAGTTGAATTCGGTGGGAGGTGCTGCGGTGATCTTTGAATTGTTGGGTACTACCGGCAGTGGCGAATCGATTGCTCCGGCGCTGGCTCATACGGATACCTCGGGTAAGGCAACGGTGACCTTTAAGGCCGGCAGTGAGTCGACCACCGGCAGCATTTACGCGCGGGCGCGTTTAGTGGGTGAGGCTTGTGGCGGTGATCCGCTGGTGAACCCGGTCGTGACCGAAAGCAATGTGTTGTGTGACAGCACCGCCTTGCGGGTGGCGGCCAATGCGGTCAGTGTGGCGATAGGCTTGAGTACGGTGCAAGAAAGCGTAGAAAACGACACCCAGTATAGCAAGGCCGGTAGTGTGCTGGTGGTGGATGCCAATGGTAGTGCGGTCCCGGGGGCCGAGGTGACCTTGACTGCCTTTCCTTCACGTTATCGTAACGGTACGATCTACCGGGATGATGAGGATTTGGAGAAAAGGTGTAAATATACCGGGGAGGGGTTTGTTGCCAGTGAAGATGTGAATCGTAACGGGATTCTTGATGCGGGTGAAGATATCAATGGTAACGGTAAGATGTCACCACCACAGGCCGCCGGTGGGGCGATTTCCAGTGCCACGGTGATTACCGGCAGCACCGGGGTGGCCGGATTTACACTACAATATCCTAAAGATTCGGCCGTATTTATTGAGACCGAAATTATGGCCAGCGTCAGGGTGTCAGGTTCGGAACATGCCGTTTTGATGCCCCAGGTATTACCCATATCGAGTGCCGATGACACACCATGTGTGTTGGGTCGAACTTCTGATTACTAATATCCACGGAGAGGGAAATGCCACGTCCGGAGAAAATTCGTTTAGGTGAAATCCTGGTCAAGCAGCGACTGCTGACCGAGGAACAGTTGCAACAGGCATTACAGGAACAGCGCACCTCGGGGCGTAAGCTGGGTAAGGTGTTTGTTGAAGAGGGGTTTGTGACCGAAACCCAGATTTCCGAAGCATTGGCACATCAGTTTAAGATTCCGTTTATCGATCTGAAGCACTTTAATGCCGCCCCCAAGGTGGTGCAGAAGCTGCCCGAGGCGCAGGCCCGGCGCTTTAGGGCGATTGTGCTGGAAGATAGAGGTGACAGCTATTTGGTGGGTATGGCCGATCCGGCTGATTTGTTTGCTTATGATGAGATTGAACGGGTATTAGCCAAGGATATCCGGCTGGCGGTGGTTACCGAAAGTGCGGTGTTGCAGGTGGTGGATAGGGTGTACCGTCGTTCGGATGAGCTGTCCAGTCTAGCGCAGGCATTGGGGCAGGATATTGATGATGCGATTGACTTTGCCCAGTTAACCGCCAATGCCAATGTCGAAGATGCACCGGTGGTACGATTGCTGCAGACGATTTTTGAAGATGCGGTGCAGGTCAGAGCTTCGGATATTCATATCGAGCCGCAGGAACTGCAGTTGCAGGTACGTTTTCGTATCGATGGTGAGCTGACCTTGCAGATGGAGGCCGACAGCAAGATTGCCAATGCGGTGATTTTGCGCTTAAAGCTGATGTCCGGACTGGATATTTCGGAAAAACGTTTGCCGCAGGATGGACGTTTTGCGATCAAGGTGAAACAGCAGCCGGTGGATGTGCGGATTTCCAGTTTGCCGACGCAGTATGGCGAATCGGTGGTAATGCGTTTGCTGATTCAGAATGCGTCGAGTTTTTCGCTGGATAATATAGGCATGCCTATGGATATGCTGGAGCTGTTTCGTAAGCTGATTCATCGACCCAGCGGACTGGTGCTGGTCACCGGGCCTACCGGCTCCGGTAAAACCACCACGCTGTATTCGGCCTTGTCCGAGCTAAATACCATTGCTAATAAAATTCTGACGGTAGAAGATCCGGTGGAATATCGGCTGCCCGGGCTGAATCAGGTGCAGGTGAATGACAAAATTGAACTGACCTTTGCCAAGGTGCTGCGTTCCACCTTGCGTCAGGATCCGGACGTGATTCTGGTGGGGGAGATGCGCGATCAGGAAACATCACAGATAGGTCTGCGTGCTGCGATGACCGGTCACCTGGTATTATCCACACTGCATACCAACGATGCGGTCAGTGCGCCGGCACGTTTGCTGGATATGGGGGTGCCTCGCTATATGGTTGCCATGGCGGTGTTGGGGGTAATCGCGCAACGACTGGTGCGTACCATTTGCCGTAATTGTATTACCTCGTATACCCCGCAGCCGTTTGAACGTGAGTGGCTAAAGCTGGAGCTGGGTGAAGGGGTGGATCAGCAGCAGTTTGCCAAGGGTGAGGGTTGTACTTCCTGCAATGGTTCTGGCTATCATGGTCGGATGGCGGTATATGAGGTGCTGGAAATGAATAATGAGCTGGTGGAAGCGGCGAATCACCACGATACCAACCATTTTACCAAGCTGGCTAACCAGCATATGGTGGGTAAAACCTTACGCAAAAATGCGGTGGATATGGTGCTGGCACGTAAAACCACCATTGCAGAGGCGATGCGGATTAATAATCAGTTTGATAGTTAATAACTTAACGGAGCCGTAGCTGGCATGGCAACATTTTCATATAGCGGCCGGGATGGCAACGGTGAACAGGTCAAGGGGATTCTTGATGGGCTGGATGCCGATGATGTGGCGGCTCAGCTGCTGAATCAGGGTATTACCCCGGTCGATATTCAGGCCAGTACCTTGCGTGATAATGCGGCGGCGACCGGTTTTAATCTTGAGGCGTTATTTCAGGAAAAAATCCAGCATAACGATATTACTCTGTTTACTCGACAAATACATTCCTTGCTTAAGGCCGGGATTCCGATTATGAGTGCCTTGACCGGTTTACAGGCCTCTACCGAGAACGAGCGTATGTCTGATGTAATTGGGCGGCTGCATAACAGCTTGGACAGTGGTCGTGATCTGTCTATGGCAATGCGGGAACACCCTAAGGTATTTTCTTCGTTTTATGTGAACATGGTCAGGGTGGGGGAAGATACCGGGCGTCTGGAAGAGGTATTTATCCGGCTGCATGATCATCTGGAATTTGAAAAATTTATGAGTGAGCAGGTGAAATCGGCGTTGCGCTATCCCTCGTTTGTGATGATTGCGATGGCAATTGCGATTGTGATTATTAATATTTTTGTGATTCCGACATTTGCCAAAACGTTTGAAAAATTTGATGCCGAACTGCCATTTATGACCCAGTTGTTGATCAATTCGTCGGATTTTATGGTGGCAAACTGGCCTTATCTGTTGGCCGGGGTAATAGGTGCGGTGATTGGTTTTAAATCCTGGCTGGGGACGATTAATGGTCGTTATCAATGGGATAAGGTGAAATTAAAGTTTCCGATTGCGGGTAAGATTATTCAAAAGGCGACGCTGGCGCGCTTTGCGCGCAGCTTTGCATTGGCTTCCAGCAGTGGGGTGCCGATTGTGCAGACCATGAATTTGGTCGCGGCCACGGTGGATAATGACTTTATTGCCGATAAGGTTAACACCATGAGTGCCAGTGTGGAACGTGGCGAAAGTATTTATCGTACCGCGGTGGCCAGCGACATTTTTACCGCGGTAGTGTTGCAGATGATTTCGGTAGGGGAAGAAACCGGTTCGCTGGATGAACTGTTGAATGAGATTGCCGATATGTATCAGCGCGAGGTGGAATATGAATTAAAAAATCTGGGAGCGCAAATTGAGCCGATTATGATTGTATTTATCGGTATTTTGGTGTTAATGCTGGCGCTGGGTGTCTTTCTGCCGATGTGGGATCTGGGGCAGGCGGCGATGCATTAATGTGCGGTGTGGAGATGTTTAACATGCAAGCTGGACATTCGGGCATCAAGAAAAAAGCCGTTGGCTTTACCTTGTTTGAGCTGATTGTGGTGATTGTGATTATCAGCCTGTTGGCGACGGTGGCCATAGGCAAGTTTCAGCATTTACCTACCGATGCGCGTATTACCAAGTTGAAACTGGTCAGGGCTGCGGTGGTCAGCTCGGCCGAAGTGATTCATGGCCGTTATCGTTTGAAACAGGGGGTAGCCGATACACAGCCCTGTGTCGATGGCGGTGCGGTAGCGAATAATCGGACTACTCTGTGTACCGATGCCGGGCTGGTGCGACTGGTCAACGGCTACCCGCAGGCGTTAATGCCCGGCCAGGGACCGGGCATTATTGCGGCCGCCGGGTTGGCCGGGATGTTTGATGTGCCATTGGCCGAGCTGACCCAGGCCGGTTTTGCGTTTGCTGGCGGCGGCAGTAGCTATAACAGTGTGCTGCTGATTCGGATAACAGGGGGCACCGATGCCGTGCAATGCAGTTTCAGTTATCAACCTTCGCACAGTGCCTCGGGTGGAGGGGCGATCATCAGTTCTATCAACACCGGCGGCTGTTGATTCTGGCTAGTGCTGCATTGCATAAGTCTTCATCTCTCTGCTGCCCGTGTATGAGCACAATAAGTTTCCCCCTTTTTGAGGGGGGGTATTTCGCCTGCGGCGAGTGACTTTCTTCGCGCCGCCAAAGCAAGTCACCCAAGAAAGGCGGCCCCTGATATCGTGGCCGTTGGCCTTCAGTCGTTGCTCGATCAAGCCCGGCTGCGCTACTCGCTGCGCTCAAACCGTGCTCGCTTTTCTTTGGGCCCAATCTGCGCGACTCATCACGATAAAAGGGACGAAATATACACAGCATCGCTTCGGTGTGTGAACCGCCCAGGATAAGATACCATGCTTAATGGCGTGGTTAATTTTACCGCGCAGCACTAGTACTCTAGAAATTGTGTAGTGATGGATATAGCCTTATTAATTTGACTCGTGCATCTGCTGTAGTGAATCGCCAGTCCACTCGGACTGCTTTCTGATTCCGATCTTGTTGCCACGCATCAATTTCGGAGCGCAGTGTTTTTTGGTCCGGTATCCTGCGGTTAAGGCATTGACGGCTCATTACACCAATTTCTATCTCTGCCATATTCAGCCAACTACCATGCTTTGGTGTGTAATGAATTTCCAGACGCTCCGCTATACGTCGCGCCTCTTCAGGGGGAAAGGCCGTATACAGAGAGGCAAGCTTGTGTGTATTCAAGTTGTCCATGACCAGTATGACCTTTTTTCCAGGAAAGTGCTGATCAACCAAGTCTCGTATTAGGTGCGCCCAATCAATCTGAGTATGCCTGTCTGTCACCTTCACATGTCGCCATCCTATAAGAGGAGCCGATAGCATGAACAAATTGCTAACGCCGTTTCTCTCGTATTCATAATCGAAGCGTTGTGGTTTTCCCGGTTCCGCCGCTAACGGTATACGAGTTTCTTTCACGCATTGTTTACTTGTTTCATCCATGCAGACCAACACTTCATTTTCCTTATAGATGCGCTGATAGACCTCAAGTATGTCTTCCATTGCACAAACAAAGTCTGCATTTCCTTTTGGCGGAATAACCCAACACTCTTTTAACCAAGGTTTAAGGTCGTTTTTTTTAGTGTCTGGCGAACGCACTCGCTCGATATTGAGTCAACAACTTTGCATTCAACCAGTCGGTCTGCTAGTAACTGCATTGTCCAATTAGCATATCCCTCTGGTGCTGATGAGCAGGCTGTAGCGACCAAAAAGGCTTCAGCTTTTCCGTCTAGCTTTCTGGTGTAGGTACGCGTTGACACCCGGGGATTGATGGCGGACTCCAATCCTTCTTCTACAAATCGTTTACGTATCCTCTCTACACTCAGAGGGCTGACACAGGTGGCCTCCGCTATCTCCGCATCTTTCCATCCCTCCGATGCTGAGGCTTCATCTGCAAGAAGTAGCATCTGGATATGGTTTAGTTTACGGGCCGCTATTTTGCCCTTTGATTTTAGGTTTATTAGCTTACTTCTCTCTTCTTCCGTCAGTCTAACCCGATATTTCTTTGCTGGCATGTAATGCTCCAGATTGTATTAATGAATATGAGAGTTTACATTAACTATCCATCAAAACAATGCTGCCTGAGTACTAGCGGTTACGTGGCTTCCCATTTTTTGCGTGGCAATGCTGGTTTTTTTTGTGTTGCCATATTTTCTATGAATTTCAATATGTTGTGTTGTGTTTGTTGGCGCGTGTTAAATTATTTGCGCTTTGGGGGTATTTTGGAATCAAAGGTTATTTCCATAAACTCAGCGGTGCTGCCAAGCCGATAATTGCTGCCTATAATGGGTCCCAAGGTCGTCGGCCCACTCGCAGGCTGGCGTTGTTTGGCAGCAAATTTTTTACCTGAAGGGGTGATGTTATGAGAAAGCAACAACAGGGTTTTACCTTAATCGAGCTGGTGGTTATCATTATTATTCTGGGTATTTTATCGGCGACCGCGTTGCCCAAATTTACCAATCTGTCGGAAGATGCCGAAAAAGCCCAGGTTAAGAGTGTGGCCGCGGCAATCACGGCCTGGGGACAATCCAATTATGCCACGCGTAAACTGGATCCAACCAAGGGACTGCCGATTGATAATGGTACCTCAGCCTGTAGTACCAGTGCAGGTGGGTTATTGGCTACCGGTACCTTTGATAAGATTCTGGATGGTTCATCTAAAATTGTGCAAAGTGACAGCAATAAGCCGAATGAATTTTATGCAACCGCAGTAAATTCTACTGCGGATGATTGCAGCAAAGGGGCGGTTATTCAATGTAATATCATTAACTCCTCCAATGCGGCGGCCACAGCGGTTGCCTATGTTCCTTGTACTAATCAGTAATCTCATGTAGTTCCCCCCAACGCACCGTTTAGTCATCCCTCCTTTCCCTCGACTAAGCGGTGCGTTTTTACTTTCAGGGATGGTGATACGGTGAAATTCAGAAAAATTGATCTGACAAATTACTGGCTGTTGCTGATCCTTATGATGTTTTCAGCGGCGACTCAGGCCGCGACGCTTATCTCGGAATATCGTTTTGAGGAGCCGGGCTGGAATGGTACGGCGGGTGAACTGAAGGATAGTTCCGGCAACAACCGACATGGTCGGGTAGTGCATTCACCGATACCGCAGCCGGCAGATACCGCACCGGCCAGAGCGGGCAGTAATGGTACTTGTGGTTATGCCAATATGGTGCATAACGGCAGCTATGCCGGCGCATTTTCGCTGGAAGGCTTGCCGGTGTCTACCACGGCTGGGGATAAAACTACGGTCAGCTTTTGGATGTATTGGGATGGTAAGAATGCGGTAATGCCTATAGGTTGGCATCAGCATTCGCTGTATTTTTATAACAGTCATTTTGGCTTTACCTCCTGGAATAATGATATCTACGGGATTTCAAATGCCGGCCTGAGCAATGGCTGGCAGCATGTGGTGGCGGTATTTACCAATAATAATCAAAGCGCGAATAAACTCTATCTGAATGGGGTAGAGCAGAGCCTGAGTTACCGTATGGGGGGACAATATGCGTCTCGGGCCAAGGTGCAATCAACTTTGCGGGTGGGTGGGGTAACCTCCACCGGCAGTTATCGCTTTTCCGGACGCTTGGATGAGGTAAAGGTTTATAACGGTGAATTATCTCCAAGTGAAGTCACGGCACTGTATAACCAAACCCATGATTGTATGGTGGAGCCGGTGGCTCAATGGCATCTGGATGAAGCTGGCTGGCATGGGCGCGCGAATGAGGTGCGTAACAGTGCGGCTGATAAGCTGCACGGCAGCAGTCTGTTGCAGGCAACCACCGATGTGGCCAAGGTGTGCCGTGGTGGCGTGTTTGCTAATAATTATGTTGAAGTGGCGCATGATGCCTCGCTGGATATAACCGATAACTTCACCCTTTCTGCCTGGATTAAAACTACCAAGGGTTCTGGTACTATCGTGCGCAAAATGCAGGATGCCAGCCCCTGGAAGGGTTACCATTTTGGTATGGGTTTTGGCAGCAGCGGTAAATTGTCATTTTCCAATGGCAGTTGGCATAACAGTACAGGGGCTAGTGTTAATGATGGTAACTGGCATCATGTGGCCGCGGTGGTCAATGCTGGCAGTTTGCAGTTTTATGTGGATGGGGTGGCCGATGGTTCACCCATGACCTTGGCACAAACTACGCAGGCATCCGGGGCGGCGTTAAGAATGGGCTATGCGCGAGAAGGGGCAGCACCAAGCAGTCGCTTTGATGGCATGATAGACGAAGTGCAGGTATTTAATCAGGCGTTATCGGCCACGCTTATTGCTCAGGGCTATGCTAATCAGGCGGCGGGTAAATACTGGGATGGCAGCCCCGGGTTGTGTGGTGGCTTAATTGCCCGTTATCATCTGGATGAGCCGGTGTGGAGTGCTACCGGGGGGGAGCTGATCGACAGCTCCGGTAATGCCCACCATGGTTATGCCATAGGTACACCGTTGCCGTTATCCAGCAGCAAGACGCCGCCGCGAGCCGGACGGGTGGGTACCTGTGGTTATGCCGATATGCAGGGTTCCAATAGTGGTGGCAGTGCGTTTAAGATCACCAATATTCCGGCACGTACCACGGTGGGTCAGAAAACTACGGTCAGCTTCTGGATGTATTGGAACGGTAGCGACTCGGTGATGCCATTTGGCTGGAATAATTATGATCTGTATATCTATGCTGGTTCGTTTGGTTTTCATACCTATGGCGGCGGTATCTGGGGCATGCCTTCCAGTGGATTGGCCAACGGCTGGCATCATGTGGTGGCGGTATTTACCAATCAGAATGTACGTCAGAACCAGTTGTTTATCGATGGCGTGGAGCAGGTATTGAAGGATCGTCGTTCCACGCTGTATAACAATTCCTATACCGATACGGATTCGACGACAGTCTTTGGTGGTTGGGTAAGCAATAGCAGTCAGCGCTTTCAGGGGGATCTGGATGAGTTGCGTATCTATGATGGCGGGGTTACACCGTCACAGGTGCAGATGTTGTATCACGAAACACACAACTGTGAGGTGGAGCCACTGGCCGAATGGCATTTCGATGAATCCAGTTGGGATAGCCATAGCGGCGAGGTGATCGATGACAGTGTGAATGCATTAAACGGTACCGGGTTTAATCATGCGACCACGGTGGCAGGTAAAGTTTGTCGTGCCGGTAGCTTTGATGATAGCTATGTGGAAGTGGCGAATGATGCCTTATTGCAGCTCACCGAGCGCTTTACTCTGTCGGCCTGGGTGAAAACCACCGATGATCAAGGTGCACTGCTATATAAGGCCGATGGTGAGACCCCTTGGGCGGGCTTTTATTTTGCGATGGGGTATCACACCGCCGGCAAGCTGTCGTTCTATAGTGGTGGCGGTAATGACAGCCATTGGTATTCCAGCAGCGGCACCGCGGTGAATGATGGGCTATGGCATCATGTGGCCGTCAGTGTCGAAGGTAAATCCCTGCAGTTTTATGTGGATGGGGTGCCGGATGGAGATCCGATTAGCATGCAAAGTGTGACTACCGCCAATGATAAGTCGTTGCTGATAGGCCGCAACCGCAATAGCAGTTTTGATTTTAACGGGCTGATTGATGAGGTATTGATTTTCCCGACAAGTTTGTCGCCGGAAGAAATAGCGGCGGGTTATGCTAATCAGAATGCCGGTAAAACCTGGGCTGGGCGGGAGGCGCTGTGTTCACGTTTATTGGCGTCTTACCATATGGATGAACCGTTATGGAACGGGGTAGCCGATGAGCTGAAAGACAGTTCCGGCAATGGCTATCATGGCAATGTGACCGGTAACCCGGTACCCAAACCTGCCGAGCAGACGCCGGCGGTACCGGGTTGGAGCGGCACCTGCGGTTATGCGGTAATGGATGGCTCTACCAGCGGCGGGCCGGCGTTCAGTGTCGGTGGTGTCGATGTGTCTCACGCAACGGCTAATGGCAGTAAGACCACGGTCAGTTTCTGGATGTATTGGGATGGCACCAATTCGGTGATGCCGTTTGGCTGGGATAACTATGATCTGTATCTTTATAACGGCCATTTTGGTTTTCATACCTATGGTGGCGGGATTTATGGCATGTCGTCTACCGACCTGAAAAATGGCTGGCACCATGTAGTGGCGGTGTTCACTACTCAGGATGTGTATCACAACCAGCTGTTTATCGATGGCGAAGAGCAGGTGCTGGTTAAAAAACAGAATACCTTATATAACAACTCCTATACCGATCCTACGTCTTCTATGCTGCTGGGGGGGTGGACCAGTAATAGTAGCCAACGCTTTCAGGGTTATCTGGATGAGTTCCGGCTGTATCAAGGTGGGGTCACTCCGGCCGAGGCCAGACGTTTATATCGCGAGACGCATGCCTGTGGTGCCGAAGTCACCGCGCAATGGAAACTGAATGAGTCCAGCTGGCAGGGACGTGCCGGTGAGGTGTTGGATAGCTCCGGTAATGATCTGGATGGGCAGGCCTGGTTAGGGGCGGAAACCGTCGATGGGGTGGTCTGTCGTGGCGGCGAATTCAGCGGTAATAATTATCTGGAAATGGCCGATGATGTGTCGTTGAATCTGACCACTAACTATACCATCAGTGCCTGGATTAAAACCACCGAGGCCAAGGGCGTGATTCTGACCAAGGCGGAAAGTGTCAGTCCCTGGCGTGGTTATCATCTGGAATTGGGTACACAGGTGGCGGGTAAACTGGCGTTTTATAACGGTGGCGGCGATGCGTCCAGCTGGCGCACCAACCCTGGGCCGACCTTGAATGATGGTCAATGGCATCATGTGGCGGTGGCGTTTAATGATAAGCAGGTGCAGTTTTATATCGATGGTCAGCCCGATGGCGGCCCTATGACTATGGATGGATCGCCGACGGTGAATGCTCCGGTTTCATTGCGTATCGGTAGCAGTCGTTTTAACACTAATGGCTTTAACGGGCAGATCGATGAGGTGATTATCTTTGATCGGCCGTTATCTCAGCATGAAATCGCGGCCGGCTATGCCAATCAGTTGGCGGGTAACAATTGGGATGGCACTCAGCCTATCTGCTCCAAGCTGCTGGCCGAATACCATATGGAAGAAGATCTTTGGAACGGTACCGCCGATGAATTAAAAGACAGTTCCGGTAATGATTTTCATGGTTATATGATAGGTACGCCGGTGATGCTTCCCGGTCGCGAGTCCCCGGCGCTGGCAGGTGCTACCGGTACCTGTGGCTATGCCGATTTTGAAGGGGCTATCAGTGGTGGCTCGGCCTTCAGTATCAACAATATGAATATCTCCCATGCTTCGGCCGATAAAAGTAAAACCACGGTCAGTTTCTGGATGTATTGGGACGGCACTAATTCGGTAATGCCCATGGGCTGGGATCAGTATGACCTGTATCTTTATAATACCCATTTTGGTTTTCATACCTATGGCGGTGGCATTTACGGTATCCCCTCCGCCGGGCTGGCCAATGGCTGGCAGCATGTGGTGGCGGTGTTCAGTACCCGCGATGTGTATCACAATCAGTTGTTTATCAATGGGGTAGAAAAGCAACTGACCAAGCGACAGAATACCTTATATAACAATGCTTATACCGATTTGACTTCTTCCATGCTGATCGGTGGCTGGACCACCAATAGTAGCCAGCGCTTTAAGGGCTATATGGATGAGTTTAAGGTGATCAAAGGCGGGGTGACCGAGGCCCAGGCGCGCGCCTTATACCGCGAACGCCACAGTTGCAAGCCCGAGCCGGTGGCCGAGTGGCATCTGGATGAGAGTAACTGGAACGGACGCAGTAACGAGGTGTTGGATAGCAGTGGCAATGCGCACGATGGTAAAACCTATCTATTGGCGGATACGGTTGATTCGGGGCAGGTGTGTCGCGCCGGGCAGTTTAGTGACGGCAATTATCTGGATGTGCCGGATGATGCGAACTTGCGCTTTAGCGATAACTTTACCCTTTCGGCCTGGATTAAAACCGCCAAGGCCAGTGGCAGTATAGTTTCAAAAACCAGCCCGGATGGTACCGCTACCGGTTATATTTTTGCGATCGGCCCGGATAATGGCGGTAAGCTGGCGTTTTGGAATGGCGACGGTGTCTGGTATGTCAGCAGTGGCCAGGTGGTTAACGATAATAGCTGGCATCATGTGGCGGTGACGGTAGATGGTAAACAGTTGCGGTTTTATGTCGATGGGGTGGCCGACGGTGAGGTGGTAACCATGGCGGGGTTAACTCCTACCAGCAGTGAGGTATTGCGTATTGGTCGGGAAAATAATCCGGCGGTTGGCAGTCGGCATTTTTCCGGGCTGCTAGATGAAGTATTGCTGTTTGATAAGACCTTGTTGCCCAAGGAAATGCTGGCCGGCTATACTCATCAACTGAATGGCAAACAATGGGATGGTCGTGAGTCGTTATGTTCGCGGGTATTGGCCGCTTACCATATGGATGAGGAAGTGTGGAATGCGACGCCGAATGAGTTAAAAGATCACTCGGGTAATGGCAAGCATGGTTATATGACGGGGTCACCGGTGATTAATGTCGGGCGCGATACTCCGGCGCGTGCTGGGAAAACCGGTACCTGTGGCTATGCCGAAATGACCGGCTCTACCAATGGTGGTACCGCTTTCCGGGTGGATGGTGTCGATGTGTCGCACTCAACTATCAATGGCAGGGCAACCACGGTCAGTTTCTGGATGTATTGGGATGGCACTAATTCGGTGATGCCGTTTGGCTGGGATCAATATGATCTGTATTTATATAACGGCCATTTTGGTTTTCATACCTATGGTGGTGGGATTTACGGCATGTCGTCCGCCGGGCTGGATGAAGGCTGGCAGCATGTGGTGGCGGTGTTTCGCACCCAGGATGTGTATCATAATCAGTTATATATCAACGGTGTAGAGCAAGGTCTGGTGACAAAGCAGAACACCTTATATAACAATTCATATACCGATCCTACCGGTTCTATGTTACTGGGGGGCTGGACCACCAATAGTGGCCAACGTTTTAAAGGCTACCTGGATGAGTTTCGGATTTTAAAAGGTGATGTCACCCCGGAAGAGGTGCAGGCGCTGTATAGAGAAACCCATGCCTGTAAATCCGAGCCGGTGGCCGAATGGCATCTGGATGAAGCGACCTGGAACGGACATAGCGATGAGGTAATAGACGACAGCGGCAACAAGCTGGATGGCCGCGCACATTATCTGGCCAATACCGTGCCGGGTAAGGTGTGTAGGGCCGGAAGTTTTGATAACGGTGAGTATGTCGAGTTTGCTAATGATGCGTTATTGCAATTGGCTGAGAACTACACCATCGCCGCCTGGATCAAAACTACCAAGGCCAGCGGTACCATTGTGGATAAATCTGGATTAAGTGATCCCTGGGCCGGTTATGTGTTTGCGGTTGGGCCGGATAGCGGTGGCAAACTGGCGTTATGGAACGGTAATGGGGCGGGCTCCTGGTATGTCAGTAGCGGTCAGACGGTAAATGACGGTAACTGGCATCATGTGGCGGTCAGTGTGGAAGGTAAGCGGATACAGTTTTATGTCGATGGGCTACCAGATGGTGCGCCGTTGACGGCTGCAGCACTCACCACCAGTAACAGTCTGCCATTGCGTATAGGCTTGCAGAGCCTTCCCTCCGTGGCTAATCGTTATTTCTCCGGATTAATTGATGAGGTGCTGGTGTTTGATACCCATTTATCGCATAACGATATTGCCGGGGGCTATGCCAATCAGCTGGCCGGTAAAACCTGGGAAGGCACCGAGAGTTTATGCTCGCGCTTGATTGCCCGCTACCATCTGGATGAAGTGGACTGGGTGGGCATAGCGGGGGAATTAAAAGACAGCTCGGGGAATGAGCTGCATGGTTATGCGACAGGGACACCGCCGGCCAACAGTGCGTTGACCAGCCCGGCCATCAGTGGCGCTACCGGTACCTGTGGCTATGCGGATATGCAGGGGGCGGTAAATGGAGGCAGTGCGTTCAGGGTGGATGGTATGCCCACTCCGGCAGCATCAACCGATGGTGCCAAGACCACGGTCAGTTTCTGGATGTATTGGGATGGTACCAATGCGGTGATGCCGTTTGGCTGGGATCAGTATGATCTGTATTTATATAACGGCCACTTTGGCTTCCATACCTATGGTGGGGGGATTTACGGTACCGCTTCGTTGGGGTTGGCCGATGGCTGGCATCATGTGGTGGCCATCTTCAGTACGCGCGATGTGTATCACAACCAGCTGTTTATCGATGGGGTGGAAAAAACACTGGTGACAAAACAGAACACTTTATATAACAACAGCTATACCGATCAGACCTCTTCTATGCTATTTGGTGGCTGGACCACCAATGGCAATCAGCGCTTTAAAGGTCGCTTGGATGAGCTGCGTATTTATAATGGTGCGGTTAGCGAGGCCGATGTGCGCCGTTTATATAGAGAAACCCATGCCTGTCCGGCGGTGCCGCTGGCCGAGTGGCATCTGGATGAGCTGGAATGGAATGCCAAGACGGATGAGGTCAAGGACAGTCGGGTGCATGAGCTGCATGGCAAGGCGTTGAAGGGGGCAGATACCGCCAAGGGTCAGGTATGTCATGCCGGGGTGTTTAACAATAATTATCTGGAAATGGCGGATGCGGCCGAGCTGCAGTTCACTACCAACTACAGCTTAGCGGCCTGGGTAAAAACCACTAAGGCCAGTGGTACCATAATTTCTAAAACCACGACGGCCAGTCCGTGGCAGGGTTATGTGTTTGCGCTGGGACCAAATAGCGGCGGTAAACCGGCGTTATGGAATGGGGCCTGGTATGTCAGTCCCGGTATGGCGGTGAATGATGGTAGCTGGCATCATGTGGCGGTCAGTGTAGAAGGCAAGCGGGTGCAGTTTTATGTGGATGGCCAGCCTCAGGGACAGGCGCTGCAGATGGCGGCGTTAACCCCGACCAGTAGTGCCAGCTTGCGTATCGGCTTTGAACATAACACCTTAGTCAATGCGACGCGTTATTTTGACGGTATGATTGATGAGGTGCTGGTATTCGATACGCCGTTGTCACAGAATGCCATTGCTACCGGTTATACCAACCAGCTGGCCGGCAAGGCCTGGGATGGCAGTGTGTCATTATGCTCGGTGTTGCTGGCCGGTTATTATCTGGATGAGTTTGGCTGGAACGGCTCTTCCAATGAGCTGGAAGATCATTCCGATAATAATCTGCACGGCTATGCTGTTGGGGCACCGGTGCCGTTTGCTACCGATGAAACTCCGGCCCGGGCGGGTGATAATGGCACCTGTGGTTATTCTAAAATGCGTGGTTCGACCTCTGGCGGCAGTGCGTTCCGAGTTAATGGCATGCCGGCGGCAACCGCTACCGGTGACCGCACTACGGTCAGCTTCTGGATGTATTGGGATGGCACCAATGCGGTGATGCCGTTTGGCTGGGATCAATATGATCTGTATTTATATAACACCCATTTTGGTTTCCATACCTATGGTGGTGGGATTTACGGTATGTCCTCCGCGGGTCTGGATAATGGCTGGCACCATGTGGTAGCGGTATTCACCACGCAGGATGTGTATAAAAACCAGCTATTTATCGATGGTGTAGAACAATCATTAAGTGTGCGCCAAAATACGCTATATAACAATTCGTATACCGATCCGACAGCTTCTATGTTGTTTGGCGGTTGGACTACGAATGGCAATCAGCGTTTCCGCGGTTATCTGGATGAACTGCGCTTGTTCCAGGGCGCGTTGAATCCGGGGCATGTCAGCCGCTTATATAACGAAACCCACCAGTGCCCGATTGCGCCACTGGCCGAATGGCAGATGGATGAACTGAGCTGGGAAGGCAACAATGATGAGGTGGTCGATGCCAGAGCCAACCAGCTGCATGGGGTAGCGGTAGCAAATGACAGCGATGTATCCGCGACCCCGATAACCGCCAAGTTGTGCCGCGGGGGCGAATTTGATCAGAACTTTATTGAGGTGAGTGACAGCAGCAAATTACGCTTCAGCCAGGCATTTACCATCGCCGCCTGGGTAAAAACTAGCAAGGCGGCCGGCACTATTGTTGCCAAGCATGGCGATGGCAGTCCGTTTGCCGGTTATGCGTTTGCGATTGGGCCGGATAATGGCGGTAAACTGGCATTTTGGAATGGTGATGGCAACTGGTATTTAAGCAATGGCTCGGCGCTGAATGATGGTAACTGGCATCATGTGGCGGTAACCGTGCGTGATACCCATTTGCAGTTTTATGTGGACGGGGTACGTGACGGTGCCCCGCTGACGCTGAGTGCTGCCACCACGACCAGTACACAACCATTGCGTATAGGGCGCCAATATGGCGAGCCAGCGACGCAGACGGCGCGTGCATTTGATGGGGTGATTGATGAACTGCTGGTGTTTGATGATGCTTTGACCCAGCGTATGATTGCGCGTGGTTATGCCAACCAGGTGGCCGGTAATAACTGGGATGGCACGCCTAACCTGTGTACCGTAGGGGTAGTCGGTTACCATATGGAAGACGGTGCCTGGAATGGTACTAGCAACGAATTGGAAGACAATACCGGCAATGGACGTCATGGCCAGGCCATAGGGGCCAGTATGCCGCTGTTTTCACAGGAAACCCCGGCGATATCCGGTGCGCGTGGTACCTGTGGTTATGCCGATATGCCCGGTCCAACTGGTAACGGTGGTGCCTTCCGCGTATCTAACCTGCCGCTGGGAACCGCCACCAATGCGAAAACCACGGTCAGTTTCTGGATGTATTGGGATGGTACCAATGCGGTAATGCCGTTTGGCTGGGATCAATATGACCTGTATCTCTATAATGGGCATTTTGGTTTCCATACCTATGGTGGTGGCATATTTGGGATTGCCTCTAGCGGGCTGGCCAATGGCTGGCATCATGTGGTGGCGATATTTAGCGCACAGAATGTATATAGTAACCGTCTGTTTATCGATGGCGTGGAGCAGACCTTGAGTACACGCCAGAATAGCTTGTATAACAACTCGTATACCGATCCTTCTACCCATACCGTGATCGGTGGCTGGGCCACCAACAGCAACCAGCGTTTTAAAGGGCGCCTGGATGAGCTCAGGATTTTTGATGGGGCCATCTATCAGTCTCAGGTAGAACAGCTGATGCGAGAAACTCATATGTGTCCCCCGGCGATTCATCATGTACGGGTGGATCATAAAGCGGATGGGCTAACCTGTGCCGCGCAGAAGGTCACTATCCAGGCCTGTGCTACTGCCGATGTGGATGGGGTGTGTGTGCCCGATAGCGGTGGTATTAGCGGGAATCTGTATGTGATGAATGGTGCCACCACGGTGATGACGCTGCCGTTTGCGATTTCCTCCGGCAGCAGCTCGGTAGAACTGTCGGTGCCGGTGGGCAGCGCGCAAACGGTGACTTATGTGGTCTCGGATTATGCTAAACAGCCGAATAATGCCTATAGCTGCTGGGATGGTATCAAGGCCGATTGTGTACAGGACTTTGGCGATGCCGGATTTGTGCTGGAGGTGGCCGATCATATTGCCGAGGTCGAGCAGCAGGCGGTATTGACCGCGATACAGAAATCCGCCACCAATACCTGTGAAGCCGCACTGGCCGACCAAACCGTTTCGGTGAACTTGCGTTGCGGTTATCAGAACCCGGTGGGTGGTAACTTGCCGGTCAGGCTGGGCGGTGTCGCGTTAAATGCCAGCGCAGATAGCGCTGTGGCCTGTAGTGCCGATGGACGCAATATGAATGTCACCTTCGGCAGTGATGGTAAGGCTTTGTTGCCGTTACGTTATGCCGATGTCGGCAGGGTGTGGTTACGGGCCAACTATGACGAGCTGGATGGCAGTAATAATGTGTTGCGCTCATTTAAGGGCAGCGATCTGTTTATTGCTTCACCTAAGGATTTTGCCGTGACACTGGCCGATGACCCCGCGCCGGCACATATCAAGGCGGGTGAAGATTATAATCTGAAGGTGGTTGTGCGCAATGATGCGGGGGATGCAACGCCTAACTTCGGCCAGGAAATTACTGCCGAGACGGTAAAATTCGAGGTGTTGCAGACCCAGCCGCCAAACCCTAAAGACTCGGCGGATAATCCGATTGCCTATAACGGGGTGCATAGTGGCGCGCTGGGCAGCTTTAGCGCGGGTGAGGCCACGGCAGTGCTTAACTGGAGTGAGGTGGGTGAGTTAACCTATACCGCCGTGTTAAATACCGATGAAGAAGGTAAGAGCGGCTATCTGACCACCAGTGAGGTACCGCAGGGCAGTGTCGCGATAGGGCCGTTTGTACCGGATCATTATCGTCTGGAAGTTACCCCGGTATGCAGTAACTTCAGTTATTCGGGGCAGCTGTTTAATATGACCTTGATTGCTAAAAATGCGGATGCATACGATTCGGCTGAGCCAATCGCTAATACGGTGAAAAATCTGGATGAAGCCTTGGATGTGAATAATTATTTAGCCTATAACATTGCGTTGAGCGAAGTGAATGGGGTGGCGGGGGTATTGCAGACTACCAGTACCGTCGGCAGTACTGGCTTTAGCAGTGGTGAGAAGATTCTGGCAAATCGCTTTAGCTTTACCACTAAGGAAACCGTACCCACCGATATTCAGTTACGTGCAACCGATGATTATGGTGCCAGCTCTAGCAGCTTTGAACAAAGCATGTCGTTACGCAGTGGCCGGGCCAGATTGTTTAATGCCGATGGTTCGGAATATCAGCCATTAACCACCAGCTTGCTGCTGGAATACTGGGATCAGGGGCGCTGGCAGTTGAATGCGGCCGATACGTGTACCGAGATCACTGCTGCCAATCTGGGTTTTGTGTTCCCGGCTGGCAGCAGCGCCAAACCGAATAATCTGGGGGTGGCCACGGATAATCAATGTGAGGCCGAGCTGACCATAAGTGGTGATGCACCACAATATTCGTTAAGTCTGAGTGCGCCGGGTGCCGGTAATCGTGGCTGGAGTAAGATGACTCTGAATCTGGACGGTAGTACGTTGGGTAATAGCAACCGTCAGTGTGTGGATGGTGTGGCTGATATTGATGAAATGCCAGCGGCCATGCCATGGCTGCAATATCCCTGGAGGCCAACGTCGAATAACCCCGCGGCCTTGATGAGTTTTGGTGTGGGACGCTCCGGTAAGGTAATTTATCAGCAGGAGGTGTATTAATGATACATCCGCTTGGGCAGCGCGGCTTTACCCTGTTGGAGCTGATTACCATTTTGATTCTGGCGGGTATTCTGGCGGCCGTATTTCTGCCACGCTTTAATAACGATAGTCTGGAGCAGCGAGGCTATTTGAATGCGTTGCAGACCAATCTACGCTATGCCCAGCAGGTGGCAATTGCCGGACGCCGTTTTGTCTGTGCCGACTTGACCTTGTCCAGCGGGGATCTGGCGCTGTCTCGGGATGGTGAACTGCCGGATGCCAGTGGTAAAACCACTATCAGTTGTGAGCTGGATCTGGCCATGCCGGTGCCGGTTGAAGGTTGTGCGGCCAATACCTTATGTGCGCCATCGGGGATGTCGCTGACCAGTTCTAAGGCGGCGGTGAGCGGGGTGGTGGCGCTGGTGTTTGATCCGCTGGGGCGGCTGGTGAGTGCACCCAATGTGCTGGACGGCAATGTGCAGTTGACGGTGAACAGCCTGCCGCCGATTAGTATTGTCGCCGAAACCGGGAATATCAGCTATGACTAATACTGCCGGGCTGAAATTATCTTCTGCTAAAGAACGTCCTGTTGTGGCTAAGTGTTGCTGTAGGGCACACGCTGTGCAGCGCTTGGTTTTGAGCCACGGTACACTTTTCTCGGGCATAACCAGGCAACCGGCCAGACAGCGAGGCGTCAGTCTGCTGGAGCTGATTATGTTTATTATTATTGTGTCGGTGGGGGTGATAGGCTTGTTGACGGTGTTTGATCGCTCGGTCAAAGACAGTGTTGATTCGGTGGTGCGCAAACAGGCGTTGCTGATCGCCGAAGGCTTGCTGGATGAAATCAACAGTAAGGCGTTTAGTGCCGGAGGCTACAGTGGCAATGACCGGGCGCAGTTTGATGATGTCGATGATTATCATGGTTATGACACTACCGGAATTTATAGTGCCGATGGCACAGCAATCAGTGATTTGTCACGTTATAACGTGAGTGTGTCGGTGAATGCCAGCTCGGCAAGTCTGGGCGGATTGAATGCGCCGCTGGTGAAAAGCATTCGTGTGCAGGTCAGCGGGGCGGGGGAAGAGGTGGCATTAACCGGGTATCGGATTAATAATGAATAGCATGCGACATTTTATTTATCGTGGCAATCAGTCGGGGTTTAGCCTGATGGAGCTGGTGGTGACCATTATTATCCTGGGGATTGTGGCCGGTATGACCGCGAGTTTTTTACAGCGACCGATTACTCAATATATGGACACCGTGCGCCGGGCGGAGTTGGGCTATCTGGCTGATAGTGCCTTGCAGCGGGTATCACGCGATGTACAGCGTGCCCTGCCTAACAGCGTGCGCGCGACTACGAGTGACAGCAACCAGTGTTTTGAGTTTATTCCACAGCAGGGGGTGGGGCGTTACCGGGCCAATCCATTTGATAGCAATGCCGATGGCGTGCCGGATGGCGGGGATGTGATCAGTTTTACCGCCACCAATGATGACAGCTTTGATGTGATCACCCAGCAAGGATTGCCGGATTTTTCTGCTGCGGGCAAGGTATATTATGCTGTGGTTTATAATCTGGGTATTCCCGGTGTGGCCGATGCTTATGATGATATCGGCAGCGGGGAAGGAAATCGGGCACGGATTGCCAGCGGCTCAAGCAGCACTCATATTCAGTTGGCCAGTGCGCACCGTTTTGATCCCGAGCCACCGCCGGATCCGCCACGCAAACGTTTTTTTGTGATACCCAATCAGGTGGTGGGTTACAGTTGCAGCAACAATATCTTGTATCGTTTTAGCCGCACCTTGCCGGATAGTGGTTTGAGTCAGTTGACGGCCTGCCCAACCGCTGGCGATGTGGTCAGTCGGCATGTCAGTAGCTGTAATTTTGATTATGTGACCTCGAACTCGGTGGGCATGGGACAGTTGAGTATGCGTATTGCAGTCAGCAAAGACGATGAAACGGTACAGTTATACCGGGAGGTGTATGTTTCCAATGAACCGTAAATCTCAGCACGGCAGTGCGCTGGCCACGGCGATTATGTTGCTGGTGGTGTTGAGTCTGCTGGCCGCGTTTATTGTTTCGGTCTCGTCACGTCAACAGGCGGTATCAGCCTTGGATATTATGGAGCTGCAGGCGGATCAGGCGGCCAGGGCTGGCTTGCAGTGGGGGCGTTACCAGGCGGCAACCAATAGCAGTTGTGCGGCATTAAATACTCTGGGCGATGATCTGGCCGGGATGGTCGTGTCGGTGGAGTGTGTATCCATTGCGCCGGATGATACTGTCGAGCTGGGTATGGGCACCATTTATACCATTACAGCTACCGCCTGTAATATTCCTCAAAGCGGCCGATGTCCGGGAAATCCTGCATCCCGTCAGTATGTTGAGCGGCGTTATGTGAGCATGTTTGAAACTGGCCCCTAGGCGTAACCAATGGCTTGAGTTAAGATTCGTTACAGTACGCAGGGCCTGATTTTTTGAGCTGGGTCGGCATGTGAAAAAATAAGAATGTAACCAAGAGCCGTTATGCCATTTTTGAAAAAGTTTAAACGTGGGGGCTGGACTGTACTGCGGGTGCAGGACGATCAGGTTGACTTGGTTCATATAGAGCGAGGCACTGATAAGCCGGTGGTGATCAGCTGTGATCATCAGACACTGGATGTGACGGATGCGCAGGCGCTAAAAGCATTTGCGTTAAAGCATAAACTGGCTGCTCGTCATTGTCTGCTGTTGTTGAATCGGGGTGATTACCGCATGATTCAGACTAATGCCGTGGATGTGCCACCGGCCGAGCGCAAACAGGCGGTGCGCTGGGCGATCAAGGATATGCTGGAATATCCGGTGTCTACTGCGACCGTGGATGTGCTGGATGTGCCGGCGGATATCAATAATCCTTCCCGACAACGCTTTATGCTGGCGATAGTGAGCGAGAGTGAACTGATCCGTCAGCATATCGTCAACTGGATTGATGTGGCAATGAGCGGGCTGGAGGTGATAGATATTCCAGAGCTTGGTCAGCGCAATCTGGCGGCTTGCCTGGAGGAGCCCAATCGGGGCCTGGCCTTGTTGTCGTTCAGTGAGCAGGGCGGGTTGCTGACGCTGAGCGCCGGCGGTGAACTCTATTATTCGTTGTTGTTAAATACCACGTTGTCACAATTGCAGGACCCGGACGAGGAGCGGCGGGCGATTGTCTATGAGCGCGTGGCGCTGGATCTGCAACGTACCCTGGACAATTTTGAACGTCAGTTTGCTTATGTGACGGTTAACCGTTTATTGGTCGCCCCGTTTGTGATGTGTGGCGGTATGATTGATTTTCTGCGTGATTATTTGTATCTGCAGGTTGAATCGTTTCAGCTTAAGGACTTATTTGATCTGGATCAGGTGATGCTGGAAGACCCTAATCGGCAGTCGGAATTGCTGCCTTTGCTGGGGGCGGCATTGAGGAGCGGGCTATGAGCCAGCAAATTAACCTGTTAAATCCGGCCTTATTAACGCCTAAAGAATGGCTGGATGCCCGTATGATGGTGATTTATACCTTGGGGGTGCTTGGGCTGGTGATGCTGGTTTATGCTGGCTTAAGTTATGACGTATCACGCCTTGAGCAGCAGCAACAGCAGCTTGCGGACGAACTGGCCGGATTGTCGTCGGAGTTGGAGCAGGAGTTGGCGCAACAGCAGGTGCCGAAACTGGATGAGAGTGTGTTGCAGCAGATTCGTCTGGCCGAAAAACGTCTGGTCGACAGTAAACGGGTGTTGGATTTTCTGCGTGATAAGACCTTTGCTCGTGGTGAGGGAATGTCGGGCTATCTGGAGGCCTTGGCGCGTCAGCGTACCGAAGGTGTCTGGTTGACCGGGGTGGAAATTGATCAGCCACGTGAGTTGCTGGAAATCAAGGCCAGTGCCTTGCGGGAACAGCGTATTCCGGTGTTTATTCAGAATTTGAGTCAGCAACCGGTGATGGCGGGAAAGTATTTTGCGCAGTTAACCATGGATAGAAATGTGGAGCAGGAAGGCGCATTCAGCCGCCTGGATTTCCGTTTGAAGTCTGTTGAAAAGGACGACACCGTGGCGGGAGAGCACTGATGCTGGCATATTGGAAACAGCTGTCTGACAAAGTGGAAAAAATGAACCGCCGTGAGCGGATTCTGGTGTTGCTTTGTGTTATTTTTGGGTTGGCGTTTCTGATGAAACTATGGTTGCTGGATGGGATATTGGAACAGCGCCAACAGGTGGTGCAACAATTGGAGCAGGAGGGTCTACAGCGTGATTCGCTGGCGCTGCAGTTGCAGCAGGCCAAAGAGCATACCGTGGTTGATCCTAACCAGAAGAATCGTGAGCGCTTGCAGCGTGTGCGCGGGCATCAGCAACGGATAGCGGCTCAGCTGCGTGCCTTACAGGCGGATCTGGTCAGCCCGGCACATATGCCTAAATTGCTGGCCGATATTTTGAGTCGTAATGACAAGCTGGAGCTGCAGTCATTGAAAACACTGGTGCCAGAGGAGATTGAATCGGCCCAGATTGATGGACAGACGAATGACGGGGCGCAAACGACATCTTCCGAAAAAACGGTAGCGCAAAAAATTACCGTGTATCAACACGGTTTTGAATTGACGGTCAGCGGTGGCTATCTGGACATGCTGCAATATTTACAGACCTTGGAGCAGTTGCCGTGGAATATGATGTGGGATAAGTTGAGTTTAACCAGTGATGAGTATCCGCAGACCACGATGGTTGTTACAATTCATACGCTAAGTCTGGATAAGGCATGGATGAGTTTATGAAAACTGGCAGGATAGTATGGCTGTTGTTGTTGCTTAGCCCGCAGGGAGTGGCGGTGGGGCTGCAGGATCCTACTATGCCGTCCGCGTATGTGGCGCCTTCGCCGCAAGTGGCGGTTGAGGGTGAGTTGGTGAATGATGACCCGGTGCTGCAATCGGTGATTATTTCTTCTCGTTTTGAGGTGGCAATCATTGATGGTGTGCGTTATCGGGTTGGCGAGCTGGTAGGGAATCGCCAGTTGATTGGGATTGATGAGCGGGGGGTGAGTCTGCGTCAGACAGATTCGACGATTAAACGTTTGCTGCTGTATCCTGCCATGGTTGAGGAGCAGCAGGAAAATGATGAGAGAAAATAATAATGCTGCGTTGACAGGGCAGCCTGTAGGGATAGAGCATACCAGATGAAAAATAGCAGATTAAAAACCGTATTATGGATGTCGGGGGTGCTGTGTTTAAGCGGCTGTCAGACCTTGTTGCCGGACTTGGCAATATTTGAGCGTATTGATCAGACCTTGGAAACGGCCGCCACCCCGGTTGAAGCCGAGGCGGAGGTGCCGCCGCAGATTGCCAGTAAGCTGTTGCCGCCACTAACGGTGGAGGCAGCACAGCCGGAGAAAGAACACCGTTTTGATCTGGCGGTGAATGATGCGCCAGCAGCAGAGGTGTTTCTGGGTATTGTTTCCGGAACCCGCTACAGCATGTTGGTGCATCCCGAGGTCAGTGGGCAGATTTCGGTAAATCTGAAAGACACCACGGTATTTGAAGCATTGAAGGCGTTACGCTCATTGTATGGCTATGAATATCAGCTGGATGGTAATCATATTTATATTCTTAAGCCGGGTTTGACCACCAAACTGTATCGTATTAACTATATTGTGGGTCAGCGTAAGGGACGTAGCGATATTTCGGTAACGGCGGGTGGCGGCGGTTCCTCCGACTCAACGACGGATTCCGCTGGCGGCGGCGGGGGACAATCGCAGGTCAGTTCGGTGCAGTCCATGCAGGAAGGAAACTTCTGGCAAGAGGTGGAAAACAGTGTTAAGGCGGTGCTGACCTGTAGTGGGGGGAGTGGCAATAGCAATAATTCCGATCAGCAGCAGGCGCAGTCGTCATGTGCCGATAATACGGTGCTGGTTAACCCTATGTCAGGCACGGTATTTGTGCGCGCAGCACCTGACCAGATTCGGGTGGTTGATGAAATGCTGGATGCGATGCAGGTGAATATTGCTCGTCAGGTGATTCTAGAGGCCAAAATTATTGATGTGGAGCTGAACTCGGGAGCGCAGCAGGGAATTAACTGGGCAGGTTTCCGGCATGGTGCGCATCATGCGTCGGTGGGTGCGGATACCTCTAAGTTTGTTGAATCCTCGGGCAATGGTGGCAGCCTGGAAGCCGGTGCCACATTGGGTGATATGTTGGGCTCCGGCTTATCCGATGCGACCGGTTCGGCATTTTCGGCCGGGCTGGGGATGGCGTTGCAGGTGAATGAATTCTCGGCATTAATTAATTTCTTGCAGACTCAGGGGGCGGTTAATGTGCTGTCCAGTCCGCGTATTTCAACGGTGAATAATCAAAAGGCGGTACTTAAAATTGGCCGTGATGAGCAGTTTGTTACCGGCTTTGAGGGAGCTGAAAGCAGTACCACTACCACCGGGGGCACGGTAAACAGTCAACCGACACCGGTGTATTCCACCTTTTTTTCCGGTATCTCGCTGGATGTGACGCCACAGATTGATGAGAATGGGGTGATTACCCTGCATGTGCATCCCTTGGTCAGTGAAGTGACCGAAGTGATGAAGCGTACCGTGAATAATGCATTTTTGCCGTTTGCGTCAAACAAAATCAGTGAAACCGACAGTGTGGTCAGGGTTGGAGATGGTGAGATCGTGGTGATTGGCGGTTTGATGACGGAAAGCAATCTGGATACGCGTAATCAGGTGACCGGTCTGGGTAAGTTGCCGTTAATCGGGGCATTATTCCGTAAGTTGGATCGAGGAACTCGCAAGCGTGAGCTGGTTATCTTGTTGCGTCCAACCGTGGTAAAAGGTGCGCATACCTGGGGGGATGATATTGGTGCTACCCGGGAGCGCATTCAGCGTTTGTCTCAGCATACGGAACAGGCCTTGCAATCGCCGGTGATCGTTATTGAGCCGGATGAGAAAGAGTTATAGCCATGGCTGCGCAACAGAAAAAAAAAGGTGCGGCTGCCAATAATCGTTTGTTGATTATTGTGGTGTTGGGTGTGGCTGTATTTGCCGGTTTGCAGTGGGTTGGTGAAGAGCCGGAGGCGGAGCCTGAGGTGCAGATAGACGGGGAAATGGCGGCAACGGAGGATAGTCCGTTGCCGGAAAGCGATGCTCCAATGGCTGATGAGCCAGATCCGTTGCTGGATCTTGAGGATGATGAGCAGGTGGCAGTCGGTATGTATCCCGATACTGCACCGTTGCTGGAGGATGTCTTGCCACAGGGAATTCCCGGGTTGGACACGTCATCATCGGCCCCCTTGCCACCGCTGGTGGACACGCCAGAGGTGGAGGAACAAAAGGCTGAACAGATATTGCAGCCATTTACGGTACAGAAAAAGTCATTTGTGGCCTCAATTCGCCATTTGTCGGCGACGGGGCAGGCTGAGCGTAGTTATCGTCAGGCACAGAAGCTGTTGCAGCGCGGACGTGTTGCTGAGCCGGTTGAGTTATTGCAGCATGCGTTGGCTAAAAAGCCGGAGCATATTGCCGCCAGGCAGTTGTTAAGTCGTTTGATGCTGGAAAGTGGGCGCCGTAAGGAGGCGCATTTGCTGTTGGGGCAGGGGGTGCTAGCACATCCTGAGCATGAGGCATTTCGCATGGGGCTGGCCCGGCTTGATCTGGCGCAAGGTAATGAGTCGCAGGCCAGGGAATTGTTGCAGCAAGGGCTGGGTGACACAAGTTCGGCGGCTTATCGCGCTTTTTATGCAACCTTGTTGCAGCGCGCGCGGCAGTATCCGCAGGCAACGGAGCATTATCTGGCGGCGCTGCAGCGGCAACCGGATAATGCCGGCTGGTTGCTGGGGCTGGCGGTGACATTGCAGGCCAATGGTGAGCGGGATGAAGCGATGGCGGCGTATCAGCGGGCATTGCAAGGCGGTAGGCTGGATCAGGAAATGCAGGATTATGCGCGGCAGCAGCTGCGTATGTTGGGGCAATAATTAATAATTGTTATCGTTAGCTGAAGCATCGCAGAATCCGGTGATGTGGTCGACTGACCTCTGAATTGCTGGTTAATCATCGTTTGGAGGGAGAGCAGGATTTTTCTGTGGGATTTTTCCGGGCGATAGAAAACAAAAAAGCACCAGATTTCTCTGGTGCTTGATGTTTGGCGCGCTCGAAGAGATTCGAACTCCTGACCCCTTGGTTCGTAGCCAAGTACTCTATCCAACTGAGCTACGAGCGCGTTAAGCTGGGCATTATAACAAAAAAAAATTTGTTGTCCAGCACTTCTTTTGATTGGCGGTGAAGGAGGGATTCGAACCCTCGATACGGGATAAACCGTATACTCCCTTAGCAGGGGAGCGCCTTCGACCACTCGGCCACTTCACCAATCTCGAAGTGGCGCGAATAATATCGCACCTTTGGCCAAAGGTCAAATATGTTGCAGAATAATTTTTATTAGGCTGTTTTTTTATGAATTGGGTGCTAAACTCCCTACCACTGCAGTAGTGCAGCTACATTCTTTTTTACGGGGACGAATAATTATGAATAGAAAAGAGCTGGTTGACGCATTAGCTGAAAAAACAGGTGGTACTAAGGCTGACGCAGATCGCCACCTGTCGGCATTGCTGGATGTTGTCACAGAAACCATGGTCAAAGGCGATAATATCGCACTGGTGGGGTTTGGTACGTTTGAGGTTCGTGAACGTGCTGCGCGTACCGGTCGTAACCCTAAAACCGGTGAAGAGCTGAAAATTGCTGCTGCCAAAGTACCTTCATTTAAAGCTGGAGCAACACTTAAGGCTGCAGTGAACGGCGCTAAGTAAAACCGCCTTTTCTGACGTGCCTGGCACGTATGAAAAAAACGGCCCGGAAGCAATTCCGGGCCGTTTTTTTTGGTCTGACGTTATGTGGTTTCCGGGTTGCCGAATAAGTATTGCCATAGTTGCAAACAGGGTTGGATATCGGCTTGTTGCTTATTAATGCGGCAGGGTGATTGGTTGTTCAGGCGCAGCCTGTGTTGTTGTTGACGCAGTTGGCGATATAGGTCGCCGCTGGCCAGCGCCAGGTCTTGGGGAATCAGTCCCAGTTCGGCAGCATATTTCAGCAGGCCTATATTGCCTAGGTTTTCGGTTAGCCGGGGATACTGATGGGCGTAAGCCAGGATAATGTATTGCACCATAAACTCAATATCTACCATGCCACCGCTGTCGTGTTTGATATCAAACAGTTCGCTGTTGTTGAGGTGACCATCGTGCATTTTCTGGCGCATCGCCAGGACCTCATGGCGTAAGCTTTCCCGTTCGCGAGGTTTGCACAGTACCTGTTGGCGAATACGCTCGAACTCCGGTGCCAGGCGTTTATCGCCGGCGCTAAAGCGTGCCCGGGTCAGTGCCTGATGTTCCCAGACCCAGGCATGATTGTGCTGATAATCTTCAAATGCCTGCAGGTTGCTGACCAGCAGCCCGCTAGCACCGTTGGGGCGTAGTCGCAGATCGGTTTCGTACAGCCGTCCCGAGGCGGTATGGCTGCTGAGCAGGGTGTTGATACGTTGTCCCAGTTTGGCATAATTGACCTGTGCGTCGGGGTGTTCATCCTGATACAGAAAGATAATGTCCAGATCGGAGGCATAGCCCAGCTCCTTGCCGCCCAGTTTGCCGTAGGCAATAATCGCAAAATTGGGCGGTTCACAATGTTTGCGCCGGGAGGTTTGCCAGGCCAGTTGTAACACATGTTGCAGCAGTATGTCGGCCAGCTCGCTCAGGTGATCGCCCAGGCTTTCTATCGGTAGCAGCTGTTGTAAATCCATGGCCAGCAGATGAAAGGTCTGTTCCTGTTGGATATGGCGCAGTACATCCAGCTGGCGTTCAATATCATCGCCGCAGCTGGTCAGGCGGGTGTGGATGGCCCGCTCCAGTGCCTGCCAATCGGGTGCTTGATAATAATTCTGGGCATCCAGTAGTTCATCCAGCAGGGCCGGATGGCGGGTCAGATAGTCGCTGGCCCAGCTGCTGGCTGAAATTAAGCGGCTTAACACCTTCAGTGCCTGTGGGAATTCCGTTAGAAATGCCAGGTAGGCTGCGCGCTGGCTGATGCTTTCCAATAGCCCCAGCAATCTATGAAAGCAGCTGTCGGCATCGCTTTGTTTGGCACTTAGGCTGATAATTTGCGGGATTAAGCGGTTCAGGCGCTGTTTACTGGCTTCGGGCAGATGCGCATAGCGGTTGCTGTCGCGAAATTGTGCCAATAGTGTGGCGCTGTTGTCGGCGTGAGCAAAGCCAAGTGCTGTTAAGTGCCGGGCTAAACAGCCGTCATTGATGGCAGATTGCCAGCATTCGGTGGGATCCTCGGTGACATCGGGCGGGCCAAAAATGTCATCAAACTGACGACTGACCTGTTGTCTATAGTGATCCAGCTGCTGCAACAGTGCGGCATAGTCGTTACATCCCATGGTGGTGGCGATAATTTGCTGGTCTTCGGCTTTATCGGGCAGATCTTGAATCTGGCGGTCGTCAAGATACTGCAGCCGGTGTTCCAGGTTGCGTAGAAAAATATAGGCCTGGTCCAGCTGAGCGACAATGTCGGCATCCAGCAGTTGCAGCTCGGTCAGCAGGCCCAGTACCTGTTGGGTGGGTTTGATCTGTAAGCGAGGGTTCTGCCCCCCCCGAATCAGTTGAAATACCTGAGCGATAAACTCGATTTCACGTATACCTCCCGGCCCCAGTTTGATATTGTTCATACGGTCACGTCGGTTGACCTCCTGGCGAATTTGCACATGCAGCTGGCGCATGGAATCAATAGCGCCGAAATCCAGATATTTGCGGAACATAAACGGTCGGGTCATCTGGCTCAATTCGGTGGCGTCCGGGGCGTTTTTCGGTGAGACTACCCGTGCCTTGATCCAGGCATAACGCTCCCATTCGCGTCCCTGGGTAATCAGATATTGCTCCAGTGCATCAAAACTCATGACCAGTGGGCCGCTATCGCCATAGGGGCGTAGCCGCATATCCACTCTAAATACATAACCGTCGGCGGTGGCTTCGTTAATCAGACGAATCAGGCGCCGTCCCAGGCGGGTAAAAAACTCATGGTTTTCCGTGCGGCGTTGGCCGTCGGTATGACCGGCTTCCGGATAAATGAAAATCAGGTCAATATCGGAGGAAACATTCAGCTCGCCACCGCCCAGCTTGCCCATGCCGAGTATCAGCAGTTGCTGTGGTTGCTGGCTATGTTCACCTATGGGGTGGCCGTATTGTGAGACCAGTTGCTGCATCACACAGTGCTGGGCCTGCTGTAGCGCAATTTCCGCCAGGGCGGTCATGGCCTGCATGATTTCATTGAGGTCGGTCAATCCGTTTAAGTCACGCAAGATCAGTTTCAGCATGACGCGTTTGCGCAAGCGGCGCAGGGCGCAGCCCAGCTGATCCTCGTTATCCAGGTCCAGGGCCAGTTCGTGCAGGATTTGGATAATATCCTGCTGATTGCAGCGCGAAGTGTAATTATTTTGCAACCACTTGCTTAACTGGCTGTCAGAATCCAGAGTATGCTTGGCGTAACGACTGCCAGCGATGGTGGTGTTCAGTAGTTGTTCGAACGTGATTGTGGTGTTCATACTGGGGCCTTCCGGTTAAAATATTCTGCCTTGTTATTTATACCAGTAACCCCGGCAATCATGCTTGTTAATTTATATGGTTTCGCATAAAGCGATGATGCGATGTTAAGGATTTCACTTCGCAGCTCTTCTCGATATGGCCTGAACCGGGTGGCTCACGGCTTATCCCTGGTGCTGGTGCTGCTGTTCGGTTTATTGGCGCTGGCAGTATTGTTGTTACGTTACTGGATATTGCCGGATATCGATCGTTATAATTCCTGGATTGCTTCTTCCATTTCTCAATCTATAGGTAATCCATTAATCATAGGGCGGATTGAGGCGGACTGGAGTGGTTTGCGCCCCAGCCTGACGTTTTATGATGTGCGCCTGTTAGATAAGGATTATCAGACTGCGTTGTTTTTGCCTAAAACGATAAATGTTATCTCCTGGCGTTCGTTGTTCAGTGATGGTTTGCGTTTGCATCAATTGCAGCTGGATACACCGGCATTGTTGATTCGGCGCGATCCGCAAGGACGGCTATATATCGGTGGTTTGCCGCTTAAGAGCGATCGGCCGTCGGACACTTCGCTGGTTGACTGGTTATTGCAACAGCCGGCACTGCAGGTAAATGATGCGGTGCTGGTCTGGTTTGATCAGCAGCGTAGTGACATACCGCTGGTATTAAATAATGTGGATTTCCGGCTGGACAACTTTTTTAATCAGCATAAATTTGCGTTACGTGCTGAGCCTCCGGTTGAACTCTCTACCCCGCTGTTGATTAAAGGCGATCTTCATGGGCGCAGCGTGGCGGATTTTGCCAGCTGGCATGGTGAGCTGTTTGTCCGGCTGGACTATACCGACGTGGCGGCCTGGCAGCCATGGGATGTGTTGTTGCCGGGGCTGGTCGAGGGACAGGGTGGCGGGCGTGCCTGGATGCAGTTACAGCAGGGGCAGATTACCGCAGTGCAGTTGGATACCGAATTGTTTGATCTGGCGGTGGATCAGCCGGGTATGGCCGCCGCGTTACGCCTGCCTTATCTGAATGGGCGTTTGCACTGGAACCGGCTGGAACAGGGACAGCAATTCTATAGTGACCAGTTGGAGCTGCATCTGGCGGATGATGCCCGTTTGCCGGCATTGGCCTTTCGTTTGCGGCAAACGCCGATGGATGATGCTGCCGATAGCTATCAGTTGCATGTAAATAGGCTGCCATTAGCGGTGCTTACGGCGGGGCAAGCCGCGTTACCGTTGAATAGCGACTGGAAGCAGCAATGGTTGCAACTGGCTCCCGATGGGGTGCTGCACGATGTGCAGCTAGGCTGGTCGCAGCAGGAAAATGACTGGCAATTGCAGCAATTACAGTTGCGGGTTGATGGCCTGGGCCTTAGTCCCTATCAGCAGTTTCCTGGGTTTTCTGGGGTTTCTGCCGATATTACGGTCGATAGTCAGCAAGGGAAAGTCGTGCTAAGTGGGCATGATTTTGTGTTGCGAGCGGATGATGTGTTGCGTGAACCGTTGGGTTTATCCGAGTTGGCCGGGACATTGCAGTGGCAACGGCAGGATAAAGGCTGGCAGGTGGAGGTTCCCGAGCTGCGCTTTGTAAATTCGGAATTGCGCGGTCGGGCGGCGGGTGAATACCGGTTTCAATCCGGTCAGCTCGGTTTTTTATCGCTGGATGTGAAGCTGGATCATGTCGATATAGCGGCGGCGGATAAATATATTCCCTTGCTGGCGGTTGATCTGCCGCTGATTGAGTGGTTGGATCAGGCGCTGTTAGCAGGTCATAGCGATGATCTGGCATTGCATGTGTCCGGCGATTTACGGGATTTTTCATTTAAGGCACCGCTTCCTGCCCGCTTGTCGCTGCAGGCGGGTATTCATCAGGGGCAGTTGGCATTCAGTCCTGACTGGCCGGCGATTGATGGCATTAATGGCCGACTGACGATTGAAAACTCCCGGCTGCAGGTGGTGGCCAGCGATGCGGTGATGGCTGGCGCAACACTGAAACAGGTGGTGGTGGGCTTTGATAATCTGTTGCATCCGCGTTTGCCGATAAGTATTCGTGGGCAGGTGCAGGCCAAGGGGGAAACCTATCTACAGTTTATTCAGCATAGCCCAGTACGGGGTTATATCGATGGTGCTACCGATAATATGCAGCTGGCGGGTGAGGCCAGACTGGACCTGGATTTATTGATTCCATTGTATTCGGCTGTTCCAGGTAAGCCCCGCCTGGCGGTTGATGGGAAGTTAACACTGGCCGGAAACCGGCTGCGTTTGTTGCCAGATCTGCCGGAGCTACAAGCTATTAATGCGCTATTGCGTTTTGATGAACAGGGGGTCTATGTAAAGCAGGGAAAGGCCAGCATCTTGGGAATGCCGCTGCAACTTGATCTGGACAGTCCCCAGCCTGGAAAAATAAGCGCCCATGTTAATGGTGTGGCCGACAGCCAGTGGCTGAGCCAGCAGTTTGCTCATCCGTTGTGGCGGTATGTCAGCGGTAGCACGCCCTGGCAATTGCACATTCAACATGATAGACAAGGGGTGGGTTGGCAGCTGGATTCGGCGTTGACTGGCATTCAGCTGGCATTACCTCGACCGTTGAGGAAAGCACCGGCCAGAGCCATGCAGTTATCTATTGGGGCCAGAGCAAATAATCCCGGGCGTATCAATATTCGCTTGGCGGATATTTTTACTGCACGTGCACAATGGAATCGACAGCATCAGGTTTTAGATGGGTTGATGGTGAATTTATCCGGTAGTGGGCGCTGGCCTAGGCAGGGGGGCTGGTGGTTGTTGGGTTCGCTGCCGGAGCTGCCTTTGCAGCAATGGTTGCAGCTTGCCGGGCAAAGCGATAACTCGGTTACTCCGTCGTTAAAAAAACTGCATATTGATTTGCAGATAGACAGACTGTCCGCCTTTGGTGTGAATGCCACACAATTGCAGGTGCAGGGAGAGCGGCATGCTCAAGGGTTGGATTTGCAGTTAAACAGTGCGGCGATTCAGGGGAGTCTGGTGTGGTATCCGCAGCGTCAGGGTAAGCTTGAGCTGCAATTGCAGCATCTGGATTGGCGGGGGGAAGCGGGTGTTGCTGCCGAGGTTAGACGCTTGGCGGATAATTTGCCGACGCTGGAGCTGCAGGCTCAGCGCTTTTTCTGGCAGGGAAAATCCTTGGGTAAACTGGTGTTAAGTGGTTATCCCGAGGGTGATAGTTGGCGTTTTCAGCAGTTGACGCTTGAAAACCCGGCGGCTCAGTTAACGGCTAACGGCTTATGGTCGCGTGGTAAACAAAACCAGACGGAACTGGATCTGTTTTTGAGTGTGCACGATAGTGGCCGTTTGTTGGCTCGATTAGGGCATGGGGGTAAGCTAAAGGCGGGGGAAGGTCATATCCAGGGCGTGTTGAGCTGGCCGGGCGCACCGGGAGATTTTGCCATGGCGCAGCTGAATGGGCAGTTGCAACTGGTGATACAGCAGGGGCAGTTTTTGAAGATGGAGGCGGGCATGGGTAAGCTGTTGAGTATTTTAAGTCTGCAGGCATTGCCCCGTCGTTTGACGTTAGATTTTCGCGATGTCTTCAGTGAAGGCTTTCAGTTTGATCGGGTGCAAGGGCTGTTGCCGATTGCGCAAGGCAAGATGCAGTTACAGCAAGCTGAAATCAGTGGCTCATCGGCCAGGGTGCTGATGGCCGGTATGATAGATCTGGCGAATGAGTCGCAGCAGCTGAAGATACGGGTGCAGCCGGCAGTGGGCAGCAGTGTGTCATTGCTGGGGGCTTTTGCTGCCGGTCCGGCGGTGGGGGTAGGTTCGCTGATTTTAAATAAAGTATTAGGCAATCCGCTCGATAAGCTGGCATCATTTGAATACAATGTTAGCGGCAGTTGGGATAATCCGATTGTGGAGAAACAACCGTTGTCCGCAGAAAACAGATAACAGGCGAAAGCAATGAATGAGCAGGTAACGCAGAAATCAGGTCAGCGCTATAAGGTGGCGGCGCTACAAATGGTATCGGGAACGGATGTCGATGCAAATCTGGCAATGGCCGCACGTCTGATTGCCAAGGCCGTGGCGCAGGGCGCGCGGCTGGTGGTGTTGCCGGAGTTTTTTGCCATTATGGGGCTGACCGAGCATGATAAGGTATTGATCAGGGAGGCGCCCGGCCAGGGGAAAATTCAGCAGTTTCTGGCCGATACGGCTAAGCAGCATGCGATCTGGCTGGTCGGAGGGGCGATTCCATTGCAGGCCAGTGTTGAGGATAAGGTGTTAAACAGCTGTCTGGTCTTTGATGACCAGGGGCGGCAGGTGGCGCATTATGACAAAATTCATTTGTTTAATCTGGCGCTGGGCGGTGAGTGCTATAACGAGGCAAATACCATTGAAGCCGGTAAGCAGGTAGTGGTGGTCGATAGCCCGTTTGGTCGCATTGGTCTGGCAATTTGCTATGATTTGCGTTTTCCCGAGCTGTTTCGTGCCATGGAAGATGTCGATATTATCGTGTTGCCGGCCGCTTTTACCCTGACCACCGGACGGGTGCACTGGGAGGTGCTGGTGCGAGCCAGAGCGATTGAAAACCTGGCGTATATGATTGCGTCGGCGCAGGGCGGAAAGCATCAGAATCAGCGAGAAACCTATGGTCACAGTATGGTTGTTGATCCCTGGGGGCTAGTGTTAAATAGTCTGGAAACCGGGCCGGGGGTGGTGATTGCAGAGATTGATCCCGCCTATCAACATAGTTTGCGCCAGAGCCTGCCGGCATTGGCGCATCGTCAATTAACATAGAAGGTGAATCTATTGAGTCAGTCAGACAGCGTATTAACTATCGCTCAGCAAGCGTTATTGCAACCTTATGGTTTGGAATTAGCTCATCTGGAACAGGTGTTCGGCAAAATGATGGCACATCAGCTGGATTATGCCGATTTATATTTTCAGTATAGCCGGGCCGAAAGCTGGTCGCTGGAAGAAGGTATTGTTAAATCCGGTAGTTTTAGTATTGACCAGGGGGTGGGGGTGCGTGCCATTAGTGGTGAAAAAACCGCATTTGCCTATTCCGATGACCTGAGTCTGGAGGCCTTGCAGCATGCGGCTAACGCTACTAGAGCGATTGCACAGCAAGGGGGGCAGCAGCAGGTGCCTATGCTCAAAGGCGGCAGTCGGCGCAATCTGTATCTGGCCGATGATCCGCTGGCCAGTTTGCCCGATACCGCCAAGGTTGAGATCCTGGAAAAGGTTGAGCGTTATGCCCGAGCGATAGACCCGCGGGTGGTGCAGGTGATGGCCGGTATGGCGGCCGAATATGAGGTAGTGCTGGTGGCACGTAATGACGGTTTGATGAATGCGGATATCCGGCCGCTGGTGCGTTTGTCGGTGCAGGTGATTGTGGAAAGCCAGGGTAAGGTTGAGCAGGGTGCTGCCGGTGGTGGTGGCCGTTTTGGTTATGCTTATTTTGATGATGAGATGCTGCAAAACTACGCTAAACAGGCGGTGCATCAGGCATTGATTAATCTGGATGCCCGGGAGGCGCCGGCTGGGAATATGCCGGTGGTGCTGGGTAGCGGCTGGCCGGGAATTTTATTGCATGAGGCGGTGGGCCATGGTCTGGAAGGCGATTTTAACCGTAAGGGTAGTTCTGCATTTTCCGGGCGGGTAGGTGAACGTGTTGCCGCTAAAGGGGTCACCGTGGTGGATGACGGCACGCTTGCCGACCGTCGCGGTTCTTTGCAAATGGATGACGAGGGCAATGCCACGCAATGTACTACCTTGATTGAGGATGGGGTATTGAAAGGTTATCTGCAGGATAGTCTGAATGCGCGTCTGATGGGGGTGGATATTACCGGTAATGCCCGCCGCGAATCCTATGCACATTTGCCTATGCCACGTATGACCAATACTTATATGCTAAATGGTGATAAAGATCCGCAGGAAATCATTGCTTCGGTGAAAAAAGGGTTGTATGCGGTGAATTTTGGTGGGGGGCAGGTGGATATTACCAGTGGTAAGTTTGTATTCTCCACGGCAGAGGCCTATATGATTGAGGATGGTAAGGTGACCTATCCGGTAAAAGGGGCAACCCTGATCGGTAATGGGCCGGATGCGCTGACCCGGATCAATATGATAGGCAATGATATGGCGCTGGACCCCGGCGTCGGTACCTGTGGTAAGGAAGGGCAAAGCGTGCCGGTAGGGGTAGGGCAGCCAACGGTGCTGATTGATGGGCTGACCGTGGGAGGAACCAGCTAAGTGCAGGTAGTCAGAGGCCTGCATAGGGCCACACGGCCGGCAGCGATAACGATTGGTAATTTTGACGGTGTACACCTGGGGCATAGGGCATTACTGAAACAGTTGCATCATATGGCGGCACAACGTGGGCTGGAAACCGCGGTGATGGTATTTGAGCCGCATCCACTGGAGTTTTTTACGCCGCAACAGGCGCCAACCCGGTTAACCAGTTTGCGAGAAAAGCTGGAATTGTTTGCCGATATGCAGATTGACCGGGTGTATATCTGCCGTTTTAACCGGCAATTTGCCGCCATTAGCCCGCAGCAATTTGTGCAGACTTTGCATCAACAGCTACAGGCCCGGTTTGTACTGATTGGGGATGATTTTCGCTTTGGCAGTCATCGTGGCGGTGATTTTGCGTTGTTGCAGCAGATGGGTGCGCAACTGGGCTTTGAGGCTATGGCATTGGATAGTGTGCTGCAGCAAGGTGTCAGGATCTCCAGTACCGCCATCCGCCAGGCGCTGGCTGCCGGGCAGCTGGATACCGCCCAGTCGTATCTGGGGCGAGAGTACAGCATCAGCGGTCGGGTGTGTCCAGGGGACCGGCTGGGGCGTGAACTTGGCTATCCGACGGCAAATATTCCGCTGCGACATAATCGCCCGCCATTATCTGGGATTTATGTGGTCAGAACCGAGGTGGCGGGTGTCGGCTTGATGGATGGTGTGGCCAGTATTGGTGTAAGACCAACCGTAAAACATAATGCCCGACCGTTGTTAGAGGTACATTTGTTTGATTTTGATCAGGATATTTACGCACGTCACTTGCGGGTGGCGTTTTTACATAAGCTGCGCGATGAGCAAAAATTTGATGGCCTGCAGGCCTTGGTGCAACAGATTGAACAGGATGCCTGCCAGGCCAGGGCCTGGTTTGAACGTCAGCACGTGATGTAGTAGAACATAGAATAAATTCAGCCAAGTCCTTCTAAATATGATAAATAGAGGGATTTAGTTTTTAATTGCCGTTTCCGAAAACTCATGACCGATTACAAAAATACACTTAATCTACCCGATACTCCCTTTCCTATGCGTGGCAATCTGCCTAAACGCGAGCCTTCCATGCTGGCACGCTGGCAGGAGCAGCAGCGTTACCAGAAAATTCGTCAGGCCAAACAGGGCAAACCCAAATTTATTTTGCATGATGGTCCGCCCTATGCCAATGGTGATATCCATATCGGTCACGCGGTGAATAAGATTCTTAAGGATATTATCTTAAAGAGTAAAACCCTGGCGGGTTTTGATGCGCCTTATGTGCCCGGTTGGGATTGTCACGGGCTGCCGATTGAGCTGCAGGTAGAGAAAAAGCACGGTAAGCATATCGAGCCGGCCCGGTTTCGTGAGTTATGTCGTGAATATGCCGCCTCTCAGGTTGAGCGCCAAAAGGCTGACTTTATTCGTCTGGGGGTGCTGGCCGACTGGGACAAACCTTATCTGACCATGGATTATCAGACCGAGGCCGATATTATGCGTGCCTTGGGGAAAATCTATCAGCAAGGCTATTTATATCAAGGCTATAAGCCGGTGAACTGGTGTCTGGACTGTCAGTCGGCACTGGCCGAGGCCGAGGTGGAATATGAAGATAAAACCTCGCCGGCGATTGATGTTGCCTTTAGTTTGAGCGATGCGGCGGTGGCTGCGTTGAAGCAGCAATCGATTTTGCCCGAAGCGCTGAACAAAGCGGTGAATGCGGTTATCTGGACGACCACGCCCTGGACCTTGCCGGCTAACCGTGCCGTATGTCTGCATCCAGAGTTTGACTATGATCTGGTCGATGTCGGCGAGTCGGTATTGTTGCTGTGTCGCCAATTGCGTGACAAAACGCTGCAGCGCTATCAGCTGGAGGGTGAGGTGATAGCCACGGCGAAAGGAAAGCAGTTTGATCGTTTGTCGGCGCATCATCCGTTTGCCGAGCGTGAGGTGCCGCTGATTTGTGGTGATCATGTGACGCTGGAAGCGGGTACCGGTCTGGTGCATACCGCGCCGGCACATGGTATGGACGATTATGTGGTGGGGCAGAAATATCAGCTGCCAACCGAGAATCCGGTGGGTGATGATGGTAAGTTTGCCGAAACAATTCCGCTGGTGGGTGGCTTGTTTGTATTGAAAGCCAATGATGTGGTGATTGAGGCCCTGCAAAACAGTGGTCATTTGTTGCAACTGGCGAAAATGCGCCATAGTTATCCGCATTGCTGGCGCCATAAAACCCCGATTATTTTCCGTTCTACGCCACAATGGTTTATTGGTATGGATAAGTCGGCCACGGCCGATCAGCCCGGGTTGCGTTCATTGGCAAAGGGTGCGGTGGATCAGACCGAGTTTTTCCCCAGCTGGGGACGCAATCGTCTGGAGGCGATGATTAAAAACCGTCCAGACTGGTGTGTGTCACGCCAGCGTAACTGGGGGGTGCCTATGCCATTGTTTGTGCATAAGCAAAGCGGTGAACCACATCCGCGCAGTGTGGAGCTGGTCGAGCAGGTGGCGCAACAGGTGGAACAACAGGGTATTGAAGCCTGGTTTGGCCTGGATGCCGCGGCGTTGCTGGGGGATGAGGCGCAGCATTATAAAAAACTCACGCATACCCTGGATGTCTGGTTTGATTCCGGGACAACCCATGCGGCCGTGTTGCAGCGGCGTGAGGAGTTGCATTCGCCGGCCGACTTATATCTGGAAGGCTCGGATCAACATAGGGGCTGGTTTCAATCCAGCCTGTTAACCGGTTGTGCGATGAATGGTCGGGCACCTTATAAGGCCTTGTTGACGCATGGCTTTGTGGTAGATGGTAAAGGGCATAAGATGTCCAAGTCCAAGGGTAATGTGATGCTGCCTCAGCAGGTGCTGGGTAAGCTGGGTGCGGATATTCTGCGTTTATGGACGGCATCTACCGATTATTCCGGAGAACTGAATATTTCGGATGAAATTCTGAAACGGGTGGTCGAGGGCTATCGCCGGATTCGTAATACTCTGCGCTTTTTGCTGGCGAATGTGGATGATTTTATTCCTGAGCAACATGCCATGCCGGTAGAGCAATGGCTGGAAATTGACCGTTATGCGATTCACTTAACGCAACAGCTGCAAAATGAGCTGGTGGATGCCTATGCTATCTACGATTTTATGTTTGTTTCCAGAAAACTGCAGATGTTCTGCTCGGAGGTGCTGGGTGGCTTCTATTTGGATATTCTGAAAGACCGTTTATATACCTGTGCGCCGGATTCGGCCGCACGTCGCTCGGCACAAAATGCACTTTATCATCTGACCCATGCCTTGTTACGCCTGATGGCGCCTGTGCTGAGCTTTACCGCCGAAGAGGCCTGGGAGGTGTTGAGCAAACAGTCCGAAGACAGTATTTTCATCGGCGAATGGTATGTCCTACCCGATAGTCAGTTGGATACGGTGCAGATTCAACGTTGGCAGACCGCCGCAAACTGGCGCATAAAGGTGAACAAGTCCTTGGAAGAGGCGCGTGAAGCCGGCAAGATAGGTTCTGCGCTGGCCGCTGAGGTTGATGTCTGGCTGCCCGATGCCGAATATAGGCAGTTGCAGCAGTTGGGTGAGGAACTTCGCTTTGTCTGGATGACTTCGCGCGCCAGCCTGCATCCGGCGGTCGATGAGGCCGGGGTTAAGGTTGAGGTGGCGGCCAGCGAACATCAGAAATGTGAGCGTTGCTGGCATTATCGGGCCGATATCGGTGCGGACGAGGCGCATCCTGCATTATGTGGCCGTTGTGTCAGCAATATTGCCGGTGGCGGTGAGCAGCGTTGTTATGCCTAAACTGACATGGTATTGGTTAGGGCTTAGCTTGATGGTGATTTTGCTGGATCAGATCAGTAAAATCTGGATCAGCGGTATATTTGAATACGGTGAAAGGCTGGAGCTACTTAGTGTATTTGACCTTGTCTTAGCGCATAATACAGGGGCCGCGTTCAGCTTTTTGCATGACGCGGGAGGGATGCAGCGCTGGTTGTTTACCGGAATTGCCGTGGTGGCCTCTGTGTGGATAATTGCCTTGTTGAGAAAGCATCCCGAGCAGACTTTGTTTGCTCTGGCTTTAAGCCTGATATTGGGTGGGGCGATTGGTAATCTGATCGATAGGCTGGCTTATGGTCATGTGGTGGATTTTTTGTTGTTTCATTGGGAGGAACACTATTTCCCCGCATTTAATCTGGCGGATTCGGCAATTACCTGTGGCGCTGTTCTGATGATTCTGGACAGTTTTCTATCACCTGCATCGGTGAAAAATCAAGTGTAGTATCTCAACGTTGATTAAAATGAGTAGGCCCGAATATGGATAAAAAGCAAGTGTTAATTGATAAGCTTAATCATGTCAAAAGGCTCTTGACCGGAAGTATCAGGGTCAGTATGTTGATGCCGGTGGTGATTGTGGTTGGTATTATTATTTATGCCTTTAATACCACGATGACCACCACGGCCGATGCCACCATTGGTCAGCGTTTTATCAATGATGTTAGCTTTGCCAAGCAATATTATAACGATGCGTTAAGAGTTTCTCAGGACAGGCTGGCAGCGCAGTTACAAACTATTATCAGTGACGAGCCTTTGCAGGTAGCACTGCGTAATGGTGACCGTGAGGCTCTGTTGCGTCATGCCGGACCGGTCTATAATCATCTGCGCCATAAGCACGGTATCAGTCACCTGTTTTTTAATGATTTAAAACGGGTGAATGTACTGCGTTTACACAATCCGGCGGTGTATGGTGACCGGATTGATAGAATATCGGTCAAGCTGGCCGAGACCACCGGCGAGCCGGCTTTTGGTGTCGAAATGAATCCGGCGGGCCATATCACCATGCGTGCGGTATCACCGGTATTTGATAAGGCCGGGATTGCGGGTTATGCCGAGCTGAGCGAAGATTTTGATAATATCATGGCCGGTTTCAAGCATGTGACCGCTATGGATTACACCTTGTTGCTGAATAAACAGTTGTTGGATCAAAAGCTTTGGGTGGATAGATCCAGCCGCCTGGGGTTGGATGCGAACTGGGAAAGGTTGCAGCGTGCCGTGGTATCGCGTGAAACGCTGAAATTGAATTCAAATACCATTAATTACATCTTGAATGCACGCAATGCGACCGGCTCGTATGTGGAAATTGCATTTAATGGTGTGGGCTACTACGCCGATGTGATTCCGGTACAGGATGTGTCGGGTAACAGTGTCGGCATGATGATAGTGATGAAAAACAGTGCGGCGTATCCTGCCGATGTGGCATTGACGACGATTTATCAGAGTCTGCTTTATGGTTTTCTGGGGCTGGTGTTGATGTTGATTCTGTTTCTGGGAATTCGCCGGGTGGAATTCAGCTTGCAAGATGCCGAGAAAAAACTTAAAGCCGCCAAGCTGGAGAAAATTGAGTTTGAACGTGAGGTCGAAGCACAGCATGAAGAAAATCTGAAACATATAGAAGAAGAAAAAACTAAGCTGGTGGCCGAGCTGGAAGAAGAGCATAAAAGATTGATGGAGTCACAGACCTCGCTGCAGCAGAATGCGCAGGATCTGAATCTGGCGTCGATTGTGTTCGACAACAGTTCCGAAGGGATTATGATTACCGATCCCGAAACCAAAATTGTCCGTGTTAACCAGGCGTTTACCGAGATTACCGGTTATAGCGAAGAGGATGTGCTGGGTCATACGCCACAGATTTTGAAATCGGGTCGGCATGATAGTGACTTCTTTCAGGCCATGTGGGCCTCGTTGCTGGAGCATGGTAACTGGCAGGGTGAGGTCTGGAATGCCCGTAAGACGGGGGATATTTACCCGGAATGGTTGAGCCTGAGTGCTATTCGAGATGAGAATAAACATACCATTTATTATCTGGGGCTGTTTTCTGACCTGACCGAGAAAAAACAGGCGGAAGCCCGAAATCAGGAACTGTATAACTATGACAGTCTGACCTCTTTGCCTAACCGTTATATGCTGGAAGGTGGCCTTAAACATGAGCTGTCTGAGGCGACACGTCATAGCTGGGCGGTGGCGCTGTTGCATCTGAATCTGGATAGATTTAAAACGGTGATCGATACTCTGGGGCATCCCTTTGGCGATAAGGTGTTGCAAGCGGTGGCCGAGCGTCTCATGGCTCTGGTACGTGACAGCGATCTGTTGGCCCGGTTTGCCGGGGATGAGTTTGAAATTGCCTTATGCGATGTAGGTAATGAGAAAAATGCAGCCATGGTGGCACAGAAAATTCTGAATGCGCTGGGTAAGCCGTTTATGCTGGAAGATCAGGAGGTGTATCTGACCGCCAGTATTGGTATTTCCATGTATCCTGGTAATGCAGATAATCACGATGATTTGATTCGTTGTGCCAATATCGCGGCGCGTCATGCACGTGAGGACGGCGGCAACGGTTACCATTTTTATGCCGACGAAATGAATGCCTCGGCAGAGCAGCGTCTGACGCTGGAAAACAGTTTGCGGCGTGCCTTGGATAATGAAGAGTTTGTGTTGCACTATCAGCCGCAGGTGGATTTACAATCGGGTGAGGTGATAGCTATTGAGGCCTTGTTGCGTTGGCAGGATCCCGAGCGTGGCATGGTCTATCCGGATGAATATATTCCTGTGTTAGAGGAGACCGGGTTGATTGTACCGGTTGGTGACTGGGTATTGCATACCGCCTGTTCACAAGCAGCGGCCTGGCGTGAGCAAGGGGCTTCCAGGGTGCGTATTGCGGTGAACCTGTCTGTCCGTCAGTTCCGCCAGAATGATCTGGTGAAAAGTATATGCTGGATTCTGGAGGATACCGGCCTGCCAGCCGATGCACTGGAACTGGAAATTACTGAAAGTGTACTGGTGCAGGATATTCCGGCGACCATTACCGTACTTAATCAGCTGCATGAGCTGGGTATTCAGACCTCCATTGATGATTTTGGTACTGGCTATTCTTCCTTGTCTTATCTGCAGCGTCTGCCTATTAGTAAGATCAAAATTGATCGCTCATTTATTAAAGATATTGGTACGCCCAAAGATGATGGCTCGATTGCGAGTGCGGTGATTCTATTGGCTCATAGCTTAAAAATGACGGTGATTGCCGAGGGGGTGGAAACCATAGAGCAGCTGGAATATTTACATCAGCGTGGCTGTGATGAGATTCAGGGCTATTATTTCAGCAGACCCAAACCGGCCGACAGGATTGCCGATATGCTGGAGCGTGGTATTACCCTGGATAATATTGAAGAATATAGTGATGAATCCGCCTGACGCACTTGTTGCATATCATAGGGGATAACGGTGCCGGATAGAACCCAGCTGCTGGTGCAGGTGACGCTGGTGAATGAACCGGATCTACAGCACTTTATCGATCTGGTGATGCATACCGTGGATAGGCTACAAGGTAGCACTTTTCTGGTTCAGCAGCCGTTGCATCATTGGCTGAATCTGTTGCGTCATCGCGTGGTACTATCCGGTGCGCCGTTCAGGGTAGATCTGTTGCTGGATAGAAGTATGCTGCAGCTGGATTGTGCGCCTACCGGGCGTTGTGGATTGTTGTCATTGCCGCTCAGGCCTTCGCTCAGGCAGATACAGCAATTGCGTCAGGAATTGCTGCGCTCATTACAATTTGCCGATCCGGATGCCTTGTTGCAGCGTAATCTGCAGATGCAACGCTATTTTCAGGCCGAACGAGAAAAAGCCGAGCATGAGTTTGCCTTATTGCGTAGCAAGTTAAAAGCCCGGCAGCAGGCGTTGGAAGAAGCGACGCTGATGGCGGAAACCGATGGTTTGACCGGTTTGTTGAACCGGCGTTCTTTTGATATGCGTCTTAAGCAGGCTTTTTTGCATGTGATGCGTCAGCGTCATACGCCACTCTCATTGATATTGTTGGATCTGGATTATTTTAAGCAGGTGAATGACTGTTATGGTCATCAGTATGGTGATGACTATTTGAACCGAATGGCGGATTCATTGCGTGAAGTGATTCGTGAAGATGTGGATATGGCTTTTCGTTTTGGGGGGGATGAATTTGCGGTACTGCTGTTTGCCGATAGCGCTCAGGCGGGCGTGAAATCTGAGCAGGTATTGGCGGCAATGGCTGAACAGGTGAGTATAGGTATCAGTGAGATTAATCCTCAGACACCGGCGGATTTTACGCTGGAGCAGTTTATTCGTCAGGCCGATCTGGCGCTGTATCAGGCCAAGGACCAAGGGCGTGGGCAGGTGGTGATCAGCATGCAGGGTAAGGTGTGATGTCCCGGGTTGTTGATAGTGTTAAGGACTGTCACTTGTTGCATAGCAATATGACGCGTGATGAAGGTGCGCTGGTATTGTTGCAGGCAAAATTAAGCCAGATTGCCCGGCGCTTTGAGGTGGAAGAGAGTAAGCGTGAGAAAATGATGCTGGTGGCTGCCGAGCTGGTGAGCAATAACATCAAGCATGCCGGTGGGCGTGGACAAATACAGGTCTGGCAGCATCCGGGACCGGTGCTGGATCTGTTCTCACTGGATTATGGGCCGGGAATTGTCGATGTGTTCCAGGCACAGCAGGATGGCTTTTCTACCGCCAATACCTTTGGCAAGGGCTTAGGTGCGATTCGTCGACTAAGTGATGAATCGTATGTCTATACCCAGCCGGGGCAGGGACAGCGGAGAGCCAAGTGGAGTGGCACTGTATTGTTGGCCCGGTTTGATATTTCCCGTTGTAAGGAGCGTGTGCTGGAGCCGCATATCGGGATATATAGCCGGGCCTTGGCCGATAGTAAACATAATGGTGACCGTATTTATTTGCAGCGTTATCCGGATGGGATGCGCTGGTTGCATCTGGATGGTGTGGGCCATGGTGAACATGCCGAATTTTCTACCGCCAACCTGGCTCGCTTTGTGGCAGAAAACACGCAGCCATTACAGCAGCTGGAGCAGATAGAATTACAATTGGCGAAAACCCGGGGAGCCGTTGCTATGGCGTGCGATTTACGCTGCAGTGATGGAGAGTTGCAAATGACGGGGGTGGGTGATATGTATGCTCAGTTATATCATCCGGCGGGATTGATGGACAGGGTGGGCTTTCCCCCGGGTATTCTGGGACGCGAACGTAGAAGTCTGCAGCTGCAACACTATAGCTTGCCCTCAAAAAGTGTCATGATCACCGCCAGTGACGGCATACGACGTAACTGGGATAATGCCGACTTCCCGGGACTGTTTGAGTCACATCCACAACTGGTCGCCTATACCCTGGGTAATATTATGGGCCGGGTATCGGATGATCAGTCCATTTTTATAACCAGCATTCGTTGAACAGGAGCAGCCCAGATGGCAGATAAAAAACTGACGGAAAAAGTAAAAGCATTGTTTTCGCTAAAGGTAAAAGGTTTCTCGCAACAACTTGAAGCCCCGGGGATGCGTTATTTTTCTGAAGAGGCTCCGTTGTTTGATCATGAAAAAATTACCGAGATCAGTCAGGAGCTGGAAAATCTGATGGTGGATCTGCTGGGGGCGGAGGATCCGTATGATCTGACCTGTCCCGAATTTAATGCATTGGAGTTGTTTTTTAATGACTTGTCAAAAAAAGCACTGATGTATGGTGGCCATGTTGAGCTGGTGGTGCGTTATACCCAGGCATTGCAAATCAGTCTGATCGATGTGCTGGAAAAACTCAGTGGTATTGAATTTACGCAATCACGTTCGGTATTGCTGTTTTTTAATACGGTGTTTAATGAGTTGATTATGGCGGTATTCCGGGCCTATTACGAAGAACGTGAACAGATACTGAAAGCACAGCAGGCCGAAATCCGGGAAACGGCAACACCGATTACCGAAATCTGGGATGGTGTGTTGACCTTACCTATTATTGGTACTCTGGATTCCGAGCGTACCATGCTGTTAATGGAGGCACTGTTAAAGCGGGTGGCGCAGGATCATGCGCAACTGGTGGTGATGGACCTGACCGGGGTTAAAAATATAGACTCTCAGGTGTCGCATCATTTAATTCAGATTGTCAGAGCGGTGCAGTTAATGGGGTCCGATGCGGTGATTACTGGGATTAATCCAGAGATTGCGCGGGCGCTGGTCAGTTTGAATATCGATTTTAGTAATATCACCACACGTGCCAGTATTTCGGATGGTTTGAAAGAGGCATTCAAACGTATGGGTATCAGTGTAGAGCGAAAATAACGCATGCGGATTTCCGGATTTCATCTGACTCAGATTGGCGGTGATGATTTTTTACTGGAGCCATTACCGGCGCTGGATATTGCACAGCCTCAGCAACGGGTGCATGATATTTTGCTGGCGATACAGGGGGCTCCGGCCTGCTATTTGTTTTATGATCTGTCTGACCTGCAGTTGATTGATTTGCGTTATTATAACTGGCTGAATATCCTGGCAAACGCATTGAAAAGTGTGAATACGGAACTGGTCTGTATTAATATGCAGCCATCGGCGGCATGTGGCCTAAGCCTGGCCGATGTAGCCGCTCCCCGTTTTCATCGCGCCTTGTCTATCCAGAGCTGGCGCTGTCGACCGGGGGTTGAATTTTAGAGGAGTATTATGCAGTTATTGTTAGCTAACCCAAGAGGGTTTTGTGCCGGTGTAGACCGTGCGATTACGATTGTTGAACGGGTGTTGGAGCTTTATGGCGCTCCGGTTTATGTCCGCCATGAGGTGGTACATAATAAATTTGTGGTCGATGGGCTGCGCGAAAAAGGTGCTATTTTTATTGAGGAACTGTCCGAGGTGCCGGATGACAGTATTCTGATTTTTAGTGCGCACGGCGTTTCCAAAACGGTGCAGCAGCAGGCTAAGGAGCGCAATTTGCAGGTGTTTGATGCCACCTGTCCATTGGTGACCAAGGTACATCTGGAAGTGTTGCGTCAACGCAAGGCCGGTAAAGAAATTATTATGATAGGTCATGCCGGTCACCCGGAAGTGGAAGGTACCATGGGGCAGAGCAACAGCGGGATGTACCTGGTGGAATCGCCACAGCAGGCTGCTAGTTTGCAGGTTGAAGATGAACAAAATCTGGTGTATGTGACTCAGACCACGCTATCGGTGGATGATGCCAGTAATATTATCGCTGCGTTGAAAGCACGTTTCCCCGCGATTACTGGTCCGAAAAAGGATGATATTTGTTATGCCACGCAAAACCGTCAGGATGCGGTGAAGGTGCTGGTTAAAAAGTGTGATGTGGTGGTGGTGGTCGGTTCGCGTAACAGCTCGAATTCCAATCGTTTGCGTGAAGTGGCTGAACAGGTAGGGGTAGCCGCCTATCTGGTGGATAATGCCGATTTGCTGGAGGCAGCCTGGTTTGAGGGTAAGCAGCAGGTAGGGGTGACCGCCGGTGCATCGGCTCCCGAAGTGCTGGTGCAAGGGGTGATTGAACGCCTGCAGCAGTTGGGGGTGGTCGAGGTGAAAAACCTGGATGGGATAGAAGAGAATGTGATTTTCCCGTTGCCCAAGGAGTTACAACCGCAAACAAGCACTAGCGAATAAAAAAACGCCGGCTGGACCGGCGTTTTTTTATGATGGTTTGCGTTTATTCTTCAAAGAAGAATTTTTCTTCACCAAATGCAGGTTTCAGATCATGTAACCAGGTGGCTTTTTCATCGTATTTAGCAAAGAAGGGGCGTTGTACCCAGGCGGGGTCTCTGGCCTGCACAAAACGCAGTACAAATACCTTTTCACCATGAATTTCACTAATACCCTGAATTTCCACTTTGCCGGGAGTGGCCGACATGGATGGACCTCTGGCGGTACGGCATAGTCCAGAGACCTGCTCAATCGCACCCTTATAAATTTCCCAGGCCTGGATTAACGGTAGTTCAAAATAGCATTTAGCACCGGTGTCGCGTTCTACAAACATATAGTAGGGGACCACGCCTAACCGGGTCTGGATACGCCACATTTTGCTCCAAACTTCCGCGCTGTCATTAATATTGCGAATCAGCGGCGACTGGCTGCGTAATACCGCGCCGGTAGCACGCAGGCGACGGATAGCTTCTACCGCAATCGGGGTGTCCAGCTCTTTCCAGTGATTGACATGCATCATAATGGCCACATGCTTGCCGGCTTTGGTCAGACGTTCCAGCAGTTCCAGCAGTTCTCCGGCATCTTCATCGCTGACAAAGCGTTGCGGCCAGAAAGAGATTGCCTTGGTGCCAATGCGGATATTTTGAACATGCTCAAATTCGGGTTCAAGCAATGGTAATAAATACTGTGCCAGGTGCTTAGTTTTCATTACCATTGGGTCACCACCGGTGACTAGCAGATCGGTAACCTCTTTGTGGTTTTGCAGATAGTGATACAGCTTGCTGCTTTCGTTGGTGCTGATACGCAGCTCTTTATCACCGATAAACTGTGCCCAGCGGAAACAGAAGGTGCAATAACTATGGCAGGTCTGACCCTGGCTTGGGAAGAATAACACCGTTTCGCGGTATTTATGCTGCATGCCTTCCAGCGTTTCATCATCCAGGCTGGGGGCATTCAGTTTCTGCTGGCCGGCCGGATGTGGATTGAGTTCGTTACGCAGCTCTTTGGCCAGAGCCTGAATGTCTTTTGCCGGGGCATGGTTGCGTAGCAGTTCGGCCATACGGTTGTAGGCCTGTTCACCTAACATGCCTTTTTGTGGAAAGGTCAGTTGGAAAATAGGGTCTTCGGGAATATTGTTCCAGTCAATCAGTTCATCAATGACATATTGATTTACCCGGAAGGGCAGGATCTTGGCAACCACATGCATATCAAAGCGCTGTTGCTCCGGTAGCTGCTGAATTTGTGGTATCTGCTCCAGGTGACGCTCGGTAAATACTTTAAAGCGTTGTTGCTGGCTGAACAAATCTTCGTACTCGTCTCTTTTCCTGTGGAATTGTAATACGTTACTCATTTTGTACACCTCATAATGACAACAATGCTCCACGCGTAGGAACGCGGGAGCATTGCCGTTGGTTTAATTCTGGTCGAGCAGTAGTGGTTACTGCGAGCAGAATACTTTAATGATATTTGCGACTCAGTTCATGTACGGCCTGAACCAGTGCGGCAGCATGTTCCGGGTTGGTGTATTGTGAAATGCCGTGACCCAGGTTAAATACATGGCCACTACCATAACCGTAGCTACCTAGAATGCGCTCTACATCGGAGCGAATTGCATCGGGAGACGCAAATAATACGGAAGGATCCATATTGCCCTGTAGGGCAACTTTGTCACCAATGCGTTGACGGGCACTACCAATATCGATTGTCCAATCCAGGCCTACGGCATCACAGCCGGTTGCGGCAATTTTTTCCAGCCACAGACCGCCGCCTTTGGTAAACAGGATATTAGGTACTTTGCTACCGTCTTTTTCCTTGGTCAGTCCTTCTACTATGCGCTGAGAGTAGTTCAGGGAGAATTCATGGAAGGCATAGTGTGACAGTACGCCACCCCAGGAATCAAAAATCATTACGGCTTGGGCACCTGCTTCAATCTGGGCATTCAGGTAGTTGATAACTGCCTGAGTGGTAATCTCCAGAATATGGTGCATCAGCGCGGGCTGATCATACATCAAAGTCTTGACCTTTGCATAGTCTTTGCTGCTGCCCCCTTCGACCATATAGCAGGCCAGGGTGAATGGACTGCCGGAAAAGCCAATTAAGGGTACACGACCATTTAAGGCGCTGCGAATGGATGAAACCGCATCGGTGACATAGCCCAGCTTGTCGGCAATATCCGGTACCGCCAGCGCTTTAATTTCGGCTTCGGTAGTTAATGGATTGGTAAATTTCGGGCCTTCACCTTCTTCAAAATACAGACCCAGTCCCATGGCATCGGGAATGGTCAGAATATCAGAGAACAAAATGGCTGCATCCAGCGGGAAGCGTTCCAGTGGTTGTAGCGTTACCTCGGTGGCAAAATCCTTGTTTTTACACAAATCCATAAAACTGCCGGCAGTTTTGCGCGAGGCGCGGTACTCGGGCAGATATCGGCCGGCCTGGCGCATCATCCACATCGGAGTATATTCGGTTGGCTGGCGCAGCAGAGCACGCAAAAAGGTATCGTTTTGTAATTTTGCTGTCATGATATTGTTATTCAGAAGTTGCAAGGCAGGCAGCACCAGGCTGCCTGATTAACCCACTTAACGTGGCAGTTGTGATGAACCCATCAGGAATTCATCGACCGCACGAGCACATTGACGGCCCTCACGGATAGCCCACACCACCAAAGACTGACCGCGACGCATATCGCCAGCGGCAAATACCTTGTCGGCCGTGGTTCGATAGCTTTCGGTATCCGCTTTGGCATTGTTGCGGTTATCTTTTTCTATACCAAATGCTTCCAGCACTTTTTGTGCTGGATTGGTAAAGCCCATGGCCAGGAACACCAGATCTGCCTTGATGTTAAATTCACTGCCAGCGATCTCATTCATTTTGCCGTCTTTCCATTCGACACGAATGGCTTGCAATGATTCAACTTTGCCATCATTACCGGTCAGTTGTTTGGTACAAACGGCCCAGTCACGCTCGCAGCCTTCTTCGTGAGAGCTGGAGGTGCGCAGTTTTAATGGCCAGTTTGGCCAGACGACACTTTTATCTTCCTGAACCGGTGGCTTAGGCATCAGTTCGAACTGGGTTACCGAGGCCGCACCATGGCGATTGGAGGTGCCAACGCAGTCGGAACCGGTATCACCGCCACCTATGACGATTACATGCTTGCCTTCGGCGCTGATATGGTCGTCCACCTTATCACCGGCATTGACTCGATTTTGACGAGACAAAAATTCCATGGCTGGATACACACCTTGCATATCGCCGCCGGGAACCGGCAGGCCTCGTGGTACTTCGGAGCCGCCAGCCAGAATAACGGCATCGTATTCGGCCTGCAGGGCTTCGGGAGTAATGACTTCGGTGGCCAGATTGCAGATGCCGGCTTCGATATCTTTTTCGCTGCCTATCATCACACCGGTACGGAAACTTACGCCTTCAGCCTGCATTTGTTCGATGCGGCGGTCGATATGTGACTTGTCAAACTTGAAGTCGGGAATGCCATAGCGCAGCAGACCACCGACCCGGTCATTTTTCTCATACACGGTCACCTCATGACCCACGCGTGCCAGTTGTTGTGCGGCGGCCATGCCGGCCGGTCCAGAACCGACAACGGCAACTTTTTTACCGGTTTTTAGCGCTGCCGGCTGGGGTTTGATCCAGCCTTCCTTCCAGCCCTTGTCGATAATGGCATGTTCTATAGATTTAATACCTACCGCATCATTATTAATGTTCAAGGTGCAGGCCGCTTCACAGGGAGCCGGGCAGATGCGGCCAGTGAAATCGGGGAAGTTGTTGGTGGAATGCAGCACGTTTAGTGCTTCTTCCCAGGCGCCGTGATATACCAGATCATTCCAGTCGGGGATGATATTGTTGACCGGGCAGCCGTCGTTACAGAACGGAATGCCGCAGTCCATGCAGCGGGCACCTTGAACGCCGGCCTTATCATCATCCAGGGTGATCACAAATTCCTGATAATTTTTGACACGTTCGGCGACGGGCAGATTGGCTTCGCTCAGGCGCGAAAATTCCATAAATCCGGTTGGCTTACCCATTATGCAACCTCCAAATGTTTAGCTTTTTGTTGTTCGGCAATTTCCAGCAGTGCGCGACGGTAATCGGTGGGGATGACCTTGGCAAATTTAGGTAAATAGCTGTCCCACTTATCCAGGATCTGCTTGGCACGCACACTGTTGGTATGTTTATAGTGGTTTTCAATAAACATCTTCAGGACTTTGGCATCGGCCTGTCCCAGATGGTTGAAGTGAACACGTCCGTGGGCTTCCGGTGCTTCTTCGCTGCGATCTATATCGGCCACATCTTCCGGAATCGGTTCCAGTTCTACCATGGTCAGGTTGCAGCGGTCTTTAAAACTGCCGTCCTCATCCAGTACATAAGCTACCCCGCCCGACATGCCAGCAGCAAAGTTGCGGCCGGTATCGCCGAGTACGATGACCATACCCCCGGTCATATATTCACAACCGTGATCACCGACTCCTTCAACCACGGCAACCGCTCCTGAGTTTCGTACCGCGAAACGTTCACCGGCGACACCGTTGAAATAACATTCACCGGCGGTTGCCCCGTATAACACGGTATTGCCGACGATAATATTTTCATAGGCATTCAAGCGAGAAGTTGCCGGCGGCATAATCGCAATACGTCCACCACACAGGCCTTTGCCCACATAGTCATTGCCTTCGCCGTGCAGCTCAAAGCTGACGCCATGCGCCAAGAAGGCACCAAAACTCTGGCCAGCGGTACCATGCAATTTAACATTGATGGTGTTGTTTGGCAGACCGCCATGACCGTAACGCTTGGCGACCTGATGTGACAACATGGTGCCTACGGTGCGATTGACACTGCAGATATTGGTTTCGATAGCCACCGCGGTTTTACTTTCCAGCGCAGCCTGGGCTTGGGTGATTAACTGATTATCCAGGGCTTTTTCCAGCTCGTGATCCTGCGACTCCGTATGGAAGCGGGCCACGTTGGCGCTGAGTTGCGGCTGATAGAATACCTTGCTGAAGTTTAGCCCCTTGGATTTCCAGTGAGCGATGCCTTTGTTCATATCCAGCAATTCGCTGCGGCCTATCAGCTCGTTGAACTTGCGAATTCCCATGCTGGCCATCAGTTCGCGTACCTCTTCCGCAACAAAGAAGAAGTAATTCACCACATGATCGGGCTGGCCGGTAAATTTCTTACGCAGTTCAGGATCTTGTGTGGCTACCCCTACCGGGCAGGTGTTGAGATGACATTTACGCATCATGATGCAGCCTTCAACCACCAGTGGGGCGGTAGAGAAGCCAAATTCGTCGGCACCCAGCAGGGCGCCGATAATCACATCACGGCCGGTTTTCATCTGACCGTCAACCTGCAGTCCAACGCGGCCACGCAGTTTGTTCAGTACCAGAGTCTGTTGTGCTTCGGCCAGGCCCAGTTCCCAGGGGGTACCGGCATGCTTGATTGAAGATAACGGTGAGGCGCCAGTGCCACCGTCAAAGCCGGAAACGACAATATGATCTGCCTTGGCCTTGGATACACCGGCGGCAATGGTGCCGACACCGATTTCGGAAACCAGCTTCACGGAAATGGATGCCGAAGGATTGGCATTTTTCAGATCGTGAATCAGCTGTGCCAGATCCTCAATCGAATAAATATCATGGTGAGGCGGGGGCGAAATCAAGCCTACACCGGGTACCGAGAAACGCAGTTTAGCAATATATTCGGAAACTTTATGCCCCGGTAACTGACCACCTTCACCCGGTTTGGCACCCTGAGCAACCTTGATCTGGATTTGATCGGCGTTGCTTAAATATTCGGCCGTTACCCCAAAACGTCCGGAGGCAACCTGCTTGATGCTGGAGCGTAGTGAATCACCTGGTTGCAGTGTCCTATCGGTAACGATACGGTTCTGACCTAACAGGTCGGATAGTTTTTCACCGCCTTTATAGATCTTGAAACGTGCCGCATCTTCACCACCTTCACCGGTGTTGGAGCGACCGCCGATACGGTTCATCGCGATAGCCAGGGTGGTGTGCGCTTCGGTAGAGATAGAGCCCAGCGACATTGCGCCGGTAACAAAACGCTTAACGATTTCCTTGGCCGACTCAACTTCTTCCAACGCTACCGCTGGCCCGGCCGGATTAATGCTGAACAGGCCGCGCAGGGTTTTTAGCTTCTTGCTTTGCTGGTTAATGTGTTGAGCGTATTCTTTATAGCTTTGCGCATTGTTGGTGCGGGTTGCATGCTGCAGTTTGCTGATGGTGACCGGCGTCCACATATGTTCTTCGCCACGTACCCGCCAGGCATATTCGCCACCGGCATCCAGTGCATTAGCCAGTACCGGATCATCGCCAAAGGCCTGGATATGTGTGCGCACCGCTTCTTCGGCAATCTCTAGCAGACCAATACCTTCGATTTGTGAGGTGGTGCCGGAGAAGAAGGTGTTGATGAATTCACTATTCAGGCCAACGGCTTCAAAGATCTGGGCGCCACAATACGACTGGTAAGTTGAAATACCCATTTTCGACATGACCTTACGCAGACCTTTGTTAATGGCCTTAATAAAGTGCATTTTGGCTTTGCTGCTATCAAAGCCTTCGGGTAGTTCCATTTCATCAATGGTATTCATTACCAGCCATGGGCATACTGCCTCGGCGCCATAACCTGCCAGCAGGGCAAAATGATGGACTTCGCGTGCGGAACCCGTGTCAACTACCAGGCCTGTGCTGGTGCGCAGACCGGTTTCTACCAGATGTAGATGAACTTTGGCACAGGCGGCCAGGGCTGGAATCGCAACACGTTCTGCAGCAACGGCACGGTCGGACAGAATAATGACGTTAAAGCCATCGGCAACGGCCTGTTCAGCGGCCTTGCATAAGTCAGCAATCGCTGCTTCGCAACCGTCAGAACCGTTAGCCACAGGATAGGTGATATCCAATACTTTTGATTTGTAACTGCTGTCGGTCAGTTGATCGATTTGCAGCAATTTGGCCAGATTTTTGTTGGTCAGTACCGGCTGGTGTACTTCCAGACGTGGTGTCGGTTTGCTGTCAAAACCCAGTAGATTCGGCTTTGGTCCAACGAATGAAATCAATGACATCACGATTTCTTCGCGGATAGGGTCGATTGGCGGGTTGGTGACCTGAGCAAACAACTGTTGGAAGTAGTCGTATAACTGACGGTTACGATTAGACAGCACCGGTAATGCGGCATCTACCCCCATGGATCCCGTGGGTTCTTCACCCTTCTGTATCATGGGTTTGAGGACAAACTTAATATCTTCCTGGGTATAGCCAAAGGCCTGTTGGGTGTCCAGCAGGGATGCATTGGTGGTTTCTGCTATGTCAACCGTTGGCAGGTCGTTAAGGAAGAAGCGTGATGAATCAATCCACTCACGGTAAGGCTTGGCGGTAGCCAGGGATTCCTTAAGTTCGGCATCGTCGATAATACGGCCAGCCTGCATATCGATCAGGAACATTTTTCCTGGCTGCAAGCGCCATTTTTTAACGATTTTCTCTTCCGGGAAGCTAAGCACACCCATTTCGGAAGCCATCATCACCATATCATCTTCGGTGATCAGATAGCGTGCCGGACGCAGGCCGTTACGGTCTAAGGTGGCGCCTATCATTTGACCATCGGTAAAGGCAACCGCTGCCGGGCCATCCCAGGGTTCCATAATGGCTGCGTGATATTCATAAAAGGCGCGACGCTGTTCATCCATTAACGGATTGCCTGCCCAGGCTTCCGGGATCAGCATCATCATCGCGTGTGGCAGAGAATAACCTCCAGCGACCAGCAGTTCCAGCGCATTGTCGAAGCAGGCCGAGTCGGACTGGTCTTCGATGATTAGCGGCCAGAGTTTAGCCAGATCTTCACCCAGGAATTTGGATTCCATGGCGGCGTTTCTCGCTGCCATCCAGTTGACGTTGCCGCGCACGGTGTTGATTTCACCATTATGGGCAATCATACGGAAAGGGTGGGCCAGATCCCAGGTTGGGAAGGTGTTGGTTGAAAAACGCTGGTGTACCAGCGCCAGTGCGCTAATCAGGCTTTCGTCCTGCAGGTCTATATAATATTCACCTACCTGATCGGATAGCAGCATGCCTTTATAGACAATGGTGCGGGCCGACATTGAGGCGATATAAAAACCATCTTGTTGTTCGTGGCGCAGGGTGCGTACCGCATGTTCTGCGGTTTTACGGATCACAAACAGCTTGCGCTCAAAGGCGTCGGTATCGGCGCAGTTACTGCCGCGACCGATAAATACCTGTTTGATGATGGGCTCAACTTCTTTCACACTTTCGCCCAGGCCGCTGCGTTCAACAGGAACTTCGCGCCAGCCCAGCAATTGCTGACCTTCGGCTTCAATTTTGCTGATGATGGCTTGTTCGCAGGCAATACGTGCGCTTTCGGCCTGAGGCAGGAATACCATGCCCACACCATAACTGCCTTCGGCGGGCAGGGTGATATCCAGCTTGCTGCACTGGGTGCGCAAGAAGGCGTCAGGGAGCTGAAGCAGCATACCGGCACCATCGCCGGCCAGTGGGTCGGCGCCAACCGCACCACGATGGGTCAGATTTTCCAGGATCTTTAAACCATGCTGGACCATCTGATGGCTTTTTTGTCCTTTAATATGGGCAACAAACCCCACGCCACAGGCATCATGTTCCTGGCGAGGGTCGTACAAACCCTGCTGTGTTGGTAAAGAAAAATTACTCACGGCATTCCTCAGTTTGAACTTATAAAGTAGATCAGGACTATGTCTGCTCCGGGTTGGAGTTGTCCTGATGGCTAAGTTGTATTTTAGTGGCGGCACGAACCGCCACTATAAAAATCAAAGTACCGGATATTACCTGTTATGGCGTTCCGGGGCAACCTTGTGCGGTTAACGGCGATTGCCGTGGGCTATTTTTTTTGCTGATCTTTGCCCCAGGAATCTCTCAGGGTGACGGTACGATTGAAAACCAGCTTTTGGCCGGGTTGATGATCGCGTCTATCACTGACGAAGTAGCCCAGGCGCTCAAATTGATAGCGGGTTTCCGGTTTTGCCTGATTAACCGTCGCCTCTACCCATCCCTGAGCGACTTGCAATGAATCCGGGTTTAAAAAATCGTGGTAGTTGTCGCCTCCCGGATCACTGACGGTAAATAAACGGTCATATAAGCGAATTTCTGCGGGTAATGCGTGTGTTGCCGATAGCCAGTGGATCACACCTTTTACCTTGCGGCCTTCCGGATTCTTGCCCAGGGTGTCGTGATCCATGCTGCAGCGCAGCTCAATCACATTGCCTGCGGCATCTTTAATCGCTTCATCGCAACGGATGACATAACTATAGCGTAAACGCACCTCTTTGCCCGGATTCAGACGCTGCCAGCCTTTGGGAGGGTCTTCGGTGAAATCATCGGCCTCAATCCACAGTTTTTTGGATATAGGTACTTCGCGGCTGCCGAATTCGGGATGCTTGGGATGGAAGTCGGCATCGCGTGCCGCGGTGGCATGTTGTTCAAAATTGGTGATGACCACTTTTAATGGATTGATGACGGCCATTACCCGTGGTGCTTCCGATTCCAGGGTGTCACGTATGGTTGATTCCAGCAGGCTGAGATCGACATTGTTGCCGCTTTTGGATACGCCTATACGTTTGGCAAACTCCTGTAGTCCGGCCGGGGTATAGCCGCGGCGGCGCATGCCGCTGATGGTGGGCATGCGTGGGTCATCCCAGCCGTCGACATGTTTTTCTTCAACCAGTTTTAGCAGCTTACGTTTACTGGTAATGGTGTATTGCAGCTCTAAACGGGAGAACTCGTACTGACGTGGATGGCAGTCTATGCTGATGTTGTCCAGAAACCAGTCATATAGCGGACGGTGATCCTCAAATTCCAGGGTGCATAGCGAATGGGTAATGCCTTCAATCGCATCGGAAATACAGTGCGCATAGTCATACATGGGGTAAATGCACCAGTCATCGCCGGTACGGATATGATGCGCGCGGCGGATGCGATAAATTACCGGGTCGCGCATATTCATATTGGATGATGCCATGTCTATCTTGGCACGCAGGCACCGACTGCCGTCGGCAAAGCAGCCGTCACGCATTTGTTGAAATAGCTGCAGATTTTCTTCCACGCTGCGTTCGCGATACGGGCTGTTTTTGCCGGCTTGTTTTAAGGTGCCGCGATATTCGCGCATTCCATCCTGGTTGAGATCGCAGACATAGGCCAGTCCCTGGTTAATTAATTCAACCGCATATTGATAGAATTTTTCAAAATAATCGGATGCCCAGCGTGCGTCCTCATTCCAGGAAAATCCCAGCCAGCGCACATCTTCCTCAATCGCTAATGCGTATTCTTTGCTTTCTTTTTCCGGATTGGTGTCATCAAAGCGCAGATTGCATAAGCCCTGATAATCACTGGCCAGTCCGAAATTCAGGCAGATGGATTTGGCATGGCCAATATGTAAATAACCATTCGGCTCAGGAGGGAAGCGAGTGTGTATACTCTGATGCTTGCCTTGCGCCAGATCGTTATCAATAATGGTGCGAATGAAATTGGAGGCAGGTGCTTGTACGTTATTGCTCATAAGTTTGCTGATTACGTTGCTTAAATAGAATGGGGCGATTCTACCCTAAAGCCTATATTGGCTGTAAAGAGCGAATATATGCTTTGACATGGTTTAGGGGGGTATAGTCTTACTTACCGACTATATATAAAAAATGCAGGTATTTTGGTAGAATCCGGGGATAATTTTTTTCTGATGATTAATGCGCTAAGATTTTAGTGCGATTGGGAGCTGGGTTAATGAGTTTATTTGGCTATTTTCATCGTCGTGCCGCGGTATTGGCGGGGACGGTGCTGTTGAGTGTTGGCATTGCAGCTCATGCTGACGATATGGCAGATGCCAGCAGTTTGTTTAAACAGGGACAGTATGGGTCGGCGCTGCAAAAGATTGACAGCTATCTGGCCAGCAATCCCAGTGATGCTCAGGCACGTTTTCTTAAAGGTCTGATTCTGACCGAGCAAAGTCAGATCGACAGTGCGATTGCGGTCTTTAGTGCGCTGACCGAAGATTATCCGGAATTGCCGGAGCCCTATAATAATCTGGCGGTGTTATATGCCAGTCAGGAAAACTACGATAAGGCACGTAATGCCCTGGAAATGGCGATTCGTACCCACCCCAGCTATTCTACGGCACATGAAAATCTTGGGGATATTTATGCCAAAATGGCCAGTGAGGCCTATGACAGGGCATTAGAGCTGGATGGTGGTAATCGAGCCACGCAAAATAAACTGGCGATGATACAGGATTTGTTTGCCGGGGCTTCCAGCGGTTCATCAGCTGCGCGTTCATCGCGCAGTCAGGCCGCACCCGCGCCGGTGGTGCCTGATACGGCGCCGGTATCGCTGGACGGTGAGCAGCAGGCGGTGTGGTCAACCATTGAAAGCTGGGCCTCCGCCTGGTCGGCACAGGATGTCTCGCGCTATCTGAGTTTTTATTCCCCCGATTTCGTCCCCACCGATGGCTTGGCACGTGCCGACTGGGAGGTGCAGCGTCACGAGCGTCTGAGCCGTCCCAAGTTTATTCAGGTGACGGTTTCTAAACCGAATATCATTATGACCAGCAGTAACCGGGCGGAGGTGCGCTTTCGTCAGGCATATAAGGCCAGTCACTACAAAACCTCTGGCTGGAAGACCCTACATATGGCTATGATTGGTGGTCAATGGATGATTGAAAGAGAGATTTCTCGCTAACTCAATGAAGTGTTTGCAAAAACTGTGCCTGGCACTACTGATGGTGTCGGCGCTGGTTGCTCCGGCTTATGCTTCCCCAGCTTCTGATAAATTTGAATTGCAGCTTGCAAAAGCTATACAGGCGCTGGACCAACACAGGATGGATGATGCTCTGGCCGAACTGGATGCATTATTGCAGGTTAATCCTAAGTTTAAACTGGCGCAATTAATCAAAGGCGATTTACTGATGGCCTATGCGGGCGGTATTCAGTCATTCGGAAGTGCAGACAATGCCTCTCCGGATGATATTGAAGATCTGCGGGCCGAGGCCGTGGTGCGTCTGCAGCGGGTGTTTGATCAAACGCATACCCGTGCGGTGCCGCGCTATTTATGGCGATTGGCACCCAGTCAGAAATATGTACTGGTTGCCGATACCGACCGTTCCACCATGTATGTTTATGAAAATGTGCGCGGGCAGCCACGTTATGTTACCGATTTTTATATGACCATTGGTAAGCTAGGCCCCAAGAAAACGGTGGAAGGGGATCAACGTACCCCTATAGGGGTGTATTACATTACTGCATTTAAACCAAATGAAGAATTGGAAGACCTGTACGGCAACGGTGCTTTTCCGGTGAATTACCCGAACGAATGGGATAAGCGTAATGATCGTACCGGTTATGGTATCTGGATACATGGCACGCCCAGTAATACCTATAGCCGTCCGCCACGTGCCAGCAATGGCTGTATGGTGGTATCCAATGATGATTTTGATCGGCTGGCCAGTTATGTAGAAGTCGGGGTGACACCGGTGATTGTCACCAGTCAGATGAGCTGGATAGATGAATATGACCTGACCGATAGAGATCAGTTGCTGCGCAGTATTGAGCAATGGCGCCGTGACTGGGAGAGTTTGAACCCTCGCCAATATCTGTCGCATTATTCGTATAATTTTGAAGCGGGTAAGGTGAATTACCGCAATTGGGTAAGCCATAAGCAGGATGTGAACCAGGGCAAGGAATGGGTCAGGGTGGGGATCAGTAATCTGAGTATTTTTACTTACCCAGGCTACAGTAATATGGCCGTCGTTCAGTTCGATCAGGATTACCGCAGCAATAATTTGAATGATAAGGTATATAAGCGCCAGTATTGGATGAAAAAAGACAATCGCTGGCAGATTATTTATGAAGGGGATGCATAATGATGATGAAATTCTGGACCGGGTTGCTGGCATTTATGATGTGTTTTGCCATGCAGCCTTCTTTTTCACAAACCAAGGATAAAACTATGGTGAAACTCAATACAAACTACGGCGAAATTGTTCTGGAACTGGATGCGGAAAAAGCGCCGAACACGGTCAAAAACTTTCTGGATTATGTGAAGAGTGGCTTTTATACCAATGTGGTTTTTCATCGGGTAATCGATAACTTTATGATTCAGGGCGGTGGTTTTGAGCCGGGTATGAATCAGAAGAAAACCAATACACCAATTAAAAACGAAGCCAATAATGGCCTGAAAAACGATAAGTACACCATTGCCATGGCGCGTACTCAGGATCCACATTCGGCCTCGTCGCAGTTTTTTATCAATATAAAAAACAATGATTTTCTGAATTTTTCGGCCGAAACCGTACCGGGCTGGGGCTATTGTGTGTTTGGTAAGGTGGTTGAAGGTCAGGATGTGGTCGATAAAATTGCCAAGGTGAAGACCGGCTCTAAAGGTATGCATGGTGATGTGCCTAAGGAAGATGTGATTATCAGTTCGGCTGAAATCGTAGAATAACCGTAGTCACTGCAACGGCGCCGCTTAGGCGCCGTTTTTTTATGAAATATACCTATTTAATTTCCGATCTGCATCTATGTGAGGCGCATACGGATGGTCTGCAGTTATTTAAACAATTTATTCAACAGCAGTTAGATGATGCCGAAGCACTGTATATTCTGGGGGATTTTTTTGAAGCCTGGGCCGGCGATGATGATCTGACGCCGTTTCATCTGGAAATCATACAGCTGCTGAAATCGCTGAGTGCGCGAGGGATTGCGGTGTATCTGATGCATGGTAATCGGGATTTTCTGTTGGGCGCGCAGTTTGCCGAGCGAGCCGCTGTTACGCTGTTGCCCGACCCGGTGTTAGTTGAACTGTATGCTCAGCCAACCCTGTTAAGCCACGGCGATCAACTCTGTACCGCCGATGTGAAGTATCTGGAATTTCGCACGCTGTCACGTAGTCAGGCGTTTCAACAACAGTTTTTGGCGCAACCCTTGGCGCAGCGTAAACAAGTCATTAAGCAATTACGCAGCCAGAGCGAGCAGAATAAGGCGGTTGCCAGTGATGAAATTATGGATGTTACCGTTCAGGCGGTGCTTGAGTGGCTGCGAGAATACGATTATCCACGCTTGATTCATGGCCATACCCACCGGCCGGCCAAACATATCCATCATCTTGATGATCAACAATGTCAGCGCTGGGTATTGGGCGATTGGCACCAACGCGCTAGAATTATCCGCTTGGGAATACACTATCAGCAACTGTTGGAGATTGCGCTGGGAGAGCGCCGTCCGGTTCCAGTTAATAATAACGCTATCGGTTGACCTTTGCGGGTTACGGCAGGGGATGGCGGGCACCAGGGAGGGAATATGTCATATAGCAGGCAGGAGACTTATCGGGCACCACAAGTGCAGCTGGCAACCCAGCCGTTGGAGGAACAGGGGCAGGGGATGGTGGCATTGACCCGTCAGGATTTTGTGCTGGCGGGAATACTGGCCTTGATACAGGCAGCCTTATTTGCCGGGGTATTGGTGATGGATGTGGCGATTGCATTGATGGCGAATGCCTATTTGGAGATTGCCCGGGTGGCATTATCATTTTTTCAGATTTGTGTGGGGATTTATCTGTTACTGTTTTTAAAAAAATATCTGAACACACGCTTTGATTTTCATTCTGCCAATATACTGATCTATATTTTGTGTGTGCTGACGGTGGTGTTAGCGCTGGCAAGTTTTGCCGCTACCCAGGCATTTTCTGTGGCGCTAGCGGCCAATCAGGCGGTGTTTGCTGATATATCGGTGCTGCTGGTTGTACTGTTATTGTTGCTCGCCTTAATGCTGCCTGCCGGTATTGCGCAGTTTGTGTTAGGCATGATGTTGCGTTCCACCCGTTTGCAGGGCATGACCGCATTTGCCTGGTGTACCTTGTTGGCGGGTGCCTGTATGGCGAGTCTGCTGTTTTATATACTCAGCTATCCATTATCAATCCTTGCCTCTATCGTTATGGCGCTGATGTTTATGCGTGCCGCCGATGAGGTGGAGCCGTTATCGTCGCAGCGGGTTTGGCAACGGGGGCTGGAATAGCCAGCATAACCTCGAAATAAGCAGAGCTTGTTGGATTTTTGGTGAGACTGATGGCATTGGAATCGTGATTGCATGAACGGGAATAAGTGATGCGGTCCTGAATTTACCTGTTTTTACCTTTGGTTAACGCCGCTTAACATTTTGGCTGGGCATAATGTTTCCTAATGATTTACGTGATCAACAGGAGATATTATGCGGCGGGCGTTGAAACCATTTATGTTGGCTTTATGTGGTGGCTTGTGGTTATCGGGGTGTGGTAGTGATGACAGCGCTGGCGATAATGTTAAGCTTCAGCCACAGACGGCGGCCAAGCAAGCGTTAGCCGGGGTGGCGATTGATGGTACGGTGACTAAGGGGCCGGTGCATAGGGCCGTGGTGAATATTTATAAAATGCAGCCCGATGGTTCACCGGGCGAATTTGTTGCCGGTCCGTTTATCACCGATGCGGCGGGCCGTTGGCAAGGTCAATTGCCCGCCGGGATAACGACACCGCTGGTGTTGGTTGCCAGTGGTGGGCGTTATCAGGATGAGGCTAGTGGTGAACCGGTTGAATTGGCGCCAGGTGATGAGCTGCATGGGGTGATAGCAGATGTCAATACGTCGCAAGTGGCAGCCCCAATTACCCCTTATACCCATGCATTACTCGCCGCCACGCGTCAGCAGATAGGGAATGGCGATAATGCTGCCACGATTTTGCGGCAGGTGCGCCGTAATGTGACGCTGCAACTGGGCTTTGATCCGATGACGGTGCTGCCCCCTAATCCTATGCGCCCTCCTCGCCATGCCACTTTGGCACAAAAGCAGTATGCCGCCATGTTGGGTGGTTTTGCGCAGTTAGCTCAGGAGCCGCCGTTGCGTGCTCAGTTGACTATGCCGCGTTTTAAAGTGATGCAGGCATTGGCCGAGGATATGGCTGATGGGCGTCTGGATGGGCGCAATCTGGCGGGTTTTCCGGTTATTATGCGGCATAATCGACAGCAGGTGATGTTGCCGCCACTAGGGAATAATCTACGGCCATTATTTGCTAATGTTGAACGCTTTATTGGGAATCATGGGGCGGCGTATCCGGGGGTGCGGCCACCGCATGGATTACCCGAGGCATATCGGCCAATCCGCACAGCACGCGAGGATACGGTGAATCGCGCATTATTGTGTGAACAGGATGTCGCGTGTCAGCAGCAGGCGAATCAGCAGATTCCATATTATTTTATGGCGATACACAATGAGCCGTCGCACTATGGGCCGCAGTCTATCGATAAGATTGCCAGGGATTATGCCACTTTACAGAAAATGGTGGCTAAGGCAGATAGCTATCGGATTAAATTGACGATTATGTTTGCGGCGAGCTGGGCGGATTATATTGCCAAGGATAGTCAGCGTCTGGCCGAAGTGCAGCGCTGGAAGGCCAATGGACATGAATTGGCGACGCATCATCACGATTTTTATCATCCAAACTGGGATGGTTATTCGGCATTGCCGGTGGAAGATGTGGTTGCCTACCGGCAACAGAGTGGGCGTTCACGCCATATTCCGCTGGGTGATCTTGATGACTTTATGCAGCAGATATGGCGCATTGATCCGGATATTCGCTCGGGGTGTTTAAATGATGCAGCCACTCGGGCAACCTTGCCGGATGCGATTGTTTACGATACTTGTTCCGGTTATAACAATTATGGCTTACAAGCGGGTGTGCCGGGGCAGGATGTTAATCCCAAGAAAGGGATTAATCAATTTGTCTCGGTTGGACGGGTGAATGGGATTGAACGTCGCTGGTTGGCTCATCATTTTATGGGTAAATCATCGCTGCAGGCACGAGAGGTGTTTAATCAACTGGATAACGGGGTGTATGGTGGTGTGGTGCATAGTTTTGAGGAGGAGTATCAGGCCTTTGAGCAATATCTGGATTTTCTGCACCAGGCCGATCCCGACGGGGAGCATAGCCTGACGGTGAGTGCTATTATTGAGCAGCGCTTGTTGCCTGAGAAAATGCTGACGCAGCCGCAAGTCGATGCGGTAGATCAGCGGGTGATTGAGTAGCGTGGGAGGTGTTTTTAGCTTTCCAGGCGCTCAAGCTGTTGACGTAACTGCTGCAGTTCATCCAGCAATTCCAGGGCCAGTGCGGCGCCGGCGGTGTTGACGCCTAGGTCATGCTCCAGCCGTTGTACACAATGAATACGTTGTAGTGCGATGGCATAAAATCGCCATTGCACCGGTTCGTTTCCTGAGGGTTCCAGTATGCCCTCAGCGACCAGCTCAAATACCCGTTCTGCGGGTAAGCGGCTGCGCTGACATAATTGAGACAGGGTCAGTTGCTGCTGCTCATCAATTAATTCACCTTCCATCAGTTGTTGTAGATTTGTTTTACTCATGATCAGACTCCCATATGGCGGCGAGGATTAAACGGACAGGCCGCTGCAAATTGACGATAGGCCTGGCGGCGACTTTCGTTATCGGCAGGCGGTAGTGTAATCTGCAGTGTCACAATCAGATCACCCGGCGGTTTGGCCGGTATGCCACGGCCAGCTAATTTGAGCTTGCGGCCGTTGGCCGATGCGGCCGGTATATTCAGTTCCACTTTGCCTGTTGGTGTAGGAATGGTCAGTGGGCCACCCAGGGCGGCTTCCCAGGGAGCTAGCGGCAAGGTCATAAATACATTTTTTTGCTCAACGCTATATAGCGGGTGTGGGTTAAAGGTCACTTCCAGATATAAGTCTCCTGCCCCAGAGCTGCCGGGTTCTCCCTGACCGGCCAGTCGTATTTGCTGCCCCTGATAGACGCCTTTGGGGATGTTGACATTCAGTTGGCGTATGCCGGGGTGTTGGGGGTTGTCACGGTTTGCTTGAAGCTGCAGGCTGCGATTGGCGCCAAGATAGGCATCTTCCAGTTCTAGCATGACTCGCAGCCTCAGGTCTTCGCCCCGTTGTTGGAAGCCCTGTTGCCGGCGATAGGAAAAATTGCCTCGACCAAACAGGCTGCCAAAAAAATCGCTGAATTGCTCGGCATCGGCGCCGGTAAAGCTGCCGCCATGAAATGAAAACTGTTTATCCCAGTCCGGTGGGGGTTGAAAGTGTTGGCCGGTTTTCCAGTTTTCCCCCAGTTGATCATAGGCCTGACGCTTTTCTGGATCTTTTAACACCTCATAGGCTTCGCCAACTTCTTTGAAATGAGCTTCGGCATTGGCTTCCCGGCTGACATCGGGATGATACTTTCTGGCCAGCTTGCGGTAGGCGCGCTTGATTTCCTGTTGAGACGCATTGCGTGGCAGTCCCATGATCTGGTAATAATCTTTGTATTCCATCTGCACTTTCCATGTTAACCGTTAGCAACCTATGTTTACACCATAAAACTTGCCAATAAGCCGATCAGACCACCAACGACACCGCCCCAGACCACCAGCCAGCCCAGATGTTGTTTAATTAAGTCCTGAACTATCTGTTTGACCAGTTGAGGGGTTAGTTCTTGCAGGCGTTTGTCTATGATGGTTTCAATCTTGCTGCTGATATCCCGGCTTAATACCTCGCCGTTAATGCTATGGGCGATATTTTGTTGGAAGCTGTCGCTTTCTACCATTTCATTCAGCGATTCCTTGACCTTTTCAATCACAGGTTCGCGCAGGTTCTGCAGGGTGGAGGCACCGCCAAACATATTTAGCATGCCGCCAAATGAGGACTCCAGAATTGCCTCGACCAGTTTATCGAAGAGTGTATTGTAGTCGATTTTTTCTACCAGTTTATGTGCATTCAGCCACTGAGCGATGGAGGCTTCTTCATCGGCGATAAAGCGCTTGAGATTGTCGCGATTAAAAAATTGTTCCATAATCAGCTTTTTAATCGCCGCTTTGAATTCTTCAAAACGGTTGGGGATGACGCCGGAGCCATACATCAGCGGGACTTTTTCAAACAGCATATGTATGGCCAGCCAGTTGGTAAGCGCACCGGAAAGTGCAAACAGCCCAACGGCTAAAATAGCTTCGGAGGCGACTGGCGATACCAGTCCGATAATCACCACTAAACCCGCCAGCAGGTTGGTGATCAGCGATTTATCTAACTTCATTTGTATAAAATTCCAGGCTTTATTATTGATACCAGGGCTTGGCCCTGTGAGTTGATTAAAAGAAGGTCATGGTCTCTTCCTGACCAAGCATATCGTGTAATTTGTCGGCGATATGGTTGAGCAGTTTTTGTGTGGTTTCGCTGTCTTCCTCGTGAACCGCTTCCAGCGCATGCTGAGCTTCTTCGGCAATATCGATCACAATGGCCTCCTGTTTGTCGGTGAGCCCCAGTGTAACAAAGGCGTGGATCATCTTTTGGGTCAGGCCATCATTGATTTCTTGTACACGCCGTCGATTGGTGACCTGGTTGTCCTGCAACTGTTCCAGGGTTTGGACAAAGCTGGACAGCACCTCCAGCATTTCTTTATTTTGTTGCTCTTTGTCGTGTTCGGCTTCCAATGCCTCGACCTTGGCGCTGGCACCTTCAATCAGAATGCCCAGATAATCACGCAGTCGCCCGACCTTGTCCGGGTCTTCCTGAGGCAGTTTGCTGATCAGCACGGTGATAGAAGGGTATTTGACCACCATCCGGTCGCTGAACTGGAAAAAGTTGTCCATTTGTTTCGCATGGCTGAGTAGGGATATTTCCAGTTCACTTAATGGTTGGCCCGAGCTGGATTTTTGTATCGCACCGTCCAGTAATGCCGGGCTTTGAATGCTGACCAGTGCTTCCAGCTGGTATTGGCGTATGGATTGCGCTACCAGTTCCGCCAGCTGTGGGATATAACGAAGATAAAAGGACTGACGCATGAATTGCTGAATGACCGACATTTCGCTGATGGTTGCCAGTGCGGCAAAGGCGGTCTGGCCCGCACTTTTGGCCTGTTCGGCCAATTCTTTGCGGTGCAGCATAAACGCTTCGGCAGCTTTAACCTTGGAGCGTAATTCGTCGGCATCAATTGGTTTGATAATATAGTCATTGGCACCGGCATCGTAGGCCTCCAGCCGGGTAGGCATATCATCATTGCCGGAGATAAAAATGATTTGTGCCGGGTGTTCGGCGTCTTCCTGCGCACGCCAGCGACGGCAGGCTTCTATCCCCCCGATCCCTGGCATATCAATATCCAGCAGTATCAGGTCGGGGCGTTGTTGCTGAGCCTGTAAAAAAGTGTCACCGTTATCAAAATCCAGAAATTGGCGTGACGCTTCCATCAGGTGGTCGGCAATTACCATGCGCAACATGGCATCATCATCAATAATAAAAATCTTCATCCCGACTTATCCTTGTGGTCATAAATACCGGCTAGGGTGGTGGCCAAACATGACAGCCCCGCTATATTAACAAATCAGCCTGGATAAATGTTACCGTTGGTAAGGCAAATGTAATGCTTTATAACTATAAGTGTCAGTGATCGTAATGGGTAAGCTCTTTGGCTTAGGGTTGGCGTAGTATCAGTGAGAATTGATTGTCGCCGAAGCTTTCTATGACCGCCAGTACCTGCTCGGTTGCTTGTTGCTTGCCATTGATGTGTAAATGTAGCGGTTTGCTCGGTGGTGTCTGTTGTTGCTTGAGTTGGTTAATGTTGTCATGCTGTTCTGCGGGAAACAGTGACAATACCGACTGTCCTATCATTTGTGCGGCGGATTTATCAAACAGTTGCTGCGCGCCCGAGCTGCAACTTAGGATTTTATCTTGATGGTCAAACAGGATAATGCCGCCGTTGTTCTGCGACATAACCTGCAGCAGGCCATCCATGCAGCGTGCGCAGTGCTCGGGGTTTTGGACTTTTCGGGTATGCTGGGTGCGTTCCAGGCTGGTGAAAATGGCCTGTTTGTCAATATGTTTCAGGCAGTGAATACGGCTGATAATGTGCAGACTTTTTCCTGTTTTGGTGAGTTTGTAATTCTCAATCTTGATCGGTTCTTCGTTTGAGCCTTGGGTTAGTTGGCGCAACTGTTTGTTGAACGAATGGCGATCACGTTGATCTAGCAGCTCACCAATACGCAGAGCTTGTGCTTCTTGTTTGCTCCAGCCATAGAGTTGTTCGGCACCATGATTCCATAAAATAATATCACCGCTTTCATTAAACTGGATATAGGCATCTTCCGAGGATTCGATAAGGGCGGCCTGGCGTCGGGTTTCCTGTTCTACCTGTTGTAACAGCTGGGCCTGAGTGTGTTTCAGATCATTGATGTCGATAATGATTAAGACGACACCCGCGTTGTGGCTGTGGCTGACAATATAGGGGGTGGCGCGCAGCAGATACCATTTGTCGTTCTGGTGTAGAAATTCGTGTTCTTCCGTGGTGTTGTCAAACATCACGCGCTTAATAATCTGATGCAGGTCAATACTTTGTCCAACATCAAAAGACAGGTGCTGGATAGGGCGTCCCACATTGCCATCAATAATCGGAAATAATTCTTTCAGCTTGGGGGTAATGCGGCGAATTTCACCATGTTCATCCAAAAACAGCGCTGCGGTTTGTGTGCTGTTAAACAGATTATCCATATCGGTATTGAGTACCGTCAGTTCGGCGATTTTGCTCTGAAATTCGGCGTTAACGGTATACAGCTCTTCGTTGACCGACTGCAACTCCTCATTGGTGCTTTGTAATTCCTCATTGCTGGCCAGCAGCTCTTCATTGGTGGCCTGCAGTTCTTCGTTGGAAGTTTCCAGTTCTTCAACCGTTGCCTGCAGGTTTTCACGATTAAACTGTAGTTCCTGTTCCAGGTCGGCGATACGTTGTTCCGCATCCAGTTCGGCGTTATAGTTGGTACTGATATCGTGATGATCTTTTTGTTGATGAACCTCGCTGATCAGTATGGAATACATGGTTGGCAGATTGCTGCGGTTGAGAATCGGCAGCACCTGTACCTGCAGGTTGCGTGTATTATCGTTTGGGCCTTTGATGCGTATATTGGTCAGCATTACCGGCTGGTTACTTTTAATGGCTTTACGTAAGCCGGTAGAGACTGGAATGGATAATTCGGAGATGACGATCTGGCCAATTTCCAGCACCACTTTGCCATGTGAATAGCGCAGAAAATCCGAGGAATCCCCATAGATATGTGAAACACACATCTGCTCATTCACAATCAGTGTCAGCGGCAATACATGATGTTGACTGAGCGATTCAATAAAACTGTTGTAAAAACGCTCTTCGGAGTAACGCATCAGATGTTCACTGTAAGGACCGAACCAACGCCCTTGTATCGTAGCCCCCTTGGCTGATCTACACTGCTTGCCATCACTCACACGCGCAAGGAACGTAATGATGGCAAGACGTAATCAATCCGAATGGAACATACTTTTTGAGGCATATGCCCAAAGCGGTTTAACCCTCAGTGCATTTGCGCATCAGCATGGCATTGCCCCGAAGTATTTTAGCCTTAAACGACAAAAGTGGCTTAAGCAGCAACGGGAGGGTAATCCGTTTATCGAAGTCAGCCATTCTCCCGCAAACCGTTCGAGCACGGAAGCTATTCGCTTGCGTGGTTATTACGGTGAGTTAACCCTGCCGAGCCACACCAGCCCACAGTGGCTGGGACAACTGTTACGGGAGATGGCGGCATGAAATGGTTCGGACATATTCAACATATCCATCTGCATCGTCAGCCGGTTGATTTTCGCAAATCCATTGATGGCTTATCCCTGATCGTGACACAGCATATGCCACAGGCAAGCTGGCACGATAGCGCCTTTGTGTTCTGCAATCGTCAGTACAGCAAACTCAAGATCCTATGCTGGGACGAGACGGGATTTGTGCTGTGGTATAAACGGCTGGAACAGGACAAATTCAAGTGGCCGCGCAAGCATGAAGATAGCGTCATGACGCTGACTCAAATGCAATTGGACTGGCTGTTGAAAGGGCTGGACATTCAAGCGATAAAACCCCATAAAAACATCCCTATTTCAATGAATTGCTATTAAGTTTTAGAGGCAAAAAAGGTATAATAACGCATGTCTGAAAGCCCGAACATTCAACAACAAAACCAAGCCTTAGAAGCCGAAAACCAGGTGCTAAAAAGCATCTGGCGCAAGCCTTGGAATTGATTGAGCAACTGACCGAACAGACACGTTTGGCACAACATCAGCGCTTTGGTGCCAGTAGCGAGAAATCGCCACAGTTAGACCTGTTTAACGAGGCGGAAACGCTGGCTGATCAAGCAGAATCTGACCCTGCCGAGGAAACCGATGATAAGCCGTCAACCCGTAAAAAATCGGTGGGCCGTCATCCACTACCGCCAGAGCTGGAACGCAAAGACATCGTTCACGACTTAACGGATAACGAAAAGCAAGCATTGCTTAAAGATGGCGGTGAACTGCGCTGTATCGGTGAGGAAGTGACCGAGCAACTGGAGTTCACCCCAGCCAAACTGGTGGTGTTGCGCCATATCCGTAAGAAATACGTCTGCGAGCAAGCCGATACCAAAGCAACACAATTGATCACCGCGCCCAAGCCCAAACAACCCATCGAAAAAAGCATCGCCTCGCCCAGTCTGCTGGCCTATATCGCGGTGAGCAAATATGCCGATGGCCTGCCGTTACATCGACTGGTCAACAACCTGTTCAAACGCATGGGCATCAATCTGGATTCTACCTTGCTAGCGCAGTGGATGATTCGCTGCAGCCACTTACTGCAACCGGTATTCAACCTGATGCAGGAGCGATTGCTGGAAGCGCCGATCTTGCATATGGACGAAACCCGGGTGCAAGTCTTAAACGAGGCCGGAAAAACCCCGCAAAGCCAAAGTTATATGTGGTTGATGCGCAATGCGATTGGTCCACCCGTGATCTTATTTCATTATTCCCCGAATCGAAGTCAGGATACCCCCAATACCTTATTGGCCGGGTACGACGGCGTATTGATGGTCGATGGCTATAGCGGTTATCAGCCGGTATGTGATGCCCAATCGCTGACGCGCCTGGGGTGTTGGGTGCATGCACGGCGTAAATTTGTAGATGCGCAAAAAGCACAACCCAAAGGTAAAACCAATAGCAAGGCGGACCATGCCGTCGCCACGATTGGCAAGCTGTATCGGATTGAGAAAGACGCGAAAAACAAAGGCCTTTCGTTTGACGAACGTCATGCACTACGTCAGCAAAAAGCCAAACCGATCATCGACAAGCTCAAAGCCTGGCTGGAGAAAAAACAACCGGAAGTGTTACCCCGTAGCTTAACGGGTAAAGCCATGACTTACCTGAGTAACCAATGGCCCCGACTGATCCGCTATTTGGACGATGGGCGCTATCCTATCGACAACAACCTGGCGGAACAAACGGTACGTCCCTTTGCGGTGGGTCGTAAAAACTGGCTGTTTAGCCAAACCACCGCCGGCGCCCAAGCCAGCGCCATCATCTACAGCTTGGTAGAAACCGCCAAAGCCAATGACTTGGAACCTCAGGCTTATTTAACGCAACTGTTTACCGAGTTGCCCAATATGGACTCGTTTGAACAAATGGAAACACTGCTGCCTTGGAAGGTATCAAGATAGGCTGTTGGTTCGGTGCTTACTGTTCACTGCTCTCGTTGCCGCTTTTGCTGATGACTGGTGCCATGCTGCTCCAGCTGCGCGGAGTTACCTGACGACTGATGCCGGGCAGTACGGCGCGGCCTTTGGAGCTGAATGCTTTGAGCTTGGCATTAATCGGGTCAAAATAGCTTTCCATTTCACCCAGGGTTTCGCTGGAGCCTAACAGCAGGGTGCCTTGCGATTTGAGTGCAAAATTGAAAAATTCCAATACTTTTTTTTGCAACGAGGGCTGAAAATAAATTAACAGATTGCGGCAAGACAGCAGGTCGATATTGGTGAAGGGGGGATCTTTGGCCAGATCATGTTGGGCGAATACCACAGACTCTCTTAGCTCTCGTGTGGCCTGGAAAAAGTCATCTTTGGTGACAAAAAAGCGGCTGAGAAATTCGCTGGGGATATCGGCGACAATGCTGCTGGGGTATATTCCCATGCTGGCTTTCTCAACCGCCACCTTATCGACATCGGTAGCAAAAATCTTGAATCGGGTTTTTAATTTATGGGTGGCGATATAGTCGGAGCATAACATGGCCAGCGTGTAGGGTTCCTCCCCGGTGGAGCAACCGGCACACCAGATGCGTATTTCGGGATTGCTGCTGCTGTTTTGTTGGGCGCGCTGGAAAACCTGGGGAATGATTTCGTTTTGTGTAAACAGGAAAACCTGTTCGTCCCGAAAAAAACTGGTTACGCCTATCAACAGCTCCTGAAACAGTACCGCGATTTCATGAGGGTTGTTTTCCAGTAAGCTGTTGTAATCGCTGAGGCTGTGGCATTGGTTGATGGTGATGCGGCGTTCAATACGACGGATAATGGTGCTGGGTTTGTAGTGAGTAAAGTCGACCTTGTGTTTTTCACGCAACATAGCAAAAATCTTGGCCAGACCATTGTCACTTTCTGGAATAAAGGTTTTATTCAGATCGTGTCGCGCAAACGGGTGTTCCACAAAGCTAAATAACTGCTGTGGCATGACTTCGGGAGGGAGTACAAAATCGATCAGGCCGGTAGAGATCGCATTTTGTGGCATGCTGCCAAATTTGGCGCTTTCCGGCTCCTGTGCCATGGTCATGCCGCCGTTTCCCTTGATCGCACGTATGCCGCGGGTGCCATCGCTGCCGGTGCCCGACAATACAATGCCTATTGCTTTTTCTCCCAGGTCCAGGGCCAGCGAGGTAAAGAAAATATCAATCGGCAGGTTGATGCGGCCTTTGTCTCTATTCTGGTCAACTGAAATCAGTTTGCCATGAAAAATCTTGATATTTTTACGCGGTGAAATCAGATAGATGCTGTCTTTTTTTAGCTCCATGCCGTCTTCGATACGGTAAATCGGCATTTCCGTATATTTGGACAGCAGTTCGGCCATCAGGCTTTTATAGTCCGGCGATAAATGTTGGACGATAATAAAGGCGACGCCCGAATTGGATTTCAGATTTTTGATAAATAACTCAATTGCCTCCAGGCCGCCGGCCGATGCACCAATACCAATGATATAGGATGGTTTGTTATCAGAGGTGGCGATGCTTTCGGTGTTGTCGGACGGTGTGGGGTCGGACATGATAAATGTTCTCCTTGGGCAAGTGGCGTTATTTGATCACCATAATAGTTTATACCATCTTTTTTAATTGATAGAGTAAATCCAGTGCCGCTTTGGGGCTAAGCTCATCCGGTTGTAATTCCGAGATGGTATTGAGCAATGGGTGTGGCTCGGGGAGTATCGGTTCCTCCGGTGTGGAATCAAACAGCTCGGCTTGTGGATTGTTGTGTTGGCGGGCTTGTTCCAGTTGCTTTAACTGCTTGCGTGCATTGCGGATGACGTTTTGCGGCACCCCGGCCAATGCGGCCACTTGCAGGCCATAACTCTGGCTGGCGGCTCCTGGTTTTACCGTGTGCTGGAAGCTGATTTTATGTTGATGCTCAATCACCGTCAGGTGCACGTTGGCCAGTTGTGGAAACTCCTGGGCCAGGCGAGTTAATTCAAAATAATGAGTGGCAAACAAGGTGTAGCTGCGATTGTGTTCCAGCAGTTGATGGGCGATGGCATGGGCCAGGGCCAGACCGTCAAAAGTGGAGGTGCCACGGCCAATTTCATCGACCAGTACCAGGCTGTGTTGTGTCGCGTTATGCAGAATATTGGCGGCTTCGGTCATTTCCACCATAAAGGTGGAGCGGCCGCTGGCCAGATCATCAGAGGCGCCTATGCGGGTGAAAATCTGGTCGATTTCACCCAGGTTGGCGCGTGCTGCCGGTACAAAGCAGCCGCTGTAGGCCATCAGTGTGATAATGGCAACCTGACGCATATAGGTGGATTTACCCCCCATGTTAGGGCCGGTAATCATCAGCATGCGACGTTTGGCGTGCAACTCGGTATCGTTGGGGGTGAAGATGTCTACCTGAGCTTCGACTACCGGGTGGCGTCCCTGAATAATGTCTATCTGGCCATTATTGTTGAATTGTGGGGCAACCAGGTTAAGGCGATGGCTGCGTTCGGCAAAGCAGGCCAATACATCCAGCTCGGCAATTGCGGCAGCCAATGCTTGTAATTGAGGGATATAGGGGCTCAGCGCATCCAGCAGTTGCTCATACAGTAGTTTTTCTCGTGCCAGTGCGCGCTCATTGGCGGACAGCGCCTTGTCTTCAAAGGTTTTCAGTTCCGGTGTGATATAGCGTTCGGTGTTTTTTAAGGTCTGACGGCGACGGTATTCCTCGGGGACGTTATGGCTTTGTGCTTTGCTGACCTCAATATAAAAACCATGCACCCGGTTGTATTCCACTTTTAAGGTGGCAATGCCCGTACGTTCCCGCTCCCGGGTTTCCAGTGCCAGCAGAAATTCTCCGCAGTTGTTCTGTATGCCGCGTAATTCATCCAGCTCGCTATCGAAGCCATCGGCCATGACGCCGCCGTCGCGGATCAGGGTGGCCGGTTCGGGGCGTAGCGATTGCTGTAGCAGGGTAGTCAGTGCATGATCCGGCTGCAATTGCTGCTGTAGCTGCAGCAGGCGGTCATCGGTGCAGTGTTGCAGTGTGTTGTTCAGTTCCGGTAGTTGGCTCAGGGTATCTCTTAATCCCGATAAATCGCGTGGCCGGGCGCTGCGTAACGCGATTCTGGCACTGATGCGTTCTACATCAACCGAAGGCTTGAGTTGCTGGTGCAGGGTCTGGTAGCAATATTCACCGTTGGTGGTATTGTGCAGGCTGTTGATTGCGCTAAAGCGTTGTTGTAATCGCTGGCGGTCACGCAATGGGTGGTGTAACCAGTGTTGCAGCAAGCGGCTGCCCATATTGGTGGCACAGCTATCCAGCTGCGACAGCAGGGTGGGGGCCGCTTCGCCACGTAAGGTCTGAGTGATTTCCAGATTGCGTCGGGTATTGGCATCCATGCGTACATATTGTTCGGCATGGTAGAGCTGCAATCCCTGGATATGAGCGATGGCTTGTCCCTGGGTGAGTTTGGCATAGCCCAGCAGGGCGCCGGCGGCACCCAGTCCTACCCCCAGTTGTTCGCAACCAAAGCCGGCCAGGTCGCGGGTATTGAATTGCTGGCACAGGCTGCGTCTGGCGGTGTCGCTCTCGAAATGCCAGGCTGGCAGGTTTTTATGGGCGGTCTTTAGTGACTCCGGGAGTATGCTGCTTTCGGTATGCAGCAGCTCCGAGGGCTGCAGGCGTTCCAGTTCGGCGTGTAAATAATCGGTGCGGGTTTCGTAGACAAAAAACTGGCCGGAAGCCAGATTTAACCAGGCAATACCCAGCTGTTCGCCATGTTCGTGGATGGCCACCAGTAAGTTGTCTCGCTTTTCTTCCAGCAGGGCAGCGTCGGTTAATGTGCCCGGAGTGACGATACGGATGACCTTGCGCTCTACCGGCCCCTTGCTGGTGGCTGGGTTGCCTATTTGTTCGCAAATGGCAACCGATTCACCCAGCTTGACCAGTCGGGCTAGATATTGTTCGGCCGAATGATAGGGAATGCCGGCCATTTTGATGGGTTCGCCGTTTGAGTTGCCGCGTTGGGTCAGGGTGATGTCCAGCAAGCGTGCCGCTTTGACGGCGTCATCAAAGAACAGCTCATAAAAATCCCCCATGCGATAAAACACTAACATGTCCTGATGTTCGGCCTTAATTCTCAGGTATTGCTGCATCATTGGGGTGTGTTGAGGTTTTTTTGTGGTTTTGTTCATGTCAGATTGCGGATTAAGGCTGTGCCGAAGTTTGTTCAAGGGGCGAAAATGCTACACAAGCTGACAGGCGATTGCAATGAAATGCAGATTGAAGATTGCAACTTAATTCGCTATAATGCGCCACGTTTTCGAGCGGGATAAATTTAGGTGGTGCTAAAACACGGCCAGGGTTTGTTCCGCTTCTTTGTATATATCATCATCTCTTGGAGTTACCCTGTGCTGCAAACTAACCCCGCTCTGCTTGTACTTGCCGATGGCACGGTGTTTAAGGGTGTTTCTGTTGGTGCTTCCGGTAGCAGTGTGGGAGAAGTGGTGTTTAACACTTCAATGACCGGCTATCAGGAAATTCTGACAGACCCGTCGTACTGTAAGCAAATTATTACCCTGACCTGTCCTCATATTGGTAATGTGGGCGTCAATCCGGAAGATGTCGAGTCTCGCCAGATTTTTGCCAGTGGTCTGATTATTCGGGATTTGTCTCCCGTTGTGAGTAACTGGCGTCAAACACAGTCGTTACCGGAATATCTGGAACAACATAATGTGGTGGCGATTGCCGGGATTGATACGCGTAAGCTGACGCGTATTTTGCGCGAAAAAGGTGCGCAGAACGGTTGTATTGCTACCGGTGAAGATGAGGCGGCCGCATTGGCCGCAGCACAGGCATTCGCTGGTTTGAAGGGTATGGACCTGGCCAAAGAGGTGACCTGTGCGCAACCTTATGAATGGGCGCAGGGTGAGTGGCGTTTGTCCGGTGGTTATCCAGAATTATCTGCGGCTGACTATCATGTGGTTGCCTACGATTTTGGGGTGAAATCCAATATCCTGCGTATGCTGGCCGAACGTGGCTGTCGTGTTTCCGTGGTGCCAGCGACGACTCCGGCCTCCGATGTGCTGGGCATGAACCCAGATGGCGTGTTTTTCTCGAATGGTCCGGGAGATCCGGAGCCTTGTGAATATGCGATTACCGCGGTCAAACAGATTCTGGAAAGCAGAAAGCCGGTGTTTGGTATCTGTCTGGGGCATCAGTTGATGGGGCTGGCGGTGGGTGCGCGTAGTCTCAAGATGAAGTTTGGTCATCGTGGCGCCAACCATCCGGTGCAGGATGTGGTCAGCAAACAGGTGATGATTACCAGCCAGAATCATGGTTTTGCGATTGATGCCGATTCATTGCCGGATAATGCCCGGGTCACCCATGTGTCGTTGTTTGACGGTTCGTTGCAAGGCTTTGAGCTGACGGACCGGCCGGCTTTCTGTTTTCAGGGACACCCTGAGGCCAGCCCTGGGCCGCATGATGTTGCGGCGCTGTTTGATAAATTTATTGGTTTGATGCGTAACGAGTAAATGCAACGGGCCTGGCCCGTTGTTGTGTTCATCTTTCCTTATTTCCCTCGGTTAACTATGCCTAAAAGACTTGATATAAATTCTATTCTGATTATTGGTGCCGGCCCTATTGTTATTGGGCAGGCTTGTGAATTTGACTATTCCGGTGTGCAAGCGTGTAAAGCCTTGCGTGAGGAAGGCTATAGGGTGGTGCTGGTGAATTCGAATCCGGCTACCATTATGACCGACCCGGATATGGCTGACGCGACATATATTGAGCCAATCAGCTGGCAGGTGCTGGAAAAAATTATTGAAAAAGAACGTCCGCAGGCGATTTTGCCGACCATGGGTGGACAAACGGCGTTGAACTGTGCTTTGGATCTGGCCAAGCATGGCGTGCTGGAAAAGTATGGCATTGATATGATTGGTGCCTCGCGTGAGGCCATCGATAAGGCCGAGGATAGAGAAAAGTTTAAGTCGGCCATGGATAAGCTGGGGCTGGGATCGGCACGCTCTGCGATTGCACACAGCATGGAAGAGGCGCTGCAGGTACAGCAGGTGATGGGTTTTCCAACCATTATTCGCCCCTCATTTACCATGGGGGGCAGTGGCGGGGGGATTGCCTATAACCGCGAAGAATTTGTGGAAATCTGCGAGCGCGGACTTGAGGCCTCACCGACCAATGAGTTGTTGATTGAAGAATCGCTACTGGGTTGGAAAGAATATGAGATGGAAGTGGTGCGTGATAGTGCGGATAACTGCATTATTGTCTGTTCCATTGAAAATCTGGACCCTATGGGGGTGCATACCGGGGATTCGATTACCGTGGCGCCAGCACAGACCTTGACCGATAAAGAGTATCAGCTATTGCGTAATGCCAGTCTGGCGGTATTGCGTGAAATTGGTGTTGATACCGGTGGTTCCAATGTGCAGTTTGCGATCAATCCGGAAAATGGGCGTATGGTGGTGATTGAGATGAATCCGCGGGTATCGCGTTCATCGGCACTAGCCTCCAAGGCAACCGGCTTCCCTATCGCTAAAGTGGCCGCCAAACTGGCGGTGGGTTATACCCTGGATGAGTTGAATAATGATATTACCGGGGGACTAACGCCGGCATCGTTTGAACCGACCATTGATTATGTGGTAACTAAAATTCCACGTTTTGCTTTTGAAAAATTTCCTCAGGCCAATGATAGATTGACGACTCAGATGAAGTCGGTGGGTGAGGTAATGGCGATTGGTCGCACCTTCCAAGAGTCATTCCAGAAAGCATTGCGCGGCCTGGAGGTCGGCGTTAATGGTCTGGACCGGCATTATAACGACAGGGATGAGCTGTTATCTGAGCTGGGTAACCCTGGACCATTGCGCATCTGGGCGGTGGCCGATGCGTTTGAGCAGGGCATGACCGTCGAGGAGTTATTTAATTTAAGTAAAATTGATCCGTGGTTTTTGGTGCAGATTGAAGATCTGGTGGCCGAAGAAATGGCCTTGTCCGATAAGTCGCTGGATTGTCTGGATGCCAACAGCCTGCGCCGTTTAAAGCGTAAGGGCTTTTCCGATGCACGTCTGGCTTATTTGTTGAGTACCGATGAGGTGGCGTTGCGTGCTTACCGGCACGCACTGGGGATTAAACCGGTGTTTAAGCGGGTAGATACCTGTGCGGCAGAGTTTGCTACCAATACCGCTTATATGTATTCCACCTATGAGGATGAATGTGAGGCCGCGCCTTCGAATAATAAGAAAATCATGGTGTTGGGCGGTGGCCCTAACCGTATTGGACAGGGCATTGAGTTTGATTATTGTTGTGTGCATGCGGCTCTGGCGATGCGCGAGGACGGTTATGAAACCATTATGGTTAACTGTAATCCGGAAACCGTGTCTACCGATTATGATACCTCTGACCGCTTGTATTTTGAGCCGCTGACCTTAGAAGATGTATTGGAAGTTGTGGCGGTAGAAAAGCCGGTAGGAGTGATCGTACAATATGGTGGTCAAACTCCGTTAAAACTGGCGCATGGTCTGGTCAAGGCCGGGGTGCCGATTATTGGTACCAGTACCGATAAAATCGATTGTGCCGAGGACCGTGAGCGTTTCCAGCAGATGCTGCAGCAGCTGGAGTTGCTGCAACCACCTAATCGTACCGCCTCTACCGTTGAGGATGCGATGAAAGGCGCCGAGGTTATTGGCTATCCTTTGGTAGTGCGCCCCTCAAATGTGTTGGGTGGCCGTGCCATGGAAATTATCCATGACCGTAGCGATCTGGAGCGTTATATGCGCGATGCGGTGGAAATGTCTAAGACCTATCCTGAGCGTATGCCTGTCTTGCTGGATCGCTTTTTGAATGATGCGATTGAAGTGGATGTGGATGCGGTCTCCGATGGTGAGACCGTGGTGCTGGGTGGCATTATGGAGCATATCGAAGAGGCCGGGGTGCATTCTGGAGATTCGGCCTGTTCGCTGCCGCCATTCAGTTTAAGTGAGTCCATGCAGCAGGAGCTGCGCAGGCAGACGGTGGCCATGGCCAAACAGTTGCAGGTGGTTGGCTTGATGAATGTGCAATTTGCGATTCAAGGTGAGAAAGTGTATGTGCTGGAGGTGAATCCTCGTGCATCTCGTACCGTGCCTTTTGTTTCCAAGGCGACCGGTGTACCGTTAGCTAAAATTGCGGCACGCTGTATGGCTGGCAAATCGTTGCAGCAACAGGGCTTTACCAAAGAAGTGATGCCAACCAGATATTCGGTAAAAGAGGCGGTATTCCCGTTTGCCAAGTTCCCGGGCGTGGATACGGTGTTGGGGCCGGAAATGAAATCTACCGGTGAGGTGATGGGCATAGGTGAAACCTTTGCGGAGGCATTTTTGAAGTCTCAGCTGGCGGCCGGTATTAAACTGCCTCAGCGTGGCAAGGTATTTATCAGTGTGCGTGAGATGGATCGACCGGCGGCTCAGGAGGTGGCACGCAGTTTATCCGCATTGGGCTTTAGTCTGTATGCAACACGGGGTACCGCCGCTGCGATTCGTGAGGCGGGTATTGAGGTAAGTGTAGTGAATAAGGTGGCAGAAGGCCGGCCGCACGTAGTGGATATGATTAAGAACGATGAGGTGTGTCTGATTGTTAATACCGTGGATTGCAAGCCAAGTGTGATGCGCGATTCGTATTCAATTCGACATGCTGCCCTGCAGGGTGGAGTGACATATTACACCACCATGTCAGGAGCCAAGGCAGCCTGTATTGGTATGCAGTATCTGGAAGGTCTGAAAGTTTATCCTTTACAGGCATAAGTAACAAAAGAATTATAAGGTGTAGCTATTACTATGAATAAAATTCCATTGACACTGAATGGCGCGGAGAAACTGCGTCAAGAACTACATACCCTGAAAACGGTAGAGCGTCCAAGCGTGATTGAGGCGATTGCCGAAGCCAGAGCCCAGGGGGATTTGTCCGAAAATGCGGAATATGAAGCGGCTAAAGAGCGCCAGGCATTTGTTGAGGGGCGTATCGTTGAGCTGGAGGCCAAGCTGGGCAGTGCGCAGATTATTGATCCTAAAGCATTAAATGCGGATGGTCGTTGTGTGTTTGGTACCACTGTAGTGCTGGAAGATATTGACAGCGGCGCAACGGTTACTTATCAGATCGTGGGTGATGATGAAGCGGATATTCGTGAAAATAAGGTTTCTATCAGCTCACCGATTGCGCGTGCATTAATTGGCAAGTCCAGTGGTGATGTTGCGGAAGTTCAGGCTCCCGGTGGTGTGCGTGAATATGAATTAATGGAAGTGCAATATATCTAGTCAGGCTGCCGAGTCGCCAGTCGAATGACTGGCGTTAAGGCTTAATCGCCGGCCATTTGCTTTTTGGTTAAGGGTTTTTTACGGCGTTTTGTCTTGGTCGGTTTGTTATTGGCGTCGGCTTCATCCAGTGGGCGATAGATGATTAATGTTTTGCCAATATGTTGTACCGGCGCGGCATCAAGTGTATCGCAAATTTTTTGCATGATATCTTCTCGCTGTTCGCGTTCGGCCATGGCTTTGATTTTGATCAATTCGTGTTTTTTGAGTGAATTGTCGATTTCATTCATTACCGCTTCGGTTAAGCCAGCATTGCCGATGATAACGGTGGGGTTGAGTGAGTGTGCGCGTGCTTTTAGTTCGCCACGTTCGGTTACGGTCAGAGATAACATTTTTAATTCCTGAATTTTAAGGAGCGGATTCTAAACGATGAAGCCATCGAAAACCAGCAAACAGTGGATGAATGAGCATCTGAATGATGTTTTTGTGCAGCAGGCCCAGAAAGAGGGATATCGTTCACGAGCCGCTTATAAATTATTGGAGATTGACGAAAAAGATCAGTTGTTACGCTCCGGGCAGGTAGTGGTTGATCTGGGGGCCGCGCCGGGAGGCTGGTGTCAGGTGGTGCAAAAGCGGCTGCAGCATAATGCGAAGATTTTTGCACTGGACATTCTGGCGATGCAAGCGTTGCCGAATGTGACGTTTATTCAGGGTGATTTTACTGAACAGGCGGTGCTGGATCAGCTGGAGTCGGCGCTAAATGGACGTCAGCTAGATCTTGTTATTTCCGATATGGCCCCCAATATGTCAGGGGTGGCAATGGCTGATCAGGCGCGGGCTATTTATTTGAACGAGTTGGCATTGGATTTTGCGCTCAATCATTTGGAACCTCGGGGTAAATTTCTGGTCAAGGTGTTTCAGGGGGCTGGGTTTGAAAGCTATTTGCAGCAAATGCGTGATCATTTTGGCAAGGTGGTGACTCGCAAACCCAAGGCTTCACGAGATCGTAGTCGTGAAGTGTATTTGCTTGCCAGTCATAAGAAGGGCTAAAAGATGTCTGGCGGTTGCGCTCGCATTGCGCTAACATCAGAATACCGGTTTTCAACGCAGCAACATAGCGTGTAAGGAGTTATCTTGAACAACATGTTTAAAAGCATTGCCATCTGGATGGTGGTCGCACTGGTCTTGATGACCGTGTTTAATCAATTCAATGCGCATAATCAGGCTGGATCCAGCAGCAAAGTAGATTATTCTGAATTTATTCAGATGGTCAAACAGGGGCAAATCAGTAAGGTTGTCATTGAGGGGCGAAATCTTAAAGCCGAAACCTCGGCAGGTCAGCGTGTCACCAGTTATGCGCCACAGGATATCTGGTTGATTTCTGATTTGCTGAAAAACGGTGTCAAGATTGAGGCGCGCCCGGATGAAGGTAATTCCATTTTGATGGATATCTTTATCTCCTGGTTCCCTATGATCTTGCTGATTGCGGTATGGATTTTCTTTATGCGCCAGATGCAGGGCGGCGGTAAAGGTGGTGCCTTCTCGTTTGGTAAATCACGTGCCCGTATGTTGGATGAAAACAAGGAGCGTATTACCTTTGGCGATGTGGCCGGTTGTGATGAGGCCAAGGACGAGGTGTCGGAACTGGTGGATTTTCTGAAAGATCCCAGTAAATTCCAGAACCTGGGTGGCCGTATTCCACGCGGTGTATTGTTGTGTGGTAGTCCGGGTACCGGTAAAACACTGTTGGCCAAGGCGATTTCCGGTGAGGCTAAGGTGCCGTTTTTCTCGATTTCCGGTTCGGATTTTGTAGAAATGTTTGTTGGTGTCGGTGCGGCGCGTGTGCGCGATATGTTTGAGCAGGCAAAAAAACATTCGCCCTGTATTATCTTTATCGATGAAATTGATGCCGTCGGTCGTCAGCGTGGTGCTGGCCTGGGGGGAGGTAATGATGAGCGTGAACAAACACTGAATGCCTTGCTGGTAGAGATGGATGGCTTTGAGGGGGATAGCGGCATTATTGTGATTGCGGCGACCAACCGTCCGGATGTATTGGATCAGGCATTGTTACGCCCGGGGCGCTTTGATCGTCAGGTGGTGGTGCCGTTGCCGGATATTCGTGGCCGTGAGCAGATTTTACAGGTGCATATGCGTAAGGTGCCGGTAGCCCAGGATGTGAAATCCGATATTCTGGCACGAGGTACGCCGGGTATGTCGGGTGCCGATCTGGCTAATCTGGTGAATGAGGCAGCTCTGTTTGCGGCTCGACGCAATAAGAAATTTGTCGATATGGATGATTTCGAATCCGCCAAAGACAAAATCTTTATGGGTGCCGAGCGTAAGTCTATGGTGATTTCACCGGAAGACAAGAAGAAAACTGCTTATCATGAATCCGGGCATGCGATTATCGGTGAATTGCTGGATGGTTGTGATCCGGTGCATAAGGTGAGCGTGATTCCGCGTGGGCGGGCATTGGGGGTTACTCTGTCTTTGCCGGAGCAGGATCAGTTCAGTATGTATCGCAATCAGATGTTGGCTAATATCTGTATGTTGTTTGGTGGCCGTGCGGCAGAAGAATTGTTTACCGGCGATATTTCTACCGGTGCATCGAATGACTTTGAGCGTGCCACGCGTCTGGCGCGCGATATGGTGACCCGTTATGGTATGTCCGAAGAGCTGGGTACTATGGTCTATGCAGAGAATGAGGGTGAGCAGTATTTTGCCCAGGCATCAAGCAAGCATATTTCGGAAGTGACCATGCAAAAAGTGGATGCCGAGGTTAAGCGGATTCTGGATGGGCAATACCATCTGGCGATCAAATTATTGACCGAGCACCGCCCCAAGGTAGAAGCCATGACCGCGGCCTTATTGGAATGGGAAACCATTGATGCGGCGCAGATTGCCGATATTATGGCCGGTAAGCCGGTGCGGGCACCTAAACCTGCGAGTAGTGTGGATAATACGCCCAAACCTCCTGAGGATGATACGCCGACAAGCGCCCAGAAAACCGATGAAGAGGAAAAGAAAGATAATCCCTCCTCACCTTCCTCGGTACAGGAATTATAGTCTTAATCTACTATTCACCAGCCCCAGGGCTGGTGTTGTCTTTGCATGATGTTTATTTGCGGTCGCCATAATTTTGATTTGTCTCGCCCATTGGTAATGGGCATTGTCAATGTCACTCCTGATTCATTTTCCGACGGTGGTTGTTATTTGCAGCAGCAGGCGGCGATTGCGCATGCCCGCCAGCTGATTGAGCAGGGTGCCGATATGATTGATATCGGAGGGGAATCTACCCGTCCCGGGGCAAAAAGCATAGGCATACAGCAGGAGCTGGACCGGGTTATGCCGGTGATTGAAGGCTTGTTGCCGTATGATATTGCACTTTCGCTGGATACCAGTAAACCCGAGGTGATGCGTCAGGGGCTGGCTGCTGGTGTGGATATGATCAATGATGTGAATGCGTTGCAGGCGGAAGGTGCCATTGCTGCGCTTAGCAGCAGTAATGCCGGATTGTGCCTGATGCATAAGCAGGGGGTGCCCGCAACCATGCAACAAAGTCCTAGTTATACTGAGGTCATGGATGAGGTGGCTGGGTATTTGCAACAGCGCATTGCTGCGCTTGAAGGGGCGAGTATTGTGCGTGAACGCATCTGTATTGATCCTGGCTTTGGTTTTGGTAAAACCTTATCGCATAATGTAGCAATGCTGGCCCGGTTTAATGAGTTTCAGCGGCTGGGGGTAGCGCTGTTAGCCGGTATTTCTCGTAAATCCATGCTGGGAGAGTTAACCGGTCGTCCCGTCGATCAGCGTATGGCCGCCAGTGTGGCCGCCGCAATGATTGCGGTGCAGCGCGGTGCCAATATTGTTCGGGTGCATGATGTGGCGCAAACCGTGGATGCATTAAAGCTTTGGCAGGTGGTAAATAATAATCAGGGAGTGGGTGAGAAGTGATGAGTAGAAAGTATTTTGGTACCGATGGAATCCGCGGCAAGGTAGGTGAATTTCCAATTACCCCGGAGTTTGTGATGAAACTGGGTTATGCCGCCGGCAAGGTGTTGGCGCAAACGGATGATAAGGTTTCTCGCCCGGCGGTGTTGATTGGTAAGGATACGCGTATATCCGGCTATATGCTGGAATCGGCGCTGGAGGCTGGCTTGATTGCCGCGGGTATAGATGTCATGCTGGCCGGTCCGGTACCTACCCCGGCCGTGGCTTATCTGACCCGGGCCTTGCGTTTGCAGGCCGGTATTGTGATTTCGGCTTCGCATAATCCCTTTTCTGATAACGGTATCAAGTTTTTTTCTGCCGCCGGTACTAAGCTGCCCGACCAGATAGAACAGGAAATTGAGGAGCTGTTGGATCGGGATATGCAGACCAATGCTTCCGATCAGTTGGGTAAGGCCAAACGGGTGGAGGATGCTGCCGGGCGTTATATAGAATTTTGCAAAAGCACTTTTCCGTCATCATTAAATCTGCATGGTATGAAGCTAGTGGTGGATAGTGCGCATGGGGCAGCTTATCAGATAGCGGGTAATGTGTTTCATGAGCTGGGGGCAGATGTGATTGCGATTGGTGCCGAACCTAATGGTAAAAATATTAATGCCGGCTATGGCGCAACGGCAACCGATAATCTTTGTCGTGCGGTAGTGGATCATGGGGCAGATCTGGGAATTGCGTTGGATGGCGATGCCGATCGCTTGATGATGGTGGATGCCGATGGCACGCTATACGATGGGGATCAGCTGTTGTATATCATCGTGTGTTGCCGTCATGCCAGCGGGGCACTTAATGGTGGTGTAGTAGGGACGTTGATGACTAACCTGGCATTCGAGCTGCAGATGCAGCAGCGAGAGATTCCATTTGTGCGTGCGCAAGTGGGTGATCGCTATGTGATGGAGCAGCTGCTGGCAAAAGGCTGGAAGTTAGGGGGGGAGAATTCCGGGCATATTTTATGTCTGGATAAGCACAGTACCGGCGATGGCATTGTTTCTGCATTGCAGGTGTTGGCGGCGCTGAAACTGACCGGGCAGACGCTTAAGCAGGCCGCTGCTGGCTTGCAGATGTTCCCACAGGTGATGATCAATGTGCAAACCGCAAACAAGGCCTGTATTGAGCAGGCTGCGGTTCAGCAGGCCGTTGCCGTTGCCGAGCAGCAGCTGGCGGGTAAAGGGCGGGTGTTGTTACGTCCATCCGGTACCGAACCTAAAATTCGGGTGATGGTGGAAGGTGAAGATCAGGTCTTGGTGCAGCAATGTGCACAAACTATTGCCGAGGTGGTGCGTCAGGCAGTTTGAGCATTGAGTCAGGCCGCTGGTTTTTCTCCGTTAATTGATTGTGGTTGTCATACTCTGATAGTGGGTTCCATGCCGGGACAGCGATCTTTAGCCGAGCAGCGTTATTATGCGCATCCGCACAATTGTTTTTGGCCGTTTATGGGTGAGCTGTTTGCTGTGGATATGCTGGCATTAGACTACGCGCAACGCTGTCAGGCTCTGTTGGTGCAGCGGATTGCCTTATGGGATGTGTTGCAGGCCTGTTACCGTTCAGGTAGTCTGGATAGTCATATTGATATGGCTACAGCGGTGGCGAATGACTTTGAGAGTTTTCTTCGACAATATCCAAAGATACAGCGTATTTTTTTTAATGGGGCCAAAGCCGAGCAGATTTTTATGAGGCTGGTGTGGCCACGGCTGGCCGCATTTCATGAGCGTTTGCTGTTGCAGCGCTTGCCTTCAACCAGTCCCGCAAATGCTTCAATTTCCCGCCGGGATAAGTTGCTGGCCTGGCGGGCCTTGTTGTAGTCGGTCTTACTGTATTCGCGGTGGCATGCTAAAAAATAATTTTCTTAGGGGGATAAGTATGCATAAGCTGCGGGATTTTGGGCCGTTGTCGTTGCTGCTAGGTTGTTGGCAGGGTGATAAAGGTGTGGATATCGCCCCGGAAGATAATGGCCCGGAAGAAAACCGCTATCGTGAACGCCTGGTGTTTGAGGCGGTGGGCGATGTGGATAATGCCGATGAGCAGGCGTTACTGGTGGTGCGTTATCATCAACATATTCATCGCATTCGGGATATAAACTGTTGCATGATCAGACCGGTTATTGGATGTGGGATGCAGCCAATCGGCTGAGGATGCAATCTATCAATATTCCACGTGGGCTGGCCTTGGTGGCGGATCAGGGCAGTTATTCCGGGGCCGGGCAGTCCCGACCCTGAAATCTTGTGGATTAGATGCGCTTGGCCAATGTTACGGCTTTACCTATATACGTGGCGGGCGATAATTCCAGCAGGCGCTGCTTTTCTGATGCTGGAATGTCCAGCGACTGAATAAATGCAGCCAGGCTTTGCTGGTTGATACCATCCTTGCCGCGAGTCAGTTCTTTTAGCTTATCGTAGGCATTTTCGATATTGTAACGGCGCATCACGGTCTGGATAGGTTCGGCCATGATCTCCCAGCTATCGTTAAGGTCCTCGGCCAGGCGTGCGGGGTTGATTTCCAGTTTATTCAGCCCTTTGACGCAAGATTCATAACCCAGCAGGCTGTAACCCAGAGCCACGCCCATATTGCGCAGTACGGTAGAGTCGGTCAGATCGCGCTGCCAGCGGGAAACCGGCAGTTTATCGCTAAGATGACGCAGCATGGCATTGGCCATACCCAGATTGCCTTCTGAGTTTTCAAAATCTATAGGGTTAACCTTGTGAGGCATGGTGGATGAGCCGACTTCACCGGCAACCACTTTTTGTTTGAAATAACCCAGCGAGATATAGCCCCAGATGTCGCGGTTTATATCAACCAGAATGGTATTAATACGTGAGAACGCATCAAACAGCTCGGCCATATAATCATGCGGCTCAATCTGTATGGTATAGGGGTTAAAGGTCAGGCCGCGAGCTTCGACAAAGGCTTTGGCAAAGTTTTCCCAATCGATGTCGGGATAGGCGCTCAAATGTGCGTTGTAGTTGCCTACCGCACCGTTGATTTTACCTAGCACTTCGATATTGGTCAGATGTTGTTCGGCGCGTTGCAGGCGGGCTACCACATTGGCCAGTTCCTTGCCCATGGTGCTGGGGCTGGCGGTCTGGCCATGGGTGCGGCATAGCATAGGCTGTTCGGCCAGTCCATGCGCCAATGCTTTTAATGTTTCAATGACTTGCAATACCATGGGTAGCATCACTTTTTCGCAGGCGTTTTGCAGCATCATGGCATGGCTCAGATTGTTGATATCTTCCGAGGTGCAGGCAAAGTGAATAAATTCCAGGCAGTTTGCGGTGTCCGGGTTGTCCTTCAGTTGACCGCGTAGCCAGTATTCCACCGCTTTAACATCGTGATTGGTGGTTTTTTCAATGTCTTTGATTGCCTGGGCGTCATTTTCGCTAAACGCCTGGTTGATAACATCCAGCTGTGAAATGGTGTCTTCAGAGAATGGGCCGACTTCCTTGATCTCGGGGTGCGCCGCCAGGGCTTTCAGCCATTCAACTTCGACCAGCACGCGAAAGCGAATCAGGCCAAATTCACTGAAATATTCACGCAGGGGGGTAACTTTACCGTGATAGCGGCCGTCCAAGGGGGAAAGTGCAGTTAATGTTGACATAATACCTCTTTAATTCAGTTAACGCGGCGGTCTGTGCCGCAATAGAAAACCCGCTATTTTACGCTATTTGGCACAGCCCTGTTCAATGATTGCTCCTCCCAGACAGATATCACCGTCATAGACCACCACCGATTGGCCGGGCGTGACCGCCCATTGCGGCTGCTCGAAGTGAATGTGGCAATGCCGCTCGGCTAATGCCAGCAAGTGGCAGGTCGCATCGGCCTGTCGATAGCGGGTTTTGGCGGCGTAATCGCGGGTTAACTCGGGCGGATCACCAATCCAGTGGCTATCCAGGGCGGTGAGCGAGGGGGCCAGCAAGGCCGGATGGTCGTGTCCTTGAACCACAATAAGCTGGTTGTTTGGCAGGTCTTTGGCAGCGGCAAACCAGGGTTGATCGGAGGCATGCTTTGCTCCCCCTATGCCCAGACCTTTACGTTGACCTATGGTATAAAACGACAGACCTATATGTTGTCCCACGATCTGGCCGTCCGGGGTGATCATATTGCCGGGCTGGGTTGGCAGATAACGATTCAGGAATTCACGGAAGGGGCGTTCACCGATAAAGCAGATGCCGGTGCTGTCTTTTTTAGCCGCATTGCTGAGTCCGTGTTTTTCGGCAATTTCGCGTACCTCGCTTTTTAGCATCTCGCCCAGGGGAAACATGGCTTTGCTTAGCTGATGCTGATTTAATCGATGTAAAAAGTAGCTTTGGTCTTTACTGCCGTCTTTGGCTTTGAGTAGCTGAAATTGACCGTTAATCTCTCTGACCCGGGCATAGTGGCCGGTGGCAATTGCCTCGGCTCCCAGGGTCAGCGCATGGTCCAGAAACGATTTGAATTTAATTTCCGAGTTACACAGAATATCCGGGTTTGGTGTGCGACCAGCCTGATATTCATCCAAAAAATAGCTGAAAACCCGTTCACTTGTATTCGGCTGGCAAAGTTGACCGCTTCAATCGGAATACCGATTGTCGGCAACCGAAACTGCATCCAACAAATCTCGGCGAGATGAGCAATATTCATCCGTATCATCATCTTCCCAGTTTTTCATAAATAGGCCAATGACCTCATAGCCTTGCTGTTTTAGCAGCAGTGCGGTAACCGAGGAATCGACCCCGCCCGACATGCCAACGACGACGCGTTTAGTCATAATCTTTCAAAATCTCCAATGGGTAACATTTGCCTGCCAGATAGTCGGTGATAGATTGCATCACCAAGGGACTGCGATGTTGTGAGTGGCAGGCTTGAATTTGTTGCAGGCTCATCCAGCAGGCCTCAAGTATGCCATCATCCAGGACCTGTGTCGGATGATGATCATCCGCCGAGCCATAAAAAGTAAAGCGCAAAAAGGTGGTGTCGATATGGCGGGCATGCCAGCGATAAATACCGATTAACGCGGCGGGAGTAAAGCGGTAGGCGGTCTCTTCGCGGGTTTCTCGTATGCTTGCCTGCAATAACGACTCGCCGGCTTCCAGATGGCCGGCAGGTTGATTATAAAAAATGCCGTGTGGCTTTTGTTCTTTAACCATTAAAAAATGGTTGTCTTGTTCGATGATGGCGGCAACGGTGGTATTCGGTTTCCAGATCATATGGGCGTGGGTGAAAATAAAAAAGCAGAGGCTGGCCTCTGCTTCTTATGTTATCTCAATTCGACTTATTGATGGTCGTGTGATTCCTCACTTTGTGGTTCTTCTTCTCCTTCTTCGATAAAGGGCTCATCGAAGTCGACTTCGGTAAATTCGGCTTCGCTATATTCCTGCTCGGCTTCGGCAGGTTCGGCTGCTTCATCAGAGGCGAAGGTATGAAATGAAACTGAGGCTAAAAAACTAACAAGCAAAACGCGGAAAAGGTTGCTCATCATAAACTCCAAATAAAGTGGCTATAAAGGTTTTTTGAAGCCTTGGGTCTGCACCTAAGGCCGCGCATTCTAATACATAATTCGGTATTTGGGATGATAATTTTTGATGCGTTTTTATGTCTGCATCTGGTTGAATAAAATTCTTGATTTATCAATCACTTCGCTGGCGCTCATGCCTATGCAAATTTGCTCTTTGGCCAGTTGATCGGCCGCTTTGCTATGCAGCAAGACGGCGAGTTGCAGTGCTGGCCAGGGCGAAATCTGTTGTGCGATTAATGCGCATAATATGCCTGTCAGTGTATCTCCCATGCCGGCACTGCTCATACCAGGATTGCCATGGGGATTGCGGCTGAGTTCTCCTTGAGGGGTGGCGCATAGGCTGGCGCAACCTTTCAACACAATATGCGCATTAAAATGTTGGGCCAATTGCGTGGCAGATTCGCTACGCTGTTGTTGAATGTATTGTGTACTCCGTTGTAACAGGCGGGCCGCCTCTCCCGGGTGTGGCGTCATTAGTGTTGCGGCGGTGCGTAAACGGCAGCGTTGCTGCAGATCGCTGTGTTCGGCCAGAATATTCAGTGCATCGGCATCCAGTATCAGCGGTATGGGTTTGCTCAGCGCCTGTTGCAGCAGGGTTTTGGCTATGTCGGAGCGCCCCATGCCACAGCCTAAGGCCAGCACGCTGATTTTTGCCTTGTCCAGCAGTTGGGCGGCGGCATGTAGCATCAGTTCGGGTTGCGTTATATCGACACTAGGCGCTTGTGGGCTGATAAATCCTATATGTACACAACCGGCCCCTAGTTTCAGGGCGGCGCGCCCGGCCAGTAAGGGGGCGCCAATCATTCCCTGGTCCCCACCAATAATGGCGGCCTGGCCAAACATGCCTTTATGGCTGTTAGCCGGACGTTGAGGGATAAATTGACAAAGCCGTTCTTGAGAAATCGGGGGGATGTCGTTATTCATCATGTTAGCGATACAGTTACTGGGGGGTTATCGAGTATAATGCGCATTTTTTAAAGTTTCAGGTGTTGGAGGTTGATGTGCCTATTTATGACTATGCCTGTACCCGTTGTGGTACTCAAAAAGATGTGATGCAAAAAATCAGTGACAATCCCTTAACCATCTGCCCCGCCTGTGGCGAAGAATCTTTCGTTAAGCAGGTGACGGCGGCAGGGTTTCAGTTGAAGGGCAATGGTTATTATGCCACCGATTTTAAAGATAAGCCCAAGGCTGCATGTCCGCCATGCGAAAGTACCGGCTCCTGCCCGGTAGCCAATACCTGAGGCTGAATGAAAAACTATTTTATTACGGGTCTGCTGGTCTGGATTCCGTTAGGCATTACCTTGTGGGTGCTTAATTTTGCGATTACCACCATGGATCAATCCTTGTTGTTGCTGCCGAATAACTGGCATCCGGATAAGGTATTTGGTATGCATATCCCCGGACTGGGGATTATCCTGACGGTGGGTGTGGTATTGCTGACCGGGCTGTTGATCCGTAATGTGTTTGGCCATAGGCTGTGGCATGCGTTTGAAACAGGTATGCAGCATATTCCATTTTTTGGTAGTGTGTATAAAGGGGTAAAACAGGTCAGTGATTCTTTGCTGTCCAGCAATGGTAATTCTTTTCGTAAAGTATTGCTGGTGCGCTACCCGCACCCGGAAGCCTGGTCGCTGGCCTTTCAGACCACGGTTCCCTATCAGGTGGATAACAAGCTGGATGATGAATATGTGGCGGTATTTATTCCGACGACACCCAGCCCGGTGAATGGTTTTTATTTTTTTGTGCGTAAATCCGAAACGATTGAACTGGATATGACCGTTGATGTGGCTTTGCGCTCTATCGTCTCTATGGGGGTTGTCTCTGAAGGTAAGAAAAAAGAAGCTTCAGAGGCAAAACCATTTCTAACAACTTAAGTATAAAGAACAACATGCGAACTCATTATTGTGGACTTTTAAATGCCGAACAACTGGACCAGACCGTAGAAATCTGCGGTTGGGCGCACCGTCGTCGTGATCACGGTGGTGTGATTTTTATTGATTTACGTGATCGTTATGGTATTGCTCAGGTGGTGTGTGATCCTGATCGTGCGGAAATGTTTAATATTGCCGAGTCGGTGCGTAATGAGTTTGTGTTGAAAGTCACCGGAAAAGTGCGTCGTCGCCCCGACGGTACGGTGAACGAGAATATTACCAGTGGTGAAATTGAGGTGTTGTGCCACCAGATAGAGGTATTGAATGCCGCGCAAACACCGCCGTTTATGCTGGATGATGAAAACCTGTCGGAAACCGTGCGCCTGACCCATAGAGTGGTGGATCTGCGTCGTCCGCAGATGCAGAAAAACCTGTTATTACGGCATAAGGTAACCTCGGCATTCCGTCGTTTTCTGGATGAAAAAGGATTTGTCGATATTGAAACGCCGATGTTGACCAAATCGACACCGGAAGGCGCGCGGGATTATCTGGTGCCTTCGCGTGTACATGACGGTGAGTTTTTTGCTCTGCCGCAATCTCCCCAGTTGTTTAAGCAGATGCTGATGATGGCTGGCTTTGATCGTTATTATCAGATCGTTAAGTGTTTCCGCGATGAAGACCTGCGTGCCGATCGTCAGCCGGAGTTTACTCAGGTGGATATGGAAACCTCCTTTATGGGCGAGGCCGAAATTACTGCGCTGATGGAAGAGCTGATGCGTTATGTGTTCAAACAGTCGTTAGACGTGGAGCTGCCTAATCCTTTCCCGCGTATGACGTATGCGCAAGCGATGAGTCGCTTTGGTTCGGATAAGCCCGATTTGCGTGTGACGCTGGAACTGGTGGATGTCACCGATGCGGTGAAAGATGTGGCATTTAAGGTGTTTTCCGGCCCGGCGAATAACGCAAATGGTCGTGTCGCCGCCCTGCGTGTGCCGGGTGGGGCTTCGATGACGCGTGGTGAAATTGATGAATATACCAAGTTTGTCGGTATCTATGGTGCGCGTGGTCTGGCCTATATCAAGGTGAATGATGTGAATGAACTGAACGACAAAGGCCTGCAGTCGCCTATTGTCAAAAATATTCATGAGACCGCTTTGAAAGCGTTTGTTGAGCGCACCGCTGCGCAAAGTGGTGATATTATTTTCTTTGGTGCCGATAAGGCGACGGTGGTGAATGATGCGTTGGGTGCGTTGCGCTGTAAGATAGGTCATGCCAAAGGCTATACCAACGGTAAGGCCTGGGAGCCGCTGTGGGTGGTTGATTTCCCAATGTTTGACTATGATGAAGAGGGCAAACGCTGGAATGCATTACATCATCCGTTTACGTCACCTAAAGATGAGCATGTGGATTTATTGGAAAGTGATCCGGGCAAGTGTTTGTCCAAGGCCTATGACCTGGCATTGAATGGCTGGGAGCTGGGTGGGGGATCGGTGCGTATCCATAGCGAAGTGGTGCAGTCCAAGGTATTCCGTGCGCTGAATATCGGTGAAGAAGAGGCCGAAGCCAAATTTGGCTTCTTGCTGGATGCGCTGAAATACGGTGCACCACCACATGGTGGGTTGGCCTTCGGTCTGGATAGAATTGTGACCATGATGACCGGTGCCGAGTCTATCCGTGATGTGATTGCCTTCCCAAAAACTCAGCGTGCCCAGTGTCTGTTGACCAATGCACCCAGCCCGGTGGATGAAAAACAATTGCGTGAACTGCATATTCGTTTGCGTCAGCCGATCAAAACTGACGCTGAACCCGCTTAATTACCAGACAGGCCGCCTGTCGGCCTGTGGCTTATGTCTGCTTATAAACAACCTGTTTCTGTTTTAGTTGTCATTTATACCGAACGGCTGGATGTGCTGTTGCTGGAGCGAGCCGATCATCCTGAGTTCTGGCAGTCGGTGACCGGTAGCTGTGAGCCGGGTGAGCAAGTATTACATACGGCGCTCAGAGAGCTATATGAGGAAACCGGTATCCAAGTTGCTGCCGATGAGCTTGATGACTGGCAGCAGCAGCAGACTTATGAAATTTATCCGCAATGGCGTCATCGTTACCCGCCGGGGGTAACAGAAAATACCGAGCATGTTTTTGGTTTACAATTGACTTGTGCTGTTGAAGTCCGTATTGCACCGAGAGAGCATCTTGCTTATCAGTGGCTGTCCTGGCAACAGGCAGCGGATCTGGTGTTTTCCCCAAGTAATTGCAGCGCCATTCAACAATTACCCTCTCGTTTGAATAAAGGTAAACCATGAATCAACGCGTGATTTCAATTGATTATGATCATCCTGGATGTGCCACCTCGGAAGCCTGGGCCAAAGTGCCGGAGCAACCCAATGACGAACAACGGCGCGCTTTGCTGGCCGAAGCCCGCGAGCTGTTAGTGCAGCAGGATGCGGTGCTGGTGTCGCATTATTATGTCAGTGCTGATTTGCAGGATCTGGCCGAAGAGACGGGAGGGCTGGTATCCGACTCACTGGATATGGCGAATTTTGGTTATCGTCATCCGGCCAGCACCATTGTGGTGGCCGGGGTGCGCTTTATGGGAGAAACCGCCAAGATTCTGAGTCCGGAAAAGCGGGTGTTAATGCCCGAGCTGGAGGCAAATTGTTCATTGGATCTGGGATGTCCTGCCGATGAGTTTGCCGAGTTTTGTGATCAACATCCGGATCATACCGTGGTGGTCTATGCCAACACCAGCGCGGCAGTAAAAGCGCGTGCGGATTGGATGGTTACCAGTTCCATTGCGTTGCCGGTGGTGCGTCATTTAAAAGCCCAGGGTAACAAAATTTTATGGGCACCGGATAGGCATCTGGGGCATTATATTCAGCAGCAGACCGGTGCCGAAATGTTGATGTGGCAAGGTGCCTGCATGGTACATAACGAGTTTAAGGCGCGCGAATTGCTGGAATTAAAACAGCAATATCCCAATGCCAGGGTGCTGGTGCATCCAGAGTCGCCGGCAGCGGTGATAGCGCTGGCGGATGCGGTGGGTTCAACCACCCAGATTATTAATGCCAGTCGCGAAATGGAGGCACAGCAGTTTATTGTGGCTACCGATAACGGCATTTTGCATAAGATGCGCGCATTATCTCCAGATAAGCAGTTTATTGAGGCACCTACCGCCGGACATGGTGCCACCTGTAAGAGTTGTGCCCACTGTCCTTGGATGGCAATGAATGATTTGCGTAGTCTGGTAGACGTGTTAAAGTCTGGTTCAAATGAGGTTAAGGTGGATCCAGGGTTGGGGCGGCAGGCGGTTTTGCCGATTAAACGTATGTTGGATTTTGCCAATACGTTGAAAATGCCTACTCAGGGATTAGGGAATGCCTGATCGATCAGGTTAATTGTTAAGAATAAAAACCCGTTGGTCAGTTTTGGCCTGTTGTCTGATATAGGGAGGACATTTTGAGAAAACGGGTTGTATGGATGTTGCTTGCATGGGCAGTATCGGGTAATCAGGTTTATGCTGAGTCTGCAGCAGACCTGACGCTGTTGCCGCTTGAACAGTTGATGGATGTAAAAGTTTATGCGGCATCAAAATATGAACAATCTCAACAGGATGCACCTGCCTCGGTGACGGTGGTTACTGCCGCGGATATCCATAGTTATGGCTGGCGTAATCTGGGAGATTTGTTGCGCGCCCAGCGTGGTATGTATCTCAGCTATGACCGTATCTATGGTTATTTGGGGATTCGTGGCGTGTTGATTTCCGGCGATTTGAATTCCCGGGTGCTGGTCACCGTGGATGGCCATCGCATCAGTGATGTGGTTTATGAGCAAGCTTTTATTCTGAACGATTTCATTCTGGATGCCGGGCTGATTGAACGAGTGGAGCTAGTTAGGGGCGCAGGATCTTCATTGCATGGCGGCACTCCGCTGTTTGGCGTGATTAATATTGTCACCCGTAATGCCGCCGGTTTGCCGGGTCATCAATTAAAAATGGCAGTTGGTAGTGATAATGCCGGTGAGCTGCATTATTCGCTGGGGCAGCAGTTTGCGCATGGTGGGCAGCTGGTGTTGTCGCTCAGCGGTATGCGCACCGATGGTCCAGCACTGCACTTTAATGAGCCGGGACGTTTTACCGGAAAGACTTCAGAAACCGATTTTGAGCGGGTCGGGCGTTTTTTTGCCAAGTACCAATACCAGGACTGGAAGTTGCTGCTGGCGCACTCTCGTAGAAATAAAGGCATAGCTACCGGTGCTACCGGCGCGGTGTTTGATCATTCCGACAACCATTATGTAGATACCCAGAGTGCCTTGAATTTATCGCATGTCTGGCGGCTTGATACGCAACACCATCTGGAGGGGCGTGTGTATGCCGGGCGTTATGATTTTTATGGCCAGCTGCTGTATCCGGATAACCGGGCGCTGGTGGTGAACAAGGATCTGGCACAGGCGGTCTGGCACGGCAGTGAATGGAAATTGACCGCAGATTATGCCGCTCATCATTGGGTGGCAGGTATCGAATATCAACGCAATCGTCGTCAGGATCAGCAGAATTATGATGTGGGTGGCGAGATGTTTTTGGATGCTCCCCGTTCCAGTCGACGTTATGCCGCCTATTTGCAGCATCAGTGGCAATATGCGGATAAAACCGCGTTTACCTGGGGGCTGCGCTATGATAAAGATTATCTGAGTCGTGATGAATTTAGTCCGCGCCTGGCATGGATTTATCGTCCGCAAGCGGATAAAACCTTAAAGTTATTGGCTTCGCATGCTTTCCGTTCTCCCAATGTTGCCGAGGCTTTCTACAGTTTTGGTGAACGTTTTGCGCCAAACCTGTCATTGAAGAGTGAGACCATAGATACCCTGGAGGCCGTTTATGAGCATAGCCTGACAGCGCGTACACATTATACAATTAATCTCTATTCCAGTTATTTAAACCAGCGGATTAATCAGTTGACCTTGGCCGATGGTCGGGTTCAGTATCAGAATTATGGTCATGCCAGAATTATGGGGGGGGAGTTTGAATTGACTCATGAGTTTTCGGCATTGCGTAGATTGCGTACCAGTCTGAGTCTACAGCAAGGTGAGGATGAGTCCGGGGCGGAATTAACCGATTCACCGGGGTATATCTTTACCTTGAATTATCGTCAGCCAATAATGGCAGAACAGCTGCAGCTGGGAACCGAAGTGCAGCATATTGCTCGTCGCGAAACGTTTTCTGGTCAGCATACCGCGCCTTATACCCTGGTAAATGCCAATGTGTATGGTGCGCTGCCGGGGACAGCCGTGCGTTGGTCGATAGGGGTTTATAACCTTATGGCCGAACACTATGCCACGCCGGATACCCCAGATCCTGCTTCCAGTCGTGACCGGATTGAGCAGGATGGGCGCCAGTGGCGTGTGACGTTGGCGATTCCACTGGAGGGATAATGCAAGGCTTGCTGGCTAACTTCAGATGGATTTGCCTGATATGGCTGGGACTGGCTACCGGAACGGTGTTTGCGGATCAGCGTCACGATGAATATCAGGTTAAGGCGGCATTTTTATATAATATTGCCCGTTTTATTGCCTGGCCGGAGCAGCAGCAATATATTAATCTATGTGTGTTAGGGGAAAATCCATTTGCTGATGCGTTACAGGCATTGCAGGATAAAAGCTTTGATGGGCGTATCTTTCGGTTGCTGGCGGTGCCGCAACAAGCCAGCGCGCAATGTCATATCGTCTTTGTCAGTCATTCCCTGGAGCCGTATTTGGCTGATATTTTAGATGATATTCAGCAACCGGGGTTGTTGACTGTCGGTGATACCGATGGCTATGCGGTTAAAGGGGTAATGCTGAACTTTTATCTGGATGAGCAGCAGCGGGTCAGGTTTGAAATCAACCTGGATGCGGTCAGACGGGCCGAAATACAAATGAGTTCCAAGCTGATTCGTTTGGGGCGTATTGTACAGACCGAATAATGAAACTCAATGATATATCCATCAAGCGAAAACTGACGCTGATTAATCTGTTAATGATGGGCGGGGCATTGTTGTTGATTTTAATTGCGGCGTTGATCAGTGAAAAACAGACCTTATATTCGGCGCTAAAACATGAATTGATTTTGCAGGCCAGGATAGTGGCCAGCAACAGCAGTGCCTCCTTGTTGTTCCAGGATAAAGTGACGGCTCAGGAAATTATCAGTTCTTTGGAGGCCTCTTCTCACCTGGCATTTGCCGCGATTTATCTGCCGGATGGTAAGGAGTTTGTCAGTTATCGCAGAACCCCTGACGAGAAACGCAGGTTGCATGCGGAAGCCGCCGTCAGTCAGCAATTATTTCGCTCCGATCAACGCCTGGGGATTGCCAGTGAAATTTATCAGGGTAAGGAATACCTGGGGTCGGTATTTCTGGAAGCGGATCTGAGTGGTATCAGTCAGGCGCTATGGCAGCGCGGGCTGGGCGTTACCTTATTGCTGCTGATGATTTTTTCCATTGTCATGTTGATGTTAAACCGTATGCAAAATACGATCACTCAGCCCTTGCTGGAACTGGCGGCGTTGATGCGCAAGGTCTCAAGCAAACGTTCCTATTCGTTACGGGCGGACTTTAATCGTCAGGATGAAATTGGTGCATTGGCCGATGGTTTTAATGGCATGCTAGAGCAGATTCAATCTCGCGATAATGACCTGGTGCAGCACCGGGAACACCTGGAAATGCTGGTGGCACAACGCACCGAGCGCTTAACCGAAGCACAGCGCCTGGTGAAGCTGGGAAGTTGGGAGTGGCATAGCGAACGTCAGGAGTTTTACTGGTCGGATGAAGCTTATCGTATTTTGGGCTATGAGCCGTTGCAGGTAGAGCCCGGCATTGATAGATTGCTGGAACATGTACACCCCGATGATAAGGCACTGGTCGCGCAAATGATGGATGAGGCATTTAATAAGCATCGTCCGAACAATTTTGAGTATAGGCTTAAGCTGGCAAACGGCAAGATTAAGTATATCAGCGCTCAAGCCGAAGTGGCCGCCGGGGATGATGGTGAGGTTTCTATTATTGGTACCTTGCAGGATGTGACCGAGCAGCAGGTGATGGTCGAAATGGTGCGTAAAAACGAGGAACTGTGGGGGTTTGCGCTGGAGGGCTCGGGGGATGCGGTCTGGGACTGGGATGTGGTCGCGGGCCAGGTTTCGCTCTCGAAAGTGGGGGCCACCATGTTCGGTTATGGTGAGCAGGATAATATCCGTGCCTGGTATCGTCGTTTACATGCTGAAGACCGAATCACCTGGAAGCATATTATCCGGCAGTTGTTTTCTGGCCGTTTGAGTCGCTTTCAGGCCGAATATCGGGTGCGCTGTGCGAATGGTGAATATCGCTGGGTGTTGACCCGGGGGATGATTGCTGAACAATATGATGGGCAGATCGGCCGTTTGATTGGTGTGCATACTGATATTAATCAGCGTAAATTATCCGAAGACCGGCTGGCGTTGTTTGCGCGCATCTTTGAATCGGCAGAAACCGCGATTGTGGTGGCGAATGGTGATTGGCAAATTGAATATGTGAATCCGGCCTTTGAGATGTTGTATGACTATACCTTTCAGGAAATTATCGGCAAATCATTTAAACAGTTGTGTAGTGATCCAGACTTTTCCTCATTGCCGGTGGTGCAGGCGTTGCGCTTGGGAGAAAGCTGGGCGGGGCAGTTAAATCAGTTGCGCAAGAATGGGGCCGAGTTTGTGTCTATCAGTAATTTTGGGGCAATTATGGACCAGTATGGTCATCCCCGTTATTACTTTAATGTGCTGTATGACTATACCGCCGAGTTGGACAGGCAGACCGAGTTGTTATTGGCCAAGGATAAGGCCGACGCAGCCAGTCAGGCCAAGAGTGAGTTTTTGTCGAATATGAGTCATGAGATTCGCACGCCGATGAATGCGATTATCGGTCTGAGCAGTTTGTGTTTGCAAACCAATCTGACCGAAAAGCAATATGACTATCTGGACAAGATTTATGTTTCTGCACAGGCATTGCTGGGCATTATTAACGATATTCTGGACTTTTCAAAAATTGAAGCAGGCAAGCTGACCCTTGAGAGTATCCCGTTTGATATTAACGATGTGATCAAAAATCTGTCTACCATCATCGTTAATAAGGCGGATGAAAAGGGATTGAATTTTGTGGTGAATGTTTCCGATATGGTGCGTTCCCGCATGTTAATTGGTGATCCACTCAGGCTGGGGCAGGTATTGATTAATCTGATGGGTAATGCGGTGAAATTTACCCACCAGGGTGAAATCGGTGTGTCGCTGGATTTGCAGGTGCAGAATGATTCCAGTGGTACGGTGGTTGTCAAGGTCTGGGATACCGGCATCGGTATGAGCGAGCAACAGCGGGAGAAATTATTCCAGTCATTCAGTCAGGCCGATAGCAGTACCTCGCGTAAATATGGCGGTACCGGTTTGGGATTGTCTATCTCTAAAAAACTGGTTCAGATGATGGGAGGAGAAATTTCTGTCCATAGTGAGCCGGGGACGGGGTCGCATTTTGATTTCAATGTGCAGGTCGGTCTTGGCGCCAGCTTGATAGATGGGCAGTTGTTTGATGACATCCGTCTGCATCAGGATATTGAACCCATGGTTAAGAAAATCAGCGGGGCGCATTTATTGTTGGTAGAAGATAATCAGATTAATCAGCAGGTAACTACCGAAATTCTGGCACGCATTGGTATTAGTGTGGATATGGCAAACAATGGCCAGCAGGCATTGGAGTGTCTGGAAAACCAGCGTTTTGATGGGGTGTTGATGGATATGCAGATGCCGGTGATGGATGGTTTGACCGCTACTCGCCATATTCGTCGGCAGCTTGGGTTGAATGATATGCCGGTGATTGCGTTAACCGCCAATGCCTTGCGTGGCGATCGTGAGCGCTGTGTTGAAGTGGGGATGAATGATTATCTGACCAAACCGTTTGAGTTACCGCAGATAGTTGAGGTGCTGGCAAAATGGGTGGTGCCGCTGCATCCCAAAGCTCCGCCGGTGTGGGTAGAAGAAGGCGATGATGAGCTGTTGGTGATTCCTAATGTCGATGTGTCGGCAGGGATTCGACGGCTGGGGGGGCGGGTCAGCAGCTATTATAAAATTTTGCAGGAATTTTGTATCAGTCAGGAAAATGTGATTGATGATATTCGCGAGGCTTGGCAGTCCGGCGATATTGAGCATATGACGCGTATGGTGCATACCTTGAAAGGCTTGCTGGGAACGCTGGGGGCGGTATCGCTACAGTATAAAGTGGCCGAATTTTATGCACAATTGCTGGAGCAGCAGTTTGCCGATTGTGACAGTTGGCTGGCGTTGCTGGCAGTGGATCTGGAGTCCTTGTGTCAGGATATTGAAGTAGCTCTGGGAGATAGGCGTAACAGTCACCAGGGAGGGGAGGTCGAATCGTTGGTGACAGCTGCCGACTGGGATGCAATGACCCGTGCCGATAATGGGCGGAAAATTATTGTGGTGGATGATAATCCGGTAAATTGTATGGTGCTGGAAGATATTTTGCTGTCCAATCAGTATCAGGTGACGTGTTGTGAAGATGGAGAGAGTGTGCTCGCTTTGCTGCAGCAATTAGGCGTGGATGCGATAGGGTTGTTGGTGACCGATATTGAAATGCCGAATATGAATGGTTATACCTTAACACGTAAGGTGTTGGAGTTTTCCAGCCAAATTCCGGTGATTGGTGTGACAGCGGAAGTGACCGATGAAATACGGCAGCGTTGTGAGCAGGCCGGTATGCAGATGGTGTTGGAAAAACCAGTGGATGAACAGTTATTGCTGCAGTATCTGCAGCAGCAGCTGGGCACGGTAAAGGTGCTGCCGGATTCGCCTGCGGGAACGGTGCTGGTAGTGGATGATAATGCGTTGAACTGTATGGTGCTTGAGGATATGTTAAGCATGAATGATATTCCTTGTGCGGTGCAGGAGGGGGGGGCTCAGGCACTGGCCTGGTTGGCCGAGCATGGGGCTGAATGTGTGTTGGTGTTAACCGATGTTGAAATGCCCGAGATGAATGGCTTTGAGCTGGCGCAACAGATACAGCAGAAGTTTCCTGAGTTACACGTGGTGGCGGTGACAGCGGAAGTTAATGCCGAGGTTGAGGAGCAGGCTAAGCAGGCTGGTGTTGCGGCGATTATGAGTAAGCCGGTTGCTGAGGATAAGGTGATGCAGCTGGTTGCTGAGTTGTCGTCGTAAGGCGAGTCAATAAGTTGTCGTTCTGTCTCGTTGGTGGTGGTGAGTTTGTTGTAGTGCGTTGTTTTTATTTGGTATGTCTTATGGCGGGCAATTTGCTTTAACGCGGTTGTTCATCGTGATGAACCGGTCAGTCGGATGGTCTGACTGTCTGCTTTTATACCAAATAAGGAGAACGCTATGAAATATGGGATTTCGTTACCATTGTTTTTGTTGTTGTGCGGTAATAGTGCCTGGGCGGTGACGCAGCAGGATAAAATGCGTGGTTGTCATTTTGAAGCCGGTAAAAGTGCGTTGCAAGGTGAGGAGCGCAAGCAGTTTTTGAGTAAATGCCTCAAAAAGGAGCATAAATTAAAGACGGCCACGCTGAAAAAACTGGAGGGCTGTCATCAGCAGGCCGACGGCAAAAAGCTTGAGGATAAGCAGCATTCCCGTTTTGTGAGCAGTTGTTTGAAGAAAAGCTGATCCAAGCCATATAATCTAAGTTAAGGGCGTATATCTGTGCCGGATATACGCCCTTTTAGGCGATAATATCGAAAGCTTGGCGCGCATTATGGTCTGCCGTGTATAATTGACCACTTTAACGGGCAGAGCCCAAGTTGAAGATTTAGTTGCATGATTAAAAAAATTCTTAAACGTGTATTTAAGCGTCGTAAGGTTCAGATAGATGGCCCAGCCAGGATTATTCCGCTGGAGTTGCATGGTATTTCGCGTGATCAAATCAGTTATGGTGCCTTAAAGGTTACCGATGGATTGCAGGCAGCCGGTTTTCAGGCTTATGTGGTCGGTGGTGCGGTGCGCGATTTATTGTTGCAGCGGGTGCCTAAAGATTTTGATGTGGTCACCGATGCGACGCCGGAGCAGGCTAAAAAGATTTTTCGCCGTTCTCGTATTATCGGTAGACGCTTCCGTTTAGTGCATGTCATATTTGGTGAAGAAGTGGTTGAGGTTTCCACCTTTCGTCGTAAACTGGATGAAGACAAAGCCAATACCGATGAGCATGGTCGCTTATTGCGTGATAATGCATTTGGTGATCAGCTGCAGGATGCGGCCAGGCGTGACTTTACTGTCAATGCCTTGTTTTATGATCCCTCCAAACAGCTGGTATATGATTATCATCAGGGGTATGCGGATACGCGCAATAAATTATTGCGTATGATAGGTGATCCGGCCGAACGTTATCGAGAAGACCCGGTGCGTATGTTGCGTGCAGTGCGTCTGTCCGCCAAACTGGGAATTAACATTGATGCGGCCACCGCTGCGCCTATCATTGACCTAAAGTCGTTGCTGGATAATGTGCCCTCCGCTCGTTTATTGGATGAGGTGTTGAAAATGCTGTTGTCCGGGCATTCGGTGGAATGTGTGCAGCAGTTGAGAGTCATGCAGTTACATCATGGTCTGCTACCGTTGCTGGATGTGATTCTGGAGCAGCCAGCGGGTAAGAAGTTTGTGATGCTGGCGCTGAAAAATACCGACGAGCGTATTGCGCATAATAAGCGGGTATCTCCCGCGTTTCTGTTTGCCGCACTGTTATGGCATGAGGTGCTGCAGGTCTGGCAAAAATATCAAAAGCAGGGGGTACGTCCGGTGCCTGCCATGCATTCGGCGATGGATGAAGTGCTGGCCAGACAAAAAGAAAAGCTGGCCATTCCGCATCGTCATGATGCAACCATGAAAGAAATCTGGTTGATGCAGTTGCGTTTTGATGCCCGATCCGGTCAGCGCCCATTTCGCTTGTTGGAGCAGCCGCGTTTTCGCGCAGCTTATGACTTTATGCTGTTGCGTTGTGCCTGTGGTGAGGTAGATGATGAGCTGGGTTTATGGTGGGATGAGTTTCAACATGCCAGCAGTGAACGGCGCAGCGAAATGTTGATGCCCGGGCGTCCTAAAGCCGCGGGGCAGCGTAAGCGTAAGCGTAAACCGCGTAAGAAGTCCGCCGCAGACCGGTCGGATAAGCAGGAGTAAAACGGATGGCGATTGCATTTATTGGGCTGGGCAGCAATATGGCTGATCCGGTGGATCAGTTGCAGCGCGCGTTATTTGATATTCGTCGCTTATCCGAGGTGTCGTTGTTGGCGGTTTCCTCGTTCTACCGCAGTGCGCCGGTGGGCTTTCTGGAACAGCCGGATTTTATTAATGCGGTGGCTAAACTGGATACCAGCCTGCCAGCGGAGGCGTTGCTGCGTGCATTGCTGGATGTGGAGCTGTTGCACGGTCGTAAACGCACCTTTCGGAATGCGCCCAGAACCCTGGATCTGGACGTGTTGCTTTATCAGGGGGTGCAGATGCAGCAGCACGGTTTGACGATTCCACATCCACAAATGCATAAACGGGCATTTGTGTTGCAGCCTTTGCTGGAGCTGGCGCCGGAGTGTGACATTCCCGGGGTGGGGCTGGCCAGAGACTTTGCGGCCGGGTGTGTTGATCAGCAACTGGAAAAGTTGTCTCGCCCGGCGTTGGCATAAGGGGGGCTATGAGAGCAACATTGTCATTATTGCAGCAGAAATACCAGCAGGGTGAGAAGCTGGCCATGCTGACCTGTTACGATGCCAGTTTTGCCAATCTGCTGCAGCAGCAGGCGGTGGATATTCTGTTGGTCGGTGATTCCCTGGGGATGGTATTGCAGGGGATGGAAAATACGCTGGCGGTCACGCTTGAGCAAATGGTTTATCACACCCGGGCGGTGGCTGTCGGAGCGGCAAACACGTTTGTATTGGCCGATATGCCGTTTGCAAGCTTTCAATTAACGCCGCAGCAGACATTTGCCAATGCCGCACAGTTGATGGCTGCCGGTGCCAATATGGTTAAGCTGGAGGGCGGTCATATCATGCTGGAAAATGTGGCGTTTCTGGTGCAGCGTGGCATCCCGGTATGTGCCCATCTGGGGTTGACGCCGCAGTCGGTGAATCAGCTTGGCGGTTATAAGGTGCAGGCGCGCGAGCAGCAGGCTGCCGAGCAGTTGTTGAACGATGCACAGGCATTGCAGCAGGCGGGGGCCGCTATGCTGGTGCTTGAGGCTATCCCGGCCGATCTGGCCGCCAGGGTCACCGCTGAATTATCGATACCGACGATTGGTATTGGTGCTGGCAGTGCATGTTCGGGACAGGTGTTGGTGCTACACGATATGTTGGATATCTATCCTGGAAAAAAGGCCCGTTTTGTGAAAAATTATATGCTGGGTGCCGGTAGTGTTGGGCAGGCGGTGGCCGCTTATGTGGCCGAGGTGAAGTCGGGCGTCTTTCCGGCCGAGGAGCATGCGTTCTGATGCGGTTAATTCATGATGTGGCCGAATTAAGATCGGTATTGCGCGGTGGTCGGCGTATTGCTTTTGTGCCTACCATGGGGAATTTGCATCAGGGACATTTGCAGCTGGTGCGCGAGGCGCGTCGGCTGGTGGGCGATGGGCTGGTAGTGGTCAGTGTTTTTGTGAATCCGCTGCAGTTTGGGCCGGATGAGGATTTTGAGCGTTATCCGCGTACCTTATCGCTAGATTGTGAGCAGCTGCAGGCATTGACCGATGTGGTGTTTGCTCCCGAGGTGAAACAGATGTATCCGCTGACACAGACCATGTTTGTGACGCCACCGCCGATTGCCGATCAACTCTGTGGTGCGGCGCGCCCTGGGCATTTTCGGGGGGTGGCTACCGTGGTGCTGAAATTATTTAATATCGTTCAACCGGATATCGCCTTGTTTGGCAAAAAGGATTACCAGCAGCTGTTGGTGATACGTCAGCTGGTGGCACAGTTTAATCTGCCGTTGCAGATTGTCGGCAGTGAAATCGTTCGTGAGGCGGATGGCCTAGCACTGAGTTCGCGCAATCAATATTTAAGTGTGGAGCAGCGTCGTCAGGCAATACAGTTAAATCAGGCCTTATCCTGGGTGGTGCAGTGTGTTGAGCAGGGGGAGCGTGATTTTTCGGGGCTGGAGCAGCAGGCCAGCCGGCAGTTGCAGCGCTCGGGCTGGCAGGTGGATTATGTGGCCATTCGCTGCCAGCAGGATTTGTCGTCACCAACCGCCGAGACGTCCCGGCTGGTGATATTGGCGGCGGCAAGCCTGGGCAATACCCGCTTGCTGGATAATATAGAACTTACTCTAGCTGTTTGATACGCATGGATAGATCGATTGCCTGAATATCTTTGGTCAGGCTGCCGATGGAAATACGGTCTACCCCGGTTTCTGCAATGGCGCGCACGCTTTCCAGGGTGATGCCACCCGAAGCTTCCAGTTGTGCCCGGCCATGGGTCAGTGCTACCGCCTGGCGCATTTGTTCGGGCGTGAAATTGTCCAGTAAAATCAGTTGTGCGCCCGCGCTCAAGGCCTGTTGCAGTTGTTCTTGGGTTTCTACTTCGATCTGGATGCTGATACCGTCGGGCGTGTTATTTTTCGCCTGTTGCATGACTGCCTGAATGCCACCTGCTGCGGCGATATGATTTTCTTTAATTAATACCCCATCAAACAGGCCTATACGCTGATTCACCCCGCCACCGGTAAGTACTGCATATTTTTGTGCCAGGCGTAAGCCGGGTAGTGTTTTGCGGGTATCGAGAATGGCGGCCTGAGTGCCGTGAATGGTATCGACATATAACCGGGTTTTACTGGCGACCGCAGACAGGGTTTGCAGAAAATTCAGTGCACAGCGTTCTGCACTTAGCAGGGCGCGGGCATTGCCTTGTATGCGGCAAATGGTTTGCCCTGCACTTAGCGGACTGCCTTCTTCGGCTTGCCATGTTATGCGGCAATCTTTGTCCTGTTGTAAAAAACACTGTTCAAACCATTGTTGGCCACATAAAACGGCTGCTTGGCGGGTAATGATTTCGGCATAAGCCTGGGCATGTTGCGGTATCAGGCTGGCGGTCAGGTCCTGTTGCTGAATATCTTCTTTTAGTGCGGCGGCTACCTGTTGTTGAATTTGCTGCTGTGAAATAAGTGGATTATTGTTCATAGTAAAAATAAAAATTAGCGGGCTATTATCGGTTGCCATATTACCGCTCTTGTGGATCCAGGAAAAGATGCCGTAGGGTGCAGGCTTTTTCGGGGTGCATGTTGGACGGGATAATGGCCGTGTCGGTATTTTTAGGGTTTGTTGCAAAAAAACCACTAGCTCAGCGGTTTTTCGGCTAATTGTAATGCATTGCATAACGGTTACAGTATAATCGGCCCAGGCGCGGGTTTATTTTTTAGCTATTATTTAATGTTTAGGGGAAATGAATGAAAAAAACAGTTCTGAGTCTGGTTTTGTCTTCTGCTGTTCTGTCAGCCGGGGCGGCACATGCTGCCGGTGGCGAATTTGACGGCTACTTCTTCGGTGGTAAGTTTGGTTTTAATTCTTCGGATGTAGAAGGTACACCTTCGGCATCCAGAGAAACCGCAGCCACCGTGGGTATTGAGCAGGGTTATAACTGGCAGATGGGTAGCTTTCTGGTAGGTGGTGACTTTTTTGCTGACTTTAACCAGAAAAAAGATCGTACCAATGTCTCCTCGCGTCTGGGTAGTAATGCGTTTGGTCTGGACTTGAAACTGGGTATGCCTGTTGCGCAGGGTCAAGGTCTGCCTTATGTAAAACTGGGCTGGGCGCGTGTTACCGGTACCGGTACTTTTGTACCTGCAGGTACTTTCCAGAAGGAAGATGGGGTGCACTGGGGTATAGGTTATGAGCATAAATTGACGCCTAGCTGGAGTATTGCGACCGAGCTGACCGGTTATGAAGTAGATAATGCCGGTTCCGAATTTGATAATAAAAACCTGACTATCGGTCTGAATTACTATTTTGGCCATGTGGCAGCGCCTGTACCGGCTCCTGCACCTAAGGTGGTGGCACCACCTCCTGCACCTAAGCCGGTAGCCAAGCCAGTGCCTCAGCCTAAAGAAAGCTGGAAGGTAATGCTGGAAGAAAAGCCGGTAACCATTGAAGGTGCCAACTTTGAGTTTGATTCGGCAAAGCTGCGTCCTTCGGCACAGCAGCGTTTGAAAGAAGTGGTAAACTTCGCGGGTAACTACAAAGACTCTCGTCTGGATGTGTCGGGCCATACCGATAGTATCGGTAGTGATGCCTATAACCAGAAGCTGTCTGAGAAGCGTGCTGCCGCAGTGAAACAGTTCCTGGTTGAGCATGGTGTGGCTTCCGGTCGTATCGATACGGTAGGTTATGGAGAAGCCAAGCCTATCGCCGATAATAAAACGGCAGAAGGTCGTGCTCAGAACCGTCGTGTTGAAATCCGTTCGGTGATTGTAGAAGAGAAGAAAGTACGTGTAACAGAGTAATTCGGTTAAACGTATAATAGAAAGCGACCTGTCTCAGGTCGCTTTTTTTATGGCTGAATTGAACAAGAGGTAGCAGTAAATGAAACTGGCGATTGCACAAATGAACTGTCTGTTAGGGGATTTGACCGGGAATAGTCAACAGATCCTGGATTATGCACAACAGGCCAAGCAACAGGGGGCAAGGCTGTTGCTTACCCCGGAGTTAAGTTTGTGCGGTTATCCGCCGGATGATTTGTTGTTGCGCGAGGGGTTTTATCTGGCCAGTGAGCAGGCGTTATTGCAGTTAGCCGCACAGATTGCAGGCATTACGGTGCTGGTGGGGCATGTGCAGCGGAAAAACGGGTGTTATTACAATGCAGCGTCTGTGTTGCAGGATGGTCAAGTCATCGCTACCTATTATAAGCAGCACCTGCCTAATTATGCGGTGTTTGATGAAAAACGTTATTTTGCCGAGGGCGATTCGGCTTGTGTGTTTGAGCTGGATGGGGTGAGCTTTGGGGTGAATATCTGTGCCGATATCTGGGAAGCTCAGCCTGCCGCCCTGGCCAAGGCAGCTGGTGCGCAAGTGCTGCTGGTGATAAATGCGTCACCGTTTGCCCAGGATAAGTTGTTGTTGCGTTATCAGACGGTGGCGCAACGTATACGTGAGCTGTCCATTCCGGTGGTCTATGCCAACCTGGTAGGTGGTCAGGATGAGCTGGTGTTTGATGGGGGGGCATTTGTGATGAATGCCGAGGCCGAACTGGTTGCTACGGCGCCGGTATTTGAAGCCACCTTGGAATATATTGAATTGAATACGCCGGCTCAATGTTCCGGGCGTATGATGCCTGAAATGGGGGTGCTGCAGCAGACTTATCGGGCCTTATGTCTTGCGGTGCATGATTATGTGACCAAAAATGGTTTTCCCGGCGTGTTGTTGGGTTTGTCCGGAGGTATCGATTCTGCCGTTACCCTGGCGATTGCGGTAGATGCGCTGGGGGCGGATAAGGTGCATGCGGTGATGATGCCGTCGCCATATACCGCGCAAATCAGTATTGATGATTCTCGGGATATGATACAGCGTCTGGGAGTGCGTTATGATGAATTTGATATTGAGCCGTTATTTCAGCAGTATCGGCAAGTGCTGGCACCTGCGTTTGCTGGCAAGGCAGAAGATTTGACGGAAGAAAATCTGCAGGCGCGGATTCGAGGGATGCTGCTGATGGCGTTATCCAATAAATTTGGCTCGGTGGTGCTGACCACGGGGAATAAATCGGAAATGTCGGTAGGTTATGCCACCTTGTATGGTGATATGGCTGGTGGTTTTGCGGTATTAAAGGATGTGGCCAAGACGCTGGTATACCGTTTGGCCAGTTATCGCAACACTGTCGGTGAAGTGATCCCGGAACGGATTATTACCCGGCCTCCCAGTGCCGAGTTGCGGCATGATCAGACCGACCAGGATAGTCTGCCGTCTTATGAGGTGCTGGATGCGATTGTCGCCGGTTATGTGGAGCAGGATAGATCGGTAGCGGATCTGATTGCCCAGGGGTATGCCGAGCAGGATGTGCGCAAGGTGATTCGTCTGATTCGTTTAAGTGAATATAAGCGTCAGCAATCAGCAATTGGTCCACGAATTACCGCGCGCAGCTATGGAAAAGACTGGCGTTATCAGGTAACGGCCCGTTATTCGGATATTTTTTAAAAAAATGCGCGCTATAGCTTGACATAAAAAATAAGGCTGGTATTATTCGCCCTCATCAAATCCCTGATAGCTCAGTTGGTAGAGCGACGGACTGTTAATCCGCAGGTCCCTGGTTCGAGTCCAGGTCGGGGAGCCAGATACAGAAGGCTGTAGTTTTATACTACAGCCTTTTTTGTTGGTGTTATGCTAGGCTTTAGGTTGCTGAATAGCGCTGAATTCTTCAGAATTGGAAAACCTTTCGGCGCTTGTTCCTGATATTGAGAAGTGATGTTATGGGAAATAGTAAAAGTTATTTTAAAACAGTGACTTATTTTTTGGCATGCTAACTGCTTTAAGTAAAACCAAGCATGGCAACAAAGTTTTTCAACGGGTTATGCTACAAAGCAGGTGCTAACAGTGTTGTGTGGTTATTGTAATTTTTGAAAGGGTCAAATCATGAAGAACGCAGCTAAACTAACTAAAAAATCTCAATATGGTCAAGGCATGACCGAGTACATCATTATCGTAGCCATGGTTGCGATTGCCGCGATTGCGGTTTACCAGTTATTTGGTAAAACGGTACGTGGTCAGACAGCTGCGATTGCCATGGAATTGGCGGGTGAAGATGGTATGGAGGGTACAAAAGTTGCTCAGGATGCCGCAAAAACATCGGTTGAGAAGGCAAATGCCGCTATCGGTCTGAATAACTTCTCCAGCGAAAATAACGCAAACTAAATTATTTTAGATTTCAAGAAAAGCCAGGCGTAAGCCTGGCTTTTTTCGTTATACAATGTCCGGTTTGTTTAACGGGCTGCAGTATGGCAAGAAATAAACCGGTATTTATCTGTTCCGAATGTGGCGGGCAGGCGCCTAAATGGCAGGGACAGTGCCCCCATTGTCGTGCCTGGAATACCTTAACCGAATCAGTTGTTGAGCCGGTGGCGAAAAGTGTGAATCGCTTTAGCGCATTGGCCGCATCGGGTAAGGTGCAGCAATTAACCGAAGTTGAGGCCGCGGAAGAGCCGCGCGTTCCTACTGGGCTGGCTGAATTTGACCGGGTGCTGGGGGGGGGCTTGGTGCCCGGTGCGGTGGTGCTGATAGGGGGGATCCCGGTATTGGTAAATCCACCTTATTGTTGCAGGTGTTGGCGGGGCTAGCTAAGCAGCAGATGGTGCTATATGTCAGCGGTGAGGAATCGGCACAGCAGATTGCCTTGCGGGCCAAGCGACTGGTGGTGGATGCCAGCGGGTTGAATCTATTGCCGGAAATCCGGCTGGAGCATATTCAGCAGGTGGTGATGCAACAAAAGCCGCAGTTGGTGGTGATTGACTCGATTCAAACCTTGTATTCGGAGCAACTCAGTTCGGCACCTGGATCGGTGGCGCAGGTGCGTGAGTGTGCGGCACAATTGACGCGTATTGCCAAAAGTGAGCAGGTGACCATGATTCTGGTCGGACATGTGACTAAGGAAGGTGCGCTGGCCGGGCCACGGGTGTTGGAGCATATTGTCGATACCGTGTTGTATTTTGAGGGGGACACCCATTCCAGTTTTCGTTTGATACGTGCGTTTAAAAACCGCTTTGGTGCGGTAAATGAGCTGGGGGTGTTTGCCATGACCGAGCGCGGCTTGCGTGAGGTGAATAACCCCTCGGCAATATTTTTATCGCAGCATGGTGAGGAGGTGGCCGGTTCCTGTGTGATGGTTACCCTGGAAGGCTCGCGGCCGTTGCTGGTGGAGATTCAGGCCTTGCTGGATTCTTCACATTCACCGAATGTGAAGCGGCTGTCGCTGGGATTGGAGCAAAACCGTCTGGCGATGTTGCTGGCGGTATTGCATCGCCATGCCGGAGTGGCCTGTTATGACCAGGATGTATTTATCAATGCGGTCGGCGGTGTCAAAATCAATGAGCCGGGGGCCGATCTGGCGGTGATTCTGGCTATGGTTTCCAGTCTGCGGGATCAGCCGCTGCCAGCCAAGCTGGTGGTGTTTGGCGAGGTCGGGCTGGCCGGTGAGGTCAGGCCGGTGCAACGTGGTCAGGAGCGGCTGCGTGAAGCCGCCAAGCTGGGTTTTAGTACCGCGATTGTGCCTAAGGCCAATGCGCCCAAGCATGCGATGGAGGGTATTCAGGTGATTGCCGTTGATCGTATTGAACAGGCGGTTAATCAGTTTCGTTAAATCTTTGATCGCAGACGCAATCCAAATAATGGATTTGCCTATCTATGCCTTGTGTTACAAGGCTTCAGACGGTAAAGTGTGTCGAGTGATTTGCTTGTATGGTATATGCCCTGAGCTGTAATGGAGAATAATAAAAAATGTTATTAACCTTGTTAACCATAGCCGCCACAGCGATTATGTTTGTGGGGCTGGCTTTTTTCAGGGCTTCAATTGTTTCCTGGATATTTTGTGCCATTGTCGGCATTTTTGTCGTGGCCAGCCAAAGCCGGATGACGGATGATATGTTGTTTGTCGCGTATGGCGCCTTGCTGCTGGTTGCGTTGTTGCTGGCGGTGCCGTTTTTGCGTTATACCCTGATTACCCGGCCGGTCTTTAATACCTTTCGTAAGGTGATGCCGCATATTTCTGCCACCGAGCAGGAGGCGATTGATGCGGGCAGTGTCTGGTGGGATGGTGAGTTGTTTAGTGGTCGTCCCGATTGGCAGAAGCTGCAGGGCTTTCCTAAGGCGGGACTGTCCCCCGAAGAACAGGCCTTTCTTGATAATGAGGTAGAGCAGCTGTGTGCAATGCTGGATGATTGGGATATTACCCATAATCGTACCGATTTGCCGCCCCAGGTCTGGCAGTTTATTAAAGAAAAGGGTTTCTTTGGGATGATTATTCCCAGGGAATATGGTGGGTTGGAGTTTTCTGCCCAGGCGCATTCGGCGGTGGTCAGCAAGGTTGCCTCACGCAGTGGTACCGCCGCCGTTACCGTGATGGTACCCAATTCGTTAGGTCCGGCGGAGCTGTTGTTGCACTATGGTAGCTCGGCGCAGAAAGAGACCTATCTGCGCCGTCTGGCGAGAGGACTGGAAGTGCCGTGTTTTGCGCTGACCGGGCCGTTTGCCGGTTCCGATGCCGGTGCGATTCCTGATTTTGGCGTGGTCTGTCATGATGATTTCGGCGGCCAGCGCAATGTATTGGGGGTCAGGGTTAGCTGGGAGAAACGTTATATTACTCTGGCACCGGCCGCGACACTGTTGGGGCTGGCTTTTAAGCTGTATGATCCGGCCAAATTATTGAGTGAACAGGTCAGTCGCGGGATTACCTTGGCGCTGATTCCTACCGATACTCCCGGTGTTGAGATAGGACGGCGTCATTTTCCGTTGAATGCCGCATTTTTAAATGGTCCTACTCAGGGTAAGCAGGTATTTATTCCCATGGAGTATATTATCGGTGGTGAAGAATATATTGGCCAGGGCTGGCGTATGCTGATGGAATGCCTGGCTGCCGGGCGTTCGATTTCATTACCGGCCAGCAGTATAGGCGGTATGAAACTGGCGGCACGCACCTGTGGTGCCTATGGTCGGGTGCGTAAACAGTTTAAGACCTCTATTGGTAAATTTGAAGGTGTGGAAGAAGCGCTGGCGCGTATCGGTGGTCATACTTATATGGTGGATGCCGGGCGACGTCTGACCGCATTGGCGCTGGATCTGGGAGAAAAACCGTCGGTGATTTCCGCGATTATCAAATACCATGCGACCGAGCGCGGCCGGGTGGTGATGAACGATGCTATGGATATTCATGGCGGCAAGGGGATTATTCTTGGCCCCAGTAATTATCTGGCGCGTTTTTATCAGCAGATTCCGATTGGGATTACCGTAGAAGGTGCCAATATTCTGACCCGCTCATTGATGATTTTCGGGCAGGGTGCGATACGTTGTCATCCCTATATTCTGAGAGAAATAGCCACGGTACAGCAACAGGATTATCAGCGTGCTTTGTATTTATTTGACGAGGCATTACGTGAGCATATCAGTTTTGCTGTCAGCAATGCGGCCCGCAGTTTTGTGTATGGGATTGTCAATGGTCGCGGTGCTGCGGTGCCGGCATTACATAAAATCACCAAGCGTTATTATCAGCAACTGACTCGCTGGTCGGCGGCGTTTGCGTTTGCTACCGATATGGCTTTGGCAGTGATGGGCGGCAGCCTCAAACGTAAGGAAAAACTTTCCGCTAGACTGGGTGATGTGTTGAGCCAGCTGTATTTATGTTCGGCCGCATTAAAGCGTTTTGAGGATGATGGTCAGCCCAAGGAAGATCTACCGTTATTGGAATGGGCATTGCAGGACGCAATTTATCAGATGCAGCAGGCCATGCTGCAGTTTATTGATAACTTTCCGGCACGTCTGCTGGCACGCTTGATGAAACTGGTGATTTTTCCTATGGGGCCGAATTTACAACCGCCCTCCGATGCATTGGGGCATAAGGTGGCGGCCTTGATGATGCGTCCTGGAGAAACGCGGGAGCGGCTGACTCAGGGGATGTTTATGCCGCGTTCGGAACATGATGCGGTGGCGATACTGGAGGCCGCATTTGCTTCCAGTATCAATACCGAAACGCTGCAAACGGAGCTTGCCGCGGCGTATAAGAGCGGTAAATTAACCAAGCTGGACGAAATGCAGCGTATTATTGAGGCGTATGAGAAACAGCTGATTAGTCGTGATCAGGCGGCGCTGCTGGAACGGGATTATCAGTTGCGCAGGGCCGCTATTATGGTAGACGATTTTACACCGGAAGAATTGCGTCGTAATTAAGGAGTGTCAATGCCAGACAGCAAACATGATGTGATCAGTCCGCAACAGGCCGGCACGTTGTATGGCCTGTTTCTGGAGCGGGTTAAACGTTCGGCTTCCCAATTGGCTTACCGGCATTATGAACAGCAACGCTGGGTGGACCTAAGCTGGCAGCAGATGGCCGTACAGGTGGCTCGCTGGCAGGCCGCGCTGGCAGGTCTGCAACTGAAGCCGGGGGATAGGGTCGGCATTATGCTGCGTAACAGTCCATATTGGGTGATGTTTGACCAGGCCGCGATGTCGTTGGGGTTGGTGACCGTGCCGTTGTACACCATGGATAGGGCGGAAAATATTGCCTATATCGCCAATAACGCCCAACTGCAGGTGTTGCTGTTTGAGTCGGAAGAGCAGTGGCTCAGTCTGCAAAGTGTGTTATCCGAATTACAAAGTATTCAGCGTTTTATCAGCCTGGATGCGTTTGAACATAGTTGTGAGCGGTTATGCTCACAACAACAGTTTTTGCCTGAATATGCCGAGCTGCGGGATCCCGAACCTTGTGATCCCAAGGGGCTGGTCAGCCTGATTTATACCTCGGGGACTACCGGTAAGCCCAAGGGCGTGATGCTCAGTCACTGGAATATGCTGACCAATGCCTATGCGTGCCTGGATGTCTTTACCATAGGCAATCAGGATACCTTGTTATCATTTTTGCCGTTATCTCATACCTTTGAGCGTACCGTGGGTTATTACCTGAGTGTGATGGCAGGTGCCTCGGTGGCGTTTGCCCGCTCGATTCCACAGTTATCCGAGGATCTGTTGCAAATTCGGCCGACATTGCTGGTGTCGGTGCCACGTATTTATGAGCGTATTTATGCCACGGTACAGAGCAAGTTAACGCAGGCGTCACCCTTTAAACAATGGCTGTTTAAATTTACCGTTACCACCGGCTGGCAGCGCTTTGAGTATCAGCAGGGCCGAGCCGGCTGGCGGCCTGCTTTTCTATGTTGGCCGCTGTTAAATACACTGGTGGCCGAAAAGGTGATGGCAAAGCTGGGAGGACAGTTGCGTACCGCCTTGAGTGGTGGTGCTGCCTTGTCACCGGATATTGCCCGGGTGTTTATCGGTCTGGGGCTGCGTATTATTCAAGGCTATGGTATGACCGAAACCAGCCCGGTGGTCTGTGCCAACCGTACCACCAATAATATTCCTGCCAGTGTGGGGCAGCCAATTGATGGTGTGGAGGTGGCGCAGAGTGAGCAGGGTGAATTGCTGGTGCGCGGACCGAATGTGATGTTGGGCTATTGGAATAACCCGGAAGCGACTGCCAAAATGATCAACCCGCAGGGGTGGTTAAATACCGGTGATGTGGTGCGTATTGAAGCAAGCGGGCATGTCATTATTACCGGGCGTACCAAAGAAATTATCGTACTGTCGAATGGTGAAAAAGTGCCTCCCGGTGATATGGAGCTGGCGATTGCTCAGGACCCGTTATTTGATCAGGTGATGATTTATGGGGAAGCCCGACCTTATCTGGTGGCGTTGGTGGTGTTGAATCCGGATAGCTGGGAGCAGCTGGCGCATAATCTGCAGCTAAATCCGGCCATGGATGAGACCTTGCACGAGGCGCCGGTGGTTGCGGAGATATTGCAGCGGGTGAAACAGCAGCTATCGGGGTTTCCAGGTTATGCCAAGGTGCATAAGGTACATATGCTGATCGAGCCGTGGACGATTGAAGAGGGATTGCTAACACCGACCTTAAAGCTCAAGCGCAATAAGGTGTTGAGCCGTTTTTCCGTGCAGATTAATGCTATGTATGAGGGCCATTAAATGAAACGTCTGCTGTCAGCCTGCCGCAGCGCGAGTGATGCTTATGGCGAGCGACGGCAATGTGACGCAAGATGTGGTCGGTTTTTATGCCACAATCAAAACTAGCGGACGAATATCGATTAAGCTTGCTGAGGCAAGGGGGGGAAAGAAGACCGGCGCCCACAGCATAAACTAAGGAGACAGGGATGAATCAGTCAGTGCAAATTGGTAAGGTTGCCGTGCTCGGAGCCGGCGTAATGGGGGCTCAGATTGCGGCACATCTAGTGAATGCTGGGGTGCCGGTGATATTGTTTGATCTGCCGGCGCAAGAGGGTGATAGCAATGCGGTGGTCAATAAGGCGCTGGCCGGGTTAAAGAAGCTGGAACCCGCCCCAATTGCCGATCCGGCCAGGATCCGTTGCATACAGGCGGCGAATTATCAACAGCATTTGCCGCAGCTGAAAGACTGTGACTTGGTGATAGAGGCGATTGCCGAGCGTATGGATTGGAAAACGCAGCTCTATCAACAGGTGGCTCCACACTTGTCCGAACAGGTGGTATTTGCTACCAATACCTCCGGTCTGTCTATCAATCAGCTGGCTCAGGCCTTCCCAGAAGCATTACGCCATCGTTTTTGTGGGATTCATTTTTTTAATCCACCACGTTATATGCATCTGGTGGAGTTGATCCCATGTGAGACCACCGATAGCGGGCTGCTTGATCCGCTGGAAAGCTTTCTGGTATCCAGCCTGGGAAAAGGGGTGATTCGGGCCAAGGATACGCCTAATTTTATTGCCAACCGTATTGGCGTGTTTTCGTTTTTGGCTACCTTGCATCATGCCAAGCGCCTGGGACTGGGGTTTGATACCGTGGATGCGCTGACCGGCCGTTATCTGGGACGCCCCAAGAGCGCCACTTTCCGCACCCTGGATGTGGTTGGGCTGGATACCTTTGCCCATGTGGTGGCTACCTTGAAAGATAATTTGAGCGATGACCCCTGGCATGAATACTATGTGATTCCCGACTGGTTGCAAGGCCTGATAGATCAGGGTGCATTGGGTCATAAAACCCGCTGTGGGGTCTATCAAAAGCAGGGTAAAGAGATTCATGTGCTGGATGTCGGCAGCCAGAGCTATCGTTTGTCATCCACCGAGCTGGATAAAGATATACAGGTCATCATGCGCGAGCGTGACTGGGCGAAGAAGCTGGCCGCATTGCGTAATAGCGAACACCCTCAGGCACAGCTGGTATGGTCTATGTTCCGCGATGTATTTCATTATTGCAGTACCCATCTGGAAAGCATTGCTAGCAGTGCGCGTGATATTGATTTTGCGCTACGCTGGGGTTTTGGCTGGGATATCGGTCCGTTTGAAATCTGGCAATCGGCCGGTTGGCAGCAACTGGCTCAATGGCTGGAGCAGGACAGGGCGGCAGGATTGACCATGTCGGATACGGCATTGCCGGCCTGGGTGCTGGCAGATGATCGCGTGGGCGTACATATGCCCGAAGGTTCGTATGATCCGTTAAGCACCGGTTATCTGGCTAAACGTGAACTACCGGTGTATCAGCGCCAGCTGTTTCCAGAGCGCCTGATCAGCGATAGAGCCGATTATGGTACGACCATTTTTGAGAACGCTTCGGTGCGGTTATGGCACGGCGAGGATGATATGGCGATTCTTGGCTTTAAAAGCAAGATGCATGTCATTGGTGATGAAACCCTGGACAGCATTCAACGAGCGGTGGCCGAGGCCGAGGCCAACTGGCGAGGTCTGATTATCTGGCAAACCGAGCCGCCGTTTTCCGCCGGGGCCAATCTGCTGCAATTAATGCAAGGGGTGCAACCGGAGTCGCAGGATGGCGGTATGTTGGGTAAGTTAAAACAGGCCGCCAGCCGGGTCAAATATACCGTGGCTGGCGGCGGTGGGCTGGGTGATGCGCTGCATGCCGCTACCGGTGATGTGCCCGAAGTGGAAGCGGTAGTGGCCAAGTTTCAGCAGACCAATCAGCGTATTAAATATGCACAGGTGCCGGTCATCGCGGCTGTCGATGGGCTGGCACTGGGCGGTGGTTGCGAGATCATTATGCATTGTGCCCGTACCGTGGCATCGCTGGAAAGTTATATCGGCCTGGTCGAAGTTGGTGTGGGTGTACTGCCTGCCGGTGGTGGTTGTAAGGAAGCGACGGTGCGTATGGCACAGGCCGCTCAGCGTCTGGCCGGTAAAGCGAATCCCGAACTGTTCCCGCACCTGAAAAATTATTTCCAGAATATCGCCATGGGTGAAGTGGCTAAGAGTGCCCAGCTGGCACGGGAAATGGGCTATTTGCGGGATGGTGACCGGATTGTGATGAATCGCCTTGAGGTGCTGCATGTGGCCAAGCAGGAACTGCGCGCGTTAACCGCCAGTGATTACCGTCCCCCTTTGCCACCTACTCAAATTCCGGTGGCCGGTAGCGGCGGTATTGCCAGCCTGAAAATGATGATGGTCAATATGCTGGAAGGCGGTTTTATTTCCGAGCACGACTATCAGGTGGGCTGTGCCGTGGCCGATACCCTGTGTGGGGGTGAGGTTGACGCGGGCAGTCTGGTGGATGAGCAATGGCTGTTGGAGCTGGAGCGCAGGCACTTTATGCGGTTGTTGGCCACCGAAAAAACTCAGGCACGTATCGAGCATATGCTGAAAACCGGCAAGCCGTTGCGTAATTAGGCATGGTGGTGAGCGATGATGAGCAATCCGAGGGCGGAGATCATGCGTGTTTATCAATGTTGCTCGAGTATGCGTTTGATTTCCTGTTGGGCGCGTTCGTACTCAAACTGAAGGCAGAACTCGCGGAGTGTGTTGAGTTGTTGTAGGCTGTTTTCATCCAGTTGCTGGCTGATCTGTTCCAGCAGGTCGTTGGCCTCTGCATCATAGCTTTTCAGCTTGTTACATAATTCCATCAACTCAGGCCTCAGTGCGTTCAGGCTGTCTTTGGTGTGGTCTGTTAGCCTGGGTTTGGGAAAAGCCTGATGAATGATCTGGATATCCGCTTGCAGTTGAGCCTCCAGCTCCTGCAGCAGGCCGGGGCTGATGGTGGATTGTGTTTGGGACTGGTGATCGGCGCTAGCCGCCAGATTACTTAATATCGGCATGCCTAATGTGGCGGCCAGGCCTTTTAGGGTGTGCAGTTTGAGGTGCGCGCTTTCCAGGTCATTGTTAGTCAGGGCCGCTCGGATCTCATTCACGGTATGTTGGTAGCCGTTCGCAAATTGGCATAACTGTTGTTTATAGAATATGGGGTTACCGCCTACATGATAGAGACCCGTTGGCACATTAAAGCCTGGTAGTTGCGGCAAGCTTGTCTGCACTTGGGTGCTGGCCTCATGCGGTGGCTGAATCCATGTTTGCAGCTTGTTCAGCAGGATATTGGGGTTAATGGGTTTGCTAAGATAATCATTCATACCTGCGGCCAGCACTTTCTCACGATCACCGGCTAGCGCATTGGCGGTCATGGCAATAATGGGCAAGGTTTGTAACGATGGGTTGGCGCGAATGGCAGCGGTTGTTTGAAAACCATCCATGATTGGCATTTGTATATCCATCAGTATACCGTCGTAACTGGCCTGTTGAAGTTTTTCCAGGGCTTGTTGGCCATTGGCCGCAACGTCCACCACCAGCTGCGCCTCGGCTAACAATTCATAGGCGATCTGTTGATTGATGTGATTATCTTCTACTAGCAGTATACGGGCACCACGCAATCCTTCCAGTGGCGGTGGATTGGGTTCAGGCGGCGGAGCTGGGGGGGAGATCTCTCCGAGTGCCTGGCGACTGAGATTAAACAGGGTGCCTGGCGTAAAGGGTTTGCGAATAAAATAATCTACATATCTGGCTTGGCTATGGTCTTCAAAATGTGTTTGCTCATAGGCCGACAGCAGCATGAATCTGGGCCGGGGATATGGGTGATCATGCTGGTGAATATAGGCGGCCAGTTGCAGTCCATTGCTATTGGGCAGCTGCCATTCGGCGAGTACCAAGTCAAACTGAGGGTTAGCCGTTAGTGCGCCAATGGCGCTTTTTAGCGAATCAACAAGCGTGACCTGGCAGCCAAATGTACTGAGGTAGCTTTGTAAAATACGACGTGCCGCTATACTGTGATCGACAACTAATATTTGTTTGTTGCTCAGTATGTCGGCCCGGAAGGCAGGGGTGGGGGGTGTTTTGGGTAGACCAAGTTGTACCGTAAAGCTAAAGCGTGTGCCTTGTCCCAGTTCGCTGCTGACCGCGATATCTCCCTCCATCAGTGTGACCAGCCGTTGACAAATGCTCAGTCCCAGCCCGGTGCCACCAAATTGGCGAGTGGTAGAACTGTCGGCCTGGGAAAAGGGCTGGAATAAATGTTGTTGCTGTTGTGGGCTGATGCCGATACCGGAGTCTTGTACACAAAACTCCAAGATAATCCGTTGTTGATCACTATGTAATGCTGAAACGGAGACAATAATTTCTCCATGTTCGGTGAACTTAATCGCATTGGAGACCAGGTTGATTAATATTTGTCCAAGTCGTAATGGATCGCCATACAACTGCTCGGGGATATCCATATCGCGTTCAAATAATAAGCTGACGCCTTCTGTTTGTTGTTTGCCGGTTGCCAGAATCTCCAGGCTTTCAAGCAGATTGTTGAGTTCAAAGGGAATGCTTTCCAGTTTAAGTTTGCCGGCTTCAATTTTTGAAAAATCCAGAATGTCATTAATAATTGCTAATAATGAATGGGTGGCAATATTGGCCTTGAGCAAATAATCCCGCTGTTTGGGCGTCAGTGGGGTTTTACGCAGACATAAATCCAGCAGGCCGTTAATAGCATTCATTGGGGTGCGGATTTCATGGCTCATATTGGCCAGGAATGCTGATTTAACCCGCACGGCCTGTTCTGCTTTTTTGGCCAGTTTCTCTGCTTGCTGGCGAGCATCTTCCAGTTCTACGGTGCGTTGTTGCACTCGTTGTTCCAATGAGGTATTGAGTTGCTGCAATTGCTGTCGTGATTGTTGTAACCGTTCCAGCATGCTTTTGAAGGAGTATGCCAGATCGCTGATTTCATCGTGTCCATGGGTGGGGATTTCAATGGGATGATCGCTGGAATCAATATGGTCGGTAATTTCTCGTAATTGAATAATACGGCGAGTCATCAGATATGAAGCATAGGCCGCTAACAGACTTAACAACAAAATCACCAGCATTATGCTGCCGGCCAGTTGTTGTGCCAGCGCCGATGAATCGGCGTAGATGCGTTGTTGATCGGTCACCGAGCCAAGCAAAAAATAACGCTCGGGATTAAGCTCATCAAAATATTGGCGATGCAGCGCAAGCGCGACTTTCTTGTCAGGTAGTGTAAAAGAGGAGAAGCCGGACTGCGGCATGTTGTCACTAAGACGGGGGAAATCCTGTTGCAGTCCACCGATTCTATCGAATTCATAGGCCATTTGTTTATTTGGGTCGGGATGTAGCAGGTAATCTCCCTGTTCATTGGCGATAAAATAGTGGTGGTATGCATCGTTTTGCTGGACCAGATCCTGGTTTAGCAGACGAAAATCGGCATTGATAATAATGGCACCGAATAGCTTGCCGGTTTGATCATATATCGGTGTACCTATGCGTATTGTCGGGGTGAGTGGATAAGAAATTTTGCCGTGTTCGCGGTTTAAATCAATCTTGGAAAGATAGATCTGGTTAGTGAGCAACTGGACGGATTGCTGAAAATAGTAGCGGTGCCCCTTGGCTTGCAGCCGTTGTTCGGCAACTCTAGCGAGTTGGCCGTTGACGCGATCTATACGGATCAATTCCTTGCCGTTATGCGCCATGCCGATCAGACGTAATTGGGTGTATGCCGGTCGGTTATCCATGACGGTCTGGAAAATTCGGGCGATGTTATGTTTTAGCGCTGCCGGGGCCTGCCGGTTGGCGGTGTCGCTAGCATGACGATCTGCCAGATTGTGGATTTCCTGCAGATCTTGTAGAAAGCGGGCATCGTTTTTAAGGTTGTTCATCGCCGACAGCAACAGGCTGTTCTCACGTTCCAGATTGCTGGATAATGTGGTTAATGAGTGTTTTTCCAATAAGCGGTGGGAGTGGCTAAACGCGAAATAGCTGACGATAAGCACACCGACGCTGGCAACAATAAAAACAATAATTGCTAATTTAAATGGCAGGCCGATACGGTAATTGGCTAACGTCACGAGGATCTCTTGCGTTTATTGTTGCTTAAATGCTCTTTGCGTCTTGAGGTCGACCCTGGCAATACGTGACCACCTCCGAGTGAGGAGGTATCTATATTCATATCGTTCTCCTATGGGTGTCAACACAGCCTAGTGCTAAACATTACAAGTATTCATCCTATTAGAACACAATGTGACATTCCTGGTAGGGTGCACTCCGTGCACTACTTCTAAATGAGCAAGCATGGAATGCACTCTACAATGGGATTGAAATTTTCACCGTTCGGCACTAGATATAAATTGCGATCGTTTTTATGCCACCAATACGCTGAAGTTACCGCTGGTAGAACTATGCCTATTTTGTCATGCTTGTTGAACAAATGACAGTTTTTTGGAATGAGTTGCCGCCGGTTTAGCGAGAAAAATCAAGCAGGGAATGAGATCGATGCTGTGCTGGGCTTATGCGCACCGTTGGTGGTGTTATGGGTTAAAACTGACCGATTCCCGTGCCGCATTGAGTTTTTGGGTTCCCCATTGCTTGGGTGGGCTGGGCCGGGCGTTTGCATGCGCAATGGTGCTGCCATAGTTGGGCTGATTGATTGCCACCTTGCCTTGAGCATTTTCGATATCAATTCCTTTGCCATTGAGCAAGGCAACATCCAGTGCATCGGAGAAATGGTAGCCCCCCCAGAAGTCGGTACCACGAATGCCTATGGTGGCGGCCGGGGTGGTGACGCTAAAGCCCGCAGGGTTCAATTTGCCTATCAGTCCGGTGACCGCCCGAAAGACACCACGGACTAATTCCAGATCGGCACCACCGTGTTGTTCTGCCGTATATGTGTAGTGATTGATGCTAAATTGGGTATTTTCTCCCAGGGTCAGTTGCGTATTGTCACGCATACTCAGGTGTAATCTGGCATGCTTGCCGGTGATCAGTTCATCGCCCACATACACCGGAGACTGTAGTTGCAAATTACCCGATTGACTGCTGCGATTAACCATGGCTGCTCCTTGTAACTGGGTAATATGGCCAACAGGTTGATCCGGCGTTTTTGCATGAGCCGGCAGTGCTAGCCAGAGACTCAGTATGAAACCAAGTGGTTTGATCCGTGTTGTCATGAGGTAGGTGCTTTCGCGATTAGCCAGATTAACAACCGTAAGCGGTGCTGATATCAACACCGCTTAGCGTGCTTTATTTCACTTCGGTAAAGCGTAAATAGGGCCGGATTTCGTCGAAACCCTGAGGGAATTTGGCCGTGGCGTCTTCGTTGCTGACACTGGGGGGAATAATCACCTTGTTGCCAGGTGTCCAGTCGGCAGGGGTGGCGATGCCGTATTTGTCGGAGGTTTGCAATGCATCAATCACCCGCAAAATTTCATCAAAGTTTCTACCCACACTCATGGGATAGGTCATGTTCAAACGAATCTTTTTATTTGGGTCGATAATAAATACCGAGCGTACCGCCGCGGTACCGCTTTGTTCGGGATGTATCATCTGATACAGCCGGGCAACGGTATGATCTACATCGGCCAGAATCGGAAATTGTAAATCGGTATGTTGGGTAGCGTTGACATCGGCAATCCACTGCTGGTGGTCTGCCACCGAGTCGGTGGATAAGCCCAGCGGTTTAACATGGCGTTTAGCAAATTCATCGGCCAGTTGCGCGGTTCTGCCCATTTCGGTGGTGCATACCGGGGTGAAATCGGCCGGGTGGCTGAAAAAGAAACACCAGCTGTCACCGATAAACTGGTGAAAATTGATCAACCCCTTTTGGGATTCTATTTGAAAGTCAGGGGCGGTATCGCCTAATAATAATGACATGATCTCTCCTTGGTGTTATCGGGATAATTGCAGTCAGCCCGCTGGGCTGACTGCAGAGCTTAGTATCGATCAAAGTGACTGATGACGCAATATTTTATTGGCGCTTGGTGTGTTCGCCATGGTTTATAAACTGATATGCGTGGTGGTGGTCTGTTCGGCGGTGACCTCGCTGTTGGCGCTGCTGAGGAAGCTGATCTCATCATCCGTGTCCACCTCATCCAGGCCGGCCTGGCAGGTAAACGCCAGGGTGTAGTTGCCAGCAGGGATATAGCCCAGCTGGTAGCGATATTCACTGCGTTGTTGATCATAGCTGATCAGCGCCGAGGATAACGGCTCAAGTTGACCATTGCCGTAATCATCTGCGGTTATGTTATGGCCGGCATATAGATACACTGCCGCCGCACATTGTGGATTGTTGGTTAACAAGGTGGTATCTACGCTGCCTTGAATATGACCGGCCTGATTATTTTGAACCAGACGTAACGAGGGCTTGAGGCGGTAGCTGTTGCTGTTGTTTTGTGGCGCAACAATCGACTTGCGCAGATCAATGTCTACGGTCAGATCAATTTGTCCCCCCTGGGGGACGGTAAACCCCTGATTCAGTTTCAGTCCGGTTTCATCCCCACTGGGGATATAAAGCGGATATTTGCGGTCATCACCTTGCTGCTGGATATAGGAATCATCACTGCTGTTCTGGCTGGTTAACACCTTTAAGCGCAGCCATTGATAATCACCGGCTTGTACATTGCGATTTTCTACCAGAAACGCAAAATCACTGCCTTGTAGATTTAGCAGGTCGATTTGCTGTGGGCTGTTCAGGTTAAGCGTAATCGGCGCACCACCATCGCGTTTCATTTCCACGCCGACAAAGGTGATGACTACCGCGCTGGCATTATCAAGCGGTGCATCGGTAACACCGATATTTACGGTGCCGCTGCTGCTGCCGTCACCGCTGCTGCCGCAGCCGCTCAATAACAGGCTGAAAACCAGCAGGCTGCCGGCAAAGTGTAAGGTAGTTTTTGGCATGAATCAAACTCCTGGCTTAATGGGAAAAATAAACGATTATAAATGATGATGGCGAGCCTGAGGTTGTGTCGGTAAATAGTGAGCATAGCGTTGATACTCGGGTTCTATTCATGATGCTGGGAGGCCGTGTGTGTTTTGATTTAAAACACTTTTATGAGCGTTTTTTATAGCCCAGAGTCCAGGGTTGAGGCGTATAATCGGTTATAAAACCACTGTGCTGAGGGGGAGATCATGAATACCACATTATTGAGTGATAGAAGTATCAGCCAGAAGCTGGCGATTGTTGTGGCGGTACCGTTATTGTTGTCGGTCTGTTTTGCCGTGTGGCTATGGGGGGTTATGGGGCAGATTAATCAGTCGGTCACCCAGGTAAGCCAGGAAAGCATCGTCTATGCGATGGTGGCGAAAGACATGGAAAAGAATGTTATCCAGGTACAGCAGTTTCTATCGGATATTGCCGCAACCCGAGGTCAGGATGGGCTGGATGATGGACTGGAGATGGCCGGGAAAAATCATGATCGCTTTATCAGCAACCTGGATAAATTTCAGACCATGTTCCAGCAGGAGAATGATACGGCAGGATTAAAGACAATCGCCGATATCCGTCGCCGTTTTGACGCCTATTACCAGAACGGACAGAATATGGCAAAGGCCTATGTGGCGGGTGGTCCGGCCAGCGGAAACCCGCTGATGGATGGTTTTGATGAGGCCGGCGCGGCATTGCAAAGCGCGCTTACCCCGTTTGTTCAGTCCCAGCTGGATGAAGCCGCGGACAAGCTGGACGAGGTCGGCAATGATGCCGCCAACTTGCGAATCACTGCGGTGGTGTTAAATGTCGTGATTCTGCTGGTTTCTCTGGGGCTGGCGGTGATTCTGATTCGTTTGATTACCCGTCCGCTTTTTCAAAGCATGGAGGTGGCCGATCGGATTGCCAAGGGTGATTTGTCCAGCCGGATAACCATCAGCAGTCGGGATGAAACCGGTAAGCTTTTGCAGGCGTTGCAAACCATGCAGGACAAGCTGCGTGCCTTGGTGGCTGACATCGAAACCATAGTCCAGGCGGCGGTCAATGGTGACTTCAGTAACAAGATAGATATGAGCGCTAAGGAGGGCTATTTCGAGACCCTGTCGGCCTTGCTCAATCGGTTATCCGCGATTACCGATGAGGGCTTAAACGATGTAATGCGCGTGACCAATGCGCTGGCCTGCGGCGACTTGTCACAGAAGATCACCAAGGATTATGCCGGGGTGTTTGCCCAGACCAAAAACGGTGTCAACAATACCGTCGATGTGCTGACCGGAATTATCGAAGATATACAATTTATTGCACTGTCCGCCGGGCAGGGGGATTTCAGTGTCAAACTGGAGCTGGAAGGAAAATCCGGTTATGACAGAAACCTTGCGCAATTGTTGAACCAGCTTTCCGATGTGACCGAGGAAGGGCTGACGGATATCATGCGTGTTTCCCAGGCTTTGGCTAAGGGTGATCTGACACAAACCATTACCAAAGATTATCCGGGGCTGTTTGGCCAGACCAAGCAGGGAGTCAACACCACGGTGGAAAGCCTCAGAAAACTGATTGGCGAGGTTAGGGAGTCCTCCGATACCATTAATAATGCGGCTCAGGAAATTGCCCAGGGCAACACCGATTTGTCACAACGTACCGAGGAGCAGGCCAGCAGTCTTGAAGAGACCGCATCCAGCATGGAACAACTGACCACAACGGTACAGCACAATGCGGAGAATGCACGCCAGGCCAACCAGCTGGCGATAGGTGCCTCGGATGTGGCGGGTAAGGGCCGGGAGGTGGTGGGAGATGTGGTTGCGACCATGGACTTGATTACCGAATCCTCACGCAAAATTTCAGATATTATCAGTGTGATCGATGGAATTGCATTTCAGACCAATATTCTGGCACTGAATGCGGCGGTAGAGGCGGCCAGGGCCGGAGAACAGGGACGGGGCTTTGCGGTGGTGGCCGGCGAGGTGCGTAGTCTGGCACAGCGTTCGGCCGCGGCGGCCAAGGAAATTAAGGCGCTGATTGGCGATTCGATTAATAATGTGGAAGACGGCAGTAAACGGGTGGCGCAGGCAGGTCAGACCATGGATGAGATTGTCTCGGCGATTAATAAGGAGACCGATATTATGTCGGAGATTACCGATGCGTCGCAGGAGCAAAGTCAGGGCATAGGGCAGGTGAATGTTGCGATTACACAGATGGACGAAGTTACTCAGCAAAATGCTGCACTGGTCGAAGAAGCGGCCGCTTCGGCAGAATCACTGGAGGAGCAGGCGAAAAATCTGGCCGACATTGTGCATGTGTTTAAGGTGGATCATGCTGCCGGCAGCTCGGTTGGGTTGCTTGGCAAGCCGGTTAAAGCGCAGTATAGCTCACACTTTGACGAGGCTATTGCGGCCCATATCAAATGGAAAATCCGCTTAAGGCAGTTTATCGATGGCGAAGGAACGGAGCAACTCGAGAGTGCCAGCGTGTGTCAAGACAATCTATGTGCATTGGGCCAATGGATTTGTCAAGGTGAGGGGGTGCAACATAAAGATCTGCCGCAATATGCGGACTTATGCACTAAACATACAAACTTTCATCGTTGTGCGGCAGAGGTGGTGAAAAAGGTCGAGGCTCATGATAAGGCGGCGGCCTTGTCGATATTGAATCAGGAATTCCCGGTGGCGGCCAAAGACACCGTCACCGCAATTATGAGCCTGAAGAAAGAAGTCGAATAGCGGCTCAGCCAAGTGTTGCTCCTGGTAGGTGATATACCGGGGGCTGACAGGTCGGTGTGGCGCTATGAGACTGTGAAAGAATGTAGCGAGCGAAGCCAAGACAAGGCAAAAAATGGCGAAAAAGCGGAGTTTATTCGTATAAATGAGCATTTTGAGTCATTTTTTAACGCCGTATTGGCAAGCGTAGTAATTCTTTCACCGTCTCTATGAGCCGTCCTGCTTTGCGGTCGCGTGTCTGGAATTGCTAGCGAAAATACACAGGAAAGTTCTGCAAATCTCAATACTATGGCAAACTAGTCGGTTTGAGTGATCAGCGGGGCGAAATCATGGAAATGAAAGTGATGCATGCTGGCAAGCTGCGGGCGGCTGGCTATGATGCGCGGCAGCGTGTGCTGCAGGTGGAACTGAGTAATGGAACGTTGCTGCAATACAATAATGTCAGTGCAGCGGTTTGGCAGCGCTTTAGCCATTCCGGCAACGCCTGGAGTTATTACCGTGACAATATCGAAGAAGAGTTTGCGCCACGTAAAATCAGCCAGGCTTCAGCGAATACCTCGCCCGATCACCCCCCCACAACTAAAAATCCCTTAGATGAGTTATTTAAATGAGTGCAGTTCAACAAAATAAAAGTCAATATTCCGCCATGTTTGTGGTGTTTATTCTGCTATGTGTGGCGATAGCGGTGGTGTTTATGTTTATCGGTCAGCAACAGCTGGCCGGTTATCTGATTCTTGGGGCGGGGGTGATTTCCAGCCTGGTGGTGGCCCGGGCGATGTTCGGGCGTATTCGTTTTGAATTAGCACAGGCGTCGGCATTAAAACGGCTGGCTAGAGATAACGGCCTGTCTTACAGTGTGCGGGTGCGTAACAGCCAATTGGAGCCCATGCTGTCATCGCAGCTGTGGTTGCCGCATGCTAACGGCAGCCGGACAGCGGCGCAACGTGCCGCCGAAACCGCCAATGAGGTGTATGGTGAGTATCGGCAGCTAACGCTGTCATTATTTGAAAGCTATTATCGGGTGTCTGCCAGGCGTGGTCAGCGTTTGCAGATGCAGTCGGTGCTGGTGTTCAGCTTGCCGGATTATGCCGGCCCGGCCTTTAGCCTGCAGCCCAGAACGTTGCAACAGCAGCTGGCGGGTGAGGGTGAGCAACATGCGTTTTTACAAGACCATCCCGTATTTCAAAACCGTTATTGCTTACAGACAGAGCAGCTGGGGGCGATGCAGTCGCTGTTGAGCGCAGCATTGATTGACTATCTGGAGACCTTGCCGGAGCTGTCGCTGGAGTTGTTAGCCAATGGCCGGTTGATTATCTATCGTGCCGGGGTGCGTTGCCCGGCCGAGGAGCTGGATAGCTGGCTGGAGCAGGGGGTAACACTGGCACAAAAAATCACCCTTAAGGAGTCTCATGATGTTTAATCCTGTTAAATCGGCCTTGCTGGCATTGCCCTTGTTGCTTATCAGTGCGCTTGGACAGGCGGTGGAAATACCCAGTGAACAATCGGAGTTTGCCGAATATGTCGCCATACAGGTGCAGCAGGCGCTACCCGAGGTAGAGGTTGTTCAGCAGGATGCGTTCGGTTTGCAGGTGGGGGAATTGCAGGTCAGTCTGGAGCGTATTTTTGCCAGTTGTGAAGATGATCAGCATAACTGTGCGTTGGAACTGGAAAATTTTGTCAACACCTTGATTGAGGTATATCACGACCAGTCGCCGGAGTTTGATCCGGCCAAGGTGTTGCTGATTGTACGCAGTGAGGCGTATTTGATGCAGGCACGGGAATCGTTGGGAAAAGATCAGGCCGGTCCGTTGAATCTGGACTATATCGATGGCCTGGCATTGTTGCCGGTGCTGGATTTGCCTACCCGGGTGCAAAGCGTCAGCGCCGCTGCTTTGCCGAGTATCAACTTGACCAAGGATGAGGTGTTTGCGCTGGGCTATTTAAATATGCAGACCTATTTCAGTCCGTTGGATGAGGTGGCCGCAGCCACCGCTGAAGGTGAGGTCGGGGTGATAGAAGAAGATTTTTATGCCTCTACCCGGTTGATTCAGCATAAGCAATGGGCCAAAATTGCCAAAGCGCAGCAGGGTGATCTACTGGTTGCGGTGCCGGCGACCAATCAGTTGTTTTATCTGACCAGCGCTAATCAGGAGGCGGCTGAATCATTAAAGTTGCTGATCAGTGATGTGTATCAGAATGTCCCCAATCCCTTATCGGACAAGGTGTATAAGTGGGTAGAAAATGGCTGGGAAGTGGTCAGGTAGCCGTGGGCTATGCCTTCTCCAGCTGGGCGCATACACAATTTCTGCCCCGCTCCTTGGCCTGGTATAAGGCGTTATCGGCCGCGTCAATCAGTGTGCCGATGGTCTGGTTGCTATTGGGGACGCAGCAGGCTACACCAATACTTAACGTGATGTGGGGGGCAAGCGGAGACTTTGCATGAGGCAGTGCCTGTTGCTACTGCAAGTCGGAAGGGCTGGTTGTTGCCCCAGTAATGTAGATACGCCATTTTGCATCGGTGGTGATTACGACGGCTGTTTGCCGGTCAACGCCAAAGGGGCGCTGAATAATTCCCGCGCTATTTTTATTCGGCATATATTGATCAGGTCAGTTGGTTTATCAATGAATACCTCCATAAGCTAAGGAATGGCGAAGACTTGCTCGTTGCAAGAGCTAGACTATAGAAAAACGTGGACTGCGGGTTATTAGCGGGGGCTGGCCGTGGTAAGGGCTGTAACCGCCTCTACCTCGTCTTGGCTAGCGACTCTTGTGTTTCATTCCACCACGGGAGTGGCTGGCGCGTTATAATCGTGGCTGTTTGCATTAGATGTTGCAGGGATTGTCCCCGATGAAAAAAATGAGAAAACAAAACCAGGGTTTTACCTTGTTGGAATTGCTGGTGGTGATGGTGATTATTGGATTGTTGACCGCCTATGTGGCGCCCAAGTATTTTGGTCAGGTCGGTAAGTCCGAGGTGAAGGTGGCGCGTGCTCAGCTGGATGCGCTGGATAAGGCGCTGGAGCAGTACCGTCTGGATATGCAGCGTTTTCCGACCTCGGAACAGGGTCTGGATGTGTTGTTTAAAAAGCCGGCCGAGGCCGACAAATGGGGCGGGCCCTATTTGAAAAAGGCGGTACCCGAAGATCCCTGGGGTAATGCTTATCAATATCGTTATCCGGGAGAGCATAACGATTATGATCTGTGGTCTTTTGGTGCCGATGGACAGCCGGGTGGCACTGGCAATGACGAAGATATTACCAACTGGTAAAGCATATGCGTTTTTGGGTGCAGGCAGTTGACCGTGATAACCGGCTGATGGCAATGGAGCTGGAGGCTCAGGATCAGGAGAGTCTAAGCATGCATCCGCAGTTGCAGCATTGCACCATTTTGCAGATCAAACGTAAATCCTTTAGTCTGGGTGAGGCGTTTACATTCAAGCGTCAGGGGCATTTTCAGCTGTTGTTATTTTCCCGTGAGCTACTGGCCCTGCTGTCTGCCGGGCTGTCATTGATTGAAGCGGTAGAAACTCTGGTGGATAAGGAAACCCACAGTGCCAATCGCCAGCTGCTGCAAGGGCTGCGCCAATCGTTATATCAGGGGGAGTCGTTGTCCGATGCGATGTCGGCCTTTCCTCAGCAGTTTTCCGAATTTTATATTGCTACCATACGCGCCAGTGAACGCACCGGTGATGTTCAGCAAGCATTGCAGCGTTTTATCCGCTATCAGGAGCAGGCCGAGCTGGTGCAAAAACGTATTGTCGGTGCGATGATTTATCCGGTGGTGCTGTTGCTGGTCGGTTTGCTGGTCGGCTTATTTCTGATGTTCTATGTGGTGCCGCGTTTTGGCGGGATTTATGAGGAGCTGGGTGACGATATTCCGTTTTTTTCGCAGGTGTTGCTGGCCTGGGGTATGTTTTTTGATCAACACAGTCTAGGGGTGTTATTCGGGCTGTTGTTGCTGCTGGTCGCCGCCGTGTATGGATTGAGCTTAACCCGGGTGAGGGTCTGGCTGATGCAGCGGATTCTGGCGTTGCCGGCGATTGGTGAGCAGATTCATCTGCATCAGTTATCGCGTTTATATCGCACGTTGGGTATGTTGCTGCGTGGTGGAATTCCTATGGTGACCGCACTGGAAATGGCCCAGGGGCTATTAAGCGATGCGCTGCAGCAGCGTCTGCTGCGGGTGGTACAGGATATTCGCGAGGGTCAGGCGATGTCGGTGGCGATGGAAAAGTATCAGCTGGTTACGCCGGTATCGATTCGTTTGATGCGGGTGGGTGAGCGCACCGGTGAAATGGGAGAAATGCTGGAGCGTACCGCCGAGTTTCTGGATGAGGAAGTGACCCGTTGGATAGAGTGGTTTTCCAAAATATTCGAGCCGTTGATTATGGCGGTGATTGGAATTTTTATCGGTTTGATTGTGGTGTTGATGTATATGCCGATTTTTGAATTAGCGAGCAATATTTAATGAATGCGTTTACTTCACAGCAGTTGCAGCAGGCACAGACGCAGAGTCGGCACAGCGGTGAAAGTGTACCGCAGCTGTTACAGCAGCAGGCGCAACTGAGCGATGATCAACTGGTGGCACAACTGGCCGAGTTGTTTCACTGCCAGCCGATAACCTTGCCGCAGTTACGCACTCAGACGCCGGCGCTGGATTTGATCAGTTATTCGGAGGCGGCACGTCATCAGGTGCTGGTGGTGCGTAATCAAGACAGTGAGCTGCAACTGGTATTGGCTGATCCGTTTAATCAGACCTTGTGCAGCTGGGTAGCCTCCCGGGTGCCGCATAGTCTGGACTGGTGTTTGATCGATGCTGCGTCGTTGCAGCTTTATCTGGAGGAGCTGGAGCAGCAGATCCGGGCGGTGGATAATGCGCTGCAGCCCGGCCAGGACGAGGCTGGTGAAAACTCGTATGTGGATATTTCGTTGCATAGTATCAGCGAAGACAGCAGCCCGGTGGTCAAACTGGTCAATTCGGTGTTATACGATGCGTTAAAGTTAGGTGCCAGTGATATTCATCTGGAAAGCCTGCCACATGGGATGAATATTAAGAATCGCATTGATGGGGTATTGACCCAGATCGGTGAGGTGAATGGCCGCGCCATGGCCGAGCAGGTGATCTCGCGTATCAAGGTACTGGCCGAGTTGAATATCGCCGAACACCGGGTACCGCAGGATGGTCGCTTTAAGGCGTTTTTACAGGGACACGAGGTGGATTTCCGAGTGTCTATTATGCCCAGTATTCTGGGGGAAGATGCGGTGCTGAGGATTCTGGATAAACGTGCGCTGGCGGATGAGGCTCAGGGCCTGCGGCTGGACAGCCTGGGTTTTGAACCCGAGGTGATGAAAGAGATTCGGCATCTGGCGAATGAACCGTATGGCATGCTGTTGATGACCGGGCCTACCGGCAGTGGCAAAACCACGACGCTGTATGCCATGCTGAGTGAGATTAACAGCGGTATCGACAAAATTGTGACCATTGAAGATCCGGTGGAGTATCAGTTGCCCGGTATATTACAGATCCCGGTGAATGAAAAGAAAGGCCTGACCTTTGCATTGGGATTGCGTTCGATTCTACGCCATGATCCAGACAAAATTATGGTGGGTGAAATTCGTGATCCGGAAACCGCCCAGATTGCGGTGCAATCGGCATTGACCGGGCATCTGGTGTTTTCCTCGGTGCATGCCAATAATCCGTTTGATGTGATGAACCGCTTTATGCATATGAAAATCGATCCATTCAGTTTTGTCTCTGCGCTAAACGGGGTGCTGGCGCAGCGGCTGGTACGGGTCAATTGTCCGCATTGTTCCGAGGCCTATATGCCTGCCCCCGAGCTGCTGACCCGTTCGGGGTTGAACAGCATGGATATCCGGGATTACGATTTTCAGTTTCGGCGTGGCGTGGGCTGTGATCATTGCCGGGATAGCGGTTATCTGGGGCGTAAGGCGATTGCCGAGATTCTGGTGTTGACCGATGAGTTGCGCGAGTTGATTATTGAGCGGGCACCGTTACGCCAGATTAAGGATGTGGCCCGGGCCAATGGTTCGCGTTCGCTTAGAGATTCGGCAATGACGCTGGTGCAGGCCGGTTTAACCACGTTGGAGGAGATTAATCGTGTTACCTTCGTGGAATAAAAGCTTAACCCTGAAACTCTCTCCGGAACTGCTGACGCTGAACGATGGCTCGCAGCCCGAGGTTAAGCTGCCGTTGCAGCAGGCGGATATGGGCAAGGCGCTGGGCAGTTTGCTGGCACAGCCGCAATGGCGGCATTATCGACTGAATGTGGTGCTTTCCAATCGTTTGCTACGTTATGCGGTGTTGTCGCTGGAGGCGCAGTTAAGCGATGCTCAGGCACGTCAGAGCTATGCCGAACATCAATTGACGCAGTTGTATGGCGGCGCGGCCGGTCACTGGCAGGTGCAACTGGCCGAACTGGGCGAGAACAAGGTGCTGGTTTGCGGTATGGAGCGTCAACTGCTGGAACAGTTGCGCAGCGTATCTCAGGCCAATCAACTGAAGTTAAACAGCGTGATGCCATTGCTGGCTCAGGTAATGAATCGGCAGGCCAAGGTGTTGCGCCGTAGCTCGGACTGGCTGGTGATTCATGAGCATGGTTTTTCTACCTTGTTGCGTTTGCAGCAGGGCAGGCCGGTGGCGATTAGCAGCAGTTACCATAGAGACTTGAGCGAATTGCCACTGATGCTGGACAGGGAAAATCTCAGTCTGGGTGAAACCGCGGTGACGCATGCCTGGGTGGCGAGTGATCATCCGGATGAGGTGCGTAAACTCAGTACCGCAGGTTATGCGTTTCGTTTGCTGGAGCCGGTGGCTAATGTTGGGCCGTCGCATCAGCCATTGGCGCTGGATTTTCAATTACGGCCGGTAAAGCCGGGCTGGCCTGCCTGGGCATTGTTATTGATAGGTGGTGCCTTGATGGGGGAGATGCTGGCCTCCAATTATCAGTTGCAACAGCAGCTGGCCGATGCACTGAGCGTGGTGCAACCGGTGGCTGCGTCGCGTCCGGTCAGTGCCCTGGATACTGCGCAGCAGCAGCGGCAACAACAGATGATGCAACGCCTGCAGCAGCCGTGGCAGGCATTTTTTGAGGCGCTGGAAGGGGTGCAGAATCAGGATGTGGCGATTCTTTCCATGCAGCATCAGCCGGATAATGACCGTTTTTACCTACAGGGTGAAGCCCGGGATTATCCGGCCTTATTAAGTCTGGTGGCCGAGTTAAATTGGCTGCCGCCGTTTGCCGATGCCAGTTTGAGTTTTCATCAGATCAAAACACGTCAGCCGGGACAGCCGGTGGCATTTGAATTAACCATGCGCTGGGTGCAACCATGAACCAAAGCAATGCAATCAAACAATTAGGCTGGCCGGGGGTGAGCGGGCTGGTATTGCTGGCGGCTGCGGCGGGGTTTTATCAAGGACAGTTGCAACCCTTGGAGCAGCGGCTGGCAGCGATAAAGGGGGGGCAGGATGAGAGCCTGCTGCTGGAACGGGAGCGTTCCGAGGCACAGTTGCCGCGAGTGGATGCGTGGCAGCAACAGCTGCCGGATGCGCAGCAGGCACTGGATATGCTGGCAAAAATTTATCTGCTGGCCGAGGACAGCGGGGTGGAGTATAAACAGGCCAAATATCATCTGATTACCGAACCGGGACGGGAGTATCGGCTGACCATTCCCGCCGAGGGGGAATATAAAAATCTGCGTTATTTTGTGTCGCGGGTATTGCTGGAAATGCCCGCGGTCAGTCTGGATGCGTTTAGTATCAAACGTGAGCAGGTAACCGAGCGCCGCTTACAGGCCGATATCCGGTTGACGATTTTTTTGCGTACGGCCAAGGAGGACGGGCATGAATAAGCCGATGATATTGGCCGCGCTTATCTGGCTGAGCATGCCGCTGTCCGTCCCTGTGCCGGCGGAGCCGCTGCCACAACGTCAGATTTCCACCGATATTTCCAGCAGCCCGCTGTTTGGCCACAAAGACTGGCGCGTTGTTGCACCACCTTTGGCCGTACGCGTGAGCGATGAGGTAACCCCACTGGTCAGCGCCCCGGCCGAGCCGATGATTCCACCATTACCTTTTGTTTATATCGGCAGGATGAGCGATGGTGAACAGATGGTGTTGTTTCTAATGTATCGTAACCAGCAATATAGCGTGATGGTTGGCGATGTGATCGATGCTGACTATAGGCTGGAAAAAATCGAACTGAAGCGGGCGTTATTTACGTATTTGCCCGCAAATGCGCAGCAGACGCTGCCTCTTAATTCCACCGCGGTTGGCAGTGTTAACTGGGCCGAGGTGATTCCTACGCAATCCGACACACACTGATTATGCATTTATCTAAACTGACTTCTTCTCTTTTATTAAGCGTGCTGCTGGCAGGTTGTGCCGCACAACAGACCTTTCAGCAGGGCCGGCAGTTGCTGGATGCCGGTGAGATAGAACACGGGCTGGCAAAAATGAATGAAGCCTATAGCCTGGACCCGGAAAAACGTGAATATCGCAGTGAATATTATAGTCAACGTGACTCCTATGCCTTTCAGTGGCTGATCAAGGCGGAAAAAGCCAAGCGAGAGGGTAACTGGGATGAGGCCGAAAAACAGTATCTGCGGATATTGAAAATTGATCCCGATAATGCCCGGGCCAAAACCGCATTAAGCATGCTGCCCAATGAGCAGCAGCGTATGGAAAAGCTGCAGGCCGCACGCGAACTGTTTCGTCAGGGGCTGTTAACTCAGGCCGAGCAAAAAATTCATGAGGTGCTGATTAATGCGCCATCTCATCCCGAGGCGCTGGCGTTAAAGCGTGGGGTTGAGGCACGGCGTATGGCCGATAATAAAAAGAATAATGTGCTGGTCAGCATACTGGAAAAACCTATCAGTATTGAGTTTAAGGAGGCACGCTTGTCGGCGGTGTTGAGTGCGGTGTCGAATGCTTCGGGTATCAATTTTATGCTGGATAAAGATGTCAGTCAGAGTTTGACGGTGACCTTATTTGTGCATGATGCCCGTATCGAAGATGTGTTGCGTTTTATATTGACCACCAATCAACTGGCCAGCCGGGTACTGAACCAGAATACCTTGTATATCTATCCCGATCTGCCCCATAAAAAACATGAGTTTGAAGAGTTACAGATCAAGAACTTTTATCTGACCAATGCCAGTGCCAAGGATGTGGCCAATATGCTCAAGGGCTTGCTGAAAACCCGTAATGTGTATGTGGATGAGCGCTTGAACCTGGTGATGCTGCGTGAAACCGCCGATGTGGTGAAGGTGGCCGAACGGCTGGTGGCGGCCCAGGATATGGTAGATCCCGAGGTGATGTTGGATGTCGAGGTGCTGGAGGTGAACTCCAATGCGCTGGATAATATTGGGATTCAATATCCCAGTCAGCTCAGCCTGAGTGTGGTCGGGGCCGATAATACCCCGGGCACGGTGAGTCTGAATGAACTGAGTAATTTGAATTCGGATCTGGTACGCGCCACCATTTCTGATCCGGGACTGGTGCTGAGTTTATTGCATCAGCATGGTGACAGCCGGCTTTTGGCCAATCCTAAGATTCGCGCCAAAAACCGTGAGAAAGCCAAAATTCATATCGGTGAAAAATTACCGGTGATCAATACCACCACCACCTCAAACGGGCTGGTGTCTCAGTCGGTCAATTATCTGGATGTGGGTTTGAAACTGGATGTGGAGCCGGTGGTGCATCTGGATAATGATGTTGGTATCAAGGTGGCACTGGAGGTCAGCAGTGTGACGAAAACCATTCAAAATCAGGATGGCTCGTTGACCTATCAGATCGGTACCCGTAATGCATCAACCACCTTACGTCTTAAGGATGGGGAAACGCAGATTCTGGCCGGTCTGATCAATAAGGAAGATAGAAACAGTATGAGCGGGGTTCCCGGTGTCAGCCAGTTGCCGATTGTCGGGCGCTTGTTCTCACTGAATAATGAGAGTGTTAATAATACCGAGATTGTATTGTTGATTACGCCACGGGTGATTCGCAATATTGTACGCCCGGCCTCACCGGTGGAATTCTTCCCTTCGGGTACCGAGTCCAGTATCAGTCTGAACCGGTTGGATCTGAGTCCGGTGGACCGCTTACCGGAAATGGCCGATGAAAGCGGCTATTTGCCACCTAAGCCGGGGCTGCCTGAGCGTGCCGATGAAAGCGGATTTTTACCTCCCAAACCGCCGGTAACGGTGGAGTCACTGGATAATGCCGGTGGGGCTGATGACGAGGTGGCGAGTGATGCCCCAGCCTATGCCAAAGTTCTGCTGAATGCCCCGGACAGTATGGCCATCAATAAAACCTTTATCATGGATGCCAGTTTGTTGACGCCTCAGGTGGCATCTGCGGAACTGACTTTACGCTATGACCCCGAGGCGTTGCAGCTGTTAAATATTAACCAGGGCGAGCTTTTAAAGAATGCTCCCGCTGCGGGACAGTTACAACAGGAAATTGATACCGCCGAAGGGCGCATTGTGTTGAAATTGGAGCGTCAGCAGCAGTTGCAGCACACCGGCAGTATGGCCGGGCTGTTATTTCAGACGCTGAGCCTGGGGGAAACCGAGGTTGCACTGGAAGCGGCGAGTTTGCGTGATGCCCAGGGGCGGTCGTTAACGGTGTCGCCGCTATCGGCCAGCATTCGTATTACCCCGGCCGAATAAGGACAGTGGTGAATCACGCACGTGGCTTTACCCTGGTTGAGGTGATGATTACCGTGCTGATTGTGGCGGTGTTGGCCTCAGCGGTATTGCCACTGGCCGAGGTGTCCAAGCGCCGTGCCGAGGAGGCCGAGCTGCGCCATGTCCTGCGCGAAATTCGCAATGCGATTGATGCGTATAAACATGCGGTAGATGATGGCAGGATTATCAAGCAGGCAGATGAAAACGGTTATCCCCCAGATTTGCAGACGCTGGTCGACGGGGTGGTGGATACTAAAAACCCCAAGGGAAAAAAAATTTATTTTTTACGTCGTATCCCGCATGATCCTATGCAGGATAAGGCCGAGCCGGTATGGGGGCTGCGCAGTTATGAAAGCCCGGCGGATGATCCACAACAGGGTAAGGATGTGTTTGATGTGTATTCAACCAGTGATAAAACAGGGTTAAATGGGGTGCCGTATCGTGAATGGTAAGCAAGCAATCCGCTTATACCACCGGGGCCGTGGTTTTACGCTGATAGAACTGTTAATTACCATGACCATTATCGCGTTGTTGCTCAGTATTGTGACACCGCGTTATTTTAACAGTCTGGGTAAGGCGGAAGAGGCGGTATTACGTCAGGATCTGAGTCTGATGCGTGAGGCGCTGGATCAATATTATGCGGATCAGGGGCGTTATCCGGCCAGTTTGCAGGATCTGGTCAGCCAGAAATATATTCGTAATATTCCGCAAGATCCGATTACCCAAAGTAAAACCAGCTGGATTGTGGTCGCACCGCAAGAAGGGGTTGATGGCGAGGTGTTTGATATTCGCAGCGGTGCGGCCGGTAAGGCCAACGATGGCAGTTACTATCGCGACTGGTAAGCGTATGCGTGTCGATTATCCTGTAGATCAGCGCGGATTTACCTATCTGGCGGTGTTATATCTGGTGGCGCTGGGCGGTTTGTTACTGGCTCAGGTCGGCAATAACTGGAGCCAGGATCGCCAGCGCGAAAAAGAAAAACAACTGTTGTTTATTGGTAATCAGTACCGTCAGGCCATCGCCGGCTATTATCAACAGACTCCGGGAGAGGGAAAGATCTATCCACCACAGCTGGAGGTGCTGCTGGAGGATAATCGTTTTAATCCACCGCGTCGTCATCTGCGTCGTCTGTATCGCGATCCTATGACCGGTGCGGCCAACTGGGGATTGGTTGATGCACCGGAAGGTGGCATTATGGGGGTATTCAGCCAGTCGTCAGGGGCTCCGATTAAGATGGCTAACTTCCGTGATCGTGACCGTACCCTTGAAAAGTCCAGCAGTTATCAGGATTGGCAGTTCAGCTATAGGCCGCAGGTGACGAATACCGCAGATAGCACAATCTTGGGCCGTGGGGCGACGCGCTGATAGACTTAGCCTTATCTATACCAGGGGGACGAATCAGGAGATATGATGAAAATTGTGAAAGGCTATGTCAGTGGTAGAGTGCAGGGTGTCAGCTTTCGTTATTGGACACAGCAGCATGCATTGAATGAAGGGCTGCAAGGCTATGCTAAAAATCTGGCCGATGGGCGGGTTGAGTTTGTATTGCAGGGTGACGAGCAGGCGATTTCCCGGGTGCTGAAGAAGATACGACAAGGCCCCCCGGCCGCCAGGGTAGATACAGTGACCTTAGTCGACATGCTGTCGCAGCGGTTATTTGAGGGGTTTATTACCGCATAGCATGGTTATTTGCCCCGCTATTTGGGTGGCAGCTAATTACATGATGGATAACTGGGGCTATAATTATTCCATCCCAGTCACTAACCAGCACAGGGTTGTTGCTGTCGTAATCAGGAGGGAATCATGCAGCGCAGAGATTTTCTGAAACTGGGACTGTCCACCGCGCTGGCAACCGCCAGTTTAGGATTCCCGGCGATATTGACCGCCAAGAATAAATATCCCACCATTCGGGTGCTGGGTACGCATGTCACCTTGCAGGAGGCCTTGCGTCAGCGCGCCCAGCAGGAATTGAAAATCAATATTGAATTTTCCCCTGGGGGCAGCGCCGAGGTGTTGACTCGGGCGATTGCCGATCCAGCCTCGTTTGATTTATATGAACAATGGTCTAACAGCACGCGTGTGCTGTGGAATTCCGGGGCGATACAGGCGATTGATAGCCGACGTTTGACGTATTGGGATGAAATTAATGATTTACCCAAGTACGGACGAATTACCCCGGATGCCAGCCCCGGAGCTGGCGATGTACCCAACCGGATTTTATATGTGCAAGCGGATGATAGCTTGGCGGCAAAACCCGGGCACTGGTTGTCGTTTATGCCTTATGTGCATAATGTAGATTCATATGGCTATAACTCGGCCAAGATTAAACCGGGGATTCCGTACCAGACCGAGAGCTGGGGCTGGTTGCTGGATGAGCGTTATCGTGGTCGGGTGGCGATAGTGAACGAGCCGAGCATAGGTTTGTTTGATCTGATACTGGCCACCCAGACGTTGGGGCTGGTGTCGTACCAGGATATCGGTAACCTGACGGTCAAGGAAATTGATGCCTTGTTTGAAGTGATTGCTGAATATCAGCAACGTGGCCATTTTCGTGGCTTCTGGAATTCGGTACCGCACTCGGTCAGCCTGATGGCGAATAATGAGGTCGATATTCAAAGCATGTTTTCCCCAGGAGTCAGCACCTTAAACGGCATGGGAGTCCCCTGTGTTTATGCCGCCCCCAAGGAAGGTTACCGTGCCTGGTATGGGGTGATGTGTTTGTCCAGTGCGTGTAGCGATGAACGACAGGATGCCGCCTATGCTTATATGAACTGGTGGTTGTCCGGCTGGCCGGGGGCATTTATTGCGCGCCAGGGCTATTATATTTCCAATCCGCAACGTTCCCGGCCATTAATGAGTGAGGATGAATGGGGCTATTGGTATGACGGCAAGCCTGCGGCAACGGATCTGTCAGGAACCGATGGTCGGATAGCGGTCAGGGCGGGTAAGCTGCGGCGTGGTGGGAGCTATCATGAGCGTTTTCGGCATGTGGCGGTATGGAATACGGTAATGCCGAATTTTGACTATACTTTGTTGCAGTGGAATCGTCTGCTGCGGCCCTTGTATTAGGAGAGGGGCATGCGTCAGCCACTCAAATTTCACTATAAGATTTACCTGATGAGTGGGCTGATTATTTTATTGATTGTGCTGCCGAATCTGGTATCTCAGCATTATCAGCAACGTATTGTCGGCAATATCGCGACCTTGTCCGGCTATAACCGGTTTTTACAACACACTTTGGCGAAACTGGCGGAAGTGGAACGGTTGGAACGGCTAACCACCAGCTATACCTATACCGCAGACAATACCCTGCTGCTGCCCATAGATCACTTGTTCCAACAGGTAATGCAGCAGCAGCCAACGCTGGGGGTGCTCAATCGGGAGTTTTCTGCCAGCTATCAGCTGTTATTGGAAAATATCCATAAATACCGTCAGAGTTTTGAACTGGCCCAGCGTCAGGTCCCCCGCAGTTTTGCGCTGCGTGAGCAATTGCGTGCACAAGGCTTGCTGCTGGAAGCACAGCTAGATAGGTTACAGCCTAAAGGCGATAGTTCATTAGCGTTGTTGCGGCTGCGTAAAGCATTTTTGGAGGCAGAAAAAGGCGTGGTGCGCTATACCGAAACGCCGGATGTCAGTTTTGTGCGTTATTCACGCCAGGCCTTGGACAATGTGTCGCAAATTTTGCAAAAGTTGCAGCAAGAGGCGGTATTCGCCAAGGAAGATCTTGATCAACTTGGAGAGTTGGTTGCCCATTTTAAACAATTGGTAAATCAGACCATAGAGCATTATCGTACCTATTCTATGCTGATCCGGGTGGTGATGCCCGGTGATGCCTATGAAATTCGTTTTTATGGGCATCAATTAAGAGTGTTAACGCTGCGCGAGGCCAAGTCTATAGAATCACGCTTGCAGGCGTTGCTGCAATTAAACCGGCAAATTGATTTGTTTAGCAGTCTGTCGGCCAGTATGTTGGTGGTGCTGGCCATATTGTTGTTATTGCGGATGATTTTTTATCCGTTACGTGAACTGACCCATATGTTTGAGCGATTGGCCGCCAGTGATACCAATGTGCATATTCCCCATTCTCAAACGGATGATGCAATCGGGCGTCTGATTCGGTCGGCCTATCACTATCGTGAGGTCAATCAGCAGACCCGTGAGTTGCTGAAAATTACCGAAGATTATAAGAGTAATCTGGAGTTAAGGGTGCAGCAGGAAATCGAAAAGCGGCGTGAGCGTGAAAAAGCCTTGATACAACAAAGCAAGCTGGCAGCGATGGGAGAGATGATAGGTGCGATTGCACATCAGTGGCGTCAACCCTTGAATGAGCTGGCGATACGTATTCAAAAATTGAAATACAGTTTTATGCGTCAGCAGATGGATGAAAAATTTATCGACGACTTCATTGATAAAAACAAGGCTACCATAGACTTTATGAGCCACACGATTGATGATTTCCGTAATTTCTTTCGTATCGATAAAGAAAAAAAAGCATTTTCCGTGGCCGGGGCGATTGCTCAGGTAGTGGATATTCAAAGTGCCCAGCTAAAAAATCATAATATTAGCCTGCAGCTTGAGGGGGATGATTTTGTGCTGGATGGTTATCGTAGTGAGTTTCAGCAGGTCATAATTAATTTGATCAGTAATGCCAAGGATGCCGTTGTGCAGCAACAGACGGAGCAGGCACTGATTCATATCGAGATACAGTCTGGCGCGATTAGCTTCAGAGATAATGCCGGTGGGGTGGATGAGGGGGTGTTGGAGCGTTTATTTGAACCGTATTTTACCACCAAGCCTCAGGGAGAGGGCACCGGTATGGGACTGTATATGGCGAAAATGATTATCGAAGAAAATATGGATGGCAGCATAAGTGCGGAAAATTGCGATCAGGGATTAGCGATTAATATCCACTTTAAGGACGTTGAACATGCCGCTTAAATATAAGGTGTCGTTGAGTATCTTTATTATTTCTTCGCTGATTCTAGCGGCGGTATCGTTGTTTTACAGTCAATGGAGTTATCGCATCAGCATTGCCGATGAGAAGCAGATGTTAAGCTTTCATGCGCACGATGCGGTCTATCATTTGAATTATGAATTTCAGGATAAAATCAGTAATGCGTTGACCTTGGGCAGTTCGGCACTGGTGCGGGAAACCTTGTTGGACAGTAACCGGCAATATGCCGCCTTAGCAAAGACGGCGCGTGACGCCAGAATTGATAGTTTAAATCAGCGTTGGAAACAAAGTGATGCGCAGGCGCCGCTGGTGATTGAGCGGCTAAACAATCCGCTGGCCGAATTATTAAAGCGGCAGCAGGCGTTGTTACCGGGGACCTATGGTGAACTGTTTATTACTAATCGTTATGGTGCCATGATTGCAAGCAGCAGTAAATTATCAACCCTGGCGCATGCGCATAAATACTGGTGGCAGCATGCCTGGCACCAGGGGCAGGGGCGAATATTTCTGGATGACCGTGGGTTTGATGACAGCGTCAACGGCTATGTGATCGGGGTGGTGGTGCCTATACGTCATCAGGGAGAGGTGATAGGTGTTCTTAAGGCGAATGTCAATATTGTGGAGGCGTTGGGCAATATTGTGCAGCGTTTTGAGGCGCAGCATGACGCCGAACTGATGATAGTTCGCAGCAAGGGAAAGATAGTTTATCAGCGCGGCCAGGCACCGTTATCAACCCACTTATCTGCGGGTTTACGGCAGCATCTGCAGGCCGCTCTCGATCCGGCACATATACAGGCGATTAAAGGGCAGGTTTTTCTGATTGCACATCAACAGGTCGTGTTGAATTTTCAGGGGCAACCGGTATTGCTGGGGGGGAAACCGCATTCGGAAGATCATTCTTTGGGTAATCAGGGGGAAAGCTGGCATGTGTTGTTGCAAAAACCCCAGGCGATGGTATTGCAGCGCAGCGAACAGGTAAATCGCTGGTTATTGTTGATAGGCGGGGGGCTGGTGCTGATCGCCGCGTTGCTGGCGTATTTGACCGGGCGTTATATCAGTTGGCAGCAGATGGTGCTGGCTAAGGCACAGGCCGAACATAATCGCCTGCTGGAACAGCAGGTAGTCATCAAAACCGAAGAGAATATCAAGCAGCTGGAGCTGTTGCAGCAGCAGAGTAAGATGGCGGCTATGGGCGAAATGATAGGGGCGATTGCGCATCAGTGGCGACAGCCGCTGAATGAGTTATCAATTCGTATTCAGAAGTTAAAGATGCATTATGCTAAGCATGAAATCGATGAGGCATTTATTCAAAGCTTTATCGAAAAAAACAAGACCACGATTCGTTTTATGAGTCATACCATTGATGATTTTAGAAATTTTTTTCGGGTGGATAAGGAAAAACTGCCGTTTGAAGTCAAAAAATCGGTTGAAGAGGTGCTGAATATTCAGCAGGCCCAGTTGAAGAATCATAATATTCAGTTGCAGCTACAGGGTGAAGGATTTGTGGTTAATGGCTTTAAAACCGAGTTCCAGCAGGTTATGATGAATGTGATTGCCAATGCCAAGGATGCGGTTATGATGGCTGCATCGGAGCAGCCTATGATCTGGATTAGTCTGCAGCCCGGGATGAAGCAGGTACAGGTGCAGGATAACGGCGGCGGGGTGGATGCTGAATTGTTGCCACGTATTTTTGAGCCGTATTTTACGACCAAGCCGGAAGGTCAGGGCACCGGATTGGGGCTTTATATGTCTCGGCAGATTATTCAAAATATGCAGGGGCGGCTGATGGCTGAGAATCAGCCGCAGGGTTTGCAGCTGACGATACAGTTTTCTCAGGTCGACAATAATTGAGTGGGTGGTGGGTAACTACATTAACGACCATATTCTGTGGCATAAAGTCTGTTACAGTGTGTTAGCAGCGAGTGGGTTGTGCTTTGATCGTGTCAATGAGAATGAATTATGTCAAAACGTAAAATAAGGGCATTAATTGTCGAAGATGAGTCCTATCTTCGTGAGTTGATTGCAACAATTGTTGAGTCTATCGGGGCTGAGGTGAGGGAAGCCGAAGATGGTGATCAGGCGCTACAATACTTTACGGAGTTTTATCCGGATATTGTATTGTTGGACATTAATATGCCAAAGCATGATGGCATTTATGTATTAAAAAAGATTATGCAGCAGCGTCCTAAAACGCTGATGATTATGTTAAGTGCGCTGGATACTATGGAAACCGTACAGGAATGTATTGATCATGGGGCATATAATTATATTTTGAAAAATACCCCGGCGGATGAGTTGCTGAATGCGATACGGCTTACCTGGAAGGAGTATCGGGCGGAAATGAAAACCTCGTTGAAGGAACAGGAATAATGACCAGAAAAGCGGTTTTTATCATGTTTGTTGATGATCAGCCATCTATTGTGCGCTATCGTCGCTTAGACTGCAGCGCGCGGGGCTGATATGAGTTGTACCCATCATAATCCTCCATTTCATCGCTATTGTGTTACCTGTGGCAGTAAACTGGCACGTAGTGTCTGCCAGTGCTGTGGAGCAATGTGCAATAATAAATTTATTTACTGTTATCAATGCGGAAACCACTTGCATGAGAGGGGCAATGAGGCACAGACTTCTCCTGTGGTGGCACAGACGTATGATCTGGACAGGCTGTTGGAAACGGTGATTATTCCCGAGCAGCAACGTGTCAATGCGCAGAAAAAAGTGACACAAAGTGATATTAAGAAATTACTTGCCGCCAAGAGTAAAAAACGCTGATGATACTTACGCCTGAAATTCAAACCCGGATACGTGATAAAACGCATATTCCCGATCAGCAATGGCGTGCATTGCTGGATAATGCTTCGGGGAATGCGTTTGAGCTGGCTAAAGAGTTGTTGGCTCAAGGTTGGGTGGAACGGGATGTGATTGGCATGGCGTTGGCTGAGACCTTTGCTAAAGCCTATATCAATCTGGGTAAAACCTTATTTCAGCAGCAGTGTATTGAGAAACTGCCTAAAAAATTTGCACAGCAGCTTGAGGCCATTCCTCTGTATCAGTTTGGTCAGGCGGTAACTGTGGCGATGACCGAGCCGACCAATGACGATAAGATTCGTCAACTGCAAGTGATTATTGGTGCCCCTGTGGATTGCCTGTTTAGCTTTAAGGATGAGATAGAATCTGCGATCAGTGTGTATTATCAGACGCAGGATTTATTAACGGATCTAAGTAGTAATATTAACGTCTCTTCCTTGAAGAAACTTAATGAACCAACCCGGTTGCAGGCGTATGAAATTGTTGAATTATCGAGTTCACTGATTTTTCTGGCGTTAAAAGAACGTGCTTCGGATATTCATTTCCAGCCCCGGAAAAATGAGTTTCAGATCCGTTTTCGGGTGGATGGTGTCTTGAATAGTTATTTGAGTTTCAGTCGAGAAATCGGTCAGACGTTGATTTCCCGATATAAGATTATGTCTCAAATGGATATTTCGGAGAAACGTAAACCGCAGGATGGACGCATGGTGTTTGAAACACCGGTAAAGAATATTGATGTGCGTGTTTCTTGTTTACCTGCGTTATATGGTGAAAAAATTGTAATGCGGCTGTTGGGGGCCATACATGAAGCCATACCGCTTAATCTGGATAAGCTAAATATTGAGCCTGAGGTACTGATTCCTTTCAAGCAGGTTTTGCGTAAACCCAATGGATTGATTTTGGTTACCGGTCCCACGGGATCAGGAAAATCTACCACGTTGTATGCGGCGCTGAATTTTATGAACAGTCCGGATCAGAATATTATTACCATAGAAGACCCGGTAGAATATGAAGTGGCGAATTTCACCCAGGTGCCGGTAGATGATAAAAGCGGTAGAAGCTTTCAGAAGGTATTGCGCTCGGCGTTGCGCCAGGATCCCGATGTGATTCTGGTGGGTGAAACGCGTGACCAGGAAACCGCGGCCATTGCCGCTCAGGCGGCACTGACTGGGCATCTGGTGTTAACGACATTGCATACCAGCAGCGCATTGCAGGCGGTGACGCGCTTGTTGGATATGGGGGTGCTGCCCTATGTACTGTCACCCACATTGGCCGGGATTGTCGCACAGCGACTGGTAAGAAAAATCTGTACGCATTGTAAAGAGGAATATCAGCCGAGTACGAGTTATTTGCAGCAGTTTTTTCATTGGCAACGGTTGCCACAGCTGCCAAAATTATTTCAGGGGCGTGGATGTAAGCATTGTGGCAATACCGGCTATAGTGGCCGTATCGGCATACATGAGTTTTTATTGATTGATCCAGCGCTGCGCAGCCTGATTGCGCATAGTGCTCCCTATGATGAGCTGCAGGCATATTTGAATCAGAGCGGGCATAAAGATTTGCGTTATGATGGCTTTAAGAAAGCACTGCAGGGGCATACAACACTTGATGAGGTGTTACGTGTTACCAGTTGTGATTAATCAGTAAAGGGCCTGTTCCCCGTCTAATCAGGAAAAGCTAATGAATGAGTCGCCAATGTTCTCCCATATTTTATATGTGGAAGATGAACCCATCACCCGACATGAATTTTCGGAGGTGTTGGCCGGCTTCTGTAGTCAGTTGACCTTGGCGGAAAATGGTGAACAAGGGCTGAAACTCTGGTTGCAGCACAAGCCCTCGCTGGTTGTCAGTGATATTCGTATGCCAGTGATGGATGGTATCAGTATGGTCAAGGCTATACGTTTGCATGATGAGCATGCGGCGGTGGTATTGATTACCGCGTTTTCCGATGTGGATTATATGCTGGAGGCGATTGAGCTGCATGCCGATGGTTATCTGTTAAAACCGGTAGATTTTGAGCGCCTGGAACAGGTTCTGGAGAAAATCAGCCAGGCTCAGCGTTTGCTGCAGAAAAATCGGCAGCAGGCCAAACAATTGATTGAATATAATCAGCAGTTGCAGCAAATCAGTCAGTATAAAACGGAATTTATGGCCAATATGAGCCATGAAATTCGTACCCCGATGAACACCATTATGGGGATGTGTTATCTGGCACTGGAGAATCACCCGGAGGCGCAGATTCAGCAATATCTCAACAAAATTCATCACTCGGCACGTACCTTATTAAGTCTGATTAACGATATTCTGGATTTCTCCAAGATTGAGGCGGGCAAGCTTAGCTTGGAGCATGTTCCGTTTGATCTGGATGAAATTCTGGATAATCTGAATCACGGTATGTTGGCCGATGCGATGCAACGCGGCATTGAGGTGTTGTTTAAGGTGCCGCTGTCGGTGCCACGTCGGCTGATAGGGGACCCGTTACGGCTGGAGCAGGTGTTGAGTAATCTGTGTAGTAATGCCAGTAAGTTTACCCAGCGGGGAGAAATTACGCTCAGTATCGAGCTGATTGAACAGCGGGATGAGCAGCTGCTGCTTCAGTTTAAGGTGCGTGATACCGGGATAGGCATCAGCCTGTTACAGCAACAGACCATATTTGAATCCTTTCATCAGGCGGAAAGTTCGATTGCGCGTCAATATGGCGGTACCGGTCTGGGGTTGAGTATTTGTGCCAAACTGGTGCCTATGCTGGGGGGCGATATTCACGTGTATAGTCAGCCTGGAAAAGGGGCAGAATTCAGTTTTACGGCCGGTTTTGGGTATGCGGCGGAACAACCCAACTTGCATTTGCCGAGTAACCTGCCGGCGCAACATGTGCTGGTGGTCGATGATCATACGGAGACGCGGGAGTTTATCGCCGGAGTGCTGAGCGATCTGGGCTTTGAGGTGCAGAGTGCGGCTAGTGGTGAACAGGCAATACAGTTGTTGCAACAGGCAAAGCAGCAAGCACAAGCATTTGCATTGCTGATTGTCGATGGCCAGATGCCGGGAATGACCGGCCTGGACGTTGCACAACACATAACCACGCATTGTCATGACACTAAGCCTGGGCTGATATTAACCAGCAGTCTGGGCGGAGGGATCAGTCTGCAGCTGGCTAAAAATGCCGGAGCCGACAGGTTGATCTATAAGCCGTTTGCGGTGTCGATATTTTTTAATGCGGTAATGGATGTGTTGGGCTATAAGGAGCATTGTCAGCGCAGTAGTTATAATCAGGGGCGGTTGAGTGAACTGGATTTATCACCGATTTATGGCGCCCGGGTGTTGCTGGTTGAAGATTTTGAACTGAATCAGGAAGTCGCGGTTGGTATGTTGCAAGGACAGCAGCTGATTGTTGAACTGGCGGTAAATGGGCGTCAGGCGTTAGATAAAATTCGACAAAACCCGGAACGTTTTGATCTGGTATTGATGGATCTGCATATGCCGGTGATGGATGGTTATCAGGCCACTCGTGAAATCCGTCAACACTTGAGCGCGGAACAATTGCCGATTATTGCGATGACGGCGGATGCAATGAGTGATGATATTCAGCGCTGTCGGGATTGTGGTATGAATGAGCATGTGGCCAAACCGATTGATGTAAAACAATTGTTTACGGTATTGTTGAAATGGATTTCACCTAAACCGCGAGCGCAGCTGAGCATAGCGGATGAGAATGGACAGGCGATGGCATTACCGGCGATGTTACCGGGTTTGAATGTGCAGGCGGCCCTGCAGCGTATTGGCAATCCGCAACGTTATCTGAAATTGATGCAGGGATTTATGCGGCATTATGCCGATATTGGCCGACAGCTGGCTCAGTTGAGACAAAAACCGGGGGTAGCGCTTTCGTTGTTACATAATTTAAAAGGAAGTGCCGGTAATCTGGGTGCGGAAGCGGTGATGCGTGCTGCCGATGTATTGGAATATAGTCTGCTGCATGCACAGCAGCAGGAGTTAATTGAGCGCCGTCAGCAAGCATTGCAGCAGGCGCTGGATACCTTGTTTCAGCAGATTGAGTCACTGCATCAGAGCTGTCCTGCAGCCCCAGCGGTAGAGGCCTTGCCGCTGCCTGAGAATAAGGGAGAATTGACAGAACGCATTCAACAGGTGTGTCTGCGGCTGAAACAGATGGAGTTGTCTGCCGAACAGGACTGGGAGGCCTTGAAAACCCTGTTGGATCAGCACGTAGCGGCGGAACAGATTCACAGCATAGACCTTGCGATAGAACGATTGGAGCTATATCGGGCTGCCGAGGAGCTGGAACAGTTGGCCCGGTGCCTGCAGAAGGAAACGCCATGAGTCAGGCGAGTTTGTTGCTGGTGGATGATGAGCCGCTGAATATTCGTATTCTGGCGGAAATCTTACGCCCCGAAAATTATCGCATTCTGGTGACCACCCGTGGTCAGGAGGCGATTAAAATCGCTACCGAAAAGCTGCCAGATCTGATTCTGCTGGATTTGATGTTACCGGATATTTCCGGGGTTCAGGTATGTCAGCAATTACAGAAGCAGCGGGTGACTCGGGATATGGGTATTATTTTAGTAACCGCCTGCGCAAAACTGCCTGCCGAACTGGCGCTATTGGATACTGGCAACCTGGATGTTGTCAGCAAGCCGGTCAATCCTCAACTGTTGCGTTTACGTGTCGATAAGGCGCTGCGATTGCGCCGTTATCTGCAATATTTTGGGCCGTTACCCGATGCTTTTTCGGGAGGACGAGAATGAGCCGGTTGCAGGATTTACAGCAGGCTGCACGCCAGATTCGGGTGTTATATGTAGAAGATAATGTCGATTTGCGCATCTCGTTTCATCGTTATCTGCAGCGGATTTTTCAGACCGTGGTCTGTTGTGAAAATGGCGCTCAGGGCCTGGCCGAATTTCGGCGACAGCGCTTTGATTTAGTGATTACCGATATCAATATGCCGCAGATGGATGGGCTGAGCATGGCCGAGGAGATTCGTAAGCTGGTTGACGATCAGCATATTGTGATTGTTTCGGCGTATCAGGATCTGCAAAATTATATTCAGGCGATACGTATCGGCATCGATGGTTATCTGTTAAAACCCATGGATTATGAACAGCTGAATATGACCTTGTTGAAGGTGGTGACTCAGATTAATACCCGACAACAGAATGAAGCCTACCGTTCGCATCTGGAGCAATTGGTAGAGGCGAAAACGGCACAGATTCGTCAACAATATGTCACCGATGAATTAACCGGCCTGGGCAATCGCAATCGATTAGATGAAAAACTGAGCACGGACAGGCGGCAGACGTTATTGCTGTTGGATATTGCCCATTTTGGTATGGTCAATGATAACTTGGGGTTTTCGGCGGGAGATCGCATTTTGAGTAAAACCGCCGAAATGTTACAACGCTGTCGGTTGCCTGAATTTGAGCTGTTTCGTTTGCCGGGAGACCAGTTTGCGCTATTAAGCGAGCAATGTTCCCGGCAACTGGCGTGGCAACAGGCCGAACAGATACAGCGGTATTTTGACCGTAAACCGGTGATTGATGGGGCCATTGAATTGAGTGTGTCGTTTTATATTGCAATTGATTGTGATGCCAGTGATCTGCTCAGACATGCCTCGTTAACCATTCATGCGATTAAGCAGCACACTAAAAGCCGTATTCAGTTTTATCAGGCAGACTCAGAGTTTGAGTTGCAGCAGAAACATAATCTGGTGTGGCTGGATAAGGTGAAAGCCTATCTGGATCAGCAGGCATTGTGTGTGTTTTTTCAGCCTATTATGGATATTCACAGCGGTGAAGTTCACAAATATGAGGCACTGGCGCGTATTGTGGATAAGCAGGGTAAGACTATTCTTCCTGGAGAGTTTATTCAGCCGTTAAAACTGGCCGGGCTGACTACCCGTTTGACTCGAACCATCATTGATCTGGGGCTGCAGAAAATCAGTGGTAGTGATAACAGTTTATCGATTAATATTACCAGTGATGATTTACGCTCCAACTATCTGCCCGATTATCTGTTGGACAAAGTGTCGGCATATCAACTGACTCCGGCGCAGGTTATTCTGGAAATTCTGGAATCTATCAGCACCATAAACCAAGCCTCGGTGATTCAACAGCTGACCGAGCTGAAGCGGCAGGGTTTTCAGATTGCGATTGATGACTTCGGTACTCAGGAGTCCAATTTTAGTCGCTTTTTGGCATTTGACTTTGATTATATAAAAATTGATGGCAGCTTTATTCAGCAACTTCAGAATGACGGTACCGCACAGCAGATTGTTAGAGCCATTGTTAGTTATGCGCATGCTACCGGGGCCAGGGTGGTGGCCGAATATGTTAGTAATGAACAGATTTTTAATCGGGTAAAAGATTACCAGATAGACTTCGCCCAGGGGCATTATATCGGTTGTGCCGAGCCTGGGTTGATGGGGGAAGATAAATGATGATTTTTCAGCAAAAAGTAGATGCCATCCTCTATGTGGAAGATGAACAGAGCATTCGTGAGGAATTGGCCGAAGTGCTGGAATGTTTTTGTGAACACTTATATCTGGCGGAAAACGGTCGCCAGGGTGTTGAGCTATTTCATAAATATCGGCCGGACATTGTGGTCAGTGATATTCGTATGCCGGTGATGAACGGTATTGAAATGTCCAAGGAAATTCGCAAGCAGCAGCCCGGGATTTCGATTGTGCTGATCACGGCATTTTCCGATGTGGATTATTTTCAGCAGGCAATAGAGCTGCAGGTGGAGGGCTATTTGCTGAAGCCGTTGAGTCTGGATCTGCTGGAGCATAAGTTGAATGCGATTATTGCCGCCATTGCCTTAAAGCAGGAGCTGCAACAGAAGGAGCAGATGTTGCTGCAAACCTCCAAGCTGGCCGCCATGGGAGAACTGATGGGCAATATTGCCCATCAGTGGAAACAGCCGTTATCGGTGATTGCCATGGGGGTTAACAATATTCGTATGGACTGTGAACTGGGTCAGCTGGAAGAGACCAAGCTGTTGGGCTATGCCGATGAAATTTCTCGTCAGATTGATTATTTATCTCATACCATAGATGATTGCCGCAGCTTTTTTATTCCACAGGTCAGTTGTGCGGCATTTAATATGAAAAAAGCGATTGATCAGTGTGTGGAGCTGGTCAAGGCCGCATTTGATGACAATACCATTACCACTATTCGCAATATTGATGAACGTATCAATTCCTATGGCGATCCGAATCAGCTGTTGCAGGCATTGATTAATATTCTGAATAATGCCAAAGATGCCTTAAAACAGGCGGAAAATCTGACTCATAAACTGGTATTTATTATCAGTGCGCGTGAGGATAAAGATCATAATCTGGTGATAGTGATCAAAGATAATGCAGGTGGGATTCAGGAGGATATTCTGGATAAAATCTTTGAGCCATATTTCACCACCAAAGGCCATATGGGAGGGACCGGGCTGGGCCTGTATATCAGCCATATGATTATTACGCATAATCTGCACGGCACGATTTGTGCGGAGAATGAGCGTTTTGAATATGAAGGTGAATCCTATCTGGGGGCTAAATTTGTGATCAGCCTGCCATTAGCCGATGTGGCTATCGATAAGGTATAGCTACAAATTAAACGGCAAACATGGCTTATGTCATAGTGTCGTGTGTCGCTTAGATTTCAAAATGCTGGCGGATTTTATGTGCCAGCAATTGTTTGACGTCGGCTTCACTGGTATTGTGGATTTGCGGATATAGGGTTGGGGCAATATTACTGAATAGTTGAATGATTTTCGGGTCGAAATGGCTGCCGCTATCTTGATGCAGGATCTGCATGCTCTGCTCGAATGGCAGTGCTGGCTTGTAGGGGCGTTGTGAGCATAATGCATCAAAGACATCGGCCACGGCAAAGATTCTAGCATTGAGAGGAATACTTTCTCCGGCCAGTTGTTGTGGATAGCCGCTGCCATCCCATTTCTCGTGATGTGAGGCAACCACGGTTTTGGCGTCTTCCAGCCAGTTGATGCCACTGACAATTTCCTTGCCCTGATCTACATGGGTTTTCATGATGGCAAATTCTTCGTTATCCAGCTTGCCCGGTTTGAGTAGTATTTGATCAGGGATGCCGATTTTTCCTATATCATGCAGGAAACTGCCCGCGATCAACGCCTGCATTGCCTGGCCTTTGATGGCCAGTTGTTCGCCAATACAGCAGGCAAGCCAGGCAACTCGATAATTGTGGCAGCCGGTTTCTGCATCGCGCCGTGCGATTGCCCGCCCTAGCGCTTCCATCATGGCCAGGTGTGAATTTAGCACTTCCTGGGTTTTGTTTTTATTCTCGGCGGATAAATGGACGACTACCGGATAGATTGAGGCGCCGCATAATAATGCGGCCAGGGCGGCCAGCAGTGCGGTGATCATGGCCTGGTGCTGAATTTGCTGTTGCTGCCATTCGGGGATAATGCGTACACCTTCAAAATAGCCGGTAATTTGCTGGTTGTGATGGGCAAACAGTGGCACAAAAACACGCAGTACCCAGTTGCCATTATCCAGCTGGTGACTTTGATATGATGCCTGTTGATAGTTTGGGGCCTGGTGATTGCTCAGATGTTGTTCGGTGATTAGTCCGCGTTCGGTATGAAACTCGGCGACCAGGCGACCATCGCGGCTGTAGAGTTCGACGATTTCAAACAGGCCGCCGGCAATATGTTGGACGGCCTGTTCGGCGCGCTGTGAGGCCTGTGGTCGGTTTAAATTGGCGGCATCATAATGTGCCAGCAATTGGCGTGATTCCTCTATGGCCAGTGCAACAATGGTTTCTTCCGCAGATTCACGTGCAATAAACCAGCCGGCCAGACTGGCCAGTACGGCCAGTAACAGGCTCATGGCGGTAATACGGATTGCGGTGCGGCGGTTAAAACTATTCATCGGCTTTCCCGAGAGTCGGATCCGTCTATTGTCTACCGTGGCCGGTTCAGGATCAAGGAATTTGCGAGACAGGGATAAGCGTCAGCAGACGGGTACCGCTTGACGGTACCCGTGAAGGTTTAGCGGGAGTTGTTTGAGTCGTCCTTATCTGCTTGATTGCGGTGTTCATTTTTGCTGTCTGAATCTGAGCTGGACATGCTGCGTTCATCATTATCTGTGGCGTCGCTGTTGTCGCGGTATTCTCTGCGTTGATTGTCTCTATCGCCATCGCGCTCATCGTGCCGAGAATGATTACGGCCGCCATCATCGTTATCGGCGAAGTTGTCATCGTTACGGTATCCCTTACGATCATCGTGCCGAGAATGATTGCGGTAGCCGTCATCGTTATCGGCAAAGTTATCATCGTTACGGTATCCTTGCTGATCATCGCGACGATAGTTGTTGCGATAGCCATCGTCATTATCACGTTGGGTGTCGTCTTCCCGGTATGTGCGCTCCTTTTCTTCACGGCGGTCATTGTCGCGATATTCAGAGTGGCTGTTGTATTCAGGGCTGTTATTACCGCGATAGTTATCATCGTTGCCAGCGTAAGCGTTAGATAAGCTGGCGATTAAGGTCAGTGTGATTAAAGCGATGGTTTTCATGTGATTCTCCTGTGAGGTGAGTGGTTGAAGCGGTTTTGTTACGCTATGGTTACAGGATAGTGGAGCAAGCTGAAATCAAGCTTAAAATTGTTTGTGTGCTGAAAAATATAAAAAAGCCCCGGCATGATTGCCGGGGCTGCTCCGATTAAGCGTCTGGCTAGTGATTCAGCGGTGTGCTGAATTTTTCCTTGGAAGGGACCTGCACATCGCTGACAAAATAGGTCAGCTGGTAGCCTTTGGCTTTTTGGCGTTCCAGACCGTTGAGCAAACGTTGCAGTGTGCTTTCCGGAATAATAACCTTGACCATAATATTGGCTTCAAAGTCCAGAGTGCCCGAGGATTCGCCGGAGGCGCCTTCGCCGGTAACTCGCAGAATGGTATAGCCGCTGACGCCATAGCGACGGAACATTTCCTGCAGTTTCCCCTGTAGTAAGTCCAGGGTAATAATATCTACCAATTTGTGTGGATATAATTCAAGCATGTTTATCCTTTCTGTTAAACACCGGCCAGATACTGTACATAGGCGTAGTACAGCGGGATACCGAAGACCACATTAAATGGGAAGGTGATCCCCAGTGATAAGGTCAGATAGAACGATGGGTTGGCTTCCGGTATCGCCAGACGCATGGCGGGAGGCACCGCAATATACGAGGCACTGGCGCCCAGTACCGCCACCAGCGTGGCACCACCGATGCTGAAGTCCAGAATGCCGTAGCCGACATAACCACCGACCAGACCACCGGCAATAGGCATCACCACACCGAACAGGCCTAATACAATACCTACTTTCTTGAATTCTTTAATACGTCTGGCCGCTTCCATGCCCATTTCAAACAGGAACAGGCACAACACCCCCATAAAGATTTCATCGATAAAGGGTTTTAATTTTTCGATACCGGAAGGTTCAGCGATATAACCAATCACCATGGAACCCAGCAGTACCACGACACTGCCGTTGGTCAATGCTTCATGCAACAGATGCTTCATGTTGCTGCCGCCTTCACCCTCATCGGCATCGACGGGTTTAGGATTTCTGGCCGCCAGTTGTTTGCGTGCAAATGCCGCTAACAGCAGACCCACGATAATGGCAGGGGACTCCATTACGGCCAGCATAATCAGGGGATAGGATTCATACTCCACGCCGCTGCTGTCCAGAAAGGCAATTGCGGTTAAGAAGGTACCGGCACTTACCGAGCCATAGTGGGCCGAAATGGCTGCCGCATCCATAGGGCTGACCTTGCGGGTGAAGACCAGCATGGCATAGCCAATGATCGGCATTGCAAAACCCAGAATCAGTGCCCAGATAATGGCTTCAAAGGCAATAGACAGTTCGGATTTGCTTAACTCATAACCGCCGTGCAGACCAATGGCCATCAACAGGTAGATGGACAGCACCTTGGCTAGATCTGGGGGGAACTTAAGATCAGACTTGATCAGTTTGGCAAATACCCCGAGTGCAAAAAACAGCACGGCCGGGATTAACAGACTACTAAAACTCATGGTTGGTAACCTCCAGAGTAATTGATCAGAAAATGTTAGACAGATAGCCAGCAGTCTGCTGGCGTTATGATGCGCAGATAATAAAAGCTAATTTAGATTGAGTTAAATCAATATTTTCTCTTCTTGATATAGATAAAACAATATGACTTGGGCAGAACATTGGTGCTAAAGAGAAAAAACAGTAGAATTCGCGCTTTGCTTTGCAATAACCCCATCAGCAAGCTGGTATCAAATAAAGGCATCATTCATGAACATTACTTTCCGTCAGTTGCAACTGTTTTTGGCATTAGCCGAAACCGGCAGCGTCAGTGCTGCAGCTCGGCAGCTTCATATTACCCAGCCTACCGCATCGGCCCAGCTAAAAGAGATTAGCGAGTCGGTAGGGGTGCCGTTATATGAGGTGATAGCCCGTAAGGTGCACTTTACCGAGGCGGGACATGAGCTGGAGCATACGGCCAGAAACCTGCTCAATGAATGGGCCATGTTTGAACAGCATATGGATGCGGTCAAAGGGCTGGTACGTGGGCGCTTGCGGATTGCGGTAGTGAGTACCGCGAAATACTTTATCCCCAGGATTCTGGGAGAGTTCTGTCAGCAGTATCCCGAAATTGATATTTCGCTGGCGGTATTAAATCGAGATGGTGTGATCGGACGCCTGGAGGAAAATATGGACGATATCTATATTATGTCAGCCCCGCCGGCACATATTGATTTGATCGATGAAGTGTTAATGCACAATCCTATGCAGGTGATTGCTCCCGAAGCACATCCGTTAGCCCGGCGTGCACAGATTGCGCTGGAAGAACTGGGGGATTATCGTTTTATTTTGCGTGAACGGGGGGCTGGCACCCGGCTGGCGATAGATGAACACTTTCGTAAACATAGGTTTACTCCCGATTTGCGTATGGAGTTAGGGAGTAATGAGGCAATCCGCGAGGCGGTAGCTGGCGGCTTGGGGATTTCGGTGATTTCCGCAGCCTCGTTACAGCGTAGCCGGCACGATATGGGGGTTAGGGTATTGCATGTTGAGGGCTTTCCTATCGAGTCATACTGGCATATTGTGCATCCTAAAGCGAAAAAATTATCACCGATTGCCCGGGTGTTTAAGAATTATTTGATTGAGTTGGCCCGTTCAGATGAGTTTCAACAGGGGATTTATGGCGAGAATGGTGAGAGATAAACGCTAGCCGCGGTAAATACGCGCTATGCTCTGGTCATGGGCGGCGATCCGCTGACTAAAATTCAGTATGATGGGAGAGACGGATGCAACCGCTGTTAGAGCAGATCAGCTTGCTGGTTGGCGAGGAATACCTGGTTACCGATGTGAAGCAAGTGCAGGTTCGAGGCCAGACCGCAATTCCAGGGGGGGCAGCAGGCGCTGGCTTATGTTTATCCGGCCGATAGGGAGCATTGGTGGCGCTGGTTAAACTGGCGGCGGATCACCGAGTGGCATTATGGCCGGTCAGTCGGGGTAAGAACTGGGGCTATGGCTCGACCTCGGCGGTGCGTCCGGATAATATTATTGTGGTGCTGGATCGTCTGCAGCGTATTCATGTGGATGCCGAGCTGGCCTATGCCGAAATAGAGCCGGGGGTCAGTTACCGCCAGCTGCATCAATATTTACTGGACCATGCTATCCCGCTGATGGTAGATCCGATTGATGGTACCGCCGACGGCAGTGTGCTGGGTAATGCACTGGATCGTGGGCATGGAGGGACCGATTATGGCGATCATTACGCTAACCTGTGTGGCATGGAGGTGGTGCTGGCCGATGGCCGTCTGTTGCATACCGGGGGTGGTCCCGTCAATAATCGCGCATTTCATACCTTTCTGATAAATGGGGGGTAGGGCCATCAATAGATGGGCTGTTTTCTCAAGGAAATTTTGGCATAGTGGTCAAGGCCGGTATCTGGCTGATGCCACGTCATCCGCATTGTGTCAGCGTCAGCCTGGAGCTGGATTCGGATGACAAGCTGGTGCAGGCCATTGCTGAAATTCGTCAATTACAGCTGGAGGGGATTATTAATTCCAAGCTGACCATTGCCAATGATTATTTTATTTTGTCTGCGACTACCGATTATCCCAGTGAGCTGGCGGCTAAGGAGTATCTTGATGACGAGGCGATGAGCGAATTACGTCGTCGCCATCAGGTGGTCGCCTGGTCGGCAGTCGCCGCCATTTATGGTGACAGCCTGACGATAGCAACGCGTAAAAAGCAGATTCGCAAACGCCTGGGAGGCCTGGGGCCGTTGTTTTTTGTCGGTGATAAATTATCCGATTTTATCCAGAAGGTGGTTGAGAAAAGTCGTCCTGCTGCCGCTGCCAGTCCCTATCGTATGCTGGGCCGTGTGTTAACCCGCATCAGTGGTAAATCGCTACGCGCCTTTGAAATGGTACCGAATATTCATAGCCATCATAAAGGGGTGCCCAGTGATTTTTTTGTTGAGCATTCATTTTTTGGTGAGCCGGCCTGTTTTACCTCCTGGGATACACAGGGTGAAATTAATCTGGCCGAACATCGTAAAGGTAAGATCTGGTTTGCTCCGGTGGTGCCATTAACCGGAGAGCATGCACTTACCGTGATTAATGGTTGTCGTCGGCTGTTTCATCATTATGGCTTTGACTTTGCTTCCGGTTTGTTGCTGTTTAATCCGCGTAGCGTGATTGCAATTGCCAAGATTACCTATCTTAAGGCCGATGCCGAACAAAGTGAGCGTGCCTGGCAGTTGTTTACTGCGTTGCATCAATGGTGTGTTGAGCAAGGTTATCAGGTGTACCGGACCAATGTTGCCCATATGGAACAGGTTACCGAGTGCGCGCCGGTCTACAAAGACTTTCTCAATCGGCTGAAAGTCGCGGTAGATCCGGATAATATTATTGCACCGGGAAAATATGGGGTGGGTTAAGTCGTGAGTTGGTGGCCGTTGTTCACCTTAGAAGGTGGCTATCTTATCATTCAGCGCCTTGATCCGCTGTCCCAGCATATTGAATAATTTCATTGCCTGAACCGGATCGTGCTGTATATGCTTGAGCAGACTCTCTTTGTCTAATGTCATGGTTTTGACATTGGTGCTTGCCCAGACGTCGGCCGAACGTATGCCGTTGGTGAGTAAAGATAATTCACCAAAAATATCACCCTCGCACAAAGTGGCGAGCAGGGTTTTTCCATTTCTCACTTCAACCTCACCTTCTATGATGACATAGGCCATATCACCGCGAGTGCCGCTGTGAATGACCTGCTCGCCGGCACTGAACAGATAGCATTCGTAGGAACACAGAAAGTTATATAAATCGTTGCTTTTCACAAAGTGCAGGAAGTAATCATTCAATTCTTTGATATCCAGCAGCATGGGTTTGACCTTGAGTTTGGTGTGTGGCTCAACAAATTCACTCCCCAGTGACTGAAAGCCAACGCGCTGCATCAAGGCTGCAATGGCGGGATTAACCGGTGCGGCGATATGGGTGGCATTGCTGCCGGATAATGCCAGATAGCTGGACATCAGCATCAGTCCCATGGACAGCTGATTGCCGCGAAAGGCTTTTTGTACACAGAACATGCCGCAACTGGCCAGTATGGCATCATCCGGCAGGTGACGACGAAAATCAAAATATTCGTCGGCCGGTAGTCCTACCTCAGAGTCAACGCTAAAACGCATGCTGCCAATGACCTGGCTGTTATGCACTACCGCTACCGACCTGGAGGTCGGGTAGCCGTCGAAACGATCAACGATACGCTCGTCCTCGGTGGCCGGCATTTTTCCTTCCTCCACACAGAAGACATGATGGCGTACCTTGTAAACGCCATCCAGCAGGCTGGGGGTGTTGGCATGACAGATTCGTATGGGCATTAGCGTTCCTGTGAGTTAATGGGATGATGGCTGAATATTGCATATTCACCGCGGTGAATCGGACAATTAACCGGTTGTTGCATAAAGCGCTGAAACATTTGAGGCCCATCGGCCAGATCCAGCTGGCGGTATCCATGTTGTTCCAGGAAACCTTGCATCTTGCCAGGCGGCAGGCTCCAGTTGAGCGGCTCATTTTTAAGTTTTAAATAGAGTTTGAGTAATAACGGTACATTGTTGTCCGGTGAATCCATGGGTGCAATGGCGGTAAATACAAAATGGCAATCCGGTGAAAAGTCTGCCAGGGTTTGCAGCAAGCTGCTGACAATGTGTTGATCCAGATACATCAGCACCCCTTCACAGATAAACAGCGTCTTGCGTTGCGGATCAAAATAGTCGTGTTGCTGTAGTACCTGGGATAAGGGTTGTTCGGCCAGATCGACCGCCAAAAAGTGCAGATTGTTTTGTGATTGTCTGGGTTGCAGGGCTGCGACCTTATCTTTGCTGGTGGCGGGATGATCAATTTCAATAAATTGAATATCCGGATAGTGTTGGTGAAGTTGCCAGGCTAAGGTATCAAAACCCGCCCCAAGATTGATGATTTGGGTAATTCCCTGGGCAATACAATGCCTGGTTTGCGTCATGATATAGCGTTTACGCAGGGCATAATGTAACGAAATACCCGGCATAAGCAGCGTTTCCATAATACGCAACATCTGGCGTGATAACCTGCTGTCCAGTTGTTGCAGGCGTTTTCGGCCCTGTTCGGTTGCCTGTAGAATCTGCCTGGCCGTATGTTGCGTCTCCTGATCAACTAGCTGTTGGTATTGTGCCTGTGTGGCGGTATGCAACAGTCCTTGCAGTACGGTATAGGCTGTTGAGCTGGCACTGTCCTGTTTCATAGCGTTGCGTGTCCCAATGAGTGATGAGGTTTTAGACGTTGTCTGAAAATTCGATCAAGAGAGGCCAGGCAAGGCAAAAATAGCCGAAAAAGCGGAATATATTCACTATATGTGAGCATTTTCAGGACCATTTTAACGCCACAGAGCACTCTTTAGCGGGCTTTAAGACAGTTTCTTGCTGTGTTGCAGACTATAGATAGTTATTGCTGGCAGGTAAAGTGATCTGAGTGAAATGTTGACAAACGTTAACAATTCACGCATTGTTGGTCCATGATTTATCAATATAGCAAACCAACTCGACTGAGCATGCTGTGGTGGCTGAATGCCAACCACGGCGGTTGCTGTTTGTAGTTTGTGAATAAATACTGACAAAAACGCCGTGGGCCTGTACCACGGCGTTTTTTGTTGGGGCAGGTCCACGGTTGAGGAGAAAAATGTGAACCGGATTGCCCAACAATTTTTTGCCAGCAGCTATGCGATTGGTTTTGGCTGTGTGCTGTTAGCCACGATAGGTTTATCGTTTAAAGCTATTTTTATTAAACAGATTTATTTGCTTGATCCGCAGATTGATGCCATCAGTATGCTGGCGATTCGTTTGCTGCTGGCCTTGCCATTCTTTGCCTTATTGCTGCTGTATATCCATTATAAACAGCCCGGACAGGCGAGCTTGCCGTTAGCTTATCTGCCCCATTGTCTGGGCCTGGGTATGCTTGGCTATTATTTGTCGGCATTGCTGGATTTTTCGTCGCTGGCCTATATTCCGGTCAATTTGTCGCGCATCTTGTTATTTTTATACCCGAGCTTTGTGGTATTGATCTGCCTGTTTTTTCGGCCGGCAGAAATCAGCCGTAAGGTGATCTATGCCTTGATTTTTAGTTATCTGGGGCTGATACTGGTATGTGCCGAATTATATCCCCAGGTCACCCAGGATTTAGTGCTTGGGAGCATGCTTTCTCTGGGCGCGGCATTGGCCTTTGCGTTGTATACCTATCACAGCGCAAGCATGATACAAACGTTGGGTGCGATGCGCTTTACCTGCTATGCGGTATTTGCGTCGGCAGCGGTGACCTTGATACATGCCTTAAGCCTGCATGGGCCGGCATTATTTATCCGTAGTGTAGAGGTTTATCTGTTGATTTTACCGATGGCACTGTTTGCTACGGTGTTGCCGTTATTATTGATGGCCGAGGGTATCCAGCGCATTGGTGCGGCACATAGTGCGGTGATCTCAACGGCTGGTCCGGTGGTGACGGCAATCAGCGCGTATCTGGTGCTGGGCGAGATTATCAGCCCTATGCAAATTGCGGGTGGGCTGATGATTATTGGCGGGATATTTATTATCGGGCGCAGGAAGCTGCAGCGCTGATGCCGAAGATAGTCATTATGCGACAGCGCTTTATCAAGCAATGGTCATAGGCTTGGGCGTTGTCATTGCTTGGATGTGATTAAGCCTAGCCCCAGCTCATGGGCTTTTTCGTGGAAAACTTCCAGATTGCTGCTGGTGACGACCAGTTGGGTATCGGATACGCGTTGGCATAAATGACTGGTTTGAGGGTGAGAGCTGACCGCTTCGGTAGTTTTACTATCGGCACATTGAATCAGGTGGGCGTACTCACTTACCTGCATGGCATGCGCATTTTTTTCGCATAGTTCGAGAAAACTGCTCAAACTGTCGGGCAGGTTTTCGCGGGCATGTTTGTTTAGGAAACGTCGCAGTTCGGTCAGATTGCGGCCGTTTTCTATCGAGATCAGAATACGATCACGACTTAAGCGCCATTCGGATTGTTGTGTTTGTTCTGCCCAGTTATCCAGCAGTTGCATTTCATTTTTACCAAACTTTGATTTGCAGATGCGTAACTGATTATCGGGCGATAAATAGATCACAATCTGGCCCTGTTCTTGCGGCTGTTGGTAGCCGCTGTGGATATCCAGTATATAGGCACCCAATTCGGTAATGCGGAAATAGCATAAGCCGTCATAACGACTGAGAAAATCCAGCTCAGCGGCACCATATAAGTGGCGGTATTCAATGCGGGCGCCATGGGGTTGACGATAAGCGACATCAACTATGCCCAGTGTTGCCGCGTACTCAAACAGTAATACCGCAATATAGCGTTCCTGTAATAATTCCCAATCCAGTAAAAAACCATTTTCGCCCAGTCGCCCTTGTTCGTCATTGCCGATAAACAGCTCCCAAGGATCGTTGCTGACCTTGAAGGTGTGTTGTGTGGCGCGCATAAAGCGTGAGAAATCTTCAAAGGCCAGCCACTGGTTTATCGGACACAGTTTCAGTGTTTGGGCAATGGCATCGCGCCTGACACTGGGCGTGGTCATTATCCACTCTTTTTTATCTCCCCCTTTGATCGCTTCAATACGGCAAAATTCATCAAATTTATCATTTTGTAACCAGGCCTGCCACAGATTCTTCAAGACATCCGGGGTGGATAAGGACAATGCCTGGAAGCCGCTGCGACTCAGTTTAAGGTGTGAATTCTGGCGGCAAAGCAGTTCACCGGCCTGCAGTAATAACGGCCAGGCAAAGGCACGGATATGCCCAATGGTTTGCATCCAGTCCGGTTTGTCTACGTGGGGATAAAAGTCCTGCTTGACCAATTGTTCCGCAATTTTTTCCAGGGCGGTGTCGGTGGCTAAGCCGCTGTCATCGTTGACCTGCAGGGCTTCTTTTTCCAGCATTCTCAGTACCTGCAGTAGCTCATTGCCTGCCTGTTGCTCGCAGTCGCAGCAGTTAAGTTGTTGCGAGTCGGGCAGCTTTTCGAAAGAGGTGATTTGTGGCGGTGCGGGTTTGGTGACAAAGCTTTTTAGTTTGATCTGCAGATCGGAAGGTAAATAATAGCTACGGGTATAAAACGAATAATGTAGAAACAGGCATAACTCGGTATAGCGTCGGGTATGGAAGAATTCTTCGTCTACCTCATTATGATAAAACGTTGGTAGATAGCGGTATTTGCCATAAAAACGCTGTTCATTATATTCACCCAGTGGATCATGAGCCGCTTCGGCAATGGCTAGACGTTGCGTGCTGTCCAGTTGCAGATAGAAATTTTTCAGATCGTGCTCCAGCAGGTATTGTGTAATTTGCTGAATGCTATCGTGATCCGTGTTGGCAGTTTGACTTTCCGACAGCAGTTCAAGCAGCTGCCGTAGTTCGCTGCTGTTATAACTGGCCAGGGCTTCGCTTAATGAATTCCACATAACAGTTGTCGCTTGAGGTTAATTGATTTTTACGCTTGAATAATGCTTTTAGCAAGGGCTTTGTGCCAGACGTTGCAAAATGGCTTGCAACAGCATCCAGCAGCGTTCAACGCTGGGAATATTGACTTTTTCCCCAGGAGCATGTGCGCCTCGAATATCCGGTCCGAAAGAAATCATTTCCAGTTGTGGGTGGCTGCCGGCAATAATGCCGCATTCCAGCCCGGCATGCAGTACCTGTAATTCGGCAGGTGTGGCATACAGTTGTTGATAGGCCTGTTGGCATTGTTGTAATAACGCAGACGTCGGATTGGGTGTCCAGCCAGGATAGGGACCGGTGCTGACGGCGGATAGCCGGAACTGTTGTGCCTGTTGGATGATGCGGACTGCCAGCTGATCGCGTCGCGTATCATCCAGGGAACGTACCTTAAAGGTGATGTTGAGTTCCCCCTGGCTCAGTTCAACTACCCCCAGATTGCTGGAGGTATCGGTGACGCCGGGGAAGTCCTGACTGATTTGTGCTACCCCGTTATGGACCTGGCTTAAAAAATCAATCAGTCGTTGACTGGCGTGATCACTCAGTGCCTCTTCAGGGGGGCAGCGGTGAACCTGGGCACGGCATTGCAGCTGGGTTTCGGTGGGGAAATCCTGACTTAAGTGTCGTTGCCGTTGCTTAACCCAGTCGCTGATATCGGCATCTTCGGGCAGGGCAATCAGCGCTCGGGCTTCACGCGGAATCGCATTTCTGGCACTGCCACCGTGCAGGGTAAGCAGTTGTAACGGATGTTGGGCGGATAATTGTTGCAGTGCTTGTGCCAGTAATTTAATGGCATTAGCACGTGGCAGTTGGATGTCTATGCCGGAATGGCCGCCAGTTAAGCCACGAATATCCAGCTGCCAAAGACGGCAGGAGCGTGGCAATGGCTGCGTTTGCTGCGGCTGCTCGATGTGAATATCTACCCCTCCGGCACAGCCTAAGTAGAAAAATCCCCATTCTTCACTGTCCAGATTGATCAGATAGCGACCGTGCAAGCTGTTGGGCTGCAGGTTTAAGGCGCCCTCCATACCCGCTTCTTCATTAATGGTCAATAAGACTTCAAGTGACGGATGTTGCAGTTGTTTGTCTTCCAGAGCGGCCAGGGCCATGGCGACACCGATGCCGTTGTCTGCGCCCAGCGTGGTATACACTGCCTGTAACCAGTTGCCATCAATTTTGGCATGAATCGGATCTTGGGCAAAGTTATGGTGGGAGTCACGGTTGGCCTGACAGACCATATCCAGATGGCCTTGAATAATCACGCCGGGTGCCTGTTCACAACCGGGGGATGCGGCTTTTCTCAGTATCAGATTGCCTATGGTATCGATGTGATGTTGCAATCCATGTTGCTCTGCCCAGCTGATCAGATGTTGTTTAACTGCGGCTTCTTGCCGGGATGGGCGCGGAATGGCAGATAGCTGGGCAAAGTGATTCCAGACGGCGGTGGGGTGTAAATGCGCGATTTCGGCTGAGGGTGTGTGTTTCATGCATTGATTGAATGATTAGTATTTGCCGCGCATACGGGCGGCATCTTTACGGTCTTTACGGCTGGGGCGATAACCGTGCACCGGGGTGATGGCTGCGACCAATCGTCGCTGTTGGCGTTGCTGTTCGCGTTTGCTCAGGCTGGCCTCGGTTTCCTCATACAGCGTCACGGCAATTTTGGCCGGGCCACGTTGTTCGCTGTACTGGCGCACGATAACTTCGCGTTCTATCTGGCCTATGGTGATGGTGATGACATCATCAATTTTGACATGACGCGCTGCTTTGCAACGCTGATGGTTGATATGCACCTTGCCGCCATTGACCGCATCGGTCGCCAAGGAGCGCGTTTTAAAAAAACGGGCGGCCCATAGCCATTTATCCAGTCTGACCGGTTGTTCGATTACAAAATTATTCATAGGTGTTATTCATTAATCCAGCAGTTTGTGGCAAGACGGTATCTGAGGCGGGATATAAAAAATCTCCCTCGCGGGAGATCTTCGCTAATGCAAAAAGAAAAGTCAACGTGGCTGCGGCCGGGGGAGACAGGCCCGGCTCGCTGTCAGCAATCAGGCCAGCCTAGTCACCAGCGGTTTGGAGGGTTGTTTGGTTTCCGACTGATCTTGCTTACTGGCTGCCACGTTGACGGAGAGGTCTGAGCAGGCAAGCATGCTCGGCTTGTAGACTGGCGGTTTATCAACCGACTGATCCTGCTGGGCGACGGCCATAGGGCTTGCCAGCATGAATAGAGTAGCTACAACACCAACCATGCGACTGTCTCTCATAACGCTCTCCGGGTAACTCAGAATTCGCTTGCTACAGTTTTATTCTATAGCAGTGTTTTATCAATTTGGAATCGATTTCGGAGGAGCGTAGCATTAACCGCGATTAACGGTTGGCTGGTATCGGTGAACGGTTAACGTGTCGGTTCCAGACTGGCATCCAGGTTCATATCGTCGCAGTATTCCATAAAACGCTGACGTAAATCCCCTATGGGCAAGGTGGCAGGAATGCTGATCATAATATTGACCGAGAACATAGGGGTGCCGGTATGGGGGGCCGGATAGGTTTCGGTTTCCAGTTCGTTAATATTAATGGTATTTTGGGCGAAAAATGAGGATAGTTTGCTGACAATGCCGGGATGGTCCATGGCAATGACTTCTACCTGGTAGGGCATCATGTTCTTATTGCTGGCGCGGGGCTGAGTCTGTTGCTGGATGAGGTTAAGTTTCAGTTCTTTAGCCAGTTTGTCCAGACTGCTTTCCAATTTGGCGATATTATTCCAGGGGCCGGAGATCAGAATAATCGCGGCAAACTGACCGCCAAGTAACGACATGCGACTTTCTTCGATATTGCAGCCGTTGTCACAAATGGTTTGTGTCAGCTGGTCGACTATGCCCACCTTATCTTCACCGCAGGCGGTGATTACCAGAAAATTATTTTTCATGTTCAATTCCGCGTTGATTTCATGGCAGCAGTTTATCAGAAAGTGCGGAAAACCCCGTCATTCATGTCGGGGATGGATAGCACGGACACGAAAGTGTCCATAAGCTGGTTTGGCGTTTTTTGCTGTTCGATATATTGTCGAATAATCTCAATTGGCGCACCGCCACAGCTTAATGTCATTTTTTTTTCCATAGCCCAAGTATAATCATAATCTATGAAACGCCTACAAGCCTTTAAATTTGAACTAATACCAACCAGTGAGCAAGCGCAGAATATGCGCCGCTTTGCGGGTTCGTGTCGTTTTGTGTTCAATAAGGCTTTGGCGTGGCAAACCGAGCAATACGCAGCAGATAATACCGTTAAATTTAGCTACACCCAACTTGCCAGTTTTCTGCCCATTTGGAAAAACGAGGAACAAACTGCATGGTTAAAAGATACGCATAGCCAATGTTTGCAGCAAGCTCTGAAAGATCTGGAACGAGCCTACCAGCATTTTTTCGCCAAACGTGCAGACTTTCCAAAATTCAAAAAACGTGGTCAACACGACAGCTTTCGCTATCCGCAAGGCTTCAAACTGGAACAACACAACAATCGTATCTACCTGCCAAAAATTGGCTTTGTGCGTTATCGCAACAGCCAAGAAGTGCTTGGCACCGTCAAAAATGTCACCGTTAGCCAGTCCGGTGGCAAATGGACTGTCAGCATCCAAACGGAACGCGAAGTTGAATCGCCGATACCGACTGCAACCGGTATCGTTGGCATCGACATGGGCATAACCAGATTTGCCACTTTGAGCGATGGCAACCATTTGGCCCCCCTCAACAGCTTCAAGAAACACCAGAAAAAGCTGGCGAAGTATCAACGCCGCATGGCAAGACAAGTGAAGTTTGGCAAGAATTGGCAGAAACAAAAAGCCAAGGCCCGGAAATTGCACCAAAAAATCAGCAACGTCCGTAAGGATTATTTGCACAAGGCGACGCATGCTATCAGCCAAAACCACGCGATAGTATGTATCGAAGATTTGCAAATACGGAACATGTCCAAGTCCGCCAAGGGCGATGCAGACAATCATGGCAAAAATGTTGCCCAAAACTCTGGTCTCAATCGTTCGATTTTAGACCAGGGTGGCGGAGAGTTTGGGCGACAGTTGGACTATAAGCTTGGCTGGAAAGGGGGTCAACTCATTCGGGTGAACCCAAAGAAACCCAGCCGAAGCTGTCCAAGATGTCACCACGTTTGTGCTGATAATCGCAAGACCCAAGCCGCATTTAAGTGTGTTGAATGCGGCTATCAAAATCACGCCGATCTCGTTGGCGCGATGAACATTTTAGAGCGGGGACACCGCTTGTTAGCCTGTGAAGTGAGTGATGCAGTAATGTCGCCAGCAGCAGGAACCCACCGAAGTGAGTTGAATGCTAAATCGCATTCAGCCACAGTAGGAATCTCCGTCCTTTAGGGCGGGGAGGATGTCAACAGAAAGCTTGTCACGCGGTATGATCGGGGTTTGGATTATCACTTATGGTGATAGAACGTAATCAGGTAGTTAAATGAATGAATAAAGATATCTATATATTTGAAGTGGCCGCCAGTCGTTTTGATGAGCTGGTGATTGCTAATTCCCGGAAGTTGCCGGTGGTGGTGTTATTTATGGGGGTATGGTCCGAACATTGTATGTTAGTGGATTCCATCTTTCGTGAGCTGGCCGCTGAGTTTGCCGGACAGTTTATTTTTGCCCAGCTGGATGTTGATGAAAACCGCGAGTTAATGCAGCAATATCAGGTAGAAAATCTGCCCACCCTGATCGTTTTCGAGCAAGGCGAGCCCAAACGAGTGGAAGTGGGTGAATTGAATGTGGATGACGCGCGGGCGTTGTTACGCGATTTTAATATTTATAGCGAAGCGGATGAGCTGCGCCTGCAGGCACGTCAGCAGCATGTGGCTGGTGATACCGAAGGCGCGGTGCAGTTGTTGACTAAAGCGATTCAGCTGGACCCGGGAAATACCCGGGTGGCCATGGATATGCTGCAGATCTTTATCGATGTCGGTGCGCTGGAAAATGCTCAGGGGCTATTTAACCGTTTGCCTGAGCAAGAGCAGCAATCGGAACTGGGACAATCGTTAAACGGCCAATTGCTGTTTGCTACGGCAGCCGCGAAAACCTCAGGTGCCGATGCATTACAACAGCAATTGCAGCAGCAGCCGGATGATCTGCAGGCGCGCTTTGATCTGGCCATGTGTCTGATGGCAACACATCAGGGTACCGCGGCTATGGACCAGTTATTATTGGTGCTGGAGCAAGATCCCGGATTTAAACAGGAAGCGGCACGGGAAATGCTGGTGACGATTATCGCTATGTTCCGTAAAACCCATACCGATATCGCTCAGCAATATCAGCGTCGCTTAAGTAGTCTGCTGGCACAGTAATGTGTTATCTGCGCTGGCTGGCAACCGCCATACCGTTGTTGCTGGTCGCGCTGTGTGTGTATTGGGCATTTGAGTTACGTAGCGATGTGCCGCTGCGGTTATCGGATCAGCCTTCGGAGTTGGCGCCGGATGTGTTGCAGCGTGATGTGGCACGTTTTCAGCAGCAGGTGGAGCGGGCGCTGGTCTGGCGTTATCAGGTGCGACGATTTTATCGCCAAACCAAACAGACCGTGGATCAGGGGCATCTGAGTGCCGAGCAGATTGCCCTGTTTGCCGAGGGGGCAGAGGATTATCTGCAGCAGCGGGAACGGGTGTTGTTTACCGCGCTGCGTTCTGCCTGGCTGACCAATCTGGATTATGAGCTGGAGCTGGCGCCAGGACAAGGCACCCGGATGGATGAAACGGAAAAGCTGATCGCGACCACCAATGCGCAGGTGGTGACCCGTAGACAGATGCGTATTCAGCTGGATCCTTTGGATGCCCAGGGGCAGCATCTGTTGAAACAGTTGAAGCTGTCGCTGGCGGCGGCACTGCTGTTATATGACAATTATCTGCTGGGGATTTACCCGTTCTTTCAGCAGGACAAACTGCGTTATTTATTGAATACCGATTACTCCCGTTTACAGGGGCGGTTGGATAGGTTGACTCAGAACTTTTTGGCATTGGCGCCGCGTCAACGTGTAGGCCGGGCGCTGGTGCTGCTGGAGCAGGAGCAGCAATGGCGGCAACAGCAATCGCGGCCGGTTGCGGATAGACAGCAACAGTATCTGCAGATGTTGATCGCACAAAGCCCAACCCGGCGCTATTTGCAGCAACAGGGCAGTTATGATTTATCTGCCCGGCTGCAGGCCCGGGGGGCGCATGTCAGTGATCAGTTGCGTTTTATGCAGCGTGTTTTTACCTTTGCCAGCAGTCTGCTGGTGGGTAATACCCTGGGGTTGGTGGAATTTCGTCAGGGTAAACTGGCCGATTTTTCCGTATCCAAACAACAACAGCTGGCGGCGAGCATGCAGCCACTGGATATTCTGCTGGAAAAAACACCGTTTCGATTAACCGATAAATTTATTCCCGGCCATTATGGGCATGTGGCGATCTGGGCCGGCAATGAATCGCAGTTGCGAGCACTAGGGATCTGGGAGCATACGCTGGTGCGCCCCTATCATTCTCAGTTGCGCCAGCGGCGGTTGATTGTGGAAGCTTTGCGTGAGGGCGTGACGGCAAATACGCTGGCGCATTTTTTGAATATCGATGACCTGTTGGTGTTGCGTCAGCCGGGGCTGGATGAGGCGCAGCGCCGCCATTTGTTGCTGCGTTTATTTGCCCAGCTGGGCAAACCCTATGATTTTAATTTTGATGTAGAAACCGATACCCGGATTGTCTGTTCCGAGCTGGCCTATGTGGTGTATGAGCACATTCGCTGGCCTACCGATAAGGCCCTGGGACGTTATACCATCAGTCCAGATCATGTGGCACGGCTGGCGTTGCCCGGTGAGCTGCTGCAACCGGTGGTGATGTATTACGATGGTGAATTGGTGAATGCGGCACGGCAACAGAAATTATTGGCTGAATTATTGATGG